>JAVJRC010000007.1:0-847149 GCA_040218615.1 Gammaproteobacteria bacterium
CCAAATATAGAAAAAGGCTGATGCTTCCGAAACATAACAAACTGTTCAATGGTAGCGCCCCACCACACCTGGTTTGTGGATGGCTACGCCATCTTATCCACAAACCAGGCGCGGCGGACCGCAACCTTAACAAGGGCGTTATGTTGAATCTGCGAGATAAGTGCAAACAGCAATGAAATGGAAAGAAATTAATCTCGAAAGCTGGCTGCATTTTTGTTTGATACTTGAGCAGACAGGAGGCATATATACTCATAGACCGATGTGGTCCTTCCGAGGGCATGCAGACAATAATTGGACTTTGAGACCTGCTCTTACAAGAAAATTGTTACAACATACTTGGATAAACTCGGAAATAGCGAAGACTATTGAGCAGCAGCTTTTCGCCGAATTTAGCACTGGTTTTCACGCATACAGCGAAAGCGCTCGCCTTGTCTATGCGCACTATGATCGGATGCGTTGGATGTCAATTATGCAACACTTCGGATGCCCAACCAGATTACTTGATTGGAGTGATTCAGCATACGTGGCCGCTTACTTTGCTTGTGAAGCCCTACCTGAAGCTGATGGCGCAATTTACTGCTTAGCAGACAATGTATTTTTATCCGAGATGAGAAAACGTAAGAAACACTACAAAAATGATGATGAGGAAGACCTTCTGTGGTCGACGGGGAAAGATCCGGAAGTTTGGCATATGACTACAAACTTTCAGAATCAGAGATGCTTGTCGCAACATGGCACCTTCACATTTTGCACGTCTCCGTTTGAAGATCATGACGAATTTATCTCCTATGTATTGCGAGATGTTCCTGAATCACATAAGTACCACCTGAAACTTGTAGTTCCAAATTCGCTCAAATTAGATTTTCTTAGCCATTTAAATACCATGGGTATTAATGCGGCTACCCTATTCCCAGGCCCAGAAGGATTTGGACGGAGCTTTAACGCTATTACAGATATGATCGTAGCTACTAGAAAAATTACGGAAGATTTAGATTTGGGCACTGACGTTGACGACTCGATGTTTTCTGGTGGCAAGCATACTAGAGGAGCGAGGCAGGCGGAAAATGGAGAAAACGAAGATCCATCAACATAACAATCAAATCAATCAAGGACAGGGCTGACGCCCTGCCCATTATTCAGGGCGTTATGTGTACAGCATGATTGAAAACCAGTTTACTAAAGGAAGACTCAAACGAGTCATGTACATCGAAAACAAAGATGGAGACATCGAAGGCTCACGAGCTAGAGTTGGCTGGGTAACGTTTTCGAAAACTGGAAGGTCAGTATTCTATAGAGGTAAGGAACTAAATCGAATTAAGGGTGGTGGCGTTGCTGGAAATTACCTTGATCCAGAAACTGGACATGAATACTGGGTTTCAGGTATCAAAAAGCGAGGATCTAATACTCACTGGGCTGAGTCCACTAAAGTTAGTATAGATCCAGATGCCTTGAACGAATACGAGAGCATCATTGGAAATCGAGACACATAACCATTAAATCAATCAAGGACGGGGCTGACGCCCCGCCCATTATTCAAGGCGTTATGTGCCTGTTAGACATCAGCGGTGACCGATGAAATTAGAGAAACTCAATTCCTGGCTATCTCTACTTGCGAATTTGGGTGTGTTAGCTGGAATCGTATTTTTGGCGGTCGAGCTAGACCAATCTAATAGACAAGCCCAATCAAATGCGTACCAAGCCCGAATCAATGAAATCGACCAAGCTGGGAGAGAATACGCAGTCTCAGAAATCTTACCTCCAATCTATGTCAAGATTGAGGAGACCGGCCTTGAATCTCTTACGCCTGAAGAACTAGAGCGAGTCAATGCCTGGGAGGCATCAAGAGCTGCACGCATGAATGGGCAACTGGTTCAATACCGAAATGGATTCCTAGATGAAGAGTCCTACCAGCAAATGATTGCAGTAGGAGTACGAATATATCCGCTCTGGGAAGAGCTTGGGAGAACTCAGTCGTCGGTTTGGTCAGAACTTATGCAAGTCATTCGAGATGCTATGTGAACCGATGAGTCGGCGGCACATAACAATCAGTTCTATAAAGGACAAACTGCTATGCAGTTTGCCCATAAACAAGGGCGTTATGTGTACAAGCATTGTGCAATGAGTAGAAATCTAAGATATTTTAACTACGCGCTGTTACCGATAGCGGGAGCCTTAATGTTTTATTCTTGGATTCAAGAATTTGTGCTCATAACCAGGCTTTCCGGAGCTGTTTGCCTCTATAGTATTGGCGCGATTTGCTACGAAGCTACAATGAAAACTAATGCCCGAATTGAAAAAGAATTAGAGTGATTGTCTGTTTTTCTAGAAATAATTGGCATACTTCAAACAATTTTCGGACACATAACCATTAAATTAATCAAGGACTCAGCACTGTGTGCTGAGCCCATTATCCAAGGCGTTATGCGTCCACCATACTGGAGGTTCTGAGTGTCTAGATGGGACAACTGGTCTGATCTAACAAAGTGGGTTATGGGAATTGTGAGCGCTCTCATAATTGCCGGCTTAGTTGCTCTGACAGGATTCATTTTTCAATCGATTTCTGGCGGCGAAGAACTCATAACGCCTTCCGAATTAGTAGTACTCGACTGTCCCGGAGAGTTCCAACGCGTTCCAGGGCGAAGTAACGTTTGCACATTGGAATCTCAGGTTTGTGATGTCGGGCTTAACACATCTGTAACCTGCGGTGTATCTCAATCTTGGACTGGAGGAACTGCGACAGCTATTCTGGTACCTCCTCCTTGGAGGATTGAATCGGTAGACTATTCATCTATTCACCCAGGGTTTGCGAATGATTTGCCTGAAAATGCAATTCTCTGTGAAGCTCATGGAAATACGCCGATTTGTGGTGATACTGGAAGGCATGGAAACGTTTCAAATGTCGTAAGTTGGCATGCAGTTATATCAGCAGATTTGTAATTGTTTGGGTTATGACGCATAACAAGAATATCAATCAAGGACTCAGCACTACGTGCTGAGCCTATTATCCAAGGCGTTATGTGCACAGCTGTCTGATGAATCGAGCATTGAAAGAGAAAGGCAACCGTATTCAGAATGAGATTCGGGAGGTGTTATACCGGAACTGGGACCCAATCGGGGTTTCTGGAGATTCACCAGATGACGAATACGACAGTTACATTGGCGGAGTCTATCGAGTACTAACAGGCACCAGGTCAATTTCTGATCTTACTGAATACTTACATCTAGTAGAAAAAGAAAGAATCGGTGTAGTACCGTCGGAAAGAAAATCGTTAGTGCCTATCGCAGAGTTATTACTCGCAATTGAAGTTTGAGGCACATAACAAACAAATCAATCAAGGACTGCGCTAACGCGCAGCCCATTATTCAAGGCGTTA
Source organism: Gammaproteobacteria bacterium (assembly GCA_040218615.1). Taxonomy (GTDB): domain Bacteria; phylum Pseudomonadota; class Gammaproteobacteria; order Pseudomonadales; family Pseudohongiellaceae; genus UBA9145. Next base: position 3,375 of record JAVJRC010000007.1, read on the forward strand.
TGCGCGCTGCGAGGATTCAGATTCAGTGGCTTGGACTACACTAAATTTTGGAAAACATAAGGGATTGACACTTCCCCAGGTCCTTTTTAAAGATCCGGATTGGTTTTTCTGGGCCTACGAAAATGACGTCTTTGAAGACCGACCAAGTCTTAAATCTGAATCAGAAGATATCTATAAAAAATCACGAACAATAAAAGTACTAGATCCTGACTCGAAAGGCCTCGAGGTCCAATACTTAATACATAGACCCACGATGTCATTTGGTAACTTCGAGATCGTGCCAAACACCCAACCAATACATGATGGTAGTAGCCCTGCCTATCGCGATAAATATATCAATATGAGATTCCCAAAGGAGCACGGCACCTACGATAAGCTTGGCTATAAAAATTTTCTCTATTGCATGAAAGCACATCTATTTGGCAACAAAAGCGCCAAAATGACCAAGAAGCGATGTGAGGACTTTTTTAGTGATCCAAATAATTTTAAATAAGGCGCATAACAATCAGTTCAATCAAGGACAAACCGCTACGCGGTTTGCCCATTAACAAGAGCGTTATGTGTCTCCAGCAATCAGACTCAGAAAATGAAGCACTATGATCACAGAAATTGAAGACTACTTCTCAAAAGGATGCGGGCGATGTGAGCGTTTCGCTACACCAGACTGTTCTACGCGGCAATGGGAGCCAGGTCTACTCGAACTCCGTCGTATCTGCAAAGATGCCGGCCTTCAAGAAGTGGTGAAGTGGGCGCACCCTTGCTACATGCACAAGGGCCGCAACATAGCGGGCCTGGGTGCATTCCGTGGTGACTTTCGCATACGGTTTTTCAACGCTTCATTACTGAAAGATGCTGATGGCGTGCTTAAAAAACAGGGGCCAAATACTCTGCATCCCGACATGATTAGTTTTACTAATAATTCACAAGTATTGGAAATGGAACAGACAATTCTCTCCTACTTGAAGGAAGCAATGGAGTATGCCGCTGCAGGGGCAAAGCCTCCTAAAACGACTAACGTTGTCGAACTGCCTGAGGAATTTATTGATGCACTGGATTCTGACCCGGAGCTGTCAGAAGCATTTCATAATCTGACGCCCGGCAGGCAAAAGAGCTATGCCATCAACCTAAATTCAGCTAAGAAGACTGAGACACGCATGGCTCGTATTGCAAAATTTCGGGACAAAATCATTGCTGGTAAAGGCGTACTGGAGAGATAGCACTAATTGCTTCCAGACAATCTTTAGTGAACCGTAAGTTGACAGTAAGACCGACACATAACAAACAAATCAATCAAGGACTCAGCACAGCGTGCTGAGCCCATTATTCAGGGCGTTAGAGCTACTAGATGAATAGAGTGCCAATTCCGCAAAAAATTGTTTCCGAGTTACTAGTAGCTAACCGTCACGCTTGCTGCGTTTGTCAAACCAAAGGTGTCCAGATTCATCACATTGACGAGAATGCTTCCAACAACGATTTCTCTAACCTAGCCGCACTATGCTTAGATTGTCATGATCGCGCTACTATGACGGCGGGCTTAACGAAAAAGCTACGCGCACCAGAAGTATCTAAGTTTAAAGAGCAATGGGAAAGTAAGTGCGCAGCAGATATTGAAGCACTCTCACGAGATAGAGTTCGATTCTACGCAACGGCATACAAAAATCCGCCAAGAATCCGAGAATTATTCTCACGTTTGAGTGTCTCGCAAAGAGAATCCGCAGCCCAAACAATGCTTCAACAACTTGAGGAAGATACAGAAGCTCAAGAAAAGGATAAAGGATATCAATGGCAAGCAGTCCCTAAGAATGATGATCTGACTCGTGTACTCTTGATGTCCATTCACTTAGGTGATTTATGGCCGCGCTGCTTAGAACGCGTAAAAGGCCACGAATTGGACCCAGATTACCCTATAGAACTAGGTCCACCCCATGGTATGCAAGCTTTTCATGGCTTTGATTTGTATTGTCAATTGATGGTTAGGGCACTGAGCAATTGCTTCCCACCTAGGACTTTGGAATCTCTTTGGGCCCTTAAATCTGAGGAGCTAATAGATCACTTTTCCGGCTCATTGGTGTCGTTTAGAGAAACAGCAATCGGAAAATCCGTTTTGCCACCGAGTTGTTGGAAAGAAGCTCCGTTAGGACGAGTTCAGTTCAGAGTGCAACGTTCTGGATTCGTATATCGGGCATTGATGCCAATCAAAAACATGTATGTATTCTCAGATACCGCTTCCATAAACTTAGAACGCTCTAAGGTTTGCGGTGTGGCAATTCTTGAAGATGCCCAATTAGTGCAACAGAATGGTAAGGAAGAACTGCAACTAGGGCTCAAACCACTAATAATAGGTATTGGTGGCCTAGGGCAGTCCGAGGAAGGTCTCTGGAACATCCCTCGCGGGGTGAATGGGAGCAAAGAGCTCTAACAAACAAATCAATCAAGGACTCGGCTAACGCCGAGCCCATTATCCAGGGCGTTAGTGAGCCAGCAGAACTAATTGCATGCGGTGGACTTTGAAAAAATACTTAATATCGATCGGGGCTTTTATTGTGTGCTCACCTACTTTAGGGCTTGCGCAAGAGGTTAACTCGGCATTTGGTATCGATCTCGGAAAGCCATACACCCTGTCCGAAATTGAATTGCCCCCGTTGGCCGGACGCCCTTATCCTGCTTCCACCATACAAGTTCCTATGCCTTCCGATCTCCAGCACGTATTCCTAGACGTTCGAGTAGGAATTTCCCTTCTTTCAAACAACGTATTCCAATTGTCAGCAGAGAGGGCATTTTCAGGGCGTGAGGCCTGCTACGATGTGCGGAGAGGGCTGCAAGAGTACTTGGAAAATGAATATGACACGAAAGCAAAACTTAATGAGCAATTCCAGTTTTCCAGTAACGATGGGGTAAAGTGGGTTCAATTCTCTTGCGGGCAAAGAACCGACTCTGGATATTGGACGTTGTCGTTTACAGCTACTGATGAAAGTGAAAGTGAGAAGTTCAGAGAGTGGCTCACTAACCAATAAATCAATCAAGGACTCTGCGCTGCGCGCTGAGCCCATTATTCAGAGCGTTATGTGTCTCAACGGAACACCATTTGAGTAGGATAAAATTATATATTTACTTTTCAGGAGAAAATCAGTGAGTGCCAACCTGACCTTTAAAGAAAAGCGATATGCTCAACAAATTATCAATAACTCCAAAAAAGAGCCATCTTCCTGGCCGGATTGGGCGTCATATGTATTGTTTGCGATTGGCGGATTTTTAACAGTTTCCGTAGGTTTCATATTTCTTGAGTACCCAAGTACCTTCGCTTTTAAGTGGGTACTTCTTCCAGGAGGCGTGATGGGAATAGCCATAATGCTATTTGGTGCATATGCACAGCGTAAGCATGAAGAGTCCGAAGAGCAGCGGTTGCTAGCTGGCTTAGTAAGAAAATTGATGGATTAGTCAGTGCAAATTGACCGAATATATCGACTACGGCCGACACATAACAAACAAATCAATAAGGAAGCAGTTCAAAAGGCTATGGTTGCGAATGGCCTACGGCCATTTTATCGCAACCATAGCCTTTTGAACTGCAACCTATTATTACGGGCGTTATGTGTACTAGGAGTCCAAGTGATCGTCCTAATTACAGATCATGTAGTAGACTATTTCTTAAAGCGAGTACAGTGCCCAGCTTGCAACAGTTTTATATCTGAGCTCGACACAGAATGTCCTGAATGCGGATATTCTATTGGATCAGATGAACTGGTTGCATTAGCACGTGATGGAAACATTCGGGTAATAAAAACCACGGCGACCGCTACGCTGATTCTGATTTTTCTTGTAGTTCTGTTCTACGTGTTAGGGTTTAGCGATTAAATGATTCGAAAGACACATAACCAACGAATCAATCATGGACTCAGCGCTGCGCGCTGAGCCCATTATCCAAAGCGTTATGAAGCGTAAATATAAACTGTGCAAACCGATGACTTAATAATATGGCTGTTTCTTGCTCTATTTGCGCTGAATGTCTGTTCGACTCTTTTTATTAGTAAGAGGATGGAATTCTCAAAAGAGCAAAAATTCTTTCAGATTCTTATTCTATGGCTGATTCCATACTTGGGCGCAATTGGGATTTTATTACTTATTGTAAGTCTGGATGTTCCCGCCAAGAAACGGCAACCTTTTTCTGGGGAGGTCGCTCGACACGGAGTAGAAATGACGAAGCACGGTGGTGGAAACGCTTCATAACCAACAAATCAATCAAGGACCCGGCTACGCCGAGCCCATTATTCAGGGCGTTATTGAGCTCTATTGACGTCAGTGCCATAAAGGTATATTTTTTATACCATGTTTTCGTTCGAATATGACGCTAGGAAGAGCTCATCTAACCTGAAAAAGCATGGTATCGACTTCGTTGAAGCCCAGCTTTTATGGCTTGATCCGGACTTGGTCGTGGTTCCGGCCAAAACCGAAGATGAACCAAGATTCCTCGCAGTCGGCCAGATATTGAAAAAGCACTGGTCTGCAGTCATTACTTATCGAGGCGAGAACATCAGACTTATATCAGTACGTCGGTCTCGCGACGAGGAAGTGACGATTTATGAAAGCTAAAAGATTTGATTCAGACTTTGATTCTGGCAAAGATATTTCAAGCTCCCTTAATCTATCCAAGATCAAGAAGCCTAACCAGGAACAGAAACGAGTTAATGTCGATTTTCCAATCTGGATGATCGACTCACTCGACAAAGAAGCGGCACGCCTCGGAGTAACCAGACAATCCATCATCAAAGTCTGGCTTGCTGAAAGGCTGGAAGAAACCGCTCAATAACAATCAAATCAACAAAGACGGGCCGCTACGCGGTCCGCTCTATTACTAAAAGGCGTTATGTGACTAGATGAACTATCTTGCAGACGTGTACATTGTGAACGCCGAAGCTCTTGCAAATGAGCTGCACGCTGGCACGTTGTCAGAATTTCGCGCAATAAAGCATTTTGTTGTTGCTGCTATTGTGGGCGGATTTGTCTTCTATTACCCCATAGGAATTGAGTACGCTGGCTCTCAGATTGGCATTTTCGGAAACCTATTGGAGTCTCTTTTATTTTTCATGATTTTTGGCGTGATTTCATACTTTGGCATTTGGCTGTGTTTTCAAGCCAATTCTAAAGGAGACGGCAAAGACTTCTTTCTCAGAATGTCCGTACTAACCCTTCCTGTTATGATTCGAGTGTGGATTGTAGCGATTTTAGCCGGAGTTCCTGTTCTTATCTTTTCTACTTATATATTTGCGTCATTCTTAGAAGATAGCATTGCTGGAGCCTTGCGAATAGTTGAGGCATCGCTGAGCATTCTATTCGAAATCGCATTCTTCATTGTATTGCGCAACTATTTGACATTGGCAGCGAGAGGCGTTGGTGAAAACGTCACATAACCAACAAATCCATTGAGGACTCAGCGCTGCGCGCTGAAATAATTATTCAAAGCGTTGTGTCTCTAGGTGAGTATCAGTGAATTCGGAGAGCAAAAAGCAAAAGGCATACCGTCTATTTGAGTTGACGTATACACCTTCGAGTGATTTTCCTCCGGTGAATCCTGATGCATCTGACGCAATGAAAAAGTCACAAGAAGATGCTGCATCGAAAATTAGAGAATTGAGAGTGAACTTGATTGAAAAACATTACACAGAAGATCAGCTAGATGCGCTCATTCAGTTCAATGAATCCGAGATGGGTAAATCTATCAGGGATGTAAGAGTAGCTATCCAAAATGACTTCAAAACAGAAGTGCCTAAGTTACTAAACCAACTAAACTCAGACAATTCAGGTAACCTAGGTGCAATCGTCAGGGTGGAAGAGCCCAAAGATGACGACACATAACCAAGAAATCAATCAAAGACGCGCCATAGGCGCGCCCATTACTAAGCGCGTAAGGTTCACTGGATTTAGATTATGAGTACACGGCGAATCTTCCATTTATCCATTCCAGTAAAAGATTTGGAATCGGCTATGGAATTTTACACCGGTGTATTGGGCGCTAGATCAGGCCGGAGCACTGAAACATGGGCCGACGCTCTTCTCTGGGGACACCAGATTACGCTTCAGCTAAAGCCTGACGAAGTACTGCCTGCTGAAAAACAAGGGAAGCGACATTTTGGCGTAATACTGCCCTGAAACGAATGGATTTCTGAAGAGCGAAGATTAACGGAACTTGGTGTGAGCTTTCTTACTGAGCCTGTTTTGCGACAAGAAGGAACTGAACACGAGCACGCGAAAATGTATGTAAGCGACCCAAGTGCAAATGTTATCGAGATTAAGGCTTATCGAAATGTTCAAAATACGCTTGGGTTACCAGAGAACGGAATCTAAAAATTATTCCAATCAAGGGTGCAGCCGAGGCGGCGCCCATTAACCAAGGGCGTTCGTGAGCACCGAGAATTGAGTGCATGCCAATAGAAGTTGTGCAACTAATTGTAGGCTGGCCAGCGATCGTTCTCTTTGTGGCGATGGCCACTCTTGGCGCATGGCGCTCCAGTCAAAGAATTGTACTGGCCGGACTAATCTTATCCTTAGGGCCTTCATTCTATTTGCTCGGAGGAGGTTATTGGATTCCATTAGCAGGGCTGTACATTCCGTTAAGCTTGAGTTTCTCTATTATGCTTATTCGGAATAAGAACTATTTGTTACCCAAAGTATTGCTGGCCCCAATTTATTGTTTCTATGCTTGGCTTGGATATGTTGTTGTAACTCAGTGAAGGTACTCACTAATCAAAAACCAACCAAGGACGGGGCTAATGCCCTGCCTATCATTCAGGGCGTTATGAGCTCAACCACTTCCCAATACTGTACATAATCACATGATACCGGCGACCCATATCAGGAGAAACATTATTTAGTTAGCATTCAATCTCAGGCACAATGATTTCGCCTAATTTGTTCGAAGAAACAATAGGGATAATAACAATGAAAAACAAAGATCTCGTGTTCTATGCTGTCTCAGCCCTGATTCTGGCCTTATTCTTAACCATCCCCATAGCTGCAGAGCTCTCTACTGGGCAGGGTTCACCAGCGCTCGCGTTTTTTCAAGAGTGGATCAAATCTGGGGAACAGTTTGTCTTTAGAAATAACTAAGGGCAGCATTTGCAGTTATTCAAAGAGTTGAGTGTCTAAAATGTGGAAAAGTGCAATATTGATACTTTTGTTAATTGTTGGATGCAATGCCTCTTTACCAAGTTTCAATGAATTGAGCCAGGCACAGACCAGAGAAGAACTAAGAAAAAGATTTGGCGAACCAGACTTTATTCGTTCAGGTGGGAATTATGCCGATGTGCGATCTGTAGATGAGCCGTCTATCAATAATAGATTTCCAGCTGTCGAAGTATGGGAATATAACTCAGTTAGAAATGGAGTTCCGGGAAGGGTCTATTTTTGGTTCGGTGTTAACGACCAAACTGGTGATGAGGTTCTAGGTGATAAAACCTGGATAGCTGATGAGCGCTCTGGTCTGATGGCTCAGAGATGACGACACCCGACAATTAGACCAAGCTCACTATCACTGGCGTCATGTGTCATGAAGAAATTCCTGCCAACTGGAAGAAGTATGAAATGTTGATTTTCCGAATACTGCTAGTCGTGATCTTCTCCTATTTGGCGATCTATACAGCGATTGTTATCTACAATGAGGGATGGAATCTATTCCCGATATTCTTTGGGGATATGGCTGCAATGACGTGGCCGGGCCAGTTCAATACAGATTTTATGGGTTTTCTGATTCTTTCAGCCTCATGGCTGGCCTGGAGAAACAATTTCAGCGCTTTTGGTATTTTCCTTGCTGTTTGTGGATTTTTTGGCGGTATCATGTTCCTGGCACCTTACCTGTTTATAATGAGTTACAAGTGTGAAGGCAGCATGCCGAGGTTGTTGCTTGGAAACAGCAGAGTTTAGGTTCTGTGGCAATCGACACATAACATTCAAACCAATTTTGGGACAGGGCTGAAACCTTGCCATTGGTTCAAGGCGCTATGATTATTGCGCTCCACTGAGGGACACAGAAATGGCACTACAAGCTAGAAGTCTAATCATCCTCACATTCCTGGTGGCTGCAGCCATCTTCTATGCCACCGGTTTTTTCACAGGTTTGACTGTGCTTGTGGTCCTGGGTGCAATCTTCGAGCTCCTGTTTTGGGCGAAGCTGCTGAGAAAACGCCGATAGTGCTGACTCACCCGTCCTGATGCTATCTTACAAATTGATCAGTGCCCTCCAGTTACTTTCATTAATTTGACTATAAACGGGAAACGACCATGCGTAGACGAGATTTCTTAACCAGGTTATCCGGCCTTGCGACGATGCCATTGATGCTGCCGCAGGCTGCAAGGGCGGCGGAGGCGGCGCGTCTCAAGATCACTGATGTCCGCTTGATCAAGATCAGGCTGGTCGAAGACAAAGGCATTCTTGCACGACGCGTCGATACTCCCCGTGGTGGGCTGCACGTTCAGATTGGCAATTTCACCGTGACCGAAGTGCACACGGATCAGGGTCTGGTGGGCATCGGGCCCGGTATCCCGCCAGAAAACCTGGAGTACGTGAAACAACTGCTGGTCGGCCAGGATCCTTTCGAGATCAACAAGCATGCCGCAGCGCTATACCGTCCCCAGCGCAGATGGGGCGCTTCGGTAGAGATTGCGCTCTGGGATCTGCTGGGCAAGGCAACGGATTTACCGCTCTACAAGCTCTGGGGCGGTGGCCGCGATAAGGTCCTGCCCTATGCTGCCATGTGGGGCATCGGCACCGTAGAAGACCGGGTCGAAATTGCTATCGGTCTCAAAGAGGATGGCTGGCGAGCCATCAAGCTGCGTTCGGGTTTCAGGACCATGGAGGAGGACGTACGCGTGGTGGAGCTGGTGCGGGATGCACTGGGCGATGATTTTCACATCCTCTGCGACGGCAACAAGGCTCCTGGTGATGCGGACGCCAATGGAGAGGATCCCACCCTGTGGAACTTCAAGCGTGCCTACGACACGGCCATGGAATATCAGCGGCTCAACGTCTATTGGCTCGAGGAACCATTGCCCCGCTATGACTATGAGCGCCTGGCGGAACTCAACCGTCTCCTCGCCATGCCCATGGCTGGCGCCGAGGCAAACTGGGGCATCCATGAATTCAGGTGGCTGCTTGAGCAGGGCTGTTTCGATGTGCTCATGCCCGAGATAGGCGACATTGGCCCACTCATGTCCCGTACTGTCGGCACTCTCGCCGCCGCGTACAACCGACAGGTCTCGCCGCACTCGGCGCCGTTTGAAAGGCGCCTGGTCAATATCTGCGGCATCCACCTCATCGCGTCCATGCCCAACGGTCCGATAACCGAGTTCATCCACGAACCGCCGCACGCGGATATCTTCGAGGGCTGGCAGGTATTCGAAAACCCACCGGTGCTGGAAGAGGATGGCTCGATTAAAGTGCCACAGGGCCCGGGCCTCGGGGTAACGTTCAGGGAAGATCTGATCGAAGCGATCTGAGGCCTGGGATTGCTGATAAACCAATCAGACAGCGATGATTTTCAATCGTGCGAGTTAGAGTCTGGACTCACTCGCCAAAGCGCTTGTTGAGGAGAACCTTATGGAATACATCGACGGATTCCTGGCCGCAGTTTCAAATGACAAAAAAGATGACTACATTCAGTTTGCCAAAGAGGCGGCGGCCATCTTCAAGGAACACGGTGCCACGAGAATAGTAGAGTGCTGGGGCGACGATGTGCCGGAAGGGGAGCTAACTTCTTTTCCCAAGGCCGTGCAATGCAAGGAAAATGAAACCGTGGTGTTCTCCTGGGTTGCCTGGCCTTCCAGGGAAGCCAGGGACAAGGGTAACGAGAAGGTGATGGCCGACCCCAGACTGAACACTGCCCAGGAACCGCCCTTCGATGGTAAGCGTATTATCTTCGGCGGTTTTCAGATGGTGCTGAGTGAGTGACCCTTAACGATTAACCTGGGACCGGGCTCGACGTGTATGGCCACCACTCAGAGGCGCGACAATCAGGCAATTATTATCCCTGGATACTGGTGGCACCTTTTATAATCGCTGTGCTTTTTCTCATGTGGCAGTTCAGGGTTAAGGCAACTGAAAAGTAGACTGACCAATTACGTCAGTGACATTTAACCCAAAAGTCCAAAGTAAAAACCACTCTCGATGACCAGCCCCCGCTTTCAACCCTTTGCCGTAGAACAGTTCCTGTCAGAGCACGAGCTGGGTGTGCAGTTCAATTTCTCCGAGAGTGGTGTACACCCAATGAGTTATGCGGAGTTATTCGCGCTCGCGCAAATCGATACCGAGGAATTATTCGCCACGCTTGTCGATTATCCCCAGGTCAACGGTTATGAAAGTCTGCGGCAGAATATTTCCGCCATGTATCCGGGCGCGAGCGAAGCGAACATATTGGTTACAGTGGGGGCAACCGAAGCCAACACCCTGATCGCGTCCACATTGCTGGAACAGGGAGACAATGTGGTGCGCTTTCGCCCCACCTACGAACAGCTCGCCGGCAATGCCAGTAACCTGGGCTTCGAAGTGAGAACGGTGGACATGGTGGAATCACGCCAGTGGGCCATTGATGTCGATTCGCTGGAAGCCGCGGTGGACGACCGCACACGAATCATCCATGTGGTCAACCCGAACAACCCGACTGGTCGGGTGTTGAGTGAGGACGACCGCATGGCACTGATTCGCGTGGCAGAACAACAGGGTGCCTGGCTGGTGGCCGACGAGGTCTATGTTGGCACCGAGCGCAACACCGACGAACCGACTGAATCGTTTTGGGGTACCAGCGAACGGGTGATTGTGGTGAATTCCATGAGCAAGGCCTACGGCCTGCCGGGTCTACGGCTGGGGTGGCTGGTGGCGCCAGAACCCTTGATTGCTGACTTCTGGCGCCGTCACGAATACGCTTCCATAGCGGCGACCATGATGTCCATGAAGCTGGCCGAGTACGCCTTGCAGCCGGAAACGCGAGTGAAGCTCACCGCTCGTGCCCGCAAGCTGATCCGGCGCGGGTTTGACACCCTGGTCGAGGCGCTGAACCAACATGCAGGTGTATTCTCTGTTGTCCCTCCCCAGGCTTCAGCCATGTCCTTCGTAAAATTCGATCTGCCAGTCAGGTCTGACGAATTGGCTGCCAGGTTGTTAGCCGAAGAAGATGTTCTCGTGATTCCGGGTTCAAAGTTTGGGCTGGAAAATCACTTCCGCTTCAGCTCGGCTCTGCCGGATGATCACCTGCGTGCCGGGCTGGAAAAATTTAATAAATGCGTCGGTCGTATTCTGGCTGGTCAATAGCTTGTCAGGATTCAGGCATCTGACCAGGTGACTCAGTGACCTGGATTTTTATGGCCTGCTAAACCCCCTCTCTGGGTACATGCCTCATGTCTCAGCATGAAATCAGTCCATCTTTCTTGCTATTTACCTGACGAAGCCCACCGATGTAAACTGACTCCGATCTACTCAATTTCCAGGCAGTCGGCAACGACCGCCCAAACCTGTAAATCCTGCGTTAGCAGTACAGGATAGTGTAGTCAGGTAGCTGTATTGGGCGTGTCAGGCCCCGTTCTGCAAACTGTGAATTCACAGAAGGCGGTATGATATGGCTGAACTCACTGAAAACAACAACCAGTTGTTTGAAGACATTTCCCTTTCCTCGGACGACATCCAGACAAGAGACATTTCACTCAGTGATTTGTGGCTTTCTCTCAGAGAGGGCTATGCAGACTACGGCATGAAGTCAGGCAGCATTCAGTTGGCTATCCTGTTTTATTTTGTTGCCGCGCTGGTGATTGTCTTGTTTTCTTCCGGGCAACCGATTCGCTATCTGGCCTTTCCCATGGTGGCTGGGTTTAATCTGCTTGGGCCCATTATTGCGACAGGTTATCTGGAAATGAGCCGCAGGCGTCAACAGGGTTTACCCTCCACCTGGCGCCACTGTTTCAATTTTATTCATACCCATTCCTTTGCGCCGGTGTTGGCCCTGTCTCTGCTGATGATGTTTTTGTATGTGGCCTGGTTATACATGGCAGAGCTGATTTTCTTTGGCACGTTCGGTGACAGCAATCCGGAATCCTTCGCCGCATTTTTCGATGAACTGTTCTCAACCCAACACGGCACAGCGCTCATTGCTTACGGAAACTTTGTCGGCTTTCTGTTCGCTTCCTCTGCCCTGGCCTTATCCGTGGTGGCGTTTCCTTTGGTGCTCGACAAACCCGTCACAGCTTTTACCGCAATCAAGGTGTCAGTCCGGGCAGTTTGGACCAACACTTTTGTGATGGCCGTATGGGGAGTCGTAGTGGTTGCTCTGCTCACGGTTGGAGCGGCAATCTTTCTTATCGGTCTGGCAGTCGCCTTACCCATCCTGGGTCACGCCACCTGGCACCTGTACCGAAAAATCGTAGTCTGATAAATTAAATCACCAGAGACAGAGCTTTCTGGCTCTGGTGACTCTCCACCAACCCCTTTTCTTCTGAACCGAGGCCGAGCGCTATGTTCACGCGAGTGCAGTTTGCAGTCATGCTGTTGTTGATTGGTGCATTCGCTCGTGGACAAGACCAGACCGAAGAGAATCTGGCAGCGCTGGCAGAGCTGGACCGGGCACGGGAAATTCTGGAAGCTACCGAAACGGCGCTGGGGCGAGACGCCATGGACCTGGTGGAGCCCCTTGAGCAGTTGGCAAGGCTGCTGATGGCAGAAAACCAGTTTGACGACGCCGACAACATGCTGGATCGCGCGATACAGATCACGCGGTATCACAACGGTCTGCACACACCTGCACAACTGTCCCTGATTACCACGAGAATCGATAACTTCTCAAACCGTCAGGCCTGGGATGATGCTCGCGAGCAAATGGACTATCTGTTTGCCTATTACCTGCGAGTGCCGGTCACTCTCAATTCCAACTTGCTCGAACAGTTCATCTATCTTGCTGAGCAGCATATACGAGGCGCCACCGAAGATTCAGAAATAGAACAGGGCCGGCACCTGTCACGGGTCTACCAGCTAAATCAGGCAATGATTACTACTGCCATTGAACTCTATGGTGAGGACAGCCCGTTAACCGCACCCTATTTTTACCGTCAGGCTCTGCATCTTTATCAGGTCAAGAAGGGCCACGATGCCGGAGGGCGTGACCGAACCAATTCCAATCTCTATTACGTGCTGAATGGCAATAGCGCGGGCTGGTCACGGTTGCAATATCAACGGTTCTGTTACGAAGAGGGGCTGCAGATGCTTCGGCGGATCACAGAGGTATTCAACGAACTGGACCCTGCCGATCCGGAAGGCCAGGCGATGAGTCAGTTGTACCTTGCTGACTGGTACATGTTGTTTGACCGGGCGGGAATGGCTACTGAAATCTATGAAACAGTCTATGACACTTTATTGGCGATCGGCGTGGACAAGGATCAGGTCGCTTCTTTGTTCAGTCAACCCAGAATCCTGCCAGTCCCACAGTTCTATCCCAGCGTTGCCTCTGCGCTTGCAGGACTACCGGCGACTATGACAGGCACAGCAGCCGGTTCAGGTACAGGCGCGGATAACATAGCCCATCAACTCTCCTTCGTGGAATGGTCAGCAGACTACCCGGCCACCAGAAGTGCCTCAAGCCGCTTCAGCCGAGCTGACGATGACTCTGTCACGCTGCGGTATTCCTTCGAATTACCAGACGAAAACGAATCTACCTTTTTGTACAAACACCGGTTTCGCCAGACTATTGGTCAGGCAATGGAAGTCCAATTGCTTGAAGGCCACAGATACATCAGGGGAGAAGACGGGGACAACAATGACAGATTGGAGCAACTTCGGTTTCGACCGAAGATGATCGATGGTAAGCCCGTCGCGAGCCGAAATACCCTCAGGTATGAAATGCCCGCCAGTCAATAATCTGAAACTATCGAGGGTGGCCGCAGGACAAGTAGCAGTGGATCGCTTCTGCTTTACGAATTCACCACTAACTGTGATCATTGCCCGGCCCTGCAGAAGTTCGTATAAGAGGAGTGGTAATGAATTCCGATGTCAATAAGTGTGTACTGATCGTGGTAGCAGCCGCACTCTCCGCATGCTCGCCACAAGAATCCAATACCGCATCCAGTGCCCAGTCCTCAGCCGACACCCCCGAGATGGCCGCCTGTCGCATGGGTGCCCAGTCCATGATTGATGTGGCTCGGCAGGCGGTTAACGATCCATCCAGCCGACCGGAACGCAGGGAGTCGCGCCGGGTGCTGCTGGAAGACTGGGTGGCAAGACTGGAAGCAGGCGAAGATCCCTGCAGTGTCTACGCTGCCATAGGCAATGCGTCAAACACGTTCTAGTTCAGGAAAACCCAAGACCAATGATCGAAGTGAGCACAGTCAGCAGCGAAGACGATATTGAATCCCTGGTATCTGCTATCAATGCAGCCACCTGGGACGAAGCCAACGAAATTTCGACCTACACCGCGGAGGCGTTGCTTAACTATCTGAGTCGTCAGGACACGCTATTTCTCGTCACACATGAAGTCAATGAGGATAGCAACACATTCCTGGGCATGGCTTCTGCTCGTATCGAATTCAAGCCTTACGACAATGAAAAATGGCTTTATGTGGATGAGGTGGATGTGTGTGTTGACCAGCGCAAGAAAGGTGCGGGCAAGGCCATGATGAAAAAACTGCTGGCGATTGCCGACGAAGCTGATTGCGAAGAAGTCTGGCTAGGCACCGAAACTGACAACGATGCGGCCAATGCTTTGTACCAGTCGCTGAATCCGGACGAGGTAGAAAGGTTTGTGGGCTACACTTATGAGGTTGAAGATTAGCGCAGTTTAGAATCAAACATTCAGAACTCAATTCTCAGCAAACAAAAAACATGAATCAGGCAAAATACCTCGGCACCTGGCAACTGATCCCGGAGTTGTCTATCTATCAAAGTGGTGAACCTCCAGGTTCCGGTCTTTACGTAATCTCCGCTGAAGGCGACAACATCAACTTTGAGATTAGCTGGACCGACCTGGCCGGGCAGTCTCATGAACTCGCTTTTGGTGGTCCACTGGATGGTAACCTTCATGAAACAGATGCCCATGGTGTCACCCATGTGATGTACGAGGCCATCGATGAGCGTACTCTGGACAGCACCGCCTTCGCCGATGAGTTGATTGTGCTCTATGCCCACCGCGTGGCGTCTGAAGATGGTGAGTTGCTGGCAGTTTCCCAGACCCAGCCGGGAGAGCAGGGCACAGTCACTAATTTCCAGGTCTATCGCCGCCAGGTCCCCTGACTACCTGCGAGTGTCGTAAGCAAAGGCATTTGATCCAGGGCTGGGCAGCGAATGGCGAATATAGACACGTTTGACGTTAATAACGCAAAGCGTTACTATAACCAGAATGATCGCATCCTTTAAATGCCCTGAGACCGAGGCACTTTCCCAAGGCCGAAGAGTCAAACGTTTCATTAATTTTGAAAGGGTGGCGCTGCGCAAGCTAAGACAGTTGCAGATCGCAGATAAACTCGCAGACTTGAAAGTGCCTCCAGGAAACAGATTGGAAGCTCTAAAGGGCAAGCGTAAAGGTCAGCACAGTATCCGCATCAACGATCAATTTCGAATTTGTTTTCGTTGGACTTCTGCGGGGGCAAGCAACGTGGAAATAGTGGATTACCACTAGGAGTTAAACCATGAAAAAACTTGATCCTGTTTCACCTGGCGAACTCTTAAAGGAAGAGTTTCTCGATCCAATGGGAATCTCTCAATACCGGTTAGCCAAAGAGATAGATGTCCCGGCACAACGCATTGGGGCCATTGTTGCTGGTAATCGTTCTATTACTGCAGACACAGATCTGCGTCTTTGCCGCTTTTTCGGTTTGAACAACGGCTACTGGCTGCGAGCACAGGCAGCTTACGATAGCGAAGTCGCCCAGGCTGAGCTGGTTGATGAAATTCGACACATCACTCCCTGGAAGGAAACCACCAGAGCCGCTGAAAGTGGCGCCTAGTCAGCCACTATGACTTTCGGCACTATCCATGCCCCTGGCGATAGGGCACCATGGTGTCATTGATTACCCATTCATCACCTCTCCAGAAGAGATACTGTAAGGAGATCGCAATGACTGCCCGAACCCTGATCGCCACGGCCATCGCCTGTTTACTGGTGCCACTGGCCTTTTCACAGCAGACTCAGCAAGCGCAACAAACCGCAGAACCAGCAGCTCCGGTAGAAACCTACACCGTGCCTCGTAACGAGCATGGCCAGCCGGATCTCCAGGGCGTGTGGACAACAGTGACCTATACCTTGCTGGAGCGACCACCAGGATTGCCATTGGTGTTAGGCCCGCAGCAAGCGGCGGGATTTGCCCAGGCCGTGTACCAGGGCTCGCCGGATAATAACGACCCCGATGTGGATCTGTTCGGCCCACCCAAACTGTTTAATGTGAAAGGTGAGTATCGCAGCTCGGTGATCGTCTATCCTGAAGATGGACGCATGCCTTTTAATGAGCGCGGCCTGGAAGCAGCCAGCCATCACTATTTCAAAGGGGACCATGGTTTCGATCACCCGGAAGAGCGACCAGCGGTGGAACGTTGCCTGGAAAGCTGGGGTTCACCACCCATGCGTGCGTTTATGTACCAGCTCTTTCATGCCTTTGTGCAGACGCCCGACAAGATTGTGATTGTCAGCGAAGACATGGGTCTGGCCCGCGTCATTCACATGGACGACCAGGAATGGCCCGATGCCATTCGATCACTGGAAGGCCATTCCGTGGGGCACTGGGAAGGGGACACGCTGGTTGTTGAGACCACCCATTTTCGCGGCGACATCCCCGACCGGGCCACCATAGACCGGCCCATGTTAATCAGTGCCGATGCCACTGTGACCGAGCGATTCACCCGCGTCTCAGACGATGAATTGTTCTATCAGTACACGGTGGATGATCCTTACTATTACACCGAACCCTGGCGCGGCGAGTTCTCATTCACTCGCGATGAAGGCGGGCACATCTACGAATACTCCTGTCATGAGGGCAACTATTCCATGGTGGGTGCGCTGCGCGGAGAAAGAGTGGTGGAAGTCAGGGAAGAACTCGGTTTAAATAACTGAAGTATTCTCCCATTAAATGAGAAAGAGTCAGAGGCGGTTTCATGAAGTCATTGTTGTTACTGACAGTCCTGGGAACCCTGGTCGCCTGTGTTACCCCGGAGCCCAGATTCCACCAGATGAGCGATGCCGAGCTGATGGCTTACAATGAATCCCGACCCATCAGGCAGCAGGTTTACTGTCGCGACGAGGTACAGGTGGGCAGTCATATTCGCCAGCGAGTGTGCAGCAAGGTGCAGGATGTAATCGATGGCAAGATCACCACACTGAACACGGCAAGCTCCAGCACCAGTGTGCCTTATCGTCGCCAGTAGCATCGCAATGGGTTTGATTGCTTAACTCCAGTGCTGCAAGACCACAGACAATAACAAGCAAGGTCATAGTATGAATGACCAGCATGACACAACGAGCCCTTCTGCTGCGCCGGGCCAGCAAGGGTCCTACCTGCGTTTTCCCCTGGCCACCCGGGTTCTGCACTGGGTTGCCGCCATCTCTGTCTTTGTACTGCTCTGGAGCGGGATGATGGTGTTCAACATCCACCCGCGCCTGTACTGGGGCGAGGTGGGTTATTTTGGCGCACCGGCGGTGGCAGAGCTGGTGGGCGACACTGCCACCGAACCCCCACAAATCCAGTTGCGCGTTGGCAGCCTGTCCATGGATGTCACCGGCATCATGGGGCGCATCAATCGCCAGCCCTATATTCGGATCTTCGGTTATCCCGAAGGCTTTGCTTTTGGGGAAAACCGGGCACTGCATTTCACCGCAGCCTGGGCCCTGGTGCTGGCGTGGCTGTATTACCTTTACCACCTGATCGACAGTGGCCGGCTAAGGGACGTGTGGTTACCACGCAAACACGAACTCAGGCCGGGCCATATCGGGCGCGACATTGTTAACCATTTGAAATTTCGCCGCGCCAAAGGTGAGGCAGTCAAGCAGTACAATATTCTGCAAAAACTTTCCTATCTTGGAGTCATGTTCGTCTTGATGCCCCTGATCATTCTTACAGGCCTGACCATGTCCAACAGTGTCACTACGGCCTGGCCATTCCTGTTTGATCTGTTTGGCGGCCGACAATCTGCACGTACCCTGCATTTCGTGTTCATGTCCTTGCTGATGCTGTTCGTGCTGATACATGTGGTCCAGGTGTTTGTGGCCGGCTTCGTGAATCATATTCGGGCCATGATCACCGGGCGGCTGAAATTGAGTGAGGGCAATAACTGATGAGCAGAAAATTCACTCGCCGGCAGATTGTTAACGGGGTGTTGCTCGGCGGTGCCGCTACCGGCATTGCGCTGGCGACGCGCCGGTACCCGGGAGAAATAAAGAGCATTCATGATATTACCGATGCCATGAGTTATGGCCTGCATGACCTGATGCTCTCAGGCCAACCACGGGTGCGTGAATTTACCCGCAATGACCTGGTGCTGGATTTTCCAACCAGTGGCGTAACTGCACCCAGGGATGAACGCTATCAATTGATGCGTGAAAACGGATTCGCCGACTATCGGCTAAGCGTGGAAGGACTGGTGGACAATCCCCTGAGTTTTACCCTGGTTGAACTGCGCGCCTTGCCAGCCCAGTCACAGATCACCATGCACACCTGCGATGAAGGCTGGAGTGCCATTGGCGAGTGGAAGGGTGTGCCCATGGCTTATCTGTTGTCACAGGCGGGGGTGCAGGAACGGGCGCGTTATGTGGTGTTTCATTGCATGGACACCCAGTTCAATGACAAACCCTATTACGAGAGTATTGACCTGTTTGCCGCCAGCCATCCGCAAACCCTGCTTGCCTATGATCTCAACGGTGAGCCCATGCCCCAGAAAAATGGTGCTCCGCTCAGGTTGCGAATTGAAACCCAGATAGGCTACAAGCACGCCAAGTTTGTCGAGCGGGTGGAAGTCGTGGACAGCCTGCTGACTATCGGTGATGGGCGCGGGGGCTGGTGGGAAGACTACGACAATGCCATCTGGTATGCGGGGCAGTAACACGCTTTGGACATGGACTATTCAGAGCTGCTCGATAATCTTCCCGATGTGCGTGACGGGCTCAACCGTAAAGAACGCGCGATTCTTGTTTGCCTAAAGGAAGCCCAGGAAGAATTCGGTGGCCGCAACGTGCCCACAATTACACTCTATGGCCGGGTGGTGGAAAAGGTTGATATCAGCCCGGAAGAATTCCAGGCAATCCTGTCGCGACTGGTAGGTGGCACGCGCAATACTGACGGCTCGATGTCCTTTGGTTAACAGCCAAAGGACAGGGGAAACCTTATTTCGCTACTCGTATCGCAACACCATCGCTGGCCGTACCCGGGCGCTCTTCAGGCTTTGGGAGAATACAGCGGCAAAGGCAATGGCTGCGGACAGACCCAGACTCACTACAAAGGGCAACACGTTAATATTCACGGCAGCAGAAAAGAACGACGTGTACATCTGCCCCAGGAAATAACCCACCGGCCAGGCCAGGGCATTGGCGATCAGGATAGGTTTGGTGAAATCCAGCAGCAACATCCGCAGCAGGCGGTTACTGCTGGCGCCCATCACCTTGCGAATACCCACCTCACGTCTGCGGATATTGGTAATAAACGTGGCATTGCCTAACAAGCCTATGCTGGCTACGAAGAAACCAAACAGGGACAGAACCCCGATTGAAGTGCTGATCGCGAGAAACATGCTGTAGGTCTGGTAAAACAAGTCGTCAACGAACTCTCTTCGTAACGGCGTGTCGGGCATCAGTTGTCGCCAGGTATCATCGATATGCCGCAATCCTTCATTGAGGCGGTCTCGATCAACTTTGACGATGATGTAATCGGCTTCTTCCGGTTGCAGGATATAGATATTGCCGTCGGATCCGAAGCTGGAGAAATCCAGAAACTCGTATTTACGTTTGCTCATGGCGCCGACCACGATCAGCTCCACACTGATTTCATCTCTCTCTGTATTTTCAGGATAGCGTCGGTAGAAGGACTGGCCGATCGCCTCGCTGGCATTTTCCCAGCCAAGAGACTGTGCCGCGATGTCGTCGATAATCACATTAAATGGACCGCTGGCTGAACTAAGCTCGCCAGAGTTGGGCAACACGTCACTGCTACGTTCCCGAGAGAAATCACGGCCAGCGATTAGCGGCTGGCTCATGGTTTCGCTGTAGTCATAACCCACCAGGTGACGGGACAGCAAGACTTCGGTGGCGTTGGCGTCGCGTGTTCTGGTAAATGACGAGGAAGAGTTGCTGATTTGCCAGGGCAGAACCCAGACCTGAGTGCTCGAGAGAATTGCCGGGTTTCGTTCGAGTTCGTTGACTAGCACCTGAGGGTCTACATCGAAAGTTTCGATCGGAACATTGATCGCCACTTTCATGTCCTGGGTATTGCCATCGAGCTGGTTGGTCATGGCCTGGTTTTGTAGAAACATGATCGTGGCCAGTACCATCAGCGTGCCGGAAATAAAGAACTGCACCCCCACCATCAGGTTACGCAGCCGGGCGGAATAGCCACTGGATCCCTTGGGTCGCATCATGGTGACCAGGGGCACTGTGGCCGTACGCAGGGCAGGATAACCACCGGCGATGGCAACAATAACGACGAGCACTACCAGCAATGTGCTCCACAGATCGGGGTTGAAAAGCAGGCCCAGATCCACCCCGGCCATGCCGGCAGCGCCGAGCTGGGTGATGGCGAACGCAATAAGGGCCAGCGTGATAAACAGAGCCAGCAATAGAAACAGCAGGGTCTCATAGCAATACTGAATCAGCAGCGAGCTGCGTTTGGCCCCGAGAATCTTCTGCACACCTACTTCCTGGCTGCGCAGCGACAATTGGGCGATCACCAGATTGGAATAGTTCAGGCAACCTATCAGTAGAACCAGAGCCCCGGCGACTATGAGAATATCGGGCAGGTCAAAGCCTCCGGTTACGAAGGCCAATTGGGTTGCCACCAGTTCATTCACCGGAATGATGTTGAAGGTCATAATGTCGCGAAAATCTTCCGGCAGGGTGTTTCGTGCGAATTCATCCAGTCGCTGATTGAATTCAGCCACATCCACTGTACCGCCTTCAGGAAATTCCAGGTACACAAAATCAGACTGGTTGCCCCAGCGATCCTGGTCCGGGTCGCCACCATTGGCTGCAATGTCTTGCCGAATCAATTCGTCTTGCATTGCAATGGGCACGAACAGGTCCGTATTGAAGAACGCGATACCGGATGACAAATGTGATGGAAACTCGGGAGAGCGGGCAACTGCACTAATGGTGACATCGTACTGATTCTCGATCAGTATTCTCTCGCCGACCACATCGGTCCGCCCAAAGGCGAGCATGGCGCCTTCTTCAGTTATCAACGCGGTATTGGGAGGCAGGTCTTCGCCGGTTTCCAGGCCGTCTATGACCTCAAGTGGAAAAATACTGAAGAAGCCCGGTTCTATATATTTGGTGTCGATACTCGCGGCTTGTCCTTCCACAGAAACAGCTTGGGGGAAGCCGCTGCTGGCGCGAACGATATGGGGTATTTCCGGGAAGGCCGTGCGCAGGTAGCGCGCAGCCGGTTGATTGACAATAGGAAAGCGGTCCGGGAAGGGGCTGTCGCCTACGGCCCGGATGATCAGGTTGTAGATGTTGTCTGAATTATCAAACCCGCGGTCGAAACTGTCGGCGTAGTTGGAAATCAGCACGGCCGAGACAAAACACAGAAACCCAACTACAAGGCTTGTCAGGCTGATTACCGAATGGAGTTTAAATCGCATCAGCGCCTTGAGCGCCATCTTGGTGTAATGAGCAAACATAATCTGGGGTCCCCGCCTCAGGCTGGCGATTCCTGCCTGGCTTCCTGATTGCCATTGTCGTTGCTGTTGTCAGCGACAACTGAAAGACTGGCACCGTTTGCGCCGCTTACCACTTCTCCATCCAGCATCTCGATGATGCGGTCGGCACGCTGGCCGTGTTCGGGTGAGTGGGTGACCATGAGAATGGTGACGCCTTTGGCCTTGAGCCGATCCAGCATGGCCATTACTTCATCCCCGTTCTTGGTATCCAGGTTACCAGTCGGCTCATCCGCCAGAATCAGTTTGGGCTCGCTTACTACAGAACGGGCAACGGCCACACGTTGTTGCTGGCCCCCGGAGAGTTCCTGGGGCTTGTGTCGGGCACGGGCTTCCAGACCTACCAGCTCCAGCGCTTCCTGCACGCGGGCCTGGCGCTCTTTTTTCGGAACACCCAGATAGAGCAGTGGCAAATCCACATTCTCGGCCACCGTGAGGTCATCGATGAGATTAAAATTCTGGAAGATGAAGCCTATGTTCTCTTTCCGCACGTCCACCAGCTCGTTTTCCGAGCTCTGACCCACCTCGGTGCCATCAAACCAGTACTCACCGCTACTGGGGTTGTCGATCATGCCGACCACATTGAGCAGGGTGGATTTACCGCAGCCGGATGGGCCCATCACGGCGACGAACTCACCTTTGGCGATGTGGATGTTGATGTCATGGAGTGCCGTGGTCTCCATGTAGGCCGTGCGATATACCTTGCTCAGATTCTTCAGCTTGATCACTTGGGGTACTCCTGCCCGGCCCTGCTACCCGGGCCGATTTAAATGGGTGTCCAATAAAGTTTTGATGGGTGTCCTGTTAAGACGTGCGGGCAGCCCAATGGTTACGGTTGATTCCCCTTTTAGTAAGCGATTTCTGTGCCAGATCAAAAACAGCCTTATAAACAACAAGTTAGCGCGGACGAAGGCAGGTTTGGTGAGAATTAGTGGTGGTGTTCAGCAGCAGTTGGCGGAATTGACCAACGGGATTCCCGACCCTGACTCAAGGCTTGTCGCGATTCTTAAACCTGGCTCTGCTATAAACGATAAACTCGATATGCACGGACAATAAAATCCAGATTTAGTGAACCCAATGCCAATGCGTGCAGTCCCACCGAAAAGTATCGCTGCCACCAACCTGGTGCAGGCCCCCGAGGCTGACATCCTACAGCTTCAGGAGTTCGTGGAAGATCATCCCAATCTGTTTGTGATTACCGGGGCTGGCATCAGCAATGCCTCCGGTATTCCCACTTATCGTGATGAGGTGGGCAACTGGATGACCAACACGCCGATTCAGCATGGGGAGTTTCTGGAATTGCCGGGCGTTCGCCAGCGCTATTGGGCACGAAGCTTTGGCGGTTGGCCCAACGTGGGCAACGCCAGGCCCAACAAGGCTCATCGGGCCTTAGCGGAAATTGAAGCGTTGGGTTATGTGAGCACACTGGTTACCCAAAACATCGATCGGCTGCATCAGAAAGCGGGTCACAAGCGGGTGATCGATTTGCATGGGCGGCTGGATCAGGTGATCTGTATGGACTGCGGTGATCTCACTTCCCGGGATGGGATTCAGCATTGGCTTTGGCAGCACAACCCGCACCTGGAAGACATCAAGGCCGGGCTGGCCCCGGATGGCGATGCCCATGTGGCGGATGAATTGATTCGCGATATCAAGGTGCCGAGCTGTGCCCGCTGTGACGGCTTGTTGAAACCCAATGTGGTGTTCTATGGCGGATCCGTAGGCAAGGAAATTGTGAATTACCTGTACAGCAAACTGCTGGAGGCTGATGCGGTGCTGGTAGTGGGCACATCGATGATGGTGTATTCCAGTTTTCGCTTTTGCCGCCTGGCCGCCGAGAAGGGCATTCCCATCGCCGCCATCAACCGGGGGCTGACACGGGCCGACGGCCTGTTGCAACTCAAGGTCTCACAGGACTGCGGCGAGGCCCTCACCAGCCTGGCCGCCGGCCTCTCTCGCAAAAACTAGGGACGTATTTCCTTCACGCCAAATTCATTACCTTCAAGGTAATTGTATTGTTCACCCAATGCCGCACAATTCAGCTACAGAACAAAAGCTTCGGGGAGAGACCATGAAAAACATCTATCTGGTGATGGCGATAATAGGCGCCATAGTGCCTTACTACTTTTTTATTCAGTATTTTGGCGAATCAGGCGTCGATCTGGTGGGGTTTATTAGTGCCCTGTTTGTGAATGGCGCGGCGGGAGGCTTTGCCGCTGACGTGCTGGTGTCTTCGGTAGTGTTCTGGCTATACATGTTTTCACGCCAGCAGCAGGGTCCGAAGCCCTGGATCTTCATCGTACTGAATCTCACTATTGGACTGTCTTGTGCACTGCCCGCATACCTCTGGGCAAATGAAAAGAAATAGGGGCAGATCTATCTTCAGGCGAATTCTTCGGGGAAGATCTTGCGCCACTTGATGGAGAGTTTGGCCAGGGCGATGATGGTGTTGGTGAAGCCTCGCAGCGGTGCGGGCATATTGGCGCGGTACACATCCAGCAGCAGGGCAATGCGCCACTGGTCGGTGGTGTTTTCTACGCTGTGGGGGTAAGTGTCATCCCATAGCAGAGCGTCACCGTTGCCCAGTCGATAGGCTTTGCCATCGATGGTGAGCACCACGCCCGGCTGGCCGGATTCATCTTTGGGAACTTCCAGTCCCATGTAGAACCGGGTGATGCCACGGAAGGGTCCGGTGTGGGTGGGGACCTGTTTGCCAGGTGCCAGGAAGGAAAGCGACGCTGATTTGATGGCCGGGTTGTTGCTCACCAGCTCCATCAGTTTTGGACACTTGTTCATATTCTCTTTGATGTCGAGGCCATAGGCGCGCAGCACAAACATGCGCCATTCTTTTTCCCCGTGGGCAGAGAGCTTGTATTGCTCGGGCATCAGGTCATGGAAACGGGGCACATTGTTCAACTCGCTGGTGAGTGCCAAGGCGTCCTCGCGCAGGGTTTCCCAATTGTCGACAAACGCGTTGGCGCCAGGAAAGTATTCCCTGGTGTCGAGCACAGCCGGTGTCTTGACGAAGGTGTTGTATACAGACGTCATGCTGGCTCTTGCTAGGCTGTAAGTGACTGACATAGTGCGTATTGTGACAGATTACGGGGGGCAAACTCTGCCCTAAATCACAGGAAATTTCAAAATCGTTTCGTTCAGGGCGGATGATTAGCAGATGACTTCAGGTCGATTGTATCGGCACTGTGGTCAGTCGCTGTACTCTTTCCAGTGCTCACTGCGATAGCGGAGCGGATCGGCGAGAATGTTCTTGCGGGCCGCGCTGACTTCTTCCTCGGTCAGTTTGGTAAAGCCTTCCGGCAAGGTTTCAGCATTCCATTGTTCCAAAACCCAGTTGATCACCTCGGTGAGCTCCGCGTCATCGATGGGTGCCTGGGAGGCGCCGGGGATGCGCACCAGATACTCTCGCATAGCAGGAACAGTCATCATGCGACCGAGTTCGCCGTGCAGTGTGGGCACATTGGGGTGGTTGCCTTCACCATTAACCAGGTGGCAACCGCTACAGTAAAGCAGGTAGTTAGTGCGTGGGTTTGCAGCCTGCAAGGGCAAGCTGGCTGTAAACAAGCCAAGCGCGATGCAGGTGATCAGGGAGAAACGCATAGCGGGACTACTCGTCGGCTGCGCCCAGAACCAGTGAGACCGTGCAATGATAGCTGGTGTCTTCGGTGCCAAAGCACCACAACACCGTATTGCTGTTACTGTTGAAGTAAACCGGTTTGTCGCCCTCGGTGTTATGGCAACTGCAGCGAGAACAAACCGCCTTGCCGCAGCAATCGTTGTAGGACATCAGATAGTCACGACCATCGACCGGGTTGCGACAGGTGCCAACCCAGGTGATGGGTGAGGGCTGGGAACCTGGCGGGCATGAAGTATAAGAACCTCCACAGCAGCTACACAACGTGCCGCTCATGGCACAGTAGCGCCAGTAGTCACAGCTTTGTGGATCGCCCACTTCCTGAATGGAATCCTGGGCAAAGGAACGCGCCACCGGCAGCAGCGGAAATGAGGCTGCTCCAGCAATGAACATGCCCAGGCGAGAGAGAAAACTGCGTCGTGAAAGCTTTCTGGCCAGAGTCAGGCTGGTGGCGCGCGCTTTCTCATCAACCCAGTAGTAGGTTCGATCAACAATCTTGTCGAGCATCATGGGGTCTGTTCCATTGCGTTGTCAGTTTGAATCTTGCCGACAAATTCCTGCACAGTGCCAATGCCGCTGTCCATGGATTCTATCAGGCTTTCCATATGTTCCCGGGTATTCACCAGGCCTTTACTTTGTAGCGTGCCATCCGCTCCGATCAGCAGGGCAAAGGGCAGTTTGCTGACCTGATAGCTCATGCCCAGGGCCTGGGAAATCAGGTAAGGGTAGTTCTCAATGTTCAGGGATTTCACATAGTCGCGGTGCTGATTCAGGTCCGCCTCGGTTTCTGCGCCATCGCTGGCAAAGATCAGCCGCATGCGGGACTTCTCTGACTTGACCAGGGACTGTGCCGTTGGCACCAGGGATTTGCAGACTGGACAGGTGGGCGAAATAAACAGCACGAAGCTGGCCAGGCCATCTGCCTGCTCACCGCCTATAGTCACATCGGTGCCATCCAGGCTGCGAATTTCCATCGCCTTGGTCAATTCTCCAACCTTGGGCCCGTTGGTAGGCTGCAGGGCGCCGGCCGGTGCGACCCGTTCATGGAGGATGCCAATTTGTCGGGTGAGGGCGAAGACCAGCAGCGCAAGAATAATCACCACAATCCACAGAATAATGTTGGAGAGAATCAATGCTTCAGGCATGGCTGTCTCCATCACTCAGTCTTTCGTTTAGCAGCGGTGTGCGCCAGCTATCGATACGCTGCTTGTTCGCCAGTAACTGATTGCAGGCGGCATAGAGCAACAACAGACCACCGCAGGCCAATGTCACATAGGCAAAATCGAAGATGCCTAACATTCGATCATTGGAGGGCAATAACATTAACAAAGCCACAGCGATGATGACGCCATTTCGTGCCAACAAGCCAGCAGACAAACGTTGATAACCGGTGCTGTTGTCTTTGTGGCCACTGAATCCACATCCGCAGTCAATCTCTACATTGCCCCGCGCAACGTTAATGGCGATTGCGACTGTGTAGCCCGACAGCAAGGCCGCAGTGGCGACGGTCACGACGGTGAGTTGCCAACCTGACAGCCAGGCAAGACCGAGTACCATTTCAACAAGAGGAATGCTAAAGGCCAGAACCGGGATTAAGCCCGCAGGCAGTAATCTGTAGGCGGCCAGAATGCCGCTGAACCTCTGACGATCAGAAAACTTGTGCAGCGAAGCACTCAGCAGCAACAGGGCAAGCAGCAAGCTGAAGAGCAGGGCTATGGCAGAATCGAGCATCATGGATTCTAGAAATCCTCGAAGTGGGACGCGCCCGGCGTATCGATGTTGCGTTCGAACTTGAAGCTGATGGCGTCATAAATGTCGATGCCGCCTTCAGCCCCATTGAGAATCAGCTTGGGGTTTTCTTCCTGGGTCACCAGCAGGCTCTGGGCCGCGCCTTCCAGTTTCAGGCGGTGGATGCGCCTCTGTGTGGCCAGGTCGAATACCCAGACCTCTTCCGCGTCCACGTGATGAGTATCGACTTCCCCTTCGTGCATGCCCACATAGAGCAAGCCATAGTCCTGGTGCGCACTGATGAATTCTATGCCGCCAGGCCGCCAGGATTCTTCTCCCTCTGCCACCACACTCCAGCCGTCATCGATAAGAATGTCGTCGTCATCGGTGCTCACTTCAAAGACCACGCCGGCATGGGTAATTAAAATCCAGCCATCGGCACTGGGTGTGGCACGATCAAACACCGCGTCTTCAATCACATCGAAGAACACCTCGCTGCGGACCCGGTTTTCCTCGAATCCACTCAAATCCAGTTGAATCAGTTGCAGCGTGCCATCGCCACAAACCTGCAGAAAATCGCTGTCGTTAACCGGCATGATGACCGCACAGCCGGGAGTGGAAATCTCGTAGATGAACACACGGTCTTCCACATCGACGATGGAAACGGAATGGCCCGGGTTCATATTCAGCACCGCCAGGTGGCGGCCATCGTTCATCAGGCCAATATGGCGCCGAACCTGGAGCCGCGCCATATGATTGGGAATCTCCACCTCCGCGATGGGGCTGAGATTGTCGTAATCGTAGACCGCCACCAGGTCGGTGCGCTCTCCTCTGACTTCACGCGCCATGTAGGATTCGGCCGCATAGAACTCCTGGCGTGGAGCATAGGCGGTAACCGCCGGTGACCGTCGGGAAAGGGACAGCAGACCCTGCATTTCCCCCGATTCGGCATCGAAGATATAAGCACCATTGCCGGTTTTGGAGATAAACCAGTTACTGCCAGGAGAATCCATGGTCTCCACCGAAATCTCTTCCGGTGTGATTTGTGCCACCGCCAGTGCAGGAATCAGCACTATCAAGAACAATGGGACGCGCATTTTTATTCTCCTTGGACACTCCAGCGGGGTGATTGCGCTGGCATAAAAGGGCAAGTCGGGCAGAACTCGCGGGTATACTCGCGGATACAAGAGTCTAGTGTAATTAAAGTACGAGGAACTGTACAAGAAAGCCAGCCATGGATGGGACAAATTGCCAGCAGCGAGGCAGTTCTAGCGAATGCGCCGCACACCAATGCTACGGTCTTCCGCGACGACCTCCATCTCCCAGGCACCAAAAAAGTTCTGATACAGGCGCACTTCCGGATTTTCCAGACTGGTTTTCCAACGACCCCGACGGCGCTGCTCCCAAACCTGCCCGTTATCCAGGGTGAAAACGGTGCGGCCCTCCCAGCCTTCGAAATTTCCGGAGATGCGGGAACTGATTTCTATTCTTTCCCTGGGAGGCGGGTAAACATCAGGGACTGTACTCGACGAGTCTGGTGAATTGGTCTCCTCGTTCGAATCTGTGCGATCTGGCGCCTCGGCCAGTGCCTCGTTAACCTCGCCATTCCGATAGCGGAGAAGCCAGGCATTCAGTTCCTCAATCTGGTCGTCTGACAGCCTTTCGACGCCAGTCGCACGCAGCTCTTCTGCCGTCATCAGCGACTCGATGTCCGGCGTCTCTTCCGCAGCCAGCACATGAGTACAGGCCAGTACAGGAACCAGCAGCAGGAACAGGCGATGCAATAGAACTTGGTTCATTGGCATGGATTGCTTCTCGGTAATCGGACAGGAAAGGCCTGGGTAAAATTCTTAGCCTGAGAAAGTATTATACGCGGGTATTCTGTGCAAGCGGGGGAGGGATTATTGGGTCATCTGCGGAACTGGATTGCTGCGGGAGACCAGGATTTCAGTGTACCCAAACACGGCCGGCTCCGGATGTTCAACAATCACATCGTCGGCCGTTTCCGTGACGATCAGCGGCAGGGCGGAGCCAGGACAGGTGGTGGTCGGCTCGGGCAAGTCTCCGGCCACCAGGTCTTCGCCAATCTGCTGGAACTGGACCAGGCACTGCGCCAGTGATGACAGCATCTGAACCTGCGCCAGGCTTTCTGACCCTGCATCGGCGGTATCGCTTTCGCTGGTAAAGAAGATGAAGCGCGTGGCCAGCACCACCGCACACACACCGATAACGACTAGTTGTATCGCGGCTGAGTTATAGCCTTTCTTGCGTTTCTGCCGATGCTCGTCTTCGCCGTTGTCCGTGGTCATGGCAACCGGTTTGGGCCGCTCAAAATCACGCGATTTGCTGGCTACGGCTTTTTCCGCTTCCCGAACCTCAACACAGGCCTCGCAAAGCACTTCGTCTCCACTGAAATTGGCGCACATTCCACACAGTGGAATTTCACATCTGGCGCAATTTTCAATCGCCGGGGCGCTGGGGTGGTTCTGACATTTCATTGTTCGTGGGTTACCTGGCCAGGATGCTCGAGTTAACGAGTGATGCCTGTTTCAGTCAAAGCCTATCAGGAAATCATGCCTCAATAGGGGAATTAGTTCGCAGCTACGCCATTTTCCGCTATCCCGGCACGCTCGCCAACTGATCCTGACTACAACAACCGGCTATATCGTTGCCGGGAGCAGATTGCTTAAGGTTTAAGAAGGGGCGCTGAAAATACCGCTTGCACCCCCTCTTATCCAATTAGAGAATCGACTCATGTTGAAACAAACCCCAATCCGGACTGGCGATAGCAATGGGCGTTCGCGGTTATCTCTATTTTGCTGCGTAGTTCTGCAGCTATGGGCTGTGCTGGCCCATGCCCAGTCAGTACCCCAGTATGAGCTGGACCGTGACTGGCCCAAAATGCCATTGGGGGATAACTGGCTGACCGGCGGCCTGGGTGGCATCTGTGTCGACAGCCGAGACCATGTGTACCTGCTGAACCGGCAGAATGTGGTTGAGGAAGACCTGGATGCCGCCAAACTGGCACCCCCGGTCATCGAACTCAACCCCCAGGGCGAAGTGGTTCAAGGCTGGGGAGACCCACAACTGCTGGGAGGTCGTTTGCATGACTGTCATGTGGAGGCAGATGGCAGTGTGTGGATCGTGGCGGCAGCCACAGGCTTTGTGCAAAAGTATTCAGCCGATGGCAGCGAGTTACTCCTGCAGATCGGTGAATCCGGGCGCTTCGATTCCAGCGACGGAACCAGACGAGGCGACCCATTGAATTCCAGTTCAGCCCAGTTTTTTCTCCCTGCTGCCATCGATGTGGATCAGGCAAATGGTGATGTGTATGTGGCCGATGGTGAACTGCCAGGAGGCAACACACGAGTTGCAGTCACCGATAAGCAAGGCAACTTCCTCAGGCAGTGGCGATTGCATCGAAGTGCAGGTGAGTCCGACATTATCGAGCTACCCCATTGCATTCGTTTATCCAATGATGATCTGGTCTATGTGTGTGACCGGCGCGCCGACCGAATTCAGGTATTTGATCGATTCGGTAACTTCCAGCGCAATATCCCGATGGATTTCACGCCAGTCTCTCCCGCCGATAACAGAGCCAGTGGCGGCCGGGGGACGGCGGTGGTTCTGGATTTTTCTCCCGATGATGCCCAGCGATACCTCTTTGTTATCAATCAAAACAGTGTCAAGGTAGAAGTCGTAGACAGGGAAAGTGGTGCTTATATAACTTCCATTGGCTCAGGTCCGGGTCGTTACCCAGGTCAGTTCGAGTTACCCCACGGAATCGCTGTCGATTCACAGGGAAATGTTTACGTGGCAGAACAGGAAGGCAGGCGTGTGCAAAAGTTTGTGCCGCGGCAGCACTGACAGTCATCAGCGGAATCATCAACAAAGTTAAGTATTGATGCAATCCAGTAAACAACAGCCACTCGATGTCATTATCGTGGGCGCCGGCATATCAGGAATCTCTGCAGCCTGCCATATGGAGCAGCGCTGTCCCGGCAAGCGTTACCGCATTCTTGAAGCCAGGGAAAACATCGGTGGCACCTGGGATCTGTTCCGCTATCCGGGCATTCGTTCCGACAGCGATATGCATACCTTCGGTTTCGACTTCAAACCCTGGACCAATCCGAAAGCGCTGGCCGATGGGCCTTCTATCCTGGAATACCTCACCGAAGCAGTTGCGGAATATGACATTGAACAGCACATCCAATTCGGTGTGAAAGTTACCTCGGCGGCCTGGGACTCCTCCACTGATACCTGGACGGTCACCACAGAGAATGCCCGGGGAGAAACCGCGCAGCTCAGTGGCAGGCTGCTGTTTATGTGCAGCGGCTACTATAACTACGACGAAGGCTACACGCCTGAATTCACCGGACTGGATAATTTTTCCGGTAAGCTGGTGCACCCACAACACTGGCCCGAAGATCTCGACTACCAAAACAAAAAGGTAGCAGTCATTGGCAGCGGTGCGACAGCGGTGACCATTGTTCCAGCCATGGCCAACGATGTTGAGCACATCACCATGATTCAACGCTCACCGACATATGTGGTGTCCCTGCCCGGCAAGGACAAGTTCGCTAATTTGCTGCGCAAACTGATTCCCGAAACCTGGGCCTATAGGTTTATTCGTTGGCGCAATGTGCGCTTTCAAAACTATATTTATAAGCGCTCCCGCAAGAACCCGGGCAAGATGAAACAGTGGATTCTGAAACGGGTGAGAAAAGCGCTGGGATCCAGCGTAGATGTGGACAAGCATTTCACGCCCAGCTATGACCCCTGGACACAACGACTTTGCCTGGTACCGGATTCTGATTTATTCCATGCCCTGAAGTCTGGAAAAGCAGAGGTTTGCACCGGGCAAATAAAACAGATTGAAGAGCGGGGCGTGCGAATGGAGGATGGCTCACTGGTGGAGTGCGACATTCTGGTTACAGCGACCGGACTCCAACTGCAGGTGCTCGGTGGCGCCGGGTTTTTCCTCGACGGCGAGCCGATCAATTTCCATGATCATTTTATGTATCAGGGCATGATGTTTTCCAATGTGCCCAACCTGATTCAGACATTCGGTTACATCAACGCCTCCTGGACCCTGCGTGCCGACCTGAATTCAAAGTTTGTCTGCGACGCCCTCAACAGGATGGACGCTACTGGCACCACACGGGTGGTGCCAGTACTCAGCGAGTCAGAACAAAACATGCAGGGCAGGAACTGGGTCAGCGACTTCAATCCGGGTTACTTCAAGCGCGCTTTTCATCTGCTGCCAAAGCAGGGTGACCATGCCCCCTGGCAGAACACCCAGAACTATCTGCTGGACAAAAAGCTGCTGAAGAACGGCCCGGTTGCAGACGGCGTCCTGCAATTTCTGGGTAGTGCATCAAGCAGTAGCGATACTGAAGATACAGCAACCAGTTCGGCAACAGAGCGGGCAGCCTAGCCAGCCATTTAGCTACAACAGCGTTCACCAGCAGATTCTCCCTGGCTGTGCTGCGCGGCAACCGGCTCTGGCTGGCTGGGATCATCACCGTTAAAGGTTTTCACTTCGCCCATGGTATGGAAGTTCTCCCAGGGAATGCCGGCAGGGTCTTTGGTCCAGTACTTGTTGGAATGGGCATAACAGCATTGGGCATCCAGCTCTGCCCGCTTACCGATATTGGCTTGGGTCAATCGCGCAGAGATTTCTTCCAGCGCCTCATCGCTCTCAACCTGAAAACCCAGATGGTTCAGGCCCGGCTGATTGCCCCGGTCTGAGATGGCGAAATTGATGGCCGGGTCATCCAGCATCCATTTGGCGTAGTCATCTTTCACCACGGTCGCCTGTTGATTAAAAAGCGTGTTGTAAAACTGGATGGCCGGTTCCAGGCCATCTACCGATATGTGTACATGTAATCTTTTCATCTGCATTCACCTCTTGCGTTCATTGTTAACAAGCACCCATGGCGCAGGAGTCGGCATCGAATGAGCCCTGGCAGCAGTCTTCCACCAGGAACGCCAACAGCGCGTTCATGTTGTCAAAATTCGGGGAATAAATGAGCGAGCGACCTTCCCGCTGCACCTGGATCAAGCCAGCCTGTTTCAGGTTGCGCAGGTGAAAGGAGAGGGTGGCACCGGGCAGATCGAATGCTTCTCCAATCGCCCCCACGGCCTCGCCCGCAGGTCCTTTGCGCACCAGATACCTGAAGATTTCCAGCCGGGTCTCGTGGGCCAGGGCCGCCAGTGCTTCGCTTGCCTCATATAATTCCATATTTCCAATATAATGGAAATAATACGGAAATAATAGAGGCAGGCGAATCTTTTTCTCCATGGAGTGAGCAAGGTCATGACTCATTCCCGCTCGATACTCCGTTGGCAGCGCGGAACTGTTGCCGTTCAGCCATCGGTGATACTGTTGTTTCCAATCAATATCTTTCACGAATTTTGGGAGAATGTGATGACTATTATTGGCAGGTTTTGTGTCCTCCTCATCACCCTGGTTCTCACTTCGGCATTGGCCCTTGCCCAGTCCGACGATGAACGCCGTCTTATAACTGCGGAAGATTTCTTCGAGCTACGGGAAGTGCGCAATCCCGTTGTCAGCCCCGACGGTGACTGGGTCGCTTATACCGTAGAGGAAACCAGCCTGGAGGAGAACTCATCCGAGACTCGCATCTGGATGGTTGCCACTGAGGGTGGCGAGCCGCTTCCCATGACCGGGGTCGGCACCTCGGCCAGCTCGCCAGCCTGGAGTCCCGATGGCAGATATCTGAGTTTTCTTGCTTCCCGCAACGACGGGGAAACCCAGGTGTGGGTGCTGGACCGGAGAGGGGGCGAGGCCGTGCAGCTTACTGAAGTGGAACAGGGTGTCTCCGGTTATGTGTGGTCACCGGACGCCAGCCGTCTGGCCCTGTTGATTCGTGACGCCGAAGAGGAAACCGAAGGAGAGGAAGACGAGCCCCAGCCCTGGGTGATCGATCGTCTGCAATTCAAGCGTGACTATGCCGGTTACCTGGATCGGCGCCGAACCCATCTTTATGTATTGGATCTGGCCAGCAAGGCGCTGACGCAATTAACCGATGGGGACTTCGACGATGCACAGCCCGTGTGGAGCCCCGATGGTGAGCGGTTGGCATTCACCAGTAACCGCACGCCTGAACCAGACAGCAACAGCAACCGGGATATCTGGGTAGTCTCTGCCAATGCCTCTGGCCCCGGTGCGGAGCTATTGCAGATCACTACCAACCCCGGTTCTGACAGCTCGCCGGCCTGGAGTCCGGATGGCAACTATATAACCTATGTCACCGTCACCGAGCCCGAACTCATCTGGTATGCCACGGGTCATCTTGCCGTTTCCCCTGCTGGTGGCGGTCAGGCCCGGGTGCTGACCAGCCGACTGGACCGCAATGTGAGCTCGCCGCGGTTTGCCGAAAACAGCGATGACATTTTATTCATCCTCGAGGACAGTGGAGAGCGGCACCTGGCCAGCATCGATCGCAGTGGTGAAAATTTCCAGCGTCTGATTGGGGGCAATATCAGCCTGCGTGATTTTTCTATCAACGATGACGATGAAGTAGCCACACTCATCGGCACAGCCAGCCAACCCACAGAAATATTTTTCGGACACAGCAGAAACCTTGAACAATTGACGTTCACCAATCAGGAATTCCTGAATCAGGTTCAATTGAGCGAAGTTGAGAACATTAGCTTCAACAGCGGCGATGGCACCGAAATAGAAGGCTTTATCTACAAGCCACCTGGCTTCAATCCACAACTGCAATATCCCACTCTGCTCCGTATCCATGGGGGTCCGGTGTCACAGTATGACTTCAACTTCAATTTCGATGCCCAGTTGTTTGCTGCCAATGGCTATGTGGTGCTGATGACAAATCCACGTGGTTCTTCTGGTTATGGTCAGGATTTTTCAAGGCAGCTCTGGGCGGCCTGGGGCGTGAAGGATTTCGAAGACGTGATGGCCGGTGTGGACTATGTACTCGAGCAGGGCTACGCAGATCCTGAGCGGCTGGGAGTGGGAGGCTGGTCCTACGGCGGCATCCTGACCAATTACGTCATCACCAAGAGCGACCGCTTTGCCGCCGCGATCACCGGCGCCAGCGAAGTACTCTACCGCAGCAACTACGGACACGATCACTATCAGTTGCAATGGGAAACCGAGCTGGGCCTGCCCTGGGAAACTCCCGAGAACTGGGAGCGAATTTCACCATTCAATGATGTGGCAAATATCGTGACGCCTACCCTGATTATGGGCGGTGAGCACGACTGGAATGTGCCCATTCTGAATTCCGAGCAGCTCTACCAGGCGCTGAAGCGATTGGGCAGGGAAACACAGTTAGTGGTTTACCCTGACGAGCATCATGGCATCCAACGGCCCAGTTTTATTCTGGACCGATATGAACGCTACCTGGGCTGGTACGATCGGTTTTTAAAGCAATAAGCGGGAATTACGGTCTTTTATTAAGGCAAACAGGCGATTGCCACTGACAAGGGCCGATATTCTTGCCATAGTTGCACTCTTGCCAGCACAGAACCGTTATGTCTGGATTAAATCGACTGGGCCAATACAGAGACCATAACCGATGAAAGACAAGAACTGGAATCATTTTCGGGACAAAACCCAGTTGGAGTTTCTTCCTGTTTCAATCGCCTGTCTGGGTGTCTTTCTATTGCTGGCTGCTTCTCGCGATGTTGTGTTCAGTGATTTTTCGCCACCTGTATGGCTCACGCTGCTAAACATTGTCAGCATAGTCATCTTCATGATTGCCTTTGCGGTTACGCTGATGAAATGGCTCAAGCCTGGTGACGCCAAAGTATTCCTGTTCATGTGTTTCGCTGCTGTCTGTTTGCGTCCCTCAATCATAGTGCTCTTTGACGGTACGCCCGGAACGCTGGTGCTTTGTTCAGTTATTTTCGCTTCCGGTATTGTGTTTCTGAATTTGCCGTTTCTCATTGTCAGCCAGGCGCTGACACTGGCTAGCTGGGCGTTGGTTGTCTACGAGGAATTGTTGACTGTGTCTTACCTGGTCACTGTTGTCGTGGCACTCATCACTTGTGGGCTTGCCTACTGGCTGCAACGCACCCGTCTGCGCAGTTTAAAGCGCAGTTTTGAGCTGGAAACCCGCGTGGAAGAACTGGAAACCATTGTGCCCATGTGTGCCAGTTGTAAAAAAACCAGGGATGACAGCGGCAACTGGATGTCTATAGAGCAGTACATTGAATCTGCGGATTCTACCCTGATCAGCCACGGGATCTGCCCGGAATGCAAGGAAGAACAATATGGCGATCTGTTAAGAAATCGCGAGGCTCGCAAGAACGCTGAGGCGTCCTGACCACGCACTTCCAGCACCTACCCAACAGTAACCCATTCCCGGTTGCCAACCGCCCATTCCTGAACCAACTTTTCCTGTGAGCGCAATCACATCCACGCGCTATAAGCAGGGATTTACCTTCCCGAGTTTGTATACTGAAATTTGTGCTCAAGCGTTAGGGTCCCTAGATAGGTAAGGTGTCTTACCGGGAGTTTTACTTTGACCAGCGCAAATTTCCAGAAGCTTCTACCAGGCTATTCATGGCTTGGGATCCCCGGCCTCCTGTTGGCAGT
Organism: Gammaproteobacteria bacterium; assembly: GCA_040218615.1. Taxonomy (GTDB): domain Bacteria; phylum Pseudomonadota; class Gammaproteobacteria; order Pseudomonadales; family Pseudohongiellaceae; genus UBA9145. The sequence goes on from JAVJRC010000007.1 coordinate 40,215, forward strand.
CTGTTTTGGCTTTTCGCTACAGACAAGCCTGGCCCAGGACGACCTCAGTCTTGTACTCGATCTACAGCCACTGCAAACCCATGCCTTTGCCGATGCCATTCTGGATACTGATCGGCTCAACGGACAACTAAGCCTGCAGGTTGCACCTGCCGACGTCGGTAAGCAGGCAGATTTGTATCTGGCTGCCCGCTATCAGAATCAGTGGTATATCAGCAACGGGTCAGCCTGGTTGCCCTGGTCGGGAGATATTGATGAGTTATTGCCTTACTCGTCTCACAATCTGGGCAGCACTGTCGAATTTGAATTGTTCGAGAACGAACTGTTGGGCCAGGGTGACTACGAAGTGATCGCTGCCTATCAGCCCCAGGGCGAAGCCATGGTGGAAGCAAGGGAACCGCTTGTGTTTACTGTTCAAGCCAGCACGGTGGATACCTTGCACCGCTTTCGCTCTGACCAGGCCATGGAAGATTATCTCAAACAGGGCATGGCAGAAGGCGCAAGCAGCGAGTTTAACCGCGTCGCACTGGAAACGTTCTCCAGCACCGACAGTGCCTCATCAGGTGGCGCATCCGGAGAATCCCAGGTTTCTGTAACCAATGTTCAGGAAGCGGGTGTCGATGAAGCCGACACGGTCAAAACTGATGGCGAGTATCTGTACACACTACGCTCATGCGGGTTTGAAAATTGTGTTGTCACTTTCCAACTGGATCCCGTCGCGGCTTCTGCCACAGAAGTGGGACTGTATCAACCCGCCACAGAGATCAATGACTTCAGCAGCGCAACCAGCGGCATGTACCTGGTGACCGATGAGGCCCAGGGCAATGACAGGCTGGTTACCCTGTCGGGCGGTTTCAATTCCTACATTGCCTGGATCGACATCTGGGGTTGGTCCAGCAACGAAGTAGAATTGGAGTTTCTCGATGCTACCGATCCGGCAAACCTGACGCTTAGCGAACGCATGGTGATCGATGGCAATCTCATCTCCAGTCGACGCATTGGTGATTCCCTTTACGTGGTGACGCGTTACACACCAAGCCTGGAAGGTTTTGTGCCTTATGCGTTTGACGAACAAACCAGGCAGAGCAATGCCGAGGTTTTGTCTACGGCTTCCCTTTCCGTGCTGTTACCCAAGGTCGGTTTTCCGGAGCAGGATCCGGCAGACCTGATTACCAGTAAAGACTGTTATATCGCCACCAACTCACTGGACCTCAATCGCAATCCCGGCATTATTACTGTCACTACTATTCCGCTGAGTGATCCACAGGATTATTCCAGTACCTGTTTTCTCGGTGAGACTGAAACCGTGTACATGACACCGGATTCTCTATATCTGGCATCAACCCAGTATCAATATGAAGTGCTGGCTGCGGATGCGCTGTTGTACGATCCCGAGCACCGCACGTCCATACACAAGTTTGCCCTGGTGGATGGAAGTGTGAGCTATGAAGGCTCCGGAGATGTACCGGGACATCTGGGTTGGAGCGAAGACAAGCGCTCCTTTCGTATGGGAGCTGGCGGCGAGAAGGGTGAGTACCTCAACATCGTTACCTCCCTCGGTTCAAGCTGGGGTGATACTTCCAGCACGCGTCTCACCGTGCTCAAACAAGTGGGCAATTCGCTGGAGACTGTGAACCATATCGACGGGATTGGTAAGCCCGGCGAACAACTCTTCTCCGCCCGTTTTGTTGGCGAGCGTGCCTACCTGGTGACCTTCAGGGTTATCGACCCACTCTATGTCATCGATCTGTCGGATCAGGACAATCCGTTCATTGCCGGTGAACTGGAGATCGAAGGCTATTCCGATTACCTGCATCCAGTCGATGAAAACCTGTTACTTGGGTTTGGCAAGGATGCCATCCCCGATGACGGCTCATCGGATTTTGGTTTTACCCGGGGTGCCTGGTACCAGGGCGTGAAGCTGAGTCTGTTTGATGTGTCCGATCCTTCGGCACCGACAGAAATCAATTCCCTGGTTTACGGAAAGCGTGGCTCGCAAGCGGAAATTCTCACCGATCACCATGGCATTGCATTCCTTCCCGCCACGGCAAACACTCCCTACCGGTTTTCCATTCCCATCCAGGTCAATGAAACCGTGCCTGATTTTGAAGGCTTCGACCCGGAATCACCCAGCGCCTGGTACAACTTCACCAACAAGGGGCTCTATTCTTTTGAGGTGACTTCGGCAGGCGTGGTGGAGCGTGGCTATATCGAAGGGGATGCCACGGACCAGGTGGATGTGTTTGCACCGTTCAGCAGTATTGGTGACAGGGCTGTGCTGGTGGATGAGGCAGTCTTCTATATCCACAATGGCGAGGTGCTGGCCTCGCCATTTGGGACTTATCCGTGATGCTCTCGGCAGTGGGAGCAGCAGTAATGGGAAAGGTTTCTAGAAAGTCCCGGTGACAGTAAATGAGGGCTGCACACCACTGTGGGTGCAACGGTATTCCAGCTCTTCCAACAGGCCATCAGACAGACGGCCCACATAACGCCAGCGTTCGCGACACTGGGATCCGTCGCTGGTCTGGCGAACATCCAGTCGATAGGTAATGCCGCGGCGATCGCGAATTTCGGCGAAGACGCCGTGGAAGGGCTCGCCCACGGTGAACTCGAAATCCTGTAAGTCGTACATGAACATATTGCCGTCGATGCGATCGAAGTACTGAATGCCCCAGTTAAATCGCCACTGGGGAATGTCATGGCGCGTGGTCAGGGTGAAGCGGCCCCGCTGGTAAAAACGAAAGCGTCGCTCGATACCCAGAAAGGGATCGGTCACTTCCGAGTCCTGCAGGTTCAGGGTGGAGTTCACCAGCAGATTAGGCAATCCAATCATGCCCATACGAATACTGGCATTGAGATTGGTACCGTATTCCACACCATCTCCGATATTGCCGTTGGCCGAAGCCAGCCTGTCTTCCGATGGTGAGACGTCAATCCAGTCAATCACGTCCTGGTGATCGGCATAAAAGAACTCGGCGCTCAAGACTCCCACATCATTGGGCAAGCGGTACTCGGTATTGAGGCTGTAGCGCCACTGGGTTTGCTGGCGCAGATTGGCATTGCCCGCCAGAGTGTTGGAGTCATTGTCCTGGTCATCATTGGCTGCGACAAAGTCAGCGAAGCTTAATTGATTCACAATCCGTTCGATGGTGCCGCGAACCTGGAAGGTTGGAGTAATGTCGTAGCGCAAATCAAATTTCGGTTTAATGAAATCGAAGTCACGCTGATTGCTGACGTCCCCGGATTGGGTAATCTCCGAAGTCTCGTAAACCAGTGAAGATTCCAGGGTCAGTTGTGAGTTGATGCGCCAGTTGTGAATGGCGAATGGTTCCACTCGAATTTCTTCGACCTTGGAGTTGGCATTGGAAATATCCACTGGCACCAGGCCATCCAATTCCGGCGATGGTGTGCCTGTTGCGTTCAAAACGCCAAGCTTCAGTTTTGAATCGAGAATGGTTTGCGCTCTTTCCGCACCCAGCTCCAGACTCTGGGTATCAAACAAATCAAAAGTAAAGGAGCCGCGCACGATGCGTTCCTGGGTGATGGCTTTGGTATCCAGAAACAGATTCAATTCTTCTGCGTCGGGACCACCTACCCCGAAATCGTCAAAGCGCTGATAGCGTTTGCGCTGGCTGGCGTTGTCATCGCGGTTGGCGATGCCCAGTAACTTGAAGCGAGCGCCGTTGCCCAGGGTTAATTCGTAGTCACCACCGAATTCCCAGTTTTCACGCTCGTTAGGCAGTTCTTCCCGCTCCACCAGCAATCCAACCGGATCAGTGCGCAGGTCGGTAGTCACCCGCTGTACGTCAGTGGGGGCATCTCTTTGTGCATACAGCCCGTTAACCTGCAGGCGGCTGTTACCGGTGAAGGCGTAGCCCAGGTTAAAACTCAATTCGTTGTTGATGCCATCTCTGGTGCGCTCTTCAATCACCGTATCATTGGCAGTGAAGTCGCCGAGGATACTGCTCTCATTATTGAGCTGGTTGGAATAGCGGGGCTGGCTGCGCAGGGTGAACAGGTAATCCAGGTCACCACTCTGGCCATTGAGCGCCAGGGTGCCGCCGGGTTGAACGGTGTCGTCCTGTGCATAATTCGCTGCGGCTTCATAGGAGAAGCTGTTGGATGCCAGCTCCTCAAATAACACCACGTTAATCACCTGGCTACTGCCGCGCACATCCAGCTCACCTGACGTGCCACGGATGATCTGAATCTCCTGCACCTGGGAGGTGGGGATACGGCTGAGCAGGCTACTGGCCGACTGGTTTTTGCCCGCTGTGCGCTTGCCGTTAATCATGATTTCGGTGCCGGTGCTGCCCGCACCCAGGCCTCTGCCGCCACTGGATGGATTGCCGCTGAAACCGCCGGGCCCTGGGCCACCGCGACCAGGACCACTGGCGTCCTGCCCGGGAATTCGGGCGAGCATGTCCTGGGCAGTGATGGGTTGCCACTCGGTAAAGTAGTCCGCCGGGTAGACGACCGTGGATCCATCGCCAACTGTGTCCTGACCAAGCACCGACACCGGCAAGACGCAAAGCACGGCGATCATCGGCCAGATTTTTCGGGCCAGAATCCGGTCGAGGGTGAGATGGAAGGAGGGGAGTCTGTTCTTGTAGGACAACATCATTTTGATCTGCAGAATTCTCGGGTAGGTCGCGATTGAGCGCGGGTGAACAAGGGACCGGATTTTACTGCCTATGGCGCCTGTTTCCTTGCGCTTGTTACAAACTGGCGCAAATTAAAGGCGGGAGCCGAACTGCACTGGAGCCTCTTGAATTGGTCTGGACATTATCTGGAGTGAGTTGGGCTTAACAGTCACCGCAATCAGTCGCACACTGCAAAGTCAGGGTTTTCAGCTTCAACCAGGTGGCGCGCAAGCCTGCGCCTCCACGAGAGTTTGTTTCATGAATATCAGTACCCGATCTGCCAGTACGGAGGATTTTCCGGCCATTGAATCCCTGTTCAGGGAATGGGGTCGTTCCTTTGGCAAGTCCAGCAATGACCACTTCTTCGTCGCTGAGACAGAGACTGGGCTGGTGGGTGTTATCAACCTGGCATTCGATGATCCGGCTTTTGTGATTCGCAGCCTCTATGTCGCGCAATCGGCACGCAGGCAAGGCGTTGCCCTGAAACTGCTGGATTGTGTCGACAGGGAGCTGGGTGTTGCGGAGGCTTATTGCCTTTGCATGAAAGGACAGGAGACCCTGGGCGAACGCATTGGACTAAAACAGATTGCTGGCCTTACGGCGCCGGATTTTCTCCGCGCCCGCTTCGAGCGCCTGCGCGAATCCGATCCCGATGTGATCTTGCTCAAGCGCAGCGTTGGTCTGGAAGTGCGTCCCATTACCGTCAACGATTTGCAACAGGCCATGGAACTGCTGGCCGAATTCCAGCTACCCGATGTGCGGGCACTCACCGAAAATGATGTTCGCAACATTTACAGCAAAATCGTTTCCAGTGGCGGTGTGGTACTCGGCGCCTTCCGTCGCGACCAACTACTCGGCACCTGCACATTGAATATCTGTGCAAACCTCAGCTGGTCGGGCCGGCCTTACGGCATTATTGAAAACATCATCGTCACCGAGCCTGAACGCAACCGGGGTATCGGCAAGAGCCTGTTGCTGGTGGCGAGCCGAACGGCCGTTAACAAGCACTGCTACAAGGTGGCACTGATGACCCAACAGCGCAGCGAAGCCATGCAGGCTTTCTACAAGTCCGCGGGATTTTCGGATGACAAGGTGGGGTATCAGATGCGCTTCGATGCGCCGCTAACGCTTTAGAGTTGCCCGGTGGAAATTGAAACGCGGCTTTGCACCGGCCTGCCTTCCACAATGCGGGGCCGGTAAGGCGACTGCTCCAGCATCATGGCGATCGCGCCAAGATTTTGCTGGATTAAAGCATCCTCCATGCCCTCAATGCTGATATTGAGGATCTCGCCTCGTTCACCCACGTCGAAAGAAATCGTACCCAGTGCTTCACTGTCCTGCAGCTTGCTGTCGAAGGGCAGCTCGCCCACGATATCCTGCAGTGCTTTTCTGGGCTGGTCCATCAGTTCATCACGCAGTTGAATGGATTGCGGATTGGCGCTGAGCAATTCATAAGCCATGGCGTATTGGGTTCTTGCGCGGTGGTAGTCTTCGGCGAGCATGTTGGCATCACCATAATTGAGGATGGCAACAGCCTGTTCCCGAATGGAAACATCCGGCGCATTTTCCAGTGCCTCGATGGCCAGCATAAAACTCTGACGCATATTACCCAGGTGGCGGCGTACCAGTTGGCTTTTCTCCCGTTGCTGGGAAGCAAAGAACTCTGCATCACTGCCCTGGTTGACCTGGCAGGCTGCGGCGGAAGGTTGGGCGCCGCCATCCACAGAGAGAATGGTCGGTACACAATTCTGTACATTATTGCCCTGGGGGGCAGCCCTGAATTCTTCCAGGGGCAGACTGGCGGCAAAGCGCGCCGAGTAAAAATGGGCCAGGCCCTGTGCCGAGTGATAACCCGCCAGCCTGCGATGGTAGTTGGGATCGGTCTCGGGAAGCTGCTCCGCCAGGGTGCGATAGATTTCCGCAGCCAGTTGAATGGAGCGGTCGCCCCGGCCCTGGTAAATACCTGTCTGGAATGCGCGAATCTTCCACCCGGCCAGGGTATTGGAGGCTCTGAGGTAGCGCACATCCGAAACCCCGTACAGACGCCGACTCATGTCCACCTGAAGATGAAAATGGGTGTCCAGTTGCTCCCAGTCTTCCTGCTCGAACAACAGGCCATTGAATTCCGAGATCACCGCCAGTTGTGATTCCGACGCCAGCCCTTCGTTGACTCTCAGCGCCTGCAGCGCTTCCTGGTAAGCATTGGCCGCTTCCTCCAGCTGGCCCATTTGCCAGTAGACCGAGGCCAGGGAGCGAAAGATTTCGGCACTGCCCTGGTCATAGCTGCCGTTGAGCTCGCTGACCTGCTGTTCATAGCGGTCCGCTTGCTGGCTCAGGGCCTGCAGGCTCTGGCCTTGTGTCACTGTGCCTTCACCCTGGGGCTGGGCCAGTGCCGCAGAGGCTCCAGCCCACGCCAGCAGCAGCGTACAGAGACAAGCAATCGGGGAGCGTTTGTGGATCATGGGGACAACCAGTTTGCTCTGATTATTTAATGAACAGGGCAGTCAGAATTCGACAAAAAGCCAGATTTCAGGGTATGCCCAAATTTGGGCATGGTCAATGTGATGAGCCGTCCGGGAACAGCTTTTCAGCGCGGTTTTCACGACTCCCATAACCTCAATCTAATCCTCAAATAAGGCTGAAAATGCCGCACTTTCCGTGGAATTTAGCAATTTGCGGCGCTATGATGAGGGCATCGTGTCACGCCCAGATGACCCCAATCTGACCAAGGTACCGGCCACCCCGGGCCAGGAGGAAAAATAATGAAAATAACTCGTCGTGGATTCGTCAAATCAGCCGGTTTCGGCACCGCAGCAGGCCTGATTGGCGGCACTTCCCTGATTTCCACACCCGCTTTCACCCAGACCCGTGCCGACCATATGAAGGGTGTCTACGACGGAGGTGAGATTCACCTGAACCAGAACGAGAGTGGTCGTGGCCCCGGCCCCAAGACTCTCGAGGCAATCAAGCGTTACACCAATATGCGCGTAGGCCGCGGCTATGCCCCGGACTTCGTACCGGAGCTGCAAAATGCCATCGCCGAGCGTTTCTCGGTGGGCCGCGACAATGTGCTGCTGGCTTCCGGGTCTACCTGGCTGCTGCAGGCTTCTGTTCGGGCCTATTGCAATGCCGACAAGCCCCTGGTCACTGCGGGTCCAACTTTCTCTACCAGCGAGGGAACGGCCCGAACCATCGGAGCGCCTATCAAACAGATTCCACTGGATGCCCATGCCAAGCTGGACCTCAACGGCATGGTTAAAGTGTCCAAAGGCGCTGGCCTGGTATACCTGTGCAATCCAAACAATCCATCAGGCACCGTACACAGCCCACAGGCCATTGAGTCCGCTGTCCGTGCCATTCTGGCCGAGTCCCCGGACACCATGATCCATCTGGATGAGGCCTACATCGATTATGCCGACCCTGCCAAGATGCAGACTGGTATGCCCCTGGTCAATGAGTTCAGGAACGTCTTTATTACCCGATCGTTCTCGAAAGCTCACGCCCTGGCTGGCTTGCGCATTGGCTATGCACTCGGTGATGAAGAAGTGCTGCGGGAAATTCGCAATGCCTGGGGCATGGGTGATGTATCCATGTTGAGTGCCGTTGCCGCCCTGACCGCATTTCAGGACATCGAACATCTGGAATGGGAGCGCGAGGAAAACACCCGTGTGCGCAACTTTGTGGTGGGCGCCCTCGCTGATCTCGGCTATGACACGCCTGAGTCCCACACCAATCACATTTTCCCGAATATGCGCCGACCTGCCAGCGAAGTGAGAGATCTTTGCCGGCCGCACAAAGTCATCGTCGGAAGGGATTTTCCACCGCTGCAACATTCTCACTGCCGCATCTCACTCGGCAGCATGGAAGAGATGCAGGTTGCGGTGGACGTGTTCCGCAAGGTGCTCGCATAGATTGCTGAACCGGTGCGAATCTTTGGCCCTGCCGATGATTCGCACCTTTTTCTCAATCCCCTTCCCAATCGCCAGTTATTGATGATCCTATGCCATTAGAAAGTCTGAACCAGTCAATTCACAAGTTTGCCATTTCCGCATCTCTCCTGATTGCTTTCGCGGCAGGTAGCGTAGTTGCACAAGATTTCGACAATATCGAAATCACCACCATCGAAGTGACCGACGGCATCTACATGCTGCAGGGTAGCGGTGGCAACATCGGCGTCTCCGTCGGCGCGGACGCCACCATCATTATCGATGACCAGTTTGCCCCGCTGACCGACAAGATTGAAGCGGCCATTGCCGACATCACCAACCAACCGGTGGATTTCGTGATCAACACCCACTTTCATTACGATCATACCGATGGCAATGAAAACTTTGGCAGGGCCGGTGCCTACATCGTGGCGCAAGATAACAGCCGCAAACGCATGGAAGCCGACCAGCTCCTGGCCAACGGCCGATTGCAGGAAGCCTATGATGACGTGGGGCTGCCGAAGATTACTTTCTTCGATTCCATGCGCTTCTATTTCAATGGCAACACCGTCGACCTGGTCAATACCGGTTTCGGACACACCGATGGCGATGCCCAGGTTTTCTTTCGCGAAGCCAATGTCATCCACACCGGTGATATGTTTGTCCGCTATGGACTGCCCTTCATTGATCGTAACAACGGCGGCTCGCTCGATGGTATGATCGATGCCACCTGGAACATCGCCACGCTGATTGATAACCGCACCCGAATTATTCCTGGTCATGGCCAGGTTGCTTCACGCAATGACCTGCTGGACTATCGCATGATGCTGTTGACCATTCGCAACCGGCTGAAGGCGGCCAAAGCGGAAGGTTTGTCTTTCGATGAGTTTATCGACACCGAACCTGCCGACGGCTATGCACCCAATAATGCCAACACCGAAAACTGGATGCGCATGGCATGGGACGAGTATGAGTAGAAATCGTAAACTACATCCAAGCTCAAGTGTTATGAGTGGCAAAATGAAAATCGCTGCGCTGCTGTGTGTTTCGGGTTTGTTTTCTGCCGCTTCCCTGGCGCAGGAAGATTACCAGGTACCGCGCACCGAATGGGGTCAGCCTGATTTGCAGGGCGTGTGGAACTTTTCTTCCGACGTGCCCATGCAGCGACCCGCACAGTTTGGAACCCGCCAATTTCTCACTGCGGCAGAAATCGAAGAGATCAAGGCGCGCGAGGCCGCACAGGATGCCGCTTCCGATTCGGCGCTGCCCATCGAAGGCGTGGACGAGTCCTACAATGATTTCTGGATCGAAAATGCTGGCATCGGCGACACGGTGCGCACCTCGCACATCATCTATCCAGAGAACGGCAGACTGCCTGATCTGGTAGAAGGCGCCATCTCCGGGCAGGGCATGTATGGCGGTGAAACCACCGGCGAATCACGGCCGGTCCGTATCGCAGCCGGTGGCATCGGCACCGATGGCCCGGAAGACCGGGGGCTGTCAGAGCGCTGCATCATCGGCTTCAACGCCGGACCACCGTTTACCCCAAGCCTGTACAACAACAATGTGCAGATATTCCAGAGCAAGGACACGGCTGTGATCATGACAGAAATGATTCATGATGCCCGCATCGTGCCCCTGTATGACTCTGCCGCCGAGATGGAAGCCCTGGACGAAAACATTCGCCTTTATACCGGTGATTCAAAAGGCTACTGGGATGGCGACACACTGGTGGTGGTGACGAAAAATTTTAACGGCTTGTCCACCAGCTTCGGTTCCGCCGGCACTTCACTGGATAAAACCCTCACCGAGCGGTTTACCAGAAGAGGCCCGCTCACGGTGGACTATGAATTTACCGTAGAAGACCCATCGACTTTTACCGACCGCTTCACCGGCGTGGTTTCCATGACCAAGGTTGGCGGACAGATTTACGAGTATGCCTGCCACGAGGGCAACTACGGCATGGTCAATATATTGCGCGGTGCGCGTGTGCAGGAGCGCCTGGAAGCAGAAGGACAATAACAAACTGCAAAACTTTAATTTAAAGCAACAAACCTGTTTGAAAAATTTATCAAATAAAAGCATAAGAAAGAGGGCAATGCCATGAGCAGAAAGACCGGACTGAATCGAAGAGACTTCATCAAGAGCGCAGGAGTGACTGCAATCGCAGGCGCCACTGCCACCGTCGCCAGTCAGGCCTCGGCACAGAGTGCGAGCGACAGCTATCCAAGATTGGCCAACGGGAAATACGATTTCGATACGGTGTACAACCGGGTCGGATCCAACTGCTCGCGCTGGGATTCCCCTCCACGCAATTACCCCAATGGCGAATTCCAGTACGGCATGGGTGTCGCTTCCATGGACTTCGAATGTGCTCCCTGCATTACCGAAGCCCTGCAGGAGCGTGTTGCCCATCATAGCTGGGGCTATTTGAGCACCACCCAACCTCTGCGTGACGAGATCGTGAAATGGACCGGTGAATATCACGGTGTAGACCTGGGTCCTGACGAGATCACCCTCTCTGACGGTGTCTATCCTGGCGTTATCGCCGCCATGCGTGCCTTCGTGCCCATCGGCAACAAGGTGCTGGTTCCTTCTCCGGCCTACAGTGGCTTCTACTCCATGGCACGGGGCGCCAACATCGAAACTGTCGATAGTGAGATGAAGCGGGTAAATGGCCGTTACGAATTCGATTTCGATGACCTGGAAGCGAAGATGACGCCGGATGTGCGCGCCATCATAGTGTGCAACCCGCAGAACCCAACAGGTAATGTGTGGCAGGAAGATGAACTGCTCCGTCTTGGCCGACTGGCACTGGAGAAGAACGTACTGGTCATCTCCGACGAGATCCACTGTGATGTGGTGCGCTCAGGTCACAAGATTGTTCCTTTTGCGGCCCTGCCTGATCGCGATGTCGTCAACAACAGCATTACCATGACCGCCATCAGCAAGACTTTTAACCTGGCTGGCATGAAGTGCGCACACTATTACTCCAAAAACCCAACAGTGCTGGCGCGCGTTAACCAGTACCACCGGGCAGAGATCAGCACCCTGGGAGTGGCTGCAACGGAAGCCGCCTACAAGCACGGTCGCGAGTGGTTCGAGCAGGCCAATGCCTATATGGACAACACCCACGACATGATCGAAAGCTACATCAAGAAGAATATGCCCAGCGTGACTTACACCCGTAACGAAGGCACTTACATGACCTTCCTGGACTTCAGCAAGGTGATGGCGGCGATCGGTGCGGAAGAGCAGGCGAAAGCCCATGGCGCACGATCACCCGAACACTACTTTCAGGACTGGATGGTGTACAACTCGGGCGTTTACCTGAATCCAGGTTCCAACTATGGAGCCGGTGGTGAAGGCCATATGCGCATGAACATCGCCTCATCACAACAAGTGATTGCAGATGTACTCGATGCCATGGCCTCTGCCGTCAACAAGGTTGCCTGATAAGCAATTTGGTCGGAAAAACAGGAAAGGGCAGCTTGCGAGAGCTGCCCTTTTTTTTCGCAACCATAAAACAATTTAATGCCAATTCGGTGAATGTTATGAATCTTTTGAAGAAGAGCTCCGTGTGCAGCGTGCTACTGTTGTTGCTCGCTGTGCCATCACTCACACAGGCAGCAGACGGACCGCTGCTGAATTTCCCCCTGGGCGAGTTGGGCGCCGACAAGGAAATTCTGGTGCTGGAAATCAATCTTGAACCTGGTCAGTCATCACAGCCTCATCGGCACAATGGCCATGTGTTTGTGTATGTACTGGAAGGTGAGGTGAATATGCAGGTCGCTGGTGGAGAGCTAATGACGCTGTCCCCGGGAGAGATGTTCTACGAGAATCCCAATGACATCCATGCCGTGTCTGCCAATGCCAGCGACAGTGAGCCGGCAAAGTTTCTGGTGCATATCATCAAGACGGTGGGCGCACCGGTTACGGTGCCCGCCAATAACTAGTTTGCTGTCGCAGCCGGCGCGGGTGCGGATTGCAAAACCTGCGCCCGGGTTCGGTCCTTCAGCCGCTTGAGACGATAGCCAAGGAAGGCCGTGATGCTGAGGATAAAGGTAAATCCGATCCAGTAGGAATCGCGGACGATCGTCAGCTCTTCCGGATTCATCCAGTCATTCAACAGGCCCTGAGCCGACAGCACCACCATGGTCAGGGGCGAGCCGCTGGCAATGTAGAGCACATTCTCCTCCAGCTCGAATACCACTGCCATAAAAATTGCCAGCAGTATGGGCACTATCCACACCATCAGGAACAGCAGGGCAAAGCGCCGCATTTCCAGATACTCCAGTGAAGTGGCAAAGTAAAAAATCACCAGCACCGCCACCAATGGCATGCGCAACAACCCTATGGTGTCCGGAGACACTTCGCTTAACGGACCCACACGAGCCATGACCAACTGGACGAACAACAGGAATGCAAAGGTACTGATAGCCAGAATCGAAGTACTTAACAGACTGCCGGCCTGGTCGTCGAAACGGGAAAGTGGTGGCTGATTCATCTGCTGCAGTTTTTGCGAGCGCAACAGTCCGCTGCGGTATTCCTCGTGACTGGCGGTGGTGACATAGACCAGCCAGAGCGCAATGGCGATAGAGAAAAAGCCATAGATCAGGGGAATAATAAAAGCATACTGGTCCACCAGCGAGTCGTCACTGAGCAGGCCCAGCGCCATCAGGTCGCTGCTGTCAAAAATCAGGTTTGGCCACAGGGTGCCGATGCAGAAAAGTTGCAGGGCCACATAGAAGAACAGGGCATAGGCCTTGCCAAGGGAATGTCCGAAATCATTTTCCCACTTGCGATAGACCATTAACGCCAGTGTAAAGATAAGCAGGCCTTGCAGCAGCAGCGAGAAAGCCGTGGTTGACACTTCCCAGGTATAAAAATCCACACCCGAGGTGAGGTCGGTGATGAGCTGTGGTGCCCCTTCCATGCCAGGGACCGCATCAGTGGGTAACAAGGGTGTGATCTTCTCCGAGAACACGGGTCGCACGGTGAGGTACTGCAGAATCGGAAAGCCGAGAAAAGAAAAGAAGGGCAGTACCCAGTTGATGATGATGACCAGGGCAATGGTAAAGACCACCGACAGCCGCCATTCTTTCAACACCAGTCCCAGCACCATGCCTAACATGTGAAACAGGATCGCTGACGAGAAGAACACCATGTACACCGGAAGGATCACCGAGAGTGGCAGTTCACCTCTCACCAGCAGGAACAACATGAATGGCATGGTCAGCAGGAACAGCAGATACTCGCGGACGGGCAAACCGAACAGATAGCCGATGACCTTGTCGATCGGACTGAGGGGAGTAAGTCGTGTGTACTCGATGGTACCGGTCACCCGTTCATGAATAATGCCCGAGGTTATACGCCCAGTCGCGCTCAGCATCATGATGAACCACTGAATCATACCAAGGGGGACGATGGCCGTTCGTGCCGCGACAACCGCATCACCCTGGATGCGCATGATGCCACCGTAAGTGGTAAACGTGACGAAGGCTGAAATAACAAAGACGAAGAGGAAACTGAAGAGCGCCTGGGTGCGCATGCGCGCATAGAAGTTTTTCCAGACAATCGGATTGTGCCAAACCTGCAACTGCTGCAACAGGCGCCCGGCAAGATTTTTTGACTCGCCTACATAGACAGTCTGATCAGTCATGAGCCAGCTCCTGTGTGGCTTGATCGTCCGTGGGAGAGACCAGCTTGATCAACACATCTTCCATGCTGGCGGATTCCCGGCTGAAAGATGTCACCCTGATTCCTGCTTCAACAAGCTCTTTCAGCAGCTCCGCTTCGGCTGACTCATCACCGCTGAATCCGAGCACAAAGATATTGCCCTCGTTGGCAACATCGGAAACGTGTTCACTGGCTTCCAGTACAGCCCGCACGTTGGCCGTTTCCTGTTCGGGGTTTTCCATGAGCACGGTTAGGGATCGTGTTAGCACTGGATGTTCGATAAGCAGTGCAGCCTTGTCACCGGTCTTGACCAGTTCACCCTTGTGCATGATGCCCAGTGAGGTGCACATGTCTCCCAACTCAGTGAGGATGTGGGAAGACACGATAGCGGTGACTCCCTGTGAACACAGCTCAATGAGAATGTGTTTCAGATTGATGCGGGCGATGGGGTCCATGCCACTGGCTGGTTCGTCCAGCAGCAGAATTTTCGGCCGTGGGATCAATGTTTTCGCCAGCACGACTCGTTGGGTCATGCCGCGGGAGAGGCCCTTACCGAAGGCCTCCCGGTGTTCGGTCATTTTCACCCGTTCCAGGCATTCATTGACCCGGGCCTTGCGTTCGTTCCTGGGAATGCCATAGGCGGCGGCAAAAAATTCCAGGAACTCCCACACTTTCAGTTCGGGAGCGACCGGGGAGAGGTCGGGCATATAGCCCAGGTCTTTTTGCACACTCCAGGGATCTTCTGCCAGATCGATGCCATTCACGAAGATATCGCCATAGGTGGGCCGAATCAGATTGGCCAGCATTTTCAACAGGCTGCTCTTGCCGGCGCCATTAGGCCCGACCAGGCCATAGATCTCTCCGGATTTGATCTGCAGGGTGACGTTATCCACTGCGGTGAGTTCACCGTAGTCCAGGCGCACGTCGCGCGTCTCCACAGTTACTGCGGTGCTGGTAGTCGCTTGTTGAAGCATGTAGTCCCCGGTGTCTTGTTCTTCTCTAGATCAGTGCTGCTTTATGCCTAGCTGTTCAAAGCAATCCGCGGGCCAACTCTTAAAGGCCCGAAACATGGGGGTTCCAGACGATTTTCAATGGGGCGGCGGGCAGGTTCTGGGTATAAAGACGAAGTATTGGCGTGAAATGTTACTCCTTTTATACAGAAAAAGGGCGAAGCATCGCTGGATGTCTTCGCCCTCTTGATAACTGACCTGCCCAACTCTGATCAGTCCGTTTCGGTCCTCATCTGGAAGTCAGGGCCCAGTGCCGGGTTGATGTAGTCATCGGGCAAGACCCGGTCGGGGTCAGGCCGCACACTTAAGTAGTCAACATGCACGGGGACTTCAAGCCAGCCGTGTGGGGTGCCGGCCGGTATGATAATAATGTCGCCTTCCTTCACATGCTTGGCAACCCAGTCGCCAACAATCAGGCCGCTGCAGGATGGGCCGTTCAGTGTGGTGGTAACTATGCTGTCCGGGCCAGACAGGGAACCGTTGTAGATTTCACCGCCGGTGACCAGTGTGCCGGAACCGGAAGCGATGTAATAGGATTCGGTCTGGTGAATGTGCATGATGCCGCGTGCTCCGCTGCGGCGGGTGTCGTCGCTGGTTCCGCAGGGGTTTTCGACGTTCTGGTTATCTCGGGCGCTGCCTCGTTCGACTGCTCCGCGATGAATAATGCCTACGGACAAATTCAGTTTTCCGATATCGCGGCTGATGATCTGGCGGTCAACGCCGGGTAGTTCATTGACCATTTGCCATTGTTCTTCGGTGATGTAGGTGGCGTAGGTTTGATCGCTGTCCTGGGCGGTGACGCTGGCGGTAATCGCCAGGGGCAGGGCACAGACCAGGCTCTTCAATGTATTGCGCATGGGGATCTCCTGTATTGTTAACTGCTTGTTATTGTTGTTTGTTGTGTGAAGAGTATCTAAATAGGGGACTGGAGACTGTAGCGCTGCGGTTGCATCTTGTCCAGAAGCTGTTGGGTTACGTGGGATAGTGGCTCAGTATTGTTTGAAGAACTATGCCTGTGCGGCTGGGTTGGATAGTGGCTCAACCTGGAAAGTTGCTCCGAACTATGAGGCTGGGAGTCAGGTAGCAAAGATTGGGACCGTGAGCAGCAGGGATGCTGCTCCCGAGCCCCCAGGGATGGGTTTACGGCGTGTCCCAAACTTTGCTACCTGGCTGCCAGCCGCGCAGGCACAGTTCCACAAAAAAACTAAGCCACTATCCAACCCAGCCGCACAGGCACAGTTCTACGTAAAAAATTTGAGCCGCTACCCTGGTGCGGGTCGACTAGTCAGCGTTGTTGTTCGGGTCATCAATGTTCTCATCGACCTGGGTATCTGGTTCCAATGTGTCTTCATCGACACGGGGGTCCAGTTCCAGGGCGGCCTGGCCGGCGGCGGTGGTGGCCAGTTTGAAGTCGCTGTGGGGTCCGGTGGCGGCGGGCTTGGTGCGAATCATCAGGATCACGAGCAAGGCTCCGAGTATCAGGACGACCAATTGGTAGACGAAGAAATATTCGGGACCGAGTCTGTCTATGAGTTGGGACGCCAGCAGAGGGCCGACGATGGAACCGAGGGCGTTCATCATCAGTAGGCCGGTGCCGATTTCCAGAAACTGTCCATCTCCGGCATTGTCATTTGCCAGGGCCAGGCTGATTGCGTAGATGGGGAGAACGGCAGCGCCGAAAAGGAACATGATTGCGGGAACGGTGCTGACTGGCATTATCAATGCCAGTATGGAAACTCCTGCGCCTGCGAGCATGCAGATGAGCAGAATTATTCGGCGGTCGATCTTGTCGGACATGCGTCCCAGTGGCAGTTGAGAGAGAGCTCCGCCGGTAATGGCCAGGGACATCATGAAACTGATGGCCATGACTTCCATGCCGATCTGCAATCCGAACAACGGGCCGAGACCGTAGATTGCGCCAGAGACCATGCCTGAAACGACAGAACCTGTTGTTGCTGCGCGTGAGGTCTTGATCACCAGCATGGGCGAGAAGCTTGCCTGGGGGATGGCCCGGGGATGACTGGAGCCGGTAAGACAGACCGGCAAGGCGGCCAGCACAATATAGATGGCTGCCAGCATGAAGAGGCGGTCGCCTTCTACCGGGGCGAGGTTTAGCAACAGTTGTCCGCAGGCCAGCCCTGCCAGCACGATCACGGTGTAGGCAGCGAGCACGCCGCCTCTTTCTTCTTTACCGACCTGTTCGTTGAGCCAGCTTTCGATGACCAGATACAAACCGGCAATCGCAATTCCGGTGAGCATGCGTAGCAGCATCCATGCCGGCAGGAAGTCGGCGATAGGGAAGATAAGAATGCTGGCGGTCATGATGGTGGTCAGCGAAGCGAAGGCCCGGATGTGACCGATGCGGGCAACAATGCGCGGAACGGAAAAACAACCGATTACAAAGCCGATGAAGTAAATGGAACTGAGCATGCCGACCTGGGTGGCCGTCCAGCCCATGAGTTCCGAGCGCAGGGGCACGATGGCCAGCTGCAGGCCATGGCCAGTGAGCAGCAGCGCCACGCCGAGCAGGAGGGAGGAAAGCTTGAACAGGGATCTAATCACTTTTTCGTTGTCAGTTGTGGTTGCGGACAGGCTTGCGAGCGGCCAAACCAGCCGGGGCAGGGCCCAAATATATTTTTACCAGACTATTGTGTTTTACCAAATTAGGCATAAGATTCCGACTGCATCACAATCGGTGATGCTTTTTGGAGAAACATCGAATGAAGAAAACAACTTCCGCTAAACCTGCTACTTCCCCTGCCAAGCGCAAGCCGGCAAGCAAGCCCGCAGTAAAAGCCAAATCACGCAAGAAGTAAGTAGCTAACTTTTAGTTCTCAGTTGTTTCAGAGAAAGCTGGCCTCTCGTGGGGCCGGCTTTTTTTACGCCTGGCGAAAGTGGGTGCTACGTTAACAACATCGTCAGAATTCTTCCACATTTAAATCCAGCAGGGTCTTGGCTCCGCTGAGCATGGTTTCCTTGTGCATCTTTGCCCTGGGCAGCAACTTCTTGTAGTAGAAACGCGCGGTCTTGATCTTGCCCTGGTAGAAAGCAGGATCGTCGGTACCTTCATCGAGTTTTCGGTAAGCGGCGTCGGCTATCCTTGCCCAGAAATAGGCCAGGCTTACATAGCCGGCGTACATGAGATAGTCGTAGGCGGCGGCGCCCACTTCATCACGGTTTTTATAGGCTTTCAGGCCAAGCTTGCGGGTGAAGGTTCCCCATTCCCGGTAGTGCCTGCGCAAGGGGCGAATGAACTCCCGCATCTTGCGGTTTTCATTGTCGCGACAGAAGCGATGAATGATGCGTGTCCAGTTGCGCAACATGCCGCCGCTGTCCGACAGTACCTTGCGACCGATCAGGTCCAGCGCCTGGATGCCGGTTGTGCCTTCGTAGAGCGTGGAGATTCGGGTGTCCCGCACGATTTGTTCCATGCCCCATTCCTTGATGTAGCCATGGCCGCCGAACACCTGCACACCCAGGTTGGCCGCCTCATAACCGGTTTCTGTCAGGAATGCCTTGGCAATGGGCGTTAGCACATTCATGATGGCCTCGGCTTCTTCCTTCTCTTCCTTGCTGGCGTTCTCGGCGTGAAGTACATCGCCCAGTTGTGAGCAGTAGTAGATCATGGCGCGACCGCCTTCGGAGATCGCACGCTGGGTCAACAACATGCGGCGTACATCCGGATGAACGATGATCGGATCGGCCGGTTGTTCCGGAAACTTCGGTCCGGACAGTGCGCGCATGGCGAGTCTTTCCTTGGCATAGGCAAGGGCACCCTGGTAACTAAGCTCTGCTGCTGCCATGCCCTGCAAAGCAGTGCCCAGGCGGGCGAAGTTCATGAAGGTGAACATGCAGCGCAGGCCACCGTTGGCAGGACCAATCAGATAACCTTCCGCATCGTCGAAATTCAGCACCGCCGTTGCATTGCCGTGTATCCCCATCTTGTGTTCGATAGAGCCGCAATTGACATTGTTGTGTTCAAGGCTTTCTGCTTTCTTTTTGGGTACGACGAACAGGGAGATGCCCTTGGTGCCGGCAGGGGCATCGGGCAGGCGGGCCAGAACTATGTGCACGATGTTTTCTGCCATGTCGTGTTCGCCGGCGGAAATAAAAATCTTCGTGCCATTGATGCGGTAGCTGCCATTGGTCTGAGGTTCTGCTTTGGTTTTCAAAAGCCCCAGGTCCGTTCCGCAGTGGGATTCGGTCAGGCACATGGTGCCGGTCCATTCACCACTGATCAGTTTGCTCAGATAGGTTTGTTTCTGTTCTTCCGTGCCGTAGGCCGCGAGGGTCAGTTTGGCTCCATGACTGAGGCCCGGATACATCTCCCAGGCCCAGTTGGCGGTGCTGATAATTTCATTGAGTGCAACTGACAGGGATTCGGGAAGTCCTTGCCCGCCATAGGCAGGATCACCCGCGATGGCAGGCCAGCCACCTTCCACATACTGTTGGTAGGCTTCCTTGAATCCTTTGGGAGTGGTGACGACACCATCCTTGAATTGACAGCCTTCTTCGTCACCGGACTGAAACAGGGGTGCCAACACTTCCTCGGCGAACTTGCCGCCCTCGGCAATGATGGCATCGATAAGATCGCGGCTGGCTTCTTCAGCACCGATACGCTCATAGTGCTGTTCCGCATCGAGCACATCATAGAGAGCGAATTGAATATCCCGAACCGGGGCTCTGTATTCAGGCATGGGACTGCTTCCTTACCACAGGGTTGAGTGGGAATTGATATAACAGGATTCTAACAGGAATGCGGAAGATCGCAGGCGAATTAAGCTGGTTTACTGGCTGGCCAGTTCCCTGATGCAGGCGTCCAGCGACTTCTCTACGGATTTGATGGCTTGTTCGTCATCAGGCGCAAAGCGCTGGCGATTGTATTCCTCGAGAAAACGTCTGACCGCAGACTGACTCGATTCGTCCCAGGTGGGCGGGAGGTTGTCGGCATAGGCTGCCGCGGTCCACGCCGGTTGGGCCGGGAGCCTGGCTTTTTGCAGGAAACGCTGCCACAGTTTTTGCCAGCGTCGTGCCCGGTTGTCCAGTGATTGTCTCGCGCTACGCAAGCGTCGATATTCCCGCACGAACAGGAAGACAAGAATGACAATGCCGCCGAAACGAATGACGTTGGCCAGTAAGGCGTCGGCGAGAATCCTGTCTATGAGGTTTTGCCATTCACCCGCCAGGTAGTGGTACCACCTGCTCACCCGGGAGGATTCATACCCGCCGAAGAAAGATTCAATGCTCGGTGGCGTCGGATCGACCGTGTGCCAGTAACCATTTTCATCCTGCCACTCCACCCAGGAGTGTGCGTCACGATCTCTCACCAGCCAGATATCTGATGAAATCTGTTCATTGATGGCATAGCCACTGACCAGCCGTGTGGGTATCCCATTGGCGCGCATGGCCAGGGCAGCACCGGAAGCAAACCAGAAGCAGTAGGCGGGTTTGTCATTGAGGAAGAAATCATGAAAAGGCTGTTCGTCATCAAAGTCTGTGCTCAGTGAATAATTGCGCGTGGTGAAATAGCCAACCAGGTTGCGCACGGTGTCTTCACGACTGCTGCCCCGGAATTCTTCACTCCTGAGCTGTAAGGAGTCGTCCCAGAAACTGGGAAGCAGCAGATGTTGGCGCTGCGGCTCATCAGCTTGGGAGTCGCGAGCCACTTCGATATGCCAACGGCGGTCAGCGCCGCGATCGAAGCCCGCGGTCCAAACATAGGAGTACCCCGGGTCCCTGGCCAGTGAATCAAACTGTCCGGAAATATGCGTGGTACCGGGACTGGTAAACACGAAGTAGTCGCTGGTCAGGCTGTGCACGGTGAAAGACCTGGGCACGATGTCCTGGGTGTTGTGGGCATTGTCTACCGGGTAGACCCAGTCGCCAGACTCAGACAGTTCCGCATCAAAGGTAGTGAGCGCCCTGGCCTCGGAACCCACCGCACGCCATACCAGTTCATCATCCAGCACCGATAATCTGTTTCCTACCAGATAGCGGCCCGGATGCTGGTCGCCGTGGATGCGCATCACTGCACGAGAAGAGGGACGCAGGAATGAACTCGAACTCAGTTGCTGGCTGGGAGAAAAACCCGTGGGAGTAAAGACACGAGGGCTGGGCATGAGATTGCCAACCAGTCGGATAACCGGGCGTTGACCCATCTCCAGTGCTTCATTGAACAGGGGTATGGTAATCAGCACCGGCACCAACAACAGCAGTCTGGAGCTGAGTTGAGCCCCACACCGATCCGCCAGCAGGGTCAGGCAGGCGAGGACGATGCCTATCAGGGTCAGCGTTCCCAGTCTTTCATTAAACAAAAATACCACGGTGCTTTCCGGCGGGGCCATGAGCAACAGCAGCAACAAGCCCGTCACCAGAACGGTTTGTGTATCCCGGTCCATGGCCAGCTCGGTGCGCTCGCTGGCACGAGCTGCGAATACCCAGATCATGTAAATGAGAATGCCGATTACCAGCCCGGCACCGAGGCCATTGTCCTGGGGCCAGGAGCCTTCCAGTGCCCAGTCCTCGAGAATCTGGTTGCCAATAAAGGCGCCCGTGGCCAGCAAGACAAACACCAGGCCCCAGGTAGGACGTTCGACTGTCAGCAGTTTTAATCCCGCCAGCACACTCAAGGCGGTGCCCAGGTAGCTGACTACAAGCAGCTCCATAGACAGACCGAGATGCCAGGACAGCAGCACCAGAAAAGAAGTCAGAAAAGCAGTACTCAGGGACATCAGGCTGAACCCTCCCCCAGTTGCACTTCAATAAACTGTTTCCCACTCGGCAGCTCGTCCTGATGTTCTTTGCTTTTTGCTATCAGAAACACCAGCACCACGATGCCCGCTTTCTGCCAGCGTTCCACTTTCTGTTGTGCCTCGTCGGACCACCTGCCGGTGACCAAAACGCAAAGGCCATGTTCATTTGGAATCGTGTCCGGTAATGCCGTGGCCGGATGGGCGGCGGCTTTTTCTGGCAGACAGGTGGCAATGTGCTGGTTGAATTCGGACAGGGACTCCACCTTGTGCCATTGCTTGCCAGTGGCCAGTGCGGCCAGGCTAAAGCCCTCGTTTTGCGCCGACATGCCCAGCTCAACCGCCAGCGCCAGGCGTTCGTCCAGGGGTTTGCTGTTGGTGGGGCGCCGCTGCCACAGGAGAAAGTCCTGCAAGGTCAGATCTACCATCAGATAGACCTGGTCCCGGCGGATTTCCTCGGCGCCTTCAAACACCTTGCTCATGGGTTCGCCATAGCGACTGCTGGCCCGATGGTCCAATCGACGCAGTGAATCACCGGTCTGGTAGGGTCGGGAGTAACTGTATTCCAGCGCCGGTCCCTGTCGCGTGTTCTCATAGCCCAGAGTGAGTTGCTTGCTGGCCTGCTCTGCCAGTTGCCTCAGGGAAGGCAGGGCGATGTTCAGTCTTGCTGGCAGCACGTAGACAGTGGCTTCAGTTGCTACTCTTTGGGTAAACCGGGTGAGGAAAAACGGGAAGTAACTTTGAATGGCCAGGCCAGAGAGATCCAGCTTGCCTCGCTTGCGCGGTATGAAACTGACCGAGGTTTGCGTTTGCTGTCCTGCCGGAAGTTGTTCCTGGTAAGGCCGCTGCCATTCTTTGGGCCATTGGCCATCGGGTACCACCATCTCACGGACGGCAAAGTTATAGAGCGTTCTGTTACCGATATTGTGAATGGAGATATTCGAGGTGAACATTTCTCCGGCAACAGCCGTGTCAGGTGTATTTCTTTTTAACTGCACTTTGGGCCTGTAGGCAAAACCCAGCGCAATACTCCACGCAATCAAGGTAGCGGTGACAGCGGCAGTCAGCAGGAGAAAATCGCTGTTAACCCGGTAGCTGAACAAAAAGATAAGCAGCGAGCAGACCAGAAGAATCTTGCCAACACGGGTCAGGCCATCATAGAAGGTGATCCGATAAAGGCGCATCAGTGGCCGGGCCGCATGCTCCCTGATTCGGGGCACCAGGCGCAGGTTGGCAAACCAGCGAAACAGCCGCCACCAGTGAATCACTATCAGTTCGTTGGGTACTCGGAGCGGTCGGTCGGCCAGTTCCCTCATGGTTCAGTATCCACTATCGTGGTACAGGCACCTGTTGAAGTATGTCCTGCAGAATTTCATGGGCCAGGGTGCTGTCGTTGTCGCGTCCGTGGCGTGGTAACACGCGATGGTCCCAGACCGGGGGTAGCAGTTTCTGGATGTCGTCTGCCTGAACCTGCTGCCGTCCCTTCACCAGCGCATAGGCTTTCGCCGCTGTTGCCAGGTGCATGGATCCGCGTGGGGAGATGCCCAGGTTGATGCGCTGGTCTTCCCGGGTCTTACGACTGATGTCGATGATGTAACGCATCAGGTCTTCATGGAGGAAGACTTCATCGCAGGCCTGACGAAGCCGCGCCACGAATTCCTTGTTCAGCACGGCTTCGGGTTCAGTGCGCACATTGTTCTTGTAGTCACTGAGCAGGTGAAGTTCAGCTTCTTCATCGGGATAGCCCAGGCTGATGGAAGTAAGAAAACGGTCGAGTTGTGCTTCGGGCAAGGGATTGGTGCTGTCGAAGTCGATGGGGTTTTGTGTTGCGATAACGGTAAATAGATCCGAAAGCGGATGGTTGGAACCCTCTGCCGCCACGTAGCCTTCTTCCATGGCTTGCAGGAATGCAGACTGGCTGCGGGTGGGACCGCGATTGATTTCGTCCGCTAACAGAAAGTCGGTAAAGATCGGCCCCGGTGAAAAGGAAAATTTTCCGTCGGTGGGGTTGTAGATGCTGCCGCCAAGAATATCCGCAGGCAGGATGTCGTTGGTAAACTGGATACGATTGAAATCCAGCCCCAGCACCTGGGCCATACTCTTGGCCAGGGTAGTCTTACCCACGCCAGGCACATCCACCAGCAGCACATGGCCTTTGGCGATGACACTGGTGAGCAGTACTTCGATTACAAAGTCCTGGCCGAGCCAGTATCTGGACAGGGACTGATGGGCCTTGTCCAGCAGGGCGAGTAGTTCGCCGAAATCGTCTGTTGCTTCCTGCAGCATGGTGCTTTCCAGAATATTGCCTTAAGGGGGCTTTGCCGGGACCGCTATTCTAGCAGCATGAGACCTTACTGCTACGGTAAAAGGGTGGTTCAGGGCGGTGGCGCGACCCTGCGCCGGGATGAGAAGTGTGATGCAGTTCACATTTTTAAGGCGGGGCGATGATGGACAGGGTTTCGTCCGCGAGCACAGCGGTGGTGAGCGCGTTGGACCCGGAAGGGTAGCCATTGCTGTGCAGCAGAAATGCCAGCAGGTCCACATAGGTTTCGGCGGGCAGACTGCCGGGGCGGTCCGTGGGCATTTCATCGCGCATTTTCTGAAACAGCTCTGCCAGGGGTCGCTCCTCCCACAAAAACAGGAATCCCACGCCGATCAGCCCCGGACTGTTGCTGTTGCCCCTGAGGTCATTGGCATGGCAGGAGGCGCAGTTGGCCATATAGGCGGCTTCTCCCCTGCTTGCCTGTTCGGCAGAATAGATACCGGCATGCAAAGGATGAGATGACTGCGCCCAACTGACGGAAAGAGTTAAGGCGGCCGAGAAAGCCATGGCTATATAAAGAAGGAAGAATCGGGTGGCCATCGCCTCTAGTCCGGCAGCGCAAACACATGCAGGGAATTCCCGCTGCGTGGTCGCTGGATCTCGGGAGACAGGTCCCGGGGCAACATGGAAGCCCAGCTTGCGCCACTGGTGCCAGCAGGAATGGCAACATACTGTTTGCCATCCACCGCATAACTGATAGGAAAGCCTTGTGCCGATGTGGTCACCCGGGTTTGCCAGAGTTTCTCGCCCGAGGCTGCATCCAGTGCATAAACATAGCGATCGAAATCACCAGCGAAGACCAGGCCACCGGCAGTGGTCAAAGTGGCAGTGTTCACAGTAGGGCGTGAGCGATAACGCCAAAGCACTTCACCATCGGGAATGGTCACAGCAAGTATCTCACCCAGGTCATCACCGGCATCAGGATGAGGCGTATTGATGCGTCGAACCGGCCCGGTTCCCCCGCCGCCTAACACTTGTTCAACGGGTCCAAAGGTGGCCAGCTCACAGTTAAGCGTCATGGGAATATAGAGAGCCGATGTTTCGGGTGCATAAGACATGGCACGCCAGCTTTTGAATCCGGAAGTGCTGGGGCACATGTCCAGTTGTTCGCCGATACGCGGAATCATGCCATCCCGATAGCGCACCTGGCCGGTTACCGGGTCCAGGGAAACGATATTCTGGTAACCGAGATCGGTCGCGTGAATGTACTCGCCGGTTTCACGATTCAATTGCCAGAGTATGCCCAGTTTGCCGATCTTGAACAGGGAGCGTTGCCCATCGATGTCGATCAGGACGTTTTCAAACACCTCATCCATGTCATGGCTTTCGCCTGGTAGATGCTGGTAGTACCAGACCATGTCACCTGTGTCAGGATCTAACGCCAGGGTCGAATTGGTATACAGCGCGTCACTATCGGTTCCCCGCACGACTCTTGCCCAGGGTTTGGCCTGTGCCGTGCCCCAGTACACCAGGCCAGTCTCCGCGTCGTAACTGCCCGCTACCCAGGCATCACCCCCGGCCCGAAAACGCAGCGGCAGATCATCCCAGGTGTCACCACCGGGCTCACCGGGTCTGGCTATGGTAGAAGTTCGCCAGAGTTCTTCGCCGCTGACTGGATCGTGACCAGTAATGAAGCACACATCATCCTTGTAGCGTGAGCAACCGGTGATGCCAGTCACCAGAACCCCATCGGCAACTACAGGTCCTGCCGTGTAGTGGTAACCCAGCGCAGGGTTGGCAGTACGGGTTTCCCACTGCAACTCTCCCGTGTTGGCATCCAGTGCGATGAGGCTGGCGTTTTCCGTCGCCGCAAACACCTGGTTGCCATAAAGGGCAATGTTTTTTTGTACTCCACGTCCGACACCGGCATAGGCAGTGGTCGGCATGGCGGCATCGCCGAGTTCGTTCGGGGTGATGGGATCGGCACCTTCAGCAACCGCAGTAATGCCAGGTCGATATTCCCAGAGTAAATCACCACTGGCTGCATCGAGCGCCTGAATCACGCCACGGGGGTTGGGCAGAAACAACACACCATCATGCACCAGTGGAGCAGCCTCGCCTGCGCCGGTATCGTCCATGGCCCAGGACCACACCAGCCGTAATTCGTCTACATTGTCGCGATTGATCTCATCCAGCGCGCTGTAACCCCAGGCATCGGGGCCGCCGCGCCAGCTAAGCCATGACCCGGCAGGGGGATCCTGCAGCAGTGCATCCGTAACCCTGGAAATGCCAGGCGACTGAGCCAGGCTGTGATTAACCAGAACAAGGGAAACGAATAACAGTAAGGTGCGCGGCATCATGGTTTAACCTGGCCAGTCGGCCCCATCGTAATAACGCGTACCCCGGTGTCCTTTGCGTGGTATCGGTTTTTTCAGGCGTTCACCGGGGCAGGCCACCATGATGAGTGTGCGCGCCCGCCCTGATTTCGGATTGGTCGCGCCACCAATAAATTCGGTAATGACACAGCGGCCGACCAGTTCATCCTGGAAAATGGTGTAGACAAAATCCCCGACTTTCAGCTTTGAGGGTTTGCCTGCCATGTGAAACTCAAAATCGGAACGGGAACCATCATAGAGGCAGTCGATGCCTTCCTGACCCCGGGATACGGGAATGGTTTTGGTAATGCCGAAGCTCATTTCGATCTCTTCATCAATATTAATTATGGCAGGGCAAGAGCCACCCACTGGCCAGGGTCGCCCAGGCTGCCCACGGCAACCACGATGTATTGCTTGCCATCGTGTATGTAACTCATGGGCGAGCTGGTTGTGCCGGAAGGCAGGTTCGTTTGCCACAGTACATCACCGGTTCGCTTGTCATAAGCCCGGAATGCCGTTCCCCACATATTGGGTTGTGTGCCGCCATGGTTATTGCTGCCTTCACCAATAAACAAAAGGGTCCTGGTGACCAGCGCTGCAGGCCGACTGGCGATGCCCAGCGTACTTAAATCCAGTGCTTCAAGATCGGGATGGTCGGAAAGGGAATCACCATTGGCAACCTGCCACACGTGTTCGCCCCGGTTCATGTCGATGGCGGTGATTCGACCCCAGGGTGGCTTGGTCAGTGGGATGCCGTCGAGATAAGGCGCTTCACGATTTGGGCTCCAGTAATCCATTTCTGCGTCCGGGTCATCGGTGGCTTCCAGACGGTAAACACGGGGAATGTCGTTGGTGAAGCCGTAGTAATAACCCGTTTCCGGATCGAAGGCGCCGGTGTTCCAGTTGGCTGAGCCCCAGGAACCGGGCAAGGTCAGTGTGCCTTGTGTGCCACCTGGCTCCTCACTGATTAGCGTGGGAGGCGTGAATATGGGACCAATGACAAAGTTGGCCACAGTAGCGCGGGCAATCTGTCCGATTTCAGGATAGTCAATGATGTCTTCCAGGGTAATTCCCTGGGTTGCGATAGGTGCAGGCTTGGTTGGGAAGGGCTGAGTGGCCGAGAGCTGTTCCCCGGGCACATCAGACTGGGGCACTGGCACTTCTTCGATGGGCCAGACGGGTTCGCCGGTAACCCGGTCAAACACATACACCCAGCCGGTCTTGTTGGCCTGCATGACCGCCTTGATTGGCCGGCCATCCACGACGATATCGCCAAGTATCGGTGGTCCCACATTGTCATATTCCCACACATCGTGATGCACCATCTGAAAATGCCAGACTCTCTCGCCGGTGCTTACATCGATGGCAACGAGGCTGTTTGAAAACAGATTGTCGCCCGGCCGATGACCCCCGTAGTAGGCGGCAGTGGGCGCCGTGAAGGGCACATACACATAACCCAGTTCTTCGTCCGCGCTGAGACAACACCAGGAACCCAGGTCGCCGGATTCCCGCCAGCTCTCATTGCCCCAGGTGTCGGTGCCGAACTCACCTTCCCGGGGTACGGCATGGAAAGTCCACAAATGTTCTCCGGTACGAACATCGAATCCGCGCACATCTTCAGAGAGCACGCCGCGCCAGGTGGTACCACTGTCACCGGCACCGTCAACGGTACCGGTAATGACGATGACACCATCCACCACTAAGGGGCCGCTGGAAACCAGGCTGAAACTGTTGGCGCCTTCGGGGATCAGGTTGAGACGACCATTGTCGGCAAAGTCTGTCTGTAACTCGCCCGTATCCGGGTCCAGCGCATAGAGTGTTCCGCCGCGCACTGCCAGCAATCGGGTTTGTGAGCCTTGTTGCCAGATCTCAACGCCACGTGTGCCATTGTTTCGTGCGCCAGATAAAGTATTGTCCTCCAGAGATTGCACCCAGAGGGTTTCGCCCGTGGCAGGGTCGAACGCTTCAACCAGGCCGATGCCGTTGGAAACATAGAGCACACCCTGATGATAAATCGGCGTGCCCCTGAGGTTTCCGGAGATTCGCAATTGGGGGAAGGCATCGGTCAGTGAGGAATCGACGGCAGGGCGCGACCAGACTATCTCCAGCTCATCCACATTGCTGGCATCAATCTGGTCTGCGGAAGAGTATCGGTTGAAAGCCTTGTTGCCACCCCAATACGGCCACGGCGAAGACTGCCCTGTTGCAATACCGGCAACAAGTGAGGAAGCGAGCGCTAAGATGACCAAATTTAACTTGTGCATAAGGCGCCTGGTCTCTTTTTATTGGTTAGTCGGGCAGGGCAAAGACCCAGACCACGCCACCCTGGGGCACGAAAGTTCGTGTGCCACGCTGCTGATCGATGCGCGCGGTTTTCGATGCGGCATCCACACCCCAACCTGACTGAATAGCCACATACTGTTTGCCATCAACCGCAAAAGTGGAAGGAACGCCGATGATTCCCGAATTGGTGCGGAAGCTCCACAGTTCTTCGCCAGAGGTGGCATCGTGTGCACGGAAGTAGCGGTCGGGCGTGCCGCCGCTGAATATCAGATTGCCGCTAGTGGTCAGGATGCCGCCCCAGTTGTGGTCGGCAAATTCCCGTGTCCACACTTCTTCGCCGGTGTTCATGTTCCAGGCCTGGATCTCGCCAATGGTATCGGCGCCATCGCGCAGGGTGAACTGGGTGCGTGCGCCCGTATAGGAACTGCCCGGCATGTAAGTCACTTCCCGGCCCTCAATGGCACCACAATGGTTGTCATTGGCGGGGATATACATCAACCCGGTTTCCGGATTGTAAGCCGCGGGAGGCCAGTCTTTGCCACCCCACAGGGACGGACAAAAGTCGGTAGAGGAACCGGTAGTGGGTTTGTGTGCCGGATCGTAAGTGGGCCGCCCGGTTTCCGGATCGATACTGGCAAAAGCGTTCTGATAGACATAGGGCTCGGCATCGATAAAGCCGATACGATCGTTGTGCCGCTCCAGGGTCCACAGGTAACCATTGCGTCCGGCATGAACCAGTGCGTCGAATACACGACCGTTTCTTTCTACCGGCATCAGGATCGGAGTTGAGACTTCGTCCCAATCCCAGGAACCGTTCCAGTGGTACTGGTGATGAGCACGAATCTCGCCGCTGTCTACATCCAGGGCAATGACCGAGTTGGTATAAAGATTATCTCCAGGTCGCTGATCACCAATCCACGGTCCTGGATTGCCTGTTCCAAAATAAGCCAGGCCACGCTCTTCATCATAATGACCCGGCACCCAGACTGCAGCGCCACCGGTACGCCAGGACTCGCCTGGCCAGGTTTCATTGCCTGGCTCGCCAGGTGCTGGCACTGTATAAGTTCGCCATAGTTCTTCGCCGGTTTCAGCATCCAGTGCCACCACAAAGCCGCGAATGCCCAGCTCGCCACCGGAGGTGCCCACCATGATCTTGCCGTCAATGGCCAGCGGTGCCATGGTGATGTAATAACCAAAACTGTTGTCCTGCACGGGCGTGTCCCAGACCTTCTCGCCAGTGGCCGCATCCAGTGCAATCACCCTGGCATCCAGCGTCGCCGTATAAACCTTGTCTCCATATAACGCCACGCCACGGTTGGTGCGATGAAATGCAATATAGGTTTGCGGTAAATCGTGCTGGTAGCGCCACAGCATGTCGCCACTGGCTGCATCCAGGGCATACACCAGGTTGCCCGGCGTGGTCACGAACATGACGCCATCGTTCACAATGGGGGGTGACTCGTGCCCGCCGGTCACGCCAGTTGAAAAAGACCATACCGGCTCCAGCTCACTGACATTTCTCGCATCAATTTCGTCCAGCGGGCTGAAGCCCCAGCCTTCCAGGTTGCCACGATAGGAGAGCCAGTTGTGATCTTCGGGATCAAGCAGCCGCGCGTCGGTGACCGGGTTGTAATTATCGATAACGGCCTGGCCCAGCACAGGTACGGAAAGCGCCAACAGAAGGGCTGATAGGGTCAATTGAATCTGGAGAGCACTTCTTGCCATGAGAACCTCTTATTCTTGCTTCTTATATAGGGTTTGGCCATCAGGCCAATAACCAGAAGGTATGCTGCGCGAGCCGCTTTGTCCAGAGCCCCGGTGTCAGCGCCATCTTGGGACTTTCACGGGGTGCCGGAACCGCGGCGATATGGTAGATTCCAGCGACAATTGGCAATAAAAAGCCGCTTGGTAGCCATACCCAGGCTGAGCACCGAGGGCACCAATGGGGCAGTCTGCTCGAGGAACTCAAAAGCGAAAACAGATCTGTCCCTATTGTCACCAATTCTTCTGCAGCCCTTGAGGGCCGGAATTATGAACAAGCATACAAGAAGAAAGGTTCTGCAAGGCATGGCACTGTCGGCACCATCGTTGTTGTTATCCAGGCAGCTCTTCAGCCAGATCCCCGACACCATCAATACCTTGAATGATCCCTATCCGGACCGATGGTTGCCGGACGGAATACGCTCCCGTTTCGTAGAAAATGTTAACGGGCTGCGAATCCATATATTGGAAGCGGGTTACCAAGATCGTAACCGACCTGCATTACTGTTGTTACATGGTTTTCCGGAATTGGCGTACAGCTGGCGCAAAATTATGATGCCTCTGGCTAATGCCGGTTATCATGTGATCGCACCAGACGTGCGTGGTTTTGGTCGCACCACCGGTTGGAGCAGTGATTACGATGCCGATCTGACCCCATTTCGTCGACTGAACAAAGTCCGGGATGCCATTGGACTAGTTTATGCCCTGGGCTATCGGCAGGTGGCAGGTGTGATTGGCCACGACGCCGGTTCCCCTCTCGCTGCCTGGTGCGCGGTGACCCGGCCCGACATTTTTCCTTCGCTAGTGATGATGAGTGCGCCTTTCAGTGGCACGCCGGATATTCCCTTCGACACCGACCGCAATCCGCCCGCGGAAGAAGCCAGCACGGATGTTTATGCAGACCTGGCAGCCCTGTCCAGACCTCGCAAGCACTATCAACGTTATTACACCACCCGCGAAGCCAATCCCAATATGTGGCACGCCGCCCAGGGTTTGGACAATTTCATTCGTGCCTACTACCATCACAAGAGCGCCGACTGGAAACAAAACCAGCCTTTCAGATTGGCATCGCGCACCGCCGAAGAATGGGCCAGGATGCCCACCTATTACATCATGGACTACGACATGGGCATGGCGGAAACCGTTGCCCAGCATATGCCCAGCGCAGCAGAAATTGCCAACAACAACTGGCTGAGCAATGAGGAGCTTGCTGTCTATACCGAGGAATATGGTCGTACCGGATTCCAGGGCGGGCTCAACGGCTATCGCATGGGCCGCAGCGGTATTGGCAATGCCGAAGTCCAGCTCTATGCTGGCAAGACCATTGACCAACCCTCCATGTTTATCAGTGGTGCCAGCGACTGGGGGACCTACCAGAGCCCCGGTTCCTTTGAACGCATGCAGCAAGAAGCCTGTACGGATATGCGCGCAGTACACCTGGTGGATGGCGCCGGCCACTGGGTACAGCAGGAGCAGAGTGAAGTTGTCAGCGAATTGCTGGTCGAGTTTCTGCGAGGTCTTGGGTAGCGAGTATTGAGACATGGTATTTCCACCAGGATAGTTTCCACTCCTGCCTGGTCGCCCCCATTGTGCAACTCAAGATAAATTGATTAACTTACCACCCACTTCTATTTGGCATCGGAATTTCCTATGAGCAAACTCTACTCAACATTATTGCTAATCCTGGTTACATCAGGTGCGACATTTGGTTTTACAAATGCCCAGACGGGCTTGCCTCAAGCCAATCCTGCGCGTGTCGAAGCCCACATAAAATTCCTCGCCGATGATTACCTGGGTGGCCGCGACACCGGCACAGCGGGTTTCGAAATTGCTGCTCGTTACGTGGCTTCTGAATTTGCCCAGATCGGTGTGCAACCGGCAGGTAACAATGGCAGCTACTTCCAGGACATCAGTTTTCGCCGCGCCTATCGCGACCTGGACGCCGCTTCAATGGTGGTACACACAGCCGAAGGTGATGAAGTCTTTCAGTTTCGGGAAGAGTTTGTTTCCGGTGCACCCATGGCGCGTACCGAAGAAGCGTTAACCGCTCCGCTGGTGTTTGCCGGTTATGGCATCGAATCTGACTGGCTGAATCACCATGATTATGAAGGTCTGAATGTCGATGGGAAGGTCGTCGTGGTCCTTGCCGGTCGGCCGGAGTCTTTCCCCAGTGAAGAGGGCGCGCACTTTGGTAGCGGTGCCGAAAAACGAAAAGCAGCCGCTGACCGTGGCGCGGTCGGCATGATTACCTTGTGGACTCCCCTGAGCAATCGCTTGAATCCTTTTCCCAGACTGTCGCGCAATTTGCATCAGCCCTCTGTGAGCGTGCTCAACCGCGATGGAACAGTGGCGGGGTCGGATTCCGCTTTCAGGGGCGGAGCTGCTCTGAGTCTGGAGGCAGGCGCACGTCTGTTTGATCTGGCCGACCGCTCACTGGAAGAGGTGTTCGCCACCATTGACCGTGGCGAGACACCTGAGGGCTTCGAGCTGCCGTTATCGGTGACGCTGGAGCGGGCCAGTCGCCACGAGACCATCACCTCTCCCAACATTCTCGGTGTCATTGAAGGCAGTGATCCTGTACTTAAAAATGAATATGTCACTTTCACGGCTCACCTTGACCATGTTGGCCCCGCTTCCGGTGATGGCGATGATCTTATTCATAATGGTGCACTGGATAAC
Source organism: Gammaproteobacteria bacterium (assembly GCA_040218615.1). Lineage (GTDB taxonomy): Bacteria > Pseudomonadota > Gammaproteobacteria > Pseudomonadales > Pseudohongiellaceae > UBA9145. The sequence continues at coordinate 73,580 of JAVJRC010000007.1, forward strand.
GCGGCCGGTGTGGCGGCGCTGCTGGAGAATGCTCGCCTGCTGATGTCGCTACCTGAAAAACCCCGGCGCTCCATTATGTTTGTCATTGTCACCGCGGAAGAGAAAGGCTTGTTGGGCGCACAATATTTTGCAGAGAACCCCACAGTACCCATTCAGAATATCGTGGCCAACATCAACCTGGATATGCCACTCATACTCTATCCCTTTAACAATGTCATCGCGTTCGGCGCTCAACACTCTACTTTGAGGGAAAATTTGCAGCGTGCATTGCAAGGGATGGGGCTCAGCCTGATGGACGACCCGATGCCGGCAGAAGCGATCTTTGTACGCAGCGATCACTACCGCTTCGTGCAACAGGGCATTCCGGCAGTGATGCTGGCCACAGGATATGGCTCAGATGATCCAGCCCTGAATGGAGAAGAGATCTGGGGTAACTTTTTGCAGACCCACTATCATCAAGTCTCCGACTCTACGAACCTGCCCATCGACTACGCGGCCGGTGCGCGCTTTGCGCAAGTCAATTTCATGGTCGGTCTCGACGTGGCCAATGCGGACGAGAGGCCGCGCTGGAACAGCGGCGACTTTTTTGGCAATGAATTCGGGCGAGAGTGGAGCCAATAAGTTCGGCGACAAACCACATTCATCCAATAACAGAAAAACGTGGTTTGCCTACCAAATTGTTAGCGCGCGCTGTACTTGGTAAAGGAACTTCCAGCCAGTGGCAGTGACGCAGGCCCTTCGGCTGCAAAAACATTGCCATCGGCATCTACTGCGACTCCCTCACCAGCAGTTCCTTGCTCGCCGCGGCTTGCGGTTTGATAGCCGGGAATGAATGCCACGATACGATCTTCATTGAGCGGGCCAATGCGAACACCACAATGCCATTGGGTGTGTCGTGTGGGGCCGGACTCGGAATCGATGGCATACACCATGTCATCGTCGGTGATAAACAATCCACTGATGCGACCGTAGGTGTAGCGTGACTCCAGATAGTTGCCGTCCTGATCGTAAAGCTCCAGTCGGTGATTGCCGCGGTCGGCAACCCACAGGCGACCCTGGGAATCAAACTCCAGTGCATGGGGAGTGCGAAACTCACCGTGTTGAGTGCCGAGTCGTCCCCATTCGGTGATGTAGGTGCCGTCGGGTGCAAACTTTACAATCCTAGCCGTTTGACCATTACTACGACCTTCTGCCAGCGCCTCTTCGGTCAGCATGTTTTGCCCGCTGTGTCCGTCGGCTACATAAATACTCCCGTCGGGGCCTACAATCACATCGTTGGGCTGATTGAAGTGGCTGCGGTCATTGCCAGCCTGGCCAGCAGTTCCCAGGCTCATCAGCAATTCGCCATCGGGGCTGAATTTGTGCACCTGGTGACCCTTGGTGCCTTCATCATTGCCAGCGAAATCAGCCACCCACACATTGCCTTCATCGTCCACGTGAATACCATGGGGCGTGACCATGACACCGGCACCGAAATTGGCCATCAGATCACCCGTGTGTCGATCGTATTTCAGAATTGGCGCCACCGGGTTACTGTCGCAATTAACTCCCGGTCCGCCGGCAGAGCCGGAGCCGCAACGTTCATAAGCCACCACGTGACCATCGGTGGGATCTATATCGATGCCCGCAGTAGAACCCCAGGAACGGCCGGGCGGGAGCTCGCCCCAGTTATTGGTCACAACGGGGTTGGGGTTTGGAAAGCCTTCGCCGGTGATGATATTGCCAGTTTGGGCCAGCGCACCGTTGCCCAGAATGAGTGCGACGACAAAGTTCGTGATTCGCGCGTGTGTTTTTTGCATGACCTCACCTCTTATTGTTTTGGTATGTTCGATCAGGAGTCCAAGTCTGGCATAAAAAAGTTCCCGGACAAAGACTGGAATTCCTGCCAATCACATCACTACATCGAGAAATCCCAGCTGGTAGGACAGGGCAATTGCCAGAACGAAAGCCGGAGCAATCATGCCTTGCAAGAAGCAGGCAGCCCGAGAACCTTTAGCGTTCCAGGCAAACGCCGCTGTGACTGCAAGAATAATGGGAGAGAAAATAATCGAGATGAGCATCACCCCCAGCGAAGCAAACTCGGCTGCGGCTGCACCGCTGGGCAAGGCCATGATGATGACCAGGCCCAGGCACAAAATGATGACCGGCAGCACCAGGCCGAACAGCATGCGATCCCGTTTTTTCAATTTATCAGCCATTGACAGAACTCAGCTCTCTGCCTTCTCAGTATGCAACTGCAGAAATCGCAGTGCACCCAGTAATCCCGGCTCTGCTTCCTTGATCAGGAAAGCAGGAATGCCCGCCACATAGTTTTTGAACCTGCCTTTCGCTTCAAAGCGATCTCTGAATCCGGATTCGGCCAACATTGGTGCCAGGGCCATAGCTACGCCGCCACACAGATACACGCCACCGGTGGTATTCAGGTTAAGTGCCAGGTTACCGGCGAACGAGCCAAGTATTCGCAGAAACTGGTCAGCACTTGCCTCGGAAGTGGGACAACTTTTCGACAGCGCCGCGCTTATTACTTCAGCGACGTCGTCAAATTCGACATTGGTTTGCTTGCTGGCACAAAGTGCTCGATAAATTTGCAATAAACCGCGCCCGGAGAGCAGGTCTTCAGCGACAACACTCGACTGGGTTTTTTGCAAGCACTGCCACAACATCAAATCGGTTTCATCTACTGGCGCAAAATCCACATGACCCCCTTCGCCCATGAGCACCTTCCAACCGGTGCTGGTGAAGGTCAGGTGTTTTACGCCAAGCCCTGTACCCGGGCCGAGCACTGCCATATTGCCTTGCGCGTCTTTGTTGCTGCCACCGAGCTGCTGCAATTGATTGTCCTGCAAATGGGGCACTGCGTGCGCGATGGCTTCGAAATCATTCAGTGCATAGAGCTGGTCGAAACCAAAGCCCTGTTTAAGTTTCTCCAGCGAGAAGTTCCACGGGCTGTTGGTCATCTGCACCTGGTCACCCAGCAATGGTGCGGCAACCGCCAGGCAGCAGCTACGGGGGCCGGGTAATGGATGGGCATTCAGGTAGTAGCTGATCGCAGCCTCGAGGGAATCGAAGTCGGCGCAGACCAGCTTCTCCACCAGTTGAACCTTGTCATTCTGGCTCTGGGCCAGGCGCAGGTGGGTGCCACCCAGATCCGCTAACAGATAATTCATATTGCCCGGTCGATACCTGTTGAATAATTTGTTCGAAACGGGAGTATAACCCGTTGTTTATCCGGCGCACTGATTTGCTTCTGGTCTGTGCCATAATAGCCACCTCTGCAATCGGGCACTGAAAATTGAATTCAACAAACCTACCACTCACCATTGGCAGCTGCGTCTTCTTTATGGCCATGGTGGCGTTTGTATCCTGGCGGAAAACACGCGGCGAAGTGGGTACCCAGGATGGGTATTTTCTCGCCGGGCGTGGACTCACCGCGGTTTTTATTGCCGGGTCTCTGCTGTTAACCAATCTCTCCGCAGAGCAACTGATAGGGCTCAATGGCAGCGCCTATGGTTTTAACCTCTCCAGTATGGCCTGGGAGGTCACTGCCGCCTTCGCTACCGTGTGCATGGCCTTCATCTTTTTGCCGCGTTATCTCGCTGGCGCGTTCACCACTTTGCCCCAGTTTCTCTGTGATCGTTTCGATGACAGTGTCCGGCGCATGACGGTGATTCTGTTTATGGTGGGCTATGGTTTGGTCACCATACCCGGCGTGTTGTATTCAGGCTCTATCGCCGTGCTGCAACTGTTCGATGTGCCGACACTGCTGAGTGTCAGTTACAGCACCGGTTTGTTGATCACCATCGTCAGTGTTGGCTGCATCGGTGCGCTGTATGCAATCTTCGGTGGCCTGAAAGCAGTGGCGGTGTCAGACACCATCAACGGTGTGGGATTGTTGATTGTGGGCGTGTCCGTCCCGCTTCTGGGTTTGTCCGCTTTGGGCGAGGGCAGTATCGGCGAGGGGCTGCGTATCATCACCACGACCCACACCGATAAGCTCAATGCCATAGGCGGTCCTTCCGATCCCACCCCCTTCGCCACCCTGTTCACCGGCATGGTGTTTGCCAATCTATTTTACTGGTGCACCAACCAATATGTCATTCAACGCACGCTGGCGGCACAGAACCTGAAAGAAGGGCAGAAGGGTGTGTTGTTCTCCGGATTCTTCAAGGTCCTGGTGCCTTTTTTCATGATGATACCTGGCGTCATTGCCTTTCATTTATATGGTCCTGGCCTGGCGTCCATCGACCTGGCCTATCCCACTCTCATACGGGACGTCCTGCCTTTCTGGGCTACCGGGTTCTTTCTTGCGGTGTTGCTGGGCGCGGTGTTCAGCTCGTTCAATTCATTGCTCAACAGTGCCGCCACCCTGTTCTGCCTGGATGTGTGGGCTCCCTTGAGCAAGAAGACCATCAGTGATACGGACATGGTCAAAATTGCACGCCGGGCCAGTGTGGTGATTGCCCTGTTCTCTTTTGTAATTGCGCCTTTGTTGCAGTTTGCTCCGGAAGGGCTTTGGCAAATCATCAGAATCTTCACGGGCTTCTATAATATCCCTGTCATCGCTATCGTATTAATCGGCCTGTTCACTACACGAGTACCGCCACTTGGGCCGAAGCTGGTTGTGGGGTTCCATATCATCGCCTACGGGCTTTTTCAATTTGTACTGGATGATGTGGTCTCGATTCACTTTCTGCACTTGTATGCCATCTTGTTTATTATTGAAATTGGTATGATGCTGCTAATCGGCCATCTCTACCCGCGAACGGATCGCTGGACTTTTCATCCCAATAAAAAAATCGACATGACCCCCTGGAAGTTTGCCGTGCCCTGCGCAAGCACTTTGCTGTCCTGTATTGTCGGACTCTACCTGCTTTTCTCGCCACTGGGCCTGGTTGGAGGGGCTGATACCCTGTTCTATACGCTGCTTGGCTTGCTGGTGATGATCAACGCGGGAATTTGGGGCTGGTATGGCTTCATCAGGCAAGAGCAGACAATGACCAACGTTCAGGCCCAGATCTAAATCATGAAGTTCTATTCAGAGAGTAGTGCCCAGCGAGCCGAGCGTATTAAGAACATGCAGTTGCCAGATGCCGACCCACAGTACCGGTTTCTGTTAATCGGTGCCGGGATGATCGGGCGCGAGCATATCGGCGTGACGCAGTTGCTTGGTCAAGCCAGGATCGTGGGCCTGGTTGATCCTTATCAGGAAAGCATCGCTCAGGCACTCCCGTTGTTCGATGCAGCCGGGCAGCAACAACCCGAAGTGTATTCGTCCCTGGGCGCGGCGCTGGATAATTGCGCTGCCGATGCCATCCTGATTTGCACTCCTAACTACACCCACTACGAAATTGTTCAGCAAGTAGTCACAACCGGCCTGCCGCTGTTCGTCGAAAAACCCATGGCGACAAAGCTGACAGAGGCCGCCGAACTGGTTCAACTCGCTCGGGACTATGCCGGTTTTATTCAGCTCGGCATGCAGTACCGGTTCAAATCCCAGTATACGGAAGCGTTTCGCGAGGTGAAGCTGCAGCAATCCCTGGGCAAGATCGCTACCATCAGCATGAGCGAATACCGTCCTCCGTTTCTGGACAAGGTGAACCAGTGGAACAAGTTCAATGAATTCTCTGGTGGCACCCTGGTCGAGAAGTGCTGCCACTACTTTGATCTCATCAATCTCATGGCGGAGTCTCGACCGGTTTCAGTGTATGCCAGTGGTGGTCAGGCAGTGAATTTTCTGGATTTCGAATACGAGGGAAAAAGCTCGGATATTCATGACCATGGTTTTGTCATCATCGATTACGAAAACGGAGTGCGCGCCAACTTCACCCTGAACATGTTCTCCCAGGAATTGTACGAAGAGCTCATCGTGTGCGGAGAACAGGGCAGGCTCATCGCCACGGAAAACTCCAGCTTTAAAACCAGGGGCTCCAAAGGCCAGATCAGGGTGGAGCTCGAGGGCCACCCTGACTATGATGGGCGGGAAGTGACCTATCCGCAGCTAGTCGAATCCAGTGGGCACCATGGCGCCACGTTTTTCGAACACGAAGCGCTTATCGCGCAGCTTCGAGGCGAGCCTGCCGATGGTGCCACGGTCGAACAGGGTCTGTGGGCGATGATCGTTGCCAGTGCAGCGCAGGAGTCCATAGCAAGGCAACAGGCATTGTCGGTCGAATCATTCCTGGGTGAACACGATCTGGCCTGGGTCTGGAACGAGCGTGAAACCTGACCAGCAGTCAATCGAATTGAGGATTAAATGGATACCATAGAAGTAGGCAAGGCCAGAATGCCCAGCGTCGGTCTGGGACTCTGGAAGATACCGGGCGAGCAGGTGCCGGGGCTTATTGTAGAGGCAGTGAATGCCGGATACCGCCACCTGGACAGTGCAGCAGACTACGGTAATGAAGAAGCAGTGGGTAAGGGCATCAAAGAGGTTCTGGCACAAGGACTTTGCGCCCGTGAAGAGCTGTGGGTAACTTCAAAACTCTGGAATACCTATCATCGGCCCGAACATGTGCGGCTCGCTTGTGAAAAGTCCCTCACCGATCTGGGCCTGGACTATCTTGATCTGTACCTGATTCATTTTCCCATCTCACTGAAGTTTGTGGATTTCGATACGCGCTATCCACCGGAGTGGTTTCACGACCCCGATGCCGAAGACCCGGGCATGGTGATAGACCCGGTGCCTTTACAGGATACCTGGCGTGCCATGGAGGAACTGGTGGAAGCCGGTTTGGTGAAAGAGATCGGGGTATGCAACTACAACAGCGGCTTGCTGAATGACTTGCAGGCTTACGCCAGGATCAAGCCGGCCATGCTGCAAGTTGAATCTCATCCACACCTGACCCAGGAAAGACTGCTGCGACTGGCTAACAACTACAATATGGCAGTGACCGCGTTTTCGCCTCTGGGGTCACTTTCCTATGTAGACCTGGGTATGGCAGGTGAAGAAGATTCATTGTTGCAGTCGTCAGTAGTAGTGGATGCAGCCCGGCGAACCAACAAGACACCCGCCCAGGTGTTGCTGCGTTGGGGCATTCAGCGGGGCACTGCTATCATTCCCAAGACCAGCAACCCAGAGCGGCTAAGCGAAAACCTGTCGATCTTTGATTTCGCATTGAGTGAAGCGGAGATGGAGACGATCTCTGCCTTGAACAAAAACCGCCGATACAATGATCCGGCTGACTTCTGCGAGGCAGCCTTCAACACGTTTTACCCCATTTATGACTGATCTGAACAAGCCCAAATCGTTTTCAGAGTTCCCGCTGGTCATCGAGAACACAGCACAAGGCACTAACGCCGTGGAATGGATCAAGGCGCAGCGCCATTCCTTGCTGGCTCAAGTGGAATGCCATGGGGCGGTGTTGCTTCGCGGCTTTAACTTAACAACCGATCAGGACTTCGATGCGGCTGTGAGTGCATTGGACGTGCCCGCATTTACCTACGCGGAATCGCTTTCCAATGCAGTGCGAAAGAATCGCACGGAAAAAGTTTTTACTGCCAACGAGGCACCCCCGGACATTGAAATTTATCTCCATCATGAGATGGCGCAAACCCCCCGATACCCCAGCAAGCTGTTTTTCTTTTGCGAGCAGGCGCCAGACGAAGGCGGAGCCACGCCTCTCTGCCGGTCTGACTTACTGCTTTCAGAGATGAAGCAGGAGTTGCCAGTGTTCGTATCCCAATGCGAAGCAAAGGGTGTGCGTTATACCAATGTCATGCCGGAGGTTGCTGACGCCCAATCGGGCCAGGGCCGAAGCTGGAAAAGTACATTGAATTGTGACAATCAATCGCAGGCGGAAGGGCGGCTACAGGAACTGGGATATCAGTGGCAATGGCTGGAAGATGGCAGCCTGAAGGCAACCACGCCGGTGCTGCCCGCCATCAAGGCTCTTGAGTCCGGGACCGAAGTCTTTTTTAATCAGCTCATTGCAGCCTTTATGGGCTGGAAAGACAAACGGAACCAACAAAACAAGGTGGTGTGTTTCGGTGATGGTTCGGAGATTACCGATCTCGACATGAAGCACGTTGCCGACCTGGCCGAGCTGTTCACCTTTGACCTTAGGTGGCAAACGGGTGACATGGCCCTGGTGGACAACTTCCTGGTCATGCACGGGCGCAGGCCTTTCTCGGGTGAGAGAAAGGTTCTGGCATCACTGGCGGCATAGCTGCAAACCGAAGCCCCTTGCTTGTGAAGCTCAACGATAAATTGGGAGATAGGCTTATGAACGCAGGCGCTGAAAAACTCTTTTTGCGTGTTATCGCAACGCTGGTCCTTGTTTGCACCGGCAGTCTGGTCAATGCTGCCACCATGGATGACGATGGCAGGGCCCTGGTCAGCAGTGCCCAGGTAACGATACTTTCCTCGAATCTGGCCAATGGGGCAGCCGTTGGAGAATGGGGCCTTTCTGCCCTGGTGCAGGCAGATGGAAACTGCATTCTGTTTGACGCGGGTCGTTACCCGGATACGGTTATCCGTAACGCAGAGGTGCTCGGTGTCGATCTTTCCTGTATCACCGATGTCGTGCTCAGCCACTTCCATTTCGACCACACCACAGGATTGATTCCGTTAATCGAAAATCTGCGCCAGATTAATCCGGATGCCATTAGTCGTGTACACGTGGCCAATGGCTTCTTCAACGAGCGGCGGGCCAACGGTGGCTCTTCGATCAGAAGTAACCAGATGATTAATGAGCGGTCGCAAATAGAGGCGCTTGGTGTCGAGTTTGTGGTTCATGATGAGGCGGCTGAAATCTATCCAGGGGTTTGGGTATCAGGCCCAGTGGAGCGTCGCCACCCGGAAACCAATTACGGCACCGCTATCGAAGTGTCACTGGATGGAGAGTGGGTGAGAGACCACCTGCCGGAAAGTCAGGCGCTGGTGATTCGAACGGAAGAAGGCCCCATTGTGTTGCTGGGCTGTGGACACTCTGGCGTGGTCAATGCCCTGAGTCAGATTCAGGACCAGATTCAGGATGAAGCCATTCACGCCTTGATGGGCGGCCTGCACCTGTTTGCTGCCAGTGATGAAACACTGCAATGGACCGGGGATATGCTTAAGGATATCGGCGTGGAAAACCTGATGGCGGGACACTGTACCGGCATCGAACCACTCATTCGTTTGCGGGCAAGCCTGGAGCTTTCGCGTCGGACCGCAGTAGTGGGAGCCGTAGGCTCACGCTTTGTGTTGGGCGAAGGAATCTATCCGACTGCGATTGCCATGTAGTGGTGCCATGAAGCCTTGCGGCCGATTCATGGCGTTCGTTTGCTTGCAGGAATATAAAGGGGCGTGGCAGAAATCACCACACCCCTTTACAGGCTTGAGGAACGAGACTCAGGGCTGCACTGTAGCGGTGTAAACTTCTATCAGCCTGCCTGCGCCTTCTGCAGTTCGTTCCTGCATATAGGCATTGAATTCAGGATTGGGAGTATCCTGAAATTGCCCCCAGGCTTCCCAGCTGTCGAACATCATGACGTAGTGCATTCGATTAAGTTCATCACGAAGCACAGTCACCTTTGCGCCAGCCTTTTCATGAATGGGCTTGGCGCCGATTCCGCCTTGCATCAGTTGACCAATCATTCCCTGGTTAGCCTCCCAGATGTAAACCTGATAGACACCACCGGGGCCTACATTTTCTCCTGCGGCAACCGTGTACAGAATGTGGTTATCTACCTGCACCGCAGAAGGATCGGCATTGATCTTTCTTTGGAACGCCTGCCAATCTGAATTGGCTGCAAGCGATTGTGCCCAACGGCCATAACTGGCCCAACTATCCAATGCGACTGCGTAGTGCATCTTGCCTTCGACAGTCATACCCACGGTCACGCCAGCACCCATGGCTTCATGAATCGCCTTGGCTTCCCGGGCATAGGCAGCAGTCTTCTGTGCCCCTCCCGGTAGTGGTTCGAACACATTGACAATAAGCGCCTGGCCCATGGCCGAGACGGAGAATGTAAGTAGTAGTGCGGTAAGAAGACTCTTCATTTTTATTTTCCTGTTGTGTTATTGATTGGTTTTAGGTTCGCGTTGAAACCTCAGGAAAATGCCTGATTCCCGATGACAGGCTGCTAATACTTTAGCGAGTTGAGTTCCATTCAATACTCTAAGCCAGACCTTCCATGACGACCCGGTAAAAGACGGGAACGTTGTTCTTGATTGCTACCTTCCTCTACGGCTACAACCCTACAATCCGGTCGTGTGATTGAATATGGGTCAGCCACCCCATGTGGATATTTACAGTGGTCCTGTTGACACTTTCTGAACGAAACACCAAAAATACAAGGTGCAATCGAAGGGAAGAACCATACTAGTGAAGATGTTATGAAATTAGAGCTAGGGATATCCATAGTCTTACTGTTGTCGCGGTGAGGAATTAATTGAACGAAAGGTTTCGCCTGCCAGAATCAGAGCGTATGATCAGTGCTTCCACGTTTTTGGAATAATATTCCAGAATATTCGTGGGAGTGGCGACCAAACCCCGAAAAGAGGCGGGGGCGCCATCATTTCCAGAATCATCTCCTAAAAAGCGCCGCGACAATCCATTAACAATGCGGTCATTCCAGCAACCTGTTCTATATGGTGCGATCAAACCATATTCACGCTTGCCGGACAGGAGTAGTGTCAGAACTGCCAACAGTGAAAGCCGCCCTGGGCTGCTTCTCTATTGCCAAAGCAACAATACATCTCTCGTCGGTAGTTTGTTTTCGAGGAGTTCTCATAAAAAGTCCTATAAAAGGAAAGGAGCTCAATCATGCAATGCCGATCGAAACTTTTATCCATAAGAAAATATCTCGCCCTGTTCATTTTGCCTGTAATCGCTATTCCGGCTCTTGCCCAGGATATGCCTCAGGGGTTGCTGGTCAACAGAGTCAATTGCAGCCTTAATGAGGGCGTGACCATGCCGCAAGTGGTTCAGTGGGCTCGCAGTCAGCCTCGCACCGGACCACAGCCTGGAGCAGAGTTTTACCGGGAAGCCGTGGTCAACGGCAATCTTCGCCAGAATTATGACTTTGTGATAGCGACTTACTTCCAAAGCTTCAGTCATATCCTGGAAGTAAACCTGGCCGACCTGGCGGCGCCTGCAAATAGGGTGCAACCGACTGTGCGGGCTCAGGATCTATATACCTGTAATCCGGCCACGCAGTCGACCATAGTCAGCCGCACAGTGAATCCGGACAACGATGGCTTTACGGGAGATGCGACTGTAATGCACTCACGCTTCTGTTTACTGGCTGAAGGCGAGACGATTGAAGACGCATGGGACTTCGCAACAGCCGTGAATAAAAACTACAGCGACGCGGGTGACTCGTCCTTAATGCAGCTAAATACCAGGATGATTGGCCCGATTCCGGGTGAAAATATGTCCAGGGCAGGCCGGGGGGTTTCCATTGCGGTCGTGCCCAGTACGCCTCAGGGTTGGGCCCAGCGCATGGACCTGCCACAAACCGGTTTTCAACCACTAAGAGGTGTCAGCTCACCCTTTGAAAATTGTAACTATCCGGCTGTTTGGATAACCCATGCAGTTTGGAGAGCACCAGCACAATAAGAAAAACAACAGGCAGTAACCAAAGTTAAAACTTTGGTAAGCATGACCGCATCGATAGGCTAGCTCGTCGATATCAGGTGCAACTGAAGGTCTTGCTTGATTTGCAGTTAAAAAAGAAGGATTGCACTTAAGAAGCGGGGGTAGGCTCTACTGATTTTTCAGGCAGGGCCTGCCCTTTTTCTTGCCTGCTGTTACCCGGCCCGACAGCTTTCGTTCACACCCCGAATTCGTATAAGCTTCAACTCCACATCGATTACCACCCTGATCAAGTTGGGTGGAGAGCACGGGAGGAACAGATGAGCGGAAAGAAAATCGCCAAGTGGGCCGGTATCGGGTTTGCCGTCCTGATATTGATTTATATCGGATCCATCGTCTGGTTTGAAGCCAGGCTGGGAATCAACCAGCCCCAGGGATCGACTTCTTTGGTGTTGGCGACATTTGGCCCCGATAACGACCGCCATGAACGGGTATTGAGGCTGGAACAAATCGATGGCAACAATTATATCGCCGTCAATCACTGGCCAAGACGCTGGTACGGATACGCCTTGGACAATCCCAACGTAGAAGTGAAAATGCCCGGCGACGATAATTTCGAACCTTATGTGGCAGTGCCGCTGGAAGGAGAAGAGTTGGCACGAGTCAGTGAAGAATATTCGTTTGGCTTTGAATTTCGGTTTCGCACGGGGTTTCCGCCTCGCCGGTTCTTGAGACTCGATCCAGGCTGATGACCAAGGGATCATTTTAAACAACAGTTTTTGCACGATAAAAAGGAGAAACACATGTTCAGCCATGTCATGTTAGGAGCGAACGATCTGGAAGCGTCGAAGAAATTCTATGATGCGACTCTCTCAGTGCTCGGACACCCGGAGCCAATGGCAGACCCCAAGGGACGTTATTTCTATCGCACCAAAACCGGCGTATTCGGGATTACCAATCCAATCAACGGCGAACCCGCCAGCCACGGCAACGGCAGCACCCTTGGATTCCAGGCCGACAGCCCCGAAGCAGTAGACGCCTGGCACAAGGCCGGCCTGGAAAACGGCGGCACCGATTGCGAAGACCCACCCGGCATCAGGGAAGGCACCGGCGTAAAGCTCTACATCGCCTACCTGCGCGACCCCGCAGGCAACAAGATCTGCGCCCTCCACCGCGTCCCGCAAGAGTAATCAGCAGGATAATTTAAAGGACACCCATTTAACCCGTTGGGCCTAAACCATTGAATTAGCTATGGAAACCCGGTTTCAAAAATGACGCCGGGAGAACGCAGTTAAATGGGTGTCCATTAAAATTTTCCATTCCTGGTCACTGACCATCTTTCAGTACTCGCTTCAGAATCCCGCAATTTCCGAACTGCTTACGCCTTAAATGGGGGCGGCGCGGTATTTGGCGCACCTTACTGGTGCGCTGCTGTACCGAACTTCCTGGTTCACGTATCCCTGAAAATGACGCCAGGCCGCGTACTATGGGCACCTCCACTTATTGGCCCGGTTATTGCTCTTGAGTGTTCAAGTTGGCAGGCACTGCCGTTTTATTTGAACCAATCAAGGGAATAGACAAGTTATGAAAACTCGAATCGCGTCATTAGCGGCTGCAGGACTCTTACTTTCCGCAAGCGCCGTTCAGGCTCAAGAATGGTCAGCTAATTTTACAGCGACCAACAACTACATCTGGCGTGGCCTGACCCAGTCCATCAACGAAGGCGCCATTCAGGGCGGCATCGACTATGCATCGGAAAGTGGATTCTATGCTGGCACCTGGGCGTCGAATGTTTCCTACGATTCAGACGATGTGTACTCCTATGAGCACGATATGTATTTCGGTTTCGCCGGTGAGAATGACACATTCTTCTGGGACGTCGGCTACCTGTATTACAACTATGATGAGAATGCGGGCTTTGACTTCGGTGAGGTTTACGGCACGATAGGTTTCGGCAACTTCAGTGCAACCCTTTCTCTGCTGGCCAATGCAGAACCCGATGAAGGTCCAGGCCAGGATTTCGGTTTCGCGCAAGCATCCTACACTTCACTGGACTACACGATCCCAACAGATAGTGGTCTCGACATTGGCTTGCATGCGGGTTTCCATGAAGGTGATTTCATGTACGCCTTTAACGGTGCCACAGACGATTACTGGGATTTCAATATCAGCGTCTCAAAGGACGGGTTCTTCGGCATGATTACCACCACCACACTGGGTGATGACGACGATGGTGATGGCCTTGAAGATTATGCGAGTCAGGGTCCACGTGATAACGACAACGTGAAGTTCGTTATTGGTTACGCAATGGATTTTGAACTGTAGAAGTTACCGCAGCAACCAAGTAGTAAACTCTCCTATAGCCGGTTTCATTGAAGCCGGCTTTTTTTCGTCTGCGATTTGGTAAACGCAGTAAACAGGGTGGTTTTTACGAAGCAAAAAAAAGGGCAGAATTTTCATTCTGCCCCAATCTTTCAGGTTGGAGTTGCTTGCAGTGGTACTCGTCAAATCACCTTTCGGTGCTGCCGAGTACCGGTGGTCCGACAGAGCTGGTCAGGGGAGAGAGAAAATCCAGCTCTGTCGGATTGGGTGCTCACGGGCCCTAAGGCTCAGGCCAATGCCGCCCTGGCATTGACCTGTTCAAGCTTTCCCTCAGTGGACTCCACGAACTCCACAGCCGCCGCGATAGCGTCTCGCCGCGTCTCGAAGTAGCGCTCATTGGGGATGAGTTCACCCATCAGACCTTCCAGTGTTTTTCGCACCTTCTGATTCATGCCGCAGACGTAGATCAGCTTGTTCGCGACCTTGCCATCGTTGACGATGGTTTCCACCGCGCGTGCGGCGGACACGTCAATGAATGGCACTTCGTCGAAGTCCAGAATCGTTACCTGGCTTAGCTTGCCAGACTTTTCACGAATCTGGTGCCCCATGTCTGCCGCGGCGCCAAAGCTCAGTGGACCACCACCGAAGTCGAATACATTGATGCGCTCATGGGAATGAGTCATCAGTTCGGCTTCCTCAGCAGAGAAGTTGGTGTGGTGTCCGCCTTCCGCTGTCAATTCACGAAGCTGCTGCAGCTGCTCATCGGCAATCTGCTTGACGAAAGCCAGAGACGCCATGACCACACCAGCGATCACTGCGGTGATCAGATCGACGAACACAGTCAACGACAGTACCAGCATCATCAGCGCCAGGTCCCAACGAGGACCACGATGAGCCTTCAGGATATAGGCACGATCGATAATGTCCCAACCGGTCTTGATAAGGATCGCAGCCAGCACGGTGTGCGGAATAACCGACGCCAGCGGTGCAAGCGCCACCACAACAGCCAGCAGCAACACACTGTGCAGCATGCCCGAAATTTTGGTCTGGCCACCGGTGCGGATGTTGATCACGGTGCGCATGGTGGCGCCTGCACTGGCAATACCACCAAACAGCCCGCCGGCGATATTGCCAATGCCCTGGCCGATCAATTCCTGATTGGAATTGTGTCGGGTTCGGGTCATGTTGTCCGCTACCAGTGAAGTCAACAGACTGTCGATCGCTCCCAGCAGCGCCAGGATAAAGGCCGCCTCGAAAATAATCAGCAGAGTGTCCTGACTGAGGCTGGGCATAATAAAGCTAGGTAACCCGGTTGGGATGTCACCCAGGATTGGTGCGCCAGCGAAGAACAGGCTCGTTACAGTACCAATGATTAAACCTGCCAGAGGACCAGGGACGTATTTACCCCATGCCGGTGGCCACTTGAATACAATAATCAGAGTCAACAGCCCGATACCAAGCGCCGCAAAATTGGGATCCAGAATCGCACCGGGAATTTCCTGGATCGCCGGGATAGTGCCACTTTCTTCGGGTTCATGGCCGAACAGGCGGCTGGTTTGCAGAGCAATAATGATACAGCCGATACCACTCATGAAACCGGAGATCACCGGGTAAGGAACCAGGCGGATATATTGCCCCAACTTCATTACCCCGAAAACGACCTGAATCACCCCTGCCAGCACGACGGTGGTGAACACCAGCGAAGGGTCACCGTCCAACGCCGCATAGACACCGGCGAAGACAACAACCATCGGCCCGGTCGGACCGGTAACCTGTGAACCCGTGCCACCAAACAGGGAAGCAAAGAAGCCAACAATAATGGCACCATACAAACCTGCTATGGGGCCAGCGCCAGAAGCCTCACCAAAGGCGAGCGCCAATGGCAGCGCCACAACACCTGCGGTAATACCACCGTAGATGTCACCTTTTAAATTATCTGTTCGAAAACCAAACATTTCTTATTCCTTTCAGTGATTAGACTGATGGTGATTGATTAAGCAGCGTAACGATCAGCAACTGGAACGAATTTTCCTGACTCTTCATCCAGAGCGACGATCGTGCCGTGTTCAATGTTGTAAACCCAGCCGTGCAGTTCAACCTCATTGTTGTCCAGCTTCGCTTTCACTGCGGGATGCGAACGCAGGTGATTGAGTTGCTGCACCACGTTTTCTTCGGTTACCTGGCTCAGTGAGTCCGAACCATTGCTGTCGCGATCCTGCACAGCGTCCACTGCGGTGCGAACATGCTCCAGCCAGTCCTTAACATCTGGCAGGTCAGTCAGGGCGCCGGGATTCAATGCGCCTTTCATGGCACCACAATCGCTGTGCCCGCAGACCACGATGTGCTTCACGCCCAAGGCTGCTACGGCAAATTCCACCGAGGCAGTAACATCACCCCCGGCCCCCTTTACATGGGGAGGTACGATATTGCCGGCGTTACGGATGACAAACAGATCACCCGGATCCGTTTGCGTGATCAGGCCCGGGTCTATCCTGGAATCGGCACAGGTGATAAACAGCACTTCCGGACTTTGGCCATTGGCCAGTTCAGAAAACAGCTTCTTGCGCTCCTCATAAGGGGCGGATTGAAACCGGGAGATACCAGAAATCAGTTTTTCCATTGACGAGTTCCTCAAGTCAGATCCATTGTGAATTCAAGTTTTGTACAGGGGCGCCATGGTAGTGAATAATTGATGATAAGAATATTGCGATAAATTGCTATTCGTTATAGATTCTATCTATCACCCATCGTCAAGACCGCTGAATTCCATGGAAATTCTCGAGAATCTCTCACTCAAGCAAATCCACTATTTCGCCGCAGTGGCGGAATACGGCAGTTTCCGCCAGGCGGCCGCCCGCCTGGATATCACCCAGCCCACCCTGAGTAATCAGGTGGCCAGCATGGAAAAAGCCCTTAAAGTTCAGTTATTTGAGCGCAGCAGAAAAGGCATTACGATCACGCCACAGGGCCGGGAACTGCTCACCAGCGCGCGCAGGATCATTGAAGAAGCCCAGGGATTCACTTCCCGGGCTGCCATGCTCTCCGGTGGCGGCATCGGTACCTTCCGCCTGGGAGTTACGCCGACCCTGGGGCCCTATTTATTGCCCCATATCCTGAATCCGATTCATGATCGCTACAGTGATCTGAAGCTCTATGTCCGTGAAGATGCTCCCAGCGACCTGGAAACCGGTCTGCTCAATGGTCAGCACGATTTAATCCTGTCCACACAGCCCATTATGTCCAATGAATTGGTGGTCGCCCCTCTGTTTCGCGAGCCACTGAAACTGGCGATCGCCCGCGATCATCGCCTGGCGAGAAAGACCCGAATCAACCGCATGGACCTGGTGGGGGAGCCTGTGCTGACCATTACCGAACACCATCTGTTTCACCGGCAAATTACTGAACTGTGTGAGCGACTGGGGGCGGTGGTGAGAAGGGACTATGAAGGCACCAGCCTGGACACCCTGAGACAGATGGTGGTGATGGGTATGGGAATTGCGTTTTTGCCCGCACTCTATGTGAAGTCTGAAATCAGGAGCAGCAAGGAGCTGCGCGTCACCGACGTGGAAGGCATTAACGTGGTTAGAAACCATGCGCTGGTATGGCGAAATACCTCACCGGTGCGAAACTTCTACCGCGACCTCGCTGAACAGATCGAACAGATCGTCATGAGTACACTGTCGGATGTGGTGTTACCCGCTACACGTGCCAGGGTTGGCAAGCAGGCAAAGAGTCTCGAGCCTGTGTAGTGAGTGCAAAACAGTCAAGGCGCAGAAAGAGAGGATACAAAAAAGGCGACATGGCTAGTGGCCAGGTCGCCTTTCAGGCGAGCAATAGCTGGAGCTAATTGCGACTCGCGTCGTTATCGTAAGGCGCTCCAGTGCCCGATGATCCCATGAAGAACTTGCGACCATCTTCGAATGTGATGTCACGCCCGTTGGCACGTGCACTGCGGTCCTTGCTCTGGTAACCATCTACTACTATATAGGTGCCAGGCAGAATCGTGTCTCTGGACAGGCCGCGACGCAATAAAGTGTTCGGCGTGCCCCCCTCTACCATCCACACGGTAGTGCTGCCATCGTCGTTGGTCACCTCAAGGTGAATCCAGGTGTGCGGGTTTACCCACTCCACCCGAACGATGGGGCCGCGCAACAGAACCGGGCGGTTAGGATCGAATTCCGCGCTGAAGGCATGGTGAGCAACAGCCTGCGAGCCAGCAGTAAACCACAAACCCGCCGCAGCGAACGCCATTGCTGCAACATTTGCCAGAATAATTTTAATCTTCATTGTTGTGCTCCTGAATTCTTTGTCTAAACGCTAGCGAGTCGGGTTCGGCACGCCACCAGGATCTTCGCCACGGTATTCCATTTCCATCACCCGGGCGCCTTTCAAAATACCTTCCAGGGCATAGTTGGCCTCGTGGCAGGCATACTCGAACACTTTGTTGTCGGTGCGCGGCCAGGAATATTCTCCACTGAAAGGCGCTTCCCAGACTGTGGGGTCTTCTACAGTAAAACTGTAGATTATCTTGTCCGGATTTTCGTAGCGGAAATACTCGGTCACTTTCATGTTTTCTGAGCCCCGCGAGAACGCAGGGGTGTCGCGGAAGTTAGTGGTTTCCACCACGAGGGTGTCGCCTTCCCACCAGCCGATGGAATCGCCCAGCCATTTCTTGATAGGGGCCGGGTCATGCTCGGCATTCATGCGCACGATTCGCGCCTCGTGCACCATCTCCACATTGATGAGCACGGTGTCTTCGGTTTGCACGATACGTTTGTGATTGTTATACAGCGCGGGCAGCATGGGAGGCCCTGCGGTAGAACCGAAAGACAGAATACAGCGTTCCGCGAACGGCCGGTTCTCCGGGTTGTCATAAGGCCCCGGGGCATCGAGACCCGCATCCAGCCAATAGGCCGTACCATCATTGGCACCACCTTCGCGACGGGGCGCTTCACCCGCACCCAGGGCAACGCGCGCGGCATTTCGAACCTCATCGGTAACCGGCGGCAATCGACCGTTTAAGGGATCGGTAATAATAGAAGAACGAAACTCACCGTCGATGCGAACCACGTCCGTGCCGTTATCTATCCAGAAGGTGTTGTACCCGCCCACGTTTCCGGCAGCACCGGTTGATCCGTCACCACCCTGGGGTGGAGCCGAGCGATTGGGGTCGCTGCCTTGCTGATTGGTTTCCTTGCGTTCGGCATCGGCATTGGCAATGGCAAAGGCTTCATCGTTAGTGAGGATGAGCCGGTTGCCAAATTCCGAGGGGCGCTGAAAAGGGGTGAGCGTGGAAACGTCATAGGTACCGGAAAAATCTGGCTTGCCATCCCGAGTGCGGGGAATCTCTCCGCTCTGGGCCAGGGTCAGGGGCGCGAGTACCAGGCCAGCAAAAGCCAGCACGCCGATGCAGAGTGTTTTGAATGAATTCTTCATTTCCATACTCCTCGTGTTTAATCTCGCGGCAGCGGGTATCTGCGATACTCGCCATATAATAACTCTTCTACAAACTCTACACAGCGGAAGTCCATGATGCGTGCGTTGGGCTCCATGCGACGGTAGATCGGCATCTTGATGGTGAACGGTTCAGTCAGAACCAGTGGGTCCTCAATGGTGGCCTCATAATCGATATGGTTTGGCCCCATCATGGTGTAGCGCTCAGTGACTGTCATCTGGTAGCTGTGATGGCTGCCGGCGCGATCCAGCCAGGTCTGGTCAATCAGGCCTGTGACTTCAACTACCAGGGTATCGCCTTCCCAGCGTCCGGCCGACCAGCCCATCCAGGAATCTACTGGCGCCGGCCCCGGGTCTTCCATATAGATATCACGTACGGCACCGGCAAACTGGTAAGCGATAAAGAAGTCGTCCTCACTCTGAATAATCTGAAAAGGATGGGGCAAATACGTCGCTCGCGGCACGCCAGGCATGTAGCACTTCACTTCCGGGTCGCGGGTGATCCAGTTGGCCGCGTTGTTTTCTTTTACCTGCCGGGCCTGTTCGTTGTAGGGAATTTCACCGCCACCAACGATCACGCCCAATGAACCAGGCACCGCTAATACGGCACCGGCTGCCAGTGTTTCCGCGGCAGGCACGGGATTGACCGGACCTTCACGCATCATCACCGAGTGTCGGGCTATATGGGGTTCCAGGTCCCAGTTCGCCTCATTAATGACCTGCCAGATGCCATTGAAATCGGGCAAGCCATTGGGAAGACGGGGAATATCCTGGGCAGTTGCGGACAGGCTGAATATCAGAGCGGCAGATGCCAGAAATACGCGACTGGCAAAGTTGGCTGATGCCTTCATTGGGGACTCCATATTGTAAGCAGTGGCTTTGCAGTACCACTTGTTGTTATTGGCGGACTGGTTGCCAGGAGCTTGATAGTTCCCGGAAATCCGCCTGGACATCGATTCCTAGTCTAGCTCCCCTGTCAGCCTGTGTATAGCGAGGGAAACCTGCAGAATCGCCCAGTTTACGGGAACGCTCGGCAGGGCGTTAACCCGGGCGAACCATGGTGAACAGGGAGTCGGCATCGACTCGTGTGTAATCGTTGTAACCCAGTCGGCCGATTGGCTTGATACTGGCGATATCCACGAGACCCTCGTCGGTGATGTATTCATCCTTGATATGAATGCCGACTACCTCCCCGAAAATCACCTTGTAGATGTCACCTTCATTCCAGCCGGCGATTTCGGTGGTTTGTGTGTATCGGCATTCCAGGTGCACCGGAGCCTCGGCAATTCTTGGCGCTTTGACAATGCTGGAATCGATGGGAGTCAGTCCGGACAGTTCAAACTCGTCTGCATCTTTAGGCAGCGTGGCAGAGGATGCGTTCATTTGTTCGCGAGTTTCCCAGTTGGCCAGATTGCAAACAAACTCGCCAGTCGCTTCTGTATTACGCGCCGAATCCTTGAGGCGGTCGTCCTCAATGCCCACGCCCGCCGAAAACATGACCATGGGCGGCCGGTAGCAGACGGCATTGAAAAAACTATAAGGCGCCAGGTTGAACACTCCATCCGAGGATACGGTGCTGATCCAGCCAATGGGTCGAGGCAACACCAGGCTGTTAAAAGGGTTCTTGGCCAGGCCATGGTCCTGATTCTTGGGTTCGTAAAACATATTATTCACAAATTGGTTTGATAGCCGGGAAAGCATTAACCATACGGTCCGGTGGGCGAAATAACAATGCAAGAATTTAGGTGAAGCCCAGCTAATGTGGTAAAACACGCTCTCATTTCAGGATTCCAGACAATAATCCATGAGCAACAGCAAGCCACTTGCCGGCTACAAGGTGATCGACTTTTCGGCTGTTTATGCCGGGCCGATCTGTGCCCGTTTTCTGGCAGACTGCGGTGCTGAAGTGATCAAGATTGAACCACTGGGCATCGGCGACATCACCCGCGGTGTCGATGGCCTGACGCCGGTATTCGCGCACTTCAATGCCGGCAAACGCAGCGTGGCGGTGGATTTGAAATCGGCTCGCGGGCAAAACCTGGTGCGGCAGCTTGTTGCCCAGGCAGACATCCTGGTGCAGAACTTCCGCCCGGGAGTGATGGAAAAATTTGGTCTGGACTATGACAGCCTGAAGCAGGAACAACCCGGGCTGGTGTTCTGTTCTATTTCAGGCTTTGGGTTGAAAGGGCCCTGGGTCAACCGCGCTGCGTTTGCGCCGATCGTGCATGCAGCCAGTGGCTTCGACAGCGTCTTTGCCCGGGCTCAGAATGGGCCTGATAAACGCCCACCCAACTGGGAGATTATGGTTGCTGATATCCTCACCGGGGCTTACGCGTTCGGTGCCATCCAGACAGCTCTGCTGGCAAGAGAACGAAGCGGGCAGGGCGAGCATATTGATGTCAGCATGATGGATGCCATGGTGACCCTGATTCCTGCACAGCTACAGAAGGCACAGACCGACCGGCCCCTGCCCATTGGCAGATTCCATCCGGTGAAGACCCGCGATGGTTTTGTGATGGTAACGCCCATTTCCAACAAAAACTTCGAAAGTCTATGTGCTCTTATTGAGCGGCCTGACTTGCTGGACGACCCCCGCTTTGTATTCGGGCCGCGCACCAGGCATTTTCGTGAGCTGGCCATTGAGATTGAGAAGTGGTCATGTAAATTGGATTCGTCACAGTGTGTCGAGCTGCTAAACAATGCGGGTGTTCCCTGCAGTGCCTATGTGGAGCCGGACGAGCTGTTCGAACATCCACAGGTTGTGGCGCGTGAGTCTTTTTCGCGGATGCACGATGACAAGTTGGGTGATTTTCTGATTCAGAATATGCCAATGAAGTTTGCCAGTTTTCAGAACAACACAGCCGACTGGGTAGCGAAGCTGGGCGAGCACACTGAGGAAGTCATGTCATCGGCATTAGGGCTGAGCAATGCAGAGCTGCAAGAGTTGCGAGAGCAGAAAGTGATCGCTTGAATGAATTTTTTTGGGAATGGATTGAACAATGACAACGCCAAAATATTTTGAAGACTTTTCTGTCGGTGACAGCCAGGAGTTTGGTGAATACCATGTCACCAAAGAAGAGATCATCGAATTCGCCTCCAAGTATGACCCACAGCCGTTTCATCTTTCTGAAGAGGCTGGCAAGGCGATGATATTTGGAGGCTTGTGTGCCTCAGGCTGGCATACTTGCGCCATGACCATGCGCATGGTGGTGGATCAGATGCCGGAGGGCTCCGGCTCTCTGGGTTCTCCAGGGATTGATGAGCTGCGCTGGTTGAAGCCGGTTTTTCCTGGTGACACATTACGTGTGCGCAGCACGATCGCCAGCAAGAAAGAATCCCGCTCCCGTCCTGACATGGGTTCTATGGTGATGAAAAACGAAGTGCTGAACCAGAAAGACGAAGTGGTACTTCAGTTCAACCCGATCGTGATGTACAAGCGCCGACCAACCTGAGTGGCTGGTTGCTACCTGGCGGCGCGACCGAGATAGCGCTGAAAAGTCGTCTCAACGAAATCATCAACACCCGGAACAAACCAGACCGCCAGGACAGTGGCAACAACAGCGATGGCTACGAACCAGTAGAAATACTTCATCGGCGCGTTCCCTCTCTCGGTGCTGCCTCAAATAACCACACCTGGCCGGATTCGATGGTTTCGCGACTGGTGCTGGACGGGTATTTGTTGCTGATAATCTCGGTGATGCCATCCAGTTCCGGGCCCGACTGAATGCGGTTGAGCTGCCGTTCGTACCTCACCCCATCGATGCGCAGGATCGCGCGCCCATTTTCCTCTGCCTGCACTGGCCACTGTTTCCAGATTCGCCCCACCGTAGAGGTCATATAGCCCGACCACACATAGAGCTTGTCGTTATGGGACGCGACCCAGATACGGCGGGATGTAGGCGGCTCTTCCAGCTGCATCTCGATGGTGGGGATGTCATTAACGAAATCCCAGTCTGGCTCCGGGCCGCGATACAACTCGCCGGAAACCAGCGGACCACCGGAGAAGACCCGGTTGGGGCCATCTTCGAACCGTTGCTTGAAGGCTGCAGTGGCCACCGCGGTGATGGGAATCAGGGCGAGACCGATGATGATGACGATCAGTCGGAATATGAACTTCATGGCTGTGATGAACCTCGTGTCCGAAGGGGAGTGATGACGCACAGTATGACCTATCTGCCGGTACTGAACCAGAACCGGGCCTGTGGCGTATTTACAGGAACACGATAAATAAACACAAAACGGTAGAAACCATGAAATTCCCAGTTGGAACCCTGAAATCCAATATTACCGCGGTGCTGCTCTTGCTCACTTTGCTGCTGGCTCGCAACACCTATGCGCTGGAGAAGCCGGACTACGAGGTCTTGCTGGACCTGGGCAAGATCGAGTATCGGCGCTACGAGCCCTACCTTGTCATCGAGACGGTGGTGGCGGGCACGGATTTCGACAGTGCCCTGGACATCGGATTCGAGCGGCTGGCCGGATACATTGGCGGCGAAAATCGAAGCAATTCGGAAATCAGCATGACTGCTCCGGTGGAGATGGCGCGCACCGAGATCAAGATGAATGGAACGGGATCCGTAAGCGCCAGTAACACACCGGAAGGGGTGCGCATGACATTCATGCTGCCCAGCGACTTCACCTTGCAAACCGCGCCGGTGCCAACGGATGAAACAGTGGAAGTCAAAGAGCTGCCGGAACGCCTGGTTGCGGCCATTCGGTTTTCCGGTCGCTGGACCGAGAAGAATTTGTCCAGCAACGAAAACAGGCTGGTAGAAAACATCGAGGAACAGAATCTGGAAACCGTAGGGCCTTCAGTCTTTGCCGCCTACAACCCACCTTTCATGCCGCCATTCTTTCGGCGCAATGAGATTCTGTTCGAAGTGAACGGCCTGCCTCAGGCTCTAAGAAACTCTGTTGGTGATTGAATCCTGAGTGCCGTGCACTTATCCGCCGTCACGCGACAATCAGTGAGGCAGAGAGAACTCGTCTGAGAACACCAGAAAGCCCTCGGTGTTCTCCGTGCGCAAACCAATGATTTCCTGATACTCCTCCGAGTTATACCAGCCCTCCAGAGCGCTTCGAGTCGGAAACTCCAACACGATCGTGATTTCACCAGGGCTCCCTTCCACCGGAGTCGCTCCCGCACCGGCCACGAGAATCTTGCCCCCATGGGCACCAATAATCGGCCCAACCGCGGCCAGATACTGGTTATAACCGTCCCGATTACTGACGTTGTAATTTGCGACTAAATAGCTCGCCATCCCGAACTCCCCCTCAACTTTTTACAACCTAAACCTAACCCAACCCCGCCCCGCTGACCACCAGTTAGTGGACACCCATCTAAATCCACCCAAACCAACTTAAAGGACACCCATTTAAAATTTAAAGAAAATTTAAAGGACACCCATTTATCTATTTAGTGGACACCCATTCAAATTGTGTCACTGGTGGAGAGGGAGATTAAATGGGTGTCCATTAAATGATTTGCATTTAAGGCTTATGATTTGTGACGTTGACGGTTGGGGAAATGATGAGGAGACGAAATTGAGATGAGTTATCTTTGCAGTGACACAGTGTGGGTGCTTAGCGGTAAACCGCTGAGGGGCTATCACTGCCTTTGTTGCTGCATTACACTGGCTCTGATCTGCTCTTTTATTCACCGCTCCAGGACAACAATATGAAAATAATTCTTAAACTCATTTCAGCATTTGCCCTAGTCGGCATGTTGGCCCAGCCTGCGCTGGCACAGGATGTAAACGCCGCTTTGAACCAGATTGCGGATATTGTGGCGTCGCTGAACCATTTTCCTTCCGATGAAGACAAGGCCGTGCTGGCAGAGATTGCTGCCAACGTGAACTACCCGGAAGGTCTGCGCAATATGGCCACTGCGGTTTCCAATATCAGCCATTCTGCCACTGCAGAAGGCAAAGAAATGATGGCGGCCGTTCAGGCCAATATGCAGGCGCCAGAAAGTGCGCGTGCACTGGCAGGCGTCATTGCCAATGTGAATCACATGGCCAGTGAGGAAGCCAAGGCGACGCTGGCGCAGCACTTTCCCTAGCGTTCGCTGAGTCTGCTGACTCAAATAAACAGCAGCAAACATGAAGGGCCGGGCGGATTGGGCTACAATCCTGCCGGCCCTTTTTTCATGCCAGCTCAACCAGGCAGAAGCGCATCAGCCCAATTCATCTCCATTCCAATTCGGTCGCCCGGTAAATGACAACACTTTCCATTCTCGACCTCGCTCCAATCGTGCAAGGTGGCACCGCAACCGAAGCGCTCAATAACTCGCTTGATCTCGCCCAGCACGCCGAGCAGTGGGGTTTCAATCGTTATTGGGTAGCCGAGCATCACAACATGAAAGGCATAGCCAGCGCCGCCACGGCTGTGGTGATCGGACATCTGGCCGGGGGAACGTCCACGATACGAGTCGGTGCGGGTGGCATCATGTTACCCAACCATGCGCCGCTGGTGATCGCCGAGCAGTTCGGCACCCTGGCTTCGCTCTATCCGGGCCGCATTGATCTGGGCCTCGGCCGCGCCCCGGGTACTGATCAACTGACCGCCCATGCCCTGCGCCGCAATCTCAACAGCAGTGCCGATCGCTTTCCGGATGATGTGATGGAACTGCAGATGTATCTGGCAGAGCCCGCTGAAGGTCAGGCTGTGGTGGCAACACCCGGCGCAGGCAGCCAGGTGCCTATCTGGATTCTGGGTTCGAGTCTGTTTGGGGCACAACTGGCCGCTGCTCTCGGCTTGCCTTATGCCTTCGCCTCCCACTTTGCGCCGCAGGACATGATGTCTGCGGTTGCCATCTACCGGGAGCGATTCAAACCCAGCGAGCAACTGCAGCAACCTTATGTGATGCTCGGCTACAACGTGTTCGCTGCCGAGACGGATGAGGAAGCAGTATTCTTGCGAACCTCTGCCTTGCAAGCCATGTTGCAACTGCGCCGGGGCAGTCCTATTCAGCTCCCTCCACCTATCGAGGATTTCGATGCGCAGTTAACACCACAGGAGCAGGGGATGTTACGCATGATTACGTCCTGTTCCGCAGTGGGCTCTGTGCAGTCGGTGGCAGAACAGATGCGCGCCTTTCTGGAACGCACGGGAGCAGACGAGTTGATGTGTGTAGGTTCCATTTATGATCACAGCAAGCGCGTTGAATCATTCCGCCTCGCTGCCCAGGCAAGGGACAGCCTGTCTGAATAAACACCCCCAGTGTTTATTGCCGAAAATGAATCATGAATTTCTTTGATTCTGTCCTGGACCCTAGGTATTTTAGGTTCCAGATGAAAATCCTCAGACCCTTTCTGCTCATTTTGCTTCTCCTTCCGCTTGCGGTGGGCTGCTCCACTGCTTCTCGCGATAGCTCATCAGCCCAGGCTTTCTCCGCGGCGGTGGTTGATCAGGAGGTCATGGGCAAATGGGCACGGAGCTGTGCCTTGTGTCATGTGGATGGAGTCGCCGATGCGCCAGTGGTGGGTGACACCGAGGAGTGGCGTCGCCGGCTGGAGCAAGGTGAAGATGTGGTAATGCGAAATGTGCTCGAGGGCTACAACTCCATGCCGCCGCTGGGTTATTGCATGGCCTGCGAGATTTCCGATTTTCGGGCGATGATCGCTTTCATGGCGGGAACCAACCAATGAACAAGCGCGCGCTGCAACGACTGTCACGCCGATCTTTTCTCGCTTCCAGTTTGCGTGCGGCCTTGTTCGGATCCTGCGCCGCCAGCAGCGCAGCCCTGGCCCAACAAACACCCTGGCGAAACTGGTCCGGCGGTTTGCAGTGTCAGCCGGCAGGCCGTTATGACATCACCAGTGAAAACCAGCTTGCCGATATCCTGCAAAGCACCAACGGGCCAGTGCGGCCAGTAGGCTCCGGACATTCCTTCAGCCCCCTGGTCCCCACCGACGGTCATCTGGTGGTCATCGATCAGCTACGCGGTATTCTCGATTACGACAACGACACCATGCAGGCCACCTTCGGTGCCGGCTCCCGCCTGGGCGATCTCGGTGCCCCACTGGCGGAGATCGGCCAGGGCATGTTGAACCTGCCTGACATCGACCGACAAACCGTTGCCGGCGCAACAGCCACAGGCACCCATGGCACCGGCATCCAGTTCAAGAGTTTGTCCGGTTACATCACCGCGTTGCGATTGATCACGCCGCAGGGTGAGGTCATGGATCTCGATGCCAGCGATGGGGATCTATTCGATGCCGCCCGGGTCAATGTCGGCGCACTCGGTGTGGTCACGCAGATTCGCATGCAGAATCGCGAGGCTTACAAACTAAAGAAGCGCGAATGGACAGCGCCTACCGAAGAGTTGCTGGCAGAATTCGACGAGCGCGCCGCCAATCACCGGCATTTCGAGATCTTTCCCCTGGTGTATTCAGATTATTCGCTGGCACTGCAAATTGATGAATCAGACGAACCCATCGGGCAAACCATCATTCCGGCAGAAGAGGTGGAGCTATCCAACCTGCGCCGTCCCGGCCTGCAGGCGACCCCGGCAGAAAAACTGGCACTGAACAATGCCCTGGCAGAAAACGCAGAGATGACCGAAGCAGTCGATCTGTCCTATAAACTGCTGTCCAATATCCGCACCAACCCATTCAATGAGATGGAATACTCGGTACCCGCGGAAGTAGGCGCCGATTGCGTACGCGAAATTCTTCGCACGATTTATGATCAAGCCATCGAAGTGGCCTTCCCCCTGGAATTCCGCTACGTCAGCCCGGAAGATCCCTGGCTCAGTATGGCCTACGGCGACGAGCCCCACGCCACCATCTCTATCCACCGAACCGCCAGCGAAGACTTCCGACCCTATTTCGACATCATCGAACCCATCTTCTGGAAATATGGCGGCCGCCCCCACTGGGGAAAAATCCACAGCCTCGGCCACGACCAGCTCAGCGAGCTCTACCCACACTACCGCGATTTCATGGAAATCCGCGAGTCCCTGGACCCCGAAGGTCGCATGCTCAACGACCACCTCCGCAAGCTCTTCAACGCCTGATCCCCACCTCCCAGTCCAAACATTTAAAGAAACATTTAAAGGACACCCATTTAAAGGTCTCGCAATAAATTATTAAAAAACAGTAGTTTACGGGAGTTTCTGTTGATCACCCTGTTCGCTTCTGGCCCAAAATTCAAATGGGTGTCCTTTAAATGTTAAATGGGTGTCCATTAAATTGGATGCTGAATTGGGTGGAATGGAAAAAGATCAAAGGAGCCTGGGTGTTGAACCATGCGCGGGTGCAAACTATCGGGGAGCGTGCACCTTGACCAACACCTGGGCTCCTTTGATTTGGTAAACGGGTGAGCGGGGAATGGGAATCAGGAGTTGAACAGCGTGCTGCGAATTCGAGCTCGTTGTGTCAGCCAGGCGCCGCCAAAACGTTGCTTGTAGTGGCGCGATAGCAGGGTAATTGCCACCGTGCCTATCACGGCAGGGCCTATCCAAAGCAACACCGAGAAGCTCTGGAAGTTGCTGGAGAAGATTTCCTCGAACAGACGGCGCCCACCGAAGACAGTGAAGGCGGTGTAGGCACCAATTCCCGAACCGATGAGTCCATTCAGATGCTCTATCCACCACTCTTTGGGACGGATTTCCTCGCGGAATATGTATTTGAAATGGGATATCCCGGCTCCGGTTTCCAGGGCACCGAAAATCATGAACAGGATGGTGCCGGTATTGATGCCTACGACAAGCAGAATGAGCCCCGTCATTATCAACACCCCATTGAGCGCCAGGTTGCCTGGATGTCTCAGGGCGCTGCGGTCCTCCTTGTGCAAGATGGCAAGCCAGCCATGTCGTGTGCTGCTCAGCACCAGAATGCTCAGGGAAAACAGGAACAGGCCGAATTCCCGAATCTGGCGAATGGCGTCGGCCTCGTCGTCAGGGCTCAATTCCACTCCGGCTGCGTGCATGGAAAGTGGAAACAGCAGGTCCAGGCTGGACATCACAATGCCCGAGGCTGACACGGTATACATGCACCAGGCAAAGTAGCGGCCAAATTTCTTGTGATTCAGGTTGCCCTTGCGAGCAAATACCGGAACCCAAAAGAGCAGGAGCGCACAGGCACCTACGGTGATGTGCAGATACAAAGCGATTTCATGAATGGGCAACATGCTTACCTCCGGGACAAAGCTGGTTAAAGACCATGTTGCGTAGCATAGGCGCCCGGCGCCTTGCGCAGCAGTGCCGGAAGTCATGACCTGTACTGTGACTTTTGGCCTATAGGTGAGACACAGGCAGTGTGTAATAATTTTGGCTGTAATCGACACCAAACCGATGAAGCGACATGACTGAAAACACCGCCACAGACAGCCACACAGACGAACCCGGCTTCGACAGCAATGTTGCCCTGGACTACTCAGGCATCCTGATCACCGCAGTTGTGGGTGCTGTGGCGACATTTTCCCTGGCGGACTCACCAGTCTTCCTCTATGTGGGCGCGCTGTCTGTCATTCAGTTCGTGCTGTTCATGGTGTTCCTCAAGACAGAACAACGCCCCCTGATGCTGCGGTTATTCTGGCTGGAAGCCGTCTGCATTACCCTGTTGATCTTCCTGGTGCCTTCTTCTTTTATAGTCATTCTCACCGTGGTGTGGCTGGTCCAGAGTGTCGAGCTGTTTGGCCTGAAGAAATCGATTCCCTACGTCCCCCTCAGCCTGGCCATATTCACGGCAGCACAGTTCATGCACTTCGGTGTGGACAACTGGTTTGGTACGCTTATCAGCGTCGCGCTCTATGGCCTGCTACAGATGTTTGCAGTCAGCTCGGTACAGCGGGCCATCAGTGAGCGCAAGCAAAGAGAGCTCACCGCCGCGCTGAACAGGGAGTTAATCGCGACACGGGAGCTGCTGTCACAATCTTCCGCCCAGGGCGAGAGACTGCGCATAGCCCGCGACCTGCACGACATACTCGGCCATCACATGACCGCCTTGATCCTGAACCTGGAAATTGCCAGCCACAGTGTTGAAGGCGAACCCAAAACCAAGGTTGAACAGTCACTGGCCATGGCCAAGTTACTGCTCAGCGATTTGCGCAGCACGGTGAGTGAGCTGCGAGAGGAATCCCCGCTCAACCTGGAAGAGTCCATCAACAAACTGGTGGCTGGCATACCCAATTTCTCCATCGATGTAGATTTCAGCGAGGCACCGCAAATCGATGACCTGGATGTTGCCGAAACACTGCTTCGCTGTGCGCAGGAAGGGGTGACAAATGTGTTGAGACACAGCAATGCCAATCATTGCAGCATTGTTGTGACCGGTAGCCCGGAGAACGTGACCCTGTCGGTCATCGACAATGGATCCAGCAACAGCGATATCGAGCCCGGCAACGGCCTGAAAGGCATGATCGAACGGGTGCAGGCGCGGGGTGGTGAGCTGGGCTGGAAGCAAGATGCAGATGGCTTCCGACTGAACATAACCCTGGGTGTGTCGCCAGCCTGATGAAGATCAAAGTCATGCTGGCCGAAGACCAGAACCTGGTTCGGGAAGGATTGCGCAACCTGCTGCAACTCAGTGACAACATCGAAGTAGTGGGTGAAGTCACTGATGGTGCGGAAGTCCTCGAAGGCCTGGAAAAATACCAACCCGATGTTTTGCTGACCGACATTCGCATGCCCCGCATGACTGGCATCGAAGCGCTACAGGCCATGCAGCAGCAGGGCATTAACACGCCGGCAATCATCCTGACCACATTTGACGACCATCAACTGGTGCTGGAAGGCATGCAGGCCGGTGCCAGCGGCTACCTGCTCAAGGATGTTTCACTGGAAAGCCTGGTAAGTGCTATCGAGAAAGTGCATCAGGGCGAAACACTGGTACAACCTGCAATCACCGAGCGCATTCTCAAAGGTCTCGCCTCCATGGCCAACAAGGACCACGAGTCGGAGATGGTAGAAGAACTGTCACCGAAAGAGCTGGAGGTATTGAGGCTGGTGGCTGGAGGCTACAGCAATCGTGAGATCTCAACCGCCATCCATAAATCGGAAGGCACGGTAAAGAACCAGGTGTCATCCATATTGGAAAAGTTAGGAGTTCGTGACAGGACCCAGGCCGTGCTCAAGGCGATTAACCTGGGCTTGTTGTAATTAAAAACTCTGCAACCGCCAGCGTTGATTAACTCACTTCTGGTGATTCAGTTACTGCCCCCGCTTGCAGTTCGCTTCTTCTCTTTTACACTGCTCCCTACTTTCTCATCCTGCTTCGATAAATAGTCGCCATAATATTCTTCTTTGCAATCGGGACAAATGCCGTGACTGAACACGATTTCCGATCGCTCAGAAATATACTTCTCAATTTCCTGGTAGTAACCATTGTCATCCCTGATCTGTTTGCAGCTCGCGCAGATAGGCAGAAACCCGGACAGCACCTTCACCTCCCGAAGTGCCCTGAAAGAACTCCAGCGGGTTCGTTGGTGCAAAGCCGATGCAAGGATAGTGAGAATAGAACCGAAAAAGAAAACGATGAGCATCAATGGGCGCACCTGAATTAGATCCGCCCGATCAGTAGTGAACAATATGATGGATTCCCCGATAGCCATAATCGCGACCGCAGGCATCAGATAGCTGATATAAACCGGAAATGCGATGTGAGCGGTGAAGATACACAGCGTAATAATCACGCTCATACGAGCGGCAGAGTACTCACCAAACGCATGTGCCAGGACCACCCCGGTAGCATAGATAATCGCGTAGACAATAACACTGAGATCCAGAACGGAAGCCTTCCTCGCTCTGTTGACGATCACTACAACCGCCACTGTCATAAACAGAAAACTCATCTTGACGATCATTCCCAACAGCAGGCCGGGTTGTTCGCGTAACAGTGCGATATCCAGAACGGTCAGGGCGGCGATGATGATGCTGACAGCGTAGAAGGAAATATTCAGGTGCCGAATATCCGTATCGAGATAGTGCTCACGATAGGCGCGCTCTTCATCGGCAGAGCGACTATTGAAAGTGTATTTCCATAAGTCTAGAAGTGTACGCATGACCAAGGGCGATTCAGGGTGTGCTGATAAATTCGCATATCTGCAATGGATATTCCAGATATTTCCCCCAGAGGGGTAGAGTAGAAAAAGAGTCTGCGTCCTGGCTGTAACACTCCGGTATGCAGGCTCGAAAGTTCTCCCACAAACTTACTCGGTGAGGGACTAGCAGTTCTGGTCGAGGCGATACACCGACAAAGAGTCTGGAACACGCGGCACCGCCAACAATTCTCCTCGGCGGAACAGATCAATGCCATCGACGAATCCCAGATCCAAAGCATTCACCTGGCCCTCCGCTGACACCCACCAGAGTTCACCGGAGGCTACCGTGGTCACCAAAAAGCCCCCGCAGACATCTTCGGTGATGCCATCTATATTGTTGAGGCTTTCATTGACGTTGGTGAGCAGGTCAGTCGCCTGCCTTGTTTCCCGGTTGAACACTGTCCAGCTGGCGCCTCCATGGACAAGCAAGTCATCCAGCACCAGCAAGCCATTGGCAAATTCCAGCAGCCCACGATCCTGAATCCAGACTTGCAGCTCGCCAGCGTTCAACACATAGATACTACGGCTGCCGCTACCGCTGACATAGACACTTCCATCCGCTGCAATTGCCACATCGTTCAGCGCAGGATTTTCGTCAGGGCTGGGATAGCGATTAATGATTTGCGCACTGGCTATGTCAACTTCTAACAGTTGATCGTAGTCGGCGAAAAACAGCCTGCCATCATGAATGGCCAACCCGGTCGGACTGTCCAGCCCTGTGAGCCATTGCAGATTCAGGTCCGTGCCATCGGTGCGCACACGGGAGATAAATCCGTTGCCGTCTTTGGCATACACATTGACGTTGGAGACGTAGACAAATTCGTTCTGCTCATCAATCACTGCAGACTCAGGCATGCTGAGTACATCCTGCAGCGTGAATTGCTCTAGCAAGGTTGGAGCCGCCGCCTGTGCAAACGACCCCAGGAGAATAAGACCGGGCAATAACAGAACAGACATTAACCGCATCAGCACCCGACCTTGGCAACAAGAAACAATTTGGCCAATTTCATGTCAATTCGGTCGGGTCGACGGACTTCGGTTATCAGTGCCTAAACGCCTTTGGGTTCCAGGATTGATTGGTAAAGCAGTCGGCGGGAAGTGCTGCGCACATCGGGCAGGCCCTGACCAGCTTGTTGGATCATGCCCACGAACACCACATCTTCAACCGGATCAATCCAGAACCAGGTGCCGGCTGCACCACCCCAGTAATATTCACCAGCGGAATAACTTTCGGCCTCTACCGGATCCACAATCACCGCGAAGTCCAGCCCGAACACGGTGCCAGTGGCTTCCGACATGGGTCCGGTCAAACCGGGAGGTGTCTGGTCGCGATGCATCAGGTCAATGGTGAGCGGGGCAAGAATGCGCACGCCATCGAGAATGCCACCGTTCAGAAGCATCTGGCTGAAGCGCATGTAGTCATTGGCAGTGGATACCAGTCCGCCGCCGCCGGATTCGAAGGCCATGTCCACGGTGAAATCGGCGCCATCAAACATCTCGCTGGGAATCAGTTCACCATCGGGGCCGTACACATACATCTGGGCAAAGCGATCCAGTTTTTCTTCTGGTACATGAAAGTCCGTGTCGGTCATGCCAAGCGGCTCAAATAAACGCTCGTTCAGAAATTCACCAAACGACTGACCGGACAGTACTTCTACCAATCGACCCTGCACATCCACTGACACGCTGTACTCCCAACGCGTACCCGGCTGATGCTTCAAGGGTATTTGTCCCAGCTTGGCCACAAGATCGGCGTTGGTATCGTCGGGGCTCAGCAAGCCTGCCTCGACATAGGCGGAATCAACCGGAGACTGGGCAAAGATGCCATAGGAAAGACCACCGGTGTGACTCATCAACTCGCGGATAGTCATGGGATGATCGGCTTCTTCGGTGATCATGTTGCCGTTGTCATCCATGCCAGCATAAACCTGCAAACCAGCCAATTCCGGAATGTATTTTTCCACCGGGTCCGACAGCTTGAACTTGCCTTCCTCGTAGAGAATCATCAGCGCCACGCCGGTAACCGGCTTGGACATGGAATAGATGCGGAACAGGGTATCGCGGGTCATGGGCGCCTGGGCTTCGATATCCCGAAAGCCCACCGCTTCATAGTGCACCAGCTTGTTGTCGCGAGATGCCATGGTCACGGCACCGGAAAGCAAGCCTTCATCTACAAAGCCCTGCATGGCAGTAGTTACCCGGGAGAGCCGCTCGGAATCCATGCCCACCGATTCCGGAGCCACCATTTCCAGGTCGCGGGTGGGAACGGGATTGTATTCTTCGAGCGGGTTGGCAACGGTCTCGGAGGTGGGCGCAGGGGGCGGGCTGCAAGCCGCGAGGCCAACAACAACGAAACCGAGCAGCAAACGGATGAGCCAGGGGCTTGAGGTGAACTTGGTACTTTTCACGGTGATTCCTCTTGATAGGTAATCGGGTACAAGAGGCTACCGCATTTGCAGGCCGTCAGTCGAGTGGGGCGGCAGGGAGGAGCGACTTACAAACTGACCAGTCTTTCCAGTAAGGGCACAACCGTTGCTGCTACGACAATGGTCAGTATCCAGTAAAGCGTTCTGAAGTTGGCGGATTGTTCGGCGAATTTTACGTTGACTTGCTCAAAGCGCTTGTCGATATAAGCCCGTTCTTCAACAAATTGGGTGTCCACGCAAGCCTTAAGCTCAGCGAATTGCGTAGCCAAATAGTCTTTGGTGACCAGTTCTTCAAGATTCACGTTAAAGGCCTCGGTCAATACTTCAGCCTGTGCTTCGGCTTGCTCTGAAGGGACACCTACCTGCTCCAGTCGTCGCACAAACTTTAAAGTATCAAAAGTCGTTATAGACATTTTACACTCCTTGTAAATACCGTCTAGCAACAAAGTGTAGAACAATTGATGACAATAGCCAGAATCCCAGTGCGATCGGATGCGGATTCGCGACCTTGCCAGCCCATTGACAGCAGCACCATTTACACCGAGTCTTCCACTATGATGAAAGCAATACTGGCCTCAATTCTGCTCAGTCTGGCACTGACATCCTGCATTACGCCAAGCATCCGCAACTGGCCCGAAACCGTTCCACGCCAGGGGCTGTTCGTGCAGGCCTACCGGGCTGACCCGGACAATCAGCAACTACAGTCTCAACAGGAATACCTGGAATGGATTCTGGGTTTCTACCAGGGCACGCTGATCTATCCCACTGGCTGGCTGGATGTAGAAGAGCGCCTGTTGCAGGACACACCCACAACCGAAAAGCCCAAGCTGGATGCACGGCTGGAACAACTGGGCATCGTAATCGGTTCGGAATGGGCGAAAGAGAATGATCAGCGCCTGATCGACAACCGCATGCTGGCGCTGTGGGGTTCTACATTACAATTGATGCAGGGCTTCGATGAGCAGATGCAGGCCATAGACGAAGTCTCTAAAGACATCGACGCGTTGTTCCTCGGCACGCTGCAGAAAGAGGACATCACCGAGTCACGCTATGGTGACAAATTGGGTTTCGAGGTGTTTGGAGATTTCTAAAAATACCGTTGTCCATTTTTAGTTCTGTGCTAATGATCTGTTGGCAAGGTTGGATAGACCGCAACCCTGCACACAGTTTTACAGAAGACGTTTCGGATCCAGGCTGGAAAGTGGATCGTAGCAACGAAATTTGCGAAGCAACGCGGTAAATAAAGCGCGCTAGAGAACAAAACGTTGCACCATTTCAGAGCTGAGATAGTGCTATTCGTGCACACCGGATTGCATGGCAAAACACATCATATCGATGGCCCGATGCACCAATTTCTCTCCATCTACTTCAGTTACGTTGGGATTTTTGGGTTGCCGGGTAGACATGATCACGCCATGCAATGAGCCTTGCAAAATATAGGCAGTGAGCAGGGGATCTCCAATGTGATCCGGATTCAGGCTGCCATCAGCCATGCCGTTATGCAATGCCTGCACCATCATGCGGTCCACTTCTTCGCGGCAGCTCTGCATGTTTTCGGTCACCGCATCCGGTTCCTCGGGGTCGGGGAAAGTGCTGAGTTCGGTGAGCATGTCAAAGTAGTCCGACTCCTCAAGAGAAAATGCGTAGTAAGCCAGGCCGATCTGTTTGATCTGTTTGATGCCGGTGGTTTCCGACTCCAGCGCCGCCCGAAAGCGTGCCGCCATGGCTTGCAGGGCCTTGAGCATCACGGCGCGCATGATGGCGGCCTTGTCTTTGAAATACACGTAGAGCAGAGCGCGGCTTAATTGCGCGTTGCGGGCAATTTCATCCATGGATGTGTTAGCAAAGCCATGGGCCACAAAAGTGGTTTCTGCCGCGTCCACAATATCTTCGTAGCGCTGCTGTTTTTCTCGTGCCCGTCGGGCTGTGGCTGGCATAGTTTTCCCTGGTCTGTAGTCAAGTGCCTGGTCCGGCTTGAAGGCTCAAGATAGGGCCATTGTGCCTGCCTGGCCAACAAATCTGACAATGTGTCAAAATACTATTGACATTATGTCAATAACTGACAAACTGTCAACAATAACCTCATCAGTCGCCTTATTGTTGCCTAAACAAGGGTCGATTACCCCACTGAATCATCCCCGAGGGCCTGGCATGTATCAAGATGTGATCAACGCTCGCAAACAACTGTATGCACAATGGCGCAAGATTTATCCACGCGCTTTTCTCGTTCTGATGGGTCTGGCCTTGTTGTTGGGCTGCCAGGATTCGGGCAGTGAGGCACTTGAGCAGGGCGCCGAGACCCCCGTGGCCAACAATCAGGCCGCACCGGTGCCGGTGCGGGTAGCCCGAGTTGAGCAAGGTGAGTCCAGTGAGGTGCTGCGTTTCGCTGGCGTGGCCCGCCCGCGACAACGCGCCAACCTGAGCTTCCAGGTCGGGGGAACCATCGAAACCCGCTATGCGGAAATCGGTGAACAGGTTGTTGCTGGTGATATCGTCGCCCGCCTGTATAACCCTCAACTGGGTCCTGCTGCCGATGCGGCCGAAGCGCGACTGCGGCAATTGCAAAACGATGTTGAGCAGGCGGAGCGCGACCTGGTGCGTTTCGAAAAAATCTTCGAGGAAGGCCTGTTGGCCATTCAGGATCTGGAACAGCAGCGCACTCTGCTGCGCAACACACAGTCTGCCGTCGATAACGCCCGAGCCATCGTAGCCCAGAATCAACAACTGCGGCGCGAGAGCGAACTGCGCGCACCATTCACCGGACGCATCGAACAGATTCTGCTGGAGTCGGGCGAGTTCGCCCAGCCAGGACAGCCGGTGATGCGCATGTCTGCGCAGGTCGGCATTGAAGTCGAAGTGCGAGTACCGCCCCACTTGTTGCTGGATTTGAGCCTGGGCGACACGGTGCCTGTTTGGCACGGACTGAACAGCGCCAACTATGAGGGCATCATCACCGAGATAGGTGAAGGCAGTTCTGGCGACAGCGCACTCTACCCCCTGGTTGTTGGCCTGCAACACACCAAGCTGCGCAGCGGTGAAGCGCTCGAAGTGGGACTGAATTACAGCCGGGGCAGTGAGCTTACTATTCCGCTTAACGCAGTAATGCGGTCCGCGCAGGGTCTCACTGTGTTCAGGGTTAACGCCGAGAATGACAGTGGGCGCACCACGCCCACGGTTTCCCGTGTGCCGGTAAACGTCAGCCGTATCATCGGCGATCAGGTCATTTTGACAGCGGGCAGTCTAGGGCCAAACGACAGCGTGGTCTACACCGGCATCACCCGCCTGGCCGATGGCGATAGAATAGAAATTCTTCAAGCCAGTGTTGATCAGCGGAGTCAGCCATGAGCTTTGGTGCGACCCTGGCCAGCCTGGTCACAAGGCCGAGATTGATTCTACTCATCGTCGCCATGTTGTGCCTGGTTGGGTTGGGTTCTCTGGGTAGCATGGCACGACAGGAAGACCCTGCCTTTCCCGACCGTGCCGGACTCATCACTGTGCTTTATCCTGGTGCCACGGCGGAAGTGATGGAGCGCCTGATACTGGAACCCCTGCAGGATGAAATCTCTCAGGTAGAGGAAGTGGATGAATACAACGCTACGGCGCGTACCGGCGTGGCGCTGATCAGTATCGGTCTGCAGGAAAACCTGTATGACACGGACATTGGCTGGGACAGGGTTCGCATTGCCATGGAAAGGGCAGAAGTGGAGTTCCCCAGTGGTGTGGCGGAAATGACACTGGATGATCGGCAGACTGGTTTACCTGCCGTAGTGCTCGCCTTGGCTGGCGACTCGTCTGTGGTTACCCTGTCCCTGGCTGCAGAACGGCTCAAGCGTGACCTGATGGATCTGCCGGGCCTGTCGCGGATCGAACTGGAAGGAGATACCAGGGAACAAATCAACATCGCTTTGCATGACCCGGAACTGGTGCGCCTGGGATTAACCCCGGGGCAGATTGGTAGATTTATTTCCCAACGCAATCAAGTAGCGCCAGGTGGCTTTCTTATTGTCAACGATCGCCGCCTGAACCTGCTCACCAACAACGAATTCGCCGATCTCGAAGCTATCAGAACCACCCAGATTCCCTTGCCCAGTGGGGGCAGTGTGCCACTGGCTGCCGTGGCCGACGTGTGGCGCTCTGCCACTGAGCCTCCGGAACCGGCCACGTTTCAGGACGGGGAGCAGGTCGTTGCCCTGAATCTGTATACCATCAAGAACGAAGTGGATGCTATTCAGTTCGGCACAGCAGTACGTGAGCGTGTGCAATCACTGCGCGCCAGTTACGCACCACTGGAAATTCGTGAACTGTTTTTTCAGCCAGACCAGGTGGCCGATCGGCTGAACAATTTGATGGGCAGCCTGATGATGAGCATGCTCATCATTACCGCCATTCTCTTTTTGGGTATGGGCTGGCGAATGGGGGTGCTGGTGGCCGGCATGTTGCCCATCGTCACGCTTATCAGTCTGGGTGTTTATGACTTCGGCGGTGGCGTGCTGCATCAAATCGCCGTGATCGGCGCCGTGATCTCATTAGGCATATTGATAGACAACGCAATCGTTATGGTGGAAAACATCCAGTATCGCCTCAACCAGGGCGAAACTCGCAAAGGGGCCATGCTTGGTGCTATTGGAGAGCTGGCCGGTCCACTGGGTGCCTCTACCGGCACCACACTGGCGGCGTTTACGCCCTTGCTGTTGTCCAGCGGTGGCACCGCGGATTTTACCCGTGGTATCCCGGTGATGATCATGCTCACCCTGACCGTCAGTTTTTTGTTGGCGGTTACATTGGCACCCCTGGCTGCAGCGTGGTTTCTCAAACCCGCCCAAATCAAAAGCAATGCCTACCTGGAAAGACTGGGCAGGGCAGCGGCAGCACTGAGCCGCCGTTTTCCCAAAGTTGTTCTGTTTTCCGGTTTGTTGTTGGCCGGCGGCAGCATGGCGCTGTTTCCGTTCCTCAATTTTCAGTTCTTCCCCAACGCGGACCGACCGCAGGTGGTTATCGAGATGTTTTTGCCAGAGGGCAGTGACATTCGCGAAACCCATTGGCAAAGCCAGGAACTAGAACGCGCCTTGCGTCTACAAGCTAACGTGCTCAGCATTCACCGCTTCGTAGGCTTTACCGGTCCGGGTTTCTACTACAACTTGCCGAACGCCACCCAGTCTCCCAACCGCTCGCGCCTGGTAGTGAATGTAGAAACTTTAGCGGACACCCAACAAATCATGGCCTGGGTGCGGGACTACAGCGCCACCACCGCGCCCGAGTATGACATCATCGCCAGCACCCTGGCCCAGGGCCCACCCC
This sequence comes from Gammaproteobacteria bacterium, assembly GCA_040218615.1. GTDB lineage: Bacteria > Pseudomonadota > Gammaproteobacteria > Pseudomonadales > Pseudohongiellaceae > UBA9145. Next base: position 113,643 of record JAVJRC010000007.1, read on the forward strand.
GGGCGGCACCGGTAGAGATTCGGGTGTTTCACAGCGACAACGAGGCCCGACTGGCCGCGGCCGAGCAAGTGTTTAAATTGCTCAAGAGTGTACCTGGTGCCGTGGATGTGAGGCATGACATCGACACCGGGGTACCGGTGTTGCGTATGAATGTGGATGACGCCAGTGCCCAACGCTACGGGCTGTCCCGAGCCGATGTGGCACAAACCCTGTTTGCCCGTAGTTTTGGCTTGCCGGTGGAAGAGTATCGGCAGGAACTGGACCCGTTGCCGATTGTGGTCCGGTCCAGTGAAGGCACCCGGCTGGAGGTTTCAAACCTGCTTTCAAGCTATGTATTCAACAATCAGGGTGAACCGGTCCCCCTCAGCCTGATTGCGGAAACCGAAGCCGACTGGCAGGTTGCCAGTATCAATCACCGTAATGGCGTACGCGTATTGAGCATCACCGCGGGCCTGGCCGAGGGCTACAGCTTCAGCCAGATTCTGCAGGCATTGAATGCCAGGCTGGAAGCCGAGCCGTTGCCACAGGGTACCCGGTTGGAGTACGGCGGCGACCAGGAAAGCTCCGGCGAGGCCAATAACGCGATTCTTGCCACCGCCCCCATCGGCGTGTTGCTGTTGCTCTTCTTTTTATTGCTGCAGTTCAATTCCTACAAACGAGTCGGCATCATCCTGCTCACTGTGCCCCTTGCGGCCGCCGGAATTTTTCCAGGCCTGGTACTCACCAACTCGCCGTTCGGCTTCCAGCCCTTGTTGGGGATCATCGCCCTGGTGGGAATTGTGGTGAACAACGCCATCGTGCTGGTTGACAGAATGGATCAGCGACTGCGGGAAGGGAGCAACATCGACGATGCAGTGGACCACGCCGTGCAGCGACGTACCCGGCCTATATTGCTTACCACCGCAACCACTGTAACTGGACTGCTGCCGCTGGCATTTTCTTCGTCGACACTGTGGCCACCCATGGCCTGGGCAATCATCTCCGGCTTGCTGGCTTCAACAGTACTGACACTTGCCGTGATACCGGCGGTGTGCAGGTTGAGTCTGGGGAAGGGTCAGGTGGCACAGTCAGGTGAACGCCTTCCGGCGATGGCAGGCTGATGTCCGGGGATTAAGGCAGGGTGCGCGGGCTGCCTGGCCAGGCGTGGATTCGCTGGGGCAATTGAACCCTGGCCGAGGTCCTGGCTGACTTAAGATACTAATCTAGGCCTATCAACAAGCAGAAAATAAATCTGTCCCTATTTCACCTACCCACAACTATCAGCAATCAGATTACACCAACGCTGCACAGCCACATCGTCTCTTAGCTTGTCCTGCCTCATCTCCAGCATGACACTGGAGAGCCCCCGCTTTTCGCCCTGCACGGGAATGGTGTAATCGATATCGTCTTCAACCGAATAGGGCTCGTTATCCCCAATCATTTCTTCGGTTCTCTTGCGCAGCTCTCTTAGCATCTTGCGCGCCCAGTTTTTACTGTGGTCGTAACACACGCCCATGGCCCAGGGCCGCTCATGTTGGTTGAGCACCGGGGTGAAGCTGTGAATGCTTATCAGTCTGGTGCTGCCTGAATTTCGGCTATCGAGCAGGTCGCTGATGGCTTGCTGGTAGGGATCGAAAAGTTGCTGGCGGCGTTGGTTGGCGTCCTGCTCGGTCAGATTGTGGTTACCAGTAATTTCCACGCCTGCACTCTGCGCCGGAATGGAGTCTGCTTCTCCGGGTGAGCGGTTGCAATCGATGATCAGGCGCGAGTAATTGCTGAGCAACAGAGTGGCGTCCAGTTTGGCAGACAGTTTGCGCGCCAACTCGGCGGCACCCGGATCCCAGGCAATATGACTCTTTAACTGTTCCTCACTAAGGCCAAGTGTACCGAGGCTTCGTGGCACCCGATTGGACGCGTGGTCACAAACCAGCACGATAGGGCTGCGACCTTCCGGATTGACCAGCTCAAAAGGGCCAGGTTCGTCGGTGGCTAACAGATGTTCTGCTACGAGAGTCAAGCTCACTGTCAGTCTGTCCTCGGTGTGTCCCTGGGCAACGATCAATCGGTGACTTCGTCAACCGTCACTTTGAATTCCTTCAACAGTGTGTCTCCAAAGCTGTTGCTCAGGGACACATCGGCCGCATCCCGCCCCTGGGCGATCAACACCCGACCGATGAGGGGTTTGTTGTTGCGTGGATCGAATACGTGCCATTCACCATCGAGGTAGGCTTCAAACCAGGCGGCAAAATCCATTTCGGCATAGGGAGGCGGCAAACCGATGTCGCTGAGGTAACCTGTGCAGTAACGTGCCGGGATATTCATGCAACGGCAGAATGCTACTGCCAGATGTGTATAGTCTCGACACACCCCTTTCTGTTCCTGATACACCTGCGCCGCGGTCATGGTGTTGCGAGCGTGCTCATAGCCAAAGGTAATATGATTGTGCACGAAATCGCAGATGGCCTGAACCCGTTGCCAGCCCATGGGCGTGTTACCAAAAAGGCGCCAGGCCTCATTGGATAGCAGGTCGGTTTCGCAATATCGACTTCCCAGCAAATAGGTCAGGGTTTCATCGGGCAGTGTTTGCACGGGAAACTGCTGTGCCGTGGCGGAGATCTTGTCCGGTTCTCCCGAATCCATAATCAGGGTTCGGTTGGAAATGGTGGTGTCACCAGGATTCAGCGTAAGTCGTGTCACCCAGTTGCCATAGATGTCGCGGTAGCCGCTCAGCGGCAGGGGCGGGTTGGTCCTGATCTGGTCCGGCTCCAGCAGAAATGGGGTGCGGGAAGAGTGGACATTCAGGGTCAGGATCATCGGGGTGACCTGGGTGCAGCTGTAGACCATCTCATAGCCGAGACGAATCTTCATAGAGTTTCTCCTGGCACAGTACAAACATCGACTGTGCAGTTGAGTAGGGCGCCGGGCAATTCAGATCGCCAGCGCGTGTATCACCGCCATGTAGCGTTTTCGCGGGAGTGGAATTAGGTGGAACTGTGCCAGGAACGAGTGGGACCTGACATTAAACTAATAAGGAAGGAGTGCTTTTGCTACAACAATCGTTCCGAGTAGGGCATCACCGTGAAGGTTATCACAACGCCCAGCATCCAAAACATTAACTTGAAGTTGGCATCCTGCTCGGCAAAGCGTTTATCCATGTAACCTTGTTGCTCAGCAAACCGTTTTTCCACATAAGCGCGTTCATCTGCAAAGCTTGCACTCAGATAATCTTTGGTAACCAATTCTTCCAGATTCAAATTAAAAGCCTCGGTTAGTACTTCGGCTTGCGCTTCAGCCTGTTCGCTTGGCACACCTGCCTGCTCAAGCCTTCGTACGTATTTCAACGTATCAAATGTGGTTATTCCCATAATACTCTCCTTGTATCTGGCGTCCAATCATTCAGAGTAGCCAGCTTTTGGGAGAAACTAAAAAATGGGGTGGATCTATTGCTCTGCCTTTAGTTGGCTAGACGATAAAGCAACAAAGCCGCTCGCTTGCTCTGTTTGGGAAGTGCCGACATGAGTGCAGTTTCGTTCACGGTGTGACCGCCGCTGCCGCTCAGACCCAGTCCGTCGATGGCCGCGTCCACCAGGCCGGAAGTGAATGACACATCGGCGGCCCCGGCTAAACGGGGATTGACTGGAGCAACCGGACCCTGACTCAGGTCCTGGCTGGCCTGACTGTAGATCTCCAGCAGGCGGGCATTGTTGTCAGTGGGTGCCAAAGGTGGATAGCCGTCATCGAAAGTGATTTCGGCGCTGGTGTGAGGAAAGTTGGCAGCGACGATCTCGCGCATGGTTTGCCGCGCCCTATCCAGTTGTTCCAGGGAAACGGCACGTAAGTCGCCAGTGACCAAAGCGCTCTCTGCCACCACATTGTTCTTGCCAAAGGCGGTGCCGCTACTGCTGGCCACATCGTGAGAAATTTCGGTGCCGCCGATGATGCGGCCAGGATTGAAAGTCAGGTTCTCTTCCTGCTGCAGGTTTTCCAGAAACAAAAGCAGGATGCGTGCGGTTTCATAAATGGCGCCGGGCCCGATGTCTTCCCGAAACACCTGGGAAGAATGGGCCGGTGTGCCAGTGACCTCTAAAGTCCAGCCGGAAGAACCGCGTCGGGAGATGTTGGCAGTAGCCGGGTTGCCATCGCCATCTTCGAAACCAATCGCCACATCCGCATACTCAGCCGCATCAATCAGCGCCTTCTTGCTCAGGGACAGCGGGTCACCACTCAACTCTTCATCGCCGGTGATTACCACGGTGATATCCATACCACTCAGGATGTTAGCCGCATCCAGTGCCCGTAGCGCCTGCAACATGATGACGTTGCCGCCCTTCATGTCTGTCACACCCGGACCCATGGCGCGTTCGTCATCGAGGCGAGTGAAAGTTTGAAACGGGCTGTCCGGTTCGAACACCGTGTCCAAATGACCGATCAACATGATCCTGGGTGCGTCAGGCTTGCTGCCGTCGCCGCGATGTTCGGCAATCAAATGCCCGGCGCGATTGAAGGCAGCTCCGTCTTCAAAGCGAGTGTCGAATCCTAACTCCACAAAGTGCGGCATCAGATGTTCTGCCACCTCGCGTACCCCATCGAAATTCATGGTGCCGCTGTTGATGTTTACGCTCTCAACCAACAGGGCTTCCGCTTCGGCGTTAGTTCGATCGATGAACTCCACCATGGTTTGCTCGTTGGTATCGAGTTGCGCCATTGCAGCAGGTATATAAAGAAGCAACAAAACGGGGGAGAGTCGCCTCTTCATCGCAATGAGCGACCGGTCAGTTGTTTGACGCAAGACTGTTTTCATGGAGTAAACCTTGGGGTGCAGAGACATTGCCAGAATGAGTTCCCTAAAAATACATCAGACTGAATGCACATTAAACCTGAATAACCAGGCAAAAACTGGTTTGCAGCAAGATCAGTCCCGCACCTGGGTTTGTTTAATAAATCGTTCCAGCAGTCCGTAGTCTCCGGTGTCAGCGCTTCGCAGCGCAGCTATGTATTCCACACGCCTCTGCGCCGGGTCGCCGCCTGCCAACCAATCGACAGGCGCTTGTTGCAGGATCTCTGTAAGCACGGTGTCTGTCATGATTCTTCCGTGCCGCCCATTGCCGTTTGGAAAAGGGTGGATCTGTTCCAGGCGATGATGAAAGCGGGCCGCAAAATGCTCCCGGTTCCAGGTGCCTTGTTCGACCCAATACCTGGCATCATCAAGCAGTTTGCGAACCTCTGGTCCGATGTCTCCGGGATACACGCCGATGGACTTTTCACTGTTTCTGTAGCGCCCCGCCCATGCCCACACCTTGCCAAACATTCTACGGTGCAAGCTGAGCAGAAACTCTTCCGTCAAATATTCCAATTGGCGAAAGCTCCGTTGCCGGGCCAGCCAAAGAAAACCATCCTGAATATTGGATTGTTCCGCTGCGTTGAGTTCGCCACGGGTTTGGATATGAGGATATTTCAGACCTTCTCTCTCATCCGGGTCGAGAGGAGTGGTGCCATCGTCATCGAACTCGTCACCCAACTTGTCGAAGCTACTCATTGGCACCACTAATCATCCCAAAAATCTCTCGGCATGGTGTCCAGCAAGCGCTGCGCTTCCTGCCTGATGAGTTGCTGAATTTCTTCCGCCCCAAGCTGCTGCTTTTCCAGTTGCATCTGGGTATCCGCGCGCGACACAAGTTCTTGCGCCTTGCGTGTCGCCTGCTTATCCAGCACGGTATCCAGAGGCTGGCGTGGCACCAGGGCGTAAACCAGCTTCGCGTCCAGCGCTTGGGCCACTCTGCGCAATTGGGTGAGGGTGATGCGATCTTCCACTTCCATGCGTTCCATCTGGGTGACGCTGGGCTTGCTTAAATTCAGGCGAGCAGCCAGCTGGCGACTGCTCATGCCCAGGGCTTTGCGGAAGGTGCGAACCCAGCCCTCGGGAGGCCTTTCGATGGGCGGGAGCTCAAGTAACTGATTGATTTTGTCCCGGTATTGTTTCTGGATAATAGGTTTCATGATTAGACGGCTGTATAAATATAGCCTATATTTATCAAAAAGGATGTTTAAATATAGCCGAATAGATTAATAATGGCTATATTTATATAGTCAATTAGCCAGCACAATATCTGAACAAGCTCAGTTACGTCTAATAGAGACGGCCACACAGTCAGGAAACAGAACTGTCTCCTTTGTAGCCCCTCACAGGATCACCGCCCCGACCCCACGTTTCACACGGGTTAGCGGGAAAACCAGCGTGACCCGATTCACAGTCTGGCACCTTCGCCAGCCCCGGATTGCCCCAGTTTGATGCAATTCACAGCGCCTGCCAGCCATTTTCCTACAATGGCCACCGTCCACTAATCGGTGGCTGGCAGAGTGAGACACGCCAAAAGCAATGCCTCACATCAAACAAGAACAAGCGAGACAACATGACTTACATCCAAGGGTCTGCAATCCCGACACAATCCCGAGCCACGCAGTACATCCTGTCCTGCCTGCTGATTATTGCCCTGGTGATGCCCTCACCAGCGAGCCTGTTCGCCCAATCCCGGACCGACGACGAAGTGCCCGCCGCCGGCCGGATCATTTCCGTGGCTGGCGAGGTGAACGCGCTGGACCCGGATGGCAACTCCCGCGAGCTCACTCGCCGCGATGCGGTCTATGTGGGCGACACCATTTACACCGGTGCTACAGGCTTTGCGCAAATTCGACTGTCTGACGACGGCATTATTGCACTGCGCGCACTCACCGAATTCGCCATCGTGGATTACCAGTTCGAGGAAGACCCAGACAACGATGTCTCTGTGTTTCAACTGCTGGAAGGCGGCATGCGCACCGTGACCGGCGCCATTGGTGAGCAGAATCGCTCCAGGTATCGACTCAATGTGGGCCCCTCTGCCTACATTGGCATTCGCGGCACCGACTACGAGGCAGTAATTACTTCCAGCGGCGTCATCGCCACCGGCGTTTACGATGGCGGCATAACCTTTGGCAACCAGGTGGGCAGCATCGACCTGGGTATTAATGCAGATTACGACTTCGCCATCATGGTTGACCCCAACACCGTGCCTCAGGGCCTGGTATCACAACCTGCCCTGTTAGGCCTGGTGCAATTTGTTGATGTACCGGACGACAACGTCAATAACATTGCCGATGGCGCAAACGGTGCAGCGGCCGACGGCCAGGTTAACGATGGCAATGCAACACCAGCCGCGCAGCTTGCCGGCGCCGTGGATAACACAGCGGCGGCAGCAGGTGACCAGGCATTGATCGCAAACGCTGCAGACAACTCAGCCAATGCAGACAGTAATGCCAATGGCGACAGCAGCCCGGGCTTTAGTGCCCCGGCACCCACCCTTGGTGACACTGTAGCCTCTGCCCGGGGTATCGTGACGACAGATGGCCAGGCAGTCGATGGCGACAGTAGCAGTGTCATCGTGAACCCTAACGAGATCGCCGGCGATGGTGCCATCGTGACGCCAACCGGTACCGTGAGAAATACCCTGGCCAGCACCGATTCCAGTGTTGATGTTTCAGTCAGTGGGTCCGTTTCAGGCACAGGCGGTGTGGATACCAACGGTGGCACCACCGTGAATGGCGGCGTGAGCTCCACAACGGGCGGCAACAATCTAGCAGGTGGTACTGGCGCATCCGGCGGCAGCAATCAATCCACAACAACTGGCAGCGGAACCGATTCAGGCAACACCGATATCGGTGTGGGAGTTGATGGCACCGTGACTGTCGCTGGCACAGATGACAGCGATGGCGCCAGCGCCAGTGCATCCGGCAGCGCAGGGACCGATGGTGCCTCCGTATCCGGTGATGTCAGCGTGGGTGATACCGATGCCGGTGTTGATGTGGCTGTCAACGATGACGGTACGGTCGACACCGATGTGAACCTGCCCGGCGGTGATTCCAGCGGCGGCGATTCCGGCGATGACGACGGCAGTGATGATTCTTCTGACGATGGCGGCACCTTGCCACCCTTGTTATTGACGCTTCCTGAAACCAGCATTGCCACCTACGACGTGGACTGGGGCAAGTGGGGCAGCAGTGTGGATGACAACTGGGTAGTGGTCAGCAACATCGACAGCGAGCTAGTGCAAATCTCAACCAGCGACTACTTCGCCAACGTGATCCCCACCGAAATCGCCCAGATGACCGGCACTCATACCTATTCAACCGGGATCGCCTCGTCTTTCCTGGGCTCTGGCAGCGCCGGTGAAATTGGCAGCCTGAGCGCCGCCATGCAGGTGAATTTTGATACCGGCCTGATCAGCAACGGCAGCCTGGATGTGCTAGTGGCCGACCAGCACTGGTCAGTAGATTTCGATGGCGCCATCAGCGGCGGCGACGTGGCACTGGATGCCCTGAACGGCAGCCTGCAGCAGGGCAACACCTACAGCAGCAACAACATCGACGCCAGCCTCGACGGCGCCTTTACCGGCAACCAGGCCGAAGCCTTCGTCGGCGGATTCGAACTGCTGGACCTGAACAACCAGAACAACTTCGCCGAAGGGCTCTTCACCATCGAACGTTAAGAAAAGAACTCAAAAAAAGGGGGCGGATTTTATTTGCAAAGCAAATTAAATCCGCCCCCTTTTTTGAATCCGTCCGCTACTTCAACGCGACCGCTGATAGTCCAGCGGCTGATACTCCAGGGTAAACGAAACCGGCACTGACACAGGTAAATAACAGATGGCATCGTCACAAGCCTGGTAGTCGAGCGTGCCCGACAAGGTCAGGGCATCGATACCTTCCAGCTGCTCTTCAATTTCAGCCGCCGCTTCCACCACCGCTTCCTGCATGATGGTGAATGGCTCCTGGTAAACCGACACATATTCATCCAGGGGCTTGAAGTGATAAATCTCCGACTCGGGAAACTCCGTTTCCTCATAGCGCACAAAATCAGAAGGTGCCATGTTGAATCCAATCACACGGTAACCCATCTCGTCCGCACCGGGCGCATACACATGCATGCCCGGCCCGGGCTCCACTTCAACCGCCAGGGAAAAGATGGTGCCGTTGGTGACGATGGTGGTGCTGGGGTACGCGGTGAAACTCAGCTGCGCCGTCTCACCACGAATCGCTTCAATTGGAGAAAGGTCGATACCGCTTTGCAGCATAATGGTGGTAGTAGAAGCACGCTCCCGGTAGAAGTCTTCAAAGAAGCGAGAGGTGACCACGCCATTGGCATCCAGCATGAAGGTGCCAGGGAAGGGCGTGCCGTTGATCATCTGGCGCAACTGTGGTGAATCGAATACTGCCGCCGCCACATAGCGATGCACATCGGCCACCACGTCCGGGTCATCGCCATTGGGGCCGAGGCTTTCCTGCACCACGGTATTGAGAATGCCGTAGTCGGTAATGATCGCGGAATCGTCGTCAGACAACAGGGGAAAAGTGATGCCCCGACGTTCGGCAAAGGCCGAGAGGGTTTCTTCAGAGTCGTAGCTAATCGCGGCCACACCGATACCGGCCTCGGTCAGCTCATCAAGTTGGTCCTGCAACTCCACGAGTTGCGCTTTGCAGTAGGGTCACCAGTCGGCAGAGCGGTGGAACAGCAGCATGGTGCCGTTGGGGCCCTTGATGGAATCGAGGGATTGCAGCTGGCCATGCTGATCGGGCAGTTGGAAGTCTGGCACCTGCTCGCCAACCTGGGGGCCGAGAGAATGAACATCCACGGCTTCGCGGGTTTGTGCGCCCAGCATGGTTGAGGCTGAAACCAAGAGGAAAAGGAATGCAGTATTGAGAAGCTTGTTGCCTGGCAGACTGATCATGTCTCGGCCTCCTGAGTGATTCGGTATTGATACCATAGAGCGTAGTGCAATGGCATGCCAACATATTTCAATAAGCAATCAGTCGTTGCAGTGCAGGCACCACGGTAACCAGGATGATGAGCCCATTCATCCAGTACAGCAGAGTAAACTTTGCGTTGAGTTCAGCGAACTTGACATTGACCGCTTCAAATCGGGTATCCGTGTAGGCACGCTCTTTGGCAAACTCTGCTGTCAGATAATCTTTGGTAACCAACTCTTCCAGATTCACGTTGAAAGCCTCGGTTAACACCTCCGCTTGTACCTCGGCTTGTTCAGAGGGTACTCCTACCTGCTCCAGCCTGCGTACAAACTTCAAGGTATCAAATGTTGTTACAGCCATAATACTCTCCCTGTATCCGGCGTCCAGCCCCCGCTACACCAGCATGATCCAGAGGACTGAGAGGAACACCGCGGCGAAATACAGCGGTGTTCCAGTCAGCTTGTTCTTGCCGGTGGCATTGTCGGCATGGTTACCAAATTCCTTCCAGGAGGACGACATCAGCAGCTTTGGGTTTTCCAGGCCGAACTGGAAGGTGAAGAAACCCGAAATACAAACCAGGGCGAGAATGATGTCTTGCTCGACGAAGGTATAGTGCAACCCCAGGAACACACAAATTCCCATAAAGAACAGAGAAACGTATTTGGCTCCTTTCTCAGTCACCGGATAGCCTCTTCGTGCTCAGGAGTTCTGGTAGCGATCGTAAAGATATTCGCCTGCGGCGTATCCAGCGCCAAAGGAAGCGCCCAACATCGCACCCGCCAACCCTCCTCGGGTGGCGCCCATCACCGTGCTATCCACGACATAGCCCACCACTGTACCAATAGCGCCGCCATCGGCTGCATAGTCCCCAATTGTGCCGCCACCAATCACGCTGGTGGCTTCAGCTTCAGTAAGTTCCCTCATTGAATTTCTCCCTATCTGAGTTGATTCAGGCCTCATGGCCTAACCCTCAGTCTAGTAGGCGTGATTGGGATTGCTAAATATTCGGGAAAACTCGCAGAACCTGCCGATTGAGCAGTGCCCCCAGCCCATTTTATAGAAATCAGCAGTTACCTAAGGTTGACTCCAGGTTGACACAACTCACCCAGAGTAGGAGCATCAGAATCCTTTCCCACAAAAAAGAAGAGAAACAGAACATAGGGAGCGCCATGCAACGCCGCAAGTTCCTCAAAACCAGCGCCCACGCCGCTATCGGCGCCGCCGCTGCAAGTCTTCCTTCTCTCTATAGCGTTGCTCACGCCCAAAGCGCCCAACCCTACGACCTGATCATCCGCGGCGGCCGCGTCATCGACCCGTCCGTGCACCTGGATGCCATCCGCGACATCGCCATCCGCGGCGGCCGCATCATGGCCGTGGCACCCAACATAGAAGCCAATGCAAACGAGACAATGGATGCCAGCGGCAAGCTGGTGGTGCCTGGCCTGTTGGATATCCATGCCCACTACGCCCAGGATCCCCGGGGCCCCCATGTGGCCCTTGAAGATGGCGTCACCGGTTTCGTCGACGCCGGCTCCGGCGGTGCCGACAACATCGACGACATCATTGCCGTGGCAAGATCAGCCCCGCAACCAGCCAGAGTGCTCATCAACATCGGGCGCCAGGGCGTCATCGGCAGCGGCGACACGGCGGACATGAGCCTGGCCGATGTGGAAGCCTGCAAGGCCGCCATCGCCAGAAACCTGGATTACGTGGTGGGCGTGAAGGCACGCCTGACCGCAGGCGTCACCGCCAACGACCGGGAAGTGCTGCGCCGGGCCCAGGAAGCCGCCTCATATTTCAACCTGCCGGTGATGATTCACATGGGCCAGTCGGAAACCCCCATGGGCGAGCTGGTGCAACTGCTCAAACCCGGTGACATCGTCACCCACATGTTCGCCCCGCCACCCAATGCCATCGTGGATGAGCAGGGCAGAATCTACCCCGAGATTCTGGCCGCAAGACGCAGAGGCATCTGGTTCGACGTGGCCAATGGCCGCATCGATCATCTGCGCTGGGATACCTTCGACCAGATCATGGCCACAGGCTTCTGGCCGGACACGGTGTCCACCGATGGCTTTGTGAACAGCCGCGAGGTGCCGGGTGTGGTGGACCTGCCCAACATCATGTCGAAGTTTTTGAACTTTGGCGGCATGAGCCTGAGTGAGGTGGTGGCTACTGCCACGACCAATGCGGCAAAGGTGTTTCCATTTTTGAGGGATAAGGGGACGTTGAATGTGGGGGCGGATGCGGATGTTGCGGTGCTTGAGCTTCGGGAGGGGGAGTTTGAGTTTTTGGATAATTATGAGGGGGAGAGGGTTGGAAGCCAAAGGATTTATCCTTTGCAATCCATATATGGAGGTCTACCCAGACCAAGAGTTTAACGATACGCTTTGAATTGGAATTAGTTATGGAAGAGGACATAAAAAATATTCTGGCATCAGGTCAAGTAGCGAGGTTAATACCCACAGTTCCAGACTCAAGAAAAGAAGAAAAGGCGGTATCTAGCCTGTTAGCTTGCCTAATAATGGTGCCCGACTTTGCAGATGAAATTCTTGGTGATTTAGGGGCACCAACAGGTAAAAGAGCTAAGATCGAATGCTATACTGAAGTCACATTTAAAAGCACCACCAAGACTAGCAAGCTTAGGCCTGACGGGCTTATCGTCGTAAGGTCTGGAAATAAAAAATGGATGGCGCTGGTTGAAGCTAAAGTTAAAAATGCCGAGTTATCCAAACCTCAACTCGAAGACTATCTGGATCTGGCCAAACAAAATGGAATTAATGCGCTGATAACAATCTCAAATCAATTTGCAACATCCCCTTCGCACCATCCGATAAAGATACAAAAGAACAAATTACGGTCTGTTGAGCTGTACCACTTTTCCTGGCTATCAATAGTCTCAACAGCTTTTTTGATAACAGATAACGAAGATGTTGAAGATACAGAACAAGCGTATCTGTTAAGCGAACTCGTCCGCTATCTAAACCATGAATCTTCTGGCGTCCAGTCTCTCTCCCAAATGCATTCGGATTGGGGCAAAGCCTGCGAGCAAGTGCAGCAAGGGGCTGTACTAGCAAAAAACTCTGAGCTCGTGGCAAATGTGGTGACAAGTTGGCAACAACTTTCGAAGCATCTAGCTCTGAATCTCAGCATGGCTATTGGTGAGCCGGTTTCGATTTCTCTTCCCAGGGCCAGGGAAAAGGATGCAGGCCTAAATTTCTCAGAAGACTGTGGATTCTTAGAGAAATCAAATGCTTTGGTAACAAATTTTCTTATTCCAGCTGCAGCATCCCGAATCGAGTTCAGCGCCGACTTTTTAAGAAAATCGATTAATATTTCCATGCGTCTAGAAGCACCTAAGGATAAATCGAGAGCTACAGCATCAATCAACTGGCTGACTCGGCAGCTTAAAAATGCAAAGCCAGCAGATGCGGCAATTAGGGCATATTGGCCAAAAAGAATTCCCATGACCACTGCGTCTTACTCTGAAGTGCTGGACAATCCAGAAATCTTATTACCCCCAAATGTTAAGGAGATTCCCACAGCATTAGAAGTTTCCAGGGTGTTAGACATGTCTAAACGATTTAAAGGTAAAAGGACATTTGTTGAAGATGCGACCAGATACTTTCCGTTATTCTACAAGGACATTGGACAACACCTATCGAAATGGGTCGCGAAGGCACCTAGAATAAAGGAAGCCAAGAAAAGTGAATCTAGTTCCGTGCCGAATATTCTCAAGAATTCTGACGAACTGGAAATCAGCGTAGAGGATAAAGAAGAGTCTAACGCTGGTGTACCTACCAGCAATCCATTTGGTGTATTTGGCAAATTTCTATCGTAGTGAAAGATTTTGTCATTAATAGACAGAAATGTTTGTGAGCTATTATTGCTAAGGACAAGAGACAACTTCTTGCTAGGATTATAGATACGATTCTATAACGCTTGCCTCCAACTTATTGAACAATGGTGTCTTGATGACAATTGATGAGATTAAAGAACAATTAAGAAAGTTCGCTGATGAAAGAGATTGGGAACAGTTTCATTCGCCAAAGAATCTAGCTATGGCTTTATCAGGAGAGGTCGGCGAACTTTGTGCAGAATTTCAGTGGTTGAGTGAAGATCAATCTAAGAGTCTTTCAGCTGCACAACTGAAGTCTATACGCCATGAAATTGGGGATGTATTGATCTATCTAATTAGGCTCTCAGATAAACTCCAAATTGATCTCTTAGACTGCGCCGCCAAAAAGCTTGAAATAAACGCAAAGAAGTACCCCGTTGACGAAGTGAAAGGAAGCGCCAAAAAATATACTGAGTATGGGCCCAAGCATTGAAAGAAGCAGACTCGCAGATTTTCGTATTCACAGCTGGGAACTCCGCGGCTCGCTCACATTTAGACGACTCTATTATTAATTCCGTATCAAGAGAATTAGTCTACGAGCACTTTCAGAAATCTCTACATTCAGAACTCTCTGTTATAGAACAAGAGCATGGTTTCTATGCCTGGGGGGCTGTGCCTGGGAAGCAGAATACAGGACGATGGGAAAGGTTGAAAGTGAGCGACTGGGTATTATGTGTTTTCGATTCGACATACAAGTACTTAGCCCGAATCGTTTCAAAATACGATAATCCTGAATGTGCCCGAGCAATTTGGGGAAATGATCCAAGTGGTAAAACCTGGCAACTTATGTACTTTCTTACTAAACCCCGTGAAATTGATGTGCCTCTTACCGCGTTATCTAGCTTGTTGAGCGAAAGATACATGGGATTTACTCGTACCTCTGATGAAAGACTAGACGAAATACGGGAATTGTATGGTTCAATAGATAATTTCATAAACTCCGTCTTTGTGGAGAATACGCCAGTTAGGGTTGAAACGTTGAGTGAAAACTATTTTCTAATTAGGTCGAATCCAAACTCTCACTGGAGTGATGAAGAAGGGAAAATCTACAGGTTTGGGAGTAGTGTTCCAAACTATCGTAAGCTTATTTCTGGAGGTAAGGTAGTTGTTGACTCAAAAGTGCAGGGGTCTGTGAGAATTATCGGTTATGGAAAAGCTGCGCCGGCCATTGAAAAAGAACCGTATGAAACTGAACAACGAACAAACAAAAGTTTTGAAACGAATATCACTAACTGGCGCTCAATCGAACCCCCGAAAGTGGTATCGAGCGAACTAAAAACTGAATTGAGTAAGATTGATGGATATAACGTACAGCATGCAATTCGCCCGATCTCAGAAGAACTGTATAACAAGTTAATAACCGAGGAAATTATGGATAGGGTGGGGAATGACTCAAGAACCGGAGAGATTGTTGATCATTTTTCGAACTCATTAATGGCATCAAATATCGAATTCGGGACCAATCACGAACAGTTAGTCCGTGCCTTCGTAGCCAGCTTAATTTGTAAGCCTTTAGTTATACTCACTGGCTTGTCAGGCTCAGGTAAAACTCAACTGGCAATAAGATTCGGTGAATGGCTTGGAGAGAAAAATTTATACGTTGCGGCCGTAAGACCCGATTGGACTGGTTCCGAATATCTATTTGGATATGAAGACGCACTACAAAGCTCTGATGAGAATGGGAACAAGGCATGGCATGTTCCGCCTGTTCTAGAGTTTCTCTTACAGGCAGCAAGAAATGCGGACCAGCCATATTTGTTAGTACTAGATGAGATGAACTTAGCGCATGTAGAGCGCTATTTTGCCGACGTGCTATCTGGAATGGAATCTAGGAAGCCCTGTTTGCCTAATTTAGATCGCCTGTCTGATGGTACTTGGAGAATTAATGAACAAGAGAAATACATCACAATACCCGACAACATTTTTATAGTAGGGACTGTCAATATTGATGAAACCACCTATATGTTTTCACCTAAAGTGCTAGATCGGGCAAATACGTTTGAGTTTCGAGTGACTGATAGCGATCTTAAAGAAGAATACAAGCCACCTAGTAAGTGTGCCACTTCACCAGAAGCCCTGCGACAGGCGTTCTTGGCCGAGGCAAGATCGTTAGGCTCCTACAACTCAACTGATTATTCTTCCTCCCAGAGCATTGGTGACACATTGCGCAGTTGCCATAGAATTTTAGCCAAATACGGTTTCGAGTTTGGGCATCGAGTATTTTCTGAATCGCTTAGATTTGCGCGAATCTTCAGAGAGGCTGGAGAGAACGATCGTAATACCGTTATAGACAGGATTGTACTACAGAAAATATTGCCAAAGTTACACGGGTCGCGTCGTAAGCTTGAACCGCTCCTAATTGACCTCATAGGATTTGCTTCTGATACGAACTTCGATGGTACGAAAAATGTGGAGCCTGAGGCGATTGATATTGAAGATGCTGATCTACCTTCAAGCTGTAGCAAATTAGTGAGAATGCTTGAAGCGCTGAGGGCAAATCAATTCGTCAGCTTTACTGAGTAGCAAGAGATGCTTACAAGCATTAACTGTCCAATTGAAAATAGCGAAGGTAAGGTTGTCGGTACGCTAAGTATATCAATTCTTCCGGACAGCAAATTCCCGACTTCAACCCCAGAATTGATATTAGAGAATGTCAACGATGAAGGAGCGTATCCCGTGCAGCTCTTAGAAGGTGCGGAGTATAGATACGAATTAGAAGTAGAGAGCGCTGCACGTTCTTTCAGTTCAGATCGCCCGGAAATATTGCAGAGAGACACAGAAACTGGGGAGACTGGCAGAATTAGAACCGGTTTATACACAGGGTCGATGCCACTTAGGATTCTTCAAAATAATGATTTACTTGGCACAGTCTATCTAGAAATCCGATCTAGGAAGCTCGATTATCGCAATGATTATCGTTGGATGTTGCGAGATCTTGCTGAGTCTTTCGCTGAAATATTGATGCAGAAATTTGCTGTTTCAGATTTAAATTTTTCGCCAGATGCTTCACGAGATCCTAGCACAGCGTACCAGCAGTTTGCCTTTTTGAGCAGCTTTATCTCGAGCGAATCCTTTAAGACAAGTCTATCTCAAATTCTTTCACGCCCATTCATAAGATGGGATACCAAACAGAATTTGGTGGCACCTGGAAGGGGAATAAAGAGCTCCTCGCAATTTGCTCGCCAGATTGGTCGCGTAGGACCCCTTACCACTTGGCACAGAGCACCAGGTTCCCTGCCAGAGAAAATATCCCAGAGCCAAACAGAAGCAGAAATAGATAATATTGAAAATAGATTTATCAAGTACGTAATTCAACAGTGGCATTCGTTAGTTCTTGGAATCCATGAGATATTGGATACTCAAACTGATTCGCCTCAAAAAAGGCGTGGAAAGCGTGAATGTAGCTTCGTTATCGATGAACTGGATGCAGTGTTGAATGAGGATTTTTTTAAGGAAGTTGGACCTTTAACTGCTACACCACTTAACAATCAAGTGCTCCAAAGAAGAGTGGGATATAGAGATATCTATCGGGCTTTTTTAGAATTTGAAGTAGCCTCTCAGTTAAGTTGGGAGGGTGGTGAAGATCTATACAAAGCTGGTCAAAGAGATGTGGCCACCCTCTATGAGTATTGGGTTTTCATCCGCCTAGCAGAGATACTCTCAGAAGTTATTGACGTCCCGTTTGACTTCGAAAAGTTGTTACAACCCTCTTCCGACAAACTGAATATAGGTTTAAAGCAAGGTAGCGAGCTTGTTCTATCTGGCAATTCTTTAAGGTTCGGGCGATCTATCAGTGTCGACTTTTGGTTTAACAAGTCATTTTCAGTTAGATCAAGCGGCGACAGCACTTGGTCGAGACCGATGAGGCCAGATTTCTCCTTGAGGTTAAGGCCAGAGGGTTATGGCAATTCGGACGAGACATGGGTTCATTTCGATGCTAAGTATAGATTAGATGCTGTTTCTGAAGCGTTCGGTGAAGCAATAGATCAAGACGACTCAAACTCGAAACTGGAATCGCGACCTCTGCGCGAAGATCTACTTAAGATGCATGCTTATCGAGATGCTATTCGGCGATCGAGCGGAGCATACGTACTTTATCCAGGGAATGCATCAGAGCAATGCTTCGAATTCCATGAATTATTGCCCGGGCTAGGAGCCTTTGGTTTTCGTCCCTCGGAAAGCGGAGAGTCACCTGGAAGGTCTTCAATTATGAATTTTATGAACGACGTCCTAGATCACATATCAGATCAGCTGACTCAACATGAAAGAGGCCGATATTGGATTCGCGAGTCATACCGTGCAAATGAACTAGTAGCCCCGGTATTAAAACCTCTTATAAAAATTTTAGAGAAGCCTCCTGCTGATACAAACGTGTTGATAGGTTATGTAAAGAACGCAGCACAGAAGTCCTGGATACTCGATAATGGTCTTTACAACCTTCGAGCAGATAAACGCCGCGGCTCAATAAGTTTAGGCTCTCACGAGCTGGGAGCAGAGATCGCAGTGCTATATTGTCCCAAGGAAAAGTGGTGCGAAGTTTTTAAAGTATATGGTTCACCATATATTAAAACGTCACAAGAAATGGATGGATACCCGAGCCCTTCTGGGAATGTGTATATATGCTTGCCAATAAAAAGAATCGAAGATGCAAACTTACTGAAGTTGGGATTATCAGCTCAGAAAATGGTAGAACTTAGGAAACTTAAGACGCCGATTGCAGGCAATCCTATAATTACAAACTGGTCCAAATTGATGGAATTTGTAGACTGAGGAGCACAAATAGACAAAAAAAGAAAAGATAGACGCCAATGTTTATCAATTCACTAAAATATGGAATGCCCAATTTCACTAGTTTTGGCGTCATTTTATAATCTTAGTGTTACCTCCATCTGTTTGAATGTCCATCGTTAACAAGTAGTGTCGTCGCTGAACTTCTGACAGTTCAAGCGCATCGAGGGGTGCCCTCCACTCAAAAACTCAAAGTTTGGAAATAACTGGGAAGAGTGTTTGCTGTATAGCTTGATAGATGAGGATGCTAATAGAATTTTGAAAGGGTTGAAATAGTAAATGAAAGAAATTGTGGTCTCAACAGATTTGAAAGCCATAGAGGATAGATTTAGGTATGGCTACAATTTATATGGTGAAGGCAGTTCGGGCTTATAGCAGTGCTGCTATGAAAAGGTGTTAGACAACTAGTGTTTAGAAACTAAATTTGTTTGTTCTTTTCCAGTATGGCTGAAATGGTATCCAGTAGAGGCCGAAATCTTGAGAAATCAATATGTTCGCAATTAGGTCTTACCACTCTTTCAGCAAATATCTTCTTGCCATATTCCGAAGCAGTGTCGATCTTGTCGGAGGGGTTAAATCTTTTCCCATCTAATTCTGTGGATAGTAGGTGTGGGTCAAATAATTGTTCAATTACAATATCATGCTCATCCTTTTTAGGAATTGGGACTAGGAACAAGTTGTCGAATATGTGATACGAAGGCTTCGAGCCATCGCAAGGTTTCTTTGAAAGTCCGCGTACCTTGTTGAATATTTCTTTTGCCGCTTTGTCATTGTCAGTGAGAAAAATAACTGGGTTGGAACTAGATATCTTGTAGTGCCTGCAAAATTCCGCGTGCGAATCGATTAGCTTAGCGAGCCCTGAGGCACCTTCAGGATAGTTCATTAATTTCGTCTTGGTTCTAGAAGGTTTGAGAAATTTTACTCTATATTGAAGCTCTTCATTCTGCGTGACAACCATTAATGGGTATCGGTCTTTGTAACTCTTAAGTGCAGAGCGGATGTAAACTATGTCGGTTACGCCCTCACAAATAATTAGTGGGTATTCTGGTCGCTTAAGAATCGTGTAATGAAGAAATTCTTTGTAGGTCTGTTCTCTAGAAGTTAGTTTTTCAATTAGGGAGTGATCATTCTTAGGTTTCTGGTTCTTTCTTCTAATAAGCTCGTCATTGAGTTTTCTATTAAAGCTATCGACGTAAAAGATATGACTTAGCCTCCCTTGGAGTTCTGCTGCTCGCCCAGCTCGATAATTCCCTTCGGCAAGATCATAAATTCTGAATGAGTCTGTTGTGATTAATGAATGAACTTGGGCACGAGTTTCTCTCCAATACTCGGAACGGGTGTTTATTTTTCGATTGACTATAAGTCCAGTAACATCTTGGCGTTGGATATGACTTTGAAGCCTTGTCTTGTTCATATTTACTTTAAACCCTGCACCCGCGATTTCCGAGGTTAGCGATTTTCCGGGCACCACCAGTTCTGGTACTAACTTGGTTGGGTGCGCGAGCTCTGTCGGAAAGTTCTTCAAATTTGTAGAAATAGTTAAGTCATCCGCATATCGTGAATAATCACACTTCAGTCGCTTCGCCAATTTCAACATTCTCATGTCTAGTATTTGAGCGATCAAGTTCGATATGACTGGCGAGCATGGGCTTCCCTGAGGCAACTTATTGTCATGGCAGGCGATTTGAGCTATCGCTGTTGCTACAGAAGGATCGAGTTCAAACTGCTTGTTTTTTATGAAATAGCCTCTAACTCGACCGAAATTGATTGATCCGAAAAAATCCTCGATATCTACATTCAAAACATGTCGTTTGTTTCGGTGGCGGATTGCATTCGTGACTATTGAGGCATTTCTCGTAAATCCGTGAGAAGCGAATCTAAGTGAATCCTCATCAGCATGTATTTCGTCTAAGCAATCTTGAAGCAGTTGGCTTAACTTGGACTGCAAAGACTTTAGTCGAGCCTCTGGAGCCAAAATTGGTCGAGTAAGACCGTTCCTTTTTGGAATATCAAAAGACTGATATCTCACATAGCTAGAACTGTAGAGTAGGTATGCTAGATTTTTAGGCCTTACTCGTAAAAGGTCTGCTACATCTGAAAAGGATTTTGCAAGTTTTAGTTCGAGCAACGCCATAGGATTATTCTGGTGTTAGTGAGGCTCTCGGAAACTCCTATGCGACTCTGAGTGACTACTGTCAACGTCGTCATACGCTGAGAGCAAGGGTTCTTGCAATGGTTCAACATATTGCGAAACGCAATATAACGATCTTTCCGAGAGCCTTGAGATTAGTTTCCCATAATTCTAAATGCTATACAACGAATATGATGGGAGACGTCAGTTGGAAGAAGTGTAACAACTTACTTTAAGTTCAGCCCCGAATGACAATGAAAAGGCTCGATTGCTTATAACTCGGGGAATGAGCTCTGCTTTGGGTAGATTGCATTAACATCTATTCCCAATTTTGTGAGGAAGTGACTAGCGACAGGGTCTCTGGTGAGAAAAGGGGTCAGGGTAAAAATACGGTAGTTTATGCCAGACTCGCCTTAACCACTTTTTTTTTGACGTAAGAAATCTTCCGTTAGTTGCTCTCTATTCCAACTCTTCCCAGCGCTGATAGGCTTCATTAAGTTTTACTTGGTTCATGGTGACTTCTTCTAGAACCTCGTCTATCTGACTTTGCTCTCCTTTATAAAAATCCGGCTCCGCCATGATTGCATTCAGCTCTTGCTGCTTGCTTTCCAATTGCTCGATCAGTCTGAGCTGCTTCTCCAATTTTTTCTTCACTTTTTGGGAGGATTGCTTTCCGGATTTGCTGCCGCCTTTGGCCGACTTGTTTGTTGAGTGTGTAGGCTGATCAGATGGCTCCATGGAGTTTTCTCCGGCTGATTTTGTTGTGGCTCCTTGTCCTTCCTCAATTCCCAACAAGCTACCACCTTTACTAACCCAGTCACTGTAACCACCCACATATTCCCTAATTCTCCCATCCCCTTCAAACACCATCAGGCTGGTAACCACGTTATCCATAAACTGCCGGTCATGACTCACCAACAGCACCGTGCCTTCAAACTTAAGCAAGATATCTTCCAACAACTCCAGAGTTTCGATATCCAGGTCATTAGTCGGTTCGTCCAGCACCAGCACGTTGGCCGGCTTGCTGAATACCTTGGCCAGTATGGCGCGGTTCTGTTCGCCACCGCTGAGTGCCTTGGCCGGGGTGCGAATGCGATCGGGGGTGAACAGGAAATCGCTGAGGTAGCTGATGGCGTGTTTGCGTTTGCCGTTGATCTCGATGAAGTCCTGGCCGCCGCACACGTTGTCGATCAGGTTTTTGTCCAGGTCCAGGTGTTCGCGCAACTGGTCGAAGTAGGCGATGTCGAGCTTGCTGCCGAGTTTTACTTTGCCTTCCGTTGGTTGCAGCTTGCCCAGCAGGATCTTGAGCAGGGTGGACTTGCCGGCACCGTTGACGCCGACGATGCCGATGCGATCACCACGCATCACGGTGCTGGAGAAATCCCGAATCACCTCATTGTCATCAAAGCGATGGGAGATGTGGGTGAGTTCCACCACAATCTTGCCCGAGCGGTCGCCCTGGCTGGCTTCGAATTTGGCCTTGCCTTGTTGGGTTCTGCGCTGGCTGCGCTCGTTGCGCATGGCTTGCAGTGCGCGCACCCGGCCTTCGTTGCGGGTGCGCCGCGCCTTGATGCCTTGCCGAATCCATACTTCTTCTTCTGCCAGTTTCTTGTCGAACAGCTTGTTGGCGGTTTCCTCGGCGGCGAGCTGTTCTTCGCGAAAGCGCAGGAAGCGCTGGTAGCTGCCCTGAAACTGGTAGAGGTGGCCGCGGTCGATCTCGGCAATCTCGTTGGCCACGTTCTGCAGGAAATTACGGTCGTGGGTGATGAGCAGCAGGGCACCATGGTAGTCCTGTAATTGTTTCTCCAGCCATTCAATGGCAGGGATGTCCAGGTGGTTGGTGGGTTCGTCCAGCAGCAGCAGATCCGGCTCCCTCACCAGGGCCCGGGCCAGGGCCACGCGTTTGCGCCAGCCACCGGAGAGTTCGCTCATCAACTTGTCCGCCGGCAATTGCAACTGGCTGATGACGGTGTCCACCTTCTGCCCCAGGCTCCAGCCCTGGTTGGCTTCCAGTTGTTCCTGCACCCGTTCCAGTTGGGCCATGTCGGCGTGTTCATAGTCGGCAATCAGGTGATGGTATTGCTTGAGCAGCTCGCCCACCTCACTCAGCCCATCGGCCACCATGTCGTACACGGTCTCGTTGTTGGCCTGGGGCAGGGACTGTTCCAGCCAGGCTATCTGCACGCCCGGGCGCGTCCAGCATTCGCCCGCATCGGGCTGGATGGAACCGGCGATAAGATTCATCAGGGTGCTCTTGCCCGCACCGTTGCGGCCCAGCAAGCCGATGCGCTGGCCCTTGGTGATCTGCAGGTCCACTTCATCGAACAGGGTGTGGGTGCCGAAATTGAGGGAAATTTTGTCAAGGCGGATTAGGGGCATGGCGCGGTAGTATACAGAAGGGAACACCCACAACTTAACAACTTAAGGGCAGATTGAG
Organism: Gammaproteobacteria bacterium; assembly: GCA_040218615.1. Lineage (GTDB taxonomy): Bacteria > Pseudomonadota > Gammaproteobacteria > Pseudomonadales > Pseudohongiellaceae > UBA9145. Next base: position 136,656 of record JAVJRC010000007.1, read on the forward strand.
CTTAAGTTGTTAAGTTGTGGGTGTCCCCTGTACTCTCTGAACTCTTTTCTCCCTTTTCGCAAGGAGACCACCATGCGCAAGCCGCTTGTTTTACTCATTGTTCTACAGATTTTGACCATTGAAGCTGTTCTGGCCCAAACGCCAGTGACTGTCGAAGAGGATGTCATTTTCAGCCGCGTGGCCGGATCCGCTGTGCTTGCCGACATCGCCTATCCCGTTGCTGGCAATAACTTGCCAGTCATCATGTACGTGCACGGGGGCCGCTGGCGTGCGGGTGCCCGCAAGAACTACCGGACCGGGCTGGATGTCGCCCAATGGGCAGGCATGGGCTACTTCGCCATGACCATCGATTATCGACTGGTTGGGGCAACGCCAGCGCCGGCACCCTATCAAGACGTGCAGACAGCGATCCGATGGGTTCATGCCCATGCGGATGCGTATGGTATCGATAGAGAACGCATCTACCTGATCGGGGATTCATCAGGAGGTCATCTGGTGGCGCTGGTAGCCACCCTCGGTGAAGGTCCCTATGAGCGTGTGGGCGGCTGGGAGGACGAACGCAGTGATGTGGCGGCAGTGATCAGCTCGGCAGGACCTTACGACTTGAACACATTGGATTGGGGCAGTCTGTGGACACCACTGGAGGGAGATGTCGAAGAGGCTCGCCGCCTGGCTTCACCGATTCATCAGATTGGTCCGTCAACCAAACCCATGTTGATCTTGCATTCGGATGATGATCGCTCGGTGCCAGTGCAACAGGCAATTGATATGGCGGCGGCTCTGCAAGATGCTGGCGTTCGCCATCGCTTTGCGCACTTTACCGACACCGGACACATGGATATTACCGAGGATGTGATCAGGGAAACGCTGGCATTTATCGCTGAGCTTGAAGGTGTCCCCTAAGTTACCAGGCAGACTGCCGCGCTAATTCGTTGCTGATCTCTGCTATGATGCGCCCCCTTTCTTTTTCGGCCCGGCCATGACTGCTTCCTTTTCCAATTTGTCCCTGCGTGCGGAACTTCAGGCAAGCATTGAAGGGATGTCCTATGCGTCCATGACGGCGATTCAGGAACAGGCACTGCCGCCGCTTTTGCAGGGGCAAGACCTGATCGCCCAGGCCAGGACAGGCAGTGGCAAGACGGCGGCGTTCGCCATTGGATTGCTCAACAAGCTGGATGCCCAGGCTTATCACACCCAGACTCTGGTGCTTTGCCCCACCCGTGAACTGGCGGACCAGGTGGCCACCGAGATCAGGCGCCTGGCCAGTCATATTGCCAACACCAAAGTGCTGACCTTGTGTGGCGGCAAACCCATGGGGCCGCAACTGGCTTCCTTGCGCCGTGCGCCGCACATCGTGGTGGGAACTCCGGGGCGCATTCTCAAACATCTTGAGAAACAAACCTTGCAACTCGAAGCGGTGCAAACCCTGGTGCTGGATGAAGCCGATCGCATGTTGGACATGGGTTTTCATGACGACATCATGAAGATCATTGCCAACACACCACCCACACGACAAACCCTGTTGTTCTCGGCCACCTATCCCGAGGGTATCCAGACCATTAGCGCAAGCGTGCAGCGGAATCCGGTTGACGTGCGGGTTGAGCCGAAGCTGGACAGCCCGGACATCGAACAAATCTTTATTAAAGTGGAGAAGAAGCAACGCACAGACACACTGTATAAAGTGATCGCCCATTACCAGCCACAATCCTGCCTGGTTTTTTGTAACACCAAACAGCAGTGCCAAACCCTGGCCCAGGCACTGGGTGAACGCGACCTGCATGTCCGCGCCTTGCACGGTGATCTGGAGCAGTTCGATCGCGACCAGGTGCTTGCCCAGTTCGCGGGTAAAAGTTTGTCGATTCTAATCGCCACCGATGTGGCAGCCCGCGGGCTTGATGTGAAAGAGTTGGAAGCCGTTATTAATTACGAGATTAGCCGTGATCCGGAAGTCCATATTCATCGCATTGGCCGAACCGCCCGGGCAGGAGAGAAAGGCCTGGCCGTGAGTTTGTTTACAGACCATGACGCGCGGCAGCTCAGTGCCATTGAAGACTATCAGGGCGTGCCTGTGAATCAGATTGATGCAGAAATTTTAAGCGTGCCACCAAACTTCAAGCTGTACCCGCCTATGGTGACCTTGATGGTGAACGGGGGGCGTAAAGACAAAGTCAGGGCAGGGGACTTGTTGGGCGCACTCACCGCAAGCAAAGACATCGCAGGTGATCAGATTGGCAAGATTAGCCTGCTCGACAAGGTCGCCTATGTTGCGGTGGAGCAGAAGATCGGGAAGTTGGCGCACTCTGTTCTTTCTGAAGGCAAGATAAAGGGGCGAATGTTCAGAGTGCGCTTGCTGCGTTAATTGAACCTGGCGGAACTAGGACTTCCCTACGAGCTGTAGCTCTGGCAGCTCTTCCTTGGCGGATGCGGTCGCCACATCAGGTTGCTCTGCATTTGCATGAGGGGCATCCTGCAACTGTATCAGGAAGTAATCTTCGTCTTTGCCGGCGGTGTGGACCAGAAGAATCGTTCCTCTTACCTCTTCGACCGACTGCAAGGGAAAGCTACAGGTTCGACCCTTTGAGTCTACAGTTCTTATCACTTCGGGAGTTTCTGATGCCTCAACGGTTCGGGTTTTGTCTTCCGAATTCCAGCTCAGATCCGGCGTCTTCTCGAATCCATGGGGTGTCAGATCGAATACCCAGGAACAGATAAGAACAAAAGGGAATGCTCCAAGCAATACGATGATGAGCGTTCGCAGTATCCAGTCGGGCGCATCAATTCCACCCAATATATCACTGGCGGGCCCGATCAGGGCGGCCAGAACCAGTGCATACCCGATGGTAACGCGCATGGTTTTACGACGCTTCAACTCAAACAGCAGTCTGTATAATCTATCTAGTAAAATGTTCATACCGATCACACTATTCAAGGTTGGGTAAACTTTATCTGCTCATTCGATTGTGTTCTGGAACATCTGGTACTGCAAAAGGGTAAGTCGGTCGAGCGGTGGTGGTGTCGAAATACACAGATCCTAGTGTCTTAATCTAGAGATCAATGTCTCTCTTGACTATCCCCTAAAAGGGTAATCACCCATTCGGGTGAGTTCTTGAGGTAATGGATTGGGCAGGGCAAGTGTCAATTCAGTTCGTGCATCGACGATCTCTGAAACTTGACGGGTAGGGGAAGGCGGATCGCTAGGTTTCTAGCGCTTCTACGATAGCAGATTCCAGTTGCTGCTCATCAACTGGTTTGATGAGCACAACAAATCCACTGCTTCTCAGCTCCTGCAGTCGCTTGACGTCGGTATTGCCGGTCGTAATGAGAATGCGATCAGGGCTCATTTTCTGGTTCAGGAATAGTGCAATATCCAGGCCTGTGGTTTCCTCGGCGAGCATATCATCGAGAATTGCGATCTCGAACTGGCCTCCCTTTTCCACACTGGATTTTACTTCGTTGAATGTAGTGGCAACAGTAGGCTTGGCGCCCCAGTTTGAAACAACCCCTGAAAGAGCATCGAGTATGGAAACATCGTCGTCGACAATTAGAATGTTTGTATTTTTGATGACTGAACTGTTTCTGTCGATTGATCGTGAGGGATTGCTGGCTTCAATTTCATTCTCATCAGTCTTTGCATCAGGACTAAACACCTGGGCTTCTGGAACGATGATAGAAAATGTACTGCCCTCTCCCAATTCAGAACTGACCTGAAGTTTCATTCCCAGTAAGTCTGCGATTCGCTTTACGATAGCCAAACCCAGTCCGGTGCCCTTGTTTTTGCTTCTTGCCTTGTTGTGAACCTGGTAGTAGTCCTGAAATATTTTTTCCTGGTCCTCTAAAGCGATTCCCCGGCCGGTGTCGCTGATAGCGATAGACAGTGCGCTCTGGTCTTGTCGTAATGCGATACTCACGTAACCAGAATCGGTGAAATTCACCGCATTCAGTATTAGATTGGTTAACAATCTCTCCAGCAACAAGACGTCAGAATGGATGCCAACTGGAATCAAGTCGAGTTCAATGCTGAATCCCTTTGCCTGCGCTTCGGGTTCCAGAGTCTTGGCTATCTTGTTCAATAAACTATCAAGACGAAAACTGGAGATATTGGCTTCGACCACTCCTGCATCAAACTTTGACAGATCCAGCAAACTATTGAATTGATTGTGAAGAATGTGTGTTGTTTCATCGATCTTTTCGACCAGCTCTATTTCAGTTTTGCCTGACACCAGGCGTCTCAGGCTGCCAAGAAACAGGGTCATTGCGTGCAGGGGTTGACGAAGATCATGGCTGGCAGCCGCCAGAAACCGGCTTTTTTCTTCATTGGCACTGCGGGCCGCATTGAGTGACTGCTCAACCAGCGCGTTTTGTTCCTCGAGCTTCAGGTTTTTCTCAATGTTTTCATCCCGAATGCGTATGGAATCTCTGAACAGCACGGTTACCCGGTTGGAGAACTGGATCAGCAGATAGATCAGTGCCATCAGGGCAACGGCCACCTCTATATCAGCAGGTGAGCGAACAAAACCGAAAAAGACAATCCCCTGGCCCAGATTCAGGAGGAGCAGGGCTGGCATGTCTCTGGAGTGGATCGCCGAGTTAACCGTAGTTCCAACAGCATAGATGCAACACAGAATCGTCATGGCGAGGATTACCCGCTCTGAGCCGCCCAGGCAAACCCACCAGAAGCCGGTACCAATCGCTATGGTGTTGCCCATTGCTGTGAGAAACAGCAACAAGTCATTCTTGTGCAACTGGGGAAGCGAGATGTCGTCGAATGACTTTTCAATACGGTGGCAAATGAAAGAACGCAGAGCAGCAAAAAAAATGCAGGATCCTACCCAGGACAAGAGGTAAACCGAATTCACCTCATCCCACAAGGCAAATCCGTAGATAGAACCGGCTCCTGCCACCAGGGGGAATGCGTTCTTGGACTGCGACACCCTTGTCCGCTGCGATTCCAATCGATGGTTGAATACATAACCTGTAATCGTCGGATCGACAGGGGAATATCCTACGATGACATCACCAAGGCTCACCAGCTACCCAACCTTTGTAAGCGCAACTTTTGTGGAGATACTCAACTCATTCCCTTCCGCATCGTAAACCCCTATGGTCAGCTCGGGATTACCGTTGGGAACTGTCGGCTCATGGAGGTCAAGCCGGAGGAAGTGTTGGTGGCTATTGGACAGAAAATGCTGATCATAGTGCAGAACCAGCGCATTCGTTCCGACTGGCAGGCTAATGTTTCTCCTGCCAACATTCCAATCACAGAGTTTGGGATTGGTGTTTATGAAAGAAATAGGTGAGTACAAGCCGGAGGAACAGATGTGCATGATTCTGGCCGAGCCACTTACTCCTGCTAATTCAATATTAGAGTAGAAAGAAATATGCGGATCTCCGCTTAGCCAGCAAACATATTTGTCTTTGGCATGCTCTGATAGCAGCGTAGCCACTCTATCAAGAAACCCTGGATACCCCAATAAGGAATCGTCGCCGGTCAACAATGAGGGTGCCAGCTCTTGTGCTCTGGTGATCGGAGGCATTCCCGATCCGGACCCGATAAACAGCACGTCCTTACTATTATCTTCGCCACCATTTGCAGGGGTCTTGTTGGCTATCAACCACGCTTGAAAATCCGAAAGTTGTTGAGCCCCCAGCAGACTGCCGGGTAGATCACGAGTCTGAATGGATGAACCTTGTCTCTGCATTCGGGTATCGAAAGTAAAGAATGGATAGCCCGCGCTGCTGAATGCGTTCCAAAGTTCTATGTCACCGCTGCTCCAACGATCTATATCGTGAATCTGAAACTGCAATGCCATGTTCTGCGCCAGGATAAACTCTTCATCATCCTCACCGAGTTTTAGTCCCTGGAAGTCGTTTCTGAATTCATGATCATCGACTGCAAAGTACGTGGGTAGGTGGGAAAGCAGTTTACGGGCCGGAGGATTGCTCCAGGCAGATCGATACCTGTCCCTGAATTTTTCATAGCCACGAATGGGATCCATGACGTTTGCGGTTGCATCCGCATAGATCTGATCTCCCAGGAGCAGCATATGATCGATGCCGCGCCGGTAATTCCCGGGGTTGTTTGTTGGGTCCGGAACATTCCTCAACACATGGGAGTAGATTCCCTTGAAGATGTCATTTTTTTGCTCCCGATCAAATGGGAAACCGGGATAGAAGCAGGAACCAATAACAAAACTTAGCGCCGGGTCAGTGTCCGGGATATCGCCTGGTTTCAGGACTCGCTGCAGCCAGTCCAGCTCTTCCCAGTCCAGCTCAACGGCGGTGGGCGGCCTGATGTTTGATGCATGGCCATAGTCGACCCAAAGGTAGCGCAGGATGCCTGCTCCGGACATGGGCGTTGAATTGGTGGGTGGCGTCGGAACCATCAAGTGGTTCGGATTGACCAGATCAGATTTGAACCGGTATTTGGTGATCCAGTAGACATCTTCGAATTCGTTTCTGGTCAGGGTCTTGCGGCCCCCATCCATATAAGACAAAGGTTCCAGCAAGTCGCGTTTAAGCAGAAAACCAGGCTCATCAGGATTGGGCTTGTACTTCCCGGGAACCTCTACCAGTACGGCGTTCAACAGGACTATATTCGCTGAAAGCTCGGTGTCAATGACCACTCGGTCTACAGGGATGGAGCTAAAATCCTGCGCTTCAACCCAGACTGTGATCTCCAATTCAGATTGCCCATGCTCATTGGTGATACGGACCGGGTTGGAAATGATTGGCCCGGTCAGTGGCCGTTTTATAGGCCCAATGTGTGAACCCGCGCGAAGGCGCCTTCTAAATTCATTCTTTTCACTTTCAGAGGAGTATTCATCCTTGTAGGTATCATAAACACTGTTACTCTCAGCGGCACTCATGAACCGATCAATCTTTGGGTACACATCTTTGCGTGCGGTCTCCCCAAGAACCATGTCCATATGGCCATACTCGGGCACAATATCTACCCAAACATTGTTTTCGCAATAGTCCTGGGGTGTGATTTCATCCCAGAAATGTGCAGGTGTATGCTGAAACTTTCGGTGGCGCGTCAGCATCTCTGCCGATTTCTTTGCTGTCTCCTTGTCGAAAACCGTACTCACTTCCCCATGCATGAAAAACGTCGGGAACGATAAGTAATCGCAAATGTTATCTTTGACGACATAGGAGTTATTGCCGGCATCATCCGACAGCAGGCCTCTTACAATAGAGGAATAAACCTGTTGCAGCACCGCCCTTGGCGTAGACCCAATCATGCCGCCGAATTCATTGCGGGTCATATCCCGGATATTATCGTTGAACCATTCCCGCCCCCAGGTGATTGTGTAGCGCGAATAGATCGTACGAGGAAACAATGGTCCTCTCTCATCAAACATATTGGTGAAGTTGCTCCACTGCCCATTTTCCTCGGGGCCCAGCGCGGACGTGGCAATGCGATCGAACATATTTTCAAGCAGACCGGTATCCTTGTGCGGGCGCGGCTCCACCAGTTCTACCGGTTTCAAATTCTTGAACATCGCCCAGACATTTTCCCGTGCCCGATTTGCTCTTGAGGCAAACAACCACGGAGCAATGGCATTGCTCACCAGGGAGGCCACCATGGATTCCCCAGGCTGGTAAGGGTTTTCAAGTTCGCCATTGAGTGCCGCAATATAGGCTGCGCCAGCACCGATACAGTGCGCAAAAATATGCAGCTTTTTGTCACCACCAGCACCGCCGGGGTTCACTGCGTCAAAAACATGCCTCACTGCCCACGGCACATCAGTCAGCGCGATGTCGTCCCATTTATGGTCAGGGTCACATTCCTTGACATAGTTCGAACTGATGCGGTGATCCAGTATCCATACATCATAGTTTTGATTCAGGAAATACTGGACGCAGTTTTCGTACTTTGTAAAAAACCAACCGTTTTCAGCAAGAGTCTCGGTCCAGAAGATCCGGCTGCTGTGGGCCAGGCCATGGATCAATAACAAGACCTTGCGTTCCGCCAGTGGAAATGAACTGGAATTCTCTGGCTGGTAACGAATCAATCGACTGGTCTGGGTCTCATGGTCATCTCCGGGATAGACTTCTTCTTCAACAATGGTAGATTTTTGGTTCTTCCAGGAACCGAATTTCATGATCTGGGGTGGCGGGTAAAGGCGCCCAAGCTTCGGATTTAGAGGAGGGTTCACTGGCGCGGTTGCATCCATGTCTTCCATCGTTCGGTACTTGCCATAGTCAGCAGCACCGAAACTCCAGAAGTGAGTTTGCATAACACTACGGAGGAAAAAAGCGATTGCGCCCCCCACCTTGCTCATGGCAGTAAGAAGATTCAGAGACCCTCTCAGCTGCAGTGGTATTGCACCGTTGGTGATGTCGACCGCATCGACTTCCCAGTCGAAGTCAATGCTTTTCCGGTTGCCTGTGCCCCTGGATTCAAATCGACCATCCAGGGTCATCAATGATCCCCAGAGGTTGAAGAATTCATTTGAGAATCCGATTTTTTTGGTACCACGGATCTTAATCTGAAGAGCATTCGATACCGGATCCAGAGGATCAGATTCGAAGCGGTAGTCCATTCGACGGAAATCGGAGTGCAGCCGGGCAATTCGCAAGAGTGCCCCCGAAACTGAGCCTCCCAGTCCACCGAAGAGCTCTGTCCATCGATATCGCCACCATCTTGCCGCGATAGTGAGCAAGCGATCATCCTGGTGGTAAGGCTTGTCCACAATTCCAAGATTGACTTCACCCTTGAGCCTGGCGATAGGAATGAGATGATCGTTGGTAATGGTGAGAATCGACCCGTAGCAGTCGTAGGAAAGAGTTGCAGTGGCCTTGAGTGGCCGGTCTGGATTCTCTATCCAGTTGCCCAGGTGGTCATCGCCGGTAAATTCAAATTCGATATCGAGCACGATCGCATGGGCGCTGTCGGGAATTTCAAACTTGTCACCAAAAATCTGGTTCAGGTGCTGAACCCGTAAATCGCTTTTCCGGCTCCAGGGCAGTTCGGAGGAGCGCCCGAGATAATTAACAAGGCGCTCTTTGAAAACTGCTTCTATTTTCTGCTCGTCGTCGGAAGGAATCGGATGTATGGGGTTGGGAGGAGCCGGGTCAAGATAATAGGTGGTCTTGTCGAGAACCGGAAAATCATCAGCCAATGCGGGGCCATTCACCAGTTCCTTCTGCGCCAACTCGTGACCCAGCACATAGGCAGCACTGGCAATGGTCATGAACGGATTGGTACCGATTGCTCCCGGAACGATTGCGCCATCCATCACGTACAGGTTCTGATAGATGTCGCTGTTATTGTTGGTTTTGAAGACCTGGCCGCGAGCGTTGACAACACCAGCACTGCCATCGGAACCAATACAGCAGCCTCCCAGGGGATGTACTGACATCACCATGGGATCGATCTTGTCTGTTCCTTCTACTGCTTCACCGAAGCCGTCCGGGAACGGTTTCCACAGTAAATTCGGATGATACAAACCACCGTCATAGCAACCGCCGGCGGGAGTGGATTCCGCGGCCTTCATTCTTTCATGGAGCTTGTCGAAGTACTTGTAAGTGACGTCTTTATGCAGGTACTCCGGAATAACTGCATCCATTTTCTCAGGATCATATTCCAGTGAGCCCTGGGCATGATCATCACCCATTACCAGCAGCACCTGACTGTGTTGGTTCAGATCGGAAGAAACCGCCAGGTAGTCATGGTCAGGATGGTTCTGATGCCAGGCGCTTAACTGATCTTCAGCGTAGCGGTTGAAAAAGCTCTGGGTCGTAATCATTTCCTGCCACAAGGGCAGCAAAGGGAATGGGACGGCGCCATCCTCAAGGGTGATCTTCGCGTTCGGATTGGCACTGTCGCCAAGGTTCAGACTGGCCTTGCCAACAATTGTTGGCCCTGGTTGCTTGATGGAAACCAGTTTGCCAGGCACATCTGTCGTCGCCCCAACCTCCGAGTTCTGGCCGACGCTGGAGATTAAGGCATCGCCATTGCCGGAAAAGTTTTTACCCAGCATTTCGTCTGCCAGTGGCAGCAGGCCTTTTTCGTTGGATCGCTTTAGAATTTCGGTGCTGCCGACAGTGCCCGCAGCGAGGACTACGTGTTTCGCTTTGATTGAGAACCCTGCCTCAGGAAACCGGGTAAGCGTACAAGCAAGCAGCCAACGTTCTTCCGCAACGCCTGCTTCCTCTCGTTCCTGAAGGTAGCTCACGGTGACGCCGGTGAGCAATTCGACCTTGTCATTGCCAAGTTGTTTTACCAATGGCCAGGCATTGAGGTTCAGAGATTGCTTGGCACCTGAATGACAGCCGATAACACAGTTTCCGCAGAAGTTACATTTTCCTGCGTCTACGCTCCAATCGCCCGTTCCGTCGAAGTTGATGCTCACCCTGGCGGCTTCGGCTGCCGCAGGCGACCCTGCCATGAGATTCGCCGTATTCGCCAGGGCCTCGTACTTGGGCAAGCCGTCTGCACCCGGGGTTTCCTGGACGCCGAGCAGCTTTTCTATCTTGGGGTAAACCTGATTGAATTGAGTGGTCCAGGAGGACAAGTTGTTTGGCCTTGCTGGCCAGGTGTCCAACAAGTCATCATCAGGCCGTGCCGCTACATTGGCATTGATCAGTGAAGTTCCACCCAGGCCACTGCCGGTCAGGACAGACATTCCTTTTCCCGCGCGGATCTCCCATAGCCCGGTGTGATTCCGGGTATTCGTGTTATTGACCAAATTCTGGCCTTCACCGACAAAGTTCAAATAGGCAGGGAGGTTATCTATGGTCTTGGGAAAATCATCGGGCAGGTACTCATCGCCACGCTCCAGAATCCAAACCACAGGCTTCACACCACCTGCGTCAAGATCATGCTGACAAATTGCCAGCGCAGCCATTGCCGCCCCATATCCTGAGCCTACTATCAGGTAGTCAACTTCGGTCTCAAGGGTGGCTGCTTCAGGATCTTTTGCATCGAGATCCTCAATGGCGAATCCGTTGTCGGAGAGTAGTTTCTCGACAGGGTTTGATAACCAGTAGGCCATGGGAAGCCTCCTAATTTATATTTTTATTGTTGTTCCATCGCTTGGTTTTGAGGTCGCATTCCTAGCTTGGCCGCGATATAAACAGCCTCCGTTCGATTCTTGACGTCGAGAATCTTGAAAGCCTGGGACAAGTGCGTCTTGACTGTTTGATCTGAAATAAGCAGCTCACGCGCAATGACTTTATTGGCTTTCCCCTGTATGACTTTCATCAGGACTTCATACTGGCGAGGTGACAGCTTCGTGTAGAGTTCATTCACCCCGGGCATTACCTGCGAGTCCACCGGAGATTCATGCTTGTCGATGTTCTGGTTTGGCAAATAGGTTCCACCCGCCAGAATGATACGCAGCGCCTTTTCCAACTCTTCCTTGGAAGATGTTTTTGGAATATACCCGGATGCGCCGTTCTCAATTGCCGCACGGATTACTTTTGGGTCTTCTTCACCGGATACCACGACTACCATCGCAGATTCATATTCTTCCCTGAACTGCTTGAGGGCATCCAGTCCCACCACCCCTGGCATGTAGTAGTCCAGCAAAATGAGATCGATATCCAGATCGCCAGAAGCTTGCTGGGCGGATTCAAAACTGTCGGCTTCTACAAATTCAATAGAATCATCCAGAACCGGAAGCAAGAATTTTAAACCTTCCCGGAAAAGATCGTGGTCATCAACAAGTAAAATTCGCAAACTCATTCTCCTGCCAGTCAACCGGACCGCTTGGGGACATTTCCATATTACGGAATCCGGAAATTATTGATAGTGTCGATAGTGTCGTGGCGAAAATCATGGAGATGTCTCATCCGAGTTGAATCGGTTTTTCTTCAATCTTCACCGCCACCCAGATCACGGAGGCATGTTTTGCATCAACGATACTACTCTATTTCACGACCTGATTAATAGAAAGTAGCCAGGATTCTGCCGGATCGTCGGCAGCTATTGGAATTCACGTTCAGAATGTCACTTCTGATCTCGGCCGCCGATAGATACATTCTAGTCTTCAGCCCTTTGGAATCAATCACCCGAAAGGGTGAGCCCTTCTGAATATGTGCCTTTAGCTGAATCATGATGATTCAGGGCCTCACCTGTTTGGGTGATTGTTGTCCGTTGTAGTCCCGGTAGAATAAACTGATCCTGTGCGCTATTTTGCTTACTTTCCGACTTGCCCGGGACAGGGCAGCAATCTGAGGCAATAATAATATGAAGACATCACATCACTGTAAGCTTCTGTTGCTGTCAAGCATCGTTTCTTCTTCCGCATTTGCCGCTGGATTTCAGATCAATCCAACCGCTTCCTCTGTTGCCAGAGCAATGGGTGGAAATGGCATTATTGGCGAAGATATAGGTGATATGTTTTTCAACCCGGCTTCGCTTTCCCTGTTCTCTGGTGAAGAAGTGTTTCAAGCCGGAGGTACCTACCTGTCGGTAGAGAACCAATTTGTCGACCAGGGGTCTTTCAATACCATCAACCTGGGTGGCGGGCCAGTTTCTCTGCCATTGCTTGGCACGAATCGGGCAAGTGATGACAGTGGCGTTCCCATTGGACTTTTCTATACCAGGGCCGCACCCTGGAATGAAGAGGTACAACTCGGCTTGAGTATAACCAGCCCCTGGGGACTCTCCACCACCTACGATCCCGACTGGCTTGGGAGGTATCACACCATTAGCTCAGAGTTGATGGTGGTCGACATCAATCTCGCAGCAAGCTGGAAAGTTTCGGATTCGCTGTTGTTGGGTGCGGGAATCAGTGGCCAGATAGCGGACGCAACTCTTGAGCAGGCAATTCCCGATGTAGCAAGCAACAGCGATCTGCTGGCTCGTATTGAAGGCGATGACAATGCCCTGGGATTCAACGCGGGTCTTATCTGGTCACCCACTGCCGAGCTTAAACTGGGCTTGAGCTATCGATCAAAAGTTAGCCACGATCTTGAAGGAGATCGTACTATCAGTGCGCAGGGAATGGAGATCAACAAAGTCGGCGCTCTGGCACCCTTGACGGTTCCGGAATCACTACATCTGAGTATGCACTACTCTCCGGCCGGACAACGCTGGTCTGTGGCCGCTGGCATTCGCCAAACCAATTGGAGCCGATTCGAGGAACTGAGGGTGAACTATGCCGACGGAAGCAGTCCCACAGTTTCACCGCAGCTCTGGGAAGACAGTTACACGTCAGGGCTTTCGTTCGACTATCGCTTGTCATCCAATTCCAAAGTCATTGGCAGTATTGGATATGATGAATCTCCCGTGCCGAGTGCCAGGCTAAGAAGTGCCCAGGTACCGGAGTTTGACCGTCGTGTACTGGGCTTCGGTTACGAGATGGAGAATCCGCTCGATTTATGCGATGGCTGCAAATTCTATTTTGGTTATCACCGGGTTTTTGCGAAAGAACGTGACATTGCCAATACCAATGAACTCAATGCAGCATTCAGTTCAACCTTAAATGGCTACTATGAGAAATCAACCGTCGATGTATTTTCCGGGCATTTTTCCATCACGTTCTAGGAACTGAACGTATTTAGGTTCTACCCCTGTGGAGTAACCAGGTATTTCTCACCAGTCTTCATCAAACGATAATCCGTTATCGCTTCTTTTGTGAGCATCTCTTCCAGAGTGACCTTGCGTTTGTAGGAGCTGGCAAAGGTGGAAGTCAGACCTTCCAGCACACGTTGGCGCATGCGGCCCATGGTTTCCTTGCCGGCTTTTTGCAGGAAAGGAAACAGCAGCCAGCCTGACAGGGTCCAGCCAAAGCCATAGGCCGGGGTGAGAATCGTCGGGCTCATGTCCAGGCGCCCGTAGATGTACATTTTCTTTTGCTGATTGGAACCGTAGCGTGAATATTCATCCATGTTTGCGACAGCAACCTGTTCCATGGCCCTGAAGCAGTTGTCTACCGCTTTTCCGCCACCGATGGGATCAAAGCCCAGGTAGGCGCCGGTGCTTTCGATGGCTGCGCGCAACTGGTCGGCGAAATCCTCATCCGAGGAATTCACCACATGTTTGGCACCCAGGCTTGATAGCAGCTCCACATGTTCTGCCTTGCGCACGATGTTGACCAGGGCGATATCATCTTCCTGACAAATCTTCACCAGCATCTGGCCGAGGTTTGAGGCGGCAGCGGTATGGATAATGGCGCTGTGGCCTTCCATTCTTGCAGTCTCTGCGAAACCCAGTGCAGTCAATGGATTAACGAAGGCTGAGGCGCCGTCTTCGGAGGAGATGTCTCCCAGGGGAAGACACATGTTGGCATCGGCATAGCAATACTGTGAATAAGCTGATCCCGGCAGGCAGGCAACGCGCTGGCCCATCAATGCCTGTGCTGCTTCGCCTTCGCCTGCGGCGATGACGGTACCTGCCCCCTCATTACCTACAGGAAGACGTAATCCGTGGCGCCTCTTCTGGGCACTGAAGAAAGGCTCCGGCATGTCCGCGACGAATTTTCCGTCTGAATATTCAGCATTCTCGAGATCTGCCGCGCCGCTAAGGAGGGCGAGATCAGAGGGATTGATGGGAGCGGCCTCCATCTGAACCAGCACCTGGTTTCCAGTGGGGTCAGAGTAGCTTGTTTCTGCGAGCTCAACGGTGAGTTTGCCATCGGCCAGTGTGCTGAAAAGTTGTTTTCCTGTGGTCATTTTGGGTACTTCCTGGTTTTGCGTTTGCATCAGGCGTTGAAGATATCAGAAAAGAAGGGGACACCTACAACCTGGCAAGCTAATTGGCTAGGGATCTGAGGATTTGGTCCTTGTTTGGGGTATGGCAGGGAGAAGGCGGCTACCTGTTGCGGGTGGGTGTTATTTTTTCCACTCCAGCCTATGAGCTTTTCCTATTCTTCTGGAGTCTCTCTCTGTTACCCCTGCCTCGCTGGCAAATTCTTCCCATCGGCGAACGCAATCGGTCACTTCTGCAACGATTTCCCTGGCTCTGTTTTTGGCCAGGGATATGTTTTTGCCGCATTCTTCGAAGTCGGCAAGGGTAAATCCATCCTGTTTGCCGTTAAGGGTCATCTGGTGCTGACTTGTCCAGTCGCCGGTTGGATTATAGGAATAGGTGACGTCGTAGGCGGGCGACAGTTTCCATTCGCCAGAAGGGTGCATCAGGAATGAAATGTTCTTTACATGATCATCCTGGTTTCTGCCGATGATGTTAAATGCCATTCTTTTGAATTGTTGCTCAATCACGTCCATTGACAGACCAAGATCAGCAATAGTGCGGAATACTTCCTCATAGGAATAGACGCCGGGCTGGCGATAGTCGTAGTGTTTGAGTGCGCCGTATGTTTGCATGTGGATCTTCAGGTTGTTTTCTTCTCTGTCGAATCTCCTGGTCATGAAATGTGCGCGACCTTCTTCCTTTAACAGGCGGCATTCCGTCATGTCTATGCCGGCCGCTTTTGCCATCAGGTAGTAGGCGTATTCGATCAGGCCATAGCCTTCGGGATCGGCTAGTTCCCGGTCGCGATTGTTTTTGACGCCATCAAACTTCAGAATCCAGTGAGAGAAGCCTACATCGGCGTCGACTTGCCCTGAGCGAATTTCATTGGTTTCCGGATTCCACGCAACAACCGCTTTGGCTCGTGCGCCACCGGCAGATGTGCCGACCTGGAGAATTTCCTGCAGGGCCTCTTCTTCTTGCCCCTCGCTCAACTCAACGGTTAAAGATTCCCTGTTGGTCAAGATCTTTCCAGCCAGATCAACGAGCGCGTCGAGATTAAGCTTCCTCGCTTTTCTTTGTCTTGGGCCCTGGGAGGGTCTGTATTCCAGGGCTCCCATGCCTCGGGTTCCCACATAACAGAGTCGTTTAATCGGTGTGAATGAGTTTTTACTTCGGCCTTGCTGTGCCAGCCACGTGTCGATGACCGCGTTGCCAAAGTCGTCCGGTAGAGAATCTGCCAGCAGACCGGGCATGCCTTTGAAAGTTTCTTTGGCAAGGTTGGGGAAACTGTAAGGCGTGTGGGTTAATGGCATGGCAAAAGGTGACAGCTCGAATGTGGTTTGGCTGAACTCTTCGTCGTATTGGAATGTCGCCACTTCGGTTTTGCTGTCCCAACTCACAGCACCAATGGTTTTACCCCAAAGCCGGACCTCGGCGACATTCGTTGCCATTACGTGTGCTTCTTTCGAGATTTATTCTTGTCGGTTTTTGTTTCAGTCGGAGTGCCAGAGCGTTTGTCCCCGGGAATTTCCCATGCCCATGGGCCACTGGCACTCTCTGTTTTTTTCGATGTGGTGGGCTGGCGCGCTCGCTGGCGGACCTTGCCGGCCAACTTCAGTTGTTGAATGGGGCTCACGGCTGGTTCGGGGACTACCAGGTCGAGATTTTCCAGTATTCCCAGTGCACGCAGCACTCTGATCAGGTTAGTAGTATTGGAGGCATCTCCGGCTTCCATTCTGGTCAGGGTGCTATGGGAGACGCCGGCTTCTTTAGCCAGTTGTGCCTGGGTGAGGTTTTTATTGAGTCGATGGGTGGAGATTCGCTCGCCCAGGAGCTCCAGCACGGCGCTGTCTGAGAGGCTATTGGTAAATTCCATAATTGCCTATATTTGACTAATTAAATGCTAGAAACGCGTTTAATTTATCATCTTTGCGCTTTTAATGGAATACAATATACTGATTAGAGTTCGATTTAATTATCAAAAATGACCAATTAAATCGTAAAAAACTAGTATATTAGTCATATATGACCAATTATAGAATCTAATCCTGGTGAGGCATCAGAGCCAGGAGAGGGGATAGAATGAGGATCAAAGCCTCAGTAGGAAATGCATTGCCCGATTCGAAGTGCTAAATCGCATCGCTGACACTGCTTAAGTTAAACCCACCTACCTTCAAAGTCGGCACCACAATCGGAGTGCTCACCGAGCTGTTCTCACTGGCCGCCACACGGGTAGTTGGCCCTACCATTTCCACATTCTGCAGCATCTCGACTAGTGATTGGTTAAACCGGAAATTCGTCACCGGCCGGCTGATCCTGCCGTCTTCAATCAGAAACGTGCCATCCCGGGTCAAGCCGGTGTAGGAAATGATTCGCGGGTTCAGCCCGCGGATATACCAGAACCGGGTAAGCAACACGCCGCGCTCAGTGGAGGCGATCATGTCTTCCAGTGAATCCTCGCCCCCGGCCATGATCAGGTTGCTGGGTGCGGCTAATGGGGTTTCGCCTAACTGGTCTGCCCAGAAGCGGGAGCGGGACAAATTTTCCAATCTGCCATTGTTCACCCAGGTGGTTGCTTCTCTGGCTTCACCTCTGGAAGTGAAGGGTGCGGTTTGTGCGTCTTCGTAGTTGGGGTCGCTGAAGATGTTGACCCGTTCATCGAAGAGTTGTTCGCCCAGGCGATTGCCGCCGCCGGTTCTGGAGAAGTAGGACCGGCCTTCGTCGGCGGGGCGCTGGTTGAAGGCATTCATCATGCGCAGCATGAGCATGCCCACGGCGGTGGGTTCGAGAATGGCGGTGTACTGGCCGGGTGCCAGCTCGGTCTTGCGCCAGTCGCGGCATTTTCTGACGGCGTCATTGGCGATGCGTTGGCTTTCGATATTGTTCCAGTCGTTGGCTTCGTCGCCAGCCCAGCCCGATTGCAGGCCGTCTTCGGTTCTTGAGGTGAGGGTGTAGGCCACCCCCGTGCTGGCATGGGAAGCGAAGAGGCCGTTGGAGGTGGCGACCGTATTGCTGCCGGCGCGCACATCCATGTAGGAGGCGGCGATCTGGTTGTTGGCCCTGGCCTGCTCGATGGCCAATGCTGCGGCTTGCGCTCGAGTTAAGGGTTCCAGCTCGCCGGTGCTTGGGTAGTAGCCGCCGCTGTCGATGAATTGTTGCTGCGCCAGCTCGGGCATGTATTCCGGAGTTTCCGGTGCCAGGCGGGCAGCGGATTCGGCGCGGCGTACAGCGTCTCTTAATGAGTCGTCATCGAGGCTGTTGGTGTTCACCGAGGCCACCCGTTTGCCGAACACGCTGGTGATGGTGATGTCGGTGGCATCGGCTCCGCCGGCGGAGGTGATGCGGTTAGTGGCTACGCGGGTGTAGCCGCGCCAGCCGGAACTGATGTTGACGCGGCACTGGTCGGCGGTGGACATTGAGAAAATGCGCTGGGTTAGTGCTTCCAGCTCATCTCTTGATAGGCCTTTTTGGTTGGAGTTGTTTGCCATGCTTTTAATAGGGACAGGTTTATTGTACTGCGTAAAAAATCAGTCCCTGAAGTCGCCTCATGCTGTGTTGATGATGTCGATGTCGCGGAACAATGAAATGGGGCAGCCGTGGGACACGGCATTCACCTGGATGGGTTGGCCTTTGGCATCGCCGAAGGAAGCGCCGAGATAATAGGTGTTAGGGCCGCCGATGGTATCCAGGGCATTCCAGAACTCCGGGGTGCGGCCTACGTAGGCCACGTCTCTTATCATGCGGTATTTTCTGCCGTTGCGGATTTCCCAGAACACCTGGCCGCCGAACTGGATGTTGAAGCGCTGCTGGTCGATGGAGTAGGAGCCTCTTCCTTCTATATAGATGCCTCGCTCGGTATTGGCGATGACATCTTCCTCGCTGAGGTCTTCCTCACCGGGCAACATGCTCACATTGGGCATGCGCTGGAAGGGCATGGTCTGCCAGTTTTGTCCGTAGGAACAGCCGTGGCTGCGGGTGATGCCCGTGTACTGGGAGATCCACGCCGCCTGCTCGCGGGTGGTCTGGTAGTCCACGAAGATGCCGTCCTTGATAATGGGCCAGGCTTCGGCGGGCACACCTTCGTCGTCCCAGCCGGTTGTTGCGCAGCCGCCGAACTCGGTGCGATTGCCTTCGAATTGCAGGTGGGGTGGACCCATTTGTAGTTTGTTGATCACGTCTTCCGGTGGATAAATGAAAGACGTACCGGCGTAATTCGCTTCGAAACCCAGTGCGCGATCCAATTCTGTTGGGTGTCCTATGTTTTCATGGATGGTGAGCCACAGGTTCGACGGATGCAGCACCAGGTCCCATTTGCCCGGCTCCACCGAGGGCGCTTCCAGTTTCATGGCCGCTTCTTCCGCCCAGCCCTGGGCAGAGGCCGCCAGTTCCAGGCCGCGCACGTATTCATAACCCCGCCCGGCCGGTTCCACCACCGCGCCGCGAGTCTGGAAGTCGCTGCCATCCGGTGCCACCGCGGTGATGTTGATGGAAGGGTTAATGCGCATCAGGGTCTGCCGGATCACCGAGCCTTCGGAGGTGGCCAATAGCCGCTCTTCTTTCACCGAGAGAATGGAAGAGGATGAGAAGCGCACATTGTTTACCCTGAGAGCTTCTTCATTGACCCGCAGGATGAGCGCCGCCTTGTCCTCGATGGGTACCTCGAAAGGATCGATGGTATGGGGCGTGACCCAATCGGCATCGGGGAAGATATCCACCGGGGCCAGTATGGTCTCTGACGGCGCCACTTCGTTGTTGGCCGCTGCAATCGCCACGGCTTCCCTTGCCATGGCAGCCACCGCGTCGCGGGAGAAATCCTGGGTGGCAGAAAAGCCCCAGCTTCCACCCACCAGCGCACGCAGGTTAATGCCAAAGGAATCGGTGCTCTGCACCTGGGTGATCATCTGCTCCCGCGCGCCAATGGCTTCGAACTGGGTGCGAATGATGCGGGCATCGCAGTAGTCGGCACCAGCATCCCGTGCCGCATCGATGGCCATGAGCAGCAGTTCCCGCTCGGTGGAGGTCATGGATTGGGCGGCCGCCGGTTGTGTTGTGTAGGGCAAGGCTATGCCTGCTGCTGCCGCAGCGCTTGTGAGTTTGAGGAAGTCGCGGCGGGAGAGGGATTCTCTCGGGCTGTTGGGTAAATACAGCGGCGCGCCGGAGGAGTCCAGTGAAGCGCGGTGGTTTGTGGGTATTGGCGGTCTGAGCATGCTTGGCTGCCGAACTCTTTAGCTGCTTTTAATCGTTTGAGCAGAATAGCTTAATGGTGGGTGGGAGCCAATGGTCCAAAAGGATCAGTTTTGAGGATTTCTCAGAGATTGCTACTGTGCTAACGTGCACAAAAGGTTTCGAACAAAACGGAGGGGACGCTGATGGCTGATACTCAGGAAGTTTTGAAAAGAACGATCAAACAGCAGAAAAAACATATTGAGATTCTGAGAAGTCACAATGAATTTTTACAAGGCGAGCTTAACAGAAAGAAGTTGTCGATATTTGCTACCAAGTCTGAATATGGCAGCGAAAGATTTGCAGAATTGAATTCGCAAAAGTCTCGCTTTTTCGACTCCGATTGGTTTTACTTTTTGCATGGTGCAATGATGGGTATCTTCATCCACGTTTATACGCACAATTATGAAATCATACGAGATTTTTACTATTAGAGTGAATCGGAGCGCTGAGCCCTTTTCTCCAATCGAAACGGGGACCCCCATGAAAAAGAACATTGCCTTTACTGCGTTTTTTAGCGTCTTAGTTACCGCGCTCTTAACCTCTACTGCAGCCTGGTCTCAGACGCCAGCCCTGTCACCAGGTGACAAGTATGTTTCCCTCGGCAGTTCGTTTGCAGCAGGCCCGGGCGTTGACAATCAACTGGGAGGTTGTGGCCGTTCCGACCATAACTATGCTCATCTGGTTGCTGAGGCGCTGAGCCTCGATCTAACCGTAGCGAGCTGCAATGGCGCCACCATTGACAATATTCTCACTACTACCCAGGACAGTAACCCGCTGCAGATTGACGCGGTTAGCAGCGATACGGATTTGGTGACGGTCACTATCGGTGGCAATGACATTCGGTACACCGCTTCCACCTTTGCCTGCTCCGGCGCGCCAGCGAGTGATCGTTGTACAGAGAATCTGGACCAGGCAGCTATTAACGCAGCGGTGGATCAACTACCTGCCAAGCTTACCGGAATGTTCGATGCGATAAGAGCAAAAGCGCCCCAGGCAACCATCGTGCTGGTCGCTTACCCACGCGTGTTTCCCGAAGATGCTGTCAATTGTGCAGAGCTTGATCTGAGTGAAGCCGACACTGTCTATCTGGCGGAGCTGGGCCGAAAACTGGAAGAGGCTTTTGTCGAAGCGACATCGAATGCCCAGGTATTGATTGCTGACGCTTATGTGCAAGCTCGGGGACATGGTCCTTGCGCAGCAAACGCCTCACAGCGCTGGGTCAACGGCCAAACCATAGCAAGTTCCGGTATTCGCTATCATCCAACCGCCGAAGGGCATGAGGCCATGGCGCAATTGGTGCTGGAGGCTTTGGGCCAGGGAAATTAACAGCATGGGGTCAGAGCAAGAATGCGGAACGGCACTCTTGCTCTGATTTAACCCCTGCTTTTCTTAACTGGTTTTAGGGTATTGATCTTTCATGCCGTTCCGGCCGCCGCCACCTGACCGGCGGTTCGGGTTCCGGCTTGAATTCAACCCCTTCTGTTTCCAGCAAGCGCAGCGCTTCCTGCACCGGGAATTGAGCATTTCTGGCGATTCTTGCCTACACTAAGCCCTGTTGATTCTGTAAAGTGAGCCGTTGGAAAATATTACATTATTACACCTAGTGTAATAGCTATGTTACTTTATGATTACGAGTCTTAAAGGTAAGGTGGCCAGAGACATCTGGGAGACCAATGCATCCAGGAGTCTGCCGCGGGAACATTGGCTTCGGGCCAAGGCATTGTTGACCATCATGCACAGTACCCGGGTGCTGGAAGACCTGACAATACAAGGGCAGCCACCCAATATCCGCCCGCACAAACTCAAAGGCGCCAGGAAGGCCTACTGGAGTGTCACCATTGCTTTGCCCTGGTGTATTAGCTTCAAATTCAAGGACGGCGAATTTTCTGAAGTGATGATTGAAAACCACCACAGAGGCTAGTCATGATTACTAATCCGGCCCCAATGCATCCCGGCAAAGTGTTATCTGAAGTGTATATGGCGGAGATGGGTCTGAATCAATCGGCCATGGCCCGCCGTTGCGGCTGTGCATCACGCAAGATCAATGAGATCGTTAATGGCAAAAGGGGTATTTCTCCCTCGTTTGCTATCGTGTTAGAAAAAGAACTGGGTACCAGCGCTGAAATGTGGGTACGAATGCAGGCGGAATATGATCTTTGGGAAGCCAGGCAGAACGCTGCTTAACTATCAATTCGTTATACTACCTTTCCTTCTTTCGCTCCTGTCGAAGTTCAAATTGTTAACCTGGTGAAGCTATGACAGCAATCGATATCAAAACCAAAATCAAAAGGCGGGTTAGAACGCTAAGCAGTTTGTTGGCGGGCACTATTGCCTCCATTATCGGTTTCCATGCCAATGCAGCTTGCAGTACCAGCGGCGTGCAACTGCAAGTTCTGGGTTCCGGTGGCCCCGGCGACGCCATGGGTCGTGCTTCCTCAGCCTATGTGTTGTGGATAGACGGCGAGAGCAAGATCCTGGTTGATGCGGGCAGTGGCAGCAAAAATTTGTTTCATCAATCCGGCGCCACCATGGAACAGATTGAACTGGTGGCATTGAGCCATCTGCATCCGGATCATTCCGTAGAATTGCCCGCCATCCTCTGGCCCGGTGGGGGAGCTTTTGATCTTGCGGGTCCGAACGGCAGCGATGCGTTTCCTTCTATTTCACGCTTTTCCCAACTGATGTTTGGCGAAGAGGGTGTCTATGAAGTGTTTCAGGGCCGTGTCGACATCAACGTGATTGAATTGAACACGGCCCAGGTGAGTCGGGTTTGGCAACAGGATGGCATCACGGTCACCAGCATGGGCGTTCCCCATGGCAATGTGCCAACGCTGGGTTACCGGGTGGAAGTTGGGGATACCAGCATCGGCTTTACCAGTGACCAAACCGGTTCCAATCCCGACTTTGTGGAATTTATTCGCGCAGTGGATGCGCTGGTGATTCATATGTCTGCCAACGAAAATTCCACTGGCATCGTCGCCCAGCTCCACGCTAAACCCAGTGTGTGGGGGCAGATGGCGGAGTCAGCCGATGCAGGCCAGGTTGTCGTCAGCCATATTTCCACTTCGGACCCGGATCAGTTGCAAAGCAATTTGGCAATCCTGTCGCAAAATTACACAGGGCCGGTTGTGGTGTCAGAAGATCTCATGTGCATCGACCTGTAAACAGGAGACCGACTCATCTCAGGGGAAGCGGGGACAGGCCACGATCAAGTAAACGTGGTCTGTCCCCCTTTTCAGTATTGGCATACACTGTTGCTTGAGACATGCACTCCGGTTCCAGCGATTTCAGCCAGGACAATTATGCTAAAAAATTATCGTCTTCCTCACTTGTTTCTTTCTCTTCTCCTCCTGCTTTTTGCCGCAAACGCCAGTGGGCAACCCGTTGACGCCCAGTCCATCCGCAACTGGCGCCAGGATAACGAGCAGGAAATCCTGAACACGTATTTCAGTCTGCTGAGTGTGCCCAATGTGTCTCGCGACAATGGCGACACCAGTGCCAATGTGCCGGTGCTGCGGTCATTGCTTACGGAGCAGGGGTTTACCGTGACCACCTCCGCCGACCGTTATCCGGAAGATGCCAACGCACCGGTGGTGTTCGCGCGCTATCAGGCGCCGGATGCTGTGGGGACCTTGCTGCTCTATATTCACTACGATGGCCAGCCGGTGAATCCGGCCCTGTGGGAGCATTGCCAACCTTTTCAGCCTTGCCTGGTGGGGGAGTCTGGTGTGGTGGATATCAATGCCACCAACACTTTCGATCCTAACTGGCGCATCTATGCCCGCTCCGCTTCCGATGACAAGGCACCCATCATGTCCCTGGTGCAGGCCATGGCAGCCTTGCGCGCTACCGGCCAGCAGCCACGCTGGAACCTGATTGTCATTCTCGATGGTCAGGAAGAAAGCGGGGCGGGGAATTTTCGGCGTTATGTGCAGGCCCATCCCGAGGAATTTCAGGCCGACCTGGCCATTACCCTGGATGGGCCGCGGCATCCCAGCACCTTGCCCACCATGTATTATGGTGTGCGCGGTGGCGCCACACTATTGTTAAAAGTACACAGTGCTGCGTCAGATCTGCACAGCGGAAATTATGGTAACTGGGCACCGGATCCTTCGGTGCGGCTTGCGCGCTTACTCACTTCCATGAAGGACGAGACCGGGCGGGTGACTATCGAGGGTTTTTATGACCAGGTTACGCCACTGACTGAAACCGAACGGGGTGCCCTGGCGGCCATACCGGAGATTGAAGAGGAGCTGGCGCAAACTTTCGGCATCGCTTCACCGGAGCAACCCAACCAGCGTTTGGAAGCGAAGCTCAATCTGCCTACTTTGAATGTGCTGGCCATGGATTCCGGCGGTGGCCTCAGTGCGCCTTCGCGCACCGCCATTCCGGGTTTTGCCCAGGCCCGCATCGCCATGCGGCTGGTGAATGGCATCGACCCCGCCTACCAGTTGCAGACGGTGATCGACCATGTAAGAGAGCAGGGCTACGAGGTCATAGAAAACCGCGAGCCAACTCTGGAAGAATTGCAGTCCTATCCACTGCTGGCCAGTGTGCACTATGGTGGCGGCAGAGCAGCCACTCGCGTGTCTATGGATGAACCCCTGGGCGACAGTGTCGCTGAAGCCCTGACGCTGGATGGTGTGACACCGGTGCGCCTGCCTACTTTGGGCGGGAGTCTGCCCTACGGGGATTTTTCCGAAGGCCTGGGCATACCTACCTTTGGCGTTGCCCTGGTCAACCACGACAACAACCAGCATGGTCCCAATGAGAATCTGAAGCTGATTAACCTTTGGGAAGGCATCGAGATCGTGGCGCGCCTGGTCACCATGCAATAAGTAAAATAGGGACAGATTTATTTTTACCTGCTGGTTAAGAAAATAAATCCGTCCCTGTTTATCGAGAAAATAAATCTGTCCCTATTAATCGGGAGTGAACCAATGAATTACAGCAAGGCCAAATCTTTACTCGTCTCGTTTGCGACTCACACGCTGCTGGTGCTGGCGGCATTGCCAATGATTAGTAGTGCCGATGAGCCGGATCGCTTTAATGCCCGTGACGTATTTGAGCTGGAGTATGCCACCGATCCGCAGATCGCACCGGGTGGTGACATGATCGCCTACGTGCGCCGCAGCAACGACATCATGACCGACCGTACCCGATCCAATATCTGGACGGTGAATGCTGATGGCAGCGACCATCGGCCGCTGCTTTCAGGCACGGCGAATTACTCTTCGCTGCGCTGGTCGCCGGATGGTTCGCGCCTTGCCTATATTTCCAATGAGGAGCGGGGCTCACAGCTTTATGTGCGCTGGATGGATACCGGGCAGACGGCACTGCTGACCAACATTCAATCTTCCGCCGGCAATATCAGCTGGTCGCCGGATGGGGAGCATATCGCCTTCACCATGAATGTTGAGTTCGATGCCAAACCGTTTTCTGTGTCCATGCCAGCGAAACCAGAGGGGGCGGAGTGGTCGCCTTCTTTTAAATACATTACCGAAACCCGATACCAGGCTGACGGCAGTGGCATACTGGAACCGGCTTACTCCCACATTTTTGTGGTACCTGCCGAAGGCGGCACGCCACGACAACTCACTGAAGGTAACTTTAATCACCGCAGCAGTCTGAGCTGGACACCGGACAGCAGTGAAATTTTGTTTTCCGCCAACCGCCATGAGAACTGGGCATTGCAAACTCGTGAGTCCGATATTTTTGCAGTGAGTCTCGATGGTTCGCTAAGACAAATCACCGATGCACCCGGCGTGGAAACGGCACCGCAGGTTTCGCCCAATGGTCGATTGATTGCTTATGGTAAAACCGACAACCAGAAGCTGGCTTATCGCAATCGCTATTTGCATGTGATGGGCATCGACGGATCCAATGATCGTAACCTGTCAGCAGACATCGACAACTCACTCTCCAACTGGACCTGGGATGACAACAACGCGCTGATCTACCAGATCACCAGCCGCGGCGTGACTGAGGTGGCGCGGGTCAGCCTGGATGGGGGTCATCGCACCCTGGCCACTGGCCTTGGTGGTGAATCCCTGGGCAGGCCCTATACCAGTGGTTCCTATGCTGCGAGGGATGGTGTGCTGGTGGTCACCAAAGGTTCCGCCACGCGACCGGCCGACCTGGTGTTGGTAGAGAGTCGCCGTGAAACCCAACTCACCCAACTCAATGAAGACCTGCTGGGTCACAAGACCCTCGGCCAGGTCCATGAAATTATTTATAACTCCTCTATCGATGGTGAAGAGATTCAGGGTTGGTATCTGACACCACCGGATTACCAGCCGGGGCAAGCCTATCCCCTGATTCTGGAAATTCATGGCGGTCCCCATTCTGCTTACGGGCCTCACTTCTCGGCTGAGATGCAACGCATGGCAGAGGCGGGTTACGTGGTGTTTTTTAATAATCACCGCGGCAGCACCAGCTATGGTGAGCGCTTTGCCCTGTTACTACAAAACAAGTATTCCTCGGAGTACGATTTCGCCGACCATATGTCGGGCATCGATGCACTGATCGACAGGGGCATCGCCGACGCCGACCGGCTTTACATCACTGGCGGTTCGGCGGGCGGTATTGCAGCCGCCTATGCCATCGGACTCACCGACCGATTCAAAGCGGCGGCCGTGGCCAAGCCGGTGGTGAACTGGGTGTCGAAAGTACTAACGGCCGACAGCGGCATTGGCCAGATCGCCAATCAGTTCGAAGGCCTGCCCTGGGAAAATCTGGACGAGTACTGGCAGCGTTCGCCCCTGTCACTGATTCCCAATATGACAACCCCGACCCTGTTGATCACCGGGGAAGCCGATCGGCGTACGCCCATTTCCGAAACCGAGCAGATGTACCAGGCGTTAAAGATTCAGGGCGTGGAAGTGGTGATGGTGCGTGTTCCTGAATCTCCACATGGTATCGCGGGTCGCCCTTCGCGTTTGATCGGCAAGGTGGAAAACATCCTGGCCTGGTTTGCCAAGTATCCCTGAATAGGGACAGATTTATTTTTGTAAAACTGCAGCAATAAAGAGGGCAGGCTCAAAATACCCCGTGACATGTTCACTCTGACTTCCTTCATTAATTCGAGGCAATGCTTTTGTTGAAAAACCTGTTAGTCCCTGCAATTGCCATTTCATTTGTGCAGGCAATCAATGCGCAATCGATTCAGCTGGTTGAAGCAACCATCGCTGACATTC
This sequence comes from Gammaproteobacteria bacterium, assembly GCA_040218615.1. Classification (GTDB taxonomy): domain Bacteria; phylum Pseudomonadota; class Gammaproteobacteria; order Pseudomonadales; family Pseudohongiellaceae; genus UBA9145. The sequence goes on from JAVJRC010000007.1 coordinate 163,722, forward strand.
AGTCGGCCCTGCTCGCTGGTGAGACCAGTTGCGAGGATGTGGTCGCCGGTTATATTGATCGTATCGAAACTTATGACCAGGCACTGGGCATCAATGCCATCGTGGAAATCAATGCCAATGCTATGGCAGTCGCCCGTGAAACGGATCGCCAGTTGGGTCAGTCCGAGCCGATGCCAGAATTATTCTGCGCGCCGTTGCTGATTAAAGACAATTTCGACACCCATGACATGGTGACCACTGGCGGGTCCATTGCGCTGAAAGACAGTGTGCCTCCCGATGATGCCTTTATGATTCGCAAACTGCGGGAAGCAGGCGCCATCGTACTGGCCAAAACCAATATGGCAGAGTGGGCATTCAGCCCCAGGCAAACCATTTCTTCCTCTTACGGCCGCACTGCCAATGCCTACGACAGAAACTATGTGCCCGCCGGCTCCTCGGGTGGCACGGCCTCGGGTGTCGCGGCCAGCTTCGGGGTTGCCGGAATGGGCAGCGACACCGGCAATTCCATTCGCGGGCCCTCGTCCCATCTGGCCTTGTTCGGTATTCGATCTACCCTGGGCTTGACCAGCCGCGATGGCGTAATCCCCCTGGCCTTCGATCGGGATATTGCCGGCCCCATGACCCGCACCGTGGAAGACGGAGCACGCCTGTTTAATGTCATCGCTGGCCATGATCCCGCTGATTCTTTAAGTGTCCCTGACAAAAGGGAAACGAACTACCTGGAATTTCTGGATGCTGAGGGTCTTGAAGGCAAGCGTCTTGGAGTGTTTCGTGCACTGGTTGATCACGACGACGCCGATGAGGAAATCAAGGCAATCTTTTTTCGTGCGGTACAAGAACTGCAGGCGGCGGGAGCTACTATCGTGGACCCGTTTGAGATTGCTGATTTCACTGAACTTAGTGATGCCATTGGCGGCTGCCCCAGATTTCGCTACGACCTGTACCAATACCTGCAGACCCTGGACAACCCACCGTTTCTGGATGTGAATGAATTGTTCGCAGCAGGGCAGTACGCCCCGGCATCGGAACCAGCCTTTGAATACTTTTCCAGCGGGCCGCTGGAGACGCCGCCGGATGAATGGGATGAACCCTGCCCAACCTGGCCCAATCATCCTCAGCGTAACCAGTTGCTGGCCAAAACCGTCTCGGCTATGAACGCTTTTAACGTGGATGCCATCGTATTTCCAACCTGGTCAAATCCTCCAGCCCACATCGACAGAGGTCGTGAAGAATACAATGGAGATAATAACCAATTGCTGGTGCCGGACGCCGGGCTTCCCGCTGTCACCGTGCCCATGGGATTTCTGGAGATGGGTTTGCCGGTTGGCTTGCAGATTGTAGGCAGGCCATTCACAGAAGGCTTACTGATCCAACTGGCCTATGCTTACGAGCAAAGCACACAGCACCGAGCGCCCCCTGATCTGGACTTGGAAAAATAGGGACAAATTTATTTTAAGTGGTTGAATTTGGTAGAAAGAATTCGCCCTTCTCAGATTGTAAATGCATCTGACATTGGTAGATGTTAAACGCAGGTACTGATCGTTAATGCCCAAGTTACCGGGAATAAGTAGAAGGAAGATGCTCAGCTCAACACTTGGGGCTGGGCTGGTCGGAGCTGTGTCCCCGTTCAAGTTGCTGGCAGCCAGTGACTCCTTGCTGACGCCTGGAAAAATTCAAAGTCTCTCTCAATCATTCGATGGCACTCTTATCACCCCCGGCATGGAATCCTATGATGGCGCGCGTCGGACCTTTAGCTACAACCCCAGGTTCGACAAGTTTCCTTCGTTGATTGCAGTCTGCGCCAGCGAGTCAGATGTTGCGCGGGCTATGGTATTCGCCCGTGAAAATGAGTTGCCCATCGCAGTCCGCAGTGGCGGCCATGACGCCCTGGCTGCTTCTACTTGTGATGGCGGCTTGCTAATCGATCTGCAACGGCTGAACAACTTTGGACTTGGTGGTGAACGTGTTGTAGTTGGTCCCGGGCTTCGAGCAGGCCAGGTGGATTACGAACTCAGTAGTGCGGGGCGCGCTCTGCCGCTGGTCTGTAATCCGAGCGTGGGTATTGGCGGACTCACACTGGGCGGTGGGCTTGGCTGGTTTGTAGCCTCGCAGGGTGCGGCTTGCGATGCACTGCGTTCCGCTCGGGTCGTGACAGTCGATGGACGCAGTGTCACTGCAAACAGGGATGAAAATGCCGACTTGTTCTGGGCACTGAAAGGCGGAGGTGGCAATTTTGGTATTGTGACTGAATTTGAATTCGACACCTTTACCAAGCCCAATGTTATTGCGGGAGTCATCGTCTATGAGGCGAAACTGCTGAAAGAGTTTTTGGCTTTCTATCAGGAGTTTATGACCAATGCACCGGATGAGCTGACAGTTGAGTTGGTGGTCAATGACGGTGAGACACCTGCTATTGCTGCCATGGTTTACTACTCTGGAGAGGAATCGGAAGCTGAGGCGGTATTGGCACCGCTGCGGGCATTCGGGCCGGTTCTGGCTGACGGTATCAGAAAGCAGGAGTACGGTCGCACGGGAGCACTGGCTCCCGATGTTGCGCCATACTTTCAAACTCCGGATGTGATACTGGAGAATGAGCCGAGAGAAAGTGGTCTCTACTGGCAAGGCATTTCAATTTCGTCATTGACCGAGCGAGCAATTGACGCATTGGATGATGCAATACGAGTTGCGCCGGTAGGCTGGAGCCTGGGACTTGGACACGTTATGCGAGGCGCGGTCACGCGGGTCGATCAGGATAGTTCCCCGCTCATTCGACCAGAGGGCCTGACCACCCTGCAATTCAGTATCGGCTGGGCACACAGGTCTCAAGCCGCAGCGCGTATGCAGTGGGTAGATAATGCCATCGCATCACTTCAGGCTGACGCTGATCCCAACAACTACATCAACTACATGAGCAGCGGTTCGCCAGCTGAAGTTGCCACCGCCTATGGTGAGAACTTCAACAGGCTGGCTCGCATTAAACGCAGGTATGATCCTGACAATGTATTGAGCGGCAACCGAAATATAGTTGCCGGTTGAGTTGGCATGAAAATAGATCTGTCCCTAATAAAAACCGCCTCATAATTGGCAATCCGGATAGGCTTTAACTATGTGCGCAAGATATTGTCTGCTCCTACTTTCAACACTCGCTTATCTATCCAGTTCCGCGCAGGAATTCAGCAGTGAAGATACTTACATTCTGGCAACCGGAAGACGACTGCCGTACCTGTATTCCATATCTTTAAGCGCAGCACTGGACCCTGCCAACAACAACACCAGCAATGCCATTATCAGCCGTAACCAGGTTGCGCTACCGCATCTGGATGGGCGTCTGCTCGGCGACCCTGCCAATCTAGTTGTCAGTGAAGATGGCGACACGGTTTATGTAATCAACCACCATGGCAGTATCGATAATGCGGAGTTCCGGCAACATGGTGGCCGTGGTCAGATTGCAGTGATCGATGTTCAAGCGGCACTGCAGCCGGAAAACAACGACACTGCCAACGCGCTATTAAGGAATATGGACTCCGGCGGTTTCGGTGCGATCGGTACCGTGCTGTTGCCTGATCTGCTGGTGGTCAACAACGCCGAGAATAACCTTAGCGAGGATGGCGGTAATCGCATCGGCTTTGTAGACAGGCGCATCGGTGGGCTGCGCCATATGGTGGAGCTCGCTCTTGGCAGTCCGGAGTTCGACTGTGAGGATTACCCCGTGCCTTATGAATCGCCCTATGGTCCGCCTAAAAACCTGGCAGTGTTGGCGCCTGATTCATCATTTGGATGTTTTCCCAATCCTAACGGGCTTGCTATGGGCAGAATGAACAATGGAAATCGCTATCTGTTTACCGCAAACGGCGGCACCTCAGATGTCTCCGTGGTTGATCTTGAAGCCGCACTGCGCGGCGAAGCAGAAGTGGAGCGACAACGCCTCCCGAATCATCCCGGCGCCTGGGGTATCACTGCAACCCCGGATGGTCGCCATATCATTGTTGCCCATGGCGGCAGGCAGGATGTGTCACAGGCAGGCAACACTGTTGCAGTGTTAGACGTGGACAGAGCTGTCTCCGATCCGAACAATAGTGAATTGGCACGAATCCGGGTTGGCACTGATGATCCCGATACCGCAACCCATCCATTAATCCCATCGGTTACTCCAGATGGCCGCGAGTTGATCGTGCCAAACCTGCGCGCGGACAATGTTTCCATTGTCGATCTGGATTCAGCGCTGGCTGGAAACGCCGACGCCGAGGTTTCGCGAATTTCCCTGACTCACCCCAACGGCGGGCCGGTGCGGCCCAAGGGCACGGCCATTACGGCAGACGGCCGTTATGCAGCGATCAGTGCCGGGCCCGGTTCACTACCTTACTCGGACGAAACCGGGCTTATCTTTATCATCGATCTGGCCGAGCGAGAGGTGGTGGGTATCGTCAGCGGTGTCGGCAATGATCCCTATAACCTGGCGTTCGTTTATCAATAAGGACGGTTGCATTGGGCATTGCTGTTGTTCCGGTCTTGCAACAGAATGAAGAAGATAAATCTGTCCCTGTTAAGAGAAGAGAGTTCCGGATGAGAAAAGTAGTGAAATCGTTTGTCAGTCTCATGCTTGTTCTTTGCTGTGGCCAGTTGCTGGCGGCCGACAACGATATTGTGGTGGTGGGTGGTGAAGGCCTGGACTGTATTGAGGATCCCGGCTGTGTAAACCGACTGCATCCTGATATTCCCATGGCCGCACGCGCAGCTCCGGGGCAAACGATCCTTTTCAGAGCCCGGGATGCGCGTGATGTGCTGGGTGCGGTGGCTGCCCAGGATGAAGAACCACAGACCCTGCAAGGTGACTTCTCCCGGGTGCATCCAATAACCGGGCCGGTATATATAGAAGGCGCGGAACCTGGTGATGTGCTTAAGGTCACGATCACCAACATCGACCCCGGCCCCTATGCCTGGTCCACCGGTGGCAGTTCCGGATTCGTTCCCGATCTGGTGGGTGGGCAGAGCCTGGTGATCTGGCGGCTGAATCGCGAATACGCCGAGACAGACGACATTCCGGGTATTCGTATTCCCAACGGCAGCTTCCCGGGCGTGGTCACGACATTGCCCGGTGCCAATGAACACCGTCGCATGCTGGAGCGCGAACAGGCGCTGGCAGATGCCGGAGGCCGGGTTTCTCTGCCCATGGCAGAAGGCGCTGATCCGGTGGCATTGTGCGGGCCGGGTGGCGCAGCCGCAGCAGAGTGTTTGCGCACCATTCCGCCAAGAGAGCATGGGGGCAATATGGACATTCGCTATCTCAAGGCGGGCGTGTCGATTTATCTGCCCTGTTTTATCGAAGGTTGTGGTCTGGCCATTGGAGATCTGCACTATGCCCAGGGTGATGGTGAGGTGTCCGGTACTGCCATTGAGATGTCGGCCAATGTTTGGGCGACCACAGAAGTTCTGAAGGATGGTCCTGATCTTTCTCGCGGACCACACTACGAAGGGCCCTCCCAATTACTCGACATTCCCTCACGTCGTTTCTATGCCGTGACTGGCATTCCAGTCAAAGAGCAGGGCTCAGTACCGCCCGATATGCAGTATCTCAATTCCGATGTGGTAGCGGGTCTGGAAAATCTTTCCAACGACATCAACCTGGCGGCACGCAATGCCATCGATGGAATCGTTGATTACATCACCACAACTTACGGTTATACGCGGCAACAGGCCTATGTCATCGCCAGTGTGGCCGTGGATATTCGTATCAGCCAGTTGGTTGATGCGCCCAATGTAGGGGTCACCGCGCTCTTGCCCCTGGATATTTTTGTTGCTGAAGATTAAACAGGGACAGATTTATTTTATGTATTTTGTAACCTGGAAAAATAAATCTGTCCCTATTTGGAAAATAACTGAAGGTTAAGAATAATGAGAAAAATACTATTCACAGTTTTCATGTTGCTGCTGATGTCTTCCGCCAGGGCAGACCTCAAGCTTTATGTATTCGATTGTGGTCATCTAAGCTTTGATGATGTCAGTGCCTTTGGTATCACCAATGAAGAAACCGACGTGCGGGAGCTGTTCGTTCCCTGCTACCTGATTGATCACCCGGATGGCAAGATGATCTGGGATGCTGGTCTTCCACTGGATCAGGTCGGGCCGCGTCAGTCCGGGGCAAGTAGCTGGTATGAAACTTCTATCATCGATCAGCTTGCTCGTATCGGGGTGTCACCACGGGATATCGACTACGCCGCTTATTCCCATTTCCACTATGACCATGTGGGTGCCGCCAATGCATTCAGTTCAGCGACACTGCTGATTCAGGAAACCGAATACCTGGCTGCCTTTCATGATGCCGATTCCAATCCCGTGTTTCAGCCTGCCCTGTACAATGAACTTGAAAACTCCACCAAGCTATTGCTGCAGGGCGACCACGATGTGTTTGGCGACGGCAGTGTCACTATTATTTCAGCGCCGGGACATACGCCTGGCCACCAGGTGCTGAAACTGGAGCTGGAAAACTACGGGCCATTGGTTCTGTCGGGGGATCTGTACCATTTCGAGGTCAGCCGCCAATTGCGAAGGGTGCCAACCTTTAATACCGATGCCGAGCAGACACTGCGTTCCATGAACAGGGTTGAAGTGTTGACCCAGGAAGCCGGCGCTACATTCTGGATGGAACACAGTTTGGAGCTGGCCAATTCGCTGAAGCTTTCTCCCTATTACTATGAATAATAAACTTGTGTATCTCTGTATCGAAAAGAGCTCGAGTGAGTAGAAATGAACCTCGGCACGGGGGTCAGGAAATTTTGGTTGTTCGGGCCTGTCGCTGGTCTGCTCGTTGCCTTTGTAGTGACGGCAATATTTACAACTCTGGATGTTGTCAGGAACTACGGCGAAGTTTTTAGAGATGCTTCAGGTATTAGATGGCTCTTGGTCTACGAAACGGCAGCAAGCTGGTTTTTGCCTACTTTCCTTTATGTGCTTGTAGTTGCTTCCGCCGGCCATTTGTTATTTACAGGGCTTTCAGTGATCTACAAAAGGTACTTGTCTGTAAAATAGGGACGGATTTATTTTTTATCTGTGGACAAAGTTGGTAGTGTAGTTCCTGCTGTAAAAATAAATCAGTCCCTACAAACGGTCCCAATAAAAAAGAGAACAAGCCCTCATGCGCCTTGCAGGCATGCCAACTCCCGGTGAAAGTGCCCGAAAAACCAACCTCGGCCGTCGCTACATCACCTTTGACCGTCAAACCCAGTCTCTGGACAAGCTGCGCTCGGGCTATGCGGGTCTGGTTCTCGATAACCACACCCTGAAAGACTTGGAAATCTTCGAGACCGAATCTGATACCACTGCGACCAGTCTCTTCGACTACTGCAATTTTACTCGCACCGAAGGGGGTGCCAAGCTGCTGCGCAAACGCATGGAGCTGCCCTGGTGTGAAGCGGAAGCCATTCAGACGACACAACAGTCCATCGCATTCATTTGCGAGCATCAGGAAATTTTTGCCAAGCTGCCTGCTTATATTGTGCAAAGCGTGGAAAGTTATCAGCGGGAAATTTTGCTGGGCGTTTCCAAAAAGTCGCGCATTGAACTGGTGCTGCAAGGCTGGAATATCTATTTCAACCACGACCGTCATTACCGCAGTATCGTGCGCGGTGTGCAATACACCTGCAGTGTCATTCGCGGGCTGCGGGAATTCATGGCCTATCCTGAGCTGGATCTGGCGCCCGGTGAACTGGACCCCATTCTCAAGGAAATGCGCAGCCTGCTGAACCATTCCTGGGTGCATGACATTCCTGAAGAACGGGTGGCTGGCAGTTGGCCCTGGGAAATCTTTCGTATGGACCAGATCTTCCGGCAGGAGGGTAAGGATGTCATTCTGCGAATACTGCAACTGGTTTATGAGATGGATGCATTGGTGTCACTGGCCGAAGCCACCACCGTGCACGGGTTTACCATGCCGAGAGTGTTGGCCGGAGAGGTTCGAGTCGAAGCCAACGGGCTAACCCATCCGTTTCTGGAACATGCTGTCCCCAATGCGGTGCACCTTGACCAGCAACAGAGAGTGTTATTCCTGACCGGGCCGAACATGGCAGGCAAGACCACCTATCTCCGTGCAGTGGCCACAGCACTGTACCTGGGTCATCTGGGCATGGGAGTGCCCGCTGAAAGCTTTGGTTTTGTCCCGGTAGAGAGGCTGTACAGCTCCATTTCCCTTAACGATGATATTCATGCAGGCATCAGCTATTTTCGCGCCGAAGCCCTCCGGGTACGTGCGGTAGCGGAATCCATCGCCGAGGGACACAAGGTGGTGGCAGTGATGGACGAGCCTTTCAAGGGCACCAATGTAAAAGACGCCCTGGATGCCTCCCTGGCCATACTCCAGCGCTTCGCCAATGTGAAAGATTGTTTGTTCCTTTTCTCTTCCCATCTCATCGAACTGGATGAACAACTCAAGGAATCGAATCAGATCAAACGCTCACACTTCGAAGCACAGGTAGATGGCAGCAAGCTCAGCTTCGACTATATGTTGCGCCCCGGAGTTTCTGATCAAAGGTTGGGTGTGCGTATTCTGGACGAGGAGGGGGTTTTTGCCTTGCTGGACGAGATGGATAAATAGGGACAGATCTATTTTTAGTCTGTATTTGTGGAATAGATCAGTTTATCTTTAAAAAAATTCTGTCCCTGTTTCGAGGGGTTCGATGGCAAACAGACACAATAATAACAAGCCACAGATCACACGCCGGGATTTTCTCAACGGCTGTGCACTCAGTCTTGCTGCTGGTACTGCTCTGTCACCGTTGGAGTCATTTGCCCAGGGTAGTCCTGGAGCGCCGGCTTTATCTCCCGATTACTACCCGCCCACCTTGCAGGGGTTGCGGGGCTCCCATGAGGGTTCATTCGAGTTTGCCCATGCCATGCGTGACGGGCAGACCTTTCAAAGCGTCGATGCTGGCGACGGTCACTATGATCTGGTGGTGGTTGGCGGGGGTATCAGCGGCCTGGCTGCGGCTTACTTTTTTCGTAAACAACATGGTCCGCAATCCCGCATCCTGATCCTGGACAACCACGATGACTTTGGCGGCCATGCCAAACGCAATGAGTTCTGGCACGACGGGCGCATGTACCTGGTTAATGGCGGCACACTGAATGTGGAAGCGCCTTCGCAATACAGCACCATCGCAGCCGGGCTGTTGTGGGAACTCGGGCTGGACCGTGATCGTTATTTTGAAAAGAACCGCGATCTGTTCTCTTTCTACAGAGATATAGGGCTGACTGGCAGCCTGTTCTTCGATCGTGAATCCTTCGGCGCGGACAAGCTGGTAGTGGGGTACAACGATTTGCCCATAGCCGAAGCTGTTGCACAGAGTCCCCTGGGTGACCAGGCGAAACAGGATGTGATTAGACTCTATGAATCGAAAGAAAACTACTTCCCGGGCCTGAGTGCTGCTGAAACCCGCCAACGCCTTACCCATATGAGCCACGAAGACTATCTGCTCAATGTGGTGAGAGTACATCCGGACGTAGTGAAGCTCTTTAAGGGGTCTTTTTATGGTTCTTTGGTAGTCGGACCAGATGCGATCCCAGCCATCTATTATCGTGACAATGGCTATCCCGGTTTTGCCGGGCTGAATGTGGAAGACCTGCCCCCTGAGTTGTTGATCAATGAGCCGGGAGGCCAGCATGGTCGTGAAAACATCGAGCGGGCCCGCCGTGGTGACCCCGATATGTATTTTCCTGATGGCAATGCCACGCTCACACGCCTGCTGGTTCGATCATTAATTCCTGCTGCTGTGACCGGTAGTGACATGGAAGATATCGTTACCGCAGCCGTTGATTACAGCCAGTTGGACAAGCGTGACAACCTGGCCCGGATTCGACTGAACAGCACCGCCGTGAACGTGCAGCACGTGGGCGATGATCAGGTCCGCACGGAATATGTGAATAACGGTCAGGCCTATTCAGTCACCAGCGATGCGGTGGTCATGGCCTGCTGGAATACGGTAATCCCCTATATCTGTCCGGAAATTCCGGCAGCACAAAAGGAAGCCCTCGGCTATGGCTCCAAGTCACCCCTGGTCTATGGCGGCGTGCTGTTACGAAACTGGCAACCCTTTGTGGAAACAGGAATTTCCAGAGTCAGCGCGCCCACCAGTTTTTATTCCAGTCTCGGGCTGCAGGCCTCGGTGACCATGGGCGACTATCCGGCGCCACGAGACCCGGAACAACCCATCGTCATGAGATTCTCCGCGTATTTTGATGAACCCGGGCGCGGTCTGAATCGCAGAGAGCAGCATACCGCCGCCCGTAACAGAATGTTGGCCACTTCCTTCGACACCTTTGAAGACAATCTGCGTGACCAGATGACGCGTGTGCTGGGCCCTGCCGGATTCGATGACCAACGGGACATCCTCGGGCTTACGGTGAATCGCTGGCCCCATGGCTACAGCTATTCCTATAACCCCCTGTATGAGCCAGAAGAGTGGGCCTATACCTCTACCGATGAGCGGCCCTGTGTTATCGGACGCCAACGCCATGGTCGCATCAGCATTGCCAATGCCGATGCTGCCGCCAGTCCACACACGGATGCTTCCATCAACGAAGCCTATCGAGCCGTGAATGAGTTACTGGATAATTAGGATCTGTATTTTCGCGTACAAAACTTCGTCGGGTTGGAACAGTTGGGAGAAACCCTGATCAGCAAATATAGCTTCAAATTCTTGCCAGCAATCCGGCTCGCCCGATTGTCTTTCCTGACATTACTTGCATCGATCGCCACGGCCTGCAGCACAACGGCGGAAGTGTCGCAAATTCATGCCTTTGTCGATCGATACTATGCGAACTTTCAACGGCCAGGATTTTATGTAGACGACTTGATGAATTTCTACAGCGACGAAGCCGTCTTCACTGATCCGACTTTTGGTATAGCGGTCAAGGGAAAACCACAGATAAGGGAACTTTATGCAGATCTCGGCACAGAAGATACTGCGTACCGGGACATTGATTGGGATTTGCGCCAGGTGATTGCGGAGCGCGACAAGGTTGTGATTCGGGGCGTGTGGTCTGGTAGTTTTCAGGGTTGTGCTTTTTCGGTGGACTTCATGACTCTGTGGTTACTGGAAGACCAGTTAATAAAGGAACAGAATGACTTTTTTGCGGCAGATGCCTTTGATGAGCAAGTCCAATGGGATCCATCAACTGGTACTGCAAACTGCACAGAATAACAAACAGGGAATCTGACCATGCCAAGAACTTTTGAACTACTCTGCTCCACCTCAGGTCGCGTCATACTGGGCCTTTACTTCCTGCTACCAGGTGCAGTGCTGAAAATTTTCAACATGGAAGGCACGGCACAAGCCATGGCTGACAAGGGAATGTTTGCAGTGATGTTCTTCTTGATATTAACCATTATCATCCAGCTACTTGGCGGGATTAATCTGATAGTCGGCTACCAGACAAAGATTTCGGCATTCCTGCTTGCGGGACTGACGCTGGTGATCAATCTGGTGATGCACAATTTCTGGGAAGTGCCGGAAGAGACGCAGAACTTCGTCAAGAACCTGGGCATCATGGCCGGCTTGCTAGTTCTGGCTGGGCTGGGTGCTGGCGGATGGAGTTTGGACAACAGACTTGCAAAGCGTTAATTGAGCGGAATGAACGGGATTGGAAGTAGATTGGTACTTCCGCTATTCGTCATCCTGGTTTTTTCGACCCATGGGCCTGACTTCGCCAAGCCCGCCAAAGGCATCGAACAAGGCCTTAAAGAACGCTGACAGCTCCAGCGTCATCAAGGCAAAATCCTGGTCAAACTTCTGTGCAGGCGTGACATCGTCCGTGCCGGCATTTTCTTCTTCGATGGATTCAAACTGCAATCGCTTGATGGACAGGTCATCATTCACCATGCAGTGGATCACATGATTCCATGACACCGCCAGGCTCTTGACCTGTTTGCCTGCTTCCAGGTGGGTGGCAATTTCTTCACCAGTCAGGTCCTGACTGGCGCAGCGCACCACGTTATTGCTGTCCTGCGGATTATGCAGGACCACGTCTTCCAGCAGGCTTAAGTTGGCGGCGAGTTTTTTATCCCTGAGCCAGCGGGTCATGATGTCAGCCGGGGCAGTGCGGGTCTGGGGCAGGCCAACCGGGAAAGAAGCCAGGCTGTCTCGCAGCAGGTTGACCAGTTCCTCCGCTCGAGGCGCACTGGCGCTGTCTACCACCAGCAGGTTGTCTTTCACTGAGATAAAAGCATAGGTTTGCTGGTTTTTGGTGAAGGCGCGAGGCAGCAGGGTGGCATAGACACTGTCCTGGATATCCCGTTTTTCCTTGCGATAGACCTTGCGTGCTTCCCTTTGTTCGATCTCCGCCACTTTCTCTGCAGTTTCCTGGCGGACCACCGTCATGGGCAACAGCCGATCCTGCTTCTGTGCACAAACCATGATGAAGTCACCGATGACATGGGTGAGTGGCGGCGCAGATTCTTCTTCGGTTTCGCTGACGTAGGCATCGCCCAGGGGGCTCACCCAGCCCAGGGAGGACTTCGCAAATTTGTTGCAGGGGATGAAGAGTTGTTCACTTAACTGGGTTTCCAGCTCTTCCTGGCTGTAGGTGAAAGTTTCGGTGAGGGAAAACAGGCGAGCATTCTTGAAAAACATGGAGAGTCTGGTTCGGCTACAAAACGAAGCGACCGATTATGCCGAACAGCTGGGCAGGTATAAAGGATTAAAATGAATAAAGCAGTAAAAGAATGCAGGTGAGGAATTTTGCTGCATTGGCCCGGGATCAGGATGCCAGTTTTTCCATGATTTCCATCCAGTCTTCCTCAATTTCTGCCAGCTCAGACTTTAGCTCTCCCTGTTTTTGCAATATCTCTGTGAGCTTTGTCTTGTTGGCATCGTCATAAAGGCTGCTGTCAGCGAGTTGTTCTTCCAGTTTTTTCAGTGCCTTGTTGATTTTGTCTATCTCGCGTTCCAGCTGTTTCTCCTGCTTTCTCAGTGGCGCCTGTTGTTCACGCTTTGCCGCAGCCTCCTGGCGTTGCTGCTTCTTGTCCAGTTTCGGTTCCGCTCCAACGCGCCGCCCGTCATTGCTTATGGCGCCAGATGATTCCTGCTTGCTGAGCCATTTTTCGTAGTCTTTCAGATCGCCATTGAACTCCGCAAACACACCCTGGTGAATAGAGTAGAACTCATCCACGGTATTGCCCAGCAGGTGCCGGTCGTGGGAGACAATAATCAGTGCTCCCTGGTATTCCTGCAGGGCCACGGTGAGTGCATGCACCATCTCCAGGTCCAGATGGTTGGTGGGTTCGTCCATCAGCAAAAGATTGGGTTTGCTTCTCACTACCTTGGCCAGGGCCAGCCGTGCTTTTTCTCCGCCTGAGAAGATCCCAATTTTTTCGTTTATGCGTTCTCCCCGAAAATCAAACCCACCCAGATAATTGCGTATCTCCTGCGAGCTGGCTTTGGGATCCAGCTGCTGTATCAGGTCGAAGGGAGTGGACTGCTGGTTGAGTTCGTCCACCTGATGTTGTGCGTAATAACCCAGATTCAGCTTTTTCGCGCGGGTGATGTTACCGGCCATGGGTTTGAGCTGCTGGGCCAGCACTTTAAGCAGAGTGGACTTGCCGCTGCCGTTAAAACCCAGCAGACCGATACGGGTCTCGGCACGAATTCCCAGGTTGATGTTCTCCACCAGGGGATTATCAAAACCAATAGCGAGTTTTTCTATTTGCATAAGGAAGGCGGGGAGCTGATCCAGCTCCGGGAAGTGGAAGCTGAAAGGCGAGTCCACATGGGCAGGTGCGATGTCCTGCATGCGGTTTAGCTCTTTCAAACGGCTCTGGGCCTGGGTTGCCTTGCTGGCCTTGGCGCGAAAGCGGCGCACGAAGGCTTCGATCTCGTCGCGGCGTTTCTGCTGTTTTGCGTGCATGGCCTGTTGCAGGGCCATGCGTTCGGCCCGCAGTTTTTCGTAAGCGCTGTAGTTGCCCGTATAGGCAACCAGCTTGTTGCCTTCGAAACTGATCACGTGGTCAATCACCGCATCGAGGAACGAGCGGTCGTGGGAAATGATGAGCAAGGTGCCCTGGTAACGCTGCAACCATTGCTCCAGCCACACGGTGGCTTCCAGGTCCAGGTGATTGGTGGGCTCGTCCAACATCAGTAGATCTGATGGGCACATCAGTGCCGCGGCCAGGTTCAGTCGAACGCGCCAGCCTCCGGAAAAGCTGCTGATGGGATTATCAAACTGGTCGGTGCTGAACCCGAGACCGGACAATAGCTGTTCCGCCCGGTTGCTGATGTTATAGCCGTCCATGTTTTCCAGGTCACTGTGCAGATGCGCCATGGCGTTGTGGTCATCATCTGCTTCCGCTTTATGTAGCGCTTGCTCAAGCTGGCGATAATTTTTATCCGCATCGATCACGAACTCCAGGGCGCTGCGTTTGCTGCCGGGGGTCTCCTGGGACATGGTGGAGGTGCGCAAATCGTTGGGCAGCTCGATGCTGCCTTGTTCGATAGGGATTTCTTGCGCCAGTGCCTTGAACAAACTGGTTTTGCCAGCGCCGTTGCGGCCGATGATACCCGTGCGCTGTCCAACCCGCAGGTTGATGCTGGCATTCTCAAAAAGCAGTTGGTTGCCGCGCATCAGCGAGACATTGTTGAGGGATATCATGGATTGTTTCTTTTATTTAATGGTCCACCAGCGACCGACCCTGGTGCAGTACTCTCGATATTGATCCTGAAACTGCTGAGCGAGAAAGCGCTCTTCCGGGCGAATCATCCAGAAATAGAAAATCAAGGCTGCGCCAGGAATCAGGATGAATAGCCAGGTCGCCCGGAACATAAATCCAGCCGCGGCGTAGAGTATCAGACTTGCCAGGTAGATTGGGTTTCGGGTTTTGGCGAAGACTCCGGCGGTGACCAGCGTGCTGGTGGCAAAGCCTGGATCTGATTTCTGGCCGAATGCCTGCAGGTCCTTCTTGCAGCGGACAATCAACCAGACAGCAGGTAGCGACAGCGTAAAACCGATTAGCAGGTTAGGCCATAAACTCTGCGGGCCGGGCCAGGGCAAAGGCAGCAATCTGCTCAGCGTGATGGCAAGGGCTATCACCAGCAGGTCGATGGCTTCGGAGGTCTTCAGGTAGGAGTTATGTGCGCTGGGTTCTTTCAATGGCTGGACTTGGGTAAGGAGGTGGTAAGGCGTTGGGTAAACTGAATAATGAAAACTGACTGGATAGCTGAACCTGAGGCGCTATGGTTTGCGGTTTTGATGGCTGAAGAATTAGACTGGTTCATAGAATACACTATCACAGCGGCATAATGGGCTCAGCGCAACCCGCGACAGGCAATTGCGCGTTTAACTTCTCCGCAAGGGAGGAAACAGCCAATGCATCTGCTTAGAATTGGCACCACAATAATCCTGGCGCTTCTGGCCATTACACTCCTGACTCTGCGTGTCACTGGCTTCGATCCACCTTATCTTGATGCCCGCAGTGAAGAATTCACCGAACGAGGCCGTACCGGATATCCCGGGTTGTGGTTGAGTGGCGAAGTGGTGCGCGAGCCCGTGGCCGACTGGGACTGGATCAATGAAGTCAACGATCCCGTTCGGGGCAATACCATTATGCTGGAGACGCGCACCTGGTATCGCATCCCTCACTCGGTTGTCATCAACGCGCTACCTCGCGGTGACAAACTCTATTTCAGTGGCAGTGAATCCGGCGAGCGGCTGGAGCGTGAGTTTCCCTATTCAAAAAGATGGTGGACCAATATCGAAAGGGATCCCCGCGTGCGCATGAAGATAGATGGCAAAATCTATGAGATGACCGTGGCACACATTGCCAACCGGGAAGAGATTATCGAGCTGTTCGGGCGGGATCCGGTGATCACCAGCGCCGGCCCGGATGGCGCGGAACAGATAGCCAGTGTCAGACACTATTGGCGCGTGTTTCAGCGCAATTTGCCAGATTACGGGGGCGAAACCCTCTGAAGCCACAGTTCATGCGGCTTTGCGGCCCCGACACTGGTCCAATCCAGGCACTGGTAGTACTTATTTTTTTCTGCCTTGAGGAGTACACTGTAGGCTGATCTCGAGAGATGACCTGGTCTCGTCATGGGATGCCCAGGTCTGAATTATCCCGACATGTTCACAATGCTATAACAAGGGAGAATGATCATGAGAGCCGCGAAATCCCTGCTTGCCTTCGCTTCATTTGCTCTATTTGCCGTTTGTTCCACAGCCTCTGCCCAGTCTGCGGACGAACTCGTCTATAACGGTGAAATTGGGCGCATCATCAATGAGAACTGTGTGGTCTGTCATCAGGAAGGTGGCATCGGCCCCATGCAGTTTGAAACCTACGAGCAAATCCGCCCGTGGGCGCCACTGATTCAATACAAGGTGGCAAACCGGGAAATGCCGCCTTATGCCTACGACCAGCACGTGGGCATTCAGGATCTGGTGGGCGACTGGCGCCTGCAGCAGGAGGAGATCGACAAGATCGTCGCCTGGGTGGACAACGGTGCGCCATTGGGCGATCCGGAAGATGCTCTGCCGCCGCCGGACCTGCGTGATCCTGATGAATGGAATTTCGCCAGGGAGTTGGGGCAGCCCGATCTGATTATTCCCTCGGTGTCCATCGACATTCCTGCCACCGGCAATGATTTATGGCACAACCACTTTGTCTCCACCGGTCTCACCGAGGACCGTTGTATCAAAGCCATTCAGGTGAAGCCCCGGGGCGATGCCCAGGCGGTCGTGCACCATGCCAATTCTTCAGTCATCACGGTTGATGAAACCGGAGCGCGTTCGCGGGAAGGCATGCTTACCGAATATGCCATGGGCAAGTGGGGTGAGATGGTACCCGAAGGTGTGTGCAGAACATTGCCGGGTAACGCGGAGATTCGCTGGAGCATACACATGTTCCCCGGTGGGGTAGGCGCAACGGCACAGGGCGAGATGATTGAAGACAATGTGGTTGAGATTGGTCTTTGGTTTCATGAGCCAGGCTATGAGCAGTCCGACAACATCTACAAACAGGACCTGGCGCAATACCATATTCAATACGATAACGCCCTGCATCGGGATGCCAATATGGTGATCCCGCCCAATGGCTATTTCATGACCCAGGGTTTTCATTCCTTTGACCATCCGGTTCGACTCGACAGCTTCCAGCCCCATGGGCATCTGCGCATGAATGCGGCTTCCCTGGAAATTTTCTATCCGGAAACTGGTCGTACCGAAGAGATCAGCCAGATCTCCAATTGGAGTGCCACCTGGCACCATAATCATATTTATGAGCCTGATGTTGCGCCGCTGATTCCTGCCGGTGCCGTGCTGATTCTGAAACAGTGGTATGACAACACCGCCGACAATCCCAACAATCCTGACCCGGACCAATGGGTCTATGGTGGCAGCAGAACCGGCGATGAAATGTCCCATGCCTGGCTGGCTATCACCCACCTTGATCAGGAGGGTTATGAAAAGTTGGTGGCCGAAAGAGAAGCCAGCATGCAAAGAACAGTTGTTGGCAACGACTAGGGCCTGACTCAAAAGGGTCAGACTAGTCTGACCCTTTTGCAGGCTTTCCTGTAGATGAAAATGCTCAAACCTCTGCTGTTGCTGCTGGTCTGGCAACTGGCACAAGCGCAATCGGATGCCCCACCTGCTTATCCCCGCGATGGTGCCAGCAAGATGCTGGAGAACGACCATGTCATTGTGTGGAATATAAGCTGGCTGCAACGGGACTACCCGGTGCATCGGCATCGCTACGACCACACGGGTGTTTATTACCAGCCTGGCGATAGAATTATTACTTCTATTGAAGGCGAGGCGCGGGAAGTGCACACGGACGCGTGGAATATCTCTTTCCAGCCAGCGGGAGTCATCCACACAGAGACAGGCATCAGTGAATCACCACTGCAGGCGGTGTTCATCCAGATCAAGCGATCAATAGCCGGTCCTTTGGAAACGCCAGCGAGTATTCCCCAATTTCCCAATGCTGACCTGTTGGACCGAATAAGCAATGACCGGGTCAGGGTTTGGGAATATCCTGCAGGCTACTCCGGAAGTGATGAAGCTGTGCATTTTCATGCTCACGATGCTGTAGTAGTCTGGTTCGATGCTGCGAACCAGCCCAATGTGTATTTTGTTGCACGGGGCACAGTCGACAGTAGTGACAGGCCCACGGTTGCCGAGCGCGTATTTGTGTTCGAGATCAGGTAGTTCGCAATTCTTCGTTGGATTCCATTCCCCATGGCAAGAAAATTAGTCGTAGTCCTGGCCCAGATTGTCGTCGCACTGATTACTCTCCCGGCTGTGGCTCTTGCCACCCTGTACATCGAAAACCGGGACAACGATGGCCCATCGGTGATTTTTCCAGGAGGCGAGTTGGTCTCGGGCGATCTCTATACCGGGCCGGAACCGGACTGGAGTTTCACCAACGAGGTCGGCACAGTACATCTGCAACTGGAAGATCCGCCGAGATCCAGGCTGACCTGGATCGAAGAAAGCAATGGCAAGATCTACGTGACCTCGGACTATATGGGTACCTGGCTGGGCCGGCTATGGAAACACTGGGCAGTGCGCGCCTATGAGGGCGATGGTCTGGCGGTTTTGCGCATCAATGGTGTGCGTTACGAGCGTAAACTGGTGCGCGTGTTTTACAGCCCGGAACTGGAAGGAGTTATTGAGAACAAGATTGAGAAGTACAACTCCAGAATTACCAAAGAGGCCATCGAATCAGGTGAGACCTGGGTGTTTGAACTGGCTCCCAGAGACCAATCCTGAATGAACCCAGTCCAATGAAGCTGAAAAATTATCTGATTTTATTGTTCTCTGCCTCGGTGTTGGTGTCTTTGTCAATTCTGTTTGTGCCTGGCCTGGGCGAATCCATCGAAAGCTGGATGCTGGGATTCCTGGCCAGGAACGCGGCGGTATAGGCGTGAGACTTCGCCTCCTCTTGCTGGTTTCGCTGCTACTTGGCAGCAGTCTTGCTACCTCAGCACTCGCGCAGGACCGCATTGCCCGGCTGGCCGGTGGTGGTGCTGTGCTCCTGCATTCGCCGGAAGGGGAGGTGCTGATCGCCTTCAATCAGGACCGCTCTCTCGTTCCCGCTTCCATTGTTAAAATTCCCCTGGCTCAGGTGGCGCTCACTGCTTTAGGCGAGGATTTTCGCTTTGAGACCCATTTTTTCCAGAACGCCGACGGTGACCTGCTGATACGAGGGCTTGGCGATCCTTTCCTGGTTTCTGAAGAAATTGCGCTTGTCGCTGAGGCTCTTGCTGAGCGCGGCCTCGAACAGGTGCGCCGACTGGTGGTAGATGATTCTGCGTTTGAGCCCAACCCTGACCTGCCCCTGGAGTCAGGTGCCGATGATCCTTATGCGGCCCGTAACAGTGCGCTGGCTGCGAATTTCAATACGGTCAATCTGGCCTGGGATTCAAATGGTCAACTGGTCTCCGCCGAACCGCAGACTCCGCTAACACCCTTAGCCCGGGAATTTGGAGACCGGCTCACCCCTGGGGCAGAGCAGCGCATCAATTTGGGTGACGATCCGGTAGCAGGATTACGGCAGGTACAGCAGTTGTTCCTCCATTTCCTTGAAGAGTCAGGTATCACAGTTAGTAGTGGTGAGTTTCATCGAGAGCCGATAACAGACAACTGGTCTGAGCTGTATAGACATCGCAATTCGAGACCATTGCGCGACATCCTGGCGGGCATGCTGCAATACTCAAACAATTTTATTGCCAACCAGGTGTTTCTGACAGTTGGTGCTCATCGATCGGGCTATCCCGTCAGTGTCGAATCAGCCCGGGCCACACTTAGGCAGCAGTTGTCCGAGCTGTATGGCCCTGGCTTCGGCAGTAATGCTGATTTGTTGTTGATGATTGAGGGTTCAGGCCTGGCAAGGGAACAACGCACCACGGCGGTTGGCATGATGCGGATTCTTGAGACATTCAAGCCCTTTTCCGACCTGTTGCCACAGGTGAGAGGCGTGCTGCGCAAGAGCGGTACCCTGACCGGTGTCTACAATTATGCTGGTTACCTTCCCGGTGCCGATGGGCTCTATCCCTATGTGATACTGACCAATCAAAGCGTCAATAATCGCGACGAGATCCTGCAGCTCCTCCAGTCCCAACTGCGGTAGGCCACACCCTGTGTACTCTGGCCCCAGAGGTGGGGACAGTTGACCTGGAATGTGTTAGAAACACAGTCCAATACTCAAGTTTTTCGCTTCGGAATTCCGCAGGAATTCGGCTATAAGTCTACTCCTCAGGAGAACTGGTCATGCCCCGTCCATCTAATACTCTTCTTTTCGTTTTTGTTACCTTGATTGGTTTTGCCTCACCAGTATTTGCCCAGGACCCTGGCGTCCCTGATATTCCCTTCGAAAAATTTGTGCTCGACAATGGCCTGACCCTGATCGTGCATGAGGATCACAAGGCACCTATTGTTTCGGTAAACCTTTGGTACCACGTGGGTTCCAAGAATGAGCCCCTGGGACGTTCAGGTTTTGCCCATTTGTTTGAACACCTGATGTTCAACGGCTCGGAAAACTTCAACGATGATTATTTTCAGGTGCTGGAGCGAGCCGGAGCCACCGACCTCAATGGCACCACCAACCTGGATCGCACCAACTACTTTCAGAATGTGCCGGTAAATGCGCTGGACCAGGTGTTGTGGATGGAGTCTGATCGCATGGGACATCTGTTAGGTGCAGTGGACCAGGCCAAGCTTGATGAGCAGCGGGGCGTGGTGCAAAACGAAAAACGGCAGGGTGAGAATCAGCCCTACGGTCGGGTGTTCAGTGCCATACTTGAATCGGTCTATCCCTACGGGCATCCCTATGCCCACTCGGTGATCGGCTCCATGGACGATCTGAACGCCGCTGAGCTGGAAGATGTACAGGAATGGTTTCGCACTTATTACGGGCCCAACAATGCGGTGATTGTCATCGCCGGAGACATCACGCCTGACGTTGCCCGGGAAAAGGTGGAGCAATATTTCGGCGACATTCCACCCTCACCGCCCATCGCCAAGCACGCGGAATGGATAGCCAAGCGCAGCGGCGAGCAACGCCAGCTGATGCAGGACCGGGTGCCCCAGGCTCGTGTTTATAAGGTCTGGAATGTGCCGCCGATGTTTTCCACCGACAACAGCCTGTTACAGCTGTTCGCCAGCGTACTGGCCGATGGCAAGAACTCGCGGCTGTATGAGCGACTGGTTTATGAAGATCAGATCGCTACCGATGTCTCGGCGTTTCTTCAAACTGGCGAAATCGCCGGTCTGTTTATCATGTGGGCGACGGCAAATCCTGGTGGCGACCTGGCTCAGGTTGAAGCCGCGATGGATGAAGAGTTTCAGCGTCTGCTGACCAACGGTCCAACTTCGGCAGAGCTGGAGCGAGTGCGCACACAAAACCGGGCCGCTTTTATTCGCGGCATCGAACGCATCGGTGGTTTTGGTGGCAAGTCCGATGCGCTGGCTATGAGCGAGGTTTATGGTGACAGCCCTGATGCCTATAAGCAGACTATCCAGGATCAATTGAATGCCACGCCGGAAAGTATTCGTGACGTAGCCAATCAGTGGTTGTCTGACGGAGTGTACGTGCTGGAAGTCGAACCTTTTCCTGCCTATGCAGCCCGGGGCGAAGGCGTTGACCGTTCCCGCTTGCCGGACATGGATGCACCACCGGGAGTCGACTTTCCGGAAGTACAGCGGGCGCAACTCTCCAACGGCCTTAATGTGGTATTGGCCGAGCGCCATGCGGTTCCCACGGTAAGTCTGCAACTGATGTTCAACGCCGGATATGCCGCGGACCAACTGGCGTCGCCGGGCACGGCTTCACTGGCCATGAACATGCTGGATGAGGGCACGACAACGCGCAGTTCACTGCAAATCAGTGAAGAGCTGGAAATGCTCGGCGCGATTCTCAATACCAGCTCCAATATGGATACGTCCAGTGTGACCCTCAATGCCCTGACCGAAAATCTCGAAGACTCCCTGGAGCTGTTTGCCGACGTGGTATTGAGCCCTTCCTTTCCCCAGGCCGAGCTGGATCGATTGCGACAGGAACAGCTTGCCCGTATCCAGCGGGAACAGAGCACACCGATCGCCATGGCCCAGCGGATTTTTCCGAGGCTGATTTATGGTGAAGACCATGCCTATGGACAGGGGCTGACTGGTAGTGGAACCCTGGAGTCTGTTGGCGCCATGCAGCGCCAGGATCTGCTGACGTTCACCGATAACTGGTTCAAACCCAATAACGCCACCCTGCTGGTGGTTGGCGATATCGAGCTGGATACCCTCGTGCCTCTGCTGGAAGAGCAATTTCGTGGCTGGTCGGCGGGCGAAGTGCCGGTGAAGAATATCTCTGACGTGGCTCATCGATCCCGGCCCGGTGTCTATATCATCGATCGACCCGACTCACTGCAGTCGGTTATTTATGCGGGACACGTGGCACCCGCAATTTCCGAAGACACAGAAATTGCCATGGGTTCCATGAACGGCATTCTGGGCGGCACTTTTACTTCCCGTATCAATATGAACCTCAGGGAAGATAAAGGCTGGTCCTATGGTTCCCGCACTGTCATTGTTCCTACCGATGCCCAGCGTCCGTTCTATGTGCAAGCGCCCGTGCAAACCGATCGCACCGCCGATTCCATGCGGGAGGTGATCAATGAGCTGCGTGCCTTTATCGATGAAAACCCGCCTACAAGGGAGGAACTGCAGAAAGTGCAGGACAACCAGGCGCTGCGCCTGGCGGGTCGCTGGGAAACCAACAATGCGGTTGCCGGCTCGTTGCGAGAAATCGTTCGCTTCGGCTACGAGGACGATTATTTCGATCGCTTCGCTGACCAGGTGCGGGCACTCAATGTGGAAGACATCGCCGAGATTGCGCGCGAGGTAGTGCGGCCAGAAAACATGGTGTGGCTGGTGGTTGGCGATCGTGCCCAGATCCAGGACGACATCGAGGCGCTGGGTCTGGCCGAGGTGCAGTTGCTGGATGTGGATGGCAATCCCGTCGATGATTAACGGCGTAAACTGCCCGGCATTGCCATGTTTCACAATGAGTGAAACGAACTGCGCTTTAGTTGCAGCGCTGTGCTGCAGCCGGCCGTGGCAACTCCAGCGGGTTGGCTTCAACCTTGCCTTCGCTGGCCAGCTGATCGTAGGCCGCCTGCTGCAACATCTTCACCTGATTCCGGGACATACCCAGTTCATAAGCAGAACACTCATTCTCGCCTAGAGATCGCGGATCGAGTCCGGTGAGATTGCCGAACACTACCAGCGCCTCCAGATAGTAACCGTAGGAACTGGCGTGGTAGTGGTCGTAGGTCCACAGGTCAATCTTGTCCACGTCGATGCCATCATAGGGATTGGGGTCGGCAAGTCCGGACGCCATGGCCAGGTTCCAGGCCTCACCCACGCCGTTCACTTCTGCATCGATTGCAGCAGCGGCCTGGTCGTAACCGGCTCGCACATCCAGCGCCATCTGTTCAATAGGCTGCCCGGTCCAGGGGCGATCGGGCAGGTAGGTCTGGTCTGCCCGCGACCAGGTGGCGGTTAAATAGATTTCGACATCGGGATTCTTGCTGCGCAGGAATTCACTCATCTCGGTGACGGTGCCGACAAGTTTGGCCGGATTGCCGGGAGCATCTGCATCCAGTGTGCTGTAGCTTTGCAAGACCACCTGGTCCCAGGGTCGTCGACCGATCACGCCCAGCTTGTTCTCCAGGTGCCAGTCCACCCCGACTCCTCCGCGAGTCTCCAGATACACTTCGTAGTCCAGCCCCGCCTGGTCGGCGAAGGATTTGAACAGGGCAGGCACCCCACCCACACCTTCACCATTGAGGTCGATAACCGTGTCAGACCGGTAGTGCCGCGCGGCAGAGCCCCAGCCATAGGTGAAACTGTTACCGACAAAGAGTACGTCGGTATCGGCGAATGCGGTGCCAGTGCCAAGAAAAAGGAAGATTAGAGTGAGGGACAATTTCTTCATAGGGAGGATTCTTCGCGTTTTGTTATTGGTATTCAGAATAGCTGGAAAGCATATTGGCATCGTTACCTGCCGCGGTCCAGTCTGTGGTCACCGGGAAGCTGCTGCCCAGATCACTCAAACGAGCGCAATACAAAGCTCGCGTCGATCAGGTTGGTCAAATCGAAGACCAGATTACGATACAGGATTTCACCGTCTACAGCGATGGAGGGTATGGCCAGCTCACCACTGAGGGCATTGTATCTCGCCATGTTGGGCACTGGAGATTGCAGTGTGACAGCGCTTTCGAGATCGGCCCGAATAACGGATTGTGTGTCAGAGGTATCCACTGAAAAAGACAGACTGAAAAAGCCCGCACTGCCCAGATCGAGATTCGCGTTCAACAAACCGGAGGCAGAGTCATAGCTTGCGCTTGGCACCTCGTTACCGCTGTCCTCAGCTACGATAGACATCAGTACCTGGACCACATTGTCACGGCCAAAAAGCTGGCAATCGATATTGAGTTCAAAATAATTGAGCACAGGGGTTTCCAGGAAAAAGCCCAGGAACAAGCCGCGGGCGATACTGATCTCGTTGACTACATTGACACCGTCGCCCAATACTTTGCCGAACACAGCATAACCTCCATCCAACGTGTCCAGGCCAGGATCGTCGCCGATGTTGATAAACCATTGACTGGTGGCAGCATCCGGTTGATTCGATGGTCGCAAGGCGGCGATGGTGCCGTTCAGGTTGGAAAGGCCAGTGCTTTCGTTGGGGATGGGTGGGTCTGTCTCAATTTCTTCGGGGCCGGAATTGCAATCGTCGTATCGATAGCCGCCGCCGCGAATCACACTGCCGCCTGTGGCTCCATGAATAATGGTGTTGTTGTAGCGCCCGCTTCTTACATAATTGAGAAAATTGCTTCCCGTAATCGGCGCTGACTGTTCATCTACCTCAATAAAGAAGTTGCCCAAAGAGGTTTGCACTTCCACGATGGTGCCAGCCCTGAGCGCTGAGCTGAGGGAAAAAAGCGTTGCCACTGCGATCAATATTGTGGCCAGTCTGCAATAGCTGGATTTCATAGTCTTCACCAGGTTTGGTGCGGGATGATTACGGGATACGAACCCGACCGCGGGCTGGATCAGCCTGTTTTTGTGGACTTGCCGGCAAACCTGGCTGGAAAGCGCTCTTACTCCAGCCCGAACACGAACAGGGTCTGCCCACCGATAATCGCCACCCGTTGATTGCCGTCTACGGCAAAGCCCATGGGGTTGGTGCGAATATGGGCACCGGTATTGAAAAACCACAGGGGTTCACCATCTTCCGCAGCGAGGGCAAAAAAGTTGCCTTCATTGCTGGAGCCGAACACCAGCCCGCCAGCAGTGGCCATAACGCCGGACCACAGCGGTGTCTGCAATTCAAACTCCCACTGTTGTTCGCCGGTCATCACATCCAGCGCGAGAATTGCACCGCTGGCATCGTCTCCATCGAGAGGCTGTTCGCCACCACCGAGGAACGGCATGCCGGGTTCGTATTCAACATCTGCTTTAAAGTAGATTGCGCCCATGCGTCGGTTGGGCACAAATAGCTGTTCTGTATTTCTGTTATAAGAGGGAGAAAACCAGTTGGTCGCGCCTTGCAGGCTGGGCCAGACCAGGTTGCCTTCACGCGTAGGATCAGTGTTAGGAATGACAATGGGGCGGCCATTTTCGTCGATGCCCTCAGCCCAGGTCTGGTAGGAATACTCTTCTCCTAACAGGAATTCTCCGGTTTCCCGGTCCAGCAAATAATAGAAGGCATTGCGATTGGCCAGTGCCAGCAGTTTGCGTTCCTCGCCTTCGAATTCCCCATCCACCAGCACCGGAATCTGGTTGGCATCCCAGTCATGGGTGTCGTGAGGAGTGAACTGGAAATGCCATTGCATCTCGCCAGTGTCCGGGTCCAGCGCCAGCACGGCACAGGTAAACAGATTGTCGCCAGGCCGGACATCGCCATTCCAGTCTGGAGCCGGGTTACCGGTTGTCCAATACAACAGATCGAGTTCAGGATCGTAAGAGCCGGTCAACCAGGTGGAGCCGCCGCCGGTTTGCCAGTCGTCTCCCTGCCAGGTTTCACTGCCGGGCTCACCGGGAGCCGGCACGGTATAAGTACGCCAGACCTGCTCACCGGTCTCGGCATCGTAGGCGTCAACAAACGCCCGGACACCGGCTTCGGCCCCACTGACGCCAACAATAATCTTGTCTTCCAGAGCCAGTGGCGCCAGGGTGAGCGAAAAACCCAGGGCATTTTCGGCGACTTCGGTTTCCCAGCGGACCGCACCGGTGCCAGCATCCAGGGCAAACAGGCGTCCATCGAGAGTGGCCACATACACCTTGTCATTGAGCAGGGCAACGCCGCGGTTGATGCGGGGAAAGCCGATATTCAATACATCGTTGGTGATGTCGGGTACGAAGTGCCACAGCATTCTGCCGCTGCTTGCATCCAGTGCGGTGACAGAGCTGGGTGATTCGGTGAGGTACATGATGCCGTTGTGTACCAGCGGCGTCGATTCCTGCAGCGCCGCTCCGCTGATGCCCGTGGGTTGCATCTGATAGGCCCAGATGACTTTGAGCTGATCCACGTTGTTGGTATTGATCTGACCCAGGGGTGAGAAACGCTCGGAACGATAGCCACCGGAATAGGAGAGCCAGTCTTCACCATTGGCTTCATCTGCCAACAGCGCGCTGTAAGGCACGTCGGCAAGCACGGTGCTGCCCGACGCCAATAACAGGAACAGGTTTATTCTTATAATGCTCTTCAACAACATGTCACACTCCACCAACAATTCTTCTTTTATTTCAGGCTCATCAGGTAAGACACCACATCGTCAACCTGTTGGTCAGACAACACCGCGCTGTATCCGGGCATGAAAGAGTGACCAAACGCTTTTTCGTAGCTGATGAGGTCGCCCTTTTCGAAGGAATAATACTCACCGGAGAGATCGCGCATCTGTACCGTGAACGCATCTTCGTTAACCCGCATCCCTTCATAGCTGCCGTATTCGGAAACGATGCGCACGGTGAGGAAGGCATTGAGGGAGCCACGAAACCGGTCCACTACCTTGGGCTGGTCTGCTTCAGGACTGAGTACGGAACGACGCAGGTATTCCAGGTTGCGCCGCTGGCCAACTTTGCTCAGCTCAGGTCCAATGCCGGTACCGACACCATTGATGATGTGGCAGCTGGCGCAGTTTCCTGTGCTGTTGTAAACCAGTTCGCCCGCGGCTGGGTCGCCGGGCATTTCTTCCGGGGGCAGTTGACCAAGGCTGCGCACATAGGCAGCCACATCAGGACCATCCTCACCACGTAGTTGTCGTGAGCCTGGCATACCGGTACCGGGAATGCCCCCAACGATGATCGAGACCAGGGTGTCATCATCGGGTGCGTGAATCAGTTGCGGGCGCTTCAGGCTGGGACCTTCGCCACCTTCTCCCAACATGCCGTGGCAGCGTGCGCAAAGGGTTCGGTACAGGGTTTCGCCATTCTGCAGATCCTGGGCCGTGGCGGCAGCGCCCAGCAGGGCAGAACAGAGAATCAGGGTTTGTATGCAGCGCGCGAACAATGCCATACCGGGCTCCTGCTAATTGCTAGGGAAATCAGTTATCTATCAAAGTCTATGGAAAGGAAAGTCTGGCAGAAAGGAAGACGGGCTGCCACCACTAATCCGTGCCGGTTTAAAAATGGTTCCAATCCGATTACTCTGGCTCTGAACCATGTAAACACAGGACTTGCCATGAGTGATCGCCAGCACAACCCCAAGCCACAAAAGGAAAACCCAGGCAGCCGCCGAAGGGTGCTGGCAGGAGCCGGAACCCTGGCTGCTGCCGGATTGCTGCCCGGAAGGCTCTCCGCGCAAGGCAGTGTGACGGAAACTGACATTCTCATTATCGGCGGCGGTATCGCGGGTGCATCCACCGCCTTTCATCTGGCCGAGCAGGGTCGCGACGTGGTCTTGCTGGAGCGGGGCGAGATTGCCTCAGAAGCTTCGGGCCAGAACATGGGCGGGCTGGGTGGTAATGGCTGGGGCAATAATCCCAATCTGCTGTCCTATCTCACCTCTGGCAGCATCGAAATCTTCAAGCGTTTGCAAATCGAGTTGGGCTATGACATGGAGTTTCGCTTGTCCGGGACTCTGACCGCCATTCACAACGATGAACAGTTTGAGTATTACCAGGATCAGGTAACCCAACAAAGAGCCGAGGGCTATGAGGTTGAGCTGCTTTCGGCGCGTGAAGCCCTGGCCATAGAGCCCGACGCCAATTCCGCGCTGCCAGGTTATCTGTATCGACCCCAGCGGGGCCAGGCCGATCCGGTGAAGACCACTCGTGCCTTTGCCCATGCGGCAGAAGTGGCAGGCGCTTCGATTCGTACCGGTCAAAATGTAGTGAGTATCACGCCCGGCAGTCGCTCGGGTTACACGGTGCAAACCGAAACCGCGCAGTTCAGTTGCCAGACACTGGTGTTGGCCACCGGAGCCTGGTGCGGGCCAGTAGGAGAGATGCTGGGCATCAAAATACCTATCGTTCCAGTACGCGGCCAGATGTGGGCAACAGCAAGTCAGCCGCCGCGTGTTTTTCAGACCATCGGATCAGCCGAATCCAGTTATGCCTGGAGCATCGACAACGGCTCCGATGGTGTGACGCCGCCAAACCTGACCCACAAAAACGGTCGCCGGGTCATTCGGCATCTGTACGGACGACAACGGAAGAACGGTGAAATTATTTTTGGCGGAGATCGTGAGAGTCTTGGCTACAACAGAACTCCCGATCCTGCGGGTATCGAGGTTAATCGTGGTCATGCCGCTGAAGTTATCCCGCTGGTGGCAAGCCTTCCTGTTGCCAGAACCTGGGCAGGCTTAATGCCATTCTCGCTTGATGGTGCACCCATCATTGGCAAGATACCCATTAGGGAGAATCTGTTCATCGTCAGCGGCCTGTCATCTTCCGGGTTCGGGCGAGGACCCATGGCGGGCAAACTGGCCGCGGATTACATCCACAGCGGTCATCGCACGCAGGTGTTGAATGAATCTGATCCAGCACGATGTGTGACTGAAGTCTGATCCTGCCTGTTGACTGAAACGTCGCAGTAACACAAGAGCATCGAACTAATCTCTTCGTGGGTTTTCGCCGTACAGTCTGGAAACCCAATTCAGGATCAGTCATGCGCAAGCCAGCGAAATCAGTTATTGCTCTCACCACCTCATTGATTACATCGACCTTCGGTGTTCTCGCGTTTGGCCAGACTTCGGGCAACTCCATAGAACTGGAGTTTGGGTCGGTTTGGCAAGATAGCAACAGAGTTCAAATTCCCAACTCCATGGCCGGCGACCGGTTTCGGCTCACAGACATAGCCGGTTCCGGCCCCTGGACTTCAGCCCGCCTCAACGCGAACTGGAACTTGCAGGGGAACCATGGATTGCGTGTGGTGCTGGCGCCTCTTTCCTATAAGGAGCAGGGTTTCCTGCCGGCCGACACTCGTTTTGCGGGCGGCACTTTTCAAGCTGGCCAGCCGGTAAATGCAGAGTACAAGTTCAATTCCTGGCGCGTGGGGTATAGCTATCAGTTTCATGAGGGGGAGCGCTGGAAATTCTGGATTGGTGGAACTGCCAAAATCCGGGATGCCAAGATTGAATTGGGTCAGGGAACGGAGCGCGCTATCGACGATGACGTGGGGTTCGTTCCCTTGCTTTATCTCGCCGGTGACTATCGATTCAATGATCGCTGGTCATTTCGGTTCGATTTCGATGGGCTGGCAGGTGGTCCCGGTCGAGCCTTCGACCTGTCTCTGAAACTGGGCTATGAGCTGGATGAAAACTGGCGACTCAGCGCCGGTTATCGCACCCTTGAAGGTGGAGTAGACAACGACGACGTTTACAATTTTGCCTGGTTCAACACCGCGCTGCTTAGCCTCGAGTATCGCTTTTAATCGCTTCTGCCAGGGCCAGGCCGCTGAGGAACGCGTCTTCCACCCGATTGCCTTTGCACCAGTCGCCGCAAGCGGCCAGGCTGTTGTTGGCATCCCATAGATAATCCTCATCCAGGGCTTTTTCCACCCGCGCATAACGCCAGCGATGCAGGCTCATATGGTTGGGGTTGGCAATCTTCTCTCCGCACAAATCCACCAGGGCTTCCATCAAAGTGCGTTGCACCTCGTCCTGGTGCAAGGAAAAATTTTCCGCTGCCCATTCATTTGAGCTGTGGGCAAGTAATGTGGTGGTTTGAGACCCGGAGACAGGAGACCCATTGGCAGTAAGCCAGCCCAGTGGTGAATCTCGCACCACAGCCGCGGCAAAGTTCAGTGCGATCTCTTTCTCATAGGCCAGCATCAGGGCAAAGCAAGGCGAGAATTCCACGGCATTCAATTGTTGGCGACAGGCGAATTCAGCAGGCAACAATGCGGAACATTGAGCTGCGGGAATGGCTGAAACGACCAGGTCAAAATGCCCCAGGGAGTCACCTTCCTCGTCCTGAAGGAGCCAGGCGTTGTTGTGTTTATGGATTCCGGCAACAGCAGTCTGCAGGCGCACATCCAGACCTTTGGCAAAGTGCTTTGCCAGCGCGCTCATCCCGGGAACGGGTCGGTAGTGAGCCTCGTGCCACAACCTTTTGTAGACAGGCTTGTCATGGCTTAGGGTGACAATTTTGGGCTGCCATTGCTCAACCACGTTTGCCAGTAAAAGTTCAGGCAACAGTTGCTGTAATTCCCTGGAGCGAGCGGTGAAAAACTGAGCGCCGTGATTAAAGCGCCAGTCATCCTGTCGCCGCTCTGCCATGCGGCCTCCAAACCCCCGTGACTTCTCGAATACCACCACCTGGGCAGAATCATTCAATGCCCTTGCCAGAGTAACGCCCGCGATACCTGCTCCCACCACGGCGATGGTTCTTTGCTTGCTCAAATGCCTGCTCCAGCAGAATATCAGTTGGCAATGAAACTGCCCTGCCTGTTTGCTTGCCCGTAAATCTGAACTTGCTCTACGAGCGTAGTAGCAGGGTAGATCAAAACGTGATGAGAATGCCAAGCAAACAATTATTGATTCCCGGCCTGGGTTACTTGGGGGTAATTCCATTCGCCGCCTGTGCGTTGCTGGTGTTGCGAGACGGTGGAGAATTAGTCAACGATCCTGCTATTCTGTTTGTGGGCTACAGTGTGGTCATTCTCGCTTTTCTCGGCGGCACATTGTGGGGTAGCAGTCGTGCCCTTGAGGACAGCTCAAAGACTTCTGGGCTACTCCTGATCAGTAATATCATTGCCTTGCTGGGTTGGGGTAGTTTGATTGTCTTCCAGAGTTGGTTTGCCGCAGCATTGACTGTACTCATTCTCGGTTATGCCGGTGTGCTAGTCATTGAGCGTCGTAATGCGGTTACCCTGGGGATCAATTCCGGGGATCAGTATCTGGTTCTTCGCACCAGCCTCACCGCGCTGGTCATCTTGCTGCATATAGTGGTCTTGCTGGCTGAGTTATGAGTTCAAAATCCTATCCGCTCACTTTGTTCTTCGACAGCGCCTGTCCTTTGTGCGCTATTGAGATGCGTCAATTGCAACAACTGGATAAAGACGGCAACTTACGTTTTGAAGATATTCTGGCGCCGGGTTTTGCCGAACGATTTCCCCACATCGATCCAGTTAAAGCAGATCGAATCCTTCATGCCGAGTACGCCGATGGACAGTTGATCTATGGCCTCGATGTCACTCAACAGTCCTGGGCTGCAGTCAATCGAAAGCGCTGGTTGGCGGTTCTGCGCTGGCCAGTCATCAGGTGGCTTGCCGATATTGCCTATGGGATATTCGCGCGCAATCGCTACACCATTTCCTACTGGCTTACGGGCACCCGACGTTGCGAGCCTTGTGCTTCGGCGCAGAAATCTGATTCATCTTG
Organism: Gammaproteobacteria bacterium; assembly: GCA_040218615.1. Taxonomy (GTDB): domain Bacteria; phylum Pseudomonadota; class Gammaproteobacteria; order Pseudomonadales; family Pseudohongiellaceae; genus UBA9145. The sequence goes on from JAVJRC010000007.1 coordinate 195,577, forward strand.
CGCCGTTGACCGATGACACAAGCTGATCCCTCCACATCGCTAATCATTGGCGCCAGCAGCGCAATCGCGCAGGCGCTGATTAAAGAATTGCTTGATGGCCATAAAGAAAACCAGGTGGTCGCTATTAGCCGCTCCAAAGGAGTCGTAGATAACACTCAGCTCGAGCACTGGCAGGACAGGCTGCACTGGATGCAGACCGATTACTCGGAACAGTCCATCAAAGAAATCGTTGCGAAGCTGCAGGACGATGGGCGGCAATTCGATCAGATCTTTCTGTGCAATGGCATCCTGCATAATGAACAGATTACTCCGGAGAAACGGCTACAGGATCTTGAAATCGAGGCCATGCAAAAAATCATGCAGGTCAATGCCTTTACACCACTGCTCTGGCTCAAATATTTGCAGCCACTGCTTAAGGGGAAACGGCCCTGTGTCATCACCGCATTCAGCGCCCGGATTGGTAGCATAGAAGACAATGGCCGTGGCGGTTGGTATGCCTACCGAGCCTCGAAAGCTGCACTGAATATGTTGCTCAAGACTGCTGCCATCGAGATACGGCGTTTGTCTCCCAATGTGAAAGTCCTGGCTTTTCACCCCGGTACAACCGACACGCCCCTGTCCAAGCCCTTTCAGGATAACGTGCCCGCTGACAAGCTGTTTACCCCGGAGTTTGTTGCCAAACAGTTGCTTGGCATCATCGAGTCACTCGCCGGCGATGAGGTGTTGCACTATCTGGATTGGGAAGGAAAAAGTATCGCCTGGTAAGGCGGCAATTCATCCTGCAACGGGCATTTGGCTCTAATTTGCCCCTTACAATTTCCTCATTGTTCCGTGCCCATGCTCGGCCTGTGATAAAGGAGGACAGACGCCTCTATTCTTGTTAAAAATAGGACTGTTACTGGAAATCATCCTGTCAGAGGTAGCTCCATGCAGCCAAGCCATTCGCTGTCACCAGTTTTTGCAGTCATCCACCGCTCAACTCTCCAATTTATAGCTGGTCTTGCACTGATGCTGTGCGCTCTCGCAGTTAGCGCCCAGAGCCTCCCATCCATAGCCGACACCGTAGCCAATGCCACGCCCATGGAAGGGTATTTCAATCTTTATTGGGACAATGACAGTGGCAAGCTCTATTGGGAAATAGACAAGCTGGAAACCGGGTTTATCTACCAGGTATCCATGGCATCCGGACTCGGCTCAAACCCGGTGGGTATCGACCGTGGGCAGTTGCGTGGCACCTATGTGCTGTCGGCGCAGCGGGTCGGACCTCGCCTGCTGCTGGTGGAACCGAACTATCGATATCGGGCGACCAGTAACAACGAGTTGGAGCGGCAGGCTGTGGTCGATGCTTTCGCACCCTCAGTCATTTGGGGATTTGATATTGCCGCAGTGGAGGGAGACAGTGTGCTCGTCGATGCCACTGACTTTTTCCTGCGTGATGCCCGGGATGTGATCGGTACGCTGGCCAGTCGCAATCAGGGAAACTTTTCCCTGGACAAGTCTCGCAGCGCATTCTATCTGGATAACACCAAGGCCTTTCCGGAAAACGTGGAAGTGGAAGTAATGCTCACCTTCACCAGTAGCAATCCAGGCGCACTGGTGCGCGGGGTGGCCGCAAGCGCCAATGCCGTCACCCTGCGCCAACACCATTCCATCGTCAAGCTGCCCGATGACGGATTCAGAACCCGAATCGCGGATCCGCGAATCGGCACCAACGGCCCCAATATTCAGGACTACGGCACGGCAATCGATGAAGACATGCAGGTACGTCTGGTGGCGAAACATCGTCTGGAAAAACGCAATCCGAACGCGGCGCGATCGGAAGCAGTTGAGCCCATCGTGTATTACGTGGATTCAGGCACACCGGAACCTATCAAGAGTGCACTCATAGAAGGAGCTGCCTGGTGGAACCAGGCTTATGAAGCGGCAGGATTCATCGATGCGTTTCAGGTGCGTGAGTTGCCGGAAGGCGCTGACCCACAGGACGTGCGTTACAACATGATCCACTGGACTCATCGCCGCACCCGGGGCTACTCCTATGGCAGCTCAGTCATGGATCCGCGCACCGGCGAGATCATCAAGGGCAATGTGAATCTGGGAAGCCTGAGGCTCAGGCAGGATTACTTGCATGGGCAGGGGCTGCTGCCTGCCTTCGACTATCTGGCCGAAGTCACCCTGGGCTCTGCCGCGTCCATCAACATGGCGCTGGACAGGGTCAGGCAATTGTCGGCACACGAAGTGGGGCACACGCTGGGATTTCCCCATAATTATTTAAGCAGTTCCTATGGCAGGGAAAGTGTAATGGACTACCCGGCACCGTTGGTTGAAATTACCGAAGACGGTGAGATCGATTTGTCCAATGCCTATGTGCAGCGCATCGGTGAGTACGACAAGCTCGCGGTGCGCTATGCCTATGAGCAGTTTCCCGAAGGTACCGACGAAGCCGAGGAACTGGCGAAGATTGTGCAGGAAAGTCTAGACCGGGGCCTGTTGTTCCTGGCCCACAATAACAACAACTTTATTGGCGCGGGTCATCAGTTTGCCAGCGTCTGGGACAACGGGGAAAACCTGGTAGATCATCTTAAGCATGAAATCGCCGTTCGAAGAATCGGGCTGCAGAATTTTGGTGAGTCAGTGATTCGTTACGGGGAACCCCTGTCCAATCTTGAAACGGTGTTGTTGCCACTTTATATGCACCACCGGTTCCAACTGAACGCGGCCGCCCAGAGCATTGGCGGTGCCAATTACAAATATGCACTGCGAGGTGACGGTCAGGATCCTTTCACCATCATTGATGGAGCTGAACAACGGGATGCCCTAGAAACCGTGCTTTCCACACTCACAGCCGATTTTCTCGCTCTGCCTGACTCGATTCTCGAGATGATCCCTCCCGCCGCCTACCGGCATGCACCACACGAACCCTTTCCCGGACGAACCGGACTGCTCTTTGATCCACTTGGAGCGGCAGAGGGTTCAGTCTATCTATCGGTGCAACAGCTTTTGCATCCGGCACGCATGGCGCGGCTGGTGGCCTACGGTGCGATGGGTGATTACCCAGACCTTGCTGAAGTGATCGATCGCCTGGTGGCGGTGACCTGGAATGAAGGCCAGCCCAATGATGACGAATACCTTTTGCAATTGCAGCACGTCATTCAGCGCGTCACGACCGATGAAATGATGCGCCAGGCAGCAGATCCGGAAAATTCAGGTGAAGTCAGGGCGGTACTTTCCAGTCGACTGGACGACCTTGCCAACCGACTGGAGGATCTGAGAAATCCTGGCGCTCACCAGGCTACCATTGCAGCCGATATTCGTCGCTGGCAACAGAATCCCACGGAGATTGTGCCACCAACGCCACTGCAATTGCCGCCAGGAGATCCCATTTAGTTTCGCTGTGCAGTGCATTCGACTGGCTCGATCGCTATACAGGGAATTGATGTTTAAAATGGCCTGACCCGATAAATGTTCCAGGAATCATGAAAATTCTGCTGGTAGATGATCACACCTCTTTTTGCGAGGGGCTAATTGCGGCCATTACGGTAAAGCGGCCGGAGATTGAGGTCAGTTTCGAGTCTGATTCGGAACTGGTGCCTGCTTCATTGCTCGGCACAAACCAGTTCGACCTGATTATTGTAGATGTGATGATGCCAGGCCTCGGTGGGGTGGAACTGGTTAAACATCTCAATGCCATGGGCAATTACATCCCCATTCTGGTGATGTCTTCTGTTGAAGAGCCCGAGACCATTCAGGAACTTTATTCACTAGGCGTGCTGGGCTTTATTCCCAAATACTACAGTGTCGAAAACATTGTCGATGTCATCGAAAGATGCGGCAATGGTGAAATGCATGTTCCCGAGGAAATGAAAAACCGCATCAGACTACCTCAACAGGCAAGAGAGCGGCGCCGTTCAGATCGATCAGGACCGGAGCAGGAAAATACAGAATCAAAGAGCGCGGACAAGCTGAAGTTAACCAAGCGCCAGGTAGAAATTCTGAGTTTGATGGATCGGGGCTTAAGCAATCAGGAAATGGCCAGGGCGCTTCACATTAGCGTGGCTACAATCAAGACACATATCCACCACCTTTATAACATCTTCGATGTAAACAACCGGGTGAATTGTTTGCGTGCGGCAAAAAAAGCCAAGTTGCGTTAGGTGCTCAGTATTCGTTTAACCAGCCGGTTTGATCACCACCCGTTGAATAAAGGACCGCAGCACTCCCGGAGATAGAGGATCACTGAACCAGTGATATCGCCCGCTTTCATTACTTCGATTTGGTGTTGATGACGTTTCTTTTTCGGACGATCCATTGCTTAGCACAATTGTTGGAATATCCAGTGTGAGAGGGCTGGAAAAAGCGGCGATTGGCGAGGCATGAGCTGAAGAGAGTTGTTGGCTGACAGGTTGCTCCGAAAACGCTTCGAACAGATTCTTTTCCACGATCAGCATATGGGGCCGCCAACTATGCTTGCTGACATAGTCTCTAAGCTGATCCCAGTCCTGCCAGGCGAGTGCCATCGCTCCCCAGTGTTCCAGAGTCTCTTTCAGTTGAGTACAGCGCTCGCTGGATTGATGAACAATGGCAACTTTGAGCCCGTTGAGAGAGGAAGGATCGGATGTGGTTTCCCTCTTGACTTTTTCGGTGTCGGAAACTTTTAGCTTTATATGAAACTCGGTCCCTTTGCCGACATTGGATTCCACGTGGATCGGAATATCCAGAGACTCTGACAATCTCCGCACAATCGACAAACCGATTCCCATGCCGGTGGATGGCTGGGCTTTGGTGTTCTTCACCTGGAAAAATTCAGTGAAAATGTGGTCCAGGTCTTCTTCTGCTATGCCAGGCCCTGTATCGGTAATGACAATACAAACTTCGTCTCCGATGGGCTCTACACTGATGCCCACCGAGCCTTGTCGAGTGAATTTGATGCTATTGTGGAGCAGGTTTCTTAGTATCTGAGTGATACCCACTTTGCTGGTTCGTACCAGGTAGGGAGCTTCATGACAGTTAATGGCTATATTTTTTTGTGTGGCGAATGGCTCCATCTCTTCAACTAAACTGTGCAAAACATCGTCCAGCAGAAACTCTTCATTTGCTTCCTGTTCGATGTAGCTGGTTGACTTTGACAGGTTCATCAAACTGCTTAACAAAGCGGAAAGCTCAGCAATATTGTTTTCGACTTTGGACAACACGCTTGCCGTACTCGCCGAAGCGCTGGCTTTTAGTGCTTCTATATGTAACCTGATAGCCTGCAACGGCTGACGCAGGTCATGTCCGGCCGTGCTGATAAAATTGGCTTTGCTGCGTTGAATGTCATTTGCCATCTTCAGGTTGGCGAGTGCTTCTTCCTGAGCGGTAACGCGATTCCTTTGCTCTTCCCTGACAGAATAACCAATCAACCATGTTAAGACCGCTCCATTGACGATGGTGAAGGCCTGAACAAGATATTTGAATAAATCCGCGATACCGACACCAAAATTACTCGTAAGCTGCCACGCCATGAGCATCCACACTTGCAAGGTTATGGCGACGAACCAGTACTTGGCGATACTTACCTTTCTCCAGAAATAAATCAGCGTGTAAATATGCAATCCTTGCGAGGCTATGAATACCAGTGAGTTGGAGCTCAACAACCAGCGATTGCTGTTGGCTTCTATTCCACTTGGTAATGTGGTTAGCAGAATGAGGGGAATTTGAACTAACCCCCAGAGAACAAAAAGCATCCATGCCTTATACAGGCGCTCGCTATATTCTTTAATCTGCAAAATGGCGATGCTGAAAAGCCCGCTGGAGATACTGGCCAGAATAAAGGCGAGGCCAAAAATGGGTATCGTCAGTATCTGATTATTGGGGAATAGAAAGAGAGTGGAGTATCCAGTGCTGATGAACACGATGAACCCAACACAGAGCTGGAATACCCCTGCATAAAGGTACGCGATTTGACGAATAACAAAGGCCAGGGTCAGGTTATAGATCACCAGCGCCAATAAGAACCCGTAATAGGTTCCATCGCTGAATGTCGTCTGCATTCGTTCTGCTCTGAATGCTTCCGGTTCCCAGGCTCTGATGTTTGCTACTCGGGGAACGGAAACATTGTAAATAAACCCAACCAGTTGGTTGGAAGAGTTCCCCTCAACTTCAACCGGTACAACGAACTCTGTGTCATAGACAGTTCTTCCGCCTATGTAGTACTGGTAGCCGGGTAAGTAAGTTTGCAGGTCGCCATTCTCGTCGACTTCAATCCAGCCGACACCATCGATGTTGACAAATTCCAACAAGACTTCTCTAGACAGGTCGCTCGAGTTTTCCAGGCTGAGATAGAACCAGGTAAGACCATTCTCGGAACTGAAATTGATAGTATCGGAGGAATTGGGTTGCCAGTTGAAGCCAGGAAAATCTTCAATGTCACCGCCATTCAGGCTGGTAATGAGTTGATCCCGGACAAATTCGGCCTGTGTTTCTTCGAATGCCGCTATATGGGCTTCGGTGAATTCAGCGGTGTACAGATACTGGTTTACCGAGATATTGCCTTCCAGATTCGCGATATCAATAACATTCTCTTCAGCGGCAAGACTGAAGGGCGAGTGTAATATCAAAATGCACAGGACTGCCTCAAGAGCTCGTAGTGCACCAGGTTTTGGGTTTGCCGTCTGAAAAGTTTGCGAGATCAATTCTGTTCCAGTTGGTTATCTTTCATGCCTGCTCACCAGATAACCGCAGTGTATTCTATAGTGAATTAACCACCTTGCAGAAGTTGAGTGCGATTACTATATTCCGGAATGATGGTAGCCTGGTAGAGAGGTGCTTAATCAAGAAGTTCAATTTTTGAGCCGATGTCGTCAAACCAGGATGTGAGGGGCGCAACGCCGCTGGAGATCTGTGACAAATTACTGGCTCTTCTTGCAACCTGTAACGCAAGGTCCTTCACAACGCCCACTTTGTCAAACCTGACACAATAATCATAATCCCACCAACCTTTCTTCACCTGGAAACTAATGATCAGTTCCAGCCTGACGCAGGCGTGCAGGCAGGAAAAAACACAATAATATTCCATTGCCTGTTCTGCGCTCATCCCCTTGCCAAAAAGCGGGATGGCTTTATCCAGAATGCTTTTTTCCATTGCAGGATAGTAAGGCATGAATTCATCGTTCATTAACCAGGCAACATCATCCAAAGGGTGGCGCCGACCACAATGCTCCCAATCGATCCAGATGACAGCTCCATTGTCTCTGACAATAGCATTGCCTGGCCGGGCATCCCATTTGATTAATTGGGGTTCTTCCACTGTGAGCAGTTTGGAGAGTGATGGGACATTCAGCTTAGGCGCCGGCAGCCCCAGCACTGTACCCAGGCGCTCAGCTGCTTTGATAAATGATCGTAGCCAGGAGTCTTTGTTGCCGAGCACTACAACAGAGTTGAATGCTTCGTCGCTGAGCCCGATCTGGTGCAAGTTTGCCAGACTGCCGAGTGCTGATTTGACAAGTGTTGCTGTGGAATCTTCATCGCTACCCTGTAGCGATTCGCTGAGTCTTGTCCCGCCTACGTCCTGTTGAATAAGGTAGTGTTGATGAGCAGCAATCAGATGCGGAACCGGCGCGCGATAACGATTTAATGTTCGCAGAACGAAACTTTCCAGTTTCGCCCTCTCCAGATGCTTGCGCTTGGTGAGAATAATGCTGTTCTCAGCAATTTTTGCGCGTAAAGATTCTCGAGACTTGCCTCCGGGAAAGTCGATGCTGTCCAGGTCTGCCTTCAGCAGTCTGGCACAAAGATCCCTGGCTTCCGTTTCCGTAATCGGCATATGAACTGTACTCGCCTCTTCTCAATGGAAAATTCCCGTCGTTGATGTGGGAATAGTGTGCGTTGGCTGGCATATCAAGACAATTATGGCAGCAGAACTGTGAAGACTTCCCCAATTTTGTGCATTGGCACTTGAAAACTCTCTGAAAATCAACCTTTCGGTTGATAGGAAATATTCCTACATCTCTTTAAGTTACAGCATGTTGGCGCCTTTCTGCAGGATATTGCGAGGGCTGCAGAAATCCAGCGCTCCACAAGCTTTGAGCAACCCGGAGTTGCCACTAATAAATCAGCACATTCAAATACTTATGAGAACCCGGCAATGAGCAAAACAATAAAAGGCACAAAGAAGAATGATCTGCTAATCGGTGATGATTCAGACAACAAGATTCACGGGAAAAAAGGTGACGATGAGATTCTGGGCCTGGGAGGCAACGATCAGCTCAAAGGCGACCAGGGCAATGACTTGCTTGATGGTGGTGAAGGCGACGACATTCTGGAAGGCAAGAAAGGCGATGACAGCCTGTTCGGTGGTGCCGGCGATGACCTTCTGGTGGGTGATGGCAGCGCCAAAGATTTCCTGAGTGGTGGGTCCGGTGGTTCAGGCAAGGGTTCTGGTGGATCTGGCAAAGGCTCAGGTGACGCATCCGGAAAAGCTTCTGGAAAAGGGTCCGGTAAAGGGTCCGGTGGAGGATCAGGTAAGGGTTCCGAGAAGGCATCCGGGAAAGGATCAGACGGTTCAGGCAAGGGTTCCGGGTCTGGGAAGGCTTCTGGCTCTGGCAAAGGGTCCGGTTCCGGTTCGGGCAAGGCTTCAGGTTCAGGCAGCGGTGACGGCAACGACTACCTTGATGGTGGCGCTGGCAATGATCGTTTGTTTGCTCGCGGTGGAGACGACACCGGCAATTACAATGTCTCGGAAAACTCCGGCGCCACAGATACCTACGACGGCGGCAGAGGAATCGATACGCTCTCCCTGGAACTTACTCTGCAAGAATGGCTGGATCCAGGGTTCCAGACAGACCTGGCTAACTATCTGACATTTCTGGACACTCACATCGATGGGAACACTGGCGAGGCAGACGATGCGTCCTTCGGTTTTACTGCATTCGACCTGGCAGCGAGTGCCTGGGAAAATCTGGTTACAAGCGTCGATGGAATTGAAACAAACCCTGAAGACGAAGCAGTAACCGCCATTGATGACAATCTGGCGACCGATGAAGAGTCAACAATTCAAGGCAATGTGCTGGATGACAATGGCAATGGTGCTGATGATATTCCGGATTATCTTCGCGAAGTGACCCTGGTGTCATCGACCAGCGGAAATCTTCAGCTCAATAACGATGGCAGTTTTGACTACGACCCCGATGGGCAGTTCGAACAACTGGCAGCGGGAGAGCTGGGTCAGGACAGCTTCGTTTACCAGGTAGAAGATGCTGATGGTGATTTCGATACGGCCACGTCCACAGTAACTATTACCGGCGTCAATGACGCACCTACCTTGGCTGATGGTAGCCTGGGCGCAAGCGAAGATGGTGCGGAAGTCAGCGTCGATCTGTCGTTGTTGGGTGATGACATAGACAGTGACGACGATGGTTCCTCGCTAAGCTACGTACTGCTGAATACTGCTCCTGCCGGTGCAGCGTCCATTGACGGCATTGCACTGAAGTTTGATACAGGATCTGATTTTCAAAATCTGGCCCAGGGACAAACCCATGACTTTGACCTCAATGTAGAAGCCATTGATGCCCATGGCGCATCGGCGACCAACACGGTGGCGGTTACTGTTACAGGCGTCAATGATGCGCCTACCTTGGCAGACGATAGCCTGGCAGCAAGTGAAGATGGCGCCCAGGTCAGTGTCGATCTCACAGCGCTGGGTGATGACATCGACAGTGACGATGATGGCAGCACGCTGAATTACTCGCTGCTCAACGCCGCCGCTGGCGGATCCGCAGTTATTACTGGCGGTTCACTGGATTACGATCCAGGCAATGATTTTCAGTCTTTGGCGCTTGGTGAAACCACTGGTTTTGATCTCAATGTTGAAGCCAGCGATGCTCACGGAGCCACTGCGTCCAACAAGATTGCTGTCACCATCACTGGTGTTAACGACGCTCCTACACTTGCTGATGGCAGCATTGATGCGGCTGAAGATGGTGCTCAAGTCAGCATCGACCTGTCGGCGCTGGGTGACGATATCGATAGCGATGACGATGGTTCGTCACTGAGCTATAGCCTTCTTAATGCGGCTCCCGGCGGTTCCGCTTCAATTGATGGTACTGCCCTTGATTACGATCCTGGCAGCGATTTTCAATCTCTCGCACTGGGTGAAACCCAGAATTTCGACCTGAATGTGCAAGCCAGTGATACTCACGGCGCGACTGCTTCCAATACTGTGGCGGTCACGGTGACGGGCGCCAATGACGCTCCTACATTGGGAGGCGGCAACCTGAGCGCAACAGAAGACGGTGAGCAGGTAAGTATCGACCTGTCAGCTTTGGGCGCTGACATTGACAGCGACGATGACGGGTCCTCCCTGAGCTATTCCCTGTTGAACTCGGCACCTGCCGGTTCAGCCTCTATTGATGGTACTGCGCTTGATTTTGATACCGGCAGCGGTTTCCAATCACTGGCTGCAGGTGAGACCACTTCCTTTGATCTGCAGATACAAGCTGCAGATACTCATGCCGCCACGGCAACCAATGCCATTACTGTCACTGTAACCGGTGTTAATGACGACCCGACTATTGATGGTGGTGACACCTCGGGAGACGTCACTCTGGTGCCGGGACAAACACCGTTTACGGTAGAGCAGTGGACAGGCTACGCCGGTTCATTCGACCGCGCCAGTCTGGTAGCGGAAGCGGCCAGCCGAGCGGCTGACTACAGCACGACGACCAATATCATCGATTACACAGACGACCCCGGCGGCTTTGCCGGTGAGTTGCCAGGAAGCTCGCCCTGGCCTGCGGCGGCTGCTAACGGTGTATCGGGTACTAACCATCCGCTTAATAACACTTTCTTTGCGCGAATCACCGCCAACATACTGATCACTGCGTCGGATACTTATACGTTCCGGACATTTAACGATGATGGTGTTTATCTCACAGTTAATAACCAGCAAATCATCACCGATCCCAACCAGCATGGCGAACAGGCATTTACTGGCAGCATCGCGCTGGACCCCGGCATTTATCCCCTTGAGTTGTACTTCTTTGAAAACGGTGGTGAAGCTTCTCTTGAGCTCAGCTTTAGTGATTCTGCCGGCATCTTCCAACACGTAGACACGTCCGGTGCCACTGCCACGGGCAGCCTGCAGTATTCAGATGTCGATTTGAGTGATAGCCATACTGTCAGCGTTGCAGCAGCAGGCGCGGTGCTGGGAAGTCTGACTGCAACTGTTGATGCAGACACCACCGGTTCCGGAACAGGCGGGATTGTTAACTGGGAGTTCCAGATTGACAACGGCGCTTATCAGGAACTGGGCGCTGGTGAATCCACTACCGAGAGTTTCGTAGTCACCGTGGATGACGGTAAAGGTGGCACGGCACAGGAAACCGTGACAGTAACCATTAACGGTGGCAACGACGCGCCCACAGCAAATGCCGACAGCGCTGAAACCGATGAAGATACGGCTGTCACCATCAATGTACTGGGTAACGATACAGACCCGGACAGCAATGACACCTTGACCCTGGTTTCCGCAGCTAACGGTGATAACGGGACCGTTGGGATCGTCAACAACCAACTGGTGTACACACCCAATGCCAATTTCAATGGCAGCGACAGCTTCAGCTACACCATGGAAGATTCTGGAGGTATTTCCAGCACCGCGACGGTCAGCGTTACAGTGAATCCCGTGGCGGATCCGGCCCAGCTTGGATCAGCAGAAGTCGACCTGACTGAAACAGATGCACAACAGACTGTGGGTGGTGTATTAAGCATTTCTGATCCCGACGCCGGGGAAGAAGCTTTTAATCCTCAATCAGGAGCTGCGGGAAGTTATGGTTCTTTCACTATCGATGCCAGCGGAACCTGGAGCTATACCACCGACGGGGCGCTGGATTTCCTGGCAGAGGGACAAGAGGTTTCTGACTCGTTTACTGTCAGCAGTATTGATGGCTCTGTGACTTCAGTGACCGTGAACATCACCGGCACCGCAGACGGGCCGACTGCTGTTGCGGATACGGGTTCAGTATCGGCAAGTGGCCCTGCTCAAGACACAGGCAATACCGTGTATTGGGTGGACTGGACCAATATCACTCCAACAAATAGTGGCGTCACTGATGAAGTCACCATAGACGGCACGATCACCTTGCCCGACAGAACTATTGGGGTGACCTACACCGGACAAATCTATCCGGTTCAGACCTTTGTCTCTCCTAGCAATACGATTCAGCGCTGGGATAGTTTCAATGGATCACAATGGCTGGCAAATGGAGATGGCGTCTATACCAGCAATGAAGTGGCCAATGGACCCGGTGCCACCAATCTGGATTTCATCGCACTGGCCTTGGCGGACACGCCGCGGAATTTGAGTTTCACAGAACCCGTTGCCAATTTGTTTTTTGCTGTAGCGAGCATGAACAACAATGGCTACCTGTTTGACCAGCCTTTCACTGTGGTCAGCAGTGCAGAAGGACCCAATGATAGAGGCGAATGGGGTCATACAGCGGGCATTACTCTGTCTGAAAACAATGGCCAGCATGGCATCTCAACTGCCGGTTTCTCGCCGAACGAATTCCATGGTGTGTTGGCAATCAATAACGCCGTAGATTCACTCACCTGGGTGAGTCAATCCGTTGAGTTCTGGCAGGGATTTACTGTTGGTACATACGGTGTGGCTACTTCATCTACAGTTTCTGGCAATGTCATTGGAAACGACGACCAGGGTGGCAACCCACCTGTGGAAGTCAGCGATGTCAACGGCAGTGCCATGGTGGGCAACTCGGTCACACTGAATCTGGCATCTGGTGCCATTCTTAAAGTGGATCGTGATGGAGATTACCTCTACGACGACAACAATGCGTTTGCCTCCCTGACTGCAGGACAGACCTCAGTGGATACTGTTAGTTACACCATTAAGGACACTAATGGTAATACTGACAGTGCTACTTTGAGCGTCACGGTAGTTGGCGTAAATGATGCGCCGGAAGTTCAGGGCGTAACAGTGTCAGCCAGCGAAGACGGCGCTGCGGTGACCGGCTCTTTTGTTGGTGACGATATAGACAGCGATGACGATGGCAACAGCCTGAACTATGCCATTGCCGGATCACCCGCCTCGGGATCTCTGAGCAACAACAATGATGGCAGCTTTACCTTTGACCCGGGCAGTGACTTCCAGTCTCTGGCCCAGGGGGAAACCCGGACTTTTAATCTCGGCTACACCGCCACAGACTCGCACGGCGCGGTCTCCAACACGGGCGCCCTCGACATTATCGTTTCCGGCGTGAATGATGCGCCTACAATCGGTAGTGCCTCTTTCGATATCTCGGAAGATGCCACAGCGTTTACCGGGCTTTCCCTGAGTGCGATTGCCAATGATGTTGACAGCGACGACAACCTTGACAGTCTGGTCTACACTGTTGAGAACATCAGTCAGCCTGGTGGCTTTTTCAAATTTGGCGATTCTAGCCTGCAATTTAGACCCAACGGTGATTTTGACCACTTAGCGGCTAATGAATCAACCCAGATCGATGTACAAGTTCAGGCTACCGACCAGCACGGTGCCACTGCAGTCAATACCATTACCTACAACGTTATCGGTGCCAATGATGCGCCGGTTGCTGCCGATGATGCAGTTTCAACAGATGAAGATGTCGCGGCCACGATCAGCATTGCTTCTTTGCTGAGCAACGACACTGATGTCGATAACGGGGATACCAAAACACTTCAATCTGTGCAGGATGCTGTCAATGGTTCGGTGGCTGTTTCTGGCGGTGATGTGGTATTTACACCGAACGCAGACTTCAATGGTGACGCGAGCTTTACCTACACCATGAAGGATGCTGCCGGGGCAACCAGCACAGCTACCGTGAATGTTACCGTGAACCCGGTTACGGATACCTACACGCCACAAAATCTTGTCACTAACGGCTCATTCGAATCAGGCACGACTGGCTGGACAACTTTGGCGGGCGGCGTTGATGTGGTAAGTGGTTGGGAGGCTGCTGATGGCTTCACATCGCTGGATATGAATGCTTTTGAACGAGGCGGTGTGGAACAGACTATTTCCACCGTCGCAGGTACGACCTATCAGGTAGGGTTTGCTCTTTCTAAAAACCCCGGTGAAACCGGTACAGCTATCGCCAGAGTCGAAGCGGCAGGCAGCAGCCAGGATTATGCATTCAGTGCAGCGAATTCAATCACCAATATGCTTTGGACAACTGAGTCGTTTGGATTTACCGCCGCCGGTTCCAGCACCTTGCTCTCGTTTACAAGCTTAACTCCCAATACAGCTCAGGGATTTCCCGGGGATGCCCAGGGACCTGCACTCGATGAAGTCGTTGTGGTCACGAACGAGATCGTTAACGGATTTGATATTGGCCTCGGTGGTGACAAGGTGGACCTGTCAGGGCTGTTGACCTCCATCAATGCGCCACACAATGTGATTGCCTTTGCGCAGGGCTTCGTGAACTTTCAGCCCTCTGGTGCAGACACCCTTATCCAGATTGACGCTGATGGTAGTGCTGGAGGCCAGGACTACCTGACGGTGATGACACTGGTGGGTGTGAACCTGACCGTGGGTGATACGGATAACTATATCCTGTAAGCAGGGCCCGAATAGCTGTCAAGCTAACTGCCTGTCTAATCAAAAGGGGCTGTGTTGCTCGCTTCGGCGAAGCAACACAGCCCCTTTGTTTTACGCATCGTTTTGTATGGAACGTTTTGTGCGGAACTGCATTCCAGCTGGTTCAGTCTTATGATTGTCTAAGGCAATGCCAGGGCGATCAACTCCGCAGGCTTGCCAGTTCCGCCGATAAACATCGCCACATACTGCTTGCCCTCATGCTCATAGGTAAACGGCAAACCGGTCTGGTTGTCAGGCAGATCCAGCTCGGCAATGATGTCGCCGGTTTCCTTGTTCACTGCGCGGAAGATCGGGCTGGCACCGGGGCCGCCAGAGCCTTCGCCTACAAACAGCAATGACTTGGTGAGCAGGATGCCGGAGCGAGTGGGTATGCCCGTACGGCCCACATCCACGCCTTCCAGCAAGGCGTGATTCTTGATGCGGTCCGGGGTATCGGCATTGGCAATCCACCACAGGTGATCGCCGGTGTTCATATCGATAGCGGTGATGCGGCCATAGGGTGGCTTCACCACTTCCAGTCCTTGCACGCGGGGTGCGCGCACTCCGAAAGCCTGGCTCAGGTCGATATCGGAGTCAGGATTCTTGGCCAGAGAAAGCACCTGCAGTTGGGTTCTGGATGGCACGTAAAGAATGCCGGTCTCCGGATCCAGTGCCGAACTCTCCCAGTTGGAGCCGCCAGTAGAGGAAGGCAGGCCCAGTCGACCAACAGTACCGTCTGCGGCTTCTGCCAGTGACGGCGGTTCGAAGATGCTCTCGCTAAGGCGGTAACCTTCGATGGCTTCCAGTGCCAGGGCACGAATCTCTGGTGTCCAGTCGATCAGGTCGGCTTCAGTAAAACCCTGGCGATCAAAAGGTGCAGGGTGGGTTGGAAAGGGTTGTGTATCGGAATACCACTCGCCGGGCACATCACCCTGGGGCACCGGTCGTTCCACGATAGGCCAAACGGGTTCGCCGGTGTTGCGGTCAAAGGTGTACACCCAGGCCTGTTTGGTCACCGACATCACTACCTCACGCCCGTTTGGCAGATCGGCGATGATGGCGGGAGAGGGAACGTCCCAGTCCCAGATGTCGTGATGAATAAACTGATAATGCCACTGGCGTTCGCCAGTGCGGATGTCGAGCGCCACGATGCCGCTGGAGAACAGGTTGTCACCGTGACGATCGCCACCGTAGTAATCACCGGTTGGATCTTCAATGGGCAGGTACACGTGGCCGCGCTCCGGGTCGCCGGAAATAGCCGACCATACGCCGGAGTTTCCAGTGATGTCATTACCGGTTAACCAGGATTCGTAGCCGATCTCTCCTGCTTCGGGAATGGTATGGAAAGTCCACAACAGCTCACCCGTGTGCACATCGAAACCGCGAATGTCGCCCTTGGTATTGAACTTGGATCGGGGGCGGCCGCCGGTTCGGTGTGCTGCGCCCACCACGATCACATCGTTCATAACGAAAGGGGGTGCGGAGATGCCGATGTCCGGGTATTTGTAGCGAGGGTCGTCGGCATTACGCAGCCCCTGATAGAGGTCTACTTTGCCGTTTACACCGAAGTCTGGATCGGGAATACCGGTCTCAGCGTCCAGCGAGACCAGCTGGTAACCGGGAGAGACGTCCAGCACTCGTGATTCGTTGCCATCACTCCAGAATGCCACGCCGCGGCCGGCACCTTTTCTGGGTGCCTCATCGTAACGGTCACCTTCGTTGTAGCGGTACAGCCACAACACCTGGCCAGTGGTAGCGTCCAGCGCCACCACGTTGCGCGTATTGGCGATGTTGGCATAGAGCACGCCATCAATTTCCAAAGGAGTGGACGGATTGTTGAAGTCGGTGGTGGTGCCGAAGTTGGCAGTATTGAAGCGCCAGGCGATTTCCAGATCGGCGACGTTATCCGCGTTAATCTGGTCCAGCGGGGAGTAACGGTCAGCAGTGTGGCTGCCATGGATATTGGGCCAGTCGCCATCATAGACAGAGGTCCCCGGCTGGGCCAGGGCTTGTGTCAGGGCGAGTGCGCTGAGCACAGCAACAATAGAAGAAGGGATTAGGCTTGTTGATCGCATTCAGGGTTCTCCTTGCTCGGTATCGCTGACTGCTCAGTGTGCTGCGGCGCTCTTGTGTAGCGGGCTGCACGCTCGGCTGAACGAACGATCCAGGTCTTATTCTTGGGTGCCAGAGTAAAATGATCGCATCCTGCTGTCGAGGGGTTTTAGTTGCCAATTTCTATTGCTGGTACCTATACTTAAATTGGGTAGCCGGGACACAGGGAGCGTGACATGGCGATATCTACATTTGATACACTCAAATTTGTACGGCGGCTGGAGCAGGCAGGAATGCCCTCTGAACTGGCCGAAGTGCACGCAGATGTCTTAACCGAGGCTTTTAACGTGAATCTTGATTCGCTCGTGACCAAAGAATATCTTGCTGCTGAACTGGCTAAAGTTAACGCCAGAATTGATGCAAACTTCAGGATACTTTTGTGGATGATTGGCATTGTCCAGGCCTTTGTCATACTTCCCTACATCGAACGATTGCTTGCCTTGTAGTGCTACCTTGATACTCTGCCAGTCATGAACCCGTGGCTGCAATCCACTTCCTTTTGTCTGCTGCTGACTGCATTTACAGTCGGGCCGCTTACCCATGCAGCAGATAACTACACCGTACCGCGAACCCAATGGGGCCATCCGGATCTGCAAGGTGTGTGGAATTTCTCTTCCGATGTTCCCATGCAGCGCCCGGAAGAATACGGTGATCGCCAGTTTCTCACTGAGGACGAAATTACGGCTGCCCAACAACCGCGGCTTCGTGTTTCCGGCAGGAACGGCAGGAGGAGAGAGCCCATTCGCTCGGCCAATGGTATTGAAGCGTTCTACAACGACAATATCTGGGCCGAGAATCGGGGCAACAGTAACAACGTGCGCACCTCACTGATTGTGCATCCGCCCGATGGCAGAGTTCCCCCGGTTCAGGAAGGCGTGGTTTATCAACCGGGTGGCGAACGTGACGTGAATGGTGAGCGTCCGGTGCGATTCACAGTGGGTGGAATTGGCCGGGACGGTCCAGAAGACCGGGGGCTGTCAGAAAGATGCCTGGTCGGCTTCAACACAGGCCCGCAGTTCATGCCCAGTGTGTACAACAATAATGTACAGATCATTCAAAATCGTGACCATGTGGTGATCTTTACCGAGATGGTCCACGATGCCCGCATGGTCAAGCTGGATGGCAGCCCTTTTATCCATGAAGATATTGGCTTGTGGTCTGGTGACTCGCGGGGGCATTGGGAAGGGGACACGCTGGTCGTTACAACCCGCAACTTCAATGGTCTTACCCAGAGTTTCGAAGGATACGGGAGCTCCGGGAATAAAGTGCTCACAGAACGCTTCACCCGGGTCGGGCCTGAATCCATCGACTATGAATTTACCATCGAAGATCCTGAGACCTTTACCGATCGCATTACCGTGATGTTGCCAATAAACAAAGTGCCTGCACAGCTATATGAATATGCTTGCCATGAAGGCAATTACGGCATGGCAAATATGTTGCGCGCTTCAAGGGCTCGTGAGGCCAATGCCGAATCTGACCGGGTGGCAGATTTGTTCAGGGACCGATAAGAAAGCGGCTACTGCATTGCCTTGAGATAGTGGCCAGCCTGTTTCAAAATCGCGTCCTGCGTGTCTTCATCCATCCGGTCCCAACTACCATAGATCATGCGCAGGCGTTGATTCTTCTCTAATTCATCGCGGTGCTTTTGCATAAAGTGCCAGTACAGGCTGTTGAGCGGGCAGGCTTTGTCACCGACCTTCTCTTTGACCGTGTAGTGACAATCGCCGCAGTAGTCACTCATCTTGTTGATGTAGTTGCCCCCGGCCGCATAAGGTTTGGTGCCAACGATGCCGCCATCGCCGAACAGGGCCATGCCTCGGGTATTGGGCAGCTCCACCCATTCAATGGCATCGATATAGATTCCCAGATACCACTGGTTCACCTGGTCCGGATCGATGCCGGTAAGCAAGGCAAAATTTCCGGTTATCATCAGGCGCTGAATGTGGTGGGCGTAGGCATGATCCAATGAGTGATTGATCGCTTGCGAGAGGCAACGCATCTTCGTTTCACCGTTCCAGAAGAAATCGGGCAAATCCCTGTTGGCCTCGTAATGATTGAGCTTCTGGTATTCAGGCATATTCGCCCAGTAGATGCCCCGCACAAATTCGCGCCATCCCAGAATCTGCCTGACGAAGCCCTCGATCTGGGCAATGTCTGTTTCGTGTGATTGCTGGTAGCTGCTAGTGGCAGTTTCGATAACTTCTTTGGGGTCGAGCAGCTTGGCGTTAATGGCGAAAGACAGGCGGGAATGGTAAAGACTCCAGGCGTGCTCGCTCTTGCCGGTCAATGCGTCCTGGAACCGGCCAAAATTTGGCAGACAGGTCTCGCAGAAAAAATCCAATAAGGTGAGTGCGTCCGCCCGGGTTACCGGCCAGGGCAGCGGGTCACTCACCCTGCCAAAATAGTCCACTCCATGTTTGTCCAATCGCTGGATTATTTCGGAGACGTCTGTGCTGAACAATAGAGGTTCGGGAATAGTATCGAGGTCGGCTTGTTTGAGCTTGTTGCGATTGTCCTTGTCGAAGTTCCACTGGCCACCCACAGGCTGGTCGCCGTCCATGAGGATCTTCAGTCTCCGCCGCATCTTGCGATAGAAGCTTTCCATTCGGACATGCTGGCCTTTCTCGAAATGCTCCTCGATTTCTGTAAACGGCAACAGGAAATGTTCGGTGTCGTGTTCCTTAACCTTGAGATCTGAGTCCGCCGCGAAATCCTGGAGCTGCTTTAGCAGGCGGTATTCATCCGGGCGCTGGTAATGAAGCTCGGTGGTTGAATAACGGTTACACAGTTCGGTCATCAAATCGGGGAGGGTGGAAAACCCTGAAGTTTCATCCAGAGACAAATGCAGTACCTTGTGACCCAAATCTTTCAGTCGTTCGGCGAATTGCTCCATGGCAGCAAAGAACGCACAAAGCTTTTGCACATGGTGTTTGGTATAGCCGGTTTCCTGTGGTAACTCGGCAATTACATACAGCACATCGGCGTCGGTCTGTTCAAACCAACTGTGTTGTTCATTGAGCTGGTCGCCTAGAATCCAGCGGATACATCGGAATTGCTCAGACACTGTTTTTCCTCGCAGTCATGGAGCACATAACGCCGTAGCAGGGCAGGTGGATCAGCGATGCGCCAGAGTCAGTTGTTGCTTGCCCTGCACTGATTAGACCTGTTTCCACTTTTGCTTTATCTTCGCCTCCATGACAGTGAATTTTGAACTCTCCGGTGAACAGCTTGATGCCTTGCATGCGCTGCGTCATGAGTTGCATCAGCATCCAGAGCTCTCCAGTGATGAACAGGCAACAGCGAAGCGTATTGCCCGGGAATTGAGCGCTGCGGGCGCCAGCGAAGTGATGACCGATGTGGGAGGCACTGGTGTCATCGGCCTGTTCGAATCGGGTGAGCCTGGCCCCACACTGGTGTTGCGCTGTGAGCTGGATGCACTGCCGGTAAGTGAGCCCGCTGATATGGGCATCGACTATCGTTCGCAATCCAGGGGTGTTTCCCACAAATGCGGCCATGATGGCCACATGAGTGTGCTCTGCGGAGTAGCCACCGCCCTGGGTGTGCACGCCCCGAAAAGGGGCAGGGTCGCCCTGCTGTTTCAGCCTGCGGAAGAAACCGGGGAAGGAGCGCCGGCGATTCTGGCAGACGAACGTTTTCAGGCCCTGAATCCGGATTACGTGATCGGGTTTCACAATTTGCCCAAGCACGAGCTGCACAGTATTTGCATTCGCAGGGGAACGTTTGCCTCTGCATCAGAAGGATTTCGTATTGCCTTGCATGGTGCTTTCTCTCACTCCAGTTATCCTGAACATGGCACCAGTCCCGGAGCCGCAGTTGCAAAGCTATTAGCGAAATTGCCGGAGTTGCCCGGAGAAATCGCAAGTTCCGGCGAACTGCTGATGCTGACTCTGACCCAGGCAAGCCTGGGTGAGAACGGGCCGAAGATGGATTTTGGTGTCGCGCCAGGTGTGGCTGAGATCTGCGGCGTGATCAGGGCGCACCAGCAACAAGAACTGGAACAGCTTAAGAGCAAGATTGCCGAGCTGGCTGGTCAGGTCAGTGAAGAACAGGAACTGCAATGGGAACTGTCCTGGCATGAAGCCTTTCCGGCGACAGTAAATCACGATGACAGCGTAGAGCTGATCCGGTCAGCCGCCGAGCGCGCCGGTTTGCAGGTAACAGAGCTGGACGAGCCTTTCCGTTGGAGTGAGGACTTCAGCCACTATTTGCAAAGGTACCAGGGGGCTTTCTTTGGCGTGGGCTCTGGAGTGGAACAACCCCAGCTTCACAATGAATACTATGACTTTCCTGACGAACTGATCGTCACCGGGGTCAGAGTCTATCTTTCTATCATCAGCGCCATTCTCTGAGGCGCTGTTTTAACCAATCGAATCCAAAGCCTGATCCAGGTCGTCGAGCAGATCCTCCACGTTTTCGATACCGGCCGAATAGCGAATCAAACCCTCAGGTATACCCAGCGCCTCTCGTTCTTCCGGGGTGTTTTCCACATGACTGGTGACCTTCGGTGGGCCCGCGATTGTTTCAACTCCACCCAGGTGCGCGGCCAGGTGGGCATAACGAAGCTTTGGCAGAAACTGTTTTACAGATTCATAACCACCATGAAGGGAAAAGCTCAACATGCCCCCAAAGCCACGCATCTGCTTTTTGGCGACATCATGATGATGGTGGGTTTTCAGGCCAGGATAAAACACTTCCTTGATGCGTGAGTCGGCCTGGAGATGTTCAGCCACTGCCATGGCATTGCTATTGTGGCGCTGGATTCGGAGATCGAGTGTCTTGATGCCGCGCAATAGCAGGTAAGCGGACATGGGATGCAGAGTGGCACCGGTAATTTCCCGGTAGTGATAGACCTGGTCGATTAGTGCTTGAGGACCACACAGAACACCACCCATGGCATCGGAATGACCGCCGAGAAATTTTGTGGCGCTGTGCAGGACGAGGTCAGCACCCAGTGCCAGTGGATTCTGGTTGATTGGCGTGGCGAATGTATTGTCTACAACAGAAATGGCCTGCACATCTGCCGCGGCCTTGCAGAGCAATTCAATATCCACAAGCTTCAATGTTGGATTGGTGGGGGTCTCCAGGTAAACCAGCTTGCAGCCTTTGGCTATCTCCGCCTGCATCTGTTCATGGTCGCCAGTTTCTACCAGACAAACCTCCACGTGCATGGCTGGCAGGAAATCCAGAAACAGTTTGCTGGTGCCTCCGTAAGAGTCCTTGATACTGACGACGCGATCACCCGGGCGGAGAAAAGTGAACAGGGTGTTGGAGATGGCCGCCATGCCAGTGGAGAAGCTGGTCGCTGCTTCTGCGCCTTCCAGTTCCTTCAATTTGGATTCAAATACACTGACCGTAGGATTGCTGTTGCGACTATAGATATGACCGTCCTGCTTGCCCAGAGCGACGTCATACCAATCGTCCAGGTCATCATAGCCGTAGGTTACAGTGTGGAAAACCGGCACCTGGGTAGACCTTTCTGCGTAGCTCTCTTCTTCTCCCGCCCACACCGAGCGCGTGCTGTAGTTATCTTTCATGGGTAATTCAGTTCTTCAGTAGTTTTGTGTTGGTAATCAGGAAATCCAGAATAACGCAATGGCCCGGGGCTGGCTATTTTCAGGCACATTCGTTTGACAGGGAATTATTCCTGTCCGATGATGGGGCAGGAACTGAGGAGAAACAAGAATGACCAAAAACCATCTACTCGCATTTTTTACCGTTGTAACACTTGCTACCACTTCATTCGGCGTGTCCGCGCAACCCGATAACGCGACCCATATCCCGTCTACCGAAATCGCGACAGTGTTTGAACGCCTGGGAGATACCATCGACCAGCAAATCCGCGTGGTCGACATAGGTGACGACATCAATGTGGCCGTTGGCATTTTGCGTCGCGTGGGCAATCGCACCGAAGGCGAAGAAGTTAATGCCATCGTTCATCATCGCGTGACCGAAGTCTATTACGTGCTATCTGGTTCCGGTGTTTTGGTTACCGGGGGAGACGAATCCAACGCGCGGGAATTTCCTGCGGACAATTCGTCCGTACTGGTCCTGATAGGACCCAGCGGTAGCCGAACAGTGGTTAACGGGCAGGAACAAACGGTTTCTGCTGGAGATGTTGTGGTCATTCCCGCGGGAGTTCCCCATGGCTTCCGTCATATCCAGACTCAGGTCACTTACCTGAGCATCCGTGTGGATCCAGACCAGACCCTGCCTACAGGGTATGCGCACCCTTCGCTGGAAGACTAGGTCAGGATCCATAACGTCTTAATCCCGATTTAAGGGAAAGAACAACAAGGGCCGGGTGCATTTCCTATGTAATGCACCCGGCCCTTTTTTAGTGAGCCACGTTAAGGGTGCCTAGTTAAATTCAACCCTGGCGATAGCGATACCGCTCTCTCCAGCAACCGAATACAACAGATAGGTTTCTCCATCTTCCTGATAAATCGCCGGGTCTCTCAACTGGTTCACGCGCACATCGATGTAGCCGCGGCGAGAAGGCTCAATCGGCAAGTCAGCTCCTTCCCAGTGTTCTTCTGGCCGCAATACTTCGATGGGTTCCGAGGCCTTCCAGTTCAGCCAGTTACCTGACATATCGATAGTAGAAAGAAAAATACGTTCAGGGGCATGGCCTGCCTGGGTGTAGAAAACATAGAGCAGGCCGTCGCGAATCAGCAGCGCGGAATGGCGCATATTGTCATCAAACAACTGTGGCCCTGCGACGAAGTCACCCAGGCCGTTTTCAGAACGGTACAGATAGCCAGGCATGGCCAGGGCGTAAAAATCGTTCTCGTGCTCGATTACGCGGAAGTAGGGTCGGCCCAGATCTTCCTCTCTGCCTTCAAAATGGATGCCATCGCTGGAAACGGCATGGCGGGTAAACTGCCTGCCTTCTCCACGCCCATGGAAATACATCACGATCTGCTGGAGGTCTTCACGCACATGCACATCTGGTGAGGCGATGTGGGCGTAGAGCGCGGCATTTTGTCCAGGGGCCAGTGAGCAGGGCGGGCAGGTGGTGGGAAAGTAGGAATCTTCAAGTTTCAGGGTGCCCGGAGAGTAGACAGTCCAGGGACCAGTGACTTCATCCGCGTAGGCCATGCGAATGTATTCGCCTCGGTGGTCAGCGAAGTAGAGATAGTATTGCCCCAGTGGGTTGTCTACCCAGTCAGGGACCCTGATCAGTGAAGGGCCCTGAATATTGCCGCCCATTCGCGCGTCCATGTTTGGCGTGATGATGGGGCCATCACCTAGCCGGGCGATCGACACGGTCGCCGATTCTGCAGCGAATACACTGAGGTTCATCAGGGTGCATAGCAGGAGGATTAGACGTGTTCTTTTTGATTTCATGTGCTGAGCATATCGGGGGTCAGGGGAAAAATACAGGCTCTTAATCAGCCCGATATCAGACAGTTCGGCAGCGTTACTGGCGTCATAACGTTATAGTGCTATACTTGAGAATAAGTAAAGTAAGGAAACCACAATGAGCGAATTGTCCAAGCGAGCCACTGTCTATTTCGACCCTGGAATCCATCAGGCGCTACGGGTTCGAGCCGCGCTCTCCAATCAATCTCTATCCGAATTGGTTGATGAGGCGGTGCGACTGCTAATGAAGGAAGACCAGGAAGATCTGGAGGTGTATCGAAATCGAGTGAATGAACCAGAAGTGAGTTATGAAACCATGCTCAAAGATTTGAAAAAGCATGGCAAGTTATAAGATCACTTTTAAAAAATCGGTCAAGAAAGATCTTCGAAAAATCGACCCTGCTCATCTACCCAAAATACTACGCCGACTTGAAAAACTGGCTGTGGATCCAAGACCAGCTGGTTGCAAGAAACTTTCGACCAAGGATATCTACCGGGTGAGGCAGGGCAGCTATCGCATCGTCTATGAAATTATGGATGATCGATTAATCGTAATAGTAGTTGCTGTGGGAAGCCGGGGCAGTGTTTACAGCTAGGAACTCTGGCCTGTTCACTTTCCCTTCTGCTCATTCATGTACTGAATAAGGCTAAGAGTCTCTTTGGCATCCATACGACCTACCGGCCCGTCACTGTAGGAACTGAACAACACCTTGCCGTCAGATCCGATAATAAATTCAGAAGGCTGGATAAATTCACGTTCCTGCTGATACCACGCATCCAGTGTTTCTGCTTCGGTCTTGGTCATGCCGAACGCGAATGGGTAGTTCTTGTCCGCAGCCAGCTTTTCGGTTTTTTCTTGCGAATCTACCGATCCAGCAATGATGGTGGCACCTTCTTTTTCGAATGCAGCACGGCATTCTTCAAAGCCGGCCAGCAGCCGGCGGCAGTAAGGTCACCAGTGGCCGCGATAAATCAGGACGACAGTGTAGTCAGCTTCCAGATTGTCAGGCAGGGCCAGGCTGCTGCCATCTATCAGTTTTAACGCCATGGGCGGGAACTGATCCCCGCTACCTAGTTTATTCGCCATATCAATACTGTCTCCCTGATCAAAAAGTGTCCTGGGTCGTAGCAGTCATAAACCGTTCTGTTAAAACAGATCGAGTCCAGATTTTTTCTACCGACAAACTGTTAATTCTCCAGTGACTGGTAGATAAGGTTTCGTGCTACCGCACCGAGGTTGGCAGCGCCTGGTCTGCGCGGACCCTGAGCCTGAATCATATTCAGCCAGAACATATCGTTAACCGGATCGATCCAGAATGAGGTACCAGCAGCACCGGCCCAGTTGTAAACACCTGGTGCGGCTGGAGACCCTGCTGCCTGGGGATCATAGGTCACGGCGAAATCCACACCAAAGCCGACCCCGGGATTGCCGACGCCACCAATGGCCCGGCTCATGTCTTCTTCACCGGTCAGGCTGTCGGTGCGCATGATACGAACCGATTCCGGTGTGAGAATGCGAACGCCTTCCAGTTCACCGCCATTCACCAGCATCTGGATAAAGCGGGCGTAATCGTGAGTAGATGAAACCAGGCCACCACCTCCTGACTCCAGGCGATTGGGATCGAGATAGCTGGGCCGGTCTGGTCGATGGGGTTGTTGCGCAAGGCGTTGCCGCTCTTCATCCCAGTAGTGCACTTCGGCGAAGCGCTCCTGGTCTTGTTGCTGCACATAAAATCGGGTGTCCATCATATCCAGGGGCTCGAACAGTCGCGTGCGTAGAAACTCGCCGAAGGGCATGCCGGAAATTTTCTGTACGATATATCCCTGAATGTCTACGGCAACAGAGTAATACCATTGCTCACCAGGTTGGTATAGAAGTGGGATATCTGACACCTTGTCGACAAGCTCATCAAGATTACTGGAAGCTAACACCATTTTCTCTCGAAATGCCGTGTTTACAGGATCGCTGCCACCCAGGCCATATCCAAATCCAGCCGTATGATTCAGTAGTTCACGCATGGTGGGTTGGCGTTCAAGTTCTTCCAACTCCACATTACCGTTGTCATCGTAATCTACCAGGACCTTCAGATCAGAGAATTCGGGGATGAATTTGCTGACAGGGTCATCGAATTCCCAGTGACCTTCTTCCCACAACATCATTAGTGCCACACCAGTGACCGGCTTGGTCATGGAGTAGATGCGGAACAATGAGTCCTGGGTCATGGCGGCCTGGTCTTCTATACGGGCCATACCGGCGTGCTTGAATGTTGCCACTTTGCCATCTTTGGCCAGCAACCAGACCATGCCAGCCACATCCTGATTACCGACGATATCGCGCATGGCGTTATCCAATTGGGTAATGCCGTCTTCACTAAAACCCGCGGCACTGGCTCCCACTTCCTGCTGTGGCCAGCTGGAGTCGGCAGCAGTGGCTGCCAGGCTGTAACAAGCGCTAAAGAGAAATATCAGCGTGTGGTTTCGAATTGCGCGGATCAAGGATGAGGTGAGGGGAGACTGCATATTGGGCTCCGATTCGTAGGTTGTCATTGTTGTTGTGACTCAGATCTGCTTCGCATTGCTGGCATTAGCTGAAGTCAGACAACAGATTAAATCACCAGGCACAGACTCTACAACCGAAATTCGACAGCTCGCTATTCGCTCTCACCGTGCCGGATTCAGCGAGAGATTCCGCGCTGAATCATGGCTTGCAGCTTGATGAGGATAGTCCGTTTCAGGCTGCCTTCCCGGACATCAGCGTCAAACTCAGTTATACCTTCCGTTTCCGGGGCGTTGCACTGACAGGGCGGTATCAGGCACATTCTAAATAGAAACAATTCTCATTTGTACTTGCAATACGCCCTGCGTCGATAGATACTCTTTTCCCCTTAGTTATTGAATTTACGCATAATCCATGTCGCAACAGTCCCGTAGCCGGCTGTGGTTTCTGGTACATTCCTGGATCGGTCTCAAACTCTCACTGTTCATGAGTTTTATACTCATAACAGGGACACTCGCCGTATTCGGGCAGGAAATTGACTGGTTGCTCAACGCTCAGATGCGCGCACCAGAATCCGTGCCTGAGCAAGAAGTCGCCTGGGGAGACAGTTTCGATTCGCTGCAGCGAGTCTATCCCGAAGCCCGACTGATAAGTCTCGATCGTTATCACAACGATGCCTTTGCGCTGCATTCCACATTGATCACCGAGTGGGGAGAGAATTCCTATCTGTGGTTCGCACCCGCAGATGGCGAGTTTCTGGGGGCAAGAAGTTTTTATGGTGTGCAGCGATTCCTGCGCAATGTACACCGTCACCTGATGTTGCCTATCAAGTATGGTGTGCCACTGGTGACTTCTCTGGCTATCCCGTTATTGATTTCATTGATCGCTGGTTTTGTGGTGTACAAGAAATTCTGGCGTGGCCTGTTCAGCTGGCCTCGCTTCGATCGAAAACCGCGAATCTGGTTGGGGGATCTGCACCGGCTGGCCGGGCTTTGGGTGAGCTGGTTTGTGGCGCTGATTGCACTTACCAGCGTGTTTTACCTGGCGGAAGAACTCGGTTGGCGAGGTTCACCCTTTCCCCAAGCTGAACAACAAATGGAAGCCAGAACACAGGCACTGCCGCGTGATTTCTCTGGTGCAGATCTTGATGTGGCCATAGCCAATGCCCGTGCAGAGCTGCCT
Organism: Gammaproteobacteria bacterium; assembly: GCA_040218615.1. GTDB lineage: Bacteria > Pseudomonadota > Gammaproteobacteria > Pseudomonadales > Pseudohongiellaceae > UBA9145. Next base: position 223,341 of record JAVJRC010000007.1, read on the forward strand.
GGTTTGCAGGTCAGGCGGGTGATTTTCCCGGGCAATTCAGCCCGTCCACTGGCCATTCAAGGGGATTTAAGTGCCGTATTGGTTCGTCCCAGGGCGAATGCGGTCTATATCGATCCCGCTACACTGGAAGTCGTGGGCAGCTATACAGGAGAACAGCTGGATTTTTACACGCGCATCTCCGAGGCGGCAGACCCGCTTCACTTTGGCTATTTTGGTGGCTTCCTTACTCAACTGCTCTGGTTTCTGTTAGGCATCATTATGTCGGGCCTATCGATAACTGGTGTACTGATTTATGCCGAGCGGATACGTTTGGGTGAGAAGACAAGAAAACGCCTGGAAGAGCCAGGTCGCCCATTAACTATTGGGGTCGCGCAGGGGCAGCATTGATGAAATTTATTTCTCAATGGTGGGACGCAATGGGCATTTGGCGCTGGCTGAACGTTATACCAGTTGCTATCGCTCTGTATTTGGCCTTTGGTTATGAAGCCATGGCCGATGGCTGGATTAATCAAGGTACAAGACAAGTGGGCAGCAACGAAATTGTTGTTGCCACCCGGGGTGCTCTTCGAGCTGGCGAGTCATTGGATGTTCGAATAAACATTACCCAGGCTGAACCATTACTGGTGGGTTTCGACAGCGAGGGTTCCGAGCCAGTCCAGTTCGAGCCGAGCAATGGTGAAGAAACTATGGAGCTGGAAGTATTATTGCCGAATGCAATCAACCAGCATGCGGTACTGACAGTTGAAAATCAGAGAGACAAAGCGCGCTGGAATTTGGGGCGCCTGATATTGTAGGAGTAAAACATGAGCAAGAAGAAAAATTTGACCCGTCGGTCATTTATGGAAGTGGTAAGCGGTCTGGTTGCATCCACCAGCCTCATTTTTAATCATGGCGCCCTGGGCCAGGAAGCTACTGACAGCAGTGATGCCTCGGACGCAGACCAGGCCCAGGCCAGCGGCGAAGCAACCGATAGCAGTGACAACTCTGGTCGCTCCAGCGCCGGCGGAGAAGGCACGGATGCCAGTGATGCGGCCGACGCAGATCAAAGCCAGCAAAGTAGCGAAGCCACTGACAGCTCGGATCAGTCAGGCCGTGCCAGCTCAGGCGGAGAAGATACCGATGCCAGTGATGCCTCGGACTCAGACCAGAGTCAGGCAAGTGGTGAAAGTACCGATGCCAGCGACAATTCAGGACGTGCCAGCCCGAATTCCGCCGCTGGGGGCGAGGGCACTGATGCCAGTGACGCGTCGGATTCCGACCAGGGCCAGGCCGAAGAGTCAGACAGTGATGCCAGTGACAATTCCGGGCGTGCCAGCCCTGGTTCCACCAGTGCAGGTGGAGAAAGCACTGACGCGAGTGATGCTTCAGATGCTGACCAAAGCCAGGCCGGAGGTGAAAGCACCGATGCCAGCGACAACTCCGGTCGCGGTTAGGGTTCTGAGGGCATTGTGATGGAGGCGGCGCCCTGGCGCGAGGCACCCCTGGCTTATTTGCTCGGTGAAGAAGCGGCTTCCAGTTTCTTCACCAGCCACTTTGAACAACAAGCCCTGGTTCACAATGCTGAGAAGGCTGATCGCTTCTCAGAGCTGTTGTCGCTTGCGCGAATCGACGACATCATTGCCAGTTCAGAACTGCCCTCTTCAGCCTTGAACATGGCGCGCAAAGAGCCGCCGATCCAACGCTCCTACTTTACCTTCGCCAATGGCAGCATCGATCGCGGTGCCGCGCTCTACCACTTTCGACAAGGGGCAACAATTATTCTGAATCAGCTGCACCTGGCAGATGCCAGGCTGGCGGACTTCTGCCGCTCACTGCAGGCTGTCTTCAGTACCCGGGTGCAAGCCAATATCTACCTGACACCACCGGGCAATCAGGGTTTCAACACCCACTACGACGACCACGATGTCTTTATTCTCCAGATCGCCGGCGCCAAGCGTTGGCGGCTCTATCAAAGACCAGTAGAAAAACCCTATCGGGGTGAGAAATTCCGATCCGCCGAACACAAGGCCGGACATCCGGAACAAGATTTCGTGATGCAGGCTGGAGACTGCATGTACGTGCCCCGGGGATTGATGCACGATGCCCAGACTACAGGCGATGAGACTTCACTGCATATTACGGTAGGGTTGTTAGGACAGAGTTGGGCAGACCTGATGCTGGAGGCCGTATCCGAAGTGGCCTTGCGCGACCCTGGATTCCGACAAACCCTGCCGCCTGGATACGCGCAACAGAGTTTCGATACCCAGGATGCCCGAGCACATTTCCAGACCTTGCTGGAAAGTTTTGTGCAGCAGGCAGACTTCGACGAAGTCTTTGAACTGATGCGCGAAAAATACCTGCGCAGTTGTCGGCCAGATGTCAGTTCTGGCTTGCTTGAGTTTGCAGAAACAACGAATGAATTCGAGGCCGACCAACAATTCAGACTACGGCCCAACGTGCAACTCTTGCTCAGACATGATGATAAAGAAGCAGTACTGGTCAGCGCCGGAGGCGATATTCACTTTGATGTGGCAGCCTTGCCCGGTTTACAGCAAATCATCAGCGGTGACCCGGTAACCGCCCAGTCTTTTTCCAAACTCGATCCCGAGCAGCAACAAATCTCCTTGAGCAAGCTGATTGCTTTCGGCATTATCGAGACTGTTTGCTGATTCAGACTGCCTGTGATGGCAGCCGTGGAATTCCATGAACAGAATGCGTTACATTTTTTCAGTATTGCTGCTGACTGCATTGCTGTGCCCTCGCTCCTTTGCGCAGGTTCAGGTTGAGACATTGGTCAACCTCAATGCCAGCGGAGGAGTGACTTATGGTCCGGACGGCATGCTGTATGTCAGCGACTTCGGGCCACAACTTGGACCGGCTGATCAGCCCACCTCGGTGTATCGTGTGGATCCGCACTCGGGCGACTTTACGGTATTCGCAACCGGCTTCGATGGCGCTTCCGGTGCAGCCTTTGATGCTGCGGGCAATTTCTACCAGGCCGAACCAAGGGGTAACCGTGTCACCAGAATCAATATCGATGGTACAAGGAGTATTGTTGCCGATGGGTTGAATACACCGGTAGGTGTCCAGGTTGATGAGGCAGGCAATCTGTATGTCTGCAATTGTGGCGCAGGAGAAGTGCTGAAGTTCGACTCCAGTGGTGAGCGTTCGGTTCTGGTGGCGGATGCGGAAATTCTGGCCTGCCCCAATGGCCTGAGTATGGACATTAGCGGCAACCTGTATGCGGTGACTTTTGCAGCAGGTAATGTGGTGAAAATTTCAGCGGCCGGTGAACTGGAGGTACTTGCTGAGTTGCCCACTCTCCAGGGCGGCCCCAACCCTGTCGGTCTTGGGCACATCACCTGGCATCAGGGAATCCTTTACGTCACCACAATTGGTACCGGTGAAATTTACCGGCTGGCAGATGACGGTAGTGATGTGGAGCGACTCGCAGGGATACCCTTTGCCTTTACCAACATCGATGGGGCCGTAGACCAGGCGACTTTCTCAAAGCCCAACGGTATCGCGATCAATGGGGATGGCGACAAGTTGTTTGTGAATGTGAGCGAACCGGGCTGGCCTACCGACCCAAGCGGATTGCATCCCGCTTCAATCAGGGTGATTACCGGATTCTGATCTGCGTGCAGGGGAACAAACTATTGCGCGGTCGCGCTAACCTGCAGTTCAAAATCTATCGATTCCGCAACCCGCAAACTGCCCCCCAGTGCCGAGAATGGCGAAAGCCCCAGATCTTCGTGTTCGAGAGTAAAGGTGGCTGCCACGTCTACTTGAGATTCCGTTACGGTGACTTGTGCAGGTATTTGCTGGCTGAAAGTGGAACCTTGAAAGTTAATATCCACGGCGAGCTGCCATTGGGTATCTGTTATGGAAACGGGTGAAACTGATATTGCGATGGTGCCAAATTCGGTGGCATTCAGGACATCCTCTCCCATCATGTTCTCGCGCGTGCCTTCAATGGCAGATTCTCCGGGCTGACTTTCAAAACCTTCTCCAGCGCGATCTCTTTCAGACTGGTCGTCTACAACGAAGCTGCTCACGGGAAAAGAGAACGCTGCGCTGGAGTCCATCGGGTTTGATGCCAGTTCAATTTCTCCACTGAGGTCTCGGGTATGCACCACGTGGTTGTGACCAAGTCGAGCCAGAGGTCCGGCGCGGCCTACAAACACGCGCAGCACGGAATTCTCCGTATCAATGCTATAGACCGTTGAAGACGCTGAGTCTGCCTGACCAAATGCAGGCATGGTGAACAGGTATGCCCAGACCAGGCTACAGGCTGCGATTTTGTTGATTCTCATGATGGCTTCCAAATTTTAGGGTGTGCTGAATAGGCTAAACGCATGGATTCAGGCTGAGTTTACCAGCGGCAATGCTCTCCTGTGTTTATCGCCTTGTTCAAGGAGTTTGAATTTCTGTTGCAGGATACTCGTTAAGACCCGGTTCATCTGCATTTTGTTACGTTTTCCGGCAGCCTGGCGAGTATGAACGGCCTGATTCACAGTCGAATTATTCAAAGCTTGAGCCCGGTCTCATATTCCACCGGTCCATGATCTGCCCCAGAGGTCGATAACAGGGATAGAATTACCCATTGTCGGTAAGCGAACAAGTACGACTTGCGTTATAACAAGAACGCCACCAGTCAAGGAAGCCATCATGTCTCAATTTTACAAATCTGCCGGTCTGTCGCTGGCCCTGTTGTGCCTGGCCACGCCGGGAACCGCACAAACTGTCATCGGTACCCAGGATGAAGTTGACTTCGACAGCCCCGAGGGCTGGGCCATGGCTTATATGACAGCCTCATCACTGAACCTGGGCCAGTTGCCGCCGCGCTCGACCAGTTTTGGTGATCTGAGTATCGCTGCGGAGCTAGGCAGCATTCCCTCCCTTAATGAAGATCAGCAGAAAGTGGGTTTTGGCGGCTTTAAAGACGAAGACCTCAACAAGTCTCCGGTATTCGGGCGGGCCCGCGCCAGCCTGGGATTGATCTGGGATGTCACTGCCGAAGTGTCGTATACGCCACCGCTGGAAATAGATGGCGCCAAACCCGACGGGCTGTGGGGGTTTGCGCTGTCGCGGCCGCTGCTGGATCTGGGGGACTGGGGGTTTGGCCTGCGCGTGTATGCCCAGGAAGGCGAGGTGCGGGCGGATGTGACCTGTAGCGCCGATGTGGCCGCGCAACCGCCAGCCACTGAGGGCAATCCGTTTGGTTGTACGGCGGCATCCAATGACCGTCTGGTGATGGACCACTACGGTGCCGAGGTCATGTTCTCCCTGTTCGAACTGCCACTGGGTCTCCAGCCCTGGGTCTCAGTTGCCGTAACCCGAATGGACCCATTTGTGCAACTGGAAGCGCCACTGGTGGGATCGCTCAATGTCTCCACCATCGACAGTGAGGGCACCACCGAAACCATCAGTGCCGGCCTCGTTTATCGGGTGAATGACAACTGGCGGATTAATCTGGCTTCTTCTTACACGCCGCTGGATGTCAATCGCACGCCAGACAATCCCGGTGGCCAGGATAACTACTGGAACCTGAGATTGGGCCTGACCTGGGACCTGTGATCCAGGTTTAGTCGAGACCGAATTCTTCTCTCAATTCCAGTGTGCGCGCGCCAGCCAGAGAGCCGGGCATGGAATAGTTGCCTTCGTGGCAGGCATATTCATACAGCTTGTCCTCGGTGGCATAGAAGCTCAGTTCTGCTGTCCACGGCTGCAGGTAGAGATTGCTGTCTTCCACCGTAAACTGATACAGAATCTCATCTTCGGAATAACGGCTGAAGCGTTCAATAATACGCCCATCCTTGGTTATCGGCACTGAACTCTGGCTGAGTTGCAGCGGATTGATATTCACGCTTTCAACTACTAACTGATCGTCCTCGTACCAACCCACAGAATCCCCGAACCAGGGTTCATGTTCTTCCGGTCGGCGATTGGCTCGTGCTTCCTCTGGCGTGTCATAGATGGGGATGATGCGTGCATCGTGAGCCATCTCTACCAGAATCATTACGTAGTCATCAGTCTGCACGAACTGGTAAGTATTATTGTATAGAGCTCCCATCATGCCAGGCCCGGCTTTGTTGCCGAAACCAAGCAGGCAACGCTCTGAGTTGGGGAAAGCTTCCGGTCCGCTGAAGTCGGCAACACCGGTGGCATATCGAGACCCAAAGTTGGCCCGTTCGAAATCGTACTGCGGGTCTTCCCGGCGAGGTATGCGGCCATTGGGCGGATCGATAATGTACGAGGTGCGGTATTCGCCTTTTACCAGCGCCAGGTTGTTGCCGGGTTCTACCCAGAAATTGTTATAAGCCCGAACACCGAAATCGTCGGCACCTTCCTCTGGCACATCATTGACCCCATCGCCTTCGTCGAGCCCGCCTTCGATGCCGGCGATTGGCGTGCGTGCTGCGATGATGCGGGCTTGTTCAGGTGAAACCACCAGCGAATCAACTCCTTCGGGGCGCTGCAGGTTGGTGAGTGATTTGTTGGTGTAGGTTCCCTCCAGGTCAGGGCGCTGGGCCAGAACTGTGGAGCTGGCGAGCGCCAAAAGCAGTGGGATAAGCGTATTTCTGACTTGCTTGCCGCGAGGCATGGCATACCTCCTGTAGTTTAGGTGTTGGAGTTTTAAGTCTGATTACACAATAGGCGCTTTAGGCCCGGAAATCAAAGCCTTGTAGCCAGGTTGAAATGGCTAAAAGGTGGTTTGCACAGACAGTATCAGGCGCCGGTAGCGGCTGGAGCAGGAATCCTGGATTAGCTCCACCACCCCGTCGATTGTGGTGCCATCGTAGCGCTCACGGTAGCGGCACTCTGAGGCATCCAGTGTGTTGTCGGATTCGAGGCGGAAGGTCCAGTCATCAAACCAGACTTTCTGCACGAACAGATCGAGCGAGCGCTGCCTGTCGTTGCGGGTCCGGGTTACGATGTTGATGTCATAGAATCCACCCCAGATAGAGTGGCGATAATCCAGGCCGTAACTCAGGCCAAGTTCGGTGATGTCGTGGCGAAATTCCAGATTACCAAAACCTCGTCCGCCGGTACGCACCTTCTGGTTGATAAACGGATCCAGGATTTCTGAATCAAACAAACCCAGTCTTCCGGAGATAATCGCGTTGGGAAGATTAAACTGGTTCAGCCTCACGCTGGCCCTCATGAACCAACCCGCTTGCCAGGCCGGACCGACGTTGCCAGTAGCGGAAAGCGGCTCGTCCGGGTCGACCGTGGCATTGATACGGCCAATCTTGTTGTCGATATCATTGTAGAAGATGCTGGAGGACAGAACGCCAGCATCATTGGGCAGTCGGTATTCCAGTTCGCCTTCATAGTTCCAGCTTGTTTCTGGTGCAAGTTCCGGGTTACCAGCCAGGGCATTGCGGTCCCTGTCCTCTTCGTTGGTGGTGGCGGCGAAAGAAGAAAAACTCAGTTGCGAAACATTGCGCTGGACCGTCCCGCGGAAACGAAAGTTGTCGGCAAAGTTATAGCGAAAATCGAAAGAAGGTCGCCAGAACTGGAAGTCACGCTTCTTGTTGACCACGCCGGACTGGGAAATTTCGGAAGTCTCATACACCACACTGCTTTCCAGTGACGCCTGGTCGTTGATTGACCAGTTATGGAAAGCAAAGCCTTCATAGCGGATCTCTTCCACATGGGTGCCGGCATTGGAAATGCTGGGCAGGGGCGAGAGCCCCCCAAAAGCCTCTGAAGGTGGCTCGGTACCGAAAGAGCTGCCAATCAGCAAACTGGAATCCAGTTGGTTATTGGCTCGCTCTAATCCCACGCGCAGGGATTGTGAATCATTAAGCGAAAAATTGTAGTTGGTCTGTACGATGAATTCTTTGTTCTCGCGCCTGGAATCGATAAACAGATTTTTGGTGAGAGGCTCGTCCGCGGGGTCTGCTTCAAAGCGCTCGCGTACTGTATTTCTTATCTCATCGTTGAGCACAAACAAAACGGCGAGCCTGGAGCCATCGGCAAAATTGTATTCGTAGTCACCACCAATCTCCCAGTTGCTCTCTTCGTTCTGGTTCTTCTCTTCCTGGATGCTCTCCACCGGCCCTGCATCAGTAAAGTCGACAAAATCCCGGCGTATCGGCCGCGGATGGTCACCTTCACTGACCAGTGCATTGAGCTGCATGCGATGCGGCCCGGTGCTATAACTCATATTGGTGCTGAAGGTGTGTTCATCCTGGTCACGAATATTGGTTTCGAACAGAGTGCCCAGTAACTCGCCTTCGGGGGTAATGCGGATTTCCCGGTTGTCCCGGTTTTCATAGTTGGGCCTGGCTTCAAAATTCACCAGCGCCTGGAAGTTGCCAATCTGTTGGGACCAGGCCACGGATCCGCCGACTTCATAAGTGTCATCATGATTGAGCCTTTGCACCACTTCCACCGTGGTGCTGGAGCGTGATGGAACTGCCACCAGGATGATGTTGACTACTTCGCTGGCGCCGCGAACATTCAGCGCACCGGTGGTATCGCGAATAATTTCGATACGCTGCACTTCGTCTGCCGTGATCCGGTCGAGCTGGTCTCTGGGAGAATTGTCCTTGCCAGCGATGCGTTGGCCATTGATCAATAAATTGCCGCCTGTCCCAAGCCCACGATTATTGCCACCCCCGGGGCCACCGCCCCCAATATTGACGCCAGGAATACGATCCAGCATGTCGCTGGCAGTGATGGGATTGTACTGGTCAAAGAACTCGGCTTCGTAGACGACAGTGGAGTCCGCATCAGCCTGGGAGCTGATAGCGACATTATCCTGGGCAACAAGCAGGGGGGAAAAAACCAGAGCCAGGGCAAGAAGTGGTGTGGGTTTCATGGGGGTGCAGGGAATTCCAGACTTTAATTATTGCAGCAAGGTTATCGCTTTTCTTCTCTCAGGCTCCTAACCCTATCAGATAGTGGGCTGCAGCGTAATGCGCTTAGCTCTAATACGAAGCAACTCGTCTATTTAGATTGATCCTGAGCCCGCAGAACAGAGTATCGGCTGTGTTCGATGGAGCCGTAATCTAACGTTAACGCCATTATTCTTGTTCCAGGATTCGGGCTATAGAGGATGCCTCTAACCAGACTTCTCAAGCTTGGTGAGGATGTCTCTGGCTTTGGCTCTCAATTCTCTACTGCTTACACCATCTGTGTAGGGAAACAGCAACAACCTTTTTCCTTTAACCAGGTTGGCGCTTTCACCTCCGTGCACTAACAGATCGACACTGTGGATATCAAGGAATTCATCATCGAGGATCCAGGGTGATGGCACTACCTCGTCCACGTAGCGTACAGATTCCAAAATTTCCCGCCGTGAATTCCAACTCAATTCTGGAACGTAGCCTTTATGCTTTTTTATTTCTTCATCGGTAGTGAGCGCAACGATGACCTTGCCAAGTTGGGCGGCTTTCTTTAACAGCCGAATGTGCCCATGGTGAATAAGGGTGGCAGACATGTCTGCCATGATTCGTTTTTGATCTGTCATTTGGAGAATTTTGTTTCGTGTTCCGATTGTCTTGATTCGAATTTTTACTGATGAACCGGAGTACTGTCTCTCGCAACAACTCCCTGCAACTAACAGTCGCCAACTTACAGCATTGTGAAACTCAAGAGCTTTCCTTAACTTCCAGCACCTGCACCTTTCCGGCAGTGTAATACCACAGACCCTTGCTGCGCAGAAACTGGGAGATTTCATGGTGGCACTGCAACTTGCCTTTCTCGTCTCGGTAAATCGCCTGGAATTCTATGGCTCCGCGATCGCCTTCCTGTTTCGACTCCCCAACCCTGAGCGACTGCCAGTCGAGCGTTTTTTGCGCTAAGGATTTGGGAGAGAGTCCTCCGCGATGCTCTGGATGCCAGGTGTAGTACAGATAATCCCCATAACCACCCAGGGCGTAGGCAGTGTATCTGGCCCGCATGGTTTGTTTGATGGTTCTCGGTTTTTTAGCTCCACTGAGATAGGGGAGGCAGCATTTCTCCAGGGTCTTGCCGGTGCCGCAGGGACAAGGAGAGTTTGTTGGGGATTGAGTGTCGCTCATTGGCTTCCAATCTCAACTACGCAGTTGTGAACCGTGTCAATTATAGAGAAGCTCGCAAGCTAAACAAATCGTCACAAGTTGTCGACTAATTTATAGTAGGTGCATAATAATCGAATTTAAAGCAGGCGAATCAATGGTTGTAGATTGCCAGGCCGGCGCGGAAAGTTCGCCAGGCCTGTGAAGGAGGAGTCAATGAGTAGCATCGCCGACCAGGTCCCCATCACGGAATCGTCGCTGACCGACTATTTCTGCAAGCAGTTGAATATCTATGCCGAACGTCTGCAACCCCCTCCACATGTGGACACTCGCTGGTATATCGGCAATCTTCTTGACCGCTTCGGTCGCAGTGAAATGCTTTTCACTTACGAAAATGGTCAACTCACGCTCCGGCCTTTGGCACTTCTCTACAGCGACGCCATCGAAGCCAGCAATGAGCGGCAAAGATGTTTATTGCTTCAACACCTGGGCGACATGGCCCTGTTTCTTGGTGCACTGTTTCCAGAAAAGTGGGCGAGAAAAGGCATCGGCAAAGACTATTTCGTCGGCATGGGTGGGGGTGCCTATGACTATCTTGCCGAGAATGCACGAAGCAACAATCACATATTCGCAGAGCTGGCGGGAGCCTTTACGCGGATGCTGGAACTGGTTGCCTGCGCCTGTTCGAAGAAGCAACAGATGAGTGCCGAAGAGATTCTTGCCTTGTATCAACGCTGGCTAAAATCCAAAGACCCGGTAATCGAATCGCAACTACGTTCATTGGGAATCGAACTGAAAGGTAGCCAACGGCTGCAATAGAATCCGGGTCAGTGATCAATGTGTTATGAGCTGAGTGCTGCCAACAATCCCTGAGCAGCGGCGGAATCCAGATATTCCTGCAAGTTCGTCACTTTGCCATTCTCCACAGACAGCCAATTTGAGTTTGCTAAACACTGGACTCCTGCCTCCTGGTCTCTTGCTTTGCGGCCAGAAAATAAAACAGCAAGCCCAGTGATATTATTGCCAGGCTGAACAATCCTTCCACTGGTCGATTGACCAGAGTGAATCCCAATGTCCAGCCAGTGAGTAGTAAATAGATGATTGGAGGCAGGGGATACAGAAAGGTCCGATAGGGTCTCTCCAGATCGGGTTGCTTCCAGCGCAGGACGAATATGCCAAACACGGTGACAAAGCTGTTCAATGCCAGAGTGAATCCGGAAAACACGAGAATGGATTCGAAGGTTGAGGACAGGATAAACAACAGGGCTACAAAAGACTGGATACAAATGGCGAGTGAAGGAATGCCGTTGCGATTCTTTTTACCCAACATGCCGATGGCGGGATAGTCTTCGCCGATTACCTGAATTACTCTGGGGCCGGCCATGGTCATGGCGCTCACGGTGGAGATAAGCAACATGGCGAGCACCAGGCCTGTGAAGCCGCCGGCGACTTCACCGAAAGCCGCCCTTGCCGCAATCGCACCCACCTCAACTTGCCCAGTCATGGCGTCCATGGGGGCGGCATACAGAAACGAAAAGTTCAGGCCCAGGTAAAGCAATGTCACCACCGCAGTGCCACTGATAAGAATCCAGGGCAGGGTGCGTTGTGGATTTTCCAGTTCGCTTACCAGGTAAGTGGCAGCGTTCCAGCCAGTGTAGGCAAAACTCACATAGATCAGGGCAACCGCGTAGGCGCCACTGGTGATAACCGCAGCATCGCCCGGAGCAGGAAAGAAGTTTACCGGCTGAGGTGAGTCGACAATCAATAATGCGCTGCCGATGAAGGCCAGAATGACAGCCACTTTGAGCACTGTAAATACAACCTGGGTGCTACTGCTGTTGCGATGGTTGGTGGCGTGCACCGCTGTCAGTACTATCAATAGTCCGCAAGCCAACGCCTTTTGCATGCTATCGCCAAGCCCGCCGGGGAAGATCGAGGCGGCATAGGCAGCGAAGGTCATCGCAGCCAGGGCCACCGGCCCGGAGAATCCCACCGTTGAAGAAATCCAGCCGGAGACAAACCCCGCTGCCGGATGGTAGATACGCCGGAGCAGATTGTATTCACCTCCGGAGCGAGGCAGTGCAGCACCCAGTTCGCCGTAGGTCATGGCACCACAGAGCGCGGCGATGCCACCCAAAGCCCATAACAAGATCAGTGCAAAACCCGAACGAATATCCAGCAACTGGAATCCGAGGCTGGTGAACACGCCAGTGCCAACCATATTGGCAATGACCACGGCAGTCAGGGTGGGGAAGCGAAATTTATCGGCGGACATTGCCACAGTATACCCCGCGGAATGTCCCGGATGTGTGGAATCAATAGTTTGCTTTGTGCTTGGTGGGTTCCAAATTCGGACTGCTGCAAGCATACTGTTAACTGTACTGATTCGGGGAGTCGACAATGACCAGAACCGTCGCGAACAATCTTCTTGCCTTGGGGATCAATGTTTTAGCCCTGTTGCTTGCACCAATCAGTCTTGCCCAGGAAGACATGGATGCCGAATGGCGCAGCTATGGCGGCAACCTTTCCCACCACAAATATTCCTCCCTCGATCAGATCAACCAGGACAATGTTCACCTGCTGCAGGAAGCCTGGACCTGGACCTCAGTGGATGAGTCCATCAGGGAAGACAACGCCATCATTCGCGAGCGTGGTTCCTTTCGCAGTTATGCCTACGAGGTGACGCCGCTGATGGTTAACGGCGTGTTGTACACCACCACGTCGCTTGGGCAGATTGCTGCTATTGATCCGGCCAGCGGTGAAACCCTGTGGAGTTTCGATCCAGTTCTCTATGTTGATGGCAGACCCGCAGTACATGGCTTCATGACCCGGGGGTTGGCCTATTGGACAGATGGGAACCGGGAGCGATTGTTGTATGCCGGTGGACGCACGTTTTTGCTGTCTATAGATCCCGCGACTGGAAGACCGGATCCGGCCTTTGGCAGAGGCGGACGAGTGGATCTGAAGCGTGGTCTTGGTCGAACCATCGATCCTTCACTCTATGCAGTAAGTTCGCCACCCATCGTAGTGAATGACACAGTGATAGTGGGTTCTGCCATGACAGAAGGCACCGACTATCGGGAAGCACCGCCCGGTCACGTGCGTGGATTCGATGTGCACACGGGTGAAATGAAATGGATATTCCATACCATCCCGCAACCAGGCGAGTTTGGTAGTGACACCTGGCCCGTCGATGCCTGGCAATACACAGGTGGTGCCAACGTCTGGACCTTGATGAGTGCGGATGAAGAACTGGGGATTGTCTATCTGCCAATTGGCACAACAGTGCCGGACTATTATGGTGGGCATCGGCACGGTGACAATCTGTTTGCCAACTCTCTGGTAGCGCTGGATGCAGAAACCGGGGAGCGAGTCTGGCATTTTCAATTCGTGCATCATTCGGTTTGGGATTACGATCCCCCGGCTGCACCCAACCTGATCGATATCGTTGTGAATGGTGAGCCAATCAAAGCGGTTGCCCAGATCACCAAACAGGGCTTCACCTTTGTCTTTGACCGGGAAACCGGCGAACCGGTCTGGCCGATTGAAGAGAGGCCAGTTCCACAGAGCACAGTCATGGGCGAACAAACTTCGCCTACCCAACCCTTTCCCACCAGGCCACCCCTGTTTCTTAGCAATGGCGCAACCGAAGACGACCTCATTGACTTCACTCCCGAGCTGCGAGCGGAAGCACTGGAGATATTCAATGAATATCATGCGGGCCCTTTGTACACACCGCCGGCCATGGGCGACAACATCATCAGGCCCGGCTGGAGTGGTGGTGCCAACTGGTGGGGAGCAGCCTTCGACCCCGAGACCCAGCGCCTCTATGTGCCAAGCTGGGCACATTTCTCCACGGTAAATATCAGCCCGCCTGACGACCCGGATTCTGATCTCACTATTCGCCCCCGGGTTCGTGACTTGAGTGGCCCGCGTGGCCTGCCCCTGTTCAAGCCTCCATACTCGCAACTGGTAGCATTTGATATGAACGAAGGCAGCAAGCTCTGGCATGTCCCCGTGGGGGATGGCCCTACTGATCACCCTGCATTGCAAGGCCTGGAGCTGGCGCCCATGGGTAATTTCGAAAAATTGGGTGGACCGCTGCTGACAAAAACCCTGTTGTTTATCGGACAGGGCTTTGAAACCAACCGGCTCGGTGTTTATGACAAGGACAGCGGTGAAGAGCTTTGGTGGCTGCAGTTACCCGCGCGGTTTCATGCCGCTCCCATTACTTATATGGCTGGTGGGAAACAGTATCTGGTGTTTGCTCTGGGTGGCGGAGCAAGAGGAGAGACAGAAAGATTGATGGCCCTGGCATTACCTTAGATTGCAGCACTTTCAGGGACTCCAGTTGTTCTACTGTTGAAACTCGTACAAATCTCATTAGCCGGGTAATTCTGAACCTAAGAAAAAACACAATGAAGCGATTCCTTTTCTTGTTTTTCACTTTTCTGTGCGGGGATGCCGTGACCGCACAGGACGCTGAACAGGAGTTTGACCTGCAAGCCCACCGCGGCGGATTGGGGCTGGTCACCGAGAGTACACTGCAATCATTCAGTCACGCACTCGAGTTGGGAGTGAGTACACTGGAGCTGGATATTCAGATCAGTGAGGATGGGGAAGCCATCGTGACTCATGATCGGCAGGTGCAGGCACACAAATGCCGGGATACCGAGCCAGCGAGCACAGAAGATCCGGAATTCCCGTATGTGGGAAAGTACATCAAGGACCTGACTGTTTCCCAGATCAGAACCCTGGATTGTGGATTCCAGCAATTGCCTGGGTATTCGCGGCAGCGAAATATTTCCGGCGCTACCATGCCTCTGCTCTCGGAAGTGTTGCAGTTGGTCAAGGACTACGAAGCCGATAGCGTGATGCTGAATATTGAAACCAAAGTCGAAGCGGGAGCGCCACAGGAAACTGCACCCCGGACACAGTTTATCGATGTGGTGCTAAAAGAGATCAGGTCAGCAGGGCTGGACAGACAGGTCACTATCCAGAGTTTCGATTGGGGCGCTTTGCTGGAGCTGAAGAGAAAAGCGGCACATATACCGACCGTGGCGCTGACCAATGGCCAGTCGTTTCTGCAATGCGGTATGCCCGGCAAGTCCCCCTGGCTGGGCGGCCTGGACATGGATGACTTCGATTGCGATGTGGTGGCAGCAGTTGCAGAGCTGGGGGTTGCGGCGCTTTCTCCTGTGCATGGCAATCCACAGGATGGCCGCATAGGGGATGCAGGATACCAGCCGTTCGTCACCGGTGAGATGGTGCAGTCGGCGCACAACAGGGGGTTGAAAGTGATTCCCTGGACTGTAGACGACAGGGCGACGATGGAATACCTGATTGATCTGGGAGTTGATGGAATAATTACCAACTACCCGGATCGATTGCGTGAAGTTATGGCCGGGCGCGGCATGTCATTACCGCGCCGGTATATCAATAACTAGAAAGCCCCTAGTCTGCTAACGCCCGATCTATGGCGTTGTACATGGCTTCCCGATGAGCCTGTGATTCGGTGCCACCTGCTGCCGCATGAGTCCAGGCACTCAATACCACAATCACCAGGTTGGTCTTAGGGTTGATGTGAATACCCTGTCCGAAGATGCCGCGGGCATCATAGGTAGGATTGCCTTCGCCATCTTCGGAAAGCCACCACAAATAGCCATAACCATCGGATCCGGGCGACGGCGTGGTCGATTCTTCTATCCAGCCTTCCGGTAGTACCCGCGTGCCATCAGGTAGCACGCCGTCAGCGAGCGCAAACAAGCCGATGCGACCATAGTCACGCAGGGTCACGTTGAGACAACAACCTCCTCGTTCTCCAGCGGGTCCGTGGGTGGACCACACCGCATCGGCTTCCATGCCGAAGGGTTGCCAGATCTTGTATTCCAGGTAGCTGGCAAGATTGTTGCCGATGGCGGCGCGAACAATGGCGCCAACCAGATCGGTTTCCGCCGTGTTGTAGTTAAATACCGTGCCCGGCGCTGCCACCCGTTCCTTGTTGCCCAGATAGCGCATCATGGCCACCAGATCCATGGCCGGGTAGGTGGCCACATCGGAATTCATGTCCGTGTAGTCTTCATTCCAGGCAACACCGGAAGACATCTGCAGCACATGGCGCAGGCTGGCCTGATCGTAAGAGCTGCCTTCCAGCAGGGGCAGGTAGTCGGTGACCTTGTCGTTTACGCTCTCGATATAGCCATCGTGGATTGCAGCGCCCAGTAACATGGACGTGACGGATTTGGACATGGAGAAAGAAATCCATTTAGTGTCTTCATCATTGCCCATGCCATAGAACTCATGACGGATGACTCCGTCCTTGATCACCAGCAAGCCGCCTACGTGATTGCGAATCTTGTAGTCATCGAGACTGAACTGCTCATTTTCCACTTCATAACTGAGCCTGGAAAAATCAGCAGGATTTCGGGGCAATATTTGCGGTGAATCACCCGCATTAATTACCCGGCCAGGATACAGACGCCACCAGTTGCGAAAGCGGATGATCTGGCTGTCGCCGGAATCACCCAGCACGCTGGAGGGATCGCCAGACGGCAGGTTGGCATCGTCCAATGCCGGATCCACATAGCGAGGCTGCTGGCTGCTCGCCATTGCCGAAACGCACAACAGCAGCGTGGACAAGAGGATTTGAATCAGTCTTTGTTTCATAATTTTCTCATTGGGTGTGTTTGCGGCGCTCTGTGTTGTTGGCTAGCCAGGAGTCTAAGGGAATCACGCAGATTTCAATATGGCACGCAGGCGCTTTTTCCAGCCATTGTCCAGGTGGGGAAAATCAATGGCTTGTTTGGCGACGGAAACCTCGTGCGCTGGTGTGAAAACCGTGCGCCACAGGCTGGTGACCGTGACATCATGGCTGGCCGCTTCCAGTAGTTCCATGTTGTCGCCCTGTTGCAGGGTGCCTGGCTCTTCAACATGCAGGTAATAACCTAACTTGCCAGTTAGCAAAAAAGAATTGGGAAAGGTAGGGTCACCCATCCTGGCGCCAAGTTTAGCGCAGGGGATTCGCGGTTGTGCCACAGTTACCACCGCCGTGCCTAATTTAAACCTGTCTCCTATTTTCACTTCGTCATCAGACAAGCCACCAACAGTGAGGTTCTGGCCAAACTGTGAGGGCTCCATAATGGCTCGACCCAACTGTTCCTGCCAGAAGGGGTAGTGCAGGGATGAGTACACATACACAGCTTTGTCGCGGCCCCCGTGAACTTCCAGGTTTGCCTGTTCGTCACCTTCGAGATTGGTGAGCGAGAGATCCACCGGACCCTCTACCGCAGATTTGTAGATTCCTGTCATTGTTGGCTCGCCATTGACCTTGATTTCCTTTGGTTTGCCGACGCATATTTCCTGAATGACTGCTTTCATAATCTGATGAGATTCCGTTTTGCTGGTTGAGTTGCTGTGAAGTTCAAGAATACTGTATGGTAACGCCCCCTGTCTTCAACAGACCTGGAATGACCAGCAGGAGTAATGGCTCAGTTTGAAAAGATCACTGGCCTCATCAGGACGAGGAATCGCCTGGTCTGTTTCAGGACCGTGCGAGGCAGGGATGCCGAGCCCGAGCCTCCAGGGATGGATTCACGGCGTGTCCGGAAACAGACCAGGCGATTCCTCGTCCGACCAACCTCGGTATTCAATTTCAAACTGAGCCATTACTCCTGCAGGGGACAGAACTCTTACTCTGGAATCTCCACAATCCCATGTCCGCCAGAACAGTCATGTTGTCTTCTAATTCCTGGGGTATATCGCTGTGACTGAAGCGCTGGCCAGTCTGATACTGGCAACTCTAATGCTGATGGGCTCACCCGGCCCCGCCACACTTGGACTCGCCGCTACCGGTGCCAACGTCGGTTTTCGTCGCGGCTTGCCGTTTCTGCTTGGCGTCATGACCGGGCTGGCAATTGTGATCAGTGGCGCGGCTCTTGGTCTTGCCACTTTGTTCGAAAATTTTCCGCAACTGCGCCTTACCATACAAACCTTCGGAACAATCTATATTTGCTATCTCGCCTACAAGATCGCGATGGCTCCGATACTATCCGAGGATGAGCAGGCGGCAGCAGGAAACCCTGTGTATCTGGACGGGCTGTTGCTAAACCTCTTGAATGCCAAGGCCTATGCGGTTTTCCTTGCCGTGTTTTCCCAGTTTCTGTTGCCGGGCAGTAATGCTTTCTGGTCCTACATGCTGACAGGCCTGGTTTGTTTTGGCATGGGGATGACGGTCAATACTTCCTGGCTGTGGTTTGGCAGCGCCATCAGCCCATTGTTTAGGCAGCCGCGGTCGGCCCGAATACTGCGCATTGTGTTCGCGGTGTTGATGGTGGCGTCTGTGGTGTTGGTGATTGTCTCCTGATCGATTCAGCTCACAATCAGTCCAGGCTTCGGGTTTCTCCCGGCCGGGTAAACAGATCTGCAGAACGCAGTTCCCTGGGTCTCGCCATGGGGTCGCCGGGAATCTGTTCGGGCACATGGATGCCCACATTGCGCCGGGCACCGACCCGGTTTTCCAGGATCGCCTGCCCCTGGGGTGAGGCGAAAAACCAGTAGGGCGGAAAGGCCATATCAGGCGCCACCCGATTCCAGTACTCGGGGTCCAGGGCAAAATGTTCGTCGTTGGGATCAGCGTCGCCCATGTGCACAACCGTGCTGTTGTCATTGAGGGTGACGCGCCAGACGATATTTTCCACGTTAACTCTGCCAGTTGGCCAGCCGGAGTGAGGGATTCGCACTGCTTCAACCAGCAACTCGTCCATTGTCATGGCAACAGGCTCGTCACCATATTCCAGGCTGACTGCATGGACGCGATCGAATACTGTCTGTGCGTCAGCCCCTGCAATTGAACGCATACCGATTACTGCCTGCTGTGGTGCATATAGTGCAATTCCCTGCTGTGCCTGCATAAGGGCCAGCACATCTTCGGCTGAAAAGTGATCGCCATGGAAATGGCTCACGAAGATCGCATCCACATCCTCAAAAGGAGCTTCCCCGGCGAACAGGGCCTCGCGCATTTGTTCCGGCACCAGCAAATACTGTCCATAACTTTCTGGATAGAGGGGATCGAACAATATTTTGGTATCGCCATCGGTCACCATGATGCCTTCGTTGGCCATGTAAAAAGCTTCTTGCGCAGTCGATATAGAAGTGGCCATACAAGCCAGCATGATAAGAAGTATATTTTTCATAACAGTTATTATTCGTAATTATTGTAAGGCAGAAACAAATGAGGCCGGAAGTCCGGCCTCACTCAATGATCTACTGCAGAATATTAGTCGTCATCACTCTCTGCGGCCATTCTTTCCTGGGCGCGGTGGCCGGAAAGGATGTTGTACATACCATAGTTGCCTTCATGGCAGGCGTACTCGTAAATTTTGTCTTCGGTGTAGTCGAAGATAATCTCGCGAGTGTAAGGTGCCGTGTAGTTACCCGGATCATGAGAGGTGAGTTGATACTGTAGTGCGTTGTCGCTGATGCGGGTCAGTCTTTCCACGTTTACTTTTCGGTCGGTCTCCGGTGAGGTGCTGCTGGCATCGGAATAGTTGGTGGTTTCAATCACCAGCGTGTCGCCTTCCCACCAGCCACGTGAATCACCGTGCCAGAGCTTGATGTTTTCATGGGCATGGGGTTTTTCAACCAGGGGAATGATGCGGGCGTCGTGTGCCATCTCCTGGTAGATCACTACGGTGTCTTTTGCCTGCACGATTTGCCAGTAGCTGTTGTAACCGGAACCGAGTCTCGGTGCGCCGAAGGAAAGGCAGCGCTCGCCCAGAGGCCGATCGGTCCAGGAATCGGCTGGATGGGCTTCACGCCATTCCCGAAGCTCTCGGGCCGCCTGTATTGCCTGTTCAGTCTGTGGTGGAAACTTGCCGTTGGGTGGATCGATGATTTGCGAGGTGCGCCTGTGCACCGTGCGCTCGGCCATCCATTGGGAATCGTAGTTCCCCGTGGACGGGTCGTAAGATTTAATCTCGCCGCTGAACACGGCTTCCAGTACGCCACCGCCAAACAGAGCATCTTCACCGGCTGCCATGATCTCGTCGATGCGCTGGTCGATATAGGCGATGTCCTCGTCGGTGAGGAATTCCTTGTCACCGAAAAGGTCGGGCCTCTCCACCGGGGTGATGGTGTTGTTTTCCCAGACACCCTGAAGATCGGGATGGCCATCGGGGGTGCGGGGAACCTGGTAATCGTCCTGGGCCAGCAACTGTGCAGGCAGCGCGAGGACAGCGAGGGCCAGGATTAGAGAAGTTCGGAATTTGCTCATCGTGCAATCCTTCTGGTCGAGGAATTGCATCTAGTTTCGGTCAGTCGCGGGCTTTTGGCAAGGGAACCAGCACCGATAGTTGCTGGATATTCAGTCCTCACTGCGATGAAATCCGAGCGAGAAGCGACAAGTGGATAAACAGGAAAATCAGGTGCTGAATCGAGGCCAGCAGGTTAATCGTTGGCAGCCATCGCCTGCGGGCTGACTCTGGACAATCCAAACAGCACGGCGCCCAATCCTATCCAGAAGAAAATAATGGACCATTCATGGGGCCATACCAGGGCGGATGGGCTGCCGGGGAAATAGAGGGTGCCGATACCGATCGACAGCGCCAGCGCCAGATACCCGGTGGCTTTGCCGCCGGGTGCCGTATACGGGCGGGGCAACTCGGGTTCATTGTTGCGCAGGGCAATAAAGGACATGGCCACAAATCCATAAGCCACCACGATACCCAGCCCTCCCGCATTTACCAGCCAGACCAGCGCTGGCCGGCCAAAGAATGGACTGATTACTGAAAGGACGCCAATCAGCAGGATGGCATTCTTGGGCGTGTGGTAACGGGGATGAATCTCGGCGAGAAAATGCGGCAGCATGCCCGCCCTGGCCATGGCATAGATCGCCCGGCTGGCGCCGACAATGAGGGCGTTCCAACTGGTGATAATGCCGGCAAGTCCGGTGAGTAGCAGAATCAAGCCCCCCAGCTCCCCATAGATCATGGCGTTGGCTTCCGCAGTGGCCAGGTCAGCGTTCTGCAGTGCCGGCGAGTCCATCACCATGCCCACGCCAAAGATCACCAACGCATACCAGGCGATGGCCATGATGACCGACAGTACCAGTGCGCTGCCGATGTCCCGGAACGGCAGGTCTATTTCTTCCGCTGCCTGGGGAATAATGTCAAAGCCAACGAACATGAAAGGCACCATTACCAGCACGATGGCGATGCCACCGATACCCTCAATAAACAGCGGTTCGATGTTTTCCGTCGTACCGGTTACGGTGGCGCCGCTGATAAAGAAAAACCCGACTATCAGGATCAGCAAGACCACCGAGGTTTGCACAATCGCCACCATCTTCACGCCCAGAATATTCAGGGTGGTCATGGCAACGGCCCCAAAAATGCCCACGGCCACCCAGGTGGCATACACATCCCAGCCGGCTACAGTCCACAGGTAACCAATATCCAGTCCCGGCACGAGTGAACTCATCACTGTGGGCAGGGCTACTGCCTCGAAAGCAATAACCGACATGTAGCCGAGGATGATGGCCCAGGTACAAATAAAGGAAGCTCGGTAACCGAGTGCACGTTCGCTATACACGTGTTCACCGCCAGCAAAGGGGAGTGCCGAAGCCAGTTCGGCGTAGGTGAGGCCCACGATGGCAATTGCGCCTCCGCCTACGAGGAATGCAGTGATGGCGCCGCCGACTCCGGCGGAGGTGATCCAGGTTCCCGTCAATACCACCCAGCTCCATCCGATCATGGCGCCGAATGCCAGGGCAATGACATCGGCGCGGCCGAGTACACGCAGGAAACTGGATTGTTTGCTGGGGTCTGTCATAGTCTCAATTCTTAATTTCGGGCCTAATACTACTGTATTTTTGACTTAAGCCCATCTATTCTTATCGATCCCGATAGCAGAGTAGAGTGATGCCAATAGAAGCATCACCAGGTTCAGGAGTGGGACAATGCACAAATTAGCAATATTAGCCGGGTTGTTTTTGGCACTCACTGCATGCGAAGCAAGCGGCATACCGAATTTTGAACGGATGAGCACCACAGAGCTTGCCGAATACAACAATGGCAGGCCACTTGCCCAGATGATTGTTTGTGGTGAGGATGCGCGATCTTTCTCTCGCGTCCGCCGCCGCCGCTGTATGACAGTGGAAGCCATGTACGGTTCGGCAGAGCAAGCCAGCCAACTGGGATTGCTACACACCGTGCCGGGCTATGTCCAATCCGATGGCTTCTAGAGGTTCATCCTCTCCTTCGGAGCAAAAATTCCCCAGCACGAAATAATCAGGACGAGTTAGTGCTGCCTAATTTCTGGCAAACACTAACTCGCCGCCTACCCAGGTCTTTTCAACTTCAACATCCATAATCCGTTCCGGATCTATGGTCAGCAAGTCATCAGACAACACGATCATGTCGGCAAATTTGCCCGGCTGCAGCGAACCTTTTTCTTCTTCGTCAAAGTTCAGATAGGCACCCAGTAAAGTATAGGCGCGAATGGCTTCTTCCATAGTGATGGCTTCATCCGGGCCGTAAATGGTGCCGGTCATTCCCTTGCGGGTGACTGCTGCATAAAGGCCGACCATAGGGCCAATGGGGAGGATGTCACTGGAGATGGCGACGGTGATGCCATGGTCCATGGGTGAACGTAGCGGATTATTGTGTTGTAGCCGCCAGCCATCCAGGTTCTCCGCGTAACGGCCTTCCAGGGTATAGGTAAAATTCGGTTGCTGGGTGATGTGAATGTCGTGTTCTGCCATCAGCTCCATGGTCAACTCTGGTGGACGCATGGAAAAGTGATTGAGGTAGTGGCGATGATCGTCCCGCGGATTGCGTTCCAGCGCGTCGGCGAGAGTGTTCACTACCAGAACTATGGCAGCATCGCCGATGGCATGAATGCCCATCTGATAACCGGCGTCATGAATCTCGTTCAAGTGTGCCACCAGTTCGCCTTCGGGCATATTGAGATAACCCCGGTATTCCCCCTGGTTCACATAAGGTTCCAGCGTGTAGGCAGCAGGTCCGGTGAATCCTCCGTCAGCAAAAACCTTGATGGGGCCCGGCTTGAGAAAATCGTTACCTTCGCCCACGCGGGCGTTCAGAGCATTGATCGCTTCCGGGTCATACCATTGGAATTGCAGGGAGGAACGTGGCAGGGGTAATTCGTGATTACTGTAGAGATCTTCAAACATCTCGTAGTCACTCACCGTCTTGGACGCATCGGTGATGGAAGTGATGCCCATGGACAACAGGTCATTGAGATTAATCTCCAGACTTGCGATTAACTCATCGTAGGTTGAGTCGGGTACGAGGCGACCAACAATTTCCTGACGCTCACGAATAATGCCATTGAGTTCACCATTGTCATCTTTCTCGATCACACCCCCTTCCGGTTGCGGAGTATCGACCGTGACATCAGCCAGTTGCAATGCCAGGGAATTGACCACCGCACTGTGTCCACCGGCCCGGGTCAGGGTGACCGGATTATTGGGTGCTGCTTCATCAAGGTCTGCGCGCAATGGGCGGCGGCCCTCGTCCAGTTCATCCTCAGACCAGCCATAACCGGTGATCCATTCGCCCTCGCCAATCTCTTCAATCTTGGCCCGAATCAAATCCTGAATTTCCACAATGGAAGTGACATCACTCAACTCGATGTAACGCTGTGGTCGGCCACGGATGTGAGTATGGGAATCATTAAAACCGGGCATCAATACTTTGCCTTCCAGGTCAACGACCTCACGACCCTCGTAGCGGTCAGCCAGCGAGCTGTCACCGGTGGCAACAATCAGCCCGTCATTGACGACAACCGTATCGTGGATGGAGAAATTGTCATCGACGGTCAGCACCTTGCCGTTGGTCAGCACCAGGTCCACTTCGGTTGTGCCGCTAGCAGCAGTCTGTGGATTGGTCTCGTCCTGTGAACAGGCAAACAGTCCAACTGATAACATCACAATCAGTGCTGCGGGTCGTACATGGCTGGCAGTAAACATCTTGATCCTCACTTAAGTTAACAGTCCTTCCTGGCGTGTGTATTCCAGAGTCTGGTCGAGGCTTTTGGCAAACATCTCGACCATCTCATCTATTTGTTCTTTGTTAATAACCAGTGGTGGGCAGAAAGCCAGACAGTTGCCACTGACGGCTCGAATCAGCAGGCCATTGTCCTGACAGAATTGTTTTGCGGCCGCGCCTACCTTTCCGTCGGGAAAGCTTTCCCGTTTCTTTTTGTTGGCAACCAGTTCCACCGCTGCGATCAGGCCTTTACCACGAACTTCGCCCACCAGCGGATGGCCTTCGAACTCCCGCAATTTCTCCTGCATATAGGCGCCCACTGTAGCGGCATGGGGGAACAGGCTGTCCCGTTGATAGATTTCGATGGTTTTCAGCGCGGCGGCGGCGGCCACAGGGTGACCTGTATAGGTATAACCGTGTCCGAATATGCCCAGTTGGTTGCTGGGCTCCAGCATGGCCTCATACATGAAGCCTGGAATAATGGCCGCACTGATTGGCACATAGGCAGAGGACAGTTGTTTGGCCAGGCTCATCAAATGTGGTTTGATTTGCATGGTGGTGGAACCGAAATCGTTACCGGTGCGGCCAAACCCACAGATTACTTCATCAGCCCAGAACAGAATGTCGTGCTTGTTGAGTACTTTCTGTAATTCCACAAAATAGTTGTCAGGTGGTACCACAACGCCTGCAGCGCCACCAATAGGTTCGGCTATAAAGGCCGCAATGGTTTCGGCACCCTCTTTCTCAATTAATGCTTCAACATCGGCGACGAGTCTTTGTACAAACTCATCCTCCGACTCTCCATTTTGCTGGCCATGATAGAAGTGTGGTGTTTCCGCACGCAGAATGCCTAATGCATCAACTGGCACGTCGAAGTGAGTGTGCATCACTGGCAATCCGGTCAGTGCAGCGGCGGCCATGGTGACGCCGTGATAGGAGCGATCGAAAGCGATAATCTTTTTCTTCTCAGGCTTGCCAATGACGTTGAAATAGTAGTGCAGCATCTTGATCTGGGAGTCATTGGCCTCGCTGCCGGAGTTGGCGAAGAATATGTGGGCGTCATCTACCGGCACCATCTCTGCCAGTTTGTCGGCCAGGTTTCGGGCCAGGGGATGGGTGCGGCCACCGAACATGTGACTGTAGGGCAATACCTTGAGTTGATCGGTGATGGCATCGATGAGTTCGGTATTACCGTAGCCGAGGGCCGAACACCACAGGGCGGCGAGGCCTTCCAGGTAACGGTTGCCGGCATCGTCGTAGACGTAGATACCTTCGCCGCGGACGATGTTGAGTTGTTCTACCTGGGTCAGGTTTGTGGTGGGGTAGAGCAGTGATGTCATAGCGCGAGGATAAATCAGCAAACCATTGAATGCTAGGAGTTGTGGCTTGTTGGAGCTTGTCGGAACATGGTGATTCTTTTCCCAGTCAGCGACTGGAGTGGTCCGTGCGCCCCGATCACAGCGCGACTCGTTGAATTGGGCGCTGCGGAACTCGACCTCGCGCTGCGCGCGCTCGGGACTCGGACAGTCCTCGCGCTTTTTCCAATTCAACGAGTCGCGCTAGGCGTGATCTGATTGGGGCGCATGGACCACTCGAGCCGCTTCCTTCAATTATGTGCAGCCGGGATTTCCGCCAGGATTGGTAATACAATGTTTATAGTTATGGAAAACGATTCCACTGAGTGAGAAGAATTATGCATTCAATAAAAACCAAAATAACTCTCAGATCTTTAGCGGTGATCATTTTCGGGGTTTTTTGTGCACATGCAGTGGCACAACCGAATCCCTATCAGGTGATCTATCACTGGGGGACCTTGCCGGGTGATCGCACCATGGGAATTGTGACCGGAGTGCATCCGGATCCGGATGGTGAGCATTTGTGGATCGTGGAGCGTTGTGGTGCCAATCAGTGTGCTGGATCTGATTTGAACCCTATTCACAAGCTCGACAGTGACGGCAATGCAGTAAAAAGTATTGGTGCTGGGCTGTTTGCCTGGCCTCACGGGTTTGATATCGATGGGGACGGTAATCTTTGGGTGACTGAGGGTGCGCCGCTGGGTGATGCCCGGGGCGAGCCAGGCATGGAGCGGGGCATGGGTCATCAGGTTATCAAGCTTAGCCCCGATGGCGAGGTGTTGATGCGCCTGGGGCAGGCTGGTGTGGCCGGGGATGATACCGGGCATTTCAATGGGCCGGCTGCGGTGCAGGTGGCGCCTAATGGTGAGGTGTGGATCGCTGATGGGCACCGGGGTGGCAATAACCGGATTATGAAGTTTTCTGCAGACGGTGAATTTATTCTGCAGTTGGGTGGTGGGGTGGAAGACGCCAGTCGTGAAAGTGCCCGGTTTAATGATCCCCATGACCTGAAGATTGATTCCCAGGGTCGTCTGTTTGTGGCGGATCGGGGCAACAATCGAATTCAGATCTTTGATCAGGAAGGTGAGTTGCTGGATATCTGGACACAATTTGGACGTCCCAGCGGTCTGTGGATCGATGAAAATGATGTGCTCTATGCGGCGGACGGCATGTCTGGTGAGCAATGGAATCGTGGCTGGGAGCGTGGTATTCGTATTGGTGATGCCCGTACGGGCTATGTGACCGAGTTTATTCCCGACTATGAAATTCCCAATGGGAGTGGCATTGAGTTTCTGGCTTCTGACAGTGATGGCAACATCTATGCCGGGCAGGTCGGTCGACAAAGATTCGAGAAATATGTGCGGGTAAGGCCATGAGCTTTGCTCCTGAAATCCTGGCTGGTAAGACAGCGGTTGTCACTGGGGGTGCCACCGGAATTGGCGCCCACATAGTGCGAAAGTTAGGCATACTGGGTGCGCGGGTCGGCATTATCAGTCGCAAGGAAGAGAATCTTCAGGCAGCAGTTGATGCATTCAAGACTGAAGATGGCATTGACGTGCTGTACCGGGTTGGTGATGTGCGTCAGGAAGAGACGATCAAAGCTGCCATCGATGAGCTGGCGGCGGAGATGGGTGGACTGGATATACTGGTCTGTAATGCGGCCGGGAATTTTATCTGCCCGACGGAAGACCTTTCTGCCAATGGCTGGCGCACGGTGATCGATATTGATCTCAATGGCACGTTCCATTGCTGTCAGGCGGCGTTGCCGTATTTGAAGCATGCTGCGGACGGGGGACGCATTGTGGCCATCAGTACCACCCATGCCAATTCCGGTTGGCCGATGGCGGCCCATGCTGGTGCTGCCAAAGCAGGCATTCAAAACCTGATGAAGAGCCTGGCCAGCGAGTGGGGAAAATACGGTATCAGGGCTAACTGGGTTTCGCCGGGGCCTATTGAAGGAACCGAAGGTGTCGATCGCTTGATCATCGCCCAGGGCAAGTCGGAAGAAGTATTACAAAAGATTCCACTTGGCACGTTTGGTCAGGGTGAGGATATTGCCAATTCGATTGTGTATCTGGTCTCGGAAACTGGCAAATATGTTTCCGGCACTGAGATAGCAGTCGATGGTGCTGCCCAGTGGGTTTAATTAATAGTAGGCTGGATGAGAACAGAACCGGCGAGAATTCGCTCAGTAACAGATCGAGAGTATAAACGTTAATTAAAGTAGTGAAAAAAGGGGTTTTAACATGAAACAGATTCAGAAATTGGGACTTATTGCAGGAATTGGGTCCGTAGCACTGTTTGGGTTCGGACTGGCTTCGGCCCAGTCTTCTGCCGATCTGGTGGCGGCGGCACTTAACCATAATGATCGACCCAGCGAGGAAGCCGGTGATGATGCCCGCAGGATGCCGATTGAGGTGTTGTCGTTTGCGGGCATCGAGGCTGGTATGGACGTATACGAAATGGAAGCCGGTGGAGGCTGGTACACGGAAATTCTTTCTCATACGGTAGGCTCCAATGGCAGTGTCACCATGCAGAATCCTCCTGCCTTCGAAGGTTTTACAGGCGATGCGGACGACAATCGTGCGGCCAGGCTTGCCAATACCACGCTGGATACTACCAATTTCGATGATCTTGGCGCGGCCAATAGCTCTATGGATTTGGTGACCTGGATTCTCGGCCCCCATGAACTCTGGTTCTTTCCGGCAGAAAACGTTTCCCTGGGTGACCCCGAGCAAACCTTTGCCGAGATTGCGCGTATCCTGAAACCAGGTGGACGCTTCCTGGCAGTTGATCACCATGCGGCTGTCGGCGCGGGTCCGGAAGTGGGTGGCACCTTGCATCGTATCGAGGAGTCACTGATCAGGGAGCATGCAGAAGAAGCAGGATTGCGCTTGATCCGCAGCTCCAACATGCACCTGAATCCGGAAGACCCTCTTACCAATGGTGTGTTCGACCCTTCTATTCAGGGACGCACCAGCAAATTTGTACTGCTGTTCGAGAAGTAAGCATTGATGCCCGATCAGGCAAGCAAGTGTGCTGTCTTTGCCGATCTGCACCAGGCCCCGAATACCTGGCTGATCCCCAATCCCTGGGACGTGGGGTCGGCCAGGCTATTGCAAGGTCTTGGCTATAAGGCGCTGGCAACAACCAGTTCAGGGTTTGCCTATACACTCGGCCGTGCCGACGGGGAAGTCTCCCTGGATGAGAAGCTTCGGCATTGCTCAGAGTTGTGCGCCGCCACTTCCATTCCAGTGAACGCAGATTTTGAAAACGGCTTCGCCGATGATCTTCCTGGCCTTTGTGAAAACATCAAGCGCTTGTTAGAGACTGGTATTGCCGGACTCTCAATCGAGGATTACAGTCGCGACCAAAAGCTGGTTTACCCATTGGACCAGTCAGTTGAGCGCATCGAGGCTGCAGTTCAGACCATTCGTGATGCGGGAATTCCTGTCCTGCTCACTGCCCGCGCTGAAAACCTGATTCGGGGAGTGGACGACCAGGAAGAAACACTTGAACGATTACAGGCTTATGCAGCAGCAGGTGCAGACGTGCTTTATGCGCCAGGGCTGGTTGAAATGGAGCATGTGGAATGGTTTGTCAAAGAGACGGACAAGCCACTGAATGTACTGGCACCTTTCGTGCGCGGCGCGACTATGGACAAGTTTAATGCCGCTGGAGTCTGTCGCATCAGTACCGGAGGTGCGCTGGCCTGGGCAGCGGTGAACCCGCTACTGCTGGCGGGCAGGGAAATGCTGGAACAAGGTAACTTTGATTGGCTGAAGAGCATGGCCAAAGGCACCGAGATCCAGAGTCTGTTGCGTGATCCAGCGGAGTAATCCTGCTTGCTCAGTCATTAACCCATCGCTTCTGCATTAGTTGCCGCGATAGGTGATCTTCCCACCGACGATTGTCATCACCACTTCTGCATCCAGGATTTCCTGTTCTTCAACCGTGAGCAAGTCGCGATCGAACACGGTGAAGTCAGCCAGCTTGCCCACTTCGATGGAGCCTCGGAGGGATTCCTGGAATGCGCCGTGGGCAGGCCAGATGGTCAGCATCTTCAGCGCAGTTTCCCGGGACACTGCCAGCTCCGGATGCCAGCCCGGCCCGGAGGTTCCGTCCAGTCTTTTTCTGGCCACTGCCGCATAGTATTCGATGCGGGGGTCACCCACTTCCACAGGTGCATCGGAGCCGGCCAGGATCATCAGGCCGCGATCAACCAGTTGCTGCCAGGGATAGGCATAGCCAAGGCGATCCGGCCCGAGACGGTCCGGCGCGAAATTCAAATCGCCGATACCATGGCTGGGCTGCATGGAAGGAAGCACCCCCAGTTCCACAAATCTCGCCTGGTCCGAAGGCGGAATGATCTGGGCGTGTTCCATTCGCCAACGCAAATCCGTGCTTGCCCATTCGCTGCGCGGAACAAAATTGTAGGCTTCCTCGTACCAGTCCAGCAGTGAGCGAACAGCCCTGTCTCCGATGACATGGGTTTCAATCTGCGCGCCCTGGCGTAGTGCTTCGTAAAGAATTGGCATCAGCTCTTCTTTGGTGGTGCGATTCATAAAACCATTGTGATTGGCATCGCTGTAGTTTTGCAGCAGTGCCGCGCCCCGCGAGCCCAGGGTGCCATCGATAAAAACCTTGATACCCCGGACATCGAAGAAATAATCCTCGGTGGTTTCGCGGCCTCTCTCATCCAGCATGGTCCAGGCTTCATCCACCGGAATGGCCGCATAGACACGATGGGCCATGTTGCCCTCCTGGTGAATCTCTTGCATGAGATCTACCAGGCGATAGGACATGCCGGCATCATGGGTCTGGGTCCAGCCCATGGCCGCGTTAGCTCTGAGACCACGCAACAGATTGTCTTTCAGGTAGGCATCGGTATCTGGTGGAATCAGTTCGCGAAAGATATTCATGGCATTGGCCAGCACATAGCCATTGGGCGTGCCGTCCAGGTCACGGTCGAACCGGCCACCTTCCGGATCAGGAGTATCCCGGGTGATGCCAGCCAGCTCCAGGGCACGACTGTTCACCAGTGCCGAAACGCCATCGGCCCTGGGCATGAACAAGGGTTTGTCCTGGGTGAATGGATCGACGTCGTGCTTGTTAAGAAATCGCTGCTCGTCGGTCCATTCCCGTTCTATCCAACCGCGGCCCTGTACCCAGTTTCCGGCGGGAACACCGGCAGCGAAGTCTTCTATGGCCGCCACGGTCTCCTGCAGCGTTGGAATGCCAAACAGGCTGAGGGTCTTGGTGCGTCGACCCACGCCTTCGAGATGTTGGTGGCTGTCAGTAAAGCCCGCATAAACAACACTACCTTCCAGATCCAGTTGTGTCGCTTCACCACACAGATAACCTTGCACACCCTCATTGTCGCCAACGTAAACAATGCGATCCTCCAGCACGGAGACCGCTTCCGCAGTCCATTGACTGTCGTTTGAGGTATAGACCCGGGTGTTGTGCAA
The DNA here is from genome assembly GCA_040218615.1 of Gammaproteobacteria bacterium. Taxonomy (GTDB): domain Bacteria; phylum Pseudomonadota; class Gammaproteobacteria; order Pseudomonadales; family Pseudohongiellaceae; genus UBA9145. The sequence goes on from JAVJRC010000007.1 coordinate 254,165, forward strand.
TACCAGATCGGCGTTCAAACAGTCTGTAGAGGACTGCGGTGCAGGCGATGAATTAGTTTGCTGCTGGGGATCTGTTGAACTGCCATCGCCGCAACTGAGAAGCAAGCTGCTGATGAGGGCGGGCAAGAAAAATTTGTGTGGCGTTACTGGCATGCTGTGGTTTTCCTCTTGAGGTGATATTTCCAGAAAACGCAGGCAATTTACAGGATAGTGAAGCATTAGACAAAAGCCCGGTAATGCGACAGGATGGAGTTAGTGCGCCGGAAGCTCTTCAAATTCCGGGAACAATCGAGAAACTTCCAATACCTATATAAAGAAGAAGGACGCAATAATGAAAAACAGAATTTTACTGATGCTGGCCCTGCTGGTCTGCGGAGTAAGCTATGGGCAGGGCAATATGGAGCCCTGTGGACCTGCTGCAGATCTCAGCGATGAGCTGTCCAGCAATGTAGCCGCTGACTCCAGATGTTTTGAGTTACGCATGTATACCGCAGAACCTGCAGTAGATGGGGTGGGCGGCATAGACAATCTGCATCAACGATTCCGGGAAGAAGAAGTCGCCATCTTTGAGAAGCATGGTGCCGAAATTGTAGCGGTCTGGCAGCGTCTTGATGATCCCAATACGCTGGTGTGGATGCTTGCTTATCGCGACCGAGCTCACCGCCAGGAAGTGTGGGCTGCCTTTGCTGCAGACCCGGCCTGGGAGGCACTGCGAGAAAAATATCCGGTTCCCCTCTCGGTGGAAGCCTATATGATGAGTGCGGCAGACTATTCCAAACTGAAATAGTTCTGACTGTTTTTCAACCCGCTAGTCCCTTCGGCAATGAGTTCGAGCGTGGCCCTCACGCTCGGACTCAATGCGTACAAGCTGATCCCATCTCCCTGCAGGCTGCAGCCGCCCTGCGTTCGCGCGATTTGTTGAACTGGCTCTCAATTATCAACAAGCCTCGCGTTATAATAGTGCTCGTTGAATGAATAGGCGCGGGACCAAGCCATGACAATAACAAGTAGATTCATTCTCGCTCTGGCAACATTGTTGTCTACACAATCTGCATTCGCCACAGACTTGATTCGTTTTGGTGGTGCTGGTAACCAGGGTGTAGGCGGCATTATAGGACTGGCCAGCGATCCGCTTTCGGCCTTGAACGGAAACCCGGCGCTGCTGTCCAGTTTGCCCGACGACACCTCACTCAGTTTTTCCCTGCTTTCGGTAGACTCTGATTTTGTCACCAGTCTGGGCGAGGTGACTGCTGCCGACAGCGGGCCCGGAATTCTCCCCCAATTTGCGATCAAGCGTTCCACAGGCAACAGGGATTTATCGTGGGGCGCAGGACTGTCAGTAAAATCTGCCACCCAATCTGACTTTGAATATACCGATCCTCCCGGAACCCTGGGTGTCAGCTATGGTGTGCAAACCCATCAATCGGAATTTATTATTGCCAAGGCATCTGCTGGTTTTTCCTACCAACTTTCACCAGAGCTGGCGGCAGGAATCACCCTTGATTTGCATTACAACCGCAATAGCCTGAAGGCACCCTATATTTTTCAGTCACATCCGGTGTTGGCTGGCCTGAAAGTCCTGGTGGACCTGGAGGCTGACGATTTTGCTTTGTCTACGACGGTGGGCCTGCACTACAAACCTTCACCCAACTGGGCATTTAATATTGCCTATGCACCCGAAGCCAGTTACTCGGCCGATGGTGACCTGACCGGTAATCTCGGGCAACTGGGGTTGGGCATACAGGAAACTTTTGCCTACCGGGCCCGTGTTGAAACCGGTAAGCCGGAAACCTGGATACTGGGAGCCACCTGGCGGGCATCGCCTCGACTCAGGTTTGGCTTTCAATATGATCGCATCGACTGGAAGCAGACCTTTCGCGAATTGCCCATCGTACTTACCGAAGGCAGCAACAACGATCTCAATGCCTTCCTTGGAGAAAACTTTATCCGCGATACGGCACCGCTGAACTGGCGCTCACAGGACAACTACCATGTGGGCGTGGAGTATCGGCTGCAAAACGACATGACGCTTCGTTTTGGTTTTGAAGACAGTGACGTACCAGTGCCAGCCGCCACGATCACCCCCATGACGGCAGCGATTCTGGATGGAGCCGTCAGTGCCGGGCTGTCTTTCGAGATTCGCGACATGCCTGTTGATTTTGCCTATCGGTTCAGTAATGCGGATACTTTTCGCGTAAGCAACAGCCAACTGTTGGGCGGTGAGTACAACAACACCGCACAAACTCTCCAGTTGCATACGTTCACCCTGAGCTTTTCACTCTAAGTTCGGCCCTCTGCCTTTGCTCCTGGAGCTTGATCCGTAGCGTTTTGCAAGATTAGGAATTGCAGAGCAGCCGGGTTATTCTCGCGAGTCAGTTCTGCAGACGAGGATGCTGTCCTGCTGCGGGTGCGATAAATTTTCGAGGAATACGATTGAATCTGCTCAGTATTGAAGAGCGCTTTCAGAAAGAAATGAATGACCGCGAGGCGCGGGCAGAAAAATTTGCCTGCATGCTGTGGTTTTCGGTCATTCTGCTGACCTACCTGGTATTGTTGCTGGACACCGATATGGTGGAGGAGCTGCGTCGCAATATCACTTTGCTGGTTGCGGTGACCGGACCATCCTTCCTGTTCATTTATGCCTTGATCCATTTCGGCAGATACCATCCCGCCCTGGCATACGCCAATACGCTCCTGCAACTCACCGTGGTTTCCGGAGCCATTTACTTCGATACCCTGGCCTATGGTACCCAGTATGCCCTGAGTTCAATGCCGCCCCTGGCCTATGGGCTGGTAATTATCGTGACCGCATTTCGATTGCGCCCCTTTATGGGCGTTTTCGCCGGAGGGCTGGCTGCCGCCCAGTTCCTGGGCCTGTATGTTCTGGTTGGCAGAACTGCACCCGACATGAGTGATGAGCTGATTTCCGAGCTGCCCAGTCTGGGCTGGGAAGTCACCATCATGAAGGTAATCATTCTGCTCGGCCTGGGGGTTGCTGGCAGCTTCTCTGCCTACAGCTTGCGCAATGAACTCTACAATTTTATGTCCACAGCCCAGGAGGAAATGCGCTTGCACCAGAGTCTGGGGCGTTATGTTTCCAGCCAGGTGGCAGATGCGCTGCGCTCGGATGATCAGTACTCACTGGCCACGCGCAAACAGGAAGTGGTGGTGATGTTCGGGGATATTCGTAATTTCACGCGTTTCTCAAATGACCACAATCCGGACGAAGTGGCAGCGATGTTGAATGAATTCTTCGACAAGGTAGATCAGACGGTCAGCAAACATAATGGTGTGCTGAATAAATTCCTGGGCGATGGATTCATGGCTATCTTCGGGCTTTTCGATCTCGATGAGGATCCGCGCCTGGCCGGGGTGCGCTGTGGCATGGAGATCGTCAAAAAAACCCGGGACGAGCTTCAGGCATTGAAAATGGGTGTGGGAATCGCCCTGAATTTTGGCGAGGTCATCGCCGGTGAGATTGGCTCGGAGGGCCGCTGTGAATATACGGTGCTGGGCAACACGGTCAATATTGCCGCCCGGCTGGAAGGGCTCAACCGAAAGCTGCGTACGCAACTCCTGGTCACCCGGGAATACGCAGACAATCTGCCTCAGGACGTTGCTGAATTTATCTCCCATGGGGAACATGACATTCGCGGAATCAAGAATGCGATCGAGTTGGTGGAGTTGAAGCCAATCGGTGCTGGCCAGGTCTGAACCTCTTTAGGACTGCTGGGCAAAACGGGCGAGATGCGACGAACTTAACTGAAAATACTGGATTGCTTCGGTACGATCAGAGAACATGCTGGGGTCTTCCACAGGATTGCCCTGAACGGAGCATCGATTGCACCGGAAATTCACTTTTTTGCCAACAAGGTGAGATAAGTCGCACTATTTTTAAACCGTGGTTGCTATAATATTCCTACACAAATCTGATCCTATCGTTGCTGAACAGTAAGCCAGAAAATTGACCTGTTATAACCACCCAAACGCCACCACAGTAGCACTCTGCAGCCGCTGTGAACTCGAGTTGTGCGGTATGTGCACGGTGTTTCTCGATCAGGGTGAATTTTGCGAAAAATGCGCAGAAGCCATTCAAAGTGAAGCCTTTGTCTCCAAGCAGTCGGACAGTCTAAACCGTCCGGAGCCGGAAAAGCTGCGTTCGGAACCAGATCAGCCACCCACCCCGCAAGAAAAGAGAAAAGACAAGGATCGAGTCTATATCTGGCTGGGTATCGGCACCTCTGCCGCCATGATGTGTGCTTCCATGGCCATCTATGCCTTCCCGAACCTGCTCGAGGATCCTGCGGTGCTGGCCGCCAGGGCGGAAGAACAGCGAGTTGAAGACTGCCGGCTGGTGTTTGAAGAAATCACCTATGTGCTGCAGGCTGGTTCAGGGTCGGTGGAGTCCATGACTTGTGCCAGCAGCGCCGGACCCAATCAGGTGCGTCGAATAGGCAACGTGGTGCGGGTCGATCATCCCAACCCCTCTGCTTACGGGCTCAGCGAAATCTACGTGACCAACCAGTCCCATCAGGTGTTCCTCGTGGACGGAGAATCCAGTTGAACACGCCCGCGAACAGACACAGCAAGCAGAAAGGTTTCACTCTGATCGAGTTGATGATCAGCGTGGCCATTATCGGCATACTGGCTTCTGTCGCCTTGCCCGCCTACAACATGTACAGCAACCGGGCTCGTTTCGCTGAGGCCATACTGGCTGTTTCTCCTTATCGTAGCTTTATTGTCGTTGGCGCCGAATCCAACCGGTTCAACACCGTGGATGACATGGACGAAGAGACACGCGGTATTCCCGCCGGGATTCAACGAACCGCGACGGCTCACGGCGTACATGTGTTTGACGGTGAGATCCGGGTAACCTGGCGCGACGATGGCAGTGAGCTTGCCGGGACCAACTACACGCTCACCGCACAGAACGTCACTCCACCCATCCAGTGGGTAGAGGGCGGTAACTGTCTCAATCGCGGGTTCTGTTAGAAGCAAAAACATTTCCATTTGCTTCACCCCAATCCCTTTGCGCTCTTGGCGTACTTGGCGAGAGACATTTTCTACATTGCTGGATTTCTCTCGCAAAGCTCGCCAAGAGCCCCAGGGGAAAACTAGTCCGGCAAGGCGTAGGCGATAATGTAGCCACCCGCTGCCTCTTCACCCCCGGCACCTTCATTCACCTGGGTTTCCAGTTGCAGTAACCCACCACCGTCTTCTACAGTCACCAACACGTATTGCTTGTCGGTATTCGGGCTGACGTAACTCATGGGGGTTGCGGTAGATGATGCGGGCAAGGGAGCTTTCCACAATTCCTCTCCAGTCATCACATCGATTGCTCTTACGGAACTGTCGGTGACGCCTGCATTAAAAATCAGGCCACCTCCGGTGACGATGGATCCTGCAGAGTAGAACATGCCCATCGGCAAGGGCAGTCCAGTGGCAATTCCCAGAGGACCCATGTCCGTGGTTGTGCCCAGTGGCCGACGCCAAAGAGTCTGCTGGCTGGCCAGATCTACCACCGCGATTTCCCCATAGGGTGGTTCCAGGCAGGGAGCAAACAGGGGTGACAGGAAAAAGAAAGAGTAGACCGCGTAGGGTGTACCCGCCTGTGCTCCGCCAATACCGTAGTTATCATCCGCTGATGTTTCCGCCCTTGGAATGAGTCTGACCACTGAAGGATTGTGCAGGGTATTTACCACCATCAGGTGATTGAGTTCATCAACCGCGACACTGCCCCAGTTCATGCCTCCGGCTACCCCAGGATAATAGAGTGATCCATAACCGGTGGTCGGCGGAGTGAGCGGGCCTTCATAACGCATGCGGGCAAACTGAATTCTGCAGGCGGCGTGGTCAAAAGGCGTGATTCCCCACATGTCTGCCTCGCTCAACATTTCATGATCGAAGCGAGGCATGCCCACTGAGAACGGCTGTGTCGCAACGGTGTTCTCTTCCGGAATATCCGTCTGCGGTGTGGGCAGCTCAGCCACTTCGGCCAATGGCTCTCCAGTCTCCCGATCCAGCAGGAATATCTGGGCGCGCTTGGTAGGCACGATCACCGCCTTGCGTACTTCTCCGTTTACAGGAATATCCACCAGTGTGGGTTGCGAGGGTACGTCGTAATCCCAGATGTCGTGATGGGTAGTTTGAAAGTGCCAACGCACTCTGCCAGTCGCTGCCTCCAAAGCCACGACTGAGCTGGCATAGCGTTCCATGGCCTCATCACGATGGCCGCCAAAGTAATCCGGTGTGGCATTACCCGTGGGCACATACACCAGGCCCAGTTCCTCATCGGTGCTGGTAAGGCTCCACACGTTGGGCGTGCCCCGGGTGTAAGTCTCACCAGCAGGGGGTAATCCCGCGCGATCTTCCCGGCCCATGTCCCAGGCCCAGACCAGCTCTCCAGTGACGGGATCGAAACCACGGACCACTCCCGAGGGTTCTTCAGTTTCCTGGTTATCCAGTACCCAGCCGCCCAGCACCAGCACATCGTTGGCAATGGTGGGCGGTGAGGTGACAAAGTAATAGCCAGGTTTGACCTCGCCCATGCCTTGCAGCAGGCTGATTTCGCCATTGTTGCCGAAGTCCGAGCAGGGCACGCCGTTTTCGCGATTCAAGGCGATAAGGCGCGCATCGGTGGTGGCCGTGAAAATTCTCTCTTCACATTCCACGGAGCTATCCGCGTCTTCTATCTCGTAGTAGGTAACACCACGGCAGGTATCCCAGAAGCCAATCCGCGCCGCTTGAATTTGTGGGTCGTAGCGCCAGACTTCTTCGCCGGTATCCGGATGCAGGGAGAGAATAATGTTCTGGCCTGTACACAGGTACAGCCCATCGTCCACCTGGATAGGGGTGCCTTTGAAAGCGCCGGGCACGCCAGTGCGAATCTGCCAGGCGGGTTCCAGTTGGGCGACATTGCCAGTGTTGATCTGGTCGGCCGATGTGAAGCGGGTGCCTCTCTTGGTAGCACCATAATGCAGCCAGTCTCCGGTTTCATTAAAGCTTTCACCCGTACCTGCAGCACTGGGAGTGTTGACCTCGTAACCGGTGTTGGCAATAAACAGGGCAATAACCAGAACCGCGAATGCACCAAGTGTGGCTTGCGTGGATCGTTGCTGAAACAGCGGTGGGGGATTGGCTTGCCACAAGCCGCGGCGAACCCTGGGGACCACAAACCAAAGGCCCAGTACGGTGAACATGGCTACCCGCGGCATTAGCGCCCAGGCGTCCAGCCCTGCTTCGTAAAAGGCCCACAGGTAAGTGGCGATGAGGAAAATTCCATAGAGCTGGGCACCTCGTTTATCACCACGGAATAACAGCACTGCAGTGACGAGGAGCACCACGCCCGCCAGCAGGTAATAGTAGGAACCGCCGGCGCTGACCAGCGTGAACCCGATACGCGCCAGACCCAGACCACACAGGCCGATGATGATCGCCAGAAATCGTGGCTTTGGATAAGTAATCAGATTGTCCGACACGATGAATTCCCCCAAATTCGACCCAGAAAAGTGGGCCACATCATCGCACAATTCATGCAGTAATCCGACTCTGTGTATCCTGCCAAGAGGCCTTGAATTTGGCTCTCCTGACCCTATTTTTCAGGCTGAACGAGATTAATTTTGTGGCCTGAAGTCCCCGGGTGACATGATTTCAGGCCGTTGATTCAAGCAGAAGGTGAAAAAATGAGCACTGAAATCAAGCTGAAGCTGGCAGTGGGGTTCCTGCTGTTGTGTATTGCCGGCCTTATCCTGCAAGGTTTTTACCTGTGGCGAATGGACCAGAGACTCTCGGGAACTGCTACCAGTTCAGAAATTCCCGAAAGCATCATGGAGCGCCTGGAACCCAGGCTGCAGGGGGCTCCTTCCCGGAACACTGCTGATCCTTTTTCATTCGCGTTTGGCGGGGACCCTTTCCTGCGCATGCAGCAAATGCAACAGCAGATGGATTCCCTCTTCAATTCCATCTCCCCATTCGGTTCCGCTGGTGTTAGCGTCTATGGAAATAATGGGCAGAGCTTTTCCTTTCAGAGCAGCTCTCCGGAACTGGAATTTACCGAGACGCCCGATGAATACCAGGTGAAAGTCAAAACCCCACCGGATCATGAGCTTGTCCTGAACACGGATCTGGAAGCCAACCTGCTGACAGTTTCGGGCAGCGTGAGCAGCAGTCATGAAACTTCCAGCAATGGCTTTGCCAGTAACTTTGTCAGCAGCAGCCAGTTCACGCGCAGCTTTGATCTGGACAAACCGGTGAATGAGTTGGGACTGGTCACTGAACAGGTTGGAGATGGTTTGCTGGTGCGCGTGCCCAAGACCAGTTGAGCAGCTAACCCGACTCAGGCAAGCCAGGTCTGTGACAACACAAATCCCAGAGTCATGGTGAGCACAAGCAAGGCGCCGCTTAATTTTGGCGGCGCCGGGAGGGGCACGTCGAAGAAGCGGCAGCTTGCGCCGATCAGGAAAGCCAGCCCGAGGCCCAGAATTGAACTAAGCATCTATATCCCCTTGGATATCCTTTTTGCCATCTGATCGCGACAGCCACCAATCGGTGAGCAGGTAACCCGAGGTCAGCGACAGGACTATAAAGGCGCCTAACAGAGCAGTCGGCGCGGGCAAGGGGATTTCTATCCACCGACAGATCACGCCGATCGTGAATGCCAGTACATAGCCAACCAGAAGTTTGAAGTTTTGCATCAGGCCAGAAACCGCCTGAATGCAGCCAAAGTAATCACCTGCTTTGGCATTGGACGCCACCGGGGATAGTTCGTATCCTTGGAATCATAACAAGAAGGAGTCCAGGATGCGTAAGATTCACTCTTCCCAGCCATTGCTCGTGGCAGCCCTGATGCTGTTGCCGTGTTTGTTGTCGGCACAATTGTCGGCTCAATCGTCGGCACAGCCCCTGTTTGATAACTACACTGACGTGACTCTGGAGGATCTGGAAAACCCCGATCCCAATGAGTGGCTGATGTGGCGCCGCACTGGCAACAACTGGGCTTACAGCCCGCTGGACCAGATCAACAAAGACAATGTGGGCTCCCTCAGGCTGGCCTGGTCATGGACCATGGAGCCAGGCAAGCAGGAGACCACACCCCTGGTACACGACGGCGTGATGTTCCTGCCCCAGGCCTGCGATTTCATTGAGGCGGTGGATGCCCGCGACGGTTCCCCTTTGTGGGAATACCGCCGGCCCCAGGTCGACCACGCAGCAACCCTGGCCTGTGCGAACCGCAACGCCACGCTCTATAAAGACCAGCTCATTATCGCCACCCACGATGCCTACCTGGTTTCCCTGAATGCGAAGACCGGTGAAGTCACCTGGGAAGTGCGCATGGGTGATTGGGAAATTGGCCAGCACTACTCCGGTGGTCCGCAGGTGCTGGATGGCAAAATTATCGTCGGCATGTCGGGCTGTTACTACATCAATACCGGCTGCTGGATCACAGCTCACGACCCGGATACCGGGGTAGAAATCTGGCGTCGCAACACGGTGCCCAAGATTGGTGAACCAGGAGGCGAAACCTGGGGCGATGTTCCCAATGAGCAAAGACGTGGTGGCTCGGCGTGGATGCCTGCCAGCTATGATCCGGAACTGGACCTGATCTATATAGGCGTAGCCGTCCCCATACCCTGGGGCTCCATTCAGAGAGATACCCGCGGTGGCGACGTGCTCTACACCAATTCGACGCTGGCGCTGGAGGCTGATACCGGTGAGATCGCCTGGTACTTTCAGTACATTCCTGGCGGAAACTGGGATCTCGACCATCCGTTCGAGCGTATTATTGTGGAGTCAGAAGTGACACCTGACCCCGATGCTGTGACTTTTATAAACCCAAATATTACCTCCAGCGCAAGTCGCAAGCTTGTTACCGGTGTGCCAGGCAAGACCGGTATTGTGTGGACACTTGATGCAGAGACTGGAGAATTCCTCTGGGCAACGGAAACCAACTACCAGAATGTAATCGTTGGTGTAGACATTCCCAACCGCAAGGGCATTACCAATCCGGATCTGGACATCACCGAAATTCGTCAACGCAAGTACGTTTGCCCATCCACAACCGGCGGCATCAACTGGAATTCGGTTGGTTACAGCCCACAGTCTAATGCGCTGTATATTCCCAGCAACAATGTGTGCATGGAGTTTTACCTGAATCCCGTGAACCCGGTACTGGGGGGTTATCACAGCTCGGCTACGTCCATAAAAGAGCCAACACCAGATCAGAATGCGGAGATTGGTTTATTTACCGCAATCGATGTGGCCACTGGCGCGAAGAAGTGGCAATACACCCAGAGGGCCGGCATGACCGGGTCGGTATTAACGACCGGCGGCGGACTGGTGTTTGTTTCCGACGATGCCAGAAGGTTTCGCGCCTTCGATGCGGACACCGGTGACGTGTTGTGGGAACAAATTCTCAACTCCTCGGCCGGCGGCTTTCCTATGACATACAATCTCGACGGCGTGCAGTACCTGGCTATCGCTGCAGGAGATGGAGTGAACTATCGGGTAATGACACCGGAAATTCGACAACGCCGCGGGGGTAATACCCTGTATGTGTTTAGACTTCCCTGAGTAAAAAACCAGGCGTGACCACACGGCAACCAGACAGGCAGATGCAATGAATAAAAATACGGGTTGATATCGCGGAAGTTTACTACTGCTTCTGCTTTTACTGGTGAGCTGTGGCGATGAGACCTCCGCTCCTGCACAGGGCGGGATGCCTGACAGCACTTCGAGTGGTGACAATGCCAGCAACGAAGCCGTCGCGAACGGTCTTCAACCCCACCAGCAAAACGCCAGGGATTTTCTGGAGGAACTGGTCAACATCAACACCACCCACAGCAGTGGTGACAATACAGCCGCCGCCCAGGCCATGGCCGACAGGCTGCTGGCGGCAGGTTTTGCGGAAGAGGATGTACAGGTAATCGAGCCCGCCCCCCGCAAGGGCAATCTGGTGGCCCGTTATCGAGGCCGCGACCTCGGGTTGAAACCCTTGCTGTTGCTTGCCCACATCGATGTGGTAGAGGCCGACCCGGCCGACTGGACTCTGGATCCCTTCACTTTTATCGAACAGGATGGCTATTACTACGGCCGGGGCACATCAGACGACAAGGATGAAGCGGCTATTCACGTGGCCAATTTGATTCGTCTCAAGGAAGAAGGCTTTGTACCCGACCGGGATATCGTGGTTGCGCTCACCGCAGACGAAGAGGGCGGCACCCACAATGGTGTGCGCCATCTGCTGGCAAACCATAGGGATCTGATTGACGCAGAATACGCCCTGAACGAAGGCGGTGGCGGCTCCATTCGCGATGGGGTTTATATCTCCAACAATGTACAGGCCAGCGAAAAGGTCTATCAGTCCTATACCCTGGAAGTAACTAATCCGGGTGGCCACAGCTCGCTACCAGTGAAAGACAATGCCATTTATCATCTCGCAGATGCCCTGACCAGAATCCGGGACTACGATTTTCCTGTGCAATTGAATGAAGTCACCCGAACCTATTTTGAGCGCACTGCTGATCTGGAGGAAGGCGAGCTCGCAGCAGCAATGCGGGGCATCCTGCAGAACCCACCCGACCAATCGGCGGCGCAATTGCTCTCTTCAATGCCAGTCTATAACTCCCGAATGCGCACAACCTGCGTTGCCACCATGCTGGATGGAGGCCATGCCCAGAATGCACTGCCCCAACGTGCCACGGCAGTAGTCAATTGCCGGGTGCTACCGGGCGAGTCTATCGACGAAGTTCATCGCACACTGCAATCAGTCGTCAACAATGAGGAAGTCACGGTCACTCCCATTGGCTCGGCAACCCAATCGCCACCCTCGCCACTGACTCCGCCGCTGTTGGCAGCCATAGAATCTATAACAGATGACATGTGGCCAGGTGTTCCGGTTATCCCAACCATGAGCACGGGAGCGACAGACGGTCTGTTTCTGCGCAACGCAGGCATACCAGTCTATGGAGTATCCGGAATCTTTGGCGACGTGGACGACATTCGCATCCATGGCCAGAATGAACGCATCAATATCCAGTCCTATTTTGAAGGGCAGGAATTTCTCTATCGCCTGACCAAGGCGCTCTCCCAATCAGGCGACGGCGCCTAGCCATTCTCCTGGCGAATTAATACACGGACCACCTTGGCGTGCTTGGCGAGCTTAGCGAGAGAAACTAGCGCACTATGAAAGATGCTCTCGCCAAGTTCGCCAAGCGCGCCAAGAGTTCAGAACATTGAATCAATATTGGCGGATGATGGCAGTCCGTAAACAACTTTCACTGATCCGGGAGAGCACAACGTCCTGCTGGAAAAATCAGCGTCGTTCGCCAGTCACAGTGAAATTGCCAAACTGGGTAAACAGTGTGCCACTGAGGCGATCACCGTCTACGGTGCCATTGAAATTGGTTCTGGTTTCATCCGCTGCACGGTTGGGGGCAGGACTAACATAAGACCAGGACAAGCGGCTTCCGGAAAGCTCCACCTCTTCGGCTTCAATAGTGCGGGGACCCTCAATAGTAAGCGACGGGGACGCAGTAATCGTCCACACCGCTTCTTCAGTAGCGCCGCCTGCTTCAGTCACCACGTCCCAAACACCCACCGCAACCGGTTCAATATCACAGGCACTCAGTAACAGGGAAAAACAGAGCAGGGAGGCAGCCCTGCAGGCATGCCTCCCACGATAAAACAGCTTACTCGTCGTCATCCGTACCAGCAGCCAATGCCGTGCCATCTCCATTCAATCCCTCGACTTCATAACGACGCCAACCCGCCAGAATTCCCGGCAGCCCATGATTCCCTTCATGGCAGGCATACTCATAAATAGGATCTTCAATCTGCCGCAATGGAAACCGGGCCGACCAGCTCTCATCCCAGGAACGAGGATCGCTCACGGTAAAATCATAATCCAGAGTGCTGTCATCGAGACGGCTGATGCGTTCCTCGACCACGGCTTCAGTAGACAGCCCCCGCGGATTGTCATCATAAAAGAAATGACGAGTACTGATCACCAGCGTATCGCCTTCCCAACGGGCAATAGAATCTCCATCCCATCTTCGAATGTTCCTCTCCTGATGCTTATCCGCAAAAGGAATAATCCGCGCACGATGCACCATCTCATTCAGAATCATCACATGATCAGGCGTCTGCACAATCTGAATATTGTTGTTATAGGAACCTGGCACCAGAGGTGGCCCCGCACCATTGCTACGCAAACAACGATCAGCCAGAGTACGAGCCTCAGGACCAAAACTCAGCCGCCGATTCTCCGCCCGAATCCGCGCCCGCTCCTGTCCAATCTCATTCAGCGCCGGCACCCTGCCATTGGGCGGATCATAAACCAGTGAAGTCCGCCGATCGGCAACAGTCTCTTTGCCACGCTCATACCAGAATTCGTTGTAGGAAATAACACCCGGTGGATACCCAGCGCCACCCACAGAATCAATAATCAGATCCCGATTCTGCCGTCTGTTTTCATAAGCCTGCCACTCCCGCGCCTCTTCCGGAGTCAGCACTTCCTTGTCAGCCAATTCCACCGGCCGATTAAGCGGAGTCAGCGTTCGATAAGTGTAAATACCCTGCAGGTCAGGATGACCATAAGCCGTGCGCGGAATATCGCTCTGCTGCGCAAGCAGCGCCTGAGTGCAGAACAAAAGCGCAGCACCAATTATTATCATTAGAGTTCGATGCATGAAAGTTCTCCTATTGAGGAAGAAACATTCACCAATACTAGAGATTCAAGCAATCCATTGCCAGCAAATGTAAACGCTCACGATGCCAGAGAGATGAACTGAACCGCGAGGAGAGGGGGCAGATAGTGTAGTGCCGGACCGTGAGCAGCAGGGATGCTGCTCTCGAGCCCCCATGGGTGAGATCGAGCGTATTGCAAGCGTCAGCTTGCAGCGACAATCGAACGACACCGATCTGTGATCGGTGGCCGGGCCCGGGTTTACGGCGTGTCCAAACTACACTATCTGCCCCCTCTCCTCGCAATTCGCAGGCACGACTCCAGCTACATCACCTGCCCCTGCATCCCCAGAACTCGCAGGCACAACCCAAGCTAAACCAACCGCCCCTACATGCCCGCAACTCAGCGCCAAACCACGGGTTTCCGTTGCTTCTACCCGCCCAGCCCTCTACTATGGTCCCTGCAATTTTCTAGAGACTTTTACTATGACAACGAATTATCAGCCGCTAAAGCGGCAGGTATTAACCGTTGCGAGTGCGCTACTGGTAGCCACGGTTTCACTGGGCGTCAAAGCCCAGGATGCAACCGTGCTCTACAAAGAGCGCGTGGTGGAAATCGAGCAGACCCTGCCCGATGCCACCGATCTCTGGGTCAAACCCGAAGATCTCACTCGCATTAACGATTTCGAATTAAAGCCACAAGGCGCGTGCCTGGATGAGCTTTGTATTCCAGTGCTGCAGGACCGCGACAGTGACATGTTTGTTACCCGCAGCGGGCAGGGCTGGTTCAATGTCACCAACCTGGCCGACCGCCTGCGACAAGCCCATGTAGCCGATCACGAAGATGGCGTCTGGAGTTTCGGTGTAATGCCATTGGAACGACAGTCTTTCTTCCGCGGTGGCATGGCACCGGATTTTGAGCTGCCTGATCGCGAAGGCAATCCGGTTCGCCTATCGGATTACCGGGGGAAGAAGGTCTTATTACTGACCTGGGCCTCCTGGTGAGGATGCCGACTAGACGTGCCCGTGTGGCAGTCAATCTACGAAGAACTCAAAGCCGATTATCCGGATTTTGAAATTATCTCCGCGGCCCAGGATACGGGCGGCGAAGCTGATGCTGGCCCAATCTTTGATGCGGCCAATGTCTCTTACACAGCCATTATCGATGTCAACCATCACATCAGTGCGCTGTACAATCTGGTCAACGTCCCTTCCGGGGTATGGATTGACGAAGAAGGAAGGATCGTTCGTCTTAACGAAGGAACCTACGCCGCCGTTCATATGAATGGAGCGTTCGGTACCGACGAATACGTGCCTATCGTGCGCGATTGGGTGGCGAAAGGAGCCGACAGCGAGTATGTGTGGGACGAGGACAAGGTCGAAGAGAACATCTTCACCCGTACGCCTGAAGCAGAGCGTGCCCAGCCCGCGTTTAGACTCGGTGGCTATTATTTCAATAATGGCAACGACGACAAGGCAGAACAGTACTGGACCATGGCTCAGGAGCTGGATCCGACCAGCTGGAACTACCTGCGCCAGGATTTGAAGTACGAGGAAGGCGGTTCTGCTGGCCCGGAATGGCAGCAGCGACGCCAGGAAATCGAATCTGCGGGTGGCAGTTATTACGCGCCATTGGAGATTGATTAACGTCCTGATCTACCAAGCTCTGATACAAAAAAGCCAGCGACAAATGTCGCTGGCTTTTTTATTGCTTGAAACAAAGATGTTCAGTTTATTATCAGGGCATAAAGACAAATGATCACTAGCGGTGTGGAGACCACAGCGAAAAACTTCGCCAGCGATGTGTTATTAAATGGCCATACCTGCATGGAGCGTGCCGTGGCCTTGAGTGATTCAAGCGCAAGAATATCCTCATTGCTACCCCTGGCCGCCAGGTCGTCTTCAAGCTTGTGGCGCAGGGTGCGATAGCGAGCGTTAATCGACTCCAGAAACTTCTCCTGGGCTTCGCGCATCCGCGTTGAAGTGGCATACAGTGGCAAGAAGAATGCAATGCTGGTGATGGTCATATAGGCAATCAGCATGGCCAGATTATAGGCATCGAACAATTCCAGACCGTAGTTTTCAGTATTGGAAATCATGCCAGCGGCGGCGATGAAGCCAAATACCAGCAGGCCAAGATAGAGTTTTCCCGACTGCAGCTTGAGGCTGCCCAGGCCGCCACAGCCATCTGTGTGGAAGGGTTGAATGTTCACCTTGAAAGCAAACAGCATCCTGAGAATCAGGAAGGCGAAATACAGCCTCAGGGTAAGATAGGTGAGCAGGTAATACAGCATGAAAGAGTGTAGCGGGATCAGCCAGCCAGCATAGTAACGATTGGCGTCAAACCAGGCTCCTGATGTTTGAGTCACATAGTATGACAACAAGGCTGCCAGGCTACCGCAAACATAAGGCAATGCCACGGTGCCTGGGTTGTTCAATCGAGCCTTGGTAAACCTTCTGACTTTCTTCCACTCAGACTCAGTTGCCTGTATGACACCCGCATCTACCAACTGTCTGAGCGTGCGCGGATAGGCGCCGAAATAGGCACCTGCAATATAAATGAGTGTGGCAATGGCCAATACAAACTGATTCCACCAGCCAATATCATGAAACAAATCCAGGCTGAGCTGCGGATTTATGAATGTGCCTTCAAGGGTGGTAATGATTGCCGCGGAAAAACCGGTGGCAGCGGCAGCCAATGCGGCTGTCAGGGGAGAGGCAATGGCGAAGCGACCCAGGGCCGATCCCAGCCGGTCCCCATGAATGAGACTGAACAGGCCCAACTGAGTCTGCCGGGCCTGGTCAGTGTCGCTTACGACTTCATTCATGAGTTTGCTTGCGGTTAGGTTATTCCAGGCAATTACTGGCCAAACAGATTGGCCTGGTTGACCACGAATGCGCGAATCGCTTCCGCATCACCATCCTCGAGAATGGTTTCGAAAGAAACCATGCCCGCATCCTGAAGTTCTCCTTCCAGCACAACCGCATTCCAGGTATCGACTGTTTCCAGGCGTCGACTGAAGCGCAGGTCGGGATAGGTGTCAGGGCGCAGAGATACGGCCATGGGGCCATGACATACAGAACAGTTCTGGTTGTAGGCAGTCTCGCCCTGGGAGATTAGCTCATTAGTGGCATCGATTCTCGGCAGTATAAAATCACCCTCGTTAAGAGTGACAGCCGGCTCTGTTGGTAATTGTGCATCGCCACCAATACGATACACCAGCAAGCGGGAGTTGTTGGTGGAAGCGACTGTAGTGGCCTGCACTCCTTCCGGTAGAGCTGGTGCGCCTGCAAGCAGAGCGATATGTTGCTGGCCATCCAGCATGAAAGTGGATGGAGCTGCCATCACGCCTGCCTGGGTCGGAGTTGCCCAGATCCGCTCACCTGTGGCGTCGTTATAAGCCACGAATTCGCCAGCGCGGGTGCCCTGAAACACCAGGCCGCCGCCTGTTGCCAGCACACCGGCATTACCGGTGCCCACTTCGTGTTGAATTCTCCAGGCTTCTTCCTGCCGCACCGGATCCCAGGCTTTAAGCAGCGCAGCATTCACCGGCGGGTTGGGCTGGCTCATGACCAGTTGAAAGCCGCGACCGAAATCAACGCCGGTATTCCAGCCTTCGGGGTCGGGCACAAATTCGTTGTCAGCCACGTAGCCCATGAAGTTTTCGGTCACCGGGATATAGACCAGATTCGTATCCTGGCTGTACGCCATAGGATACCAGTTATGGCCACCAAGTGGTCCGGGCAAGACTATGGCGCCGGAGCCGGTACGTTCGAAACGGGCTTCCGGATTTTCTACCGGTCGGCCGGTTTCAAGATCCACATGGCTGGCCCAATTCACCGGGGTATAAGGTTCGGCGGAAATCAACTCACCAGTGGCCGCGTCCAGCACATAAAAGAAACCATTTTTGGGTGCCTGCATAACTACCCGGCGGGTTTCCCCTTCAATCTCCAGATCAGCCAGCATAATGTGTTGGGTTGCCGTGTAGTCCCAGGTTTCTCCCGGTACGGTTTGATAGTGCCAGCGGTAGCTGCCATCGTCGGGATCCAGTGCAACGATAGATGAGAGGAACAGATTGTCGCCACCGCCCGGGCTACGCAGGGCCTGGTTCCATGGGGAGCCATTGCCGACACCGATATAAAACAAATCCAGTTCCGGATCGTAGGCCATAGCATCCCAAACGGTGCCACCACCACCGAGATTCCACCAGCTGCCATTCCAGGAGTTCGCCGCATTGGCCATGATGTCATTTTCAAAACCATCGGCGGGGTTTCCGGGGACGGTATAGAAGCGCCAGGATTGTTCTCCAGTGGCAGCATCGTAGGCTGTCACATAGCCGCGCACACCATACTCGGCGCCACCGTTACCAATAATGACTTTACCTTTAACAACCCGTGGAGCACCGGTGATGGTGTAGGGCAAATCGGGATCCACTGTCATCACATCCCACAACACATTGCCGGTGCTGGAATCCAGTGCGACCAGGCGGCCATCGAGAGTGCCGACGAAGACCTTGCCATCCCAGACCGCCACGCCCCGGTTGACCACATCGCAGCAGGCATCTCTGCCCTTGGCGCGATCGATGCGAGGGTCGTAGGTCCACAAGCTTTCGCCAGTACGCACGTCAAAGGCATGCACCAGGCTCCAGGCGGTGGACACGTACAGCGCCCCATCGACCACAATCGGTGTCGCTTCCTGCCCCCGACTGGTAGTGACATCGGCATACCAGGACAGGCCAAGTTGATTGACGTTCTCCCGGTTGATCTGGTCGAGCGGGCTATAACGTTGTTCGTCATAGGTGCGACCATAGGTAAGCCACGCCCCTTGTTCTTCACTGGCTTCAGCGAGCCGTTCGGCATTCACCCGGGCATCATAGTCCTGGGCCTGCAGGCCGGATGCCAGGAGCATAAGAATCAGGGCTGGAATAAGTTGACGAAAGCGCATGGTGAGAGTTCCTCGTCTGGCTGCAATGCGTGGTTTCAAAGAAGCCGAAGTGTTACATATCAGGATAAGGGCTACAATGTGAAATCCGTCAACATAGCTTGATTTTGGGTAGTGGCTCGGATTGAAAATATCACTGGCCTTATCAGGATGAGGAATCGCCTGGCCTGTTTCAGGACCGTGAGCAGCAGGGATGCTGCTCTCGAGCCCCCAGGGATGGGTTTACGGCGTGTCCAGAAACAGGCCAGGCGATTGCTCATCCGGCCAACCTCGGTTTTCGATTTCAAACTGAGACACTACCTGATTTTGCGAAAGGTCCATGACTGATTTCTTACTGCTCGCCTTTATATTTCTGTCCGCCGGCATAGCCATGGTTCCCATTGCTTCCTGGCTGAAATTGGGCTCGGTGCTGGGGTATCTCATCGCTGGCATTGCTATTAGCCCGTTGCTCTCTGTTTTGCAGGTGGACGTAATTTCAATCCAGCACTTCGCGGAATTTGGTGTGGTGATGATGTTGTTCCTGGTCGGGCTGGAACTGGAGCCGCGGCTGTTATGGGATATGCGCGCACGCCTGTTGGGGCTGGGTGGCCTGCAAGTGAGCTTCACGGCGCTGGCCGTGATGGGGGTCGCCTTGCTGCTGGGTCAGCCCTGGAAGATTGCACTCGCTATCGGACTTATCATGGCGTTGTCTTCCACCGCGATCGTATTGCAAACCCTGAATGAGCGAGGCTTGATGCGTTGCGACGGTGGACAGGCGAGTTTTTCCGTGCTGCTGTTTCAGGACATCGCCGTAATTCCAATGCTGGCTTTGCTGCCGCTACTGGCGATGCCAGAGCTCATGGATGCCGCCCCGGAAGTGCCGATCACTAGTGAGCATGAGGCGACGGAAGATCATGGGGCCGGACTCAGCCTGGTCGAGGGACAGCCCGGTTGGCTGGCGATGCTCATCACACTCGCCGCTATCGCGTTCGTGGTTGTGGGTGGCAGCCAGCTTACCCGGCCTCTGTTTCGCTTTATCTCCATGGCCCATCTCCGCGAGTTGTTTACTGCTACTGCGCTGATGATCGTGATTGGTATTGCCCTGTTGATGACACTGGTGGGACTGTCCCCAGCCCTGGGTACTTTTATGGCGGGGGTGGTTTTGGCAAACAGCGAGTACCGCCATGAACTGGAATCGGATATCGATCCGTTTCGCGGGCTTCTGCTGGGACTGTTTTTTATGACTGTCGGCGCAGGAATTGATTTCGAACTGCTGTTTGCCAATTTTGCAGGCATCGTGGGCCTCACTTTCCTGCTTATCGCAATCAAGCTGGCGGTCTTGTTCCTGCTCACATTCAAGTTCAAGCTGGTAGGTGCCAATCGCTGGCTGTTCGCGCTGGGACTGGCCCAGGCCGGTGAATTTGGATTTGTGCTGTTGTCCTACGCTGTGGGCATCTCGGTAATTCCTGCCGGCCTGGCCGACCAGTTGTTGCTGATAGTGGCACTGTCCATGTTGCTCACGCCGATTCTGTTCCTGATCTTCGATCGAATCATTGCGCCCCGGTACTCAAAACAGGGTGAGCGAAAAGCCGATGACATTGACCAGCAGGGCAAAGTGCTAATCGCCGGTCACGGTCGGGTTGGAGGCATCGTCAACCGACTGGTACGCTCCAGTGGTTATGAAACCACTGTGATTGACTACAACTCGGAACATCTGGAGATGCTCAGGGCTTTTGGCATTCGGGTTTACTTCGGTGATGCCACCCGTCCCGACTTGTTGCACGCCGCGGGCATCGAACAGGCTGACGTGTTCGTGATCGCCATCGATAACCGGGAACAAATCACTGAGCTGGCCAAACATGTGCTCAAACATCACCCCCATGTCAAAGTCGTGGCACGGGCGGTATCGCGACATCATGTTTATGATCTCTGGTTCGCCGGAGTCAGAGAGATTATTCGCGATACCTTCGACAGTTCAATTCGAATGGGCAGGGTGGTACTGGAGAATATTGGTTACTCCATGGACGAGGCAACAGATCTTGCGGAGCGCTTCAACCAGCGGGATCGCGCGCAGATGAGGGAGTTAGCCGAAGTCTATGACCCCACCGTTGCGGCACACAAAAATCCCGACTACGTGGCCATGGTGAAAAAGCTCAATGAGGAGTGGGAAGAGGAACAAACCCACGGCAACAGAAATGCAGGGGACGATTCCGCCGAGACCAGTCCGGCGAAATCGCCCTGATGGTTTGCTTCAAATCAGACTGTGTTTTCAGGCATTAAGACTATTGCCAGAAGTTTCAGTGAGCATCCATACACAGATCAGTGAAGCCAGCGATGCCACGGCCATGTACACAGAAACCCAGATAATGTCGTATTCCGTCCACAGGATAGTAGCGATAGTGGGGGCAAAGGCCCCTCCAACGATGGCTCCAATCTGATAACCCAGTGATGCGCCAGAGTAGCGCACCTCGGTGGAAAACAGTTCAGTGTAAAAAGCCGCTTGCGGACCATACATCATCCCCAGAAAGCCCAGGCCACCGCTGATGCCGACAATAGCGAGTATAAAATTCCCGGTGGCAACGAGTGGAAACAGTGCAAAAGACCACAGGCCCATGAGTAATGCGCCGAGCATGAAGACCCCGCGTCGGCCGTAGCGGTCGGAATAGGAAGCAGCCACAGTTTGAAACGGTATCTGTATTGCCGAAGCAATCAGCACCGCGGCAAGCACCTGGTCCCTGCTCATGGCCGCACCCCCGGGATCGGACCCAAATGCCAGAATGAAGCCAATCAATATATAAAAACAAACCTGGATAGAGAGGAAGGCACCTGCAGCCAGTGCGATGGTTTTCGGATATTTGGCCAGGGCTTCGAGAACCGGAGAACGTCTCACCACTGGTTCGGCATCCTCATGCTGGGTTTCGCGGATCAGCTCCAGTTCCCTGAAAGCTTCGGTCTCTTCCAGGTGGAGCTGGATATACATGCTGATGCCGATAAGAACCACGCTGGCCAGGAAAGGCACCCGCCAGCCCCAGCTCATGAACGCCTCCTCGGAAACCGTGGCGCTGATAATGATGAAGGCCAGGTTGGCCAGGATCACGCCAACGGGCGCGCCTGCCTGGGCGAAGGACCCGTAGTAACCTCGCTTGTCGTCAGGTGCGCTTTCGGTGACCAGCAGCATGGCGCCACCCCATTGGCCGCCAATAGCCAGACCCTGAGCGAAACGCAGGACTGAAAGCAGAATAGGAGCGGCGATTCCTATGGTTGCGAAAGTGGGCAGCAGACCGATCAGGGTTGAGGCTACTCCCATCAGTACCAGGGCCAGCACCAGCGTGCGCTTGCGACCGATGCGATCGCCAAAATGACCAAACAGGATGCCGCCAACCGGCCGGGCGATGAAGCCAAAGGCGAAAGTTGAGAAGGAAAGAATCAGGCCAACGGCAGGAGTGGCATCGGGGAAAAACGCCGCTGGAAACACCAGTGCAGCAGCAGTGGCATAGAGGAAGAAGTCGTACCATTCGATGCTGGTCCCCGCCAGGGCCGTCATGGCGACGGTACGCATATTGGATTTCAGGTGGGCTTCTGCTTCTTCCAGGGAAGGGTTGCTGCTGTCGAAATCGGTGCTCATACGCGCTCCGCAAGATTGGAATTGTTGTTATAAGCACGGATGTCGTGCTGCAGGCATATTACTCTGGCTTGCAAAGCTTTGTCCAAGCTAGGAAACTCGTAACGTTTCTTTCGATACCGGACGAGGTAGGCAACCGTGGGCGCTGATAGCTCAAGTGATTATTCAATAGACTCTTTGTTTTCGCCCGCTGGCAAGAAAACCGTTGTGACCGGTGGTACCTCCGGGCTCGGGCTTAGCATGGCTGAGGGCCTGTTACAAAACGGTGCCAGCGTCATTGTCGCCTCCCGCAAGCAGGCCAGGGTAGACGAGGCAATGTCCTCGCTTTCCGCGCTGGGAGATGTGGATGCCGTCGCTGCAGATATCTCAACTGCTGAAGGCAGAAAGACTCTGGCTGATCTGGTTTCCTCAAAGTGGGGCAAGCTGGATGTGCTTATTAATAATGCTGGAACCAATTTTGCAGCCCAGTTGGCTGACTATCCCGATGAGGCATTTGAGAAAGTCGTCAACACCAATTTGTCTGCCGTATTTTCGTTAACAAGAGACCTGGCGCCTCTTTTAGCGGAAGCCGGAAGTGATGACAGCCCAGCCAGGGTAATCAATATCGGTTCCATGGACGGGATTCACGTTCCGGTTGTGCAGCGAATTCCCACCTTTGCTTACTCAGCCAGCAAGGCAGCGTTGCACCACCTCACCAAAACCCTGGCGGTGTTTTTGGCCAGGGATCACATCACGGTGAATGCTGTAGCGCCAGGGTTTTTTGCCAGCAGGATGACCGACTATGTCTTCGAGCACTACCTGGAAGACATCGAGAAGGATTGCCCCCTGGGACGGGTTGGCAAGCCTGAAGAAATTATCGGTATAGTGACTTACCTTATGTCACGCGCAGGCGCTTATACCAATGGTACGACGATTCCGGTTGATGGTGGCACCAGTATTTCCAAGGGTCACCGGGAATGGCTGGAATAAGCTGACTACGATTGCTCGTCAAGATATTGAAGGACAGGCGAATTATTGAAACAGGAATTACAGAGCCAACAGGGCATCTCTCCCTGAAGCGCTCCCAATGAGGAATCACATTATGAGAAAAGTATGCACGCTAGCCCTGATCTTTTTCACATCATTTGTGATTATCGAGGCCCAGTCACCCATGCCGCCTGGACTGTATGTCAAAGCCGACGATCTGGAGTCAGCCCTGGCTGCCACTCTGGAAGAGCGCGGCAATATGGGTGTAGGCAACGTCGCCAATGGGGGAGATTTCCGCATCAACCTGATCAAGCGAACCCAGGCAGCGGGTGCAATTATTCATGAGGTCGGTACGGAGCTCCACTTCATCGTCGAGGGGGCTGGCACACTGGTTACTGGCGGTGTTGTAGTCGGGGAAGCCGGTTCCCGTCGCAATATTGAAGGTGGCATGGCTCGTCGCGTAACTGTAGGCGATGCGGTTCTGATCCCTGTGGGAACACCCCATCAATACACGGAAGTGGAAGGCTCAGTGTCTTATCTTGAAGTGCGATTCAATACTTCCGACTTCGAATGAGCGTAGAGCGGCACCGCTGTTTAATCGTTAGCCTGCTGAGATCGACGGGAAACGAGTTGAGCCACGCGCAGGCCCAAGGCCAGCGCAGCCAGTATCAAGAGAACGACGCCGATCCCCCACCAGTTTGAGTCGTCTGTGTCGGTGACTGCGGCAACAATCGAGGGCCGGCCGAGAACCAGATTGATTATTTCATCCGGGACGTGATATTCCACGCCAACATAATTCTCAAAATCGCCAGCTCGACTGCTGGTGTCATAAAGCAGGGAAAATGGCCTGGCAATATCAATAGCCGGATCGAGAAACAGGGCCACAGCAAGCTGGGCCTGATCTTTTATCTTCCCATCGTTACCAGTGCCGGCGAACACTACCCGGTCTTCGGTGTTAGGGTAGAGCACATCATCCTGCATGGCTCCCAGCCGAAGTTGTTGCAACTGGCTGGTGCGACCTCTCAGTCCAAGCAGCATCATGTGACCGTCTGCAACCATGCCGCTGGCCGTTCGGTCCGCGTTGGAATAATCCGCCGCACCAATCAAAAGCTCTCCCAACCTGTAGTGCCCCATATAGGCAATCGAAAGTGTAAGCCCTGCAGTATCCGTTCCGGTGGAGTCCAGCGGAACTTCCATCTCCTTCACGTAACCTGACTGAACCAATTCTGACCAGGACATCTCCTGGAACGATTGCAAGGCGTCGGTTTGCTCCTGCACATCAATGGCAACAGCAGAGTCCGGAAGGTAGGCGACGGCAAATCTACGCGCCGAGTTGCGCAGACCGCGGGCAACTGCCCAACTGGTGATGGTGGCCCGGGACATGCCATCGATGTCCTGTCCGGGCAGTAATTCATCTCCAAGATTTCTGCCAACAAACTGCTGCAGAAACCCCGACTCATTAATGAAGTCCCCGCGCACCAGTCGATGTGATTCCTGGTAGTCCAACGCCTTGACGCCAGTGATGTTACCCATGAGATCAAGTCCAACCAGCAAATCGATGGTTCCGCTGTAACCGGTTTCTTCTGGCGGGTAATCTGGCGTTGTTAACACATAACCAACCAATTCCCGATTCTCATCCTGTCCCGTGTAGGCTTCGATAACTGGCGGGGTCCCTCGCTTTTCAGAAAAGCTTTCCGCAACAGTCATCACTTCCTGCAGCAACGCCTCTTTGATTCTCTGCCCCTGACTTTGTGCCAGCAGCGTTGGTGTGAAAAATTGAATACCAAGAATAGTGCCAGCAAGAACCAGTAAACGGAAACTGTTGCGAACCTGAGGCGCAGTGATCATTGCTGCTTTAGATACCTTGTCTTTAGGAATAGAAAAAAGCATTGCAGGGGTCTATACAGATAGATGCTATCACGGTATTCGAGTGTAGGAATTTTTGCTAGTAGCTCAGTTTGAAAATATCACTGGCCCTATCAGGATGAGGAATCGGCTGGTCTGTTTCAGGACCGTGAGCAGCAGGGATGCTGCTCCCGAGCCCCCAGGGATGGGTTTACGGCGTGTCCAGAAACAGACCAGCCGATTGCTCATCCGACCAACCTCGGTTTTACATTTCAAACCGAACCACTGCCAGATTTTTCGGCGGCATGAATAAAGCACCTTAGTTGGGGTATGCTAGGGTTAGCAAAACTGGTGGTCTGGTGCCGCGTGACCCATACCACCAGCCTTGCCAGCGGGTCGAGCCAAACCAGAATAAGAGAATATTAATCATGTTAAGAACACTGTTATTTTTCGGGGCATTCGTTTTCGCCACTGCCTTGTCGGCACAATCATCAAACGAGTGGAAAATTATTCATGCCGGTACCTTGCTCGCCGATGCCAGGGAGGCACCGCTTACGCAACAGAGCGTCATCGTCAGGAACAATGTCATCATTGAAGTTCGGGACGGATTTGTCGCACCCGGGCAAGTGGCCGGCACTGCCAATGCCAGGGTTATCGATTTGTCTGATCAGTTTGTGATGGCAGGACTGATCGATTCGCACACACACATACTCAGTCAACAGGAACCTAATCGTCGGGAAATAGCTGTCACTCGTACGCCGGAGTTCAGCACCTTGCTGGGTTATCAGTTTGGTTTGCGTACCTTGCGTGCGGGTTTTACTACGATTCGTAATGTGGGCGGTTCCCGCAATGCCATCTTCGCCCTTCGCGATGCCATTAATCAGGGAATTGTCATGGGTCCGCGCATTCGTGCGGCGGGTCAGGGCATCACGCCTACCGGTGGTCATGGTGATGGAGGTGGATTCCGCGATGATGTCTTTCCTGAGCCACACTCCGGAGTCTGTGACGGACCAACAGAATGCCGCAAGGCGGTCAGGACCCAGGTGAGGGCCGGGGCAGACCATATCAAGTATGTGGCTACAGGTGGTGTATTGAGTATGACCGCCACGGGAACCGAACAACAATTTACCGATGAAGAACAAATCGCGCTGGTACAGGCCGCCCATGCCATGGGCAGGAAAGTAGCAGCCCATGCCCACGGCAAGACCGGCATGATGGCGGCTCTGCGTGCAGGGGTCGATTCAATTGAGCACGGCTCGTATCTGGACGAAGAGGTGGCTGACCTGTTTGTGGCAACTGGCGCTTATTTGGTGCCAACGCTTATCGCTGGACATACGGTTGAGCGCATTGCGACTGAACGCCCGGATTTTTATACTCCGGAAGTGCGGCAAAAGGCTTTGGAAGTTGGGCCGATAATGCGCAATGCATTGAGAATTGCGTACGAGAAAGGCGTGAAGATCGCTTACGGTACCGATGCTGGAGTGAACGATCACGGCACCAATGCCTATGAAGCGGTGCTGATGAATGATGCCGGCGTGCCTGCACGGGAGATCCTTATTTCTGCGACGGTCAATGCTGCTGATCTCATTGGTATCAGTGAGATTACGGGCAGTATCGAGGCGGGCAAGGATGCCGATATTGTCGCCTACGACAACAATCCGCTCGAAGATGTTTCAGCATTGTTGCAGCCCAGTTTCGTGATGGCTCGAGGTAATGAAGTAGATCTCGAAGCACCCCCGGTTGATTTGTTCCCCTGGCCCGAGCTCTGATGCTGGAGGCAGGGTCGGAGGAATCCTCCGCAGAGACAGACATGAACAGCGACGTCGAGCATCCCAAGCTGATGGTAATCGATGATGACACAGGAATTTCCGAAATCATCGAAACCCTGGGCCAAGAGACCGGTTACGAAGTGACGGTGGTGAACGATTACGAACTCATTCGCCGGCAATATCGAAAGGTCCAGCCCGACTACATCACCCTCGATCTGGACCTGGGTGTGGATGAAGAGTTGGAGATCGCTGAACGGGGCTTCGATGGTTTGGAATTTCTGCAGTTTCTGGCTGCCCAGAACTGTAAGGCCAAAATTATTATTGTCAGCGGTTCCAGCAAGGAAACGAGACAGGTGACCGCCAGGATTGGCAAGGAATTGAATCTCGATATCATCGGCAGTATTGGCAAGCCCTTCAAAGTTTCTGACTTTGAGAAACTGCTGCAAAAATTACGCGGTAAAAATCCTGGTGGTGAGAACCTATAGCAATGCTTGGTAAACAGGCTGCTCGGGATTGAACTCTCAAAAGAACCCTAGAACCGGCTTTTCACATTAATCGCTATCTGCACGCTGTCCACTGCTGGATGATTTCTGTTGGTCACCGGAAAAGCGAAATCGATGTGGGCGATTCGGCTCGATGCCGCTTTGCTGGACATCAGCCTTAGGCCGAGCCCAATATTGGCAAGCCATGGGTCGTCGAGCCCACTGGGTTGCCCTGGGGTCCAGGCGCGGCCAACATCAGTAAAGATCGCTGCTCCCACTCGTATCAGATTGAAAACATGCAAGTCGGTGTAGAGTCGTTCTTCCAGGCTAATCACTAAATTTCGACTGCCGGATTGCAGTCTGTTGTCGAAAGCCCTTACTCCGGATTCCCCTCCCATGAACAGCGCTCTTTCCCTGCTCAGGTTGTTGGTATAGGAGCCGCGCATCTGTGCCGAGAAAGACCAGCGGTCAGATTGCCTGAAGAAGTAGCGCGTGTTGTAGCCCAGGACAACGTCTTCAGAATGTCCTGAATCCTGATTGAGCAGGGCCGACCAGGTGAAGCTGTGTTGCCACAGTTGCCGACTGTCGTAATGCAGCGTATCGGAAAAAGATCCTTCAAGCACAATGCGGTTCTGGTCCGAACCCATGCTTTCAGCAGCGTAGCCTATTCTGGTCTTCAGGTTATAGCCCAGATAGAGATCCTCGGTTCGTAGTATTTCGTCGAGGTTGAACGCAGTCACGAAACGGTCCTCGCCAAGTTCAAGCTGCAAGAATGGGTAGCTGAGTTCCCGGTCGACCGGGAAAAGGGTGGGTGGGGGCAAGTCAGGGCCCGAGGCAAATCGGTCACGGCGATAACTGATGCCAGCCGACCATCGGCTATAGCGCCCATCAATCAGGCCGCGGGACCAACCATAGCTTAGCTCGCCAATCTCGATATCGTGTTCTACCTCGGTAACTTCTTCCCCGAGGAAAAACTGGGCGTCAATTCTGCTCTGGTTTTCCAGTTTCACTCCCCAGCTTCGTCGGCTGTCCAGTCTGTAAAACGGCAGGGCAAGATCGAAAAGCTGGCGCGACCCGTCGTCGCTGTCGGTGACAACGGTCTGGTTTCTGACCCAGGTACCAAAAACGTTCGGGTCGGTATAGGCTATTTCCTCGGATACCCGATCGAGGTCTTCTCCGCGCTCAATAGCCAGCTGTTTCCCCAGCCCCAGCAGGTTGCTGTCACTGATGCCAACGGTAAAAGTATTCTCACCACCGGATCGGTCAAAAGACAGGTTTGGCGTCAGGGACCAGGTGTCCTTGGTGATGACCTCCACCGCAACCCGCTCATCACAGCGACTGACAAGTCTCAGGTCGGCGTCAAAGAAATAGTTTTGGGCACGCAGAATGCGGGCCGTTTCTTCCAGCGTATGCCCCTCCACCTGATCGCCCTCCTCAAAGAGTAGTAAGCGATCAATCACATTTTCGCGAGTGAGGATATGCAGCCGATTCGCCCAGCGAAATAACCAGTTATTTTCCTCGGGGTTGTTCTCATCAAATATTCGAAGCCGGGAGAATTCTATGGACTGGATATCCAACGCTGTATCCGGGGATTCCGTGAGCGGTGTTTGTCTCAGGAAAGGATAGCTTTCATCGGCGGCTGGCAGTCGCTGTGAGCAATTGAGACCCCTATCGGAGAGACTCTGCCCATTGGCGTGGGTCGAGTACAGGCAAACCAGCAGCAAACAGAGCCGCAGAAGGCTTGCGATTTTCAGTTCGTCTTGCCAATACATCAGCGAACCAGTCTTGCCTTCTCATTTTCTTGCACTTTGGCAGGCAGTCTTACTAGCATCTGTAAATGAGAAACGCGTCCATATGAATCAGGAATTTAAACAGCCCAAATTAAGCCTGGCATTGACAGCGGCACTGCTGTTTGTGCTGCCTACGCTGGCGATTAATATCAACTACCTGATCGCAGCCAGCGAGGGTTACGTTCCCTGGTGCAACCCCTATTGGGATAGTTGTACTTCCATTAGTGCCACCGGCCGACAAGGCACAGCCTTCTTCTTTTTCAAAGCCACGATGTTGCCATTGGCTTTGCTCTATCTCTATTACTGGTACAACTCTTCCAGGCAACTGTGGTACTACGGCTATAAACGTAACACAATTCGCAACTTGGGTTTTTTTGCCGTGGCGGCATTGGTGCTCTACACCATCTCGCTTGGAGCGCTTGGCGACAATTTCAGGCTTGCCCGCAGGATCGGGATTATTTTCTATTTTACCCTGACCTATCTGTGTCAATTGCTCATTACCTATCGACTGATGGTGCTCAAGCAGTCAGAACCGAGCCAGAACTGGCAGCAGGGGTTAAGTCTGCTGATACTCAGCATAGGCGTGTTAACGTTGTTTCTTGATGTCTTGTTGCCAAATTACGATGACTACGAGGATGCGTTCGAATGGAGTATCGCCTTACTGATGCACGTCAATTTTTTGTTGGCCGCCTGGGGATGGAAAAACCTCAGTGACAGGCAGGGCCCGGCTGTTGGCTGAGAGTTGATCAGCTACTTTGATACAAGAACCAGCAAGCGATTGCCGATGCGTTCACTGATGTCTGCAATCTCGCCGATGAGTTGAATTACCCGATATAAAAAGATCACATTGACAGCCTTCAAAGAGTCTTCGATTTCCATGACACTCTTGCGCAACTGAATCTCCTTCTCGTCGCAGCCTTCTTCCAGGCGGTCGAGGTCTTCAACCAGGCCCATCATGAGTTCAAACTCACGATGAGCGAAGCCGGTTTCAAGCAGTGACTCTAACTCGTTTATTGCAGTTGCAGCCGCTGCCGCAACCTCTTTACAGGCCAGGTAGTGGTCCTGAAACTGGGGTGTAACTGCCTCGGGTATGACCATCTTGCGGCCAAGCATAATGCCTGCAACATCTTTCGCTTTATTGGCGAGCTTGTCCTGCATCGCCAGAAGTGAGATGACATCCGCGCGGGAGAAAGGCATGAGCAGGCTCTTGGTCAGGCTTTTTCTGATTGCCCGCTTCTGTTCATCCGCCTCGTTCTCCAGGCGTTTGATACTGTGCTGGAGTTCGAGTGCCCGATCCCAGTCCTGTTCATAGCTGGCAGCAAGAAAATCACCGAGAGTCGTTACACATTGCTGGCAACTGGCCATGTGTGCACGGAGTGGCTTTATGGGAGAGCCTGGTAAAAGAGAGCTTATTAGACTGGGCATTACAAATCAGTACCGAACGATATTTGGTTGATGGATAATAACATTAGTGTGTCGCCATCGTTAGCAATATAAGCAGACCCCTTGATGCTTTTTGTTGCAGAAAGACTTGAGACTTTACAGCTTGCCTGGAGCATGAAAAATTCGGACCGACGGAGTTCGGCCCGAATTTTTAACAGGGTAAATGACTAAGTTGCGTCCAGCCTGTCCTGGTCAGCAATGGCAGTCATGCAGAAGCGAGTAATTGTTGCTTCAGGTAGGCGAGAATGGACTTGACGATCTCCTGGGACTGTTCAGAAGAATCCACCAGGTCGAAACCATGTACCCCATTCGGGTAATCGATGACTTCAAGCTGGGCGTTCTCCGCTTCCAGCGCCGCGATATATCGATCCATGGTTTCGTTGAGACCTTCAAACTGGTCCTTGCCGGCACGCACAATGAGCAGCGGGGTGTCGCTGGCGAGGTAGTCCCGATTGCCTTCCGGATTGCAGAATCCGAACTCCTGCGCCGTTCTCGCAACCAGTTGATGTTCACCCAGGTCAGCCAGATAGGCGTAACAAAAAACCGCCGCGGCTATGTCCTCGCGAGCGGCGAGCAAGCCTAGCGCGGCTGGTCCATTACCGGAACAGGACCAGATCGCGATCCGGCTCATGTCAAGATGAAGAGATTGTTGCTGTTCAGTCAGCGTGTCGAGAATCGCTGATAGATCGGCGACGGGATCTGCACAACTGGCAATGACTGTCGCCATCCCCTCGCTCGCCAGCTGTTTGCCCCAGCTTTGATAGGGAGGCAGGTCTTTCAGCCCTTTGCCAGCCTGCATCTTGCGCCCGTAGTCGGGAAAGCCGATGACCATGAGCACCAGCGGCGGTGGAGAGGTATTTCTCTCCGGATAATAGATGTCATAGCAGCAATCGCGACCTTCCAGGGCCTGGTCAACTACAACATTACCGTTGAATTCTATATCCAGCACGACGCTGCTGGAAAATAAATCGTTCGAATCAGCCATTGGAATCTCCTCATAAGTTAGTGGCGGATGAAGAGAAAATAAAAAGCCCTCGCGCTCTGCTCACCCGGGGTGAGAAAGAGACGAGGGCTTTAAAGTGAATTCAGTTTAACAACGGGAAATTACGAGGGTCAAGCCCGTTGGTTCGCTTCGGCGATGCCTTGCGCGCTCTGTGCCCGGGCTGCGGGCTGAAGAGGGCCAGAAACTGGCTGGTTTGGCCGCGACTCAGCGCGCCGCATTGGTGGCAATTCGCCGAATCCATCGCTAAGATGGATGGGTGTGAAAAGCTGGCAGATGACTGAAAATGAAAAATAAAACCACAGCAGACCGCTCCACCGACGCCCTCTCGACTGACACCTCTACAGAGACAGCCAGCGAAAAGAAATCCCGCCGGCAATTTATCAAGCAGGCCGGAGCCTTGTCCGGCATTATGATCGTGCCCCGTGCAGTCCTTGGGGGCGAAAACCATGTTGCTCCCAGTGACCGCCTGAATATCGCAGCCGTTGGCGCGGGCGGCAAGGGTCGTTCGGATATCGAGAGTGTGGCCCACGAAAACATCTATGCACTCTGTGATATTGATGACACTCGTTTGGCTGGCACACTCAACCAGGAGTTTGCTGCTCCCTTTCGAGAGAAGGCAAAAACCTATCGTGATTATCGGGACATGCTGGAATCCAATCCCGAGATCGATGCCGTTCTGATAAGCACCCCCGACCACATGCACGCACCCATTGCCATGCATGCCATGAGCCTGGGCAAGCACGTGTATGTGCAGAAGCCTCTCTGTCACACGGTAGCCGAATGTCGGGTATTGGCAGAGGCCGCCCAAGAACACAATGTGGTCACCCAGATGGGCAATCAGGGCCATGCGGAAGAGGGTGCCCGACTCATCAATGAGTGGGTGGCTTCAGGCGAGTTGGGCACTATTGAAGAAGTGCATTGCTGGACCAACCGACCGGTCTGGCCACAGGGTATTGGCCGGCCCGAGGGCGAAATGCTGATTCCCGACACGGTGGGTTGGGATCTGTGGCTCGGTGCCGCGCCTTATCGCCCCTATGTTGAGCGAGCTTACCATCCATTCAACTGGCGCGGCTGGCTGGATTTCGGTACCGGTGTTGTCGGTGATATGGGGGCACATATCATCGACCATCCCTATTGGGCACTGAATCTGGATCTGCCTGTTAAAGTCTCTGCCAGCTCGTCGCGGTTTGGCAGTGAGATGGAAACCTTTCCCATTGCTTCCAAGATTCATTTTGAATTTGCTGCAAGCGCGGGACGTCCGCCAGTGAAGATGACCTGGTATGACGGTGGCTTGATGCCGGAACGACCGGAGCAACTGGAACAGGGTCGTCAAATGGGCGACAACGACGGTGGGGTGTTGATCGTTGGCTCAAAAAACACCTTGATGCACGGTGTCTATGGGCGCAATCCCCAGCTCATTCCTGAAACGACCCACCTGGCGACCACCGCACCAAGAAAAACCCTGCCTCGCTCTCCAGGCATCTACCAGGAATGGATCGACGCCATTAAAGACCGCAGCAAGAAAACCACTTCCGGCTTCGATTATTCGGGCCGGCTCACCGAAACCATGCTGCTGGGCAATATCGCAACTATTAGAGCTGGCGAACACAAGGTGCTGGAATACGATGGCGAGGCCATGCGTTTCACCAATGACGACGGGGCTAATGCCTATCTGGATAAAACCTACCGGCAGGGCTACGGCATTGTCTGATTCTGGTTGCAGCAGGTAGCTCAGTTATGGCGCAAGCAATGGCAGGGCAGGATTATGACGTCATCGTTGTCGGCTCCGGTGCGGGTGGCGGCATGGCCACTAACCGGCTTGCCAACGCGGGCTTGAAAGTCGCGCTGATAGAGGCAGGTGGCTTTTATGATCCTGCTGACGAGGCACAACGCACGCAGTTGCGCTACCCCTGGGAATCTCCCCGTCGCGGAGCCAGTACCCAACGCAGACCATTTGGTGACTACAATTCCTGCATCGGCGGTTGGGAATTGGATGGTGAGCCCTATACCCAGGGGGAGAACACGGACTTCATGTGGTGGCGTGCCCGCATGCTCGGCGGCCGCACCAATCACTGGGGAAGAATCTCCCTGCGCTTTGGGCCGCTGGATTTCAAGCGCTATGACTCCGATGGCCTGGGCGACAACTGGCCAATAGGCTATGACGATGTCAAACCCTACTACGACAAGCTGGACAAGTTTGTCGGGGTCTACGGGAGTAACGAGGGACTGTATAACGACCCTGATGGCTATTTCCTGCCCGCTCCCAAACCCAGGTTGCATGAGCTGTATTACATCAAAGGCGCGAGATCGGTAAACGTCCCTGTGTATCCCATGCGCAAGTCCGTATTAACCAAGCGACTCAACGACAGTCGTGGAGTGTGTTTTTACTGTCGCCAATGCAGCCGCGCCTGCGGAATTCACGCCGACTTCTCTTCCAGCACCGTTTTGGTCTACCCGGCTCTGGAAGGGGGTCAGGTAGATCTTTATACCAATACCATGGTGCGGGAAGTGGTAACGGGCGCAGATGGTCGGGCCACAGGAGTTGCCTGTATCAACACTCTGGACGGCGGCCAGCACGAGATCAGTGGCCGCACCGTCGTACTGGCCGCTTCCGCCTGCAGTACTGCAAGAATCCTGCTGAACTCCAAAAGCCCACAGCATGCTGATGGTTTGGGTAACAGCAGTGGGCAGGTGGGGCACTACCTGCATGATTCCACGGGCGCCAGTCGCGCCGCATTCCTGCCCGAGCTGATGGATCGGGAAATTTACAATGAAGA
The DNA here is from genome assembly GCA_040218615.1 of Gammaproteobacteria bacterium. Lineage (GTDB taxonomy): Bacteria > Pseudomonadota > Gammaproteobacteria > Pseudomonadales > Pseudohongiellaceae > UBA9145. The sequence continues at coordinate 288,463 of JAVJRC010000007.1, forward strand.
TGGCACCACCGGTGGGCATGTGTATACCCCGTGGTGGCTGGAAGGGGAGAACCTGGATTTTACCCGTGGCTACCACCTGGAGATCGGCGGTGGCATGAGCATGCCTTCTTATGGCTTTGGTTTTGCAGCGAACCAGTACAATGAATATCTTGGCGAGCGAGTCGGAGGTTATGGCAACAGCCTGCGTGACGACATCAGGCGTTTTTACGGCTCGCGGCTGAGTATTGCCTGCCGCGGGGAAAGCATCCCCCAGTTTTCCAATTACTGTGAGCTGGACCCGAACACTGTGGATCGGTGGGGAATTCCGGTGCTGCGCTTCAATTACCAGTGGACCGAGCATGAGATTAACCAGGCAAGGCACATGCAGGACACCATGGAAGAATTGCTCACCGCTTCAGGTGGAATCCTGCTGGGTACGAAGCCAGGCGCCGACCGTGACTATGGGCTCACGAAACCTGGGGAAATTATTCATGAAGTAGGCACCACCCGAATGGGCAATGACCGCCAGTCATCGGTGACCAATTCCTTCGGACAGCTTCATGATGCCAACAATGTGTTTGTGGCCGATGCGGGCACCTTTGTATCCCAGGCGGACAAGAACCCCACCTGGACCATCATGGCTCTGTCCTGGCGTACCAGTGACTACATTGTCGAACAGATGAATCAGCGAAACCTGTAGTGAGAAATGAGAAGTGAGAAATGAGTAGTGTGCAACGAGGCAGAAATCTAATATGAACAGACGTGAAACCCTGAAGTCACTCTTGCTCAGTTCATTGGGAGCAGGAGTGATTGCGAGCACCGGTTGTGCCGCCAATTCCAGCACAGCGCGGCGGATCACCTGGACGCCATTGCCCGATTCTTACTCATACGGCCGCACCGAGGTTGAGAAAGAGTACGATGCACAATTGTTTGCTGAAAATTATTTCAGTGAACACGAGCTGGTGACCATCGCAGTGCTTTGCGACATCATCCTGCCATCTGATCATCCTAACGGGGGTGCTCTGGATGCAGGCTTGCCTGACTTTGTCGAGTTCATGGTCAAGGACAGAGAGCGCTACAAGCTTCCGGTGCGTGGTGGTATCGCCTGGCTCGATTCCTACGCCATCGATGAGTTTGGTGCGGACTTCATCAATATCTCCGAACAACAGCGTCGACAAATCTGTGACCGAATCGCTTATCCTGATGTTGATGACCCGGAGTTGCAACCGGGAATCCGCTTCTTCAGTTTCATGCGTGATCTCACTTTAACCGGCTATTACACCACCGAACTGGGTTTCCGTGACCTGGGCTACCAGGGCAATACGCCCAATGTCTGGGATGGGGTGCCGCAACACGTACTGGATAAACACGGGCTGGCCTATGAACAGCAGTGGCTGGAAAAATGCGTCGACCAATCCCGTCGTGATATCACTGCCGAGTGGGATGACGACATGAACCTGATTAGCTGAGAGCAACTATGAAGAAAATACTATTCGCTTTGTCGTTGGTTGCTGCGGGAGCCGCTGCACAAACAGACAACCGCCAGCAATATGAACCGGTTCCGGAGAAAGTGACTGGCGCGATTGACGGTGCAGCCCCTTCGGATGCCATTGTGCTGTTCGACGGACGCAACATGGATGCCTGGATAACTGCCGAGGCCGAACAGCCCGCCCGATGGGAAATCAACAATGGTGCCATGACAGTTCGACGTGGCATGGGCACCATCAAAACCAGGCAGCGCTTCGGCGATATCCAGTTGCACCTGGAGTGGCGCCCGACCGATGTGATCGAAGGTGAGGGCCAGAGCCGGGGCAACAGTGGCGTCTTTCTCCATTCAATATTCGAAGTGCAAATTCTGGATAGCTGGGAAAACCCAACCTATGTGAATGGTCAGGCCGGTTCCGTGTATCTGCAATACCCACCACTGGTCAATGCAGCCCGGCAGCCGGGTCAGTGGCAAACCTATGACATTATTTTTGAGGCTCCTGAATATGATGCCAGCGGCAACTTGACTGAACCTGCGTACCTGACAGTTCTGCATAATGGGGTGCTGGTACAAAATCACGTGGAGCTGGAAGGGGCTACTTACACACCTGTGCCGGAATACGGAGCAAGTTGTGTCCCTTACAGCCAGGAACGTGTGCAGGATTGCAGTGGGAAGATGCCCATCACGCTGCAGGACCATGGTCAGGTGGTTTCGTATCGCAATATCTGGGTAAGAGAGTTATAGGCCATGGGAAAATATTTGCTGGTATTTGCAATCACTCTATTGTCCCAGCCGGTTTTCGGCCAGGCCGACACAGAGCAAGAATGGATTCCCCTTTTTAATGGCAGCGACCTGGAAGACTGGATTCCCAAATTCACCGGACATGAGTTGGGCGTGAATTATCTGGATACGTTTCGAGTTGAGGACGGAGTCTTCAAGGTGTCCTATGACAACTGGTCTGACTTCGACGGAGAGTTTGGTCACATCTTCTACCGGGAGCCTTTTTCACACTACCTGTTGCGAGTTGAATACCGCTTCGTTGGCGATCAGGTGACCAATGGTCCGGCCTGGGCTTTTCGCAACAACGGCATTATGTTTCACAGCCAGTCACCCCAGTCCATGACCCTGGACCAGGAGTTTCCTGCCTCTATCGAGGCGCAGTTACTGGGTGGCAATGGCACGGATGAAAGACAAACCGGGAATGTGTGTTCGCCCGGGACTCATTATCGAATCAGGCGGCAACTGGTTACCGTTCACTGCACCAACTCTTCTTCCCAGACCTTTCATGGGGATCAATGGGTGACCATGGAAATTGAAGTCCGTGGCAGTGAACTGATTCGCCACATGGTGAACGGGGAAACAGTGTTTGAGTATTCCAACGTGCAACTGGACCCGGAAGACCCGGATGCCCAGCGCCTGCTTGAAGCAGGACAATCGCTGTATGTGCGCGAAGGTTATATCGCCGTGCAGGCAGAGAGCCACCCCACCGAATTTCGGCGCATCGACCTGCTTCCCCTGCCTGCTACCGAAGCCTGCCTACAGTTGCCCTGCCGCTAACAGGTCTGCGGCGAAGTGCGCAGCCCGGGCACTGAACGCCATATAGGTCAGGGAAGGGTTCTGACAGGCGGACGAGGTCATGAAGGCGCCGTCGGTAATAAACAGGTTGGGCACATCGTGTGCCTGGCACCAGCCATTTAACACAGACGTTTCCGGATCTCTGCCCATGCGCGCCGTGCCCATTTCGTGAATACGGTTGCCAGGTTTCGACAGGTTGGCGTTGGAAACAGAAATATTAATCACGCCCGCCGCCTCGAACATGGCCACCGCGTCCTTGACTGCTTCTTCCTGCATGATGCGTTCGTTTTCACTGTAGGTGACGTTGAACAGAGCCAGCGGATTACCCCAGCGATCTCGTTTGGAGGGGTGCAAGGTAACGCGGTTGTCCGGATTCGGGAGTTGTTCGCCAAAAGCCAGCACATTGATGCGCCATGGCCCGGGCCGACGATGGGCCTCCTTGAAATCTCTGCCTATTCCGGGGATTTGCCCATTGGCATTGCCCAGTGGACTGGCGCCACCCTGGAATCCGAAGCCGCGCTTGTAAGGTTTGTCATTCTCGGTGACGTTGGCATAGCGGGGAATGTAGATTCCGCCGCTGGGCCGACGACCGAAGGTGGTCTTGTCATTGAAGCCATTCATGATGCCAGCCACACCTGCACTACTGACATGGTCCATCAGGTTCCTGCCAACCTGGTCTGAACGGTTGGCCAATCCTGTTGGAAAGGCTTCTGATTTCGATTGCAGCAAGATCATTGCCGAGGCAATGGCAGAGGCATTCAGGAAAACGATGTCGGAAGTGAAAGTGCGGCGCTCATTGGTTTCTGCATCGACTACCCGTACCCCGGTGACTCGATTACTTTCCGCATCATAATCCAGCCCCTGCACAATGGCGTTGTGCACCATGGTCAGGTTGCCGGTCCGTTGGGCAGCCGGCAGCGTCGCATTCAGTGAGGAGAAGTAGGCTTTGAAAGTACAGCCGTGGTGACAACGGTTGCGCGCCTGGCAATTGGTTCGCCCCAGTGCTCTTTGTTCTTCGGTGGCATCGGTCAGGTGTGCAATGCGAGCAGGAATTATCTTGCGGCCATTGAAGCGGGTCTCCACCCGTTGTTTGAATTCGTTCTCCGCATCGGTCAGGGCAAACGCTGGTTGAAACACGCTATCGGGGAGCTGGTTCAGACCTTCCTCGGTGCCGGCAATGCCGATAAAGGTTTCTACCTTTTCATACCAGGGCACGACATCTTCATAACGCACGGGCCAGTCGACTCCGACGCCTTCTTCCCTGTTGGCAGTAAAGTCCTGTGGCCCGAGACGATAAGTTTGTCGGCTCCACATGATGGAACGACCTGCGGTGTGATAGCCGCGCAGCCAATCGTAAGAAGTCCCTTCTGCTTCTTCGTAGGGATGCTCATCATCCTTGACCCAGAAATGCTTGGTGGATTCCTTGATGGCGTAAGCTACGCCACCATATTGTTTGGGATAATGCTGTTCGATCTCGTCCTGGGGCACGCTGTCGAGGTTGGGTGTCTGCCAGGGTGTAAGCTGGTCGGTGTAGTCTCGCTCGGGAATGATTTCCGGTCCCCGTTCCAGCACCAGCACTTTCAGGCCACGCTCGGTGAGTTCTTTTGCGGACATGCCGCCACTCATACCTGAACCCACTACAATTGCATCAAAATCTGCCATGGTGAGTTAGCCCCCCGCCGTAATATCAACGCTGGGATCCCAGCGACCGGGTACTGCTACCCATTTCAATTCCTGCACTGCGCCTTCCTCGGTGGCAAAATATGCCTGGGTGATATAACGCTTGAGTGTGCGATACCCGGACAGGGTGTCATCACCATCGAATGCGGCAGCATCCAGTTCTGTCAGTGCCTGCACTGCTTCATATTCATCGGCTTCGACAAAATTCCCGGTGGCAGCATCGAGTCGGGCTGCCAGCAGTTGTAGGGCTTCCCGGTGTTCGCTGCGGGTTTCATCATTGGCCCATTCCACCATCAGGCCGTCGAGATAACCGGGGACGTTGGCGTCCAGGGCGCCGGGGGTTTCCGTGCGGGGAATGACGAGATCGCTGATGCGGCTTACCAGTGCCATTTCGCTGGTTGTGTAGAAGCGGCCGTTGGTGCCGGGGCTGGTGGCGGTGATATTAGCCAGGCCGCCGCAGGAGCTGAGCGCTGTGGCACCACCGACCGAGACGATAAGTCCCTGGATGAATTCTCTTCTGGTTTTCATTATTTAGAACCTCAGGTTATGCACTGCAGGATCGTTTGGCAGTGCTCCCCGCTATGAAATAGCGCTTTATATTTGTGATTAGTTTTTGCTTGTCTTCTTTAGTTTCTGAGCCTAACGCATTTGCATGGGCGCAGGAAGTGGGGCAAGAATTGGATAGTGGCTCAGGTTTAATTGGAAAACTGTGCCTGTGCGGCTGGCAGCCAGGTAGCGTAGTGTGGGACACGCCGTAAACCCATCCATGGGGGCTCGGGAGCAGCATCCCTGCTGCTCACGGTCCCTCACTACGCTACCTGACTCCCAGCCTCATAGTCCGGAGCTACTTTCTAGATGAGCCACTACCAGGCGATGGGGCTGGATGCGTGAAATAGTTGACTCAGTTTGTGCTGAGATCATTCGAGGCTGTGCCACACGCTGCCATTTTTTGCTGAGGCTACAGCTGTTTCAACAAACTGTACCCCCTGCACACCGGCGGTAATATCCGGTACCAGTGATTCGCTTGGTTTGCCTTCGCGGGCTGCTTCGATTTGGTCGGCGAAATCTCGGTATATATTGGCGAATGCTTCAAGGAAGCCTTCAGGATGGCCGCCGGGTATTCGTGTGGCATGGGTTGCACTATCGCTTGCGGTTTCACTTCCTCGAGTGATGATGCGGGGTGCTTCAGCTAGTGGAGAAAATCTGAGTTGGTTGGGTTGTTCCTGGAACCATTCCAGTCCGGCTTTGTTGCCGTAGACTCGCAGGCGTAAACCGTTTTCGTGACCGACTGCAATTTGGCTGGCCCAGAGGGCGCCGCGGGCACCGTTGTTGAAATGCATCAGGACCTGGGCGTTGTCGTCGAGTTTTCTGCCGGTGACGAAGGCGTTGAGGTCGGCGAGTACGCTTTTTACTTTTAGGCCGGTGACAAATTCGGTGAGATGGTAGGCATGGGTGCCTATGTCTCCCAGTGATCCGCCTGCGCCTGCTCGTGCGGGATCGGTGCGCCAGGCGGCTTGTTTTTGTCCGCTTGCTTCCAGGTTGGTGCTGAGCCAGTCCTGGGGGTATTCAACCTGCACTACTCGAATTGAACCCAGTTCTCCGCTGGCGACCATTTCTCGGGCTTGTCTGACCATGGGGTAGCCGCTGTAGTTGTAGGTGACGGCGAATAACTGGCCGGTTTTTTCAACCAGTGACTGGAGTTCTTTGGCGTCATCGAGACTGGTGGTGAGGGGTTTGTCGCAGATGACGTGAATGCCGGCTTCGAGAAAGGCTTTGGCGGGGGCGTGGTGTAAGTGATTGGGTGTGACGATGGCGACTGCCTCGATGCCGTCTTTCTTTTTGCTTTCTTTCTTTGCCATGGTGGCGAAGTCGTCATAACAACGGTTGGCTGGAATGCCCAGTTGTTTGCCACTTTCCTTGCAACGCTCGGGATCGCTGCTGAATGCGCCGGCGACCAGTTCGTAGCGGTTGTCGAGGCGGGCGGCGATACGATGGACTTCGCCGATGAATGCGCCGGTGCCGCCGCCGACCATGCCTAATCGAATCTTCATTCCAGGCCCAGGATGCTGCGGTTGGTATCGTCATCGGTGCCTGCGTCGGCAAAGTCATCGAAGGCTTTATCGGTTACCCGGATGATATGTTGTTTGATGAATTCTGCGCCTTCTCGGGCACCTTCTTCGGGATGCTTCAGGCAGCATTCCCATTCCAGTACGGCCCAGCCTTCGAAATCGTTGGCGGCCAGTTTGGAGAAGATGCCTTTGAAATCTATTTGCCCATCACCCAGCGACCTGAAACGGCCGGCGCGATCGAGCCAGGGCTGGTAGCCGCCATAGACTCCTTGTTTGGCCGTGGGATTGAATTCTGCGTCCTTGATGTGGACCAGTTTGATTCGGTCTTTGTAGGCATCCATAAAGCCCAGGTAATCCAGTTGCTGCAGGATCAAATGGCTGGGGTCAAACAGAATGTTGCAGCGGGGATGATTGTTCACCCTCTCGAGAAACATCTCGAAGGTCACGCCATCGTGCAAGTCTTCTCCTGGATGAATCTCGAATCCGATATCGACTCCGGCGTCATCGAATGCGTCCAGTATGGGATGCCATCGGTTGGCCAGTTCATCGAAGGCGGCTTCCACCAAGCCAGCGGGGCGCTGGGGCCAGGGGTAGAAATAGGGCCAGGCGAGGGCACCCGGAAAACTGGCGTGTGTGGTCAAACCCAGGTTGCTGGAGGCCTTCGCTGCCAGCAGCAGTTGATCGACTGCCCACTCTTGCCGGGCGGCAGGATTGCCTTGCACTTCGGGGGCTGCGAAACCGTCAAACATTTCATCGTAAGCCGGATGAACTGCTACCAATTGACCCTGCAGATGGGTGGAGAGCTCGGTGATTTCTATATCGCGATCTGCCAGCATGCCGCGCAGCTCATCACAGTACGTCTGGCTCTCTGCGGCGGTCTCCAGGTCAATCAGGCTGGATTCCCAGCTGGGTATCTGAATGCCTTTGAAGCCCAGGTCCGATGCCCAGTCGGCCATTGTCTCCAGAGAGTCGAAAGGGGGCTCATCGCCGACAAATTGCGCCAGGAAAATCGCCGGGCCTTTGATGGTTCTCATGTTGTTCTTTTCCGTTGAATTTTCTGCACCTGATACCGGGAGTATAAACGCTATCTGGTTGCAATCGACCCTTTGTTCGACTAATTTCGAGGCGGTTTCCAGTCAAATGGCTGCGGCGCGTGACCACAAGGTCAGACCATAAGATCAATAGAACGGAGAATAATGAACTTGCATCTAATTAAAAGCCGTCTCAGCCTGATGATGTTCCTGCAATATGCCGTGTGGGGCATCTGGCTGCCGGTACTGGCAACCTACTTGCAGTCTCCGGTGGCGGGCGGAGGTCTGGGATTTACGTCGGGGCAGGTGGGGCTGATCATCGGTGTCGCTGGTTCCATTGGCGCCGTTAGTGCGCCGTTTATTGCCGGGCAGTTTGCCGACCGCTACTTTCCTACTGAGAAATTTCTCGCCGTGTTATTGGTGCTCGGTGGAATCGTCAAGATCACCTTGTCCTACCAGCAATCCTTTACCGCCTGGTTGCTGCTGGCAACTCTTTACAGTGTGCTGTATATGCCCACACTGTCCCTGACCAATTCCATGGCTTTTGCCCATCTGAATAACTCGGAAAAGGATTTTCCGCGCATCCGTGTATGGGGCACCATTGGCTGGATTGCAGCAAGCTGGCTGTTTCCCATGATCTGGTTGCAGAACAATCTGGAGTTTCAGATTCTGCCGCCGTTTTTTGTGGGAACCGAGGTTGCCGATGCCACGGCAAGGTTGGCAGACACACTGAAAGTGTCAGGTATTATTGCTTTCCTTTATGCAGGTTTTTGTTTTCTCCTGCCCCACACGCCGCCGAAGAGGGATGGTGTGGAGAAGTTGGCGTTCAAGAAAGCATTCAGCCTTTTATCGAAGCGGTCGTTTGCCGTTCTGGTTGCTGCCAGTTTGCCAATCGCGGTGATTCACCAGATCTACTTCATGCAAACAGGGCCCTTCTTTGAAAACCAGTTGGGCATGCTGGTTACCTATATTGCGCCAGCCATGACCGTGGGTCAGTTTGCGGAGATTGGTTTCCTGGCCATTCTGGGTATGCTGCTGGTGCGTCTGGGATTCAAATGGACGATCACCATTGGTGCCCTGGCATATTTCACTCGTTATGCCATCTGGGGACTCATTAGTCTGCAAGAGGCTTCGGGGCCCTCAGTGGATGCAGCAGGGCAGTTTGTCTGGACCACGCCCTTGATGATTGGCGTGTTCAGCCAGATTCTCCATGGCCTGTGCTACGCCTGTTTCTTTGCTTCGGCTTTTATGTACGTGGACCGCATTGCCGATGAAGATATTCGCAACTCAGCCCAGACCGTATTCGGCATCATCATTCTGGGCCTGGGACCGATGATCGCAGGGCCATTCCTTGGCGTGCTGGGAAGTGTGTTCGGGGAAGCCGGAGTGGTCACCAATTTCGCCGGTATGTGGTTTACCCTGGCTGCCATCGCCTTGCTGACTGCGGCTCTGGTTGTATTCGCTTTTGAAGACGAAACCAATACCTGAGAGTCCTGGGTCTTACGGTAGTGATTCAATGCCTGGTGTTGCGGAAGTCCATTAGCGATTCCACATCTGGGGCAGTGCTGCGGCATTGAGTTCCTGTCGACCCTCAAGCAGGTACTCTCTTAGCTGCTCGACCACCTCTGGGTATTCTCTCGAATAGCTGTAGGTTTCAGCCGGGTCTTTCTCTAGATCGAACAGTAGCCCTTCGGGCCCGTAATAATCGGAGTGCTCGAAACTGTTGAGTGCTGCCCGGTAGCGGGTATCCAGTACCAGTTTCCAATGGTTGCTGCGCACGGCGACGATACGATCGTTGTCAAACAAGTACAGCGCTTCATGGGGAGACCTGGCGCCTTCGGTGAGCATGGGGAAGATGTTTTTGCCGTCTATGGCACGGTCTTCGGGCGGCTCGCCTCCCGCAAGTTCCAACAGCGTTGGAAACAAGTCGATATTCATGGCGGGCTCATCGGACACTGTTCCTGCCGGAATAGTTCCTGGCCAGTTGGCGATGAACGGCACTCGCTGTCCGCCTTCCCAGGAGGAGCCTTTGCGGTTTCGGTAGATGCCGGGACTGCCTTCAAACCAGGGGCCATTGTCTGAAGTAAATATCACCAGGGTGTTCTCAGTCAGCCCATATTCCGCCAGTGCTGTCATGATCTCTCCCGTGCTCCAGTCGATAGTCTCCACCACATCTCCATACAGGCCGGCGTCGGATCGGCCATCGAAGCGCGGGGAGACATATAGGGGAACATGGGGGAAGGTGTGGGGAATATAGAGGAAGAAAGGATTGTCCTGGTTTTCCTCAATAAAGCGAATAGCTTCTCTGGTGTACCGCTCGGTCAGCGTAGTTTGATCGACAGGGTTCTCGATCATTTGCTCATCACGATAGAGTCTTAGTGGCGACATGTCATTGCTGTGCAACACACCGAAGAACTCATCGAAGCCACTGCGTGTCGGAGACCAGTCCAGTCGGCTTCCCAGGTGCCACTTGCCGAAAAGTGCACTGCGATATCCAAGAGGTTTCAATGCTTCGGCGAGGGTGATCTCCTCAGCAGCCAGATGGACGTCATTGTTTGGGCGTGCCACATCAGCAACCAGATCCAGGCGGATTGGGTAGCGACCGGTAAGCAAGCCACCGCGCGCGGCTGTGCATACGTTGGCGCTGGAGTAAAAACTGTCCAGCCGTGCGCCTTGTAGTGCCATGCGATCGAGATTGGGGGTGTTGATCAGCGTGGAACCGTAGACACCCAGGTCACCGTAGCCAAGGTCATCCGCCATGATGATGACGAAGTTAGGTGGTTTCTCCTGGGTAAAACCAATAGTGGGAATCAGCAGCAGTGCCAGTACCAGCGTCAACTGAAAACGTAGAGAGTCCATCGATACATGTGCCTGGGAAAGATTTATTCAGATGGTAGGGAAGTGCTGGGTAACTTGCTACCCCTCTCAGCTTGTTTCTTCTCCCCCAGGCAATTGACTACAACCAAAAAAACGCCCCGGGCCATTGCTGACCCGGGGCGCCCTGCTTTAACCCGCTCTAAAGGAGAAAAGCCAGGTTTCTTTTGTTACTTCAGTTCGCGCTTACTCGGTAACTGTGACTGGTACGTAGCCATTGGACCAGCAGCAGACGTTGTCGAACTGACTGTCGGGCGCCTGGAAGTTGTCTACTCTCAGCCGCACGATGTAGTCACCCGGTTCGGTAAAGATTGCCTGTGTGGTGACTTCTTCCCAGCCGTTGTTGCCACTGCTGCCGCTTTCGCCTCCTTCCTTGGCCCGTTCTCTGCCAGTGATTTTCGCCTGGGAGAATTCAGGCACAGCTGGCCCTTGATGCAGGACCCATTCCGTTCCCAGTGGATAGCTGAGCATCTTGTTGTCTTCGTAGTCAGCCCGGTTACCGCGATCCTGCACATAGGCTGTGAGCGTCACTGGATCGCCTACCGAAGTGGTGATTCGCGAAGTATAAATGCCTTCGACACTGGCAGATTCGGGTCCGTTCAACTCGAATCGAATGGCTGGCTTGAGTGAACCCAATGCCCGCTCTCCGTTGCTCATCTCATAGGCAGTGGAAGTGGCACGCCCAGGCACTGACCAGGTGTTGCCGCCGGAAGTCAGGGTCCAAACCACTTCGGTATCCGCTTCTTCAGCCGGCACCGTGATAGCGAAAGCCCCGCGTTCCTGAATGCCCACGAAGCCGCCCCGGTTGTAAACAGGGAAGTGTGTGGGTTGAGCACCATCGTACTTGGCAGGCTCGATAAAGTTGTCCTTGCCCAGAGGTATGTCAACGGTTGCCTCCCTGTTCTGGTTGGCAAAACCGAAGATCATGGTGATGGAACCATCTTCGTTTCTGATCCAGCCGTTGAAGAAAGGAGCCACCGATTCCCCCTGAGCTCCCCTGACCGCCAGGGGAAAGTCGCGCAGGTTTTCCGGAAGCTGAGCCAATGCGGTTGAAGCAATAAGGCCAGCCAGAACAACGGCAAAAGTGCCTTTTATCATTTGCATGATTCTCATGGTGCACCTCCAGCCAATGCTTCATTCCTGTTGCGCTGTTCGCGCTCTGCCAGCATTCTCTCAAAGCCCTCGTCGTCCAGATGCGTTACCGCGATCCAGGCGTGAGACATCTCATCGGTTGTGCGCTGACCTGCACCTACCCATTGATCGGGATCAGGGTTGCGCGGATTGGCCGCGGTATTGTCATACCAGGCGGTGAGGATGATTGTGGCGTTGGCTGGAACCAGCGGTTGATAACCTTCTTCATAGGTGTGGCTGTGATTCCAGCCTGCGTTCCAGTTGGAGGCCTGGCTCAATACTTCACGTCGCCCGGTATTGGGATCGTAGATTTCCATACTCATGGCCACACCACGCAGATGCAGGTGGGGCTGCCAGCTGTCGATGCGAACTGGATGGTCAAAGGAATGAAATCCCTGGGTCATCAGCTTGCCATGGGGCGGAATCAGATAATCGCCGCCGCTGCTCAATACATAGGAGCGCAGATCCTGACGATAGGCTTCTTCCTCATTGAACTGGTCTTCCTCGTCGTAGTACCAGATGCCGACGGTGACCTGATCGTTGGGGACGGCTTTGCCATCCGGGTAGTAATGAATGCTCCAGCCAACTTTTGAATTGGCAGGCACTTTTCGGCAGGCACCTTCAGGCACCTTTTCGCCGAGCTTGCCAAATGCGAATTCAGACAGGCGATCACCTCGTACCCATTCTCCTTCCTCATCCATCACCACAAAGTGAGAGTTGGCATGGTGAGTTGAACCGTGAGCAGCCGCAGAAGGCAAAGTCTCCACTGCCTTGATGCAGCGAGATTCTGTCAGGCCGGAATCAACCTCGGGTTCCCACCAGAGATCCTGACCAGCGGCCGGCACGTCCCAGGGGGAAGACTTGATGGTGTGATCGGGTGGGCCCAGCTCGGCAGCCAGACGCCATTCACCAACCTGAGGAAAATCCTTTTCCGGGGGGAGGTCTTCGGGGTTACCAAAAGGTGCGCCCGCATTAACCCAATCCACAATGGTGTCGATGTCTTGCTGGGACATGCGCCAGTCATTTTTCAATTCCTGCACGCCGATATGGTCATCGTACTGATAAGGAGGCATCTCTTTCTGTGCCACCTTCAATTGGATCAGCGGTGCCCAGGGCCGGACTTCCTCATAGGAAGTAAATGACATGGGACCAATCTGCCCCGGCTGGTGACAGATCTGGCAGTTTTCCTGAATGATTCGGGATACTTCTTTCGCGTAAGTGGGATGCTCCTGGGCACCAGCCAGTGCTGGTACCAGCGCCATCGCGGAAACAAGCCCCAATGCTCTAGTTGTTTTCATACCAAGTTTTCTCCTTTTTCAAGCAAGTTCGAAGGCAGCCCAGACAGGGTTTGGCAGCCTTCAAAAAGGAGTGTAGTGAGACGGATGGGGCCATTTATTGATCTAAATCAGCTTAATTAGCTGGAGATTGTGAGCAGTTGTAACAGTGTTTTTCAGCGCTGTAGCATTTCCCATCGGATTCCATGTAAGGCATTGAAATAATTCAATAAAAAGAATGAGCACCCTATTCATTCCCTGTGTCCCGCTGACAGATCCAGCTAGCCGTCGATGCTTTGTAACCATCGAGGAAGAGCCATCGTCTAATTCTGCAAACCAACAACAATCTCTCAGTTGAACAGCCCTGGATAAGGGCTGGTGCGGGCCAGTTATGAAAATCGCCGACACATCGGCCCAGGACGTTGCTCTTGAGCCCCCTTCAAATCGTCGTGTCTGGATAGTTGCCATTGTCTTTTTGGCAGCCCTGTTGCTGAGCGTTTATTTCCTGGCGCCAGTGGTGAATCGATGGTTGCAGGCCGAGCAGTCGGTTTCTGCGGAAAGGCTGCGATTTGCCCAGGTGGAGCGTGGCAATTTCGTCAGGGATATTTCTGTGCAGGGTCGGGTTGTCGCTGCAGTGAGCCCCACCCTCTACGCCAGCCAAACCGGCGTGGTGACGTTCCTCGTTGAATCCGGCGACAGTGTGGTCGCCGATCAGATCGTGGCCAACATCGACAGTCCTGAAATCGAAAACCGGCTGGCCCAGGAAGAGTCCCGCTTGCTGTCCCTGCAGGTGGAGCTGGATCGCCAGTCCATCACCACCAGACAACAGGAACTGGAAAACCAAAGAGCGAAAGACGAAGCCAGTATTGCCTTAAAGGCTGCGCAGCGAGAGATGTCCAGGGCGGAGCGGGCTTTTCAGCGTGGTGCCATGATCGAAGTGGATTACCAGAAGGCACAGGACGACCTGGCTACTGCCGAGTTGCTGTTCAAGCATGCCGAAATGGATGAGGAACTGGACAATGAGCGTTTGCAATTTGAACTTGAGACCCGGCGACTTAGTGTCGAGCAGCAACGCTTACTGGTGGAAGATCTCAAGCGCCAGGTTGGCGAGCTCAGTATTCACTCTCCAGTCAGTGGCATTGTCGGCAACCTGCTGGTCAATCAGAAAACCAATGTAACCCAGAACCAGGCAATCCTGAGCGTGGTCGACTTGTCCGCCTTCGAAGTGGAGGTGCAGGTATCGGAAAGTTACGCCGATGATCTGGCAATCGGTATGCCAGCCGAAGTTCGTGCCGGCAATCAATTGTTTAGCGCAACCCTCATCGCAGTCTCTCCAGAGATTATTGACAACCAGGTTTCCGGGCGCGTGCGCTTCGACCAGGGTGTGCCCGGTAGCCTGCGACAGAACCAGAGGCTTTCGACTCGAATATTGCTGGAAGAAAAACAGGATGTGCTCATGGTTCAGCGAGGTCAGTTTTTCGATAGCGGCAATGGGCGAGTGGCTTATGTGGTTGAAGAGGGTATTGCCCACAGGCGTCCGATAGTAAGCGGGGCTACCAGCCTTAACCGGGTAGAAATTCTGGAAGGCCTGAGTGAGGGCGAAACCATTATTACCTCCAGCACCGATACTTTCGACGGTGTTGAAACCGTACTGATCAATTACTAATGAAACGAGGTCTGGCTCATGTTGCAGATGACACAAATTTCCAAAGTTTTCCGAACCGATCTGGTAGAGACACACGCGCTGCGTGAATTTTCCTTGCAGGTAGATGAAGGTGAATTCGTCACCATTACCGGTCCTTCCGGGTGTGGCAAAACTACTTTTCTGAATATAGCCGGGCTGTTGGAAACGTTTACTGCGGGCAACTATTTACTGGACGGGGCAGATGTTTCAAAGCTGGGAGACTATCAACGGGCTCGTCTGCGCAATGAAAAAATCGGATTCATATTCCAGTCTTTCAATCTGATGCCGGATCTGAACCTGTTCGATAACGTGGATGTACCCCTTCGATATCGCGGCATGAAAGCAGCCGAGCGCCGGGAGAGAATCGATGCGGCACTGGATTCCGTAGGTCTCTTGTCCCGCAAGAAACACATTCCCTCCCAGCTCTCCGGTGGTCAGCAACAGCGTGTTGCCATCGCCCGGGCACTGGTGGGTGAACCGCGATTCCTGTTGGCGGATGAGCCCACAGGAAATCTGGATTCCAATACGGCCATGGGAGTGATGGAACTTCTGCAGGAAATTAACAGCACAGGCACCACCATCATTATGGTGACCCATGACACAGAGCTGGCGCAGAAATCCCGGCGCAATATTCATATTCTAGATGGTCGAATTGCGGAAGAGGGTGCATCGACCAGCGCCGAGCCGGCAGCCGTACCAGCCTGAACCTGGCCCATACAGATCGAGGAAAATTGAGATGTTTCTCTACTATTTACGCCTCAGTGCCCTGAGTTATCGGCGAAACCCTATTCTCAGTACACTCATGGTACTGGCGGTCGCCATAGGCATCAGTGCTTACATGATTGTCTTCACCCTGAACTACACCATGGGAGGGGACCCGATTCCACACAAGAGCGGACAACTATTCCATGTGCAACTGGATAGTGGAAATCCCAATACAGAAGCGGATCCGCCCGTTCAGCTCACTTACATTGATGCCATGCACTTGCAGGAAACCTCCAGGGCATTTCGGCAAACAGCCACCTCCAAATTTTCCTCCATAGTAGAACCTGCCAACCCGGAGATCAGACCTTTCAGTGTAATTGGCAGGGGTGCCTACGCGGATTTCTTCTCTATGTTCGATGTGCCTTTTCAGTATGGTTCGGGATGGGACAGTGCTGCAGACAGGGATCTGCAACAGGTCGTGGTTCTGTCTGCGGAGCTCAATGAACGTCTGTATGGGGGAGCGGATTCGGTCGGAGAGACATTGGAGTTCGATGGTGATTTCTGGCGCGTGGTGGGCGTGATGCAGGAATGGAACCCGGTGCCGAAATTTTACGATATCAATAACGGACCTTTCGACAATGGGGAAGAGATGTATATTCCCTGGCGTCATCTGGTTGCACGAGATCTACCCCGAGCCGGCAACACCAACTGCTGGAAATCCATTGAAGGCACCGGTCTCGAAGCATTCCTGAATTCAGAGTGTGTGTGGATTCAATACTGGGTAGAACTGCGCAATGCAGATGAAGAGGCGGACTACCTTGCTTATCTGAACAATTATGTGTCCGAGCAGAAGGCATTGGGGCGTTTTGAACGGCCCATGAACAATGCGCTGTTTGATGTCAATGAATGGCTGGTCAAGGAAGAAGTCCTGCCTGAAGAAACCCGAATTCTGTCTATGCTGGCGGCAATGCTGCTGGCCGTCTGCCTGCTTAACACCATTGGACTTCTGCTGGCGAAATTTCTCGGCAAATCTGCAGAGATTGGAGTGAGGCAGGCCCTGGGAGCGCACAAAGGTTCACTGTTTATTCAGCACGTCATTGAAGCGGGCTTTATTGGGCTGCTGGGAGGGCTGTTGGGTTTGGTGCTAGCGGGATATGGCCTGGAAGGGGTCAAGCTGCTGTTGGGCAATGAATTGATGGTGACTGACTGGATCCGGCTCAACGTACCCGTTGTCATTATTACCATCTTGCTCGCGATCGTAGCCACGATTGTTGCAGGCCTCTACCCGATATGGCGCGCCTGCAACATCAATCCTGCAATGCATTTGAAAACCCAGTAGAAAAATTGATATTGGACAAGGGTAAACCAGAGAGAATTTAATCATGAATACCGGACCCATCATTCGTGCCTTGATGCGCAACAAACTTGGTGCTGCACTCATTGCCTTGCAGATTGCCTTTACCATGACAGTAATAATAAACGCGATCTTTATCATCAATGAGCGCAATCGACTTATGGATCAACCCAGCGGCATGGATGACAGTAATCTGTTTCATGTCACTGTGATTGGTTTCGGCGATGACTACGATGAAGAGATTGTGGCGCGTGATGACATGGAAATGTTGCGGCGTACTCCTGGCATCGTTAATGCCTCGGTTGTGAATGCGATTCCTGTGAGCGGAAGCGGATCTTCAACCGGTGTCAGGCTGATTCCGGATCCCACCAGCCCGGCCACAGGGACGGCCATCTATCGGTCGGACGAGCACATTCTGGATACCATGAATCTTGACCTCATAGCCGGGGAGGGGTTTTCCGAAACGGATATGCGACTGCGCTATGAGAGTGGTGCAACCCTGGCTGACAAGGCGGTGGTTTCCCGTGCACTGGTTGAAGAACTCTTCGCGACCGAAGATGTTGATAGCGTGATCGGTGAGACCATGTTCGTTGATGGTGATAAACAGCTACAGATCGTAGGGGTGGTCGAGGCATTGCAGGCACCGTGGCCTACGAGCACATTGGTTGAGCGCTCGACCATCGTTCCGGAAAACTTTATCGACAGCTTCAGTCGCTACATGATTCGAACTGAGCCGGGGCAGCTCGATCGTATGATGGCCGAAGTCGAAGAACTGTTGGTTGCCAATAATTCTGATCGGGTAATCAGGCAAATTCGCTCTATGCCCGAGACCCGCTTTGAAACCTATCGTGTAGACAGCGCCCTGACCACCATTCTCTGGGTGGTGGTGGGGACTCTTGTGGTGATAAATTCCATGGGTATCGTCGGCCTTGCTGTTTTCAGCATCAATAGAAGGCGAAAGCAAATTGGAACTCGCCGCGCACTGGGTGCAACCAGGATGGCCATACTGCGTCACTTCCTGCTGGAGAACTTCTTTATTACCACCATTGGTGTAAGCATCGGAGCGCTGCTCACCCTGGGCCTGAGTATCGTATTGACGACGAATTTCAACATGCCAACCATGGCCTGGTACTACACACCAATTGGCGCTTTCTTGCTCATCCTGGTCGGGCAGTTAGCAGCACTTGGGCCATCGGCAAAAGCAACCCGCGTCGCTCCCGCCACGGCGACTCGATCTGTTTGAGAAGACATTCGAATCTGTAGCGTAACATTGGCCTATTGGTGGTGAAGTAACCCGGCGGCCTGGCATTTTCCGCGCAAGTCCAGGTCATGAATGCACAGAATTTAGACAATACCGCCTTAAATTTGTAATATTCCCGTCATAATCGGGAATTGCACTTGTATCGTCTGCCTCTCACACTACTGTTTTTATTCACCCTTCCAATCGTGGCTTCGGTCTACTATGGAGGGATCGTAAATCCGTTGTGGATCGTCAGCTCCTTGCTATCGGTTGCTGCGCTGGCTTTCGCTATTCCCATTGCGCTTCGCATCAGCCCGGGAAGCAAGATCAGCTTGAGCTCGACGCTGATACTGGTGGTCCTTGTGGGTATCTACCTGGCATCGCTATTCCTGAGCTACTATCTACAGGGCAGCTACCTAAACCGCCAATTCTTCCTGCAGTTTAATCTCGATACAGTTATCCAGACCTGGAACGTATTCAGTTCCCTGTTCTTCATTTTTCTGGTTTGGATGGCGGCTTTGCTCGCTTGTGTCTGGTTCTTCAGACATCATGCCGGCGGCCATGAAGCCTCGCTGTACACACTGGTTGGAATCTGTTCCATTGCCTTGCTGTTTGACCCCGGTCTTCGCCAGGCCATGGGCAATGCAATGCGTACAGACAACTATACCTTCATTCAGGATATCGCCGATATTGACTGGGAAAGCCTTGGCTTCAACCAGGCAGCGATCGAAGCCTCCCCTGTCGAAGCCACGCCCGGTAAGAACCTGGTTCTGATTTACCTCGAGGGTTTGGAGAAACACTATCTCGATGAGTCCCTGTTTCCAGGCTTAACACCCAATATTCAGCGACTGAATGCGGAAGGCTTTCAACTGGATGAGTTCTTTCCGGTTGAAGGATCAATGTGGACCATGGGTGGTCTGGTTTCTACGCTTTGTGGAACTCCCCTTGAGAGTCAGTCGCTGATGGGTGGCAATCAGATAATGTTCAGTAATTTTCTGGACAGGGCAATTTGCCTGCCAGATGTCCTGGACCAGGCAGGCTACAAACAAGTCTATATCGGTGGGGCAACACTGGGGTTTGCTGGAAAAGGCAATTTCTTTGAAACGCACAGTTACGACAGAGTGCTGGGAAAAGAGGAGCTGGAATCGTCCCTTCCAGACCCTGGCTATCAGGGCAAGTGGGGGCTGTTTGACGATTCACTTTTCGAGTTCGCGCTGGTCGAGTTTGCAACACTCGCCATTTCCGACGAACCCTTCAACCTGACCCTGTTAACGGTTGACACGCATCAACCAGTGGAAGAGCGATCGGCAAGTTGTCGCCCCTACCCCTATCCCCACCTGGACAATGAAATGCTGCATGCAGTGCATTGCACAGATTTCTTGCTGGGCGCCTTCATCGAACAACTGAAAACGTTTGAAGCCTACGAAGATACACTGGTCGTTATCACTTCCGACCACCTCACCATGGGTACCAATGCCTGGTCTGAGTTTCCCGATGACGACGAAAGAACGCTTTATTTTAATGTGTTGAACAGTGATTTATCGAGCATGCCTGCAGTTGAAGCCAGGCCGATGGATCTCGCGCCCTCAATCCTCCATCTGCTGGGTGTGGAGCATAATGCGCCTTTTCTGGCTGGTGAAAATCTCTTCGAGCCTTCTGCCGAGCGAAACACCTACGATCCGGATCACCCATACAGTCGCGCGGCATTTGCTTACTTGAACAGCCAGTATCTCTCCAGCGGAGACAGCTATGTGCTGTACTCTACCGATCTGGATGGTCTGGAGGGCATCCAGTTTTCAGAACATATCACCGATATTGAGTACGAAGATGGAGAATTGAGTTTTACGGCAACAGGCAACGATCCGCATCTGATTCTCCCTCCGCTAGACATTCCCTCGCCCGAAGAGGCAACCCTGTTTCTTTATCTGGAAATGGAACAAGACTCCGTTAGCGCTGTTTATTATTCAGAAGATGCCAACCCCGATTTTTCAGAAGAGAGGACCATTGTCTTGAACAGTTATCGGGGTGAAAACAGTCATGCATTTGCCTTGAATAACCTCAATAGCGACTCCCGCATCCGGCTGGACCCCGGCCTACACCCTGGCCGCTATGTGATCAGATTGCTTGAGATAGGATCCTGATCTACTCTGGCCGTGTAGCCCTACGCTAAGCTTTTCGCTGACTATTATCATTCGATTTGCCTTCCCATTGCGATAGGCCAGAGTCAGACTAAGCACCGACCACAAAAATGGTGCTTCAGCGTATGGGTTTCCCATGTGCCAGGTTGCCCAGACACCTATAGTTTGTTTACAGGAGAAAAACTCATGGCATCAGCAGTATCCCGACCATCGGCGGCCTCGAGTAGCGAGGCTCTCAGCCATTTTGAAGCCTTGCTGAAATTCGAAACAGATTGCTGGGATGTGCACCATGCCATCAGCAATGGCCGAAAAGATTTTGTCCTGCTGGACGTGCGAGGGGAGGAGCTTTATGGGAAAGGACATCTCCCCGAAGCGATCAATCTTCCTCATGCCAGACTCAATGCAGATACACTGGAGGAGTATGCCGAAGACGCCCTGTTCGTGGTTTATTGCGCCGGGCCTCACTGCAATGGCGCGGACAAGGCTGCAATCCGGCTGGCCAAACTCGGTCGCCCGGTGAAAAAAATGATTGGAGGTGTCACCGGTTGGCTGGACGAAGGTTTTAGCCTGGAAACCGACAGCTAGGGATTTACCAGGCAGGCTCACAGTCGGATTGAATGCAAATCTGCCCAAGGCAATTTAATTCAGGCTATGCCTAATCGAGCTCTTCTTCCACTTGAAGATAGGTGAGAATGGCAAACAGCCCTGTGCCGCCGGCGATATTGCCAAGCCCCATGCAGGTGATGAACGTTGCTGCAAAAACGAGGGATACATCCCCATTCAGCATGAGCATGAATATTTCAGTTGAGCCCGCAACAACGTGAGTGAAATCTCCGATACCAATAAGATAAGTCATGGAGATGATGACGAAAAATTCAAAACTTTCGGAGCTGGGTAACATCCATACCAAAGCAGCGATCAGGAACCCGGCAGGGATGCCCAGAAGGAAAGCCTCGCGAAAATTCTTGTCGGCAAATTCATGTGCTACTTCGAGCATTGACTCAATCTGGTGTTGCTGAACGAGATTGAGAAACAACAGCACAGATGCAAACAGAAACGTGCCAAACATATTGGCGGAGAGCACGATGGACCAGAGTCGAACTACTTTCTTGAACGAATCCATGCTGGCATCAGCGAGAAACGGCAGGACAACAGTAATCGTGTTCTCAGTGAAAAGCTGCAGCCTGCCGAGAACAACAATCAGGAAACCCATGGTGTAACCGAGCTTCTCCACCAGTGGCATCCACTGAGTATCCGGCAGGTAGACACGCAACAATCCCATCGCCATCAGGGAAACACTGATGCCAAGTCCTGCGGCGACCCCGGACCACCACAGTGACAGGGCCGGCCGACTCAGTTCCTCGACACCTTCCCGTCGAATGATTTCGTAGACTGTCTGAAAGGCAAGCCGCTTACGCTGGCTAACAACCTGTTCTTCCTTGTAATCGCGGGTCATGACCAAACGATCCTGTTGTCGCTGGGTAGTCCTGCAATCGCAGGCCAGGTAAAACCGGGTTTTATAACTTAAACCCAGGAAAGCTCGTTAATGGTCCGCTCCATCAGCATGAACATGGCCATGCTCGATTTCCTGTGGTGTGGCGTCGCGTACATCGACGACCTCTACATCGAAGTGCAGGGTCTGTCCGGCCAGCGGATGATTGGCATCGATAGTGATGTCGTCGCCTTCGATTTCTGTAACCCGCACTTGTCTTTGGGCTCCACCTTCGCCCTGGGCTACAAAGGTCATGCCCACTTCTACAGATTCGACACCCTGGAACATGCTCTTATTGATCACCTGGATAAAATCCTCGTTAAACTCACCATAGGCTTGTTCGGGAGGGATGGTGGCATTGAAGGTTGCGCCGCTTGCTTTCCCGGAAAGTTCGGCTTCAAGGCCGGGGATGAGATTGTTGGCGCCATGTAAGTAAACCATGGGTTCTTTGCCTTCCGAGCTGTCCATGACTTCGCCATCGTCGTTTTTCAGGGTGTAGTGCATGGAAACCACGCTGTTCTGGCCAATCAAGAGTGTCATAAATATTTCCTGTCAGGGTTTTCCTTTAAAAAAGCTATGCTCGCACAGATGGCAATCCGGGGCCACCGGTTGGGGGGATTTTCGCCAAATGCCCGGCCAGATCCACAAAGGGATCAGAGGTGCTGGCATCTACGGGTCAGGGACACACGTGGAAAGTAGGGCTGAATCACGAATATTGCTTACCCGGCTTTGCATCAGGGTGTATTCTGTCCATCAGTCCACTTTCCAATCGGGTAGCTGTTATGAGCTTCAAGATGTTTATCGCCACAGTCGCGTTGCTGGTTATGGGGATTTTCGTATTCCAGAACATGGAAGTGGTAGCGGTGAATTTTCTACTTTGGAGTGTCGAAGCTTCTAGAGTAATTATTTTTCTGGTCATCTTTTTGATTGGCGCGCTGGTGGGTTGGTTAGGCAAATCATTGCGAATGCTTTGATTGCGCAGACACAGTTATCAAACCTTTACTGAACGAAACTTCGGAGAAAACTATGGACTGCCCAAAATGTATTGGTGAGCTGGATTCGCACAAGTTTCAGGATATCGAATATTTCAGATGCGATGCCTGCGAAGGTCTTTGGTTCGATATGCTGGTCAAGGAAGATCTGTTGGCCATCAAGGGCTCAGAATCCATTGACATAGGTAGCGACAACCAGGGGGAGATGCTGGAAGACGTGCGCGAGATTGATTGTCCCAAGTGTCATCAGCGTATGGTGCAGATGATCGATAAGGACCAGTTTCATATCAAGTACGAGTGCTGCCAGAATTGCTATGGCACGTTTTTCGATGCCAGCGAATTCAGGGACCTGAAAGAGCATACTGTTCTCGAAAGGTTCACACAGATGCTGCGAACCATCGGGCATAATCTCTAATTATTCTACAGTTCTCGCTAGCGAATAGCCGTTATTGAGACTGCTGGGAACCGAAAGTTCGCAGAAACTCAGCTTCGCCGGAGGGTGTGCCTATCAGCACGATTTCTCCGTCGGTGGGGATGACTGAATTGGGGCCGGGATTGGTCACAGTTTTCTCATTCTCGTCAATGCCAATCACACTGCAACTCGTCAGGTGACGAATATTCGCCTCTGCAATAGTCTTTCCAACCAGAGTCTTGGGAACTGGAACTTTAAAAACATCCAGGCCCTCCGCAAGCATGAGCAAGTCACTTCGGCGCAGCAAATTGAACAGGGCGTTGGCGCCCATGGAAGAGTAGGACATTACTATGTCGGCGCCCGCCCGGTGTAAGCCTGCGACATTTTTCTCGAAGGTGGAGCGGCTGATTAACTGAATATCCGGGCGAATGAGGCGGCAATATATGGTGAGGTAGATGTTGGTCTCATCGTCTCGGGTAGTGATGATCACGGTTGGAGATTTCTCTATGCCCGCTTCTTGCAGTACCTGCTTGTCTGCCGCTGAACCCTGGATCGTTTTTTCTCTATTGGCAACCCGTTCAGGAAGCAGTTCGACAATGCGATAATCCATTCCTCGCCGATTCAGGGCCTCTGCCGTCGCGCGTCCGACTCTTCCTCCACCTATGATGACTACCGGATCGGATACGTCCTCTTCCTCTTGCTTCTGGAAATTTTTCTCGAATTCTCTGAGTTGGTTTGTGGAGCCCGCAAGCACTAAAACGACATTGCCCTCAATCAGGCTTTCTTGCTGTCCCGCTTCAAAACTTCCCCGAGCCCAAAACCCAACTATGCTGACACTGGTCATCCACTGTGCTTCCGTATAGCCCAGGCCAACCAGGGTAGTTCGAGCAGCGTCGACTTCTGCAATGACCAGATCGTCGATCCTGCCTACGATGTGGACGAACTTGTCACCCCCCTTGGCACGTCGGGCAAGTGCTTCCGCCATCATGTAAGTCAGGTCGAGAACCCGATTGCACCCTGCCAGTTTCAGGATATCGTTGGATGCTTCATCCCGGGCAGTAGCGACCAGTGCAGTTTTTTCAGACAGGCTGCGTGCGGTGAAACAAGCCGAGGTATTGATGATATCTGACCTGGTGCTGGCAACCATTGCCGCTTCCTTTACTCGAGCCAGATTGTAGGTTTCAGGATTGTCCAGCTCACCATAAATGGCGTTGATTCCCTTGTCATTGAGTTCAAGCACTTCATCCAGTTCTGGAAGAATTATCACATAGGGATATTCGTATTGAATCAGCTTTGGTATCAGGGCCCTGGCTACCGGATCGTTACCGGTGAGTATGACGTGGCCGCTGAGGTCTGACGGTACGGATCTCGGAACCCGGCTCTGTGCACGTAACTCCAGCCAGGGTTCGTAGAATAGCTCAATAAAAGTGAAGGGGAGCAGAACGAGCATGTAGATAATCCCGGACAAGAGGACCGCGATCGAAAACAAACGCCCTAAATCTGACTGAAAAGCCACATCGCCATATCCCAATGTCGACATGGTTGTCAGCGTCCAATAAAACCCGGTAAGCCAGGAATGCTCCTGACCTTCTATGGCCATCAAAATCTGGAACACGACGGAGCACGTGGTGACCAATAGCACCAGTGTCACCACGAATCGGGACAGGGCCCTGAAGTTGCGGTTTCTCAGAGAAGGGAATAGTTTTTTCGGCGAGTCCTGACCAGCCAGGGAAAGCTCTTCTGGCGAATTACTCTTTCCAGGCTGCGAATCAGATTCGTTCAATCAATAATCCTGAAGCATTAGCTAATTTCCCAGGAAGAGCGTCTGGATTTTTCTGGAAGTCTCAAGTGAATCCCCAAAGGCAGGTCCAGGCGAATGCAACAACCATGGACGAAACAAGACCAGTCTGTTGTATTTATAGGGAACCGTGAGCGTTTTTTCCCACAAGGATTCATCGAGCCCTTCCACTTCAAGAAACTTTCTCAGGTCCTCAAAGGAGCTCCATCCATATTTGGCAAAAGCCTCGGGCGTATTGGGCGCTATTTCCATGCCCGTCCTTTTATGCTTCCAGAAACTCGTTCCTTCTACATCGGGATGATCTTTGGAAAGATAGACAACACCTGCCCACTTGGTTTCCATATCGACATCGTAATGAATGTGAAATTTGAAGGGATCTTCCGGCCTGGTAAATCTAATTTTTCCGTTGGCATTGGTAGACGAATTGATAGAAGGTTCCATGGTGAGCTTTTTAAATATTTCCCGGTGCTGTTCACCCAGGAATGCTTCAGTGGTCATGATTCCCGCATAGTTACCTCTGGGCAGCTCTTTCTGTTTAATAGATTCGAGAGCAACTTCAACCAGTTTGTCCGGGTCGTTATAAAAGTCGTCTACTATGATGTATCTATTCAGCATTCCAATACCATCAGTAACATGGGGTCAGGGCACAATCTGTAACGGAGCCAGCTTACTCCCAAAACCTTTGGGAAACGATTCAAGTAGCGCGATTATAAGACATGCAATGGATTGATGTAATGTGTGCAGGCAGTAGGTAGTGGCTCATTTAGAAAAAAGCTCCGGACTATGAGGCCGGGAGTCAGGTAGGGTAGTGAGTGACCGTGAGCAGCAGGGATGCTGCTCTCGAGCCCCCAGGGATGGGTTTACGGCGTGTCACACACTACCCTGCCTGGCTCCCGGCCGCGCAAGCACAGTTCTAGAATAAAACATGAGCCACTACCAAGCAGCACTTAACCTAGAGCGCAGTGCCATCACCACTCTGGGCACGCAATGAACGAATGAAGAACCGCATCTCATTCATACGCTGTTCGCCCAGCTGTTTGGATATCTCCAATACCAGAGTGCCAGGAAGCTGCTGACTCATATTGTCCAGCGTGGCAATCGCTGTTGGCAGGTCCTCAGCCATGCTCTCTCTGGTAGTGAGAGAGATGATTCGGGCGATGCCTACGGCACCGAGAAAATTCAGGGTGTCGGCGTCATGCAACACCTGTGCGTGAGGCTCGTCGGGGACCGGGGAGTAGTACATGTGGGCAAGCGCAGCGCCCTGTACCAGGGGGAGTTTTTCCATAGGGAATCCTGCAGGTTCAAGAATCTCGGCCATGGAGTCCGCTGCAACCTGGGAATGATCATTCCCTCTGGCTGAATAAGGTGCAAAAGCTCCCATGTCGTGGAGAAAGGCCGCTGCAAACAGCACATCCAGGTCCAAATCGAGATCCTCTCTCTCGGCCAGCTCCAGGGCCAGAATATAGTCGCGCTCGCTGTGTTCCAGACCCCAGGCGGTATGCTGGTGATTGGTTTCCACAAACTCATAGACAGTGCGTTTCCAGGGTGCATCCAGGGGAATGCCAGACTCAGTTTGTTGAGCAATGGACAGGCTTGAGAAGAGAAACGAGAGACAGCATAGGCAGGGTCGAATCAGCTTGATCATTGAAAACTCCATAAATAGAACGAAACTCCAGTGCTAAATAGTTCCCGGGATCGCATCCAACACGCAGATACAGGTGCCAATAGTGGTCTGGGCTGGTTTGGGTATTATCAAAAACTTCGAGCTATTCCCTAGCCAAGCTGTTACAGTGCGCGGCAGCAGGAATGCTGGTAAGTCTATCATCCTGCGAGTGTACCATCCTTAGTCAGGTCATTTTTCTACGCAGTTGCTGTTGTAGTTCTCTGAGACAAACTGTCTTTACCTATCTTTCCGCAATTGAAATCGCCCCATAGGCGGCTTCAGATTCCGCACAAGACCTATCGATTCCACACTCACTTATTTTCGCTGGCCACCATGGTGATCAGCGCTGTGCTTGTTGGCACTTCGAAATCCGGGCGTTCTGATGACGCTGGAGCGGAGAGAATTCGGCAAGCAGACAACCAATAAATTGAACTACAAGAGAACACTATGAATTTTGCAACTCTCGGTCTTTCCGATTCCCTGTTACGAGCCGTGGCTCATTCAGGCTATACCACCCCCACACCAATCCAGCTAAAAGCCATTCCCGCTATCCTGTCCGGTACCGATGTTATGGCGGCCGCACAAACTGGCACGGGTAAAACAGCAGGCTTTGTCCTGCCCATGCTGCATCAACTGGCAGGCCGCAATCGAGTCCAACCGGGACGAGCCCGGGCCCTGATTCTCACGCCTACCCGGGAACTGGCTGCCCAGGTTCATGAAAGCATTATTAATTATGGCAAGCACGAACAACTCAGCTCCGCAGTCGTCTTTGGCGGCGTGAACATCAATCCCCAGCGTCGCAAGCTGGACAGAGGTGTCGATTTGCTGGTTGCTACACCTGGCCGATTGCTGGATTTACATCAGCAGGGTGCCATTCGGTTTGACGATATCGAGGTGCTGGTGCTGGATGAAGCAGACCGGATGCTGGATATGGGATTTATCCGGGATATCCGCCGGATTCTCAAACTGATTCCACAGAAGCGTCAGAACCTGATGTTCTCAGCCACTTTTTCCAAAGAGATTCGCCAACTGGCCGGCTCTATTTGCAGAAAGCCTGTCGAAATTGATGTGTCTCCCAGAAACTCGGTGGTGGACACTATTTCGCAAAACCTGTGCTGGGTAGAGAAGCAGCATAAAGCTGACTTGCTTTGTGACTTGCTGCTGGATACTCACGAACAAGTGTTGGTGTTCAGTCGCACCAAGCATGGGGCCAACAAACTGGTTAAGCGGCTGACCAAAGAAGGGATCACTGCTCTGGCCATTCACGGCAACAAGAGTCAGGCACAAAGAACGAAAGCACTGGATGATTTCAAGAAAGACAAGGTACAGGTTCTGGTGGCAACGGACATCGCCGCTCGCGGCATCGATATCGACCTGCTCACTCTGGTGATCAATTTCGATTTGCCCCAGGTTGCAGAAGACTACATTCATCGTATCGGCCGGACCGGCCGTGCTGGCGAAAGCGGTCAGGCTATCTCCCTGGTGTCCAGTGACGAAAAGAAGCAATTGAAAGCGATTGAGTCCCTGATGAAGCGCAAGATCACTCCACTGCAGAGCAATTCATAAGTCCGGCAATTAGCCGGATTTATTTCCGGTTATTGAGTCGAGAAAAATTTGTGCCGCTTGCCGGGTTTGTTTTCGGTATTCCGCCTTCGTGCCAGCTTTTGTTTTGATGCCCTTGATAGAAGCGAGTAGCAACTCAACAAAAGCCTTGGCACTCATAGGCATTCTTTCGAAGCTGACCTCACCTTCCTTTGCTGCGTCATTGAGCAGTTTTGCCAGGCTTGAAACCAGACTGGCATAGCCCTTGTTCATGACGTCTGACGCCAGGCTCATATTCACATCTATCAGCTCTTCGCCGTGGGGTGAATTGGCGACGGGCTCCGTATAGGTTTTCTCGAAAACCATCAATGCGTCAATAAATCGATCCGCCACACTCCCCTCAGACTTCAAAACAGCTTCTGACGCTGCCAGTGCAAGATTAATGCGATATGCCGCCAGCTCATGAAACAGATGCTCCTTATTATCAAACATCAGGTACAGGGCAGGGCGGGATATGCCAGCGGCTTCGGCAATATCGTTCATTGTAGTCCTGCGAAACCCGTACTGGGCAAATACGTTGGCTGCGGTGTCGAGCACGGATTCCTGCTTGGCCTGGTTTCGGGCTGAATTCCGTTTCGAACTATTCATGGGTTATTGCGTGTCCTGTTGAAAGTGCATCGTGTCCTGGGTCTGCATTATATAGACATTCTGACAAAATGTGCATAATATGTCAGGAAATTGGAACACGGTCAGGCTTGAGATTGGCGACGTGTCTTCGTAACGACAGGGCTGGAGGCAATAATGAGTACTTCCTTTTGGGTAAACGGGGCTGAGCAAACGGTGGATGTGGATCCATCCAAGCCCCTGCTGTGGGTGATTCGTGAGCAGTTGGCGCTCACTGGTACAAAGTTTGGTTGTGGCATTGCACAGTGTGGCGCATGCACAGTGCATGTTGATGGTCAGCCAGTGCGTTCCTGTGTCACACCAGTTTCTGCTGTTGAGGGCAGACAGGTGACTACCATCGAAGGTCTGGCACCTGCTCCAGGGCAATTGCACCCGCTGCAGCAAGCGTGGATAGAACACCAGGTGCCTCAGTGTGGCTATTGCCAGTCGGGTCAGCTCATGTCTGCTTCGGCTTTGTTAGCAAATAACCCCAATCCCTCTGACGCTGATATCGATGCGGCCATGCAAGGCAATATTTGTCGCTGCGGCATGTACGGGAGAATTCGTAGTGCTATCAAATCGACCAGTGTCGCTTCGAACAGCGATGACCAACTGTTCTACAACGTGGCGGGGGTGAATCATGTCTAAGTGGACACGGCGCGCATTTATAACAACCGGAATTGTCGCAGGCGGCGGACTTTTAGTGGGCGTAGCCATGCGGCCCGGCAATCAGGTCAAGGACCTGGCTGCCAAGCTCGGTGAAGCAGGCGATGACCTGGTTCATACCTATATCAAGATCGACAGTGATAATGTCATCACCGCCATCGTGCCCCATGCCGAGATGGGCCAGGGTGTACATACCACTCTGGGTCAAATGTTGGCGGAAGAATTGGACGCAGATTGGGATCGGCTGGAAGTGGAAGAAGCCCCGGCTATTGGCGAGTATGCAAGCTACTCAGCCGGACGCCGGTACTTGATGGCCGGCATCGACTTCCCAAACCTGGTCATTCCTACCGTAGACGGGATCATGATGCGGGTCGCCGACACCCTGAATCTGCAAATAACTGGCGGCAGCATGAGCGTGCGCACCACGGGATTTCTTGCCATGCGAACCGCTGGCGCAGCAACCCGGCAGATGTTGCGACAAGCGGCAGCGGATAACTGGGGTGTGCCCGTCGCTGAAGTGATGACAGAGAATTCGCATCTGATACATGCTGCTTCGAATCGAAGGGAACCCTATGCAACGTTTGCAGCGCAGGTCGCTGAGATGACTCCGTCGTATACACCAACCTTTAAAGATCCTTCGGAATATAAAATTGTAGGAACTCACAAGCCAAGACGTGACATTCCGGCAAAAGTGGACGGCTCAGCAAAATTCTCCCTGGATGTTCGTCTGCCCGATATGCTCTACGCTTCGGTATTGCGATCACCTGTGCCCGGTGCTGATGTGGTGTCAGTCGATGACAGTGCTGCCCGTGCCATCGACGGTGTGGTCGATGTTGTTGTGATTCCCCGAGCTTCTGTCAATAGCATGTTGGGAGAGACACTTTCCACCGAGGCGGTCGCTGTGGTTGCTGACAGTTACTGGACAGCCAATCGTGCCATTCAGGAACTGCAGGTACAGTGGAGTGAAACCGGCAATGAATCTGTATCCAGCGAGCAGATCGCTGCCCAGTTTGACCGCGACCTCAGTGCAGCCACCGAAAGGGAGACAGACCGCATGCAGGGTGAAACGGAAGCCGCATTCTCCAACGCGGCCCGGGTAATCGATGCGGAATATCATGTGCCTTTCCTGGCACACACTTGTATGGAGCCATTGAATGCCACAGCCGATGTTCGTGATGGCCGTGCCGAGATTTGGGTAGGTTGTCAGAACCCCCTGGGCTTTCGCAGGGATGTCGCTTTGACACTGGGAATGGATCCAGAGAACGTTACCCTGCACAACCACCCCATGGGTGGGGGTTTTGGGCGCAAGGCACGTCCCGATTACGCCATGCAGGTTGCCATTCTGGCGAGAGAAGTCGGAAGGCCAGTGCAACTGATCTGGTCGAGAGAGGAAGATGTACGCCAGGATTTCTACCGGCCCGCCGTGCAGAGCCGTTTCCGCGCTGCCATCGATGGCGAGAATAACTTGTTGGCGTGGGAGAACACCTATACCAACAAGAACGAGCCCATTGAAGCACCACTAATTCCCTACGCTGTGGCTGCACAGGACATCGGTTATGTCAGCAGCCCGGTACACATCCCATTTGGTGCCTGGCGCAGTGTCGATCACTCGCAGCATGGCTTCTTTACGGAATCCTTTATTGACGAAGTGGCGAACGCTACTAATAAAGATCCGTTCGAGATGCGAGCCCAGCTCTTGCAGGACAGCCCCAGACATCTGGCGGTTTTAAGCAGGGCGGCCGAAGAAGCGCAGTGGAGCAACCCATTGCCGGCTGGCCGTGGCCGAGGTATTTCCCTGCAGGAATCCTTTGGCTCCATCGTCGCCCAGGTGGTCGAAGTCACCGTTGATGAAGGCAATGTGTCCGTAGATCGGGTGGTGGCAGTAATCGACCCAGGTCTGGCTATTGCACCCGACGGCATCGCGGCGCAACTTGAGTCGGGCATCATCTACGGACTCACTGCGGCCCTGCATGGGGAGATCACCATTGAAAACGGTGCAGTGGTGCAAAGCAATTTCGATGACTACCAGGCGGTAAGAATGAACGAAGCGCCGGTCATTGAAACGCACGTGATTAATAGCGGGCATGATATTGGCGGCGCCGGTGAGCCTGGAACTCCTGGTATCGCGCCAGCGTTGGCAAACGCTGTGTATGATGCAACGGGTATCCGGGTACGCCAGTTACCCTTGAACAGGTATGATTTTAATACCCTCGTTGAGGAGACAGGAGTTGTCGGCTAGCAATTGAATTTGTGCCTGGCAAGATCCAACAAGCCTCGTCCGGCCGGACGGGGCTTTTTTTAACAGGAATTAGCTCCCATCCTGACTAGATTGCCTTCTCCTGTTATTCGTCGGGCTGTAGACGAATTCCATGGAAAACTGGCATCAGTGCATACAAAACCTGGCCAAATAAACCGACAAAACCTGCGCTGGTTGCATATCGACTTACAAATGAGGCAGTCCCATCGTCGAACATGATCGACCACAGTAAAAATTCCGCCAACATCAAACACAGAAAAGCGGTAAGCCCCATGGTCAACCGGGGCCCAATGTTCCGGACAACTTCAAATTTTGCTATCGCTTTCTGGCAAAGTATCCAGCTCATGCCAAGAATTATCGGTAACTCCAGCAGAACAGCAAACAATTCGCTCATGAGCGGTAGCAGAAACATGATGCGTATACCGCCCAGTGCAAATCCGATGGCAAAGATTCCGGCAAAATACAAAAGTCCTGCCTTAATCGCGTTAGATAGGTAGCCTGATTCGGCCTTAATGATCGTCATGTTCTTTTGGGACATTTACTTTGCACCAATCAGTGCGCCAGACAAAAAACAAACCCAACAGTGTAAGCACCAACATCTGCCAGTTCTCGGCTATCCAGGCAAACCCGATAGATTCCTGCAGTGAATCACGAACCTCATCAAACGCCACGTGATAGAAAGTTGCTACAAACAGGCTGCCACTTTTTGCCCAGAACCATGCGAAAACTATGGCATGCATAGTTGCCGGGACAATACTGATTAACAACACGGCCGTAACTGAAACGATGGTGCTGCTTTCCAGGTCCAGACCAAGGGTAACGAGAAAGGGCAGGTGCCAGAACCAGGTAATGAAGCCATGCAAGAGCAGCGCCTGCCTTTTCGTATAGCGTTCCAGCAACTTCGGCAACAAATAGCCGCGCCAGCTGAACTCTTCACCGAAAGCGGGCAAGACGGTGAGAAGGACCGATATCAGTAAGGCTTGCAGCAGGGTCTGTACACGGAAATCCGGCGAGAGTGAATTGATGCCAAGAAGGAGTTCAATGGCCACCGGGAACAGCCATAACAACAGGGCAAGCGAGATGGCCAGAAAATAGAATCGCGCGCTTCCCAACCGCCACCCGGCCTCTTGAAAACCATCGTTGAACACCAGTCGGCCAGCAACCCAGGTGCCCACGCCGGCCATCACCATGGATATCAGTAGCACAGGCCTGTACCCATCACCCAATACTGCGAAGGCAATCTGGAATGGCCAGGAGACGGTGCAAACAATAAAAAGGTAAATCGGTAATGAGAAGGGGCGTTTGACAGCAGCAGTCATTGTATTTCTGACCTGGCAAAGGCAATGATCGAGAATCTTGATCAGACTGGTAACAAGTCTCAATTCTAAGGGCCTGGGCTTGCGCAGTCTTGTTCTGCATCAATAATTGTCCGAACCCTCGATTTCACAGGTCAGCCACGAAGGGTTTCGTGTTCCTGCACGGTGATAAAGCATCAGCCCCTTTTCTGCCTGCCTCAAGTAATGTAGTTTGAACCATCAGATTAATTCATCGGGATTCACTTATGTCTCTTGTTCAATTTGGTGCTCGCTTGGTGATCACCTTTATCAGTCTGTATTTTCCGATCGCGAGCCTGGCCCAAACCGTTGCCGGAGGTGAATCAGGCTTTGATACCACCCTTGAGGCAATCGTCCCTGAAGATGCAATGCATAGTGTTGGTCTCGGTGGAAGTGATCCTGCGGATATTGCCAGATACCTGTTGGCCAGCAATGGCGGAGCACGGGGAGGCAGGCTGTCGCCGGACGGAGAGCGGCTTGCGTTTATCTGGTCAATTACTGGTGAGCCACAGGTGTGGGTCTTGCCCGCAAGCGGCGGATTTCCTTCGCGACTGACTTATGGCAATGGCATCAGTTTCTTTCGCTGGGCGCCTGACAGCCAGAACATCATCTACGGTGCGGACAACGATGGCAACGAACAGGAAGCCTACTTTTCAATTGCCATAGAATCCGGTGCCGAGTCGATTGTCCTGCCTGCATCCTCTGGTGGCTTTCGGCGATTTGGTGACTTCACCAGCGATGGTGAAACCATCGTCTATGCTTCCACGGAACGCAATCGACTGGACTTTGATATCTACAGTGCTGATGTGGAAACGGGTGCAGCACGGATTCTGTATCAAGGCAGGTATGGCTTTTTCGTGCACAGCGTTTCTCCGGACGGTCAATTTGCTGTGGTGAGCGAGACAGTAGGAGAAGATTCTGACAACCTCTATCTGCTTAACCTGGCCAATGGTGAGATCAACTCCATTTCCCGACCGCAGCGGCGATCCAACCATACTGATGGAGGCATCGCCTGGAAGCAGGACGGCAGTGGATTCTATCTCGCCACCAACCTGGAGCGGGAATTCGCGGCACTGTCTCTTTATGACCTTGAGCAAGGCTTTAGCCTGGTGGAGTCATTCGATCACGATGTGGACAACGTCACCCTGTGTGGTGCTAACGATCGTTACATGGCCTGGACTGTCAATGAGGGTGGCTACAGCAGATTGCATGTGCTGGACACTGTGCAAGAAAGGAAACTCTCCACTCCGGACTTGCCTGAAGGAGTTTACGGGCTTGATTGTCAGGGAGAGCCAGCGAAACTCGCCATCACCATTAACGGCTGGCGCACTCCGGGCAATATCGTGGTGTGGAACCTGCAAGACCAGGTGGCCGAAGAAGTGTTCGCCGCGTCGCTTGCCGGTCTTGACCCGGAAAAACTCATTCGACCCCGCAGCATAACCCTGCCTGCACGTGATGGGGTTATGTTGCAGGGTTTGCTTTACCTGCCTGACGAGGCGTCCCAGATGGCCGATGGCGCACCGCCTGTGGTGTTTTTTGTTCATGGAGGTCCCACTGGGCAATCAAGGCCGAACTTTGATCCCATTGTGCAATATCACGTCGACAGAGGCCTGGCTGTGTTCGAGCCAAACGTTCGTGGCTCTACCGGATTCGGTCACACTTACACGACCCTCGATGATCGCGAAAACCGCCTGGAAAGCATTGAAGATCTTGTCGATATGCTGCGCTATCTCAACAGCGAGGGTCTGGTGAATGGTGCTCGGGCGGCTGTAGTAGGAGGATCCTACGGAGGGTATGCAGTGAACTCTGTGCTGGCAAACTTTCCTGGTTACTTCGTTGCCGGAGCTGCCCTGTTTGGTGTGTCCGATTGGGTAACCGCATTACAGGTCGCCTCGCCGGCATTGAAGGCCTCGGACCGTATCGAATACGGCGATATCACAGAACAACGCTGGATAGACTACTACACGGAAAATTCCCCCATTCGCCAGGCCGATCAGATCGACGTACCGGTGCTGTACTCTCACGGGGTCATGGATCCGCGCATCGATATTGCGGAGACAGAAGTAATGGTCAGAACCCTGCGCGCCAACGGTGTTGACGCACCTTATATACGCATTCCCGATGAAGGCCACGGCTGGCGCAAGCTGGAAAACCAACTGTTCTATTACCCTCGCCAGGCACAGTTCCTCGAGGAGCAGCTGCTTTTTGAAGAAGGGACGGAATAGGAACAACTTTGCTTTCCTATTCTAAAGCCCGGGCTTCCCAACAAAAACCTGCCCCCGTTCAGGTTAGAGTCTGCTATCGACTCTGGTACACACCGAAATGAACAAAAGGCGCGGTGGCCCGTTGTCCCGGTCTGACACTGGCAGGCACGCGATGACTCACCGGAGGCAGGCTCTTGAGGTAGGCGGCAATGGCGAATGCATCTTCATCGGTAATGCCGGCGAAAGCAGGCCAGGGCATAACCGGTAAACTCTGACCGCCGTGGGAGGAGGTGCCGAGACGGATCATGTCCACCAGGCGGTCCATGGTCCAGGAGCCGAGCCCGGTTTCCATGTCCGGAGTCAGATTTGGTGGGTAGACCACACCAGGATTACTGTCGACGAAAGGACTGGTATAGGCGATGCCAACACTGGAGCCGGCCAACTGTCGGCTCATAACAGGACTGCCCACCAGGGCGCCATCCGTATGACAGGATCCACAGCCCAGCATACTCACCATATAGCGTCCGCGAGACAGTTGCTCTGGCGTGTAGTTTGGAGAGGGGACCGGCTCGGGATTGGCAAATATGGTTGCAGGATCGAGCTGCTCAAAATCGTTCAACGGGTTATAGCCGTTCTGGCACATTGCGAGCAACGGGCAGAGCAATATTAGAAAAAGCATGCGGTGTTTTGAATTCATGATGGCCTCACATTTCCAGGTATTACTTCATGATGACATGGACTCAGGGTGGCCAGAGTTGATTTCGCGCAAAGTGAGAGTAAATTGCACAATAGGAATCAGGCTGAACAAGAGAGGCAAGCAGCCATGAACATTCTGGGGAAAGCTCTTTTGGGGCTTGGGGTCATTGTGTCCGGAACACTGCTGACACTGCGTATAACCGGACTGGACCCTGAATATATGGACTACACCACTGAAGAATACAATCAAAGAGGTCGAATGACTTATCCCGGCCTGTGGCTATCAGGGGAGCTTGTCCGCGAACCCGTGGAAGACTGGGATTGGGTTTATGACGTCGATCATCCTGTGCGAGGCAATACCATCATGTTGGAAACTCGCACCTGGTATGGCATTCCTTACTCGGTAACGATTCTGCCAACAGCCCGTGGGGATAAACTCTATATAGGTGGTAGCGCCAGAGATGCCAGGCTGGAAAGAGAATTTCCCCACTATAAACAGTGGTGGACCAATGTGGAGCGTGATCCGCGAGTACGCCTGAAGATTGACGGCAAAATCTATGAAATGACAGCGGCACTGGTGCACGATCCAGTTGAGCTTGCGGAGATTTTAGGGCGGGACCCGGTAACCACGACGGTGGCGGAAGACGGAACCGAACAGGTCGTGGCAAAGTGGTATTACTGGCGTGTTTTCCAGCGCAACATCGCACAGTATTAGGCCGCTATCGTACTATTTCTGCAGCGTAACTAACTTACAGTAGCCTGGGCAAGATCCAGGCGGGTAAACAACTTCTCTTTTTGTTTTTCATCCAGGCCAAGGCTTTGCAAAAACAGTGTGCCTTCTTTCTCGTCGAGTGAGTGGTTGCGCAACAGGTTATAGGATTGTGCGGCAAGGCTGCCTACTTCCAGTACTTTGGTCGAAGGTGCGCAAAAGGAATATTCATCTTCATCCATCTGGCCCTTGCGAAGGCGGTCAAACTCATTCAGCACCAGCAGGTAGTTTTCGGGCATTCCCCATTCGGCGGCAACCAGACTCGAAAGCCATGCAGATCTCTCCATCATGAGCCTGCGAATAACCAACATATCATTGGCATTCGAGTTGATCTCATCTCTGAGGTGTTCAAGCGCCAGACTGATTATGGACACGCTACCGATTTCATGAATAAGGCCCAGCAGGTAATGCATAAAGCTGTTCTCGGAATTACCCAGTATCTGACAGCTTTCGCCGGATTGCAGGCAATAGGCCCATAGTTTCTTGAGTTGCTGGCTGTAATGACAATTATCAACATCCACCACATTTCGCACGACCACTGTGGACGCTACTTTCATCACACCGTTGAAGCCCAGTAATGCAACAGCCTTTTCCAGTGAGGTAACTTCACCAGATCGAGTCAGGTAAAGAGGGCTGTTTGAGATGCGCAGGATTTCTCCTATCAACCCAACATCTTCCGCCACAATCTTCTGAATACGGGTAAAGTCGGTCTCTTCTTTTTCCAGTTCAGCCAGGAGCTCCAGAAGTACGGTCGGTCTGGACGGGATGTGGTCTACCAGCTTGTCCTCCATTTCGATGGTGGCAGCAATCCGGTGATAGAGCATTTCATCTGCATCGCTAAGCTCATTGGCCGTCGTCGGCCCGGAACCCAGGAGAGCTGCTGTAAACCTGCTGAATACTTCGTCCTTGCTCGGGGCGCACTCGCCAGTCGACTCGTTGTCCAATACTTCTGCTATTCCCATGCCAGCGACTCCCCGTAATGCATCATCGTGCTGCTAGTGCGGTGCGATTTCCTGGTTTACTACGTCATAATTGACGGATTTCATTAGCTATTTTTCGTGACCGTATTCTCATAGGAAGATCCTCGACATCCACCCTGGTTGCACTCGCTCACATCAGCGATGGTGATTTCTCCAATTCAGAGACGGGCTGTTCATCTGGCAACTAGCCGAAAAATTACGCTTATGGTCTGTTCGCTGGTGCCGAACTTATAGGATAAGGCTCCCGCTAACTTATCGGGACCGGGTGGGTTGCAGGGGCGCCAATGACGATCTGCACAATTTTCAGTACCGACTTCATGAATCCAGTCAGGAGATGTGGCAAGGATGGATAGCTTTCAGGCGTTCATGCCTCATGGCATGTGTTATATGTGGCGGTGGGACATGCTGGCCTTGCATGTGGGTTCTGATTTACTGATAGCGGGAGCCTACTTTTCTATTCCGGCTGCCATGATCGTTCTGCTTCGACACCGCCCGGACATCCCCAGAGGAATTTTTAAGCTTTTCGTTGCCTTTATCCTGCTTTGTGGACTTACTCACCTGGCGGGGGTCGTAGTCGTGTGGGAACCACTTTACCTGGTTCAGGGTCTGCTGAAGCTGGCTACAGCCGCCGTGTCAGTCGTGACAGCCGTCTTGCTATGGCCGCTTATTCCGCAGGTTATCGCCCTTCCCAGTGTGCAACAATTGGAGCAACGCAACGCCGAAATTGAATCACTGAACAAACGCCTCGCCACCAGGCTGGAAAGCCTGGAAACTTTGGCCGGCGGTGTGTCTCACAGTTTTAACAATATGCTTACCATTATCAATGGCAATGTGGAGTTGTTAAGAGACGAGCTGGATTCAGAAGATCAGATGCAGCGCCTGGATACTATCGACAATACTGCAAAACGTGCTGCAGACATGTGCAACAAGATGCTGGCATATTCAGGTAGCGGTCATTTCATTCTGACTGAATTCGACCTGGCTCGCTGTGTTGAAGCTTGGTCTTTTAAAGTGCCGGAAGGTGTTGAGGTGTCGCGGAACTACCAGGTTGACGTACCGCCGGTACTCGCTTCAGACAGACAGATCGAGCAGCTACTTAGTATGTTGATTGAAAACGCCGCAGAGGCCATCGCCGACGCTGGCCGCGATGACGGGCAGGTTACCGTGTCTGTAACCAGTGCAGTACTGGATGAAGAGCAATTGTCCCAAACAGCATTTGAACATCACACCAGGCCGGGTAAATTCGTGATTCTGGAAGTGGCGGACAACGGAGCTGGCATGTCGGCCGCCACGCTGGAAAGAATTTTTGAACCCTACTTCACCACTCGATTCACAGGTCGAGGGCTCGGCATGTCCGCAGTGCAGGGTGTCGTGCGGGGACACGACGCATGTCTCTTTGTGCACAGTGAGGAAGGCGAGGGCACCCGCATTCGTATTGCTTTCCCGGCAGTGGAAGCAGAGACCCGACAATACCGTACACCTGCAAACCCTCGCCCCAATTGCGTGCTGGTGGTTGATGATGAAGTCCATGTGCTCGAGTTGGCGGCAAACTTTTTACAAGAGCTGGGTATCGAAGTTCATACGGCGGCCACGGTGGAAGGTGCCCGGTCGATTGTGCAGGAGCAGGGCATGCGGATTGATGCGGTGTTGCTGGACTATTTGATGCCGGAGATGACCGGGCTTGAATTGCTCGATGAAATTTCCAGTGATCTCCGTGTCGATGCTTACCTGACCAGCGGATTTTCCCGCGGTGAAATTGGCGACCCCGCAATCACAGAGCGAATCGTCGGATTTATCGCCAAGCCCTTTATACGGCAAGACTTCAGGCGATTGTTCCGGCCAGACAAAAGCTAAAACAATTCCCTGTGAAACCTGTTCCCAGGTAAATGCTGTCGATCCTCAGGCTGCACACGGCCTGTGGCATTTCCCTATAATGTCAGATTCTGGTTCAGAGTTTTCTCCGGCTTGTCGTTGAGAATTGTAGCGTTCCTGAAATACAGGACAGGCAGGGCTATGATTTCACAGGAAAAAATTGCAGGCATGGTGGACGACATGCCAGCCTTTTCCAGCAGTGTTACGCGGGTGATGGAAATGACCGCGGATATCAACTGTTGTCCCCGGGATATGGTTGAAGTCATCGATCACGACCCGGTGATGACGGTGAAAATTCTCAAGCTGGTGAATTCGCCTTACTTCGGTTTGCGTAATGAGATCGTCTCCATCAAGCAAGCGGTGGTGATACTGGGAATCAACACGCTGAAAAACCTGGCATTGACGATTGCTGCAGTGGGTATGCTGCCGAAACAAGCCATCAAGGGCTTCGATAACAAGGAGTTCCTTCTTCATTCTCTTGGTGTTGCCGCACTTGCACGTCTGCTCAGTCAGAGGATTGGTGTGCCAGCCAAAGAGTCGACAGAGTATTTTGTTGCTGGATTGCTTCATGATTTTGGCAAGGTAGTGCTGGTTCAGTTTCTACCAGAAGAAATGGAACAGGCTATATCGCTGGCGGCTACAGAAGAGATGGATTTGTGTGACGCGGAACTGGAGACTTTTGGCAGCACCCATACCGAATTCGGCGCCATGTTGGCAAAGAAGTGGCTGTTACCTGAACCACTGATCATCAGCATTGCCGAACACCATAGTCCGACCGCGGAAAATAATGATAGCTGCATGCGCGATTGCGTCATTGCCGCCAACTCGCTCGTCAAGAATGCCCTATTTGGCAGCAGTGGCAATCCCCACATAGCAGGCTTTCCACAAGCGGTGTCAGAGCGATTTGGTGGCGATCTGGAATTCCTCACCACCGAGTTGGGCGATACGGTGAACACGGAATTGGAGAAAATTCGCACTATCGCCATGGTGTAAGTGCGAGTGCAGTAAAAAAGGAGAGCATCATGAAATTTACATTCCGCGGCGTCAGAGGGTCCATCGCATCACCTGGTCCGGCCACAGTACGGTACGGCGGCAACACCACCTGCATCGAGATTCGCGGTGACAATGGTGAAATAATCATACTGGATGCGGGCACGGGAATATTCCCGCTTGCCCAGTCCCTGTTAAAGGAACTACCAGTCAACTGCCATGTATTTATCTCCCATACCCACTGGGATCACATTCAGGGCCTGCCATTTTTTACGCCACTGTTTATACCTGGCAATGAGGTCACTATTTATGGTGCTGGTGATCCCATTTCTCAGCGTGGAATCAAGCACGTACTCGATCGACAACTGGAGTATGCCTATTTTCCCATTCGGGAAGCCGAGCTGAGCGCCGAGATCAACTACGTCAACCTGGCGGACCGTGAATCTGTTCAGATTGGCAGCGTGCTGGTGGAAAATATATTGATGAATCATCCGGCGATGGACTATGGCTACAAAGTTAGCTGTGGCGATCAGTCATTGTTTTTCACTGGTGATCACGAATGGCAGTCCAATATCTACGAACCAGGTAGCGAGGGCCATGATGAATTCGAGGAAGAGATCGAAAGTCGTCGTGCGGAGATAGTGGATTTTATTCGGGGCGTGGACGCCCTGATTATAGATAGCTCTTACACGCGTGCCGAGTACCCTGCGAAAGTTGGATGGGGTCACGGCACCTTCGATACTTCCATAGCCGTGGCCAGAGAGGCCCAGGTAAGCCATTGTTTCTTCACCCATCATGAACCCACGCGCAGCGATGAGGAACTGGAACAGGCCTACCATCAGGCATTGGCCGACAATGCGGATGGGCGCACCAGCACGGAGCCTGTGTTTTATCTTGCAAGAGAAGGTATTCCTTTTGAGATTGGTTCAGAGAATGCACTGGAAGCCTTTACACCGGCAGTGCCAGGCAGACCAGCAGCCAGCCTGGGTTTAAAATCCCACTAACGGCTAACTTAAGGGTGGGTGATGCGCCAGGCCATGCCGTCAAATCAACACAACAGGTTTCGGGATCCCCAATGTCAGATACAACTGTAATCAACCAGAAAGCACTAGATGACATCCGCTCTTTGCAGTCCCGTGGCAGCGGAGACCTGCTGACGAAGATCATCAATATCTATCTGGAAAAATCCACATCTTTAAGAAAAGAAATTGTCCAGGGCGCATCGTTGCAGGACAATGAGCTACTCCACACGAGCGCCCATTCACTCAAGTCCAGCAGCGCCAGCGTCGGGGCCATGAGAATATTTGATATCTGTTCTGATCTGGAAGCCAAAGGAAAAGCTGGCGACTTCAGTAATGTCAATGAGCTTGTCGAAACACTGAATGAAGAACTCGCCACGGCCGCGGCCGAACTTCGAAGCTATCTCGTTGAAGGTTGACAGCAGATTTTTGGTTTTGGTTTGGAACCAAAATATTCAATGATCGGAACGGCGGATTCCCGCGCGCACTTATTTTTGCCCATAGCAATCTTAGCCATGAGAGATGTGCAGACTGGGTTCCCGCTGATCGTAAGCGAGGAACACCCTGTTCTTGCCTTTGGCTTTGGCTTCGTAAAGCGCCTGATCGGCAAGATTGAGCAGTTCCTGTTCGCTCTGGTTGGACACAGGCAGGGTACCTGCCACACCGATGCTCAAGGTGACAAAATCACTTGCTTCCGATGACTTGTGTTCAATTTCCAGAGTTTCAATACGGTTGCAGACACGCAAGGCGATATCGGCAGCATCCTTGGCACTGGTATTGGGCAGGATCAGCGCAAACTCTTCACCACCGTAGCGAGCCACAACATCCGATGGGCGATGAACCTGTTTCGATAATGCAGCAGCGATGACGCGCAGGCAACGATCACCGGCAGGGTGGCCGTAGGTGTCGTTGTACTGTTTGAAATAGTCGACATCGCACAAGATAAGAGAAATTTCCTTGTCCAGTCTCTGCATGAGACTCCACTGTTGTGCCAGGTATTCATCGAAACGTTTGCGATTGGCTATTTGTGTCAGGGAATCTGTCGAGGCGAGCCGATGCAGTTCGGCGTTTGCCTTCTCCAGATTCCTGTGCATTCGGGTTTGCTGCACGATTCTATTCAAACGGCGACGTAGCACTTTCCAGTGAATAGGTTTGGTCACATAATCACTGGCGCCCGCATCGAAAGCCCTGTCGACAGAATCATCATCGTCAAGGCCGGTAATCATCAGCACGGGCACTTTTTCTTTGAAATCCAATGCCTCGTCATCGTCATCAGGTCTATCGAGTTTGCTGTCGTTAGGCAGGAAGTCGATGAAGTGGTCATCCGGGCTGGAATGTCTGGGCTCAATCTTTTGCAATTCAGCGCAGCATT
Source organism: Gammaproteobacteria bacterium (assembly GCA_040218615.1). Classification (GTDB taxonomy): domain Bacteria; phylum Pseudomonadota; class Gammaproteobacteria; order Pseudomonadales; family Pseudohongiellaceae; genus UBA9145. The sequence goes on from JAVJRC010000007.1 coordinate 331,404, forward strand.
CGAATCCGTCCATGACCGGCATCACCGCATCGAGTAATACCAGGTCCGGCGCGTGCTCCTTGAACTGAACCAGGCACTCGGCACCGTTTTCAGCTTGCAGCACACGGTAGCCCTCTTTCGCGACTGCTTGCACGATGAGATTGCGCATTACGGGATCATCGTCCACCACCAGCACCGAGGCCGGTTGTTCATGGGCAATAGTGGGGTGTAGACCTTTGATTGTCATGGGCATTCCGATTCAGGCTTCTATGGCTGTCTACGACAGTTGCGAGAATATTCTTTAGCAGTTTTCCCGCTAATTTGCCGGTACTTTGACTGTCAGAAAATCGCCACATAGCCCATGGTTGCTGGCTTACCGGGCGAAAAGGGCATAGCCGGTCAGATGGCTTCGGCGAGCTGCGGTGCCTTTTCCTGAAATTTTTGCCAGGTCTGGCCAGCACAATCCAGCAGCTCGAGCTGGGACTCTGCTTCCTTTGCTTCGATCTTGTTTCTGGACAGGAGCAGATAGATCTCCGCGCACAAATTGGCCCGATACAGGATTTTAGCCAGGGGGGTTTGTCTGCTGGTTGATTGCTCCTGCAAAGGTACCCAGAACTTCTCGGGCAACTCCCAATCACGAGCGATAAAATAGGAGATGTCCGTGGACATCTCGGTCATCATGTCCTTGAACACCTTGCTGCCAGGGTCTCCATCCAGAGCGCCTTCACAAAATGCCTCGCTAAGGCAGTTGAATACGATGATCTTGCCCACGTCGTGAATCAGGCCGAGAAAATGTGCTGAAAACTCATCCACACTTTCCTGACCAGCCAGGGTCTGGCACAAGTGAGCGCAATGCAAAGAGTGTTCCCAGATTTGCCGGCCAAACATCTTGTAGTAAATAGGCTTTGGAGGACGAATCTTCTCCATCAGGATGGCGCTGGTAATACTGGATATGCCTGAAACACCGAGCATTCTGATGGCAGACAGGAGATCATCTGGTTTGTGCCTGGTGATGTAGAGTGGACTGTTCACAATTCGCAAGACACGGGTCGCCAGCGCGGGATCCTGTTCAATCAGGCTTGAGAGCTCACTGAATTCAACGTCGGGTTTGTCCAACAGTTCCAGTAGTTGAATCTGCAGCACAGGCATGGGCGCGATGTAGGAACTGAGTTTGTTGGTATCATTGAGAACTGTACGAACCCTGGCTATGACCAGCTCTTCCGCTGGATTTATATTGATATCATCACTGTCGAACATGGCATCGTAGAATGCTGTCTTGAGCTCACTGATCTGCATCGACTGTCTCTCCTCACAAACATCAGGCGGTTGAAGCAGTTCTGCCACAGATAACTGCCTTGGGTATTACGACAACTCATTGAAATAGGGACAGATTTATTTTTTAGGGTTTTGTAGGCTGTTAACCTTTGCGGTATAAAGAAGGGGTCTGTAAAGGAGTAGAAAAATGCACAACAAGTTCTCCTGTCTCTATAAATCACTGTTTGCTTTGGGAATGCTGGTCCTCTCGGGGCCTGGCTACACAGCGGAAGCTCCGCCCAGCGATGGCACCACTGCAAGCATTAACGCCCGCGCCGACTATTTCCGCCTGGATAACGATTATGTGCCCCCACCCGGGGACGCACTGCATCACCACACGGCAGGATTTGCCAAGATACTTTGCTCCGCAGTCTTCGTTACTGGTCTCGATCCCGAGGACGCGGCCGCCAATGTGGGTGGCTTCATTTCCCCTTTTGACCAGCGCCACCACGTGGTCAGTACGCGCATTGACCGTGTGCGCCAGGAAGTTTCCCTGGTGTTGCCTGATGGTGTGACAAGGACGGCAAGGCGCTATGACAACCAGGGCTGCGTTGCGCATCCCCTTGGTGAGAACACAGTCGAGTTCAGCCCCTCGGTGATTGAGACCACGCTGCCGCCGGCTCATGAAATACCCTGGCCCATGGGCGATATCGTTGCAGAAGACCCCTGGCCCGGTGGTGTCGATACGGAGCTGGTGCAGCGCGCGCTTGATACGGGATTCGGCCCACCGGATGCCCGTACGCTGGGGTTGGTAGTGACCTACGAAGGTCGCATTCTTGGCGAACGTTACAGCGATGAAGTAGATATTCACACACCGCTGGAAAGCTGGTCCATGACCAAGAGCCTCACCGGCACGCTGATGGGAGTACTCATCCAGCAGGGTGAATATGAGCTGTGGCAGAACGCGCCTGTCCCGGAATGGTATGAAGAGGCAAACGATGAGCGCCAGAATATTCGCATTGGGGACATCATGCGCATGTCCAGTGGCATCATGATCAATGCGCCTTCCGACCCGGACTTCGATACCAGCACCTATGCTGATCATTTTTATCTCTACACCGGGGGCGTAAACCAGTATCACTACGCGGCGACCCGTCCGGCAGAGTATCCGCCAAATACAGTAGGCCGATATCGAAACACCGACCCGGTATTGACCAGCTACCTGATCCGTCTGGCTGTGGAAGGCCGGGGTGAGGATTATCACAGCTTTCCCCAGCGCGCCCTGTTCGACAAGCTGGGTATTCGTAATGCGCTCATTGAAACCGATTCCCACGGAAATTTTCTCGGCCAGGGGCTGGCGTTTATGTCCGCAAGAGACTGGGCGAGATTGGGCAATCTCTACCTGCGCGACGGAGTGTGGAATGGCGAAAGAATTTTGCCGGAAGGTTATGTGGAATATGCCAGCACCACGGCGCCAGCCTGGGAGAATGATGGCCGACCTGTTTATGGTGGTGCTTTTTTCTGGGTGGACAATGAGGTCGGTGATGATGGTCTGCCGCCCATGTTCTTTATGCGCGGTGCCGGAGGCCAGTCAACCACGATTATTCCCAGCCACGACATGGTGATCGTGCGTATCGGTAAATACACTGGTGCCTCTGTGGGTGCCGAGGCCCTTGAAGAGATGGTGCCCATGTTATTGGACGCGGTTCCCCAGGTAAGGTAAGTAGGGCAAGGATATCCCACTGGAGGGTGTTAGGATATTGCGTAACCGGATCGTGGCGGATCATCGATGCCCGGGATTGAAAGCGCCCAGAATCCCGCACCGCCTTGATTCTTCTCTAATTCTTATCTGGTTCAGATATTCAAGAAACTAACTCGCCGTTAAGCACAGCACTCAACAAGCGATGGTATGGCTGGCCTTCCAATTCTGGAAAAAGCCCAAGATCCTCCGGTGGGGGTCCTATTCCCGGAGCTCCGCAAGCTACTTTGCCCAGTTGTCCAGTTTGCCCCAACTCCACGCATAACAAACCTTCTTCACTTTAAAGAGAGAATTCGTAACATGAGTAACGAGAAAAAATATTCGCCTCCCGCTATCTGGAAATGGGAAAAAGGGAACGAAAGCAATTTTTCGAATATAAACCGTCCCACAGCAGGGCCCACCCACGAAAAAAAGCTCAGCACAGGCGTGCATCCCCTGCAGTTGTATTCACTAGGGACACCGAATGGTGTCAAGGTGACAATCTTGCTTGAGGAGTTGCTGGCTCTGGGGCATTCACAGGCTGAATATGATGCCTGGCTAATTGATATATCCGAGGGGGATCAGTTTTCTACCGGGTTTGTGGCTATCAACCCAAACTCCAAGATTCCAGCCCTGGTGGACTACAGCACAAGCACTCCCACCAGGGTATTTGAGTCAGGCTCTATACTTTTGTACCTGGCAGAAAAATTTGGAGCATTTCTGGATGCAGAACCATCAACCCGGGTTGAAACACTCAACTGGTTATTCTGGCAGATGGGAAGTGCGCCCTTTCTTGGCGGTGGTTTTGGCCATTTCTACGAGTACGCTACCGAGAAACTCAAATACCCCATAGACAGATATGCAATGGAAGTAAAACGCCAACTCGATGTTCTGGATCGAAGGCTTGCAGACAATGAATATCTTGCGGGAGAAGACTATAGCATTGCCGACATCGCCAATTGGCCCTGGTATGGAGTGTTGGCACTGGGCAAGCTTTACGATGCGGGAGAATTCCTGCAAGTACAGGACTATAAAAATGTACAGCGCTGGACCAAAGAAATTGAAATGCGCCCTGCTGTGGCCAGAGGCCGAAGAGTGAACAGAACCTGGGGAGAGCCCTCATTGCAATTGCGTGAACGACACTCTGCTAGTGACTTCGATCGCCAAGAATAGGTAGAGGAGGAGCAGGGCAAAAATGCAATAACAGATTTCTGCTTCAGCAGCCTTAGCTTGGGAATCAACCACTTTCAGTTGCTGAATAATGGCTTTGATCGCCACAACAGCCAGGCCAAAAGCAGAAAAGGAAGTGCAATGAGAGCGGAGCTCGCGCTGCCATCGCTATACACGATGCTCCACACGACCATGCCCAGGGCAACCTGCAGCGTATAGAGTGCGGCCCAGGGATGCAGCCATTTTTTGTGCTGCCAGATTCCGTAACAACCGAAGCCATAGATGAGCCAGTGCAGCGGCTCTGTGGCTTTGGCAGCCCAACCGGTCAGCATCAACCCAAACCAGACTTCCTGATCCTCAGCGACCGGCTTCAGGAACATGTCGAATGGCATATAGACAAAGGTCATAAACGCGCAAAACAACAATAGCAGGTTCAACCAGATGGGCCGGGATTTCAGGTTGTCTGCTATTCGTGCCCACATAGTGATGGTTCCGGATTGGGGATTAAAGGGGCGCCTGAGTGAATATACAACAGTCTCTGCACTATCGGGTTCCTTTTATCTGTATTCCAGCCAGCTCTTTCCTGTCTGACTGCAGCCAATCCGTTGCAATTGGCAAGTCTTTAGCCTGATACTCTGCTCATTGCTATAACGATTCTGGAGAAAGACCATGTTAAGAAAGTATTTGCTTGTTGCCATTGCCGGGCTGGTTTGCAGCCTGACGAACGCACAGAGCAGTCTGCTGGGTTTTGATGATTCCACCGCCGCAGCACAGTTAGCGCTGGAGGCAGACTACGATACCAGAATATCTGCCTCTGATCTGGATGAATGGGTCCGGGTTCTGTCCCGGGACCCCCACCATGTGGGATCCGCAGCGGGCAGGGCGGTAGTGGACTATGTGGCGGAACGATTTGAAGAATGGGGTTACGACGTGGAAATTGCCGAATACGAAGTGCTGTTTCCCTCTCCACGCACCCGGGAGCTGGAACTGGTAGCGCCTTCTCGTTACACCGCCACACTGACAGAAGATTCACTGCCGGAAGATCCAAGCACTTACAGAATCGACGATTTATTGCCGCCCTATAATGCTTTTTCCACCGACGGAGAAGTGGAGGGCGAGTTGGTCTTTGTCAACTATGGCACGCCAGCCGACTATGAAATCCTGGAACGTTACGGCATTAGTGTTGAAGGCAAGATTGCCATCTCGCGCTATGGCGGTTCCTGGCGCGGCATCAAGCCCAAGCTGGCAGCCGAAAAAGGGGCAATTGGCACTATTATCTATTCTGACCCTGCCGATGATGGCTATGGGGCAGGAGACACTTATCCTGATGGGCCGTACAAACATGAAAGCGGGGTGCAACGTGGCTCCGTAATGGATATGCCTACCTATCCAGGTGACGTGCTCACCCCGTTTGTTGGTGCAACCGCGGAGGCCGAGCGCCTGCCCCGTGAAGATGCGCCGACCATTACCGAAATTCCCGTGCTACCCATCTCCTATCGCGATGCCTTGCCGTTGCTGTCCGCCATGGGCGGGGAAGTGGTGCCGCGCGAATGGCGTGGCGGCCTTCCCATTACCTATCACCTGGGGCCGGGTCCGGCGCGGGTGCGTATGAAGCTGGAATTCAACTGGGACATGGTGCCCGCCTACAACGTCATCGCGCGCCTGGAAGGCTCCGAATATCCGGACCAATGGGTCATCCGCGGTAATCACCACGATGGCTGGAACCATGGTGCTGCCGACCCGATCTCCGGGTTGGCTGCATTAATGGCCGAGGCCAAGGCCCTGGGTCAGTTGGCAGCCGCGGGTAACGGCCCCAGGCGCACCGTTGTTTATGCTGCCTGGGATTCGGAAGAGCAGGGGTTGATCGGTTCCACCGAGTGGGTTGAGCACCATGCCCCGCTATTGGATGAGCGTGCAGTGGCCTATATCAATACCGACGGTAATAGCCGTGGTTTTGTTAATATCGGCGGCAGCCATGTGCTGGAGAAAATGGCAAACGAGGTCATGCGCGATGTGCAGGATCCACAAACCGGTGTCTCTGTTGCAGAACGGCGGCGCGCACGTATAGAGGTCAATGGCGATGCCGAGGCCCGCGCAGAATTAAATAGCCGGGAAGACATGCGCATCAGTCCATTAGGGTCTGGTTCTGACTATTCCCCGTTCCTGCAGCATCTGGGCATAGCATCCCTGAATATCGGTTTCGGTGGAGAAGGTTCAGACGGCAGCTATCACACCCTCTATGACACCTATGAGCACTACACCAGGTTTCGTGATCCGGGCTTTGTCTACGGAGTCGCCCTGGCCCAGGTAGCCGGCCGCGCCACCATGCGCCTGGCCAATGCCCCGCGACTTCCTTTTGAATTCACCGGACTGGCAGACAATATCAACCTTTATATGGAAGAGATTGAAGAGCTTGCCGAGACAATGCGGGAAGAAACTGAAACAAGCAATGCACGCATCGATTCCGGCGTCTACGACCTGGCGCTGGATCCAACCAGAACCCTGATAGCTCCATTAAAGAAAGCCGAAGTTCCTTACTTCAACTTTGCGCCTCTGAAAAATGCGCTGGATGAGCTGGACGAAGCAGCTGCGGCCTATGCTGATGTCGTTGCCGCGGGATTGCCAGCTTCAGAGTCGGAAAACAAATTGCTTTACACCAGCGAGCGGGAACTAACCCGTGACGACGGCTTGCCCGGCCGACCCTGGTTTACCCACCATATCTATGCACCCGGCTTTTATACCGGCTACGGTGTAAAGACGATTCCCGGAGTCAGGGAAGCCATCGAAGAGCGGCAGTATGATCTGGTTGAAGACGAAATTTTTGTGGCAGCCGAAGTAATATCAGGCATGGCTGATCGAGTGAGGGAGTTGGCTGAACCCTGAGTCCAGGTGCGATTGAAAAATCTGAGCGTAACGCAGAAATATGCTGAGTCGGAAAAAAAGAGAGCTGTACAAAGAGGGGCGTTAGCTGGAAATTTGCGACTGCAGCGGAAAAACCGACAATGTATCTGGTGTTGGTTTCTGATATTCGGTTATTGATCAAGAAAGCTTTCTAAAAGCGGACTGACGACCCCTCATTGATTAGGTCTGACGGATAGAGAATTACCTGCTCACCCTCTGATACACCTCCCAGCACACGGGCGAACTCACGGTCTCTTGCGCCAATCAGGATAGGGCGCAATTCGACCCTGTTCTCTTCGACAACAAATGTGTGCCAGCCGGTACTACGTTGAAAAACAGCACTGGTTGGTATGGTTAGTGTGGAATTCGCCTGCCAGGTAACTATTGCCACTTCGACCCGGTACTCAGCTCCCAGATTTTGTGGTGGGTCTATTAAGTCGATGATGACGTTAACCCGCTGTTCATCTACTCCGAGGGCGGAGACTTTGGTAAAAGCTTCAGGTTCAATAGCGCGAACAAATGCGTTGAGAGTACGATCTCCACCCCAGCCATCAACATAGACAGTATCGCCGGCTTCAACCTTGACGGCGTCCTGGGTTAGCAAGTCAACGACCACTTCGAGTCTGTCCTGGTTGCTGATTTCCAGCAAAGGCGTTCCCGCCTGGATGACGCGTTCATTCTCCTCCAAAACCGTGTAAACGGTACCGGTTACCGGAGCCTTAATTTCAATGACCGCCTGATCAGAAACCTGGTCATCAGGATCGGCGCCCAGCAACAATGCCCTTGCACTTTCAATATCGGCTTGCGCAGCGAGTACAGATGCTTCGGCGCGTTCGACTCTCGCTTCTTCTGCTACAGCGAGCTGCCTGTAGAGTTCAGTTTCCTCTGCGCTGGCCAGGCTTCGGCTGAATAGTTCTTCTCTTCTTTCCCGCTCTCTATTGACACGCTCATAAGCGCTTATTGTTTCCTGCAGGGAGGCCGTGGCAACCGCCAGCCTCGCCTCCGCTGCTGTGAGATTTGCCTGCGCAAAGGCTGTGCTGCGTTGATCCTGTGGTGCCGGGGCAATAACAGCAATGACTTCACCACTGCTGACACGATCTCCCTCATCGAGACTGGTTCTCAATAGTCGACCCGATACTGGCGCAGTAACGAGAAAAGGATTCCTGGCGCGTGTTCTGCCTTGCTCCTCTATCGCTTCGAAGAAGGGGCGAAGTTCCACAGTGCCCACTTCCACGTCGATCGGCGCAGGCCTGAGCATGAATACACCAATAGCAATCACAGAAACTGCAATCACTAGCTTCAACCAGACAGATAGCTTAGGCATAGTTTACTCCCGGGTTTTTAATACTTCGACCAGCTCAATGAGATCCAATCGTTTTTTGACAATCCAGCCACTCACAATTGCTGCAAGGGTAATATAGGCTGCTGACCAGAAAAAAGTTCTGGCATCAGTGACGAATGGCATACGATAAATATCCGTTTGCACACCAAGGGTTACGGCGAAGCAAAGACTGTAACCAATCGCCCAACCCAGCGGAATCGCAAAAAAGGTAACAATACCCTGCTCGCCCAACAGGAGAGTGGCGACTTCGCGCTTATGGAATCCCATAACCCTCAGGCTGGCCAGCTCCCTGCCGCGCTCAGAAAGAGATATTCGCGCGGCATTGTAGATGACCCCTATTGCTATGACTCCAGCGAACCCCAAGAGGAAGGCATTGCTGACCATTATGCTGTCTGCCAGCACTTCTTCAAAAGACTCCAGCATGCTGGCCGGAGAAGCGACTCCTGATATGGCGGGAAACCCTTTAAGAACACTATTCATGTCCGCCCTGCCAGATTCATCGATACTGAGGAATGCCCCATTGACTACGGCTGGTTCACCTGTGAGCCGCCACAGAGCTTCTTTGTCCATGAACACGGATAAGCCGAGGTAGTCTTCGATTAACCCATTAACAGATACGTTCGCCAAGCGTCGTTTGCCTTGTAAAATTTCAACTACAAGCTCATCTCCAGGATTCACGTGCAAGCGCCTGGCCAACATCGTGCTCAGAACAAGGCCTTCCGCTGGTAGCGGTATCTCCAATCCCTTTGAGTTGATTATTCTGCGAAGCTGGCTGCCAGATTCCAGACCCTGAATAGCGACTTCGTCTTCCAGGTGCCCGGATCTCAGTCGGGCAGCAACGGTACGTTGGGTTTCGACTCTGGTAACGCCTTCCAGGTTAGCCAGTTCATAGCGCACTGATTCGGGTAGCTGTTCGCGAAAACTGAGAGTCAGGTCTTCGCGTTGAATCTGCCGAAACTGCAAGTCCATCATGTGCTGGATGCTGTCAAACATGAAAAACCCCAGGGTGAGAATCGCTACAGCCATTGCAATTCCCAGAGTCGAGAAGAAGACCTGTACTGGCTTGCGCTCCAGATTGCGGACGATCATCCGTGAGGTGGCAGACACCAGATGGCTTATTCCCAATCGCTCGATGATGCCCGCTTTATACAAGGTTGGAGCTTCTGGCCGCATGGCCTCCGCAGGAGGTAACAGCACGGCATCTCTTACCGCCGCGATTGCGCCTGAAAATGCGCCTGCCACGCAAGCCAAAAAAGCGAAAATGAGCAGGCCTGGGGAAGGGGCATATGCCAGCCCTGGCAAATCGAAATAGCGGCTATACACTCCGATATAGGCTTCTCCCAACAGCAGGCCACCGATAGTGCCCAGCACGCCACCCAGTAACACCGCTACGACGGCGAACATGAGAAAGTGCATACCGACTTCCCGGTCACTATACCCAAATGCTTTCAGTACAGCGATTTCGCCCCGTTGGGTTGTGATCATCCTGCCCAGCACCAGGTAGAGCAGGAATACAGCAACGCCTAGAAAGATCATCGGGATAATCGCGCCTGTTACCCGATTCTGATCGAGCTCAGAATCGAGAATGAGATGAGAAGGTTGATCCGCTCGGGCATACGCTCCGAGACCCCCATAGGGCTCCATCAAGTCATCTATATCTTCAATAACTGCCTGTTCATTGGCATCTGGGGAAAGGGTGACGAATGCTTCGTTGAATGCTCCCTCCATGTCGAAGGCTGGCCCCAGCGTGTCTCTGTTTGTCCAGAAAACGCCATAGCGATCGTCTTCCGGGTACAAGCCGCCAGGTGGTACCGCATAAGTGTGTTCGGGTGAGACTCCGATGCCGACAATTTCCAGCTCCCTTGCTCGTCCATTAATAATGGCACGAACTGAATCCCCGGGTTGTAAATCGCGAGCCGCAGCGAACTTGTCGCTGATAATGACCTCATGATTCGCGCCCAAATTGATATAGCGGCCTCTGCGAATCTGAAGATCATTAAGAACCGGCCTGCCATTATCCGGGATGGAAATAAACCTCCCATGGGAGGGACTGCCGCTGTCATCCAGATCAAGAGTTGCCAGAAAGCTCACTCTGGTATCAGCAGCATCAACTCCTGGAATCGCCACCAGACTAGAAAGTAGCGCCTGCGGAGCCCTTACCAGGGATACCCAGACATCTGCGAAACGGGACACCCGATAGTACTCCTGCTGAGCTTCAAGCAATGAGTCGTAACTACCACGCATGGTCACAATGGACATCACCCCAACGGCGACCACAAGGGCAATGGAAATGACCTGACCTTTGAGCTTCCATAGTTCTCTGAGCAGTTTTCTATTTAAGGAAGTCATGGCGCTACCAATCGATATCGTCCACACTGGCCCGGGATTCATTTCTAATACGTTCCGCAATTTCACCACTGCGCATATGAACCACAACATCTCCCAAAGCGCCAATGGATGCATTGTGCGTAATGATGGCTGTGGTGGTATTGGTCTCCTGATTAACCTGATCCAGAACAGAGAGAACCAGCTTGCCGGTTTTCACATCCAAAGCGCCGGTAGGTTCGTCGCAAAGCAGAATGCTGGGTCGTTTGGCAACGGCCCGTGCAATCGCAACGCGCTGTTGCTCACCACCTGACAGCTGTGAGGGGAAATGGTTTATGCGCTCTGAAAGGCCTACAAGTTCCAGTGCATCTTCCGGGCGCATTGGGTCAGGTGAGATGTCGGTTACCAGTGCTACATTTTCTTTCGCAGTCAGACTGGAAATCAGGTTATAAAACTGAAAAACAAAACCCACATGGAAGCGCCGGTAATCTGTGAGTTCCCGATTGCTGAACGCTGTAAGATCGCGATCGCGATAGATCACCGAGCCACTACTTGCCACATCCAGGCCCCCAATAATATTGAGCAGGGTTGACTTGCCGCTTCCCGAGGCCCCCAGCAAGACAGTCATCTCGCCTTCACGGAGCTCGAAATCAACATTCTTCAGAGCATGCACAGTAATCTCGCCCATAGGATATTCTTTGCACAAGCCCTGGGTGGACAGTATTGCAGGGGCGGTTTTTTGCGCTTCAATCGAATAAGTCACTGGCTCGGCGTCTCACTAATTCGGCTGCAGGAATTTCAGCCCCTCAACTCTCACTTCCGAATTATTATAGAGAGAACAAGATGGCCTGTGTTTGAGGTGGATCAGGGAATAGATGAAAGGAGGGTGATCATTTGTGCCAAAATTGGCCACCACCCCACAGGTTTCAATATCGATATGGCCTGCGGCGATGTAGCAGAATTAGGGGCAGATTCATTTTTCGAGAAAATAAACCTGCCCCTATTTCTGCTAAGCTTGATTCTTACATCCACCACCTACACACATAGACTTGGAGCAAAACCAGGTCATCGAGCCTCACTATGATTCTGAAGCCAACAGATTTAAGACCCCATCAAGAATCCCAAACCTTGCTCATCAACCAGCAGTCGCTGGAGCGGATACAAAAAGGAGAGCAGGTTTATCGTTTTGGCTTTGGACAAAGTCCATTTCCGGTGCCGGCGGAAATTTGTTCGGTTTTGGCTGAATCAGCTAGCCGAAAAGAGTATATGAGCGTGCAAGGTTATCCTGATCTACGCAGAGCAATCGCTGAATTTCATTCTCACACAGAGAGCAAGCAGTGGGATGCTGATCAAATTATCGTCGGAGCCGGAAGCAAGATACTGATTTTTTGTCTGCTGGCTGCATTGAAGAAAGCCGAGGTAGTGATTCCTGCGCCCAGCTGGGTTTCCTACGAGCCGCAGGCAAACCTTGCTGGTCTCAAAGTGAGCTGGATTGAAACAAGCGTTGAAGACAAATGGCTTGTTACACCGGAGCGGCTGCGAGAATTTTGTCTCGCCAGGGCTGATAGCAGCCTTCCCCTTGTACTTATCCTAAACTATCCAAGCAACCCCACAGGTCAGACCTACTCACGCGCACAGTTACAAGATCTGGCCCTCGTTCTAAGTGAGTTTGAAGTTCTCGTCATTGCTGACGAGATTTATAGCCTGCTTACTTACAGCCAGGACTATGCAACATTGGACGAGTTTTATCCCCAGGGGACAATTGTGTCATCTGGAATGTCTAAATGGTGCGGTGCCGGGGGTTGGCGCCTGGGTTTTGTACACATACCTGCGGAATTGGGCGAGTTGTATTTCAAAACAGTCGTGGGCATTGCTTCGGAAACTTATTCCTGCGCTGCAAGTCCCATCCAGTTGGCAGCGGTCGCTGCTTATAGTGGGCCTCAATTAGCCCGCAACTTCCTGGACAAACAAATCGAATTGCTTGTTCAAATATCTACTTTCTGCTCTGAAGCTCTTTGTGGTGCAGGAGTCAAAGTGCATAGTGCCCAGGGTGGATTCTATCTGTTTCCGGATTTTTCGCCATTTACCGAAAAGTTGAAAGTTGCTGGTGTTACCAGCTCCGACGAACTAACGCGAAAATTGCTGCTTGATACCGGAGTGGCATTGTTGCCTGGTAGTGCTTTCGGTATGCGACCTGAGTCTCTGACTGCCCGGTTGGCTTTCGTTGACTTCGATGGTTCCCAAATACTTGACGAGGATTACAAGGAAATCGAGTTTGACAAAGTAAAACAGGGAATAGGTGAAATCGTTGGCTGGTTACAACAACTGAACTAGTCACAATCTTACTGCCGCAATTGGAGGCTGGCAGCAACAATTTGGCTGAGTTACACCAATCCTGAATTCAGTGCAGTTGTTCTTGATAATAACCATCAGATTCGAGTCCTGTTGGATTCACTTGCTGCCTGGTCTTGGTCTCCAGGCAGAAAGATTTTGTTTACCGGCGAATTATTTACTGTAGACTTGCCGCTTCTATTTCATCGAGCTCCCCAAGGCGCTCTTCAGGACCAGCATGAAAGCATTGCTATGCGTTTCCCTGTTTTCCCTTGTAATTATTTCTTCCCTCAATCCAACTGCCACAGCGGCTGACACTGCGATCTACACCGCTGGCGATATTCAGTACGCCCGAGCTACTTTTCCTACGGCTTCGGATACGATCATGTTTACTTTCCCCTATGACCTCGATAGTGACGGGGATACTGACGTAATACTGGTCGGGGGTACGTTACCATCTGAAGGGGGTGGATCGCGGGGCAGACAAGATGGACTCATTCTTTACAACAACGGCGACAACACCTTCACACCAGCTGATGGTGACTTGCCTGGTTCAGAGACCGCAAGGGAACTATTAATACATGATTTTAACGGGGATGAGCTGCTCGATATCTACTTTGCCGATCACGGATATGACGCTCCCCCCTATCCGGGCTTCAAAGACCAGCTCATGCTCGGGACCGGGACTGGCTTTATTGATGCCACGGACAGACTCCCCGACATTGCCGCGTTTACCCACAATGCAGCCGCAGGCGATGTGGATGGCGACGGAGACATCGATATTTTTGCAGTCACTTCGGATACGATCGAATCTGAATATTCCTATCTGTTAATAAATGATGGGGAAGCCAAATTCGAATTGAACCGCAGTTTATTGCCACAATCCCTCACCACTGCTTCACAGCTCACCAACAGCTATTCAGCTGAACTGGTCGACCTGGATCAAGATGGCAGAGCCGAACTGATACTGGGCCGCAGGGATTTTACCAATCAAACTCCGACTCGTATTCACTGGAATAACGGGCAGGGACAGTTCTCTGACAGTGAAGTGACCTTTCTCGACGAGATCGATGTCTTTGACAACCTGGAACAGCTTCAGGTAATTGATATAAAGGGCATGGATTTCAATGGAGACGGCCGGAATGATTTGCTGGTCTCTGCTTATAAGTCAGACTTCACTGGTACTAGTATCCAGTTGTTTATCAATCAGGGAAATCGAGTATTCGTAAATGATACGCAGCGCCTGCTGGGCCCATCGGCGACTGATCCCGATCCGGCCTCAGATGTGCCCTATTTTCTAAGTGTGCTGGATGTAAATGAAGATGGATTCATGGATTTGCTGCCAAATTTTGCACAGGGCACTGTCGACAAGAAGCCTTTCCTGTTCGAAGGTAGCGGTCATGGTTGCTTCAACACCGTCACCATGGGCGAAGTGGCACCAAATGCCGCTGTTGATTCGGATACTCGTCGTGAACTTGGACAGTTTCCCTTCCTATCGCCCCAGGAATTCGGCTATGGAAGTTTTTTCTCGCTTCTGGACAATGGCCAGCAAAAAATATTTTTAAATTATGTTCCCGTAACAGTAACCCAGGTACAGCTGGCTTCGAATTACTATCATGGTTGCTCTGGCAAATTAAAACTGACCATCACAGTTGAGTCTGCAGGAATATTTTCCGGTGACTTCTCGATTATAACTACCCAGCCCGAAGTTGTTCTGCAATTGGATGGGGCTTCAGTCGTCGAGCGCTTTGACTCACCGGAAAAGACAGGTGTATTTGACTCTGCGACGGGCAGATTAACACTGCCGGAGCTTGAAATTGACGGCGCGGTTGCCTATCGCAATCTTGTGCTTGTGCTCAGCGATGAAAATACATTGCAGTTTACGCTCGAAAGTTTAGAGTAGAACAACAATCATCCGAGCCAGACCCGGGGCAGGTCATCTTTTTCCTTAAAAGTATTAATGCAATTACTGTCCCTTTCGTAGCAGGTGTAATACTGTTAGAACACACCGATCACTCAGATCGGTGTGGAGGATCCTTTTGATCAAACTGCAGATATGCCACCAAACGACTTATCATTACTGGAAGCCGCTTACCTTTGGCGCTCACAGGCTGATGCTCCGCCCGCGCGAAAGCCGCAACCTGCGACTCTTGTCTCATGACCTGGAGATAAATCCTGCGACGACGGTGACGTGGTCCCACGATGTATTCAGCAACTCGGTTGCCATGGCGCAACCGTCGCAACCTTCTGATAGCTTGACCATAGACAGCAACGTGGAACTCACTCTGGATATGGATCAGTGGCCGGTGTTCGAAATCTCAGCGGCGGCCGCATCCTATCCGTTTCTGCTCAGCGAAGATGAGATGACCGATCTGGGCGCGCTGCGCCTGCAGAGTTATCTGGACTCAAACGGCATACTGCGAAACTGGGCGCAGGGCTTTGTTGCATCAGGATCGGGCGACACGCTAACTCTGTTAAAAGATATTTCAGGCGGTGTTGCCGCGCAAATTGGCTATGAGGTTCGTGAAGATGAAGGGGCCCAGACTCCGGAGCAAACCCTTGATCGTCAAATGGGTTCATGCCGTGATTTCGCGGTTTTGTTCGTTGATGCGGTGCGTAGTCTGGGCTTCGGGGCGCGCATTGTCTCCGGCTATCTTTACGATTCGGATCAGACTGCGATCGGTAGTGCGGGTGCCGGGTCAACTCATGCCTGGGCGGAAGTGTATGTGCCCGGCGCGGGATGGATAACGTTTGATCCTACCAATCGCAGTGTCGGCGGATTCAATCTCATTCCTGTTGCTGTGGCGCGTAACATTCATCAGACCATGCCTATTACCGGCAGTTTTATTGGTGATCCAAACGCCTTTAAGGACATGAGTGTGCGGGTGGAGGTGTCACTGGTAGGTGGTGGGGAAAATGAGTCACAAGCAAACTAACCGATGAGCGGTATATCCGGTGTAATAGCTCAGTTTGAAATTTAGTATCGAGTTTGGTCGGAAGAGGAATCCCCGATCACCATGCGCAACCCGGGAATGGTATTGACGTTTTGGTGAGCCACGTAGTTAGTTTCGGTCTTGTATTGGAAACGAAGACAACAGGGCTTAGCGTTGCCTGGTGGCTGTCGCGCAGGACGAAAATAACTCAGTACGAACCTCCACGCCTTTCTCCGCCAAACGTGCCTGGTCTGTGCAGGACACGTTGGTATGCCGCAGCTCTACGATATCGCCAGCTCCGATACCAGGGTTTTCAAATAGCGCTTCGATATCAGTTAGCTCAGGATTAAAGCGCAAGTCGAGCTGCATGAGGCTGGTGAGCCCACTGAGTGGAGTAATGTCAGTAATATTGTTGCCAGTCAGTTCCAGGTATTGCAGAGAAGTGAGTCCACGCAAAGGGCTGAGGTCTGTAAACGAATTTCCTGCAAGCCGCAGCTCTTCCAGCGCCGTCAGGTTACGCAGTGGTGACAGGTCACTGATATCCTGGGTATGAATGTTCAAATCAACCAGCTTGGTAAGATTGGCCAGTGGGCTGATATCGGTAACGGCATTGGTAAACAGAATACCCGTGGCACCCATATGAGAGCGCGGCACCTGTCCACCAATAAAGTCCCCATGGCGATGCATTCTCAACACTCTTAATTCGGTCAACCCGCTCAGGGCGCTGACATCGGTCAAGGGGTTCTCAGCAATACGGAGTCTGACCAGTTTGGTTAACCCGCTTAAGGGGCTGATGTCCGTTATCCAGTTGGTATGCAGGTTTAAGTTAATGAGCTCTGTCAGATCAGCCAGTGGGCTGATGTCGGAGAGGCCCCGGTTTCTCAGGGCAAGGTCGGTTAACCCCGTCAGGTTCTGGATGCCGGACAGATCGTGAAACAAGTGCTCGGTGTCTTGCCATTCTGGCGACCCGGAAACGGACCTTCTCGCACCTGCGCCCGATGCATCCAGCGACTTTAATTGCGCGGCTTGTGCGCAGGTCAATAATTCTCCAGGTCCCAGCGACAAGGCTTCACGAACCGCCTGCTCAAGAACAGCATCGGCAAACGTCACTATATCGGATGGACTATGATCCCGGCAGCGGTCCGTGGGGAGTAATGATTGCTGTGCGGAGACATTGCCTATGCAGACGAAGGTCGCAAACGCGCCCATGGCGATGCTGTTTAGAATTGTCTTTATGTTCATTATTATCGGCTCCCCATTTATTCCTGTTCTCACTACTGTTGCCGCAGTTCCCTGATTGCATCACCCAGGATGGCACCCGTTCTGTCGTAGCGGCTGGGCATTGGCAGGACGTTGTTGGCTTCCACGTAGCTCTGATAATCAGCAACCATTTCTTCTAATAACTCCGGCAGCTCGCCTGCAAGATCTCTGGATTCGCCTGGGTCGGATCGAATATTGAACAAATGCCATTCAGTATCGTTTTGTCCCGTTGGGTTGGTGACGATCTTGTAGTCCCCTTTAAATAACGCGCTATTGCCACCAAGTTCATAGCCAATGGCTTCGGAGTCATCATGAACCGATGAGGCACTGCCGACCAGGAATTCAGAAAAATCGGTGCCAATGATGGGCTCCACCTGCTTGCCCAACCAGTAACCATTATGGTTTTCGAGATCAAGCAGGCCCAGCAGGGTTGGCATTAGATCGGTGACAAATACAAACTCGTCAGTGAGTTCCCCTCGCTTTTGGATGCCGGGGCCCGACATGACCAGCGGCACCCGCAACCCTCCCTCATTGGCATGGAATTTATAATAAGTGAGAGGCGAGGCGGCGATGGTGGCATTGCTGGGGCCAATGGCATTCCAGGAGTTGCGTTCACCCAGAGTCTCATAGTCGCTGTTGTAACCAACCCTGTCGAACCAGGGTTTAAGCACCGAGCCACCATCAGGTCGAATGATATTGGAACCTTCGGCGCCGTTGTCAGAAGTAAAGACAAAAATCGTATTGTCATACTCGCCAATGCTTTCCAGGTAGCTCATCAGTCGGCCAATATGCATATCCATGGCATCGACCATACCGGCATATACTTCCATACGGCGGGCATGGTGGCGCTTCTGTTCCTCGTTCAGGGAATCCCAGTCCAGGGTGCCCGGCGTGACTACCGCTTGAGTACCTGCAGGTATGACTCCTGCGTTTTCAGCAGCGACTCGCCTTTTTTCCCGCATGACCGTCCAGCCTTCATCATAGACTCCGGCATACTTGTCTGAAAATTCACGTGGTGCCTGCACTGGCATGTGCACCGCCTGAAAGGGGAGATAGGCGAAGAATGGCTGGCCGTCATCGATATTTTCATCAATAAACTCAATGGTTTTATCGACGAAATATTCCGACGAATAAAAATCATCAGGCAGGGTATGTGGAGCACCGTCGGCATACCAGTTGGCCTGATCATAAATAGGCAGATAAGTGCGCTGGTCCCAGTTGTCTGCTCCCGTGTCTGCCATGGCGATGGTACGATCGAAACCACGAGCCGATGGCAGTAGCTCCGGGGTATGCCCCAGGTGCCATTTGCCAGTCATGTAAGTGTGGTAGCCACTGGCCTGTAGCACGCTGGCGAGGGTAACTACCTTGTCATTCAATACTCCCTGGTAGTGCTCGTAGGCCATCTGTTCTGCCGGAAGCGCTTCAGGAATATTTGGCACACCATTTCGATGGCTGTCCACGCCGGTTAATAACATGGCCCGCGCTGGCGCGCAGCTTCCAGCGGTATGGTAGTTGGTAAAAGCGAGGCCTTCTGCCGCCAGCCGGGCAATGTTCGGGGTATTGATCTCACTGCCAAACGGGGAGATATCCGTGAAGCCAAGGTCGTCCGCGAGGATCAAAACTACATTGGGGCGGCCTGATTGCTGGGCAAACGCTGCAAACGAAATTGAAGCTGAGAGTAGTAATAAAGTCAGAGATATAATTTTTGGTTTCACGTTGCCTTCCTTCTCTTATACTCTCCATTTGTGAAATGGAGTCAAGCAAACAGATTTCCGGGTAGTGGCTCAGTTTGAAATTGAATACCGAGGTTGGTCGGACGAGGAATCGCCTGGTCTGTTTCTGGACACGCCGTGAACCCATCCCTGGGGGCTCGAGAGCAGCATCCATGCTGCTCACGGTCCTGAAACAGACCAGGCGATTCCTCGTCCTGATGAGGTCAGTGATGTTTTCAAACTCAGCCACTACCCATTTCCGCATGCGCTCGTAGGGAATATAGCAGGTAATTTCTGACTGGTTCTGAAAAATTTCTGAATCCTTAAAGTGGACGATCGAGGGAGCATTCTCAGAATGTTTCAGTTACTGAGGCAACAGTAGCTTTGTGCGCCAAGGCCAGGGGCTCCTGAGATTGAAACCACCACGAATCATTTCGCCCTGCGCAAAGTTGCCTCACTGCACCTCATTTACTTACTATACCAATTCATCAGTGTACCCAGCGGCTGTCATCATGGGTCGCTAATCTACCAGGGCACTAGTTCACAGCGTTGTTATTCCTGAATGGTAATCGAAGGCTCCGCGTACGACTTACTCAGTAGGCTTCTGGCTTACCTGGATAACCAGGAAGTCATTCTGGTTCTGTTGCTGGTTTCAGTAGCCACATTCCTGGGCTCCATTATTCTTATTCCATGGGTTATCACCCGAATTCCTCGCGGTTATTTTGCGAAAAGGAATCGCACAGAGTCCAGGTTTAAAAATGAACACCCGGTATTGTGGCCGTTCCTGTTTGTTGTCAGGAACTTGCTTGGAGTAGTGCTTTTTGTCGTTGGACTGATATTGCTGGTTCTGCCTGGTCAGGGAATTCTGATGATTGTGGCTTCTACTTTTTTGCTGGAGTTCCCCGGAAAGTACAGAATGCAGCGCTGGTTGGTCAGACGCCCAAAAGTACTGCAGTCGATAAACTGGCTGCGTAGCCGGTTCGAAAGGAGGCCTCTTGAATTCGATGACTAAAGAGCCTTTGATTTAATTGCCAGATTTTGTGACTAATTAGCTGTTGGCTCTTCTCCACATTTCCCTGTAACTCTGGCACTATCGTTCTTCTATTCCTTCTAATTGAGGCGGGGGCAGGTAGATGTCGGAGCTCACTTCACGGCGTGGTTTTCTCAAGCAGGCAGCGGTAATCGGTAGCGCCACCTCTCTCGGTGCCGGGCCTGTCAGCGCACAGCGTTCGGCACGGTATCCGGCGGGGCTGAATAGCGGCCTATATCCAACACACAACGACAGAACCAAGGGTTGGCTGCGATTTATCTGGGAGAAGGCGACTACGCCGGATGACTGGGGATATCGCGAAAACATAGAGCTGCCCTGGGGCATCCAGATTCCTCGTGGAGAAATAGACTGGTCGGTCGATGGAGAGGGGCCCCACCCCTGGTGGGATCAGTACGCTGCACCTCCCATGCTCAGTTATCCCCGTTTTGATCTGGCAGATTCCAGCTATCCGATTATGTTGATGGCGGACCAGACTCCGGCCTGGCGCGAAGTCTACACCCGCGTCATGGACGAGTTGGCCGCCAGGCATACGTCTTACTGGGCAGCGATTGACTGGAACACTTTTATTGGGTCCAGTCCTTACCGGGATGTTTACGGGCCCTCTAATGCGCCAGGCTTCCAGGCGTGGCCGGAGCGTGTGCGAGGGAACTACGATGCGCCAGGCTGGACTGCCAATGGCGTTGAGCCCTGGGGACTGCAAGCTGATCCTATTGGTGCCGATGGCAATCTGTTTTTCCGCGGCTGGTTGAATCTGGTGTTGTCTATTTACAAATATGTATCCGGTGATGACAAGTGGGAACGGCCCTGGGAAATAGCAGGTTATGAGAATGAACATTTTGAATGGACCCAACCCAGAATAGTTGAGCACCTCCATCGGCAATATACCGACCACCCGGAAGGCCCCCATTGTGAAAACACGAAAATCTGGCCGATCTGCAATGCCGCCGCTGGTCTGGGTATCTTCCTGTCTGATCAGTTAAGCGTGACCAATGCCCATGGTGTTTTTGAGAACTGGGTTGAGTTCATGAAAGACAATTACATGGGCATCAATGACCAGAACCAGATCGAGTGGTCTACACTTTACTACGACCCGCTTGAAAACTTTAAAGTGAATACGCCAGGCAGTGGCGGCGCTACATTAGCATTCTATCTGTTGCCACAGTCGCCCGAGATCGCAACCCAAATTTATGATGCATTGGCCAATGCCAATGGCTGGCGTGATCCAGCGCAAGAAGTTCGTCCCAGCGCCCTCGGACAGGCGGTGGCGGAAGCGCTGGGTGATGATGCCGTTGCAGAACGACTGCAAGCTGCAGCGGAGCAGTTTTCAGAACCGAGGTTTTTCGGCAATGACCTGGACCGCTTTGGCTGGTGGTCCAATCGTGACGAACCCTGGCCACGTGGCACATCAACGGCGCAACAGATGATCAGCGAAATAGCCGAAGGTAACTGGAGTGAAGCTTTTCAGGTTAGACATCTGGACAAATACTCTGCACCGACGCTGCTTGGTGTGGATTATCCAAATCTTGGCGTGGATACAGCCTGGAATGACAAAGAAAATGGTGTGCTGCATATCGGCACCTATGTGGGCGATCGTAATGCCGCCGGCCAGACGACCAGTTGGCAGATTACCAACCTGCCCGATGCCGGGGCTGCGGTGGTCATCCAGGACGGGCAAACACTGAGCGATGTACAGATTGTTGATGGCAATACCATTCGTGTTCCAACCGACATAGGCCTGCATCAGTACCAGATCTATACGGGTTATTTCGGACAGGAAGTGGCCATGGCCAAACCCGATCCTGCGGCGGTTGCCGGTGCAACCACTGCAGCTACAACCAGGCGCACCGCTGAGCAAAATGCCAAAGCAGCGGAATCAGTCATGGCGAGCGGTGAGGCTGGTTGCCCCTGTTGCGCTGGCGCGGCCTGAATAATATTAACTGTCTCTTCAAAGGGGTCTTGTTTAATGCGGCTACTCAATTACCGACGCAGCCCATTGCTTACTGCAAGCCTGTTGTCTCTGTTATTTCTATTTGCTGGCGTCAGTCACAGTGCCACTCCGGCCGATTCTGGGCAGTTAGAAGTTGTATTGAAAGTTGAAAATATGACTTGAGCGGGCTGTGCTGTTGCCGTGCGCAACTCACTGCGAAAGCTTGAAGGCATTCAATCCATAGACGTTGATCTGGAGTTTGAAGAAGCCATTGTCCGCTACATGCCTGATAAGGTAGACGTCCAGGCAATGATAAGAGCAACAACTGATATCGGGTTCCCGTCTTCACTCAAACCTGTCGACCTGGGGGAAGAGGGCCGAATTGCTGATCATTGATCAGGGCGCGTCATGACTGAGAAATTTCTCGCCATCAAAACTCCGCGCTTACTGGTAGCCGCTGTTCTCGCTTCGGTAACGGCGAGCGTTTGCTGCCTGGGGCCGTTTTTACTGCTCGCGACTGGATTGAGTGGAGCCTGGATGAGCAGGGTGATGCTTGTAGAGCCTTTTCAGCCATTGCTTATTGCTGTGTCCTTGCTCCTTATACTGATCGCGGCCTGGCAGCTATTACTGCTGCGATCCTGCAACAGCAAAGTTGGGGCAGGATCACAATCCCGTAACCTGAAGCGCTATTTCACAGGTTTCTTACTATCGTTTCTTGTGGTCGTGGTTTTGATCACCAGCGAATACTGGATAGCCCTTGTCGCAGGCCTCTAATTTATCACCAGTTAACAAGAACGCTTCTCAATGCTTATCACAAAAAAAATGGGGTGGCCAAAAAAGCCACCCCATCTGTTTTAGCCTTTTTAAGCAGGCTTGGAGTTAGAAATTGTAATTAACTCGTGCGTAAACCACACGACCCAATGGGTCCTGGAGAGACGCAACCACACCTGCGATCATGCCGGTCTTCTGTGGCATCCGATCGAAGACGTTTCGAGCACCCAGGGTCAGGTTGAATGAGCCTCCAAATGCTTCCAGATCTCTATAGGAGTAGAACATATCCATTTGAGACCATGCGCGGATGACGTCAGTTGATCTCCATTCACTGCCCGGAAAGAACTGCTGAAAGCTGAACTCATTAGCATCGAAGATGAGTTCATCGACGTAACGACCGGTCGCGCTCACCATGTGCTGGCCCATGGTCCAGTTGACACGCAGGTTGGCACGAACTTCAGGAATGGGTGGTACCGCTCCGAAGTCGTTGTTCTGGACACCCACTGCTTCAAGCACTGGAGAGTCGGTCTGCAACTGGAACCTGTAGCTGTCCACGTAAGTGGCCTGCAGCAGCATATTGACGTTACCCCAGCCATCGAGGCCTACATCATCCAGCGAGAACCCGTAGCTGACCGAAGTATCAAATGCCTTGACCACCATTTCGGACGCGTTACTGTCAGACTGGAGAAGTCGTACTGGCTGCAACAGGTTGTTGCGGACAATTCGCGGATCAGCGAGGCCACTGTTAACCCAGGCCCGCAATTGGTCCTCAGTCGGTTCGGGCTGTGCATCCGTAGGTACGAATCCGGAAAATTCCTGGAAATTTCGGAAATCACTTCGCGCAATATCCTGGGTAGTCGTGCTGACAATCCGGTCTTGAAAGTCAGTCTCACTCCAGGTCAGCGACCACACCAGCTCGTCAAACAAGGTAAGATCGAAACCGATGGAAGTACTGTCTGAAGTTTCAGAGCCCAGATCCGGGTTGCCGATCGAACAGGAGGTTATGAAGCCCTGTGACGGGGTGAACGGATCATCGAAATTACTCAGACCACATTGCTCCGGCCGATTAAGCTGAGGAAGGGTAGGTACAATAAATGCCTCACCCTGTGTAGCCCGCAGATTTAACCATTCTACTGGCTGATAGGTCACACCGAACTTGGAGATGACTTCGCCCTGACCAGTACTAAAACTCTCGTCACGAACGGAGGCGCTCACTGCCAGGTTGTCCAGGACTGGAAAATCGAATTCCGCAAACCAGGAGTCGCTGTCGCGAGTTGTGACTTGGGGCAATTCCTGGTTTCCGATAAGCTGATCATTGAGCACATCCCCCAAAGGTGGATTGTCTTCGTCTCTTTCTTCACGACGCTGATAACCGACCGCCATAGCAATCGCACCGCCAGGTAATTCGAAATCGGTGAAGGGTAATTCACCATTAAGAATGACATCGAATGTGTGCAGCGAATCGAGGTTCTCTTCACGAAATTGGGTGAACACAGCATCGGCAACCTGTTGCGAATTACGGAAGCGTGGATCCACAGCCCCGAAAGGGTTGAAACAGGCATCAGTATCATTGATGACATCACAGTTCAGGCCCTGTTCGACAGCGCTGAAGCTGAAGTCCTGGTTAGCAATATCGTTCTGTTCCGTTTCGCCGTAGGTATAGAAAGCCGTACCTTGCCAGTCTTCGAGGAATGGAACCGTAAAATCGGCACCGAAGGACATTCTGTAGGTGCGCTTGTCGTCCAGTTCCATGTTGAGCCCATCGTCTAGCTGCATTCTCAGGGGCAGAGTATTGGGTATACCGTCTTTACCAAACGGCAGCCATTGGGTAATTCGAACATCTTCGGAAAAAGGTACGCCGCCCAGCGGATCCGCATCGATGGAAGCAAAGCGATTCGGCGCTAATGCCACCAAGCCGTTTGCATCACGCATAGGCAGGGGTTGGCCGTAGCCGTCCGTCACGATATTGCCCATGGAATCCCTCAGGGGTTGGGCAAATATTTGTGTGCCATCTGAAGTCGTGGCGCGGAATGTATTGCCTGGCAACTCTCCCCGAACTGTAGGCAGGTCGTCTTCACGAAAACCCGGGTTGCCGGGGTTTTGGCGACCCCTGATCACCTGACGGTTGTAGACCACTTGTGCGTTGACAGACAGGTCTTCGCTGATTTCCCAGTTAAAGTTGGTATAGAGGTTAGTGGTATCCGCCATCTCCATGAAATCACGGGTATCACCGAAGCTGAGGAAACAACGATTACCAAGTGGATTACCCCAGGCGTTGTTGCCAAAGGACACCTGGTCGGCTTCCGCGTTCATACCACAGCTTGGATCAGTTCTCTGGGTGGTGACCTGTGTGCCATCCTCAAAAACCAGATCGCCATTGGCATCCCTGACAGGAACAATAAAGCTGCCTGGATTGGAGCCACCGTTATGAGTCAG
This sequence comes from Gammaproteobacteria bacterium, assembly GCA_040218615.1. Taxonomy (GTDB): domain Bacteria; phylum Pseudomonadota; class Gammaproteobacteria; order Pseudomonadales; family Pseudohongiellaceae; genus UBA9145. Next base: position 356,534 of record JAVJRC010000007.1, read on the forward strand.
ACCAGCGGCGACGTATTCAGGTCGCTCATCCCATCTGAGAGTGCCGCCATCCTGGTAGGAACCGGCGAACACGAGGTCGATATTGTCAATGCTGGTACCAGCAAGGAAGGAGATTTCATTTCTGCGGAAGTCCCCACGGTCGTCACCTTCTTCGTAGTACTCGACCTTAAAGCCGTCATAGGCTTTATAAGGAACAAGGTTGACTACACCTGCCACCGCGTCAGTACCGTAAATGGTTGCTGCACCGTCTGTTACGATGTCCATGCGTTGGAGAGCCACAGCTGGTAGCAACTGCTGTACGTTTTGCTCAACCAGACGTTTGCCATCCATTAGTGTCAGAGTTGCTCTGGAACCTAATCCACGCAAGTTGAAATTGGCGATCTGGTTGGTGCTGCCCTGAATAGAGTTGGTTGTCCCTGTACCATTATTGAATGTCAGGTTCTGTACTATCTGGGCCATGTTGACCGTACCTTCGGCTTCGAGATCTTCAGCCGTGAAGGTCGTAACCGGTGAAGCTGCGTCGAAACCTTCGGTTCTGCGAATATAAGAACCGGTGACAACGACTTCTTCTACCTGGGACCCTTGTTGAGCTGACACATCTCCGATTCCCGCAGCCAGCGCCAGGGATATAGCGGAAGAGAGCAAACTCACTCTGTGCTTTTTGTTTTTGCGCCACAAATTATTGGTTTTCAAGATTTTCTCTCCTTTGACTTTGTCTAATTGTTTCTAATTTTTGGTTTTATATTTACAGGTTTTATATTGATAGACAGTTACTGCTTTTCAGACTGCTTACTTCTGGGTCGCAATAGCTCTCTTTCTTATTGTTAGCAGTAGTGCCCACACACCGACCTTTTTTGAGAGTTTATAAGGGAGGGTTCATCTTGTAAGGAATAGATCCTGATCAGATAGTGCTTGGCACGACTCCTGCTTTAGCAAAGTTTCGAATAATCAACACCGAGAAAATCAGGTCTTCAAGAGTGAACGCCATTAATATTTTGCGGGAATTCAACCTGTCGACTGACGAATTTCTTAGCAATGCTGACGGATAATTGAAATCTTCAGGATTTCAACCGATTTCCTGACGCCTTGAGCCACTCTCTGTTGGAAATCTCCGAAAAAACAGCCAGTTGCGCTGGCATCCGAAAATCTGATGGCCATAAGAGTGTTTTCTTGGCCGGAATATCTTCTAGCACAATATCAGAATAATAGTGGTAGCAAAACTCTTGAGTAGTGGTTTAGATGTTGAACGCTCAGGGTCGCACTCGCACATACTTTCTGAGCGTTCGCTCGTTAATATGCGGGTTGGGGACGGGCTCTCCACCGTAAAGGTTGCCTTCGCTATCGACGGTAACAAATTCCGCGCCGTTCCCCGGCAGGATATTGGGATTCGCCCAGGGGAAGCGGATGAATTCATGCACCCAACCCGTCTCATATTCGCCGATGCGAATGCCCATTTCATACCCAGGGTTTTGAACATTGTCCGACTCGGAGTCCGCGACGTAGATGCGCCCATTATTATCAAAGGCGATGCCGCTGGGGCGTCCAAACTGGGTCCAGGTGGCAGAGTGGTTGCCTTGCTGGTCGAAGATCTGAATCCGGCTGTTGCTGCGATCGCCCACAAACACCCGGCCATCCGGATCAATGGCGATGGCGTGCAGGGCACGAAACTGACCCGGGGCATATCCGGTCTCTCCCCAGGACATGAGGAATTCGCCACGACGGTTGTACTTCACTACCCGGTTGTTGCCATTGGCGTTGTGACCGTCCGCAATGAAAATGTCGCCGTTGGACGCAATGGCCACATCACTGGGGGAAGTGAAGTGGTTCGGGCTGTCACCCTGTTCTCCGGGCGTACCGAGTGTCATCAGCACATCACCAGTAGGGCTAAACTTGATCACATGATGGCCCCGGTTATCACCCGTGGGGATATTGTTATCACTCACGGCGTCCGTCACCCAGACATTGCCGTCGGAATCAACGTCAATGCCATGGGGCCAGATAAACATGCCGCTGCCGAAGGACTCGACCACGTTGCCTTCGGGATCGAACTTCAGGATGGGGTCCAGGTCTGAATCAGCGCACTCAGAACCAAAACGATCAGGCCCGGCATCGCAACGGATCACGGCCCAGATATGGCGACCGTCCGGGTCGACCTTGGCTTTGCCAACGGCGCCCATCACCCTTCCGCCGGGCAGCTTCGCCCAACCTTCGACGATTGCGTAGTGATTGCTGGAGTTCTGCGCCAGGGACTGTTGCGGTATAGCTAGAAAAAATAGAGAAACGAGTGCGAGAAGAGTAGCTACGGACAGGATTCGATTGCGAAAAGGCATGGGGCACTCCGACAAGTATTGAGTGAACTTTTGAGTATAAGTGGAACTCAAGCTATGTCAATTTGCAGAAAATGCTCTGGGGCGCTCACAACTTAACAACGAAAGACTGGGCTTATAGTGACGCGCAACTTAACGAATCAGTGGAGGGCTAAGAGCAAAAATGCGGCACTGTATTTTTGTTCCGCTCACAATTATGCTGGCCGCTATGACTCGCAATGTGATCCCCTTGCTGTATTCCTTTCGCCGGTGTCCGTATGCCATTCGTGCCCGCATGGCCGTTTGGTCAGCTGGCATCCCGGTTCAGCTTGAAGAAGTTTCTTTAAAGAACAAGCCTGTCGCCATGCTGAAATTATCCAGCAAAGGCACTGTGCCAGTGCTTGTCGATGGTGATGAGGTACTGGATGAAAGTCTGGATATCATGCTGTGGGCACTAAGACAGAAAGACCCGGACAGCTGGTATGCCGATCTCTCCCATGAAGAATTGAATAATAGTCTGGAGTTGATCAGGGAAAATGATGGCGAGTTCAAACACTGGCTCGATCGATACAAGTATGCCGACCGTCATCCTGATTTCAGCCAGGAATATTATCGAAAGAAATGTGAGAGCTTTTTGCAGCGGTTAGAGGCGATATTGCAGCCGCAGTCTTATCTGATAAGAAATGAATTTACGCTTGCCGACATTGCGATTTTTCCCTTTATCCGGCAGTTCTCCATGGTTGATAAGCACTGGTTTGATCAGAGACCGTATCCTGCTTTACGCAATTGGCTGGAGTCTTTGCTGGAATTGCCTCTATTCCTCCAGGTGATGGAAAAACGACAATAAAATGTCAGCATTGAAATTCAGTGGTTTTGCCATTGAGCTTAGTTAGCTTTTGATAACAACGGTTAAATAAAAAGGGGTCAGAGTAAAAATACAGTACTGTATTTCTACTCTGACCCCTTGTATCAAGGAAGAGTGGATTAAGGATTAACGGTTACGGGAAAGTAAGCGTTAGACCAGCAGCAAACATTGTCAAACTTGCTGTCTGTTGCCAGGAAATTGTCTGCTCTTAGACGAATTACATAGTCCCCAGGTTCTGGGAAAGTCACCTGTGTTGAAACCTCATGCCAATCATTGTTTGCATGACTGTCGGGGTTTTCCTGAGCTCGTTTTCTGCCGGAGATTTCAGGCGTTTCTATGTCCGGAATGGCAGGGCCCTGATGCAGGACCCAGGCGTTACCGGGTGCATAATACGGCTCTACGCCTTCGTAACCATCGCGATTGCCGCGATCCTGGATCAGCGCTGAAAGGGTAATGGGTTGGCCTACAGAGACAGCCTGAGGTTCTGCGTAAATGCCCACTGAATCAGTGGATTCTTCACCATCCTCGGTAAATCGAATAGCTGGCCTTAGTGAGCCCGCTGCTGCTTCACCTGCACTCAGTTCGTAAGCAGGTGACGTGGCGCGGCCCGGGATTGAGTAAGTCTTGCCGCCCGACGACAGCGTCCAGATCACTTCAGTGTCGGCCATGTCAGCAGGGACAGTCACTCCGAAAGCGCCTCGCTCCTGGATGCCAACAAACCCGCCCCGGTTGTACACGGGGAAGTGTGTGGGTTGGGCGCCTTGAAATTGAGCAGGTTCCAGCTTGTTGTTTGGCCCCAGCGGCACATCGATGATGGCCTCTCTGTTTTGATTGGCGAAGCCGAAAATCATCGTCACCGAGCCGTCTTCATGCTTCATCCAGCCGTTAAACATGGGTGCTACTGCTTCACCAGTGGCTCCGCGTGTGGCCAGAGGGTAATCACGCAGCCGTTCGGGTAACTGGGCGTAAAGCGGGGCCGCTAGCAGCAGCCCCGTCAACAGTGTCAGCAGCAGCCTGCATGACTTGAAGCAATTTATCATTCTGAGCCACCGTTGCTGGCCATGCTGCGATTGTCTCGCTCTTTGCGCTCAGCCAAAAGCTGGTCATAGGCTTCCTGGTCGAGGTGAGAAACAGCAATCCAGGCATGAGACATCTCATCGGTTGTGCGCTGTCCTGCACCCACCCACTGATCCGGATCAGGATTCATGGGGTTGTCTGCTGTGTTGTCGTACCACGCCCGAATGACAAGAGTAGCGCCAGCCGGGATTAGAGGCTGGTAGCCATCTTCATAGGTGTGACTGTGGTTCCAGGCGGCGGTCCAATTGGATACCTGGCTCAACACTTCGGTTCTTCCGGTTTCCGGGTAGAACACTTCCAACGACATGGCTACACCCCTCAGGTGCATGTGAGGCTGAAAGCTGTCGATGCGAACCGGGTGGTCAAAAGATCTGAACCCCTGTGTCATCAGCTTGCCATGGGGAGGAACCAGGTAGTCGCCTCCGGCAGAGAGTAAATAGGCGCGCAAGTCTTGAGGATAGCTTTCTTCCTCGACAAACCCGTCTTCTTCATCGTGGTACCAGATGCCAATGGTGACCTGATCATTCGGCACTGCATTGCCATCAGGGAAGTAGTGAATCTCCCATTCAACTTTTGAGTTGGCAGGTACCCGTCGGCATGCGCCCTTGGGTACTTTCTCGCCGAGCTTGCCGATTGCAAATTCGGACAGGCGGTCACCATTGACCCATTCGCCGTCATCATTCAGAACCTTGAAGTGCGAGTTGGCATGGTGGGTTGAACCTATCGCTGCTGCGGAAGGGCGGGTTTCCACTGCCTTGATACAGCGGCTTTCTGTGATTCCGGAATCTACTATTGGCTCCCACCACAGATCCTGACCTTCAGCGGGAACATCCCAGGCTTCGGATTTGATGGTGTGGTCGGGTGGCCCAAGCTCTGCAGCCAAACGCCAATCGTCCATATCGGGGAACTGTTTTGGTTGCGGCAAGTCTTCGGGGTTGCCGAAAGGCGAACCTGCGTTGACCCAGGCTACGACAGTGTCGATATCATCTTGCGACATGCGCCAATCATTCTGCAGCTCTTGCACGCCAACATCACCATCGTACTGATAGGGAGGCATTTCGCGAGTTGAAACTTTGAGCTGGATAAGGGGTGCCCAGGGCCGTACTTCTTCGTAGCTGGTGAAGGACATGGGGCCGATTGACCCAGGCTGGTGGCATGTCTGGCAATTCTCCTGAATTATCCGGGACACTTCCTTGGCATAGGTTGGGTGTTGAGCGGCTTCCTGAGCTTCAGTCAGCACTGGAAAAGCTGCTGCAATTACGAGTGCGCTTAGAGCTTTCTTATGGGCCATTTTTCCTTTTCCTCTTCTGGTCCATGGGCTTTTGAGACACCGTGCGTATTAGCCTCAAAACGATTTTTAAAAATACGAAATTCAGCCGCCTATGGTTCTATTTTGGGCTTCATTATTCAAGCTGAAAATTGTAACGAGTTGTCGATTAGATGTGACAATTTATCGGGTCCCAAACGCGATTCGATTGCCTTCGGGCCCCGTAATTGCTGATGCCTGGGGGAATTTGCACCTAAAAAGGGCGCTAAATAAAAGGGGTCAGAGCAATAATACAGTACTGTATTATTGTTGTGACCCCTTCAGTCTTTTTGCTCTGACCCCGTCTGTCCTAGAAGTACCACATGAGACGAGCATACACATTGCGTCCGAGACCGGGCATACGTGTTCGCGTGGCGAGGTCCGGATTAAATGCACGGTTGTAAGCGGCGAGATGATCGAAATATTCTTCATCCAGCAAGTTTTCCACACCGATACGCAACTCAGTACCTGTGCCAAAGTTGATCAATCCCGACAGGTTCAGCAGGGAATAGCCATCCGTGGATTGTTCCAGGTTGGTTACGGCAATACGATCCTGATCAGCGTAAGTAATACCTTCCAGGGACACCAGCCAGTTATCGCCGCGATAGTCCAATGCCAGCACCAGATTGTCGGGCGAGACCCGATACAGATTGTCATCAATATCATTGCGCTCGCCTCTCACCACATTGGCTATAGCGCGGAGGGTCAGTCGATCACTCAAGGAGAAGTCCGCCTCCACATCAAAGCCATAGAAGGTGGCATCGGTGTTGTTGAATTGAAGCGGGTTGGGCGCACCCATACCCATATTGCTCATCATCATGGCTAATTGGTTAACTATCATATTGTTCGATGGTGTGCCCTGAATAAAATCGCTGACATATTTGTAGAATACTCGAGGGTAGAAAGAGAAAGTCCGCCCTTCCCAGTCAAAACCCAACTCGAGCTCGTGGGCCACTTCCGGATCAAGGTTGACATTACCCACATAGGTTTTGCCGTCAGCCATGCCGCCGGTGGATTCCATGGGCGTCCAAAGGTAGCGTTCCTGATAGGCAGCCGATCGCGTCTTGCGGGCAGCACCCAGATACCAGATTACGCCGCTTTCTGCTTCTACACTGAAACGAGCGAACCAGTCGAAATTGTGATCAGTCTGATCCCGATCGGCAGCATTGAATTGGGTCGCCAGGTTCGCTGACATATTGTTCATCATCACCGGCATCCCCATGGTCATGTTCATGGGGTTGAGGTTTGAGCTCACCGGACCTGCATTCATGCTTACGTGGTTATAGCGAGCACCGATATCCAGGCCCACTGAGTCGCTGATTGACAGACTTCGCTCCACAAACAGCCCCAATACGTCTCGCTCCGCTCCATTAAAATTCAGCAGATAGAATGGCGCTACATTCGGGTTTGTTACCACAGCATCGTGATCGGTAAAGTGACCATCAATACCGTAGAGCCAGCTGCCATTATTCGCATATTGCTCAAGCTTGACCGTAAAGCCGAGATTTTCACTGGCTGCATAAGTCTGGCGATAACGCATGGTGCCAGGAGACATCATATTGTCCTGAGGTGGGCGACGTAGATGAAAGTTGGTCATCCAATGCTCGTTGTCGCTGCCAAAAAATTCTGCACTCAAATTGAAATCGGCGCCATCAAACGTATATCGGGAACGAAACAGGTCGCTGTCGATGGATAGAATGTCCATAGGCAAAGCCGGCGTGCCTGCATCACCGGTATTATTGCGTGCTACATCAAAGCTGATTTCATGATCACCAGTTCGATAGCCATAACCCAGATCGAAGCGCTCCCTTTCGTACTTGCTGGGTACTATAGTGCCGCCGGGAAATTCCAGATCATCAGCGCTCTCATTCATGACAAAACCGCGAATTAAGTGATTGCGATTGGCCATGGAAAAGAATCCACTCGCCACCGTGCCTTCATTGACTGTCTGAGCACCAAAATAGGTTCGGCCGGCAAACTCAAACTCACGGCTGTTACCGAATTCTCCGGCGTAGGTCTTGGCCTGAATGTAACCGCCAATAGATTCCTGAGCAGAACTCACCGGCGCTATACCGCGATTAATTGTCAAGGATTCCAGCAAGGCAACCGGCGCGTAGGAAAGCGGCGCATCCATGGCGTTTGGGCCAGCTCCGGATATCTGGGCACCATCTACCGCCACGCTGATGCGATCACCGAACATACCGCGGTACTGAGCGATACCTGTGAGTTCACCATTTTTGTTGATATTGGCACCAGGCATTTTACGCAGCATCTGTGCAGTATCAGCCGGTGCCACCAGCGTATCATCGGTTACTACGGTGTGAGTGTCCTGAACACCGATAACCAGAATTTCAGTGACACGCTGTGGGTCCTGGGCAAAGGCCCAGGGTAATAGTGTAATTGACAATGCGATTGAAGATGAGGCGACAATAAATTTACGCACATGGCTCTCCCAATAAGCTAACAACAATGATCATTAGCTTACTTATGTGGTGATGAATAAAAAGGATTTCACTGCGACACGTTGTCGCAGAAGGACTGGGAATTTATGCTTTTTTGCTTGTTAGTTGACTTGTATCAATTTTTTAAGGCGTCATTGCAATTGGTTCTCAATAACTTTTTGCAAACGTCACAAATTGTTTCAAGAAAATGGAGGGCACTGACAATTTGGCAACTTATAGGAGGAGCCAGAATTAGATACAGTTGTCTTGCGAGCTATTTAACCAGGGACTACCTATTCGACGAGGTCCAGCAATAGATGCTCTTTAGTGGCTAAGCTGTCAACGCGTCGCGGTTAGTGTTCTTAAGCTAAGCGAGTTGAATTAGTTTTTGCTCATCTTGGGCACATGCACCGCCCATGCAGCAATCAACACCAACAGAGGTAAGGACAGGGTAACAAGCAGCGATTCAACCATTGAGAAGCCAAACAGCATTTCTGGAGATTGACCGCACATTCCCTGAGCTTCAAACAAGAAGGGTATCCACTGATCCAGTGGCATGAACTGAGGAAAACCGGCACCCATGGTGCAGCTGGAAATAACCGTACCCTGCTCAACACCATACGCGTAGTAACTGGTATAGAGCGCCCCGGCCATCATGCTGATTGTCAGAGTCAGGGCCATCCAGCGCCACCAGAAGTCTTTTGCCTTGACCAGCCCCAGCAGTGCGAAGATGATGGCGCCAGCTACCCAGGCTCGCACTTGAACGCAGAGCGCACACGGATACCACATCCCCGGACCATACTGGTAAAACAATGCGATACCTTCCATCAGCAGCAGGTAAAACAGGCCAGTGAGCCAGAAATAGGGGCTTTCGGCAATTTTGTAGAGCTTGTTCACAGGGTCAGTCCTTCAGGCTTGGCAATGACAATTCAATAGATAGGTCATTCTAACGGATTTCTTGGAAAAATAAGCGTGGTCTTCCCCATTTTTTAGGGCTGACAAGCTAATGGGATAATGGAGCAGAGTACTTTGATTTCCCTCCGATAGCGTCCATCCAAAGTGTGTTAAGCAGTATGTTATGAGCTTATGCAAAAAGAACTTGATTGGTGGATTGTATTTGTATTCAAAGATGGCGATGCTTACGTAGCTAATTATGAGGATTATCACTAATGAGCTTACAGCAGCACAACCCACAACATCCTGGTGCATTGATTCAGAGAACTTATATTGATCCATTCAATGAAGTCACTGGCAATAAAGTCGCCGATCGTCTCGGGGTGGCACGTAGTACATTTAACCGATTGCTAAATGGTGTATCTGATGTATCGCCCGAAATGGCAGTCAGGCTTTCCAGTGTGTTAGGCGGATCGGCTGAGAGTTGGTTGATGCTTCAGGACAGTTATGATTTATGGAAAGCTCGTCAATCGGTCGATGTTAAGGCGCTCAAGCCAATAGATTTCGGCAAGGTGGCTTGAGTAGATTGTCCCTTCGATTGGGTCTAGCAAGAGATGCTCTTGAGCTCCGAAGCAGTCAACGCGTCAAGTTTGGTACTCGAAAGCTAAGGGAGTTGGTGCCAGCTCCCTCAGCTTAATTGCACCTAACTACCGTGTTGGCCAGACTCTGAATCGAAATAGAATCTGTTGCTGAGTTGGAATGAATTTCTCCCTTCGATTGGGTCTAGCAAGAGATGCGCTTGTGCTTCGAGGCTGTCTACGCGTCGCGCTTAGTGCTCGTAAGTTGAGGGAGTTGACACGAGGATTTTCAGTAGACCGCGTGACCGATTTCTTATTTAAATCAATGAGTTAAATTTGCGAAATCAGAGTGTGCTAAGAAGTGTGCTATAAATTTTAGTGTTCTGTAGTCTAAAACTACTATATTTTTACTCTGACCCTGGGTTTACCCTCTGGTCAAGTAGGTTTTCTATTCTAAGCATTCAATACTCTATAAGATAGGTGCGTTCTTACCAGCCATAGAGGTGGTTGAGATGCAAAATTCTAGATTGCAGTTTGTGTTCGCACTTTCGCTAGTGTTTTCGTCTGCTGTACTGCCTAGAATCGTTCTGGCACAAGACAACAACCAATCTAACTCTACATCGGTTGAGCGGCAGAAAAATGAATCTGCTGTAGATGAAAGTAACCGAATAGTTGCTGAAATTTCATCAATTCAAGAAGAAATTAACTTGGCTGAATCTGCTAATGGACCATTTGATTTGGGTCTTTTGGAGCCGCTGCAGCGCATGATTTCATTGCAGAGAACTTTGGATAACTATGAGGAAGTTGACAGACTAATCGAAAGGTACTTACAAGTTAACAGAATCAATCGAAACCTTTCTTCTTTCCACCAGCTTCCTGCACTGGTTGAACAAATTTCCAATGATATCAATCAAGAAGATTGGCAATCGATCAACGATCGATTTCAATTTATAACCTGGATTTTTGCACAACACTCGAATTTCGACACGGAAGACCTCTTGAGCCTGTTAGATGAATTTGCGAATTGGAATTTGACAGCTGTCTACATAGACAGTCCTGAATTTCGCAAAGATCATTTCGATGCATACAGAGCAGTAATCGAAAACGCGGTTGAATTTGCAGAAAGAGAATACAGCTCGCAATCTATCTCGTTAGTGCCATGGTGGTATAGGGCAGCACTTATGGAACATAGGGGGATGAACATACAACGGACAGGAGATGAATTGCGAGTAGGGCCTGGGGCGGGCTCTCCGGAAGGCGCTTTGGCTTCGATTAGAAAGATTCGAGAACTAATGCACGAGCTCGACAATTCAGAAGCAGAGGGTATGGCTTTAGTATATGAAGCAGATTTTTTAGCCCTTTCCAATCAATACAGTCGAAATAGGTCTTATGGATCTAGCGACAGACTGTATCGACAAGCTATCGACCTATTTCGAGAAGGTGGCGTAAGTGAAGAAACCATAGACGTGTTTTTCAAGCAAGCTGTCATAATCCCTCTCAAAAAATTTCACTTAACCATAGATTCAGCAATGCAGGAACAAGAGCCATTAGCACTGACACCGATACTTGGAAGCGAAATTGGTGATGATGTTCAATATGGCCTTGAGTTTACCGCTTGGAATGAATCACTTCGATTTACCAGACGGCCAGACAGAACCAGCCTATTTTCCGGTTTGAGTACGGAACTTCACTCTGTATTGCTGGAATTAACTATTGATAAACAAGGGAATCTCAGGAATGTATCCAGCCTGTTTTCTATTCCAGACAGTGGGCGCGATAGAGCATTCGCGCGCGATGCAGTAGAAGAATTGCTATTTAGGCCAAATCCTACAGCAAATAGATGGCGATCCGAACCCAGACCAGTCGTGCTGCTTTACCGATATACACCGTGAAAAATGCGCGCAATAGAGAATTAAAGGGGTTAGAGTAAAAATACTATTTGAGGAGTTGGTGCCCAGGGGCGGAATCGAACCACCGACACGAGGATTTTCAGTAGACGTGCCCTACGATTCCTCTTTTGAATCAATGAGTTAAAAGTGCGAAACCAGAGTGTGCTAAGAAGTGTGCTATAGAAATGTCGTTTCATAGGGCTTTACGCGGAGTTTCATTGATAGATCGGAAACGACATGCCATGAGTAGAGAACAACAGCGTCATGAATTCAATGTTTAGAATTTATCCCAGACGGGCACTTCTCCAAATCGCTGAATGCAGAAATCTACAAATACCCTGACTTTTGCTGCGAGGTATTTATTGTGGGTATAGATTGCATACAGCCCCAAGTTGAATCCCTCATATTCAGAAAGTAAAACTTCTAATCGCTTTTGTTTAATATCCTGGCCTATCACAAATGTGGGAATCAAGGCGATGCCGGTATCAGCCAGCACGATTCTACGAACAGACTCGGCGTTATTTGCAATGATCCGGCCTTTTACACTGACATACTTCTCCTTGCCGTTTTCAAGGAATTTCCAATTAGATCCGTTACGAAAATTTCTATCTACAATACAGCAATGCTCCAACAAATCGTCTGGATGGAGTGGGAATCCACGCTTTTCTATATATTCCGGGGTCGCGCAGACAACAATTCGGGCAGGAGCGAGGCGTCGCGCTATTAGGGCAGAGTCCAAAAGTTCGGAAATACGGATGGCCACATCCACGCCTTCTTCGACAAGGTTTACCAGTCGATCAGTTAAGCGAAGGTCGATGTTGACTTCAGGGTATGCATGCGTAAATTCGGCTATTGCCTCTGCAAGGTATAAGGCGCCGAAAGTGGTGGGTGCTGACACGATCAATGTGCCCTGCGGTTTGGCATCCCGATTCTGTATGGTCGCTTCGAGCTCATCAAATTCTTCAAGCAGTTTCTTGCAACGATCAAAATATGCAGAGCCAACCTCAGTAAGAGTCAAGGATCGGGTAGTTCTGTTAAGTAGCCTGACACCGAGCCGGTCCTCAAGCTGACTGATGTATTTGCTGACAAGTGCGATGGACATCTCTGTCTGATTTGCAGCTGCCGTAAAAGAACCTTCTGTTACGACTGCTACAAACGTCTTCATACCATCAATAGTATCCATTTAATCATCCACGTCTGACTTATGGGCTCTCATTTGGCAGGCTACTCGCTACGACCGGATTCCTGTGAACTGCCTGCATGTTTTACTGGCCGCTGATAACCGGGTAAAGACCAATTAAAAGACATCGCCAGTGCACGAATAACAAAAGTAACTAAAAAGCCTGCCAGAGCGGGATGCAACCAGTCGAGGTTCCAACCTTCGACTAGCACATAAATACTGGCCCCCATGGCCGCCGCGGTGACATAAATCTCCCGTTTCAGCACGATTGAAGGTTCGTGGCCAATGAGGTCCCGGATAATGCCACCAACAGATGCGGTAATGACGCCCATAATAATTGCCACCAAAGCACCGGCATCGTAGTCAAGTGCCTTAGCAGTTCCTGCTACAGTGACAAAGGCGAGGCCCAGAGCATCAAACCAAAGAACCAGCGTATGCCTCGATTCTATGCGGGGGGCCGCAAAATAGACGATGGTCGCTGTGACTAGGCAGATTGTCAGGTAGTCGGAATTCACAACCCAGAAAACCGGCGCATCCAGCACCAGGTCGCGAACGGTCCCGCCCCCGACTCCAGTCAGTACCCCGAGCCACATAAAACCAAGAATATCGAGCCCCTTTCGAGAGGCTACCAACGCACCAGTCGCGGCAAATGAAACCGCCGCAAAGATGTCGACGAAGGCTATAAAGTTCTGAATCTCCACTGGAATCACAGAATCCTATTATCAACATTACGTAGAATATGAATCAATAAAATACCTATTTATCAACTTCATGGCAATGGTTATTGTGTGTCCTCGAGAGCTGCTTTTGCACAGTAGCTGCAAACGAGTAACGAACCAATACTCAAAATTAGTATTTCTAGGAGAATAGTTATGAAAAACTTGATTAGACAATTCATAGATACTGACACATCACTTTCACAGCTCGCATTACGGATTCCGCTCGGGATTATTTTCATTGCCCATGGTGCGCAGAAGCTCTTCGCCTGGTTCGGTGGCTATGGCCTCGAAGGTACCGGTCAGTATATGGCTTCATTGGGCCTGAATCCGGGTTACCTTATGGCAGTTTTGGCGGGTAGTGCAGAATTTTTCGGAGGCTTGGCTCTGATTGTCGGCTTGCTAGTTAGACCGACAGCGGTAGTGCTAGCATTCACGATGCTAGTAGGAATTCTGGCTGCCCATATTGGTAATGGGTTGTTCATGACCAATGACGGTTATGAGTTTGCGCTGGCTCTTCTGGCAGGTAGCGTGGCATTGGCGATATCTGGAGGAGGTCGATACTCTGTTGATCAAATCCTTGCCAGTAAACTGCAAACCGCTACTAGCTGACCGGAGGCGGCGATGAATCAGGAAAACTATTCAGTCAGTAGCCAAAGTCGAATGCCGGTTCTCTTCGTTGGCCATGGCTCCCCGATAAATGCGCTTGAGCAGAATCGGTGGAGCCAAGGCTTTGCTGAATTGGCTGACTTGGTAGGTCGGCCTAAAGCGATTCTGGTTATATCAGCACACTGGTATACAAAGGGCAGCTATGTCACAGCCAACGAAAACCCAGAAACCATACATGACTTTGGAGGGTTTCCAGCGGCGTTGTACAAGATTCAGTATCCTGCGCCGGGTAGCACTGAGCTTGCTGAGAAGGTAGCGGAAATTATTGAGTCAGATCAGTCCGCTTTGCGCACTGATTGGGGGCTGGATCATGGTAGTTGGAGTGTATTGCGCTGGATGTATCCGGATGCGGATGTACCGGTAATCCAGTTAAGTATTAATGGTGAGATCAGCGAAGCTGAGCACATCGCACTGGCGAACTCACTCCGAAAGCTTCGTGATCAGGGTGTGCTTATAGTGGGCAGTGGCAACATTGTCCACAATCTCAAGGACGCGTTCAGGCAAATGCGATCGGAGACGAATTTTACTCCGGATTGGGCGAAGCGATTTGATGATCAAGTTCGAGATGCGGTGCATCGATATGACACGGATGCTGTCCTGGGTCTGTCGTCATCGCCAGATGGTCGCCAGGCACATCCTACTCCTGAACACTGGCTACCATTGCTCTATGCTTATGGCGCCGCGGAATCAGGTGAGAGTGTCAGTTTTCCGATAGAAGGATTTGACTGGGGTTCAATCTCTATGAGAGCCATTACATTTGGCGCTGGATAGAAGAGGAATCTAAGCACTGAAGAACAATTCGGGAAGGTATTAATTTTTGAACAGATGGTGCCAGGGGCGGAATCGAATCTTCTGGTGGACCGCTCAAAATGTAAGGTTTTGACAGGTTTTGGCACTTCAGATACCAACAAAAATACCAACTAAACCTATAGTGCTACAGATGATTGCCAAAATATCATCGAATTAGTTTGCTTATATTGTTTTATCTTGCCTTTCGTCAGGCGATCGGCACAATCCTCCGCTCTCAAATACCCATTGAGCGAGGTATCTATAGTCTCATCTCGTCTCCGGAACACAGGCGGATTAATAGTGAATTTTCAATAAATGGTAAGGATTGGTAGGGTATCTGCCCATTTATGTAGCACCCTTAGGATCGTAATTGTAGGCAACGGATCTGGCGGAATTGTAATTTCATTTCTACCTGGACGCCGAATTGCGAAGGAATATAACATCCCAGGTTGTCCCAAAAGAGACATTAGGGTTTTCTTGAGCAACTATTCGGAGGTAAGTTCCAGTGAATTCGGCGTAATCTCATCGACTAAGCAACGCACCAAGCCAGGTGGGCGCATGGAGGTTGATGGAATTATTGCGATGGTTGATTTGACGGGATTTCAGGTGGGCATATGTGCAAGAAACTGACTATTGGGTTGCAAAATTATTTTACAGCCGTGGTGATTAATAGATGATGGATCAAGTTGTCCCAATTCTTCATGTAAAAGAAGCTAAAAAAACGGCAGAGTGGTACACACGCCTTGGGTTTGAAGTCGAAGGAGAGCATCGCTTTGCGCCAAATCTACCTCTTTACATGTTCTTACGAAGACAAGACAGTGCTTTACATTTGTCTGAACATGGCGGAGATGCCAGGCCAGACACTCTATTATATTTCTATGTCAGCAACATAGAAGATGTGGCGAATGAGTTTGGGGTAAAAATTATTGAACAGCCTTGGGCGAAAGAGATTCACCTCACAGACCCAGATGGTAATCGATGGCGAATTGGAGAAAGGCGAGAATCAGTTTGATAACTGAACTTGGCTCATAGGTTATTCTCGCTGTCCATTAGAACGAATCTGCTTATTTCATTCAATGCTTCCGATCTAAAGATGCTATTGCCTTGTGAAGGAGGATCTTCAAGCGCATGCCCTGAGTCTTCATAGACAATCACGCGTATATTAGGATTTTCTAGTGCCTCCAATCGTCTTTCACTTTCTCTGGACGGCACATTAGTATCATCCTCACCATAAAGAACGAGTGATCTTGCCTTTATTTGCGACCAATAAAAATTTGGATCAAAGTCACTCACCTTGCTCCAGAACTCTGGCTCACGCATGTATCGGATTTGCGCAGTAGAGAGCAATGCGACTACGTATGAAATACCTGGAGGAATTCCCATCTGCTGCAAATTATAGTTCTCTTCAAACTGCAGTTGCTCTTTAGGAAGCACTGCTGATCCTACGACATTGACTATAAAATCCAGATTTCCATCCATTGTTGCTACTAGTGATGAGTATTTACCTCCCTCGCTCATGCCCACTATACCGATTTGACTTAAAGGCAATTCTGATTCACTTCTCAGGAAGTTGAGCGCGGCTAAGGTATCGGTAGCTAGATCTTCATAGTCTGCGCTTCGCCAATCACCACCGGACTTTTCTGAACCGCGCTTGTCTGGCAGCAATACTGCAATCCCGCTGTCCTGCAAATGCTTGGTTAGTGTTATATACCAACCATTCGCGCGCATGCTGGGACCAGACCCGTGAATAATAACGACACCAGGAAAAGGACCTTCGCCCTCGGGAAGAAACAGCATGCCTGCCAGGTCGATGGACTGGGCATCGTTGTGGAAAAATACCTCTTCGTAATTGGTATCGTTAAGCCTGACGCCAGTAAATTGTCTCGCATTCATGGAATTGAACACGACTATTCCAATCTGGACGACAAAGGCCAGAGCTATCACTCCCAAGACGATCTGCTTTAATTTTGGCTTAATTAGGGTCACCGCGAGACTCTATGATTCTGACCACTTAAGTCTATAAGATGGAGTTACTACAGGATCAACCCGGTTAAGCGATCCTGTGTCTACACTTATCACATACCGAAAACAGGGCTTGTACCTGTAGTAGGTTCAGGTCTTATACTGCGTTTTCTAATTTGACCTTAATATGGATCGAGCACTAATGAAAATGCGCTCCCAAACCATCGCTAATGTCCTCTTTCTGACTATGGCAGGATTGATTTTGTCATTTTCAGTAAAAGCTGCAGCTGTGGATGCCGAGATGTCACAGGTAACCCTGTTCGTCGAGGGAATGATGAAAAGCCGCGGCGGCGTCACTTGAATGAGCTGACCCGATAGCGTGGTAGCAGCTCTGTCAGAGTTGCCCGGAATCCAAGAACAAAATATTACTGTAAATCTCGACCGAGATGCGTTTACTGTCGGATATGATAGTGAGCTGGTTTCGTTAGACCATATGTATGAGGCAATTCTAGAGTTGGGCTATAGCCCTGGGATAGAGGAACTTGGTATCGGCGAGACTGATTCAGATTCAAGCGGTAGTATTCCAGAACCTATTGCGTCCGCGCTTACTGAAGCCATTAATGGTGACAAGTTAATCTTCATCGACTTTTTTGCTGAGTGGTGTATTGCCTGTAAAGTGCTGGAGGAGAACGCTCTTAATAACTCAGCAGTCCAACAGGTATTAGAATCGTATGTTGTATTGAAAGTCGATACAGACGCATATGCAGATGCGGCCAGGTTTTATAATGTGGTAGGAATGCCGACGCTTCTGGTGGTGGATTCAGCTGGAGAAGAAATTTACAGATCAGTAGGTCTTATCGAGCCTGAAGAACTTAGCGCGAAGTTAAGTCAGCTAGCCATCAAATAGGCTATCAATGATGGGACATTGTGCGACATTGCCTTGGCTACACTGATCTGCCATTTCGACCAGCACTTGTTCCATTCGCTTTAAGTCGCCAATCTTATCCCGTACTTCTTTAGCATGAACTAAAGTCAGTTCATGTACTTGCTTGCACGTGTAGTTTCCAGTATCCACCAGACTCATAAGGCTGATAATTTCTTTCAGCGTAAAACCAAGGCTTCTGCATTTGTGAATAAAGTGCAGGCGTTTGACGTCTTCATCGTCATAGATCCTCCTGCCATTAGAAGCTCGAACAGCTTTTGGCAATATGGCTTCGCGCTCATAGTAGCGGATCGTCTCGATATTCACGCCGGTTCGATCCGATAGCTCCCCAATTGCGTACGGTTTCATACTTTCTCCTGCTTAACTATTCGCTTGATCCTGTAGTGACTACAGGATATAGAATGGCCCTCAGCGTGTGAAATTGCAAGGTATATCCGTGTTCGTAACTGGCGTGAAAAGTAGCAATAACGTGCGAGATCGAAGTGACGGCAAATGGCTAGCCACAGCAAGTATCGTTGGCGCTATCGTTGCTTCTTCTTGCTGTATTGCGCCCTTGCTGTTTGTAAGTGTTGGAATTAGCGGCGCATGGATTGGCAATCTGACAGCTTTGGAGCCGTACAAAATCTATTTTTTGGGGACCACAACGCTCTTTCTCGGCGCGGGGATTTGGCACCTGTATTTTAAACGACAGCAAGAGTGCATTGGCGATAGTTATTGTTCCAGGCCAATGTCTGGACTTATTACTAAAGCAGCGCTTTGGATTGCCATCATGCTTGTCATCGCATCGGCTACAGTCGATTTTTGGGCACCACTATTTTACTAACGACGTTTTGACTTGGAGATTCGCAGGTATGAAAAAATCAAACTTATTTTTCGGCATGATGGCATTGTTAGCTATTGCTACTTATTCCGGGATAGGCCTCGTTTCGACAATTCAGGCCGAAAACGCGGTGCAATCTAAATTATCGATCTCAGAGCAATCCGTTTCGTTTTCTATTGAACGAATGACTTGCGCGGCATGCCCCGTCACCGTTAGTAAAGCAATGAAGGGTGTTGAAGGCGTGAGAGATGTTTCAGTTGATTACGAGACCAAAACTGCAACGGTAGCTTTTAACCCCGAACTTACGAACATTGAAATCATTGGAGCCGCTTCAACCAATGCTGGGTACCCGGCTGAATTGATAAGTAAAGTGCCAGAAGAGAGTTTATAGATAGAGAGACATTGATGTTATTGGAACACACTATGAGCAATACTTTAGCTGACATAACTCTTGATTCAGTCTTAACATGTCCGCACTGTGGTCATGCTCAGGAGGAAGTTATGCCTACTGAAGCCTGCCTATTTTTCTATGAGTGCAAGCAATGCAAAAATTTGCTCAAACCCAAAGTAGGCGATTGCTGTGTTTTCTGTTCCTTCGGATCAGTGGCATGCCCGCCGATCCAGGTTGGAAGTTGTTGTAGTTAAATAGAAAACAGGAGACATTATTATGTCTTTAGAATTGGTTGATGAAGGCAGTCTTACGCGACCTGGTCCAATCGGTAGATTTGTAAGACTAGTTTTGGGGACACTTTGCTTGTACGGATTGTGGCAGCTTCTAGAAGTTGCTCCCAATGTTATCGAGCGTCCAGTTGAATTATTGCCAAACTTGAGCTTGATGATTCTTGTTGTCTTCTGTGTCTTTAACTATGTAGTCAATATTGGATTCAGCAAGGATTGGAACAACTATCCTCTTATATTTTCTCTGTCGTTATTTCTATTAGTAGCATTGGTTGGTTTTTTGGCTAATGGCGACCCTGGCTCGACCTTTCTTGGGGTTCTAATAGTTTTGTGGATGAGTTATTTCTATGCTCACTTGGGAGTTTCTTTTTTGCTGGCGTCTATACTCGCTACTCCGGGATGCGAAATGCGAGCAATACCAGAATTGTTTGGTCGAATGATTAATAAAGCAACGAAAGAACACCATTGCCCCTCAAGTATCATCTCCGGAATTGATCGTTGGGAATATAAGCGGCAACGTAAGCTTCATAGTTAAGATTCTGATAGATTCGCAGATTTCTTTAGGACTCTGTATGGCTTGAGGTTAATCGCATAGAAAGAGACCGTTTAGCCCTTTTGTTTCGATCTGATTTTTCCCGTTAATGTCGAAACTGTTGCCCGCAGTTTGATCTACTTTTACGAGCAATTTTTGATAATAATCAATAAGGTTGACGATTTGGCGAATGAAGGAGGCTACAAATATGCGGGAAACTGGAGTATATTCCTGATATGAATAGCCGACTTAGCACAGCGCAAAGCCTACCAGCCTTTCTGGCTGTGCTGTTGCTCGTGCTTGCCAATGCATCGCATATCCACCTTCGCTATTGTCTTGACGGGGCTGAAGCTCCTATATCAATTCATTTTGAGGGCGAAGAAACGCATGTCTCCGATGTGGCTACTGTCGATAGACTTGGTTCAGAAGACCTGGCTGATGTTGAAAGTGAGCTTTCCCTCGATAGTCTGTTGGCTAAATTCTCCAAAACGCCAATGGATTCCTTGGCCATTTTCGCGTTTAACTTTCCTGCAATTTCAGATGCAGCGAAAACTCCTTTTCAACTAATCGGGCGTGAAATACTCCCTGATAAACCTGATACTCTTCTTCCTCCTTCCCGCGCACCTCCCGCAATAGCCTAAGTTGTACCTCAACCATTCGACTCTGACGAAATGTCTGAGGCGGTGCTTGTTCTAACAATTTGCGGGAGAAAGACTGTGAACCTTAAATGTCTGGCGATTGTGACTTGGGTCATTATCGCGAGCGCCACGTGTAATGCGCAGGAGATGCTCACCGGCACTATTGCACTGCGGGATGCGCTCGAAGCCACTCTGAATTCCAATCCCAGCCTCAGGAGTTTTCCTCTACGCAATGAGGCGCTGCTGGGCAATAGAGAGATTGCTGACCTGAAACCACCCTTTACGATAGGTGCCAATCTGGAGGAAGCCCTGGGAACCGGTGACATAAAAGACTTCACCGGGGCAGAGGCAACTTTACGACTGTCCAATATTGTTGAGATGGGTGGAAAGCGGGCGGCCCGGGTAGGGGTTGTTAACCGAAGAATCGACACACTTGATGCAGAACAACGGGTGGCTGAGCTTGATTTGCTGATAGAAGTTGTGCGGCGGTTTATTGACGTGGCAACTGCGCAGGAACAGGTCAATCTGCAAGCGCAATCCACTGCTATTGCCCAGCAGACAGTGAGCGCGATTCAGCCTCTGGTCACAGCCGGTCAAGCACCGCAACTGGAATTGGGCCGCGCAAACGCAGCTTTACTGCGAGCACAGCTTGCGGAACAGGCGGCTGCTGCCAGATTGGAAAGTGCCCGAATTCGTTTGGCTAACATGTGGTCCAGCAATACACCGCTGTTCGATGATGTCACAGCAAATCTTCTGGCCGTTGGGCAGGCAGGATCGATTCAAAATATCCTGGCGGACCTTTCAGAAAACCCGGATATCGAATTATATGCCGCTGAGTCTCGCCTGCGGGAAGCACAACTTCGACTGGCTCAAACACGACAGCAGGGCGATATATCCTGGTCCGCAGGAATCCGTCACTTGAGAGAGATCGACGATACTGGTGTGGTACTGGGTGTCACCGTTCCTCTGTTTAATAAGGAACGAGCTTCCGGTGCTATCCGCACCGCACGCGCCAATCTTCAGGAAGTCGAGGCTCGTCGCCTCACAGCGCTCAATGCGATTGAAGGGGAGATCAGATCTCTGCATCAGTCACTGCAACAAGCGATCACCGAAGTAAACACACTGCAACAGCAAATTATTCCTGTTCTTCTGGAAGTACAACAGCAGACTCAGGAAGCCTATGCGGCCGGAAACTACAGCTATGTTGAACTGATCAGTGCACAACAGGAATTTCTGACGGCTCAGCTTTCACTCATCACAAGTGCAAGTAATGTGCACAAATTACGTGCCGAGATTGAACGGCTCAGCGGATTGCCACTTTCAGGGCAATAACGAGGACAAAATCATGGACATACTAAACAGTTATTTAGGTAAAAGACCGCGACTTCTGGTTCGCCTGATTCTCATTGGTTTCGCGTTTGTCAGTTTGAATGCGCTGGCTGCGGAAGAAGAGAATGATCATGAAGAAGGAGAAGAAGAGATAGTCAGAATTTCCACTTCTTTGGCCCAGGAGCTGGGTATCGAAACAGAAATTGCCAGCGCCGGCACGATTAATCGAAGTCTGCTGCTCTACGGAAGAACCATGCCCGACCCTCAAGGAATTAGCCATGTAGTCGCTCGGTACCCGGGCATGATTGTTTCCATAAATGCAGCGCTTGGAGACCGTGTGGAAGCCGGGCAGGTCATCGCTGTCATAGAAGCAAACACAAGCCTGCAAAACTATGAAATCCGGGCGCCGCTGGGTGGCATTGTGGTGGAAAAGCATGCCAATCCCGGTGAACTGGCATCGGGACAATCGCTTTTAACCATCGCCAACTACGACAATATCTGGGTAGACCTCACGGTTTTCCCTGGCGACTCGCAACAGATTAGAGCGGGTATGTCAGTGACTATCCGGATGGAAAATCGTGTGGCAGAGAGCGTCATTCGCTATATCAATCCGAGCCAGGGTGAATCGCCAACAGTCATCGCTCGGGTGCCACTGGAAAATCTGGATGCACATTGGACGCCGGGTCTGCTCGTCGAAGGGTTCGTTCATGTTGAGTCTCAAGAGGTTTCCCTGGCTGTAAAGAACGACGCTTTACAGCTATACGAAAATAATCAGGTGGTCTTCGTGCTTGAGGGGGAAACCTACGAACCGCGGGTTGTCACTTTGGGCAGCTCTGATCCTTTTTTTACCCAAATTCTGTCTGGCCTACAAACTGGCGAGCGCTATGTGGTTAGTAACAGCTACTTAATCAAGGCAGATCTTGAAAAAGATGGCGTAGAACACGACCACTAGGAGCGGATGATGCTTGAACTAATTATTAGACAAATGATCCGAAGTCGCTGGATCGTGATGTTCGTGGCCCTGACTATCTGTGGATATGGAGTCTGGAATTTTCAAAACCTGTCCATTGATGCTGTTCCCGACATCACCAATGTACAAGTACAGATTAATACTGAAGCGCCAGGCTACTCCCCATTAGAATCGGAACAGCGCGTTACATTTCCAATCGAAACGGCGTTGGCAGGCCTTCCGCAGCTTTCCTATACGCGCTCACTTTCAGCTTACGGCCTTTCTCAGGTTACTGTTGTTTTTGAGGAAGGTACGGATATTTACTTTGCGCGGAATCTCGTGAATTCCCGGCTCAGCGCGATCAAAAACCAACTGCCGGCCAACCTCGAGCCCGTAATGGGCCCGATTTCATCAGGCCTTGGCGAAATATTCATGTACACAGTCAGTGCCGAAGACGGTGCCGTTCAAGCAAATGGCGAGCCTTATGATTTGTTTGCGCTAAGGGAAGTTCAAGACTGGATCATAAAGCGGCAATTAATTTTGGTGGATGGAGTCACTGAGGTAAATACCAGCGGTGGTTTTGAAAAACAATATCATGTGACACCTGATCCTTCCAAAATGCTATTGTGGGGGATAACCCTGCCGGAATTATTGGGCGCATTGTGGGACAACAATATCAATCAGGGCGCAGGCTATATCGAGCGCAATGGTCAGCAGTTAATGGTTCGATCCCCAGGCCAACTGAAAACTATCGAAGATATAGAACAGGTAAGTATCGAGTCCAGAGACGGCATACCTATCCGGGTAAAAGACGTGGCCGAGGTCTCGATCGGGAGAGAGTTACGCACTGGAGCAGGAACGCACGCGGGACAGGAGGCCGTTATCGGTACGGCGTTCATGTTGCTGGGAGAAAACTCGCGAACCGTTGCTCTGGATGTTGCTGAAAAGCTCGAAGAGATCAATGCCACACTACCGGCAGGTGTGGTGGCAGAGCCACTCTATGACAGAACCGTATTGGTAGAAAATGCAATTGCGACAGTTGAAGAGAACCTTGTCGTTGGTGCCTTGTTGGTCATTGTGGTGTTATTTCTGTTGCTCGGGAATATCCGCGCGGCCCTGATCACAGCTACAGTGATTCCTATCAGTATGCTGGCAACCATTTCCGGTATGGTGGAAGCTGGTGTATCAGCCAATCTGATGAGTCTGGGTGCTCTGGATTTTGGTTTGATCGTGGATGGCGCCGTAATCATCGTCGAGAACTCCATTCGCCGACTCGGCATGGCGACGCAGGGCAATACGGTCCTGGGTTTAAAAGAGCGCTTGCAAGTGGTCTTTGAAGCGACCAATGAAGTCATCAGACCCAGCCTCTTCGGTGTCGCCATCATTACCCTGGTCTACGTCCCCATCTTTACGCTTACCGGAATTGAAGGGAAAATGTTCCACCCCATGGCGATCACCGTCATCATTGCTTTGTTGTCCGCAATGGTTCTTTCGCTGACTTTCGTGCCAGCGGCGGTTGCGATTTTCGTTACTGGCAAGGTTTCCGAGAAGAAAAACCCCATCATGAAAGGCGCAGAGTGGGCATACAGACCCGTGCTGCAGGCATCCTTGCGCTTTCGCTGGTTGATGGTGATTTTTTCCCTGTCTGCGGTTGGCGGTGCAGGCTGGCTGGCAAGCACTATGGGATCGGAATTTATTCCTCAACTTGATGAAGGGGACGTGACCGTTCAGGCATTGCGCCCTCCAGGCACCAGTCTGCAGCAATCAATAGAAATGCAGGACATTCTGGAGCGTCGGCTACTGGAGTACCCTGAGGTGCAGGATGTATTTTCAAGGATCGGTACGCCGGAAATTGCATCTGACCCCATGCCGCCCAGCATTTCAGATACTTTTGTGATTCTCAAGCCCAGAAGTGATTGGCCCGACCCATTTAGAGAGAAAAGCGAATTGCTTGAAGAGTGGGAAGAGACGTTGCAAGAACTTCCAGGCCAAATCTATGAAGTCACTCAACCCATCCAGATGCGTTTCAATGAGCTGATTTCAGGTGTTCGTTCCGATCTTGGCATCATGCTATTCGGGGAAGACCTGGATCAACTTGCCAACACGGCTCAGGAGATTCTGGCAATTGTTGAGCAAATCGATGGCGCTGCAGATGCCAGGGTCGAACAAACCGATGGGCTTCCCATGTTGACACTTACCCCGAAACGGGAAGTGCTATCACGTTATGGTCTTAGCATCAGGGATGCACAACACTTAATAAGCACAGCCATTGGCGGAGAAAGTGTCGGACTGATTTATGAAGGTGATCGCCGTTTTCCACTCGTTGTCCGGCTACCGGAGGAAATGCGACTCGATATGGATAGAATCGGCCGGTTACCTATTCCAGTGCCTATAATCGCCAATGAAGCAGGCTATGTGCTTCTGTCCGAGGTGGTGGAAGCGGAACTGGTTTCGTCTCCTAACCGAATCAGTCGCGAAAATGGTCAGCGCCGGGTAGTGGTTAGTGCCAACGTAAGAGGGCGGGATTTGGGCTCGTTTGTAGCTGAAGTGCGGGAAGCAATCGCCAGTGAAGTTGATATCCCCCCGGGCTACTTTGTTGAATTTGGTGGCACCTTTGAGCAACTGGAATCAGCCAGTGAAAGGTTATCTCTGGTAGTCCCCGCCACGCTGGTATTGATATTTGGCCTGTTGCTAGTAGTGCTTGGCTCAGTCCGTGATTCGCTCATCATTTTTACGGGTGTTCCACTGGCTCTAACTGGGGGAGTGCTTACCCTTTGGCTTCGCGATATGCCTTTGTCGATTACAGCTGGAGTCGGCTTTATCGCGCTATCTGGCATTGCCGTACTCAATGGCTTGGTCATGTTGTCATTTATCAAGGTCAGGTGGCGGGAAACAGGAGAATTAGTGCCCTCTATAATCCAGGGTGCGATGACTCGATTACGTCCTGTGTTAATGACGGCGTTGGTGGCCAGTCTCGGGTTTATACCGATGGCGCTAAATACAGGTATCGGAGCTGAAGTTCAACGACCTCTTGCTACTGTAGTAATTGGAGGCATCGTGTCTTCTACTTTGCTCACTCTGGTACTACTACCTGCACTTTATCTGATAGTAAACAAAAACCGCCAGCTTCAAAGCGAATAGGCAATCAAGATGCATAATCACACACACCATAGCGATCAGAGCAGCCATCGAATTGGCTGGGCATTTGCGCTGAATGTTGGCTTCACCATTATAGAGTTTGTGGGCGGTTTGCTTACCAATAGTACAGCCATCATGGCAGATGCCGTCCATGACCTCGGTGACAGCCTTTCAATCGGAACTGCCTGGGTATTGAGCCTGCTGTCCAAAAAGGAAGCGGACAGTTCCTTCACTTATGGTTACAAGCGCCTCTCTCTGCTTGGAGCCTTGATCAACGGAATCGTACTCATAGCAGGTTCTACCTGGGTGCTGCTGCAGGCGATTCCCCGGCTATTTGACCCGGTGATGCCTGAGGCGGAAGGTATGTTGGCGCTCGCAGTATTGGGGGTTGTGGTAAATGGGTTTGCCGCCTATAAGCTGAGTCAGGGTACGACCCTGAATGAAAAAGTGTTGAATTGGCATCTACTTGAGGATGTGTTGGGCTGGACAGCGGTTTTGGTTGTATCAATTGTACTCATGATTGCAGATGTGCCGATCCTGGATCCATTACTTGCTGTGGGATTTACCTTGTTTATTCTGTTTAATGTGGCAAGAAATACCTGGCACGCCGTTAAACTTTTTGTTCAGGCTGTACCCGAGCGCGGATTAATCGAGAGAGTAAGGAAAGAATTGTCAAAAATCCCCGAAGTTGCTTCGATTCACCATGAGCATGCCTGGTCGCTTGACGGAGAATCAACAGTCTATACATCTCATCTAGTAATGAGTTCTCCGATGTCATCAGAAGCACAACTTGACATTAAAAATCAGGTCGCAGAATTACTTCAGCGATTTGAGTTTTCACATACAACAATCGAACTGGAATTTCCGCAAGAGAATTGTAGAGATGATGAGTAGTTGCTAGCAATTTTCTGATAGTCAAGTTAGTGGTTCAAATACATATGAGTATGTCAGATTCAATGAAAACCCAAGACCAATCTAGTGAAAATATCTACGTAAGTACATTTCGTGTACCCAAGATGGATTGCCCATCGGAGGAGAACTTGATCCGCATGCAACTCGAACCTATTGAATCAGGTTT
Source organism: Gammaproteobacteria bacterium (assembly GCA_040218615.1). GTDB lineage: Bacteria > Pseudomonadota > Gammaproteobacteria > Pseudomonadales > Pseudohongiellaceae > UBA9145. Next base: position 383,311 of record JAVJRC010000007.1, read on the forward strand.
GAAACTGGAGTTCGATATACCCAATAGAATTGTGCGGGTTACTCACAAAAGCGATTCCAAGAAAATCGATGAAGCGATGCTTGGTTGTGGCTTCGGCTCAATAATGGAAGAGACCAGGCCGGCTGGGGAACAAGAAAAGGCTGCATTTTTCAGTTCCAGTCAATCTGAAAATGATCAAGAGGCAAACACACTAAAATTATTGTTGGCAATCAATGCTTTCATGTTTGTGTTTGAACTCACAGTTGGGTGGATCGGACAATCCACCGGACTAATCGCCGATTCACTGGACATGTTTGCGGATGCGGCAGTTTATGGCTTGGCTCTATTTGCTGTCGGTCAGAGTGCGGGAAAGAAATTGAATGCTGCGCATCTGGCTGGTTGGCTGCAGATGATTCTTGCCTTAGGAGCCTTAAGCGAAGTGCTTAGGCGATTTATATTTGGCAGTGAGCCGGTCTCGGTTTTGATGATGGGAATAGGTTGCATAGCGCTAATTGCAAATGTTTCCTGCTTGTTTTTGATCTCCAAGAAAAAAGACCGTGGCGCGCATATGCGAGCGAGCTATATCTTCTCAGCCAATGATGTCATTGCCAATTTAGGTGTGATTGTCGCTGGGATTCTGGTGGCCTGGACCGGTTCCAGATATCCGGATTTGGCTATAGGTCTTATTATTGGAATCGTTGTTCTAACCGGGGCAGTCCGAATACTCAGAATTCGTAACTAGATATATTACCAATGCCCGAACGGCGGTTGCGTGCTTTCGTTCGATCCGGGCATCGATGGCGTGCCAATTGACACTAAACTTGGGAAGAAGCAAAACAATCATTGCGCCGGGAAATTTCATGTTTCGGGGACCTCATCTACTACGGGTCGCAGTTCCAGATTGCCCTCGGTACCCAGATTAACCAGTTCCACTCCGTAATAATCCGCCTGATTAAAAGCAACCAGATGGTCAACCTCCAGACGGAATCCGATTTTTTCTCCCTTCTTGTGGTCATGATGACTGGGCACGAGACTGAAAAATTTCTCACCACTGGGTGTCGCCAACGTATAGAGGAATTGCGCACCCCTAAAGGCTCGCTCAATCACTATAGCTTGGCTGTCGGCCGCGTCATCATGAATTACGTCATCCGGTCTTAAAAGCACTGAGACGGAAGTGCCAGGTTGCAATTCTTTCTCCGACACAGCATGAATGAGCCCCAACGCCGTCTCGACGCCGCCATTTGCCGAAACGGTGCCTTCCACCAGTACGCCCTCGCCGACGAAAGCCGCCACCGCCGGAGAACTGGGACGGTGGTAGAGATTGAAGGCTGAACCCCATTGCAGCAGTTTACCCTGCTGCATGACGCCGATTTCGTCGGCCATAGCAAAGGCTTCGAGCTGATTGTGACTGACCAGAATTGCAGTGATATTGGCCTGCTTGAGGACTTCACGAATTTCACCGGCAATCTGCTCTCGTAGTTCAATATCGAGACTGGCGAATGGCTCATCCAGTAACAATATCCCCGGCCGTGGTGCCATGGCGCGGGCAATGGCGACGCGTTGCTGCTGTCCTCCGGACAGATGGTGTGGGTATGCATCCAGAAAACTGCTGACCTTGAGAAGAGTTGCCAGCTCTTCAATGCGTAGCGCAACATCCTTTTCTTTAGCTTGCTGGAGGCCAAAAGCGATGTTATCCCGTACCGTCAAGTGGGGAAACAATGCATAATCCTGAAACACCATACCAATGGCGCGCTTCTCGGTGGGAATCATGCGATTTTTACTGCTCAATACCTCGCTGCCCAGTGAAATTGAACCTTCACGCACCGGCTCAAATCCGGTAATGGCCCTCAGAAGTGTGGTTTTGCCACAGCCGCTGGGTCCAAGCAGACAGCCTATCTGCCCCTGGGTCAGGGACAGAGAAATACCCTGAATAATCGGCTGGCCGCCCAGTGCCACGTGGACATTGTCAAGCTTGAGCGTCTGCTGCATAACCTACTCGGGCTCTTGAAAGTTGTCGGCTCAAGAGAATAACAGGAATGATGCTGACCAGAACAATGGTCAGCGCCGGACCGGCCGCATCGGCGAGTCGTTCTTCATTGGCCAGCTCATAGGTTCTTATGGCCAGCGTATTGAAATTGAACGGTCTCAAGATCAGGGTTGCCGGTAATTCCTTGACCACATCCACAAAAACCAGTAACAGGGCAGCGACCATGGAGCCGCGCATCATCGGCATGTGCACGCGCCGCAGGGTTGCGGCATTACTCTGCCCCATACTCAATGCCGCTTCATCCATTGATGGTTTGATTTTTCCCAGGGCAGCATCGACCGAGTTCAGGGCGATGGGTAAAAATCGCACCATGTAGGCAAAAATCAGTATGAATATCGTTCCGCTGAGCAACAGGCCGGTATTGATTCCCAGCCATGACTCCATGAATGCACTGATATGCCTGTCAAGCCAGGAAAATGGCACGAGCACGCCGATGGCAATGACAGTGCCGGGCAACGCGTACCCCAGAGACAACACCCGGAAAGATAGCGTAGAAAGAATGTGAGGAAACAAACGTTTACCGTAGCTGATAAAGAGTGCGATCAACAAGGCGACACAGGCGCTGATGACAGCCAGGCTCAAGGTATTCCAGGCAAGCTCAAAAAAACGCAGGGTAAAAATACGTTCCGCGGTAGTCAGGGCCCAGGCTGCAAGCTGTACCACCGGAATGACAAAGCCGGCCAATACTGGGCCGATACAGACCAGGTAGGTCCCCAGCAGATGCCTGCCGCGCAGCCGGGTACGCGACAAGGCCTGGTAGCGGGTGCTGGTGTTGTAATAGCGTGACTGCCGCCTGGACCAACCCTCGATCAACACCAGTACCAGCACAAACAGCATGAGCAGAGCAGCCAGTTGCGTGGCTGCGACACTGCTGCCAAGACCATACCAGGTGCGGTAGATACCGGTAGTAAACGCGGCAATGCCAAAGTACTGTACGGTGCCGAAATCAGCCAGGGTTTCCATGAGTGCGATACTCAGGCCCACCACTATTGCCGGCCTTGCCAGTGGCAGGGCTACGCGCCGGAACGCTGTTCGCGGATTGCAACCCAGTGTGCGGGATACTTCCAGCACGCAGACCGATTGCTCGATAAAAGCAGCCCTGGATAACAGATAAACATAGGGATACAGCACCAGGGACAGCATGATGATGGCGCCACCGAGGGAACGGATCGGCGGAAACCAGTAGTCGCCGTACTCCCAGCCCATAGCTTCCCTTAACGCACTTTGCACGGGACCCGCCACATCCAGCATGCCCGTATAGGTGTAGGCGATGATGTAAGCCGGCACGGCCATGGGCAGTAATAGCGCCCATTCCAGAATACGGCTGCCGGGAAAACGGTACATGGTGACCAGCCAGGCCGGAATTACTCCCAGAGGCAGTACCAGCAAAGTGACACCAAGCAACAGGAACATAGAATTGCGGATGTATTCAGTGAGCACCGTCTCGCGCAGGTGCTGCCATACATCGTCACTGGGGAGAAACAGCGACACTGCCACCACCAACAGCGGTATGGCAATCACCAGAGACAGCCCCAAAGACGCAATCGGCCATGCACCCGGGCTAGCAGGTCGTGGCCATAATACAGCGATACTGTTGCTCACTTATAGTCTATAGGCAGTAATTAACGCCAGCCGGCACGATCCATCAGCCTTACAGCTTCGGCGTTGTGCTCGCCCAGTTTTTCGAGACCCAGATTGTCCGCCTTGAAATCCCCGAAGCGCTTAAGCACGTCGCTTGTATCCACATCCTGGCGCACCGGGTATTCGCCGTTACGCTCTGCATACCATTGCTGGGCAAAGTCGCCGGTCAGAAATTCCAGTAGGCGCACCGCGGAATCACGATTTGGAGCATTAACCAGAACACCGGCACCACTGACATTCATATGCGCGCCACGACCGTCCTGATTTGGCCAAAGCACACCAATCTGCTTGGCTACCTCGACATCGGCCTCGATACCCGATGTAATCATGCCGGCCAGATAATAGGTGTTAGCAACTGCTAGTTGGCATTGTCCGGCAGCCACCGCACGGATCTGGTCCCGATCACCACCCTGGGGTGGCCTGGCAAAATTGGCGACCAGTCCCTCCGCCCATTCCTGAGTTGCTTCCATGCCATGATAAGCAATCATGGAGGCAACCAGTGACTGGTTGTAAATGTTACTGGATGAACGGATGCAAATCTCATTGCGCCAGCGGGGATCGGCCAGATCTTCATAACTGCTGATGTCATCCGGTGACACGCTGTCGCGGTCATACATGATCACACGTGAACGTAGAGACAGCCCGAACCAGAGGTCATTGGGATCACGATAAAATGCCGGCACGCGGGACTCCAGCACGTCGGACTCAATCGGTTGCAGCAATCCGGCTTCCTTGGCGCGATGCAAACGGCCTGCATCCACCGTGAGCAATACATCGGCAGGAGAATTATTTCCTTCCAGTTCGATACGACGGATTAATGCATCCGCGCTCTCGGTAATGAGATTTACCTCGATCCCCGTTTCTTCGGTGAACCTGTCAAGCGCTGGCTTGATCAGGTCTTCACCCCGGGCCGAATAAATGTTGACCTCTGCTGCCTGCAGAGATTGCGCAATCAGCAGAGTCGCTATGCAACCTAGTATCTGTTTCATTTATTGCCTCCTCAAAATTTAGTGGCTTTAGAAGTCAAAACGCAGGCCAGCGGTTACTGTCTGGCCCTTGTTCGGGCGCGCACCATATGGCTGGCGGCCCAGAATATTCTCTTCTCCGGTCAGGTTTTCCAGTCTGCCGAATACAGTCAGTTGCGGATTGAACTGGTAGTTCACAGACGCATCCACTGTAAAGGTGTCGTCGGTTTTTTCGAAAGGACCACAGGATGCCCGCACACAAACTTCATCGACATAATTGCCGCTGATATAACTGGCCCAGGCCCCTGTCACCAAGCCCAGCGCCAGGCGAAACTGGTTATCCGGTAAATAAGGAAGCGGGTCTCCCGCGCTGACATCACCGAAGAACGCGGTATCCGCAATATTGGTGTCGAATTCCCCATTGATATGCGTATAGCTGAAATTCAGCGGCACGCTCATGGCAGCATTGTTTGCCAGTTCGGTATTAAACTGAAATTCCAGCCCCTGAACCGTCGCCGCGTCGCCGTTAAAGGCATCGCCGATCACACAATCACTGCCGGACGAATTGGTGCAGACACCAAGGATGTTGTCATAGTCACTGACAAACCCAATTAACTCGGCATTCAGTCTGTCCGTGGCGTAACGGAATCCGGCTTCGTAATTAATGGCTTCCTCTTCGCGCGTCCCAGGAGAATTGCTCGGCGCCGTAAATCCTTTGTGTACACCAGCAACCAACGACAGCGCCGGGTTGATCTGATACAGCACACCAATCCCCGGCAGCCAGACCTCGACATCGTTACTGCGGGAATCCCGGAATGTCCTTTCGGCGCCGTCGCGATAGCGAGTTCGTTGTTGGTCTATATCCTCATAACGGAGGCCGGGTGTCAACGTCCAGTTGCCAAAACTTATTTCATCGTAAACATGCAGGGACACGGCCTTAGCTTCCTGAATCCGATTGCCCGCATTACCGAGCATGCCGAAATCGCTCAACACGAGATCCCCATTGACCTGGCGATAATTACTGTTGCGCTGCAATCGGTCTTCTTCGTCCTCATGAATGCGCAACCCTGCTTTTAATGAGTGGGACATGGCGCCAATCTGCCCACTTGCGTTAAGACTGAATTGCACACCTCGAGAATAGTATTCACGATCGTTGGCACGCAGTTGTATGCTGCCCACCGGCGTGTCGGCACTGCCATCGAGAATCGCCTGCAGTTCGCTGGGCGAAAATCCGTCCAGGCTGTTGCCGCGATTGATTGCCTGCACAACATTGAGCCAACCGGTGCGCTCAATGGATTCCGCATCGTCGCTGCCGTCGAAATCAATGCCTTCGGTCTTGAACCAGTTACGGGCATGCTCATTGTTGTAAGCAGTGGCAGTCAGGTAGAGATTCTCGTTGACATCAAACTGATAACGAAGAATGGCCTGCTCGTGCTCGGTTTCAATATTATCGAGTTCAGACAGCCCGTAGCGGCGATAGGGAGAACTGGCAAAATCGGCATCGGTGAGACCCAGATAGCTCTGGTTGGAATTCTGCTTTGCATACTGCAGCTTCAATTCCAGCCGATGTGGCGAGCCCAGGGGGGCATAGCCCAGCTTCAAGGTGTAATCCTCTACATCCAGCCCGGTGTCGTTGTCACTGCGATCAATTGACTGGTAACCATCGGACTGCCACTGGTGAGTTTCCACCATGAAACCGAAACCGGATTCATTGCGGGCGCCATAATAGGCATGGACACGATAAGTGGCATCTTCTCCCAATTCAGTGATTACCCGGCCGTCCGTCTCATTGGGAATGGGCGTTGACACCATATTCAATGCTCCGCCTATGGTGTAAGGACCCTGGGTAATAGCGGAGGGCCCTTTCAATACTTCGAAGGCGGCCATTCGACCGGGGGTAGGGAAGTAATAGGCTGAGGGAGCTGAATAAGGTGCTGGCGCGATCAACACATTGTCTTCCAGCAGGGTTATACGACCACTGCGTTCCGTAGCTACGCCGCGAATACTGATATTGGGCCGTAGACCGTAGCCATCCTCCAGTTGGATCGAGACTCCGGGCACCTCTCGAACAATGCGTTGGATGTCGGCATAGCTGAATCGGCGCAGCTCTTCAGCACCGATAAAATGACCGGCACCGGTCAGGCGCCTTGCCTGAACCCGGCTACCAATGATGGTGACTTCCTGTATATCTTGCTCTTGCGCCTGCAAATCAATACTGAAACTCATTGCCGTGGTGAGTACCGCCAAGGTGAACTGTCGGGGAAGCTTGCTGCTTAGCATGTCTTTATTCCTACTGTTTATTGCCACTTTTGAAAGTTGCGGGAAATACTAAACGGGAGTCAATCTAAATGCAAACAATTCTCATTACTAATAATAATCTCTTTTCAGTCCAGGCCCACGTCCGCAGGCTAGGAAGCGCGCTAGCTGTGCGCCCGAGGGATGTCAAAGTCGCATTAATTCTGGACTTGGTTTGGGGGTTCTCTTACTAAAAGGAAAAATCTCTATAGTCGTGACTTAATTCAATGGAGGAAAGCAAATATCCAAGCTGCCATTTATCAAGAAGGGGGAAAGTGAAAGCAATAATTCAACATTAGAGTAGCTCAAAGGTTTGCATTACGACAATCGGCCTGGCAAATGGTGTATATTTTGTACTGACAGTATGTAACTGATATCTTATTCATATGCCAAGATGTTCACAAAAGATTAACAGAGCAATCCTGATAATGATCAGCTTGTTGTTCGTGTCCGGGCAACTTTCAGCCTACCCGCTATTTTGCACTATGCCAGGGATGGAAATGCATGGCATGGTCAGTCTGACCATTGCAGACGGAACTGATTTAATGAGCTCGCAAAACATGGGTGAATTCCCTGGTGAGCCTGCATCAAATAATCTCGATGCTATGAGTAATTGTGAACAGGTTTGTGGCTACTGTCTCAGCTACAGCCAACCAGGCGCAAAGATCTCAAATTTGACTCCCAAATCAGGCGCTTCCCTGCAAGCGGATTTTTATTCCCGCTTCTCCCCAACCGAACCTCTCAACAGTCTATTCCGTCCCCCCATTTCTGTCTAAGACAGGATAGGTCCGCCTGCTACATGCGCAGGCAGCTTCTTCAACTTATCTAATAGCACTGAATTCGCATGTCGATTCGACTTCGCGACCATTGTGCTGTGTTTGAGTAATTGATGAGACATTAAGATGGGAACTCGGAAAGAATTTAGGAACTTGACGACTGCTCTGTTGTGCTGGATTTTCAGCGCATGGCCGATGCCTGTGTTTGGCCAATCTATTCCTGATGATGAGCTATTGTTAGCAGACTTGACGCAAGCGGTAATTCAACAAAATGCCGGGCTGACTGCCCGTGAACTGCGAATTCGAGCGAGCCGCGCGCTGACTGAGAGCGCCGGGGCACTGGATGATCCCAGAGTGAGTTATTCCGTTGCGCCATCGTCTATTGGCACGGATATACCCAGTGACTTTGGCAATGCATTGAGAGTGCGGCAAACATTTCAAGTCTCTCAATTGTTCCCGTGGCCAGGGAAACGACGACTTCGCACTGAGCTAGCCGAAGCGCGGGCAGAGATCGAAGAAGCGAACTACGAGCAGCTACTGGTATCGCTGATTGAGCAAGTCAGGAGTTTGTGGTCACAACTATGGTTCGCCGATCAGGCATTGTCGGTTAATACCGAGCATATGGCTTTGCTGAGTGACCTTGAAACGGTGGCTTCGACTCAATACGCCAACGGACTTGGGCTGCAGCAGGACGTGTTGCAGATTCAGACCAGCCTCGTTGAATTGCAACACAGGGAATTAGTACTGAACCATGAAATTCGACGCCTGCAGGCCCGAATTAATGATCTGCTCAACCAGTCCGCCGATACCCCACTCGGGCTGCCGGGGGAACAACTGCCTATTCGGACATTGCCCGGTCGCAATAATCTTTTGGAGTGGGTGTTGGAATCCGAGCCTGAGTTAATGGCCCTGCAGGCAAGATCAAGATTGGCGCAGAGAAATAAAGAGCTGGTGGAATTGGAAGACTTTCCAGATCTTCAGGTCAACGCTGGCTACAACGAACTATGGAACGATATTGATCAACGCACGCAGATTGGGATCAGTCTCAATATTCCATTGGACTTCGGTAAACGCTCAGCTCGAAAAGCGGCGGCGGGTTTTAACTACGCCAGTTCGCGAGCCGACGTTGCTCGCTTGCGCAGCACTTTGGCAGCAGACCTGGAACAATTGCTTTCTACAGAGCAAGAGCTTGCTCATAGCATTGAGTTGTTCGAGACCGAATTAATTCCGAAGGCCGAACAAACTCTTGACGCGGCCAGCGCCAACTTTCGGGGCGGTGGCGGCAACTTTCAAACCTTGAACCAAGCGCAGCAACAATTGCTGAATCTGCGACTTCAGATATCAGAAATGCAGGCTGACCGGCTGATCAGTATCAGCCAAATTGACAAATTAAGTGGGGGCCGACTGTGGCCCGTGGAGACTGAACAATGAAAGCCATAGTGAGTTTATTAATTGTAGCAATAGTTGCCGGAGTCATCGGTTTTCTTTCCGCCAACTTTATTTCTATGGAGCGGGGAGGCATGCAGGATTCGATGGTCTCCTCCTCAGAAAGGCAGCCACTTTACTGGGTGGCGCCGATGGATTCGAGCTTTAGGCGCGATGCACCAGGACTGTCGCCGATGGGAATGGATCTGATACCGATCTACGAAGCGCCTGATGGGGAAACCAATGCCGTCAGGGTCGCCGCGACGATTCAGCAAAACCTGGGATTGAGAACCGCCAAGGCGAAGCGTAGCGATTTCGCGCGAGATGTAAAGGCGGTCGGATACACGCGTTGGAACGAGGCGACCATTGAAATGCTACATCCGCGCGCAGAGGGCTGGTTGGAAGTCTTCAACCTGGCCAGTGTTGGTGACCAAGTTAAAGCTGGCCAGGTGATCTATGAATTGTATGCGCCTAACCTGGTCAGTGCTCAACAGGAATTTATCACTGCGCGTCAGGCGGGTAACCAGACATTGGCTGCTCTGGCCCAGGAACGTTTACTAGCGCTGGGATTTACCCCGCGCCAGGTCGATGAACTCGCCAACAATGGTAATACGAGCAGTCGGCTGGTTTATCGCGCCGTCGATAACGCGCTGGTGCTGTCACTGGGTACCAGGAGCGGCAACTACGTGCAACCTGCGACCACTATCGCCACCCTGGCATCGCTGGATTCCATTTGGGTCGATGTGGATATATTTGAAACAGATGCTGCGAATCTGGAAGTGGGTCTCGAAGCCGCTATTGAATTTCCAGCCTTTCCCGGTGAAACCTGGATGGGTGAAGTGAGTTACATCTATCCGGAACTGGACCGAGGCAGCAGGACTCTGCGAGTTCGACTGGTCATTGAAAATGAAGATCATCGGCTTAAGCCCAATATGTTCGCCAATGTCGCCATTACCGTTGATCCTCGTCGCGACGTGCTCGCCGTTCCACGGGAAGCGGTCATACGCTCAGGATCAGGCTCGCGGCTTATTGTCCTTCGCGACGATGGCCAATTTGAACCTCGCGCCGTTCGTACTGGATTCAGCAGTGGTGAACAGATAGAGATTCTGCAAGGACTCGCCGTCGGTGAGACCGTTGTTACTTCCGGGCAATTCCTGCTCGATGCCGAAGCCAATGGTGAGCAAGCGTTGGCGCGGCTCGACGCGGCGAGCGAATCCACTTCTGAAAATATGGACATGGACATGGATATGGATATGGACAGAACTGCCAGTTCGTCAGTAGATCAAGAGGCCGTTTATTCTACAACCGGTCGTATCGTCAGCATGATGAACGATGGCATGGTGACATTGGCTCATCAGCCGGTCGCAGAACTGAACTGGCCGGCAATGACGATGAGTTTCACATCTGTTCCGGAAGTTAATCTCAATGAATTTTCAGTCGATGAAACGGTGCGCTTCGAGTTTCGTCAGCTTGAAGACGGTGGTTATCAAGTCCTGCTTATGGACAACGCGGGTGCGCCAACGAGTATAGACAGGAATGTCAGTGCATCAGGCGATCAGTTAACTGTTTATTCCACAAGCGGTCGCATTGTTAGCATGATGAACGATGGCATGGTGACATTGGCTCATCAGCCGGTCGCAGAACTGAACTGGCCAGCTATGACGATGAGTTTCACCACTGTCCCGGATGTTAATCTTAATGAGTTTGCAGTCGATGACACGGTGCGCATTGAATTTCATCCGTTAGAAGATGGCAGCTATGAAATCTTGATGATGGAAGAGACGGAGGCAAATCAATGATTGCCGCCATCATCCGTTCGTCCATTGCCAATCGCGGGCTCTTGCTATTGGCTGCCCTTCTGTTGATGGCCGCTGGTCTGCTCAATCTGCGTACCATGCCGGTGGATGCCATTCCCGATCTGTCCGATGTGCAGGTCATTATTCGTACACCCTTTGCCGGTCAGGCGCCCCAGGTCGTTGAAGATCAGGTGACCTACCCATTGACCACCGCCATGCTGTCAGTACCCGGTGCGGTCAATGTCCGTGGTTATTCTTTCTTCGGCGACTCTTACGTGTATGTAATTTTCGAGGACGGCACCGATCAGTATTGGGCACGGAGCCGGGTGCTGGAATATCTCAGCCAGGTTAGCGCCGCATTACCCAATGAGGTGACTCCTGCACTTGGGCCCGATGCCACAGGGGTAGGCTGGGTGTACGAATATGCCCTGGTAGACAGAACAGGCAATCACGATCTCAGCCAGCTTCGATCTATACAGGACTGGTTTCTGAAGTACGAGCTGCAGACAGTTTCAGGGGTTTCTGAAGTAGCTACCATTGGTGGTATGGTCAGGCAGTATCAGGTCGTGGTCGATCCTAACCGACTCAGTGCCCTGGGAATAAACCTGACTCAGATCAGGCAGGCGATACAGAAAGGCAATAGCGAGGTTGGCGGTTCAGTAATCGAAATGGCCGAAACCGAATTCATGGTTCGCGCTACGGGCTATGTGCAGAGTATAGAAGAATTGCGCGACATCCCGTTGAAGGCCGATGAAAGAGGCGTGCCGGTATTGCTGGGCGATGTCGCTGAGATCCAACTGGGTCCGCAACTGCGGCGCGGCGTTGCTGATCTCAATGGGGAAGGCGAAGTGGTGGGCGGCGTTATCGTCATGCGCAGTGGGGAGAATGCGCAGGCGACCATTGCCGCCGTCAAAGCCAGGCTGCAGGAACTTGGGGGAAGTTTACCGGACGGCGTGGAGATAGTACCCACCTATGATCGCTCGGAGTTGATCGGTGCGGCGGTAGACAATCTCTACACTAAACTCATCGAAGAGTTTCTTATCGTTGGTCTGATCTGCGTACTGTTTCTATTTCATTTGCGTTCATCGCTGGTGGCTATCGCTATCCTGCCACTCGGCATTATGGCCGCGCTGCTGATCATGCGTGCTCAGGGTATCAATGCCAACATCATGTCCCTCGGCGGTATCGCGATTGCCATCGGGGCGATGGTGGATGGTGCCATCGTCATGATCGAAAATGTCCATAAGCATATGGAACGTCGCCCCGGACTGGTGGGTAAAGAACGCTGGGACCTGATTGCGGAAGCGACAACTCAGGTTGGTGGCCCGCTGTTTTTCTCCCTGCTAATAATCACGCTCAGTTTCTTACCCATATTCACACTTGAAGCACAGGAGGGACGATTGTTTGCCCCGCTGGCCTTCACCAAAACCTGGGCTATGGCAGCGGCGGCTTTATTCTCTATCACCTTTATTCCCGTCTTTATGGGCTATCTGATTAGAGGAAAGATTCACTCCGAACAGCGCAATCCATTGAATAGACTACTCACTGCTTGCTATCGACCAGTAGTGGGATTCATTACAAAACATCCTTGGCCTGTCATCGTGTTGGCTGTATTGCTAACAGCATCTGCAGTATGGCCTGTATCAAGGATGGGTTCGGAATTCATGCCACCGCTGGATGAAGGCGACTGGATGTATATGCCCACGGCTCGGCCTGGCCTGCCCATTGGCGAGGCAACGCAATTGCTGCAACAGACAGACCGGATGATCAAGTCCGTGCCCGAAGTGGCCCAGGTGTTTGGCAAGATTGGACGTGCCGAAACTGCTACCGACCCGGCCCCCCTGACCATGATCGAGTCAGTGATTCGTTTCAAACCGGAATCGGAGTGGCGCGAGGGTATGACTATTGACGATATAAGGGCTGAAATACGCAACCGGGTGCAAGTGCCGGGCATCGCGAATGTCTGGGTCATGCCTATCAAAACACGCATAGACATGTTGGCGACTGGCATCAAGACCCCTGTTGGAATAAAAATAAGCGGGCCCGAGCTTGATGTGATTCAAAGCCTTGGCAGAGAAATTGAAAATTTGCTCGGGAATTTCCCTGGCTCTGCCAGTGTCTATGCAGAACGCGTGGTTGGGGGTCGCTACGTGGTAGTGGACATTGACAGGTCAGCGGCTGCACGCCTGGGCCTTAATATCGCTGATGTGCAAGCCGTAGTGACTTCGGCGATTGGCGGCATGAACGTTTCTGAAACCATCGAAGGCCTGGAAAGGTATCCAATCAATGTGCGTTACCCGCGCCAGGTACGCGATTCATTGGAAAATATTCGCCGCCTTCCCATTATTACACCGAGAGGAGAACGGATCGCATTAGGTGCTGTCGCCAAAGTGGAGATTGAAGATGGTCCACCGATGATCAAGAGCGAAAATGCGCGACCCAACGGTTGGGTGTACATTGACATCGCCGACATCGATGTGGGCAGTTACGTAGGCAATGCGAGACAGTACCTTGAGGCTAACCTTACTCTGCCTCCTGGATATACAATCGCCTGGTCCGGGCAATTCGAATACATGGAGCGCGCAATCGAACGCCTCAAACTGGTGGTGCCTTTGACAGTCGTTATTATCACCTTGCTACTTTATTTGGCGTTTAACAGGATCAGTGATGTGCTGATAATTCTGGCATCCCTGCCGGTAGCAGTGGCAGGTAGTGCCTGGTTCGTGTGGTACCTGGGGTTCGATTTATCGGTGGCAGTCGCGGTTGGAATTATTGCCCTGGCAGGGGTTGCTGTAGAAATAGGCGTGATCATGCTGATTTATCTTAATCAATACCGGCAGGACTATCTGGACAAGCTCGGCCCCGATGAAAATCCTACGCTCGCCGGGTTACAGAAAGCAATTCAGCAAGGAGCTCTGCAGCGGTTGCGGCCCATTGTTATGACCGTGGCTGCAATTACAGCAGGATTGTTGCCCATTATGTTCGGGCATGGAGTTGGGTCGGAAGTCATGCAGCGGATTGCGGCGCCGATGATTGGGGGGATGATTAGTACGTTGTTGTTAACGTTGTGTGTAGTACCGGCGCTGTATTTGGTTTGGCAAAATATCGAATATGGTAGGCGTTCTGAAGAAGCAGCGGATTAGAATATCGTCGTTGGAAAAAGTAAAAAATATAGTTAGTACGAGATGTGTATATGACTTAGATGTTTAAAAACTAGTTTCGGTGACCGAACGCCATAACTAGATGTGACTAGTAGGTGTGACTAGGGTTAAGGTGTACGGTAAAGAGTACGAATTCCAAGAATTCTTCAAACCAGAGGGCTTCCGGGAATTTACTTACAGTTCGAGGATGGGTTTGTAATTTCAGATTTCTGATTACTTTTTTAATAGGAAAGTATCGGTTCTATACAGTCTCACGAGCACAAATGATCCACTTTCAATCTTGGAGATACTAGCATGGACAAGGTGTGTGCTTAATTGATTGGCTAGTTAATACTTGGTAATTTTCAATTGTTGATTCGACGCTCCAATTTGTTTCTTCATAACTTGCACATTTGGACTCTAAGAAACGAAACGTGGGAGTAAGGTTCAGGTTGTTATATAGGAGCATCAAATCATTTGACTTTAGAGTGGCTCTAAGTGTTTTACTTCTGGATTCGTGCTATTTTAGTGATTAGAATTTTTATATCCCCACTAAATGTATGGATTTTCCATTGCTGAAACGCCCATTGATTATGTCACTAGTTGTTCTGCTTGCGCTGCCTTTGAATACAGGCGCGGCAACCTGGATGGCAATGTCGATGGCGGAATCCGGTGAAGTTACAGAGGTACTCGACTCCTCAGATAGCTTGCAGCATGACCATCAACAGCACATGAGCATGGGTAGCAACCAATCCCTGGATTCGGAATCCAATCACGAGCATGACTCTGAAGATTGCGATGAACATTGCATGTCCTGTAGTAGTCACTGCTATAGCTCAAGCATCACGTCAGATGTAGCAGTTTTTCATAATCAACGCAGTCTCCATGCCAGCAAAACAACCGGCGTGATCCTTACCCGCGAATACCTCCTCTACCGGCCACCAATCCACGCCTAGTGGGTCTGTTGGCCAATATCCCTGCTTTATTCTCACCAGGTTGATGTTCATTCCCTTTGGAATGGCACTAACCAAAGTCTTGCATTGCCTCAGACCCTAATCTGAAAACTCACGCAGTTTTTTGTGGGTGCGTTTGCGCATCTGAGTATTTTTAGGAGTTTGCAATGCAGTATAAAAATCGATCCAGGTTCGATCCGGCTTTAGTACCGTCACTAAAGTCGCGGCGCCGCTTTGTTCAAGGATTAATTGCAGGAGGAGTAGTTGGTGCAGGTTTTGCCTCCGGTAGTTGGGCGCAAGACGCGCAATTACCTTCTGGCGTGGCCAGGGCACCGGTGCTAAGTGGCAAGACATTTAATCTGGTTATTGAAGAGCAGCCTGCAAACTTCACCGGGTCTCCGCGAATTGCCACCATGATTAATGGTTCTATTCCGGCACCAACCCTACGTTGGAAAGAGGGCGACACGGTTACCATCAATGTCACTAACCGGCTTTCCCAGCCTACTTCCATCCATTGGCACGGCATCATTTTGCCCTTCGAGATGGATGGTGTGCCCGGTATCAGCTTTCCAGGTATTGCCCCGGGTCAAACCTTTCAGTATCGCTTCAAGCTGCAACAGAGTGGAACCTATTGGTATCACTCCCACTCTGCTTTTCAGGAAATGACCGGCATGTACGGCGCAATTGTTATTGAGCCGGCGGAGGGCGAAAGGATTCAGGCTGATAGAGAGCATATGATTATGTTGTCAGAGTGGACTGATGAAGACCCCATGTATGTTTTTCAGAAACTGAAGACCATGGGGCATTTATACAATTTCAATCAGCCAACTCTGCCGGCATTGCTGGAAGACATTTCGGAAAATGGTCTGGATGCAGCCGTTACGCGGCGTGACATGTTCAATGTCATGCGCATGAAACCCACTGACCTCGCCGACCTCTCAGCGAATACGCTGACTTACTTGATGAATGGTGTGACGCCGGCAGGTAATAACACACCGCTTTTTGAAAGAGGACAGCGAGTTCGTCTTCGTATAGTGAATGCTGCTGGAAATACTTTCTTCGATCTGCGAATACCAGATCTGCCAATGACAGTAGTTCAGGTAGATGGCATGGATGTTGAGCCTGTGACGGTAGATGAGATTCGCTTGGGTGCAGGCGAGACTTATGACGTTCTGGTCACGCCAGACGAAGACGCTCACACGATATTCGCCGAGACGATGGACCGCACTGGTTATGCTCGCGGCACCCTTGCCACACGACAGGGTTTGTCTGCTCCAATCCCGCCACGCCGACAGGCGCAGTGGTTATCTATGCAGGACATGATGGGCAATATGCCTCATGCAAATGAAGCCATGGGCTCGATGGATCACGGTGATGATCATGCGGGAATGAACATGTCGAATGCGATGCTGGTGCAGGCGCGTCATGCAAGTACAGAATTTGGCCCTAGCACTGACATGCGCGTGGACTTCCCGCGAACCAATCTGGACGACCCGGGAGTAGGTTTGCGTGAATCCGACCGCCGAGTACTAACCCTCTCGGATCTCCGGACGCTTGGAGGCGCTATCGACCAACGGGATCCTGAGCGCGAAATTGAACTGCATTTAACGGGCAATATGGAGCGCTACAGTTGGTCTATTGACGGGCTTGAGTATGGCAAATCGACGCCAATTCATTTTCGTTATGGCGAGCGATTACGAGTCCACTTACATAACGACACCATGATGACACACCCCATGCACCTGCATGGCATGTGGAGCGACCTGGAAGATGCCAACGGTAATTTTCTTGCCCGGCGCCACACCTTGCCTGTGCAGCCGGCACAGCGCGTGAGTTTCAGTGTGACCGCTGACGCTTTGGGGCGTTGGGCATGGCATTGCCATTTGTTGTTGCACATGGATGCGGGCATGTTTCGCGAAGTGGTGGTTGTATGAAGCAGGCACTATTTCGGCAATTTTGCATCTTCTCATTGTTAGTGCAGGCATCCCTTGCTGTAGCACAAGTAGAGAATTCCCAATCACATCTGGAACACCCAGAACGTACAGAGCATGAAGAACATGCAGAGCATGCAAGTACAGAATTGGCGAATGAACATAACGAAGAAGCAGCTCATAGCGACGAAGCCGTCGATCATTCTCAGCACGGGCCTGGAGCGCCGGGAGCCTCGATCTCGATAAACCATGAGCATCATGGGTCTCAACCTCCTGATACGGGAGAAGCTGAGCAGCAACACATGCCAGAAGCCATGGACGATGACGCAATGTCCGGATCCATGGTGCAGAGTGAGGGAGCAGGTTCTCTGCGTGATCCTCATGCTTATTCGAATGGATTTGAGCTTACTTCGGGGCCGTACTTGCTTGAATCAGAGAGCAAGATTGGTCTCGCTGATGAAATTTATTTCACAGGTTTATGGGTAGACAGATTTGAGTATGTCGAGTCACACGATCTTGATGCTACTGAATTCGAGGGACATGTCTGGATTGGCGATAGCTACAATCGTTTTCTGTTACGCAGCGAAATCGAGGTCGTCAACGACTCGATTGAAACGGCTGAACTGGACCTTTTGCATACGAGGGCAATCTCGCCATTCTGGAATGTGCAATTCGGGCTGCGCCGCGAATTTGGAGAAGAGGACGAAAGAAACTGGGCGTCCATTGGGCTCAGTGGTCTGGCGCCCTACTGGTTTGAGGTGGACGCGAGTTTGTTCCTGGGCGAAAACGGCAATTCTCTCTTGGATATCGAGGCAGAGTATGACTTGTTACTGACTCAGCGATTAGTCATGCAGCCTCGAATTGATATTCATTCCTATGGGAAAACTGACAAGGAAATGGGTCGTGGATCTGGACTTTCGACACTCAAAACCGGTTTCCGTTTACGTTATGAGTTCGATCGGCAATTAGCTCCCTATTTGGGTTATGAGCGAGTAATCAAGTACGGTGAAACGGCAGACTTACTACCTGTTGGTGAAGACAGAACGGACAATCACTGGATCGTTGGGTTCAAATTTTGGTTCTAACACGCGGCTCCAAAAAAGCGAGCAATGTTGCAGAATCTTTTATTGCATCACTTTGGAGATGAATATGAATATGAATCACATGCTAATGCTTACTTTAGTTGCCACGCTATCGTTCGTCCAAGGTCAAGTGGCCGCTCAGACAGATGAAGCTGAAGCAGAAATTGTATTGACCCTGGAACGCATTGCCGACTCATTTGAGTCAGGTGAATTGGGCTTGCTGGATGAAGTCTTTGCGCCTGGTCCTGGCGTCCACATTATTGAGGGCGCAGGTGTGAATCATGGTTGGGCTGAGTACAGAGATGAACACCTGCGGCCAGAACTCGAAGCCTTCAAGAACCTTGTGTATCGCTATTTCGCTATCGAACCTGTTGTTCGTGGCGAACTGGCTTTTGCAGCTTTTCGTTACGAATTGAGCGCAGATCTCAATGGCGGCCCGCTCAATATGGAAGGCAGGGGTACCGCCGTACTTGAACAGCTTGAAGGACGCTGGAAGATCGTTCACTTACATACTTCGGGTCGAAGAAATCAATAGAATCCAGTCTGTAAATGAATAGTTGTTATTGAATATTAGACCGGGTTGGAGTCATTAGAGCCGACCTTAATACACACCAACTTGAGGAATGAAAAATGAAATGGATCAGATATACATTGTACTTGCTTGTACTAATGAGCGGGTCAGCTTTCTCTCATACTGCCCTTAAAGAGTCTTTTCCTGCACAAGGCAGTGAGCTGAACGTCTCTCCAGAGCAGATTCAACTTTCGTTTACCGAAGAAGTTCGATTACTTCGGCTTGATGTCGTGGCCGCATTGGACTCGTCGGAGAAAAAAGTGGACATAGGCTTTGCTCCTGAATCTGTAGCCAAGACTGAATATTCGGTTCCACTGCCAGCTTTATCTCCGGGCAATTATCGGGTTGACTGGTCGGTGATGGGTGCCGACAGCCATCCCGTGCAAGGTTCCGTCGCATTCAGTATCGGCACTGAAGGCAATATGCACGAGCATCAGGAAGGGCATGCGGTCACCCATGGTTCTCAAGCTGCCCATTAAAACTGTATCGCAGCGATAAAGGAAAAATCATGTGGGCCACAGTCAATGTAACTAGCAAGTTCTTTTATCTGCTTGGAAGTGCTGCGGTGATCGGGGGCCTGCCCGGCTATTTTTTGTTGCGAGGATTTGACCGTCAACTTCTCACGAAAGTTTTTCTGTATATGGCTCTTGGAGCATTGGTCGGTGCTTTAGCTTCCGTATGCTATTTCCTGGCCCAGGTTGGTGCAATCAATGACGCTGGTGTGAGAGGGATGTTCGACTGGTCCATGGCCGGAATGCTGGCGGATACAAACCTTGGGCTGGCGGCAGCCTGGCGTATAGCCGGATTGCTGCTGGGATTGTCAATAGTGGTTGTGTTGATCTGGGAAGGCCATTCTCTCCAGTTCATGACCCCGCAGGCATTTGGTGTAGCTGCACTGAGTATGCTGATGTTTGGCATGCTCGCAATGAGTTTTCCACTGGTTGGTCACGTTTCAACGCTGTCTCTGCCATTCAAAGCATTATTGTCTGCGCATGTATTCACCGTGCTGCTATGGACTGGGTCTTTATTGCCGCTTTGGATTGCCTGCTCCGATGGCTCACCTGAGGAGTTAAAACTGATTATGGAGCGCTATGGAAAAGTTGCCGCGGTCATTGTCCTGGTGGTGCTGGTTTCTGGCGCAATCATCATATTTCAATTGTTAAACAATGTTTCAGAGATGGTTAGCACGGCGTATGGCCGAGGACTGTTGATTAAACTCCTGGGAGTTTGCCTGTTGTTGCTGTTGGCAGCCCGGCACAAATTTATTCTCGTGCCGAATCTCAATTCCGAAGCGGAAATGTTCCGACTACAAAGATCAATTGCCGTTGAAATCGCTATAGGCGTCTGTGTGTTAGCTGCCACTTCATACAGCACAACTGCTGTTGGACCTTCAATGGGGCATTAATAGTCTGTAGGCAGGGTTGACCTGTGAGCCGCTCACAGGTGTAGGCTGGAGCAGAACCTGGGATATAAACCCAGGAGTTAAAAACAGCTGGAAATTATTCTTGTTTTTGGAGCAAGAAATTTGTTGGAATCGAAATAGAGACACCTGGGGAGGAAAAATGCGTGTAAGTGAGCTTGCGACCAAATTGGCAATCAATCCTGATACCGTTCGTTACTATACTCGCATCGGATTACTCAGCCCTCGTAAAAACTCCACAAATGGATACAAGGAATTCGATGGGCGAGATGCTTCTCGGCTTAATTTTATTCTCAGCGCAAGACGGCTTGGGTTTTCGATTGAAGACGTAAAGCACATTTTGGAGGTATCAGATCAGAATGAAACTCCCTGCCCTGTGGTTCGGAACCTTATTGAACAAAGATTGAATGAAACAGAGTCTCGGTATCAGCAGCTTACATTGCTGCGCAACAGAATGCGCGAGGCTGTGAAATTGTGGCAGGAATTACCGGATAGAAACCCGACGGGCCATATGATTTGCCATCTAATTGAAAATTTTCCCGGTGGAGTGAGTTCAAAGGATTAGATATTTATCTGATCTCGAGTAGGAGTTTATTTTGAAGGGCAGAAGGCCTGTCCTTTTTGGAGACAGAAAATGAATAATGAACACTCTCATCACTCGCAGACAAGCGAGCCTGAGGCAACGGAGTCCCTGCTTAAAGACCCTGTTTGTGGAATGACAGTCACGGCAGATGCTGAATTTCAATCCAAGCATGCTGGCGTTGAATATCGATTCTGTAGTGAGAAATGCCACGACAAGTTTGTCGCTTCTCCGGAGAAGTACCTGTCAGGCACTGTCGAGGAAGAAACGGTTATCGATGCTGCTGCCTGGTACACCTGTCCAATGCATCCCGAAATTCGTCAGAAGGGACCCGGAACCTGCCCCAAGTGTGGTATGGCGCTGGAACCGGAGGCACCCTCGCTTGAGGAAGAAGAAAATCCGGAACTCATCGATTTTCAACACCGGTTCTGGTGGACCCTTCCCTTAACTCTTGCCGTGTTTGTGCTGGCTATGTTTGGGCACGGTAGAGAGTGGGTGCCTATGGCATGGCAGAATTGGATCGAGTTGCTGCTAACGACTCCTGTAGTTTTGTGGTCAGGGTGGCCATTCTTTGTGCGTGGTGTGCAATCGGTAATCAATCGAAGCCCAAATATGTGGACTCTGATTGGTCTGGGTACATCACTGGCTTATTTGTACAGCCTGGTGGCGACTCTGGCGCCCGGTGTGTTTCCCGACTCCTTTGTCATAGATGGCCGGGTGAGTGTGTATTTTGAGGCGGCTGCCGTCATCATCTCTCTCACGCTTCTGGGGCAGATCATGGAGCTTCGGGCTCGCGCTCATACCTCCGCAGCGATCAAGGCCTTGTTAAATCTGGCTCCAAAAACAGCACGCCGAATCAATGCGGACGGCAGCGAGGAAGAAGTCTCGATAGATGACATACAAATCGAGGATCGCTTGCGCGTTACTCCAGGCGAGAAAGTTCCAGTAGATGGCTCGGTTGTACAAGGCAGCAGTGCCGTAGATGAATCCATGTTAACTGGTGAACCGCTTCCAGTGAGCAAGAATGTTGGAGACAGCGTAATTGGTGCCACACTAAACACCAGTGGCAGCCTGGTCATTCGCGCCGAAAAAGTGGGCGCTGATACCACGCTTTCTCAAATCGTTAACCTGGTGGCGCAAGCGCAACGAACCCGGGCTCCGATGCAGCGCATGGCGGATATTGTTGCGGGATACTTTGTAGTTATTGTTGTGGCGATTGCAGTAACGACATTTTTTGTCTGGGGGTTTATAGGCCCGCAACCCTCCTGGGTTTACGGATTAATCAATGCGGTTGCAGTTCTCATCATCGCATGCCCCTGCGCACTGGGCCTGGCGACACCAATGTCTATCATGGTTGCAACAGGTAAGGGTGCCAGTTCCGGCGTGTTGTTTCATGATGCAGCTGCGATTGAGGCCTTGCGGCAGGTTAATACTGTCGTCGTAGACAAAACTGGAACTCTCACTGAAGGTAAGCCCAGCTTTAGCAAGGCCCTCTCAACTTCCAGTCTAACTGATTCCCGGGTTTTGGAATTGGCAGCAAGCCTGGATCAGGGAAGCGAACATCCCCTGGCTAAAGCCATCGTCTCAGCTGCCCAATCGCAGAATATTTCATTGTTGACTGTTGATGATTTTGATTCGTCGAGTGGCATCGGTGTCTCAGGGCTCATTAACGGTGACAACGTAGCGTTGGGGAATACCAAATTTATGCGTCAAATGGAAGTGACTACAGCAGATATTGAGGCGCAGGCTCAAGACATGCGCCGGGAAGGAGCCAGTGTTATGTACCTCGCTGTTAATGGAGAAGCGGCGGGTCTTCTTTCCGTGGCAAACCCGATAAAGGAAACCACACCAGGGGCCATCAAAGAGTTGCATGCCCGTGGGCTGAAGATTGTCATGGCAACTG
Source organism: Gammaproteobacteria bacterium (assembly GCA_040218615.1). Classification (GTDB taxonomy): domain Bacteria; phylum Pseudomonadota; class Gammaproteobacteria; order Pseudomonadales; family Pseudohongiellaceae; genus UBA9145. Next base: position 405,815 of record JAVJRC010000007.1, read on the forward strand.
GAGATGGCGAAGTCACTGCAAAAGCAGTAGCCAATGAACTTGGGATTGATGAAGTGCATAGCGAAGTCACCCCCCGGGAAAAGCTTGATCTCATAGCAAGTCTCCAGCAGCAAGGGATGAAAGTGGCCATGGCAGGTGACGGCATCAACGATGCGCCGGCTCTCGCTCAGGCAGATATTGGCATCGCCATGGGAACTGGAACTGACGTGGCAATGAGTAGCGCACAGGTGACGTTGGTTAAAGGTGATCTTCGTGGAATTTCTGAAGCGCGTCGAATTTCCGAGCTTACTGTTACCAATATGCGCCAGAACCTCACCTTTGCGCTGCTTTATAACAGTGCTGGAGTGCCCATTGCAGCTGGGGTGCTCTATCCAGTATTTGGAATATTGCTGTCTCCAATAATCGCTGCACTGGCCATGAGCCTGAGTTCAGTGTCAGTGGTAACCAATGCGCTCAGACTCAGAAGTCAATGAGCCCAACTTCTTAGAGGAGTAAAAAATGATGAAACTCGATGCTATAAAATTTGGTCTCGCATCGGCTTATGCCGTATCGATAGTTTGGATAGTCTGTTCATTGTTGGTGCTCTTGCTGCCTTCAATGTCCATGAACATGGGTGGTTATATGATGCACGCGAATTTTTCGGGCATGAACTGGCATATGGGATTAGCAGGATTTCTGTTCGGCCTATTTCTATGGGCTTTTTCAGCAGGAATTTTTGCCAGCCTGATGGCTGCAATCTATAACAGGCTGATATGAGGGCTGCATGATGAATTCAACATTTTGGTCAAGTCCCAGAGGATTTGTGGCTCTGCTGTTTATTGCTTCCATTTCGTACTTTTTGTTGATGGAGCATAGGCAGCATCTCTATGAATGGTTGCCGTACCTGATCATTCTTCTTTGCCCTTTGATGCACCTATTTATGCATCACGGACACAGTGGGCATAAAGAAGGAGCAGGTAAATCTAAGACAACCGAGCAAGAATCTGGTGCAGTAAACGGTTTCGATCCTGCTGATTCGCATTCAGGAAATTCTCAGCGCGACAATCATTGAGGCAATAGTAATGGAAAATCAATCTGACTATGGCTTGTGGGTGCTGGTGATATTGAACTCGGCAATCTTTATCTTTTTCGCGTTTAGTTTTACCAAACCACAATCCATCGCCGATTGGCGAAGCCTTGGCGTTTTCTCGGCATTTATTGTCGCGCTGTTTACGGAAATGTATGGGTTCCCGTTAACTATCTACTTTCTCTCTGGCTGGCTTACGAGTCGATATCCAGAAGTAAATTTTCTTAATCATGAAAATGGACATTTACTGCACACACTGTTGGGTTTTGAAGGAAATGCCCATTTTGACCCATTGCATATATTGAGCAATGTCGTAGTGATTGCCGGGTTTTTTATTCTTGCATCGGCATGGAGCGTTTTACATCAGGCGCAGCGTACTAATACCTTGGCCATGACAGGGTGGTATGCACGTTGTCGGCACCCTCAGTACCTGGCTTTCATTCTTATAATGTTTGGTTTCCTAATACAGTGGCCAACAATCCCTACGCTAATCATGTTTCCGATACTCGTAGTGGTTTACACGCGATTGGCCAAAAGAGAGGAGGAAAAAGTTGTTCTTGAATTCGGGGAAGAGTATTTGAGGTATAGAGAGCTTACGCCAGCCTGGATACCAAGGTTTCAGAATGAGTTGGAAAACAGCCCCTGAGTCTCAAAACGGCAGCATTCGGCGGCTGGCTGGTGGATTGGCTTTAGTTTTCAGAAACAGGTCGGGCAGTGCTGGACAGGGTCGGTAATCAAAAAATTCGCAAAATACAAAAAGGTGTCAAAGTGTTCAAAATTCTATCGGAGAACAAGATTTTCGCTGGAAAAAGAACTTTATTTCATAGCAGAGCGGTATTTTTAGTCCTCGTGGTTGTGGTCGAATCAGTTTCTTCGTGCTTTGCTCAAGAGAATTCCAGCCTGACTCTAGAAGAAGCCATCGAATTGGCTGTGCAAAACGATGATTGGCTGCTGATTAGTGAGCAGGAGGAGAATGCTTATCTCGAAGAGGCGGTGGCCGCGTATGAACTGCCGGATCCAAAAATGATGGTAGGGCTCGCCAATCTACCGGTTGATTCATTCGCTTTTGAACAGGAACCAATGACTCAGTTTCGATTAGGTGTTAATCAATCATTTCCTCGTGGCGCGACCAGAGAGTTACTGAGTAAGAAAATTGGATTGCAAAGTCAGGTAAACCCTATCTATCGAGAGAATCGCGCTGCAAATGTAAAGCTTGAAGTGACTGGTCTCTGGCTCGATGTCTATTTGGCGGCACAATCGATTTCACTTATAGAGAACGACAGAGACCTCTTTGAGCAGTTGGTTGATATTACCAGTGCGCGCTACACATCCGCCGCGGGACTGTCGAGACAACAGGATCTGATTCGCGCAGAACTTGAATTGGTGAGGCTAGATGAAAGGCTGGCCGCGTTGAGACAACGACAGGACAGCAACAAGCAGAGACTCGCGGAATGGCTGCCTTATCAAGTTGTCTCTTTGCCCTTTAATACAGAGCTTCCGGAGTTACAAGCTTCGGAAGCAGAGCTCACTGGTTTGAATCAGGCTGCTGAGTTCTTTAGGGATCATCCCATCATTAGAGCAAACGAAAAACAAATTGAGATTGCTCAGACTCAGGTTGAAATTACCCGACAAAGTTTCAAACCCTCGTTCAGTGTGGGTGCAAGCTATGGATACAGAGAACGCTCGCCACAAGGAATTAATCGAGATGATTTTGTTTCCTTCGATCTTAATTTCGACCTGCCCATTTTTACTAAAAACCGACAACAACCGAGATTGCGAGCCAGTCAGTACCGCGCGTCTGCGCGACAAACTGAAAAAATGCTACTGATCAAAGAATTGTTTGCCCGCTATCAAGACGCACAGGCGCAACTTGAGATGCTGGATGAACGCAGAGCTATTTTTAACGATTCCTTACTTTCTCAATTATCTGATTTAACGGAAGCAACCTTGTCCTCCTATACGGCAGACGAAGGTGACTTCGAGGAAGTTATGCGCGCTTATATAGCCCAACTTAATGCCAATATAGAATTGCTACAGCTCGATATTGACCGTCTCAAAGTAATTTCAATACTGGATTACCTGGTAACCAGATCCAATCCCGAGGTGAATCTATGAACAAAGCTCAATTGTTACCCTATCTGTTGACTGGATTACTGGGCAGCGTTGCCGGTGGCGGGGCGGTTTACTTTTTGAACGCAAATACTGGTTCCGTTGAGCCCCAAGAGGCAGAACCGCTCTACTGGGTGTCACCCATGGATCCTACTTATCGGCGGGACCGCCCTGGAACATCTCCTATGGGAATGGAGCTGGTGCCTGTTTTTGTAGGTGACGAATTGAGTGGGCCGGGCACAGTCACAATATCTCCGTTAGTTGAGAATAATCTTGGAGTACGCACCGCGCTTGTTGAAGCAGCCCCGTTTAGAAGTACGATTCGCACCGTTGGTTATGTGCAATTTGACGAAGACAGGCTAATCAACCTGCATCCAAGAGTTGAAGGCTGGATCGATGAATTATTTGTCAAGGCACAAGGGGAGTTTATCGAGGACGGGGAGCCGCTCTATTCAATTTACTCACCGACACTAGTTAATGCCCAGGAAGAATTGCTACTGGCCATGGACCGCGACAATGGCAGGTTCGTGATCTCGGCAGAAGAGCGATTGCTCGCTCTGCAAGTGCCACGATCCTTGATTGATGAGGTGAAGCGTACCCAACGGGTTTTCAGGAATGTCACAGTCTATGCGCCGCAGAGTGGTTTGGTCGCGAATCTGGGCGTTAGAGAGGGGCAATTTGTGCAGCCGGGCAATCAAATTCTGTCCATTGGAGTGCTCGATGAAGTCTGGGTGATTGCTGAAGTATTCGAGCGTCAAGCGAGTCTGGTGTCAGTAGGTGATCCGGTAAACATGACTCTGGACTATCTTCCAGGCAGAGATTGGCAGGGAGTGGTTGATTTCATTTATCCAACACTGGACGAGCAGACCAGGACGGTGGCGGTACGATTACGATTTCGCAATCCAGGTCAGGAGCTGAAACCCAACATGTTTGCACAGGTGACTATTCAACATAGTGAAGACGGAGAGCAGGCACTACTGGTTCCTCAGAGCGCAGTAATCAGAACGGGGACTCAGGACCGGGTTGTACTGGCATTGGGCGAGGGACGCTTCAAATCCGTGGAAGTGACTTTAGGAAGGAGCGGTGATCAAAGTATCGAGATCTTATCAGGCCTTCAAGCCGGTGATCGAATTGTCACTTCTGCACACTTCTTGCTCGACTCGGAGTCCAGCATTACTTCGGATTTCCTACGAATGTCAGCGGAGGGGGCTATGTCCAATGAGGAAATGGAAGCAATGTCGGAGTCTGCCGAGGCCACGGCAGCCGAAGTAACGGAAGCCACGAGTAGTCTCGGAGATTTAGTGTGGAGCAGTGGCGTTGTGGAGCATGTAATGGATTCAGAAAGGATGATTTCTATCACGCACGCCCCCGTGCCCCAATGGGAATGGCCGGAAATGACCATGAGTTTTGAGTTGGCAGAAGACATTGATGTCGCAGATATTGAAACAGGCGAAGAATATGAGTTTCAAATGAATCGGCTGACAGGTAACAGAATAGTTATAACAGAACTGAATCCAGTTGATTCGGTTCAATAGGTCTGGGTGTTTAAATGATCGAAGCTATCATACGTTGGTCCATCAACAATCGCTTCTTTGTGCTGTTGAGTACCGCATTCCTGTTAGCCTTTGGAGGATATGCGCTGCAGCAGACTCCAGTTGATGCATTGCCAGATCTTTCAGATGTACAAGTAATAGTCAAGACTTCATACCCGGGCCAGGCGCCGCAAGTGGTCGAAGACCAGGTGACCTATCCACTCACTACGGCAATGCTATCGGTGCCAGGCGCGGTTACCGTACGTGGCTATTCCTTCTTTGGCGACTCCTTCGTTTACATAATATTCGATGATGATACTGATCTCTACTGGGCACGTAGCCGCGTGCTTGAGTACCTTAACCAGGTGGCTGGAGATTTACCTGCAACTGCGGAACCTCAGCTCGGGCCTGATGCAACGGGAGTTGGTTGGGTCTATTTGTACTCACTGATAGATCGCACTGGGCAAAACGATCTTGGACAATTGCGCAGCATTCAGGACTGGTTTCTAAAATACGAGTTGCAGACCGTACCCGGGGTCTCTGAGGTCGCAACTATTGGCGGAATGGTCAAGCAATACCAGATCCAGGTAGATCCAGAGAAACTCAGAGCCTTCGGAATTCCGCTGAATCATATCCAGATGGCGATCCGGCAGGGTAACCAGGAGTCCGGCGCGTCTGTTGTTGAAATGGCAGAAGCAGAATATATGGTTCTGGTGGATGGTTATCTCTCCACTATTGAAGATCTCAACAATATTCCACTGGGGATGAATCAGAACGGCACGCCTGTCCTGTTGAAGGACATCGCAGAGATAAACCTGGGTCCGCAGTTGCGCCGGGGAATCGCTGAGCTAAACGGAGAAGGTGAGACAGTGGGCGGTGTCGTTGTTATGCGCTTCGGAGAGAACGCCGCAAACGTGATCGATGCTGTGAAGGCCAAACTTGAGGAATTGAAACAAGGTCTACCGCCAGGTGTGGAGATTATTACTGTTTACGATCGCTCAGACTTGATTGAGCAATCTATTGACACACTAGTTGTACAGTTGCTGCAAGAAATTGTAATCGTTGCGCTGATCTGCTTTTTGTTTCTCTTGCATTTCCGCTCTTCGCTTGTCGCTATCCTGAGCCTGCCAGTGGGTGTCCTGGCAGCATACATAGTTATGTATTTTCAAGGCATTAACGCAAATATTCTTTCCCTGGGTGGTATTGCGATTGCCATAGGGGCGATGATCGATGGCGCCATTATCATGGTTGAGAACATGCACAACCAGATGGAGCGGACTCCTTTAACCGATGAGAATCGTTGGCAAATAGTGACACAATCTGCGCTGGAAGTAGGGCCGGCGCTATTCTTCAGTCTGTTGATTATCACCGTCAGTTTCATTCCTGTATTCACTCTTCAGGCCCAGGAAGGCCGCATGTTTTCACCACTGGCGTTTACCAAAACTTATGCGATGGCAGCTTCGGCGCTTATTGCCATCACTCTGGTTCCTGTGCTGATGGGTTACTTTATCCGTGGCAAAGTACGCAGCCAGAATAAAAATCCGATTAGCAGAGTTTTGGTAAATTGCTATCGCCCGCTGGTCCAAATAGTCATGTCAAATCCAAAAACGACGCTGGTGGCTGCTTTTTTGATCACTGTCATTGGTTTTTGGCCTTCCACAAGAATTGGCAGCGAGTTCATTCCACCTTTGGATGAGGGTGACTTAATGTATATGCCGACGACCTATGCCGGTATTTCCATAGGTAAGGCGCGTGAGATCCTGCAGCAGACTGATAGACTAATAAAGACGGTGCCGGAGGTCGAAACTGTTTTCGGCAAGATGGGCAGAGCAGAAACAGCGACAGATCCTGCGCCACTGACCATGATCGAGACATTCATTCAATTGAAGCCGCGGGATGAATGGCGGGAAGGTCTCACTACTGATTCCTTGATTCAGGAGCTCAATACGCTTATTAACGTGCCCGGGTTGACCAATGCCTTTGTCATGCCCATCAAGACTCGAATTGATATGTTGGCAACCGGAATCAAGACGCCGGTCGGTATTAAAGTTGCGGGTCCGGACCTGGCAACAATACAAAGTATTGGTAGAGAATTGGAAAGTGTCATTGGACAGCTGCCCGGCACAACGTCGGTTTATTCAGAGAGAGTGGCTGGTGGACGGTATATCAAGGTAGATATTAAAAGAGATCAAGCGGCGCGACACGGTCTCAATATTGCAGACATTCAACAGATAGTTGCCACAGCCATAGGTGGCATGAACATTAGTGAAACGGTTGAAGGGCTGGAACGTTACCCCATCCGCTTACGCTACCCCCAGGCATACAGAGATTCTGTCCAGACAATTGCATTGCTCCCCCTTGTGACTGCTAGTGGTCACCGAATCGCGTTGGCTGATGTGGCTGATGTGTATATAGAAGATGGTCCGCCAGGCATCAAGAGTGAAAACGCGCGCCTGAATGGATGGACCTTTGTCGATATTCAAGGTGTAGATGTAGGGACTTATGTCTCGGCAGCGCAGGAGGCTGTGAATGAGCAGGTGGAGCTGCCGCCTGGATACTCGATCAATTGGTCGGGCCAGTATGAGTACATGCAACGAGCCGCTGAGCGGCTAAGAATTGCGGTTCCACTGACTCTCGCTCTCATAGTGATTTTGCTCTATGCCCATTTTCGGAGCTTTACTGAGGTCGTGCTGATCCTGGGGGCTTTGCCATTCGCTCTGATAGGTGGGCTCTGGTTAATGTACCTGTACGGTTTCAATTTTTCGGTTGCTGTAGGAGTTGGATTCATCGCTTTGGCAGGCGTGGCAGTAGAGATAAGTGTGATTGTGTTGGTCTATCTGAATGAGTCCTACAAGAGAATGCTAGCTCGATGCAGTGAGCAATCCTGTAAGCCCGATCTGGAAACACTAAGGCAATGTGTAACCGATGGCGTCGTAAATCGAGTCAGGCCTGTAATTATGGCTGCTACTGCAACCATCGCGGGATTGCTACCGATATTTTTTGGAAGTGGTACAGGTTCTGAAGTGACAAGCCGGATTGCGGCTCCTATGGTCGGCGGTATGTTGTCGGCAATAATTCTGACTCTGCTGGTTCTGCCTGTTGGTTACTTTTTGTGTCGCCAATACCAGTTAGGACTTACTGGCGGTCAGAACGAGCTGGAGCTCGCTGAATCAAGCAACGCTGAGTAAGCCGCGCAAATTGGAGGTCTAAAGTCCGCTCCTGCGATAAAGTAAAAACCATCATTTAGGGAGGCAACATTTGATTGCAAGAGGAGCTTGCCAAGTTACCATGCTTCTTTAAGTAATTCTCTTTTGTTTGGTTTGTCTTTCCATTGCTCGGCATCGTCTGGAGGCAGTTTGACTTCAGTGATATTGGGCCAGGATTTAGATAATGATTGATTGAGCAGAAGAAATTCGGACTGCTCATCAGGAAGTTCATCTTCGGCGTAGATTGCATCTACCGGGCACTCAGGTTCGCACAGTGCACAATCAATGCATTCGTCGGGGTGAATCACAAGCATATTTGGGCCTTCATAGAAGCAGTCCACTGGACAGACTTCGACGCAGTCTGTGTATTTGCACTTAATGCAGTTCTCACCGACGACAAAGGTCATGAGCCAAGCCTTCAAACAGCAAAACCGGACTTATTTTAACACCGAAACCACCATTTAGGACTTACTATGAATGACCATTCTCACCACGACCGGAGCTCGCATTATAAGAAGGACAGTTTGACTCTATGGGGCGCTGTTTCCATGGGCACAGGTGTCATGATTGGTGCCGGAATATTTGCCCTGACTGGTCAAGTCGCAGAACTAGCGCGTGACTGGTTCCCGTTGGCATTTCTTGTGGCTGCAGTTATCTCAGGTTTTTCGGCTTACAGCTACGTCAAAATGGCCAATGCCTGGCCGTCGGCCGGAGGGATCGCCATGTTTCTGGAGAAGTCATACGGGCGCGGCACTATTACCGCCGTTTGCGCGTTGCTGATGTACTTCTCAATGGTGATCAATGAAAGCCTTGTAGCGCGGACCTTTGCAACCTATAGCCTTCAATTGTCCGGTGCTGATCCTGAGGGCTGGATGATACCTGCCCTGGCTGTAGCGGTTCTCGTTTTCGCATTTCTTGTTAATGTGCTCGGTAATCGCTTCATTCAGACATTTTCATTCTTCATGGCGTTTATAAAAATAGGCGGATTGGCTTTTCTCGCAGCTGGGGGTTTATGGGCGTCTGGACTCACTTTTGAAGCCATCGCTTCTCCTCAAGAAGAAACATCCCTTTCTGGATTTCTTGGCGCTGTGGCACTTGGAATCCTCGCCTACAAAGGCTTCACAACCATTACCAATAGCGGCTCCGAGATTAAAGATCCGCACAAGAATGTCGGGCGGGCAATTATTGTATCGCTGGTAATTTGTGTACTTGTATACATGCTCGTAGCTTTTGCAGTGGCGGGTAATCTGACGGTGGACGAAATTGTCGCGGCGCGCGATTACTCACTGGCCGAAGCATCCCGGCCCGCCTATGGTGATCTTGGGCTTCGGGTCACAGTGATATTCGCCATCGTCGCAACCGTGTCGGGAGTCATAGCAAGCGTGTTTGCCGTCTCGCGGATGCTGGCTATGCTCACCGATATGAAACTCGTTCCCCACAGTCATTTCGGGATGCCGGGCAGTATTCAGAAACATACTCTGGTCTACACAATTGTGTTGGCGATATTACTAACGATTTTCTTTGACCTCGGAAGAATTGCCTCTTTGGGCGCAATTTTCTACTTACTTATGGATATTGCTATTCATTGGGGCATATTTCGCTATGTCAGAAAGGAAATCGGTGCCAACGGTGCCATCCTGGTGACTGCTATGGTGATGGATGTGGTTGTGTTAATTGCGTTCTTATGGGTGAAACTACAATCGGATGTTCTCGTAATTTATGCATCTATAGTAGGGATAGTTTTAATCCTGGCCGGTGAACGCTGGTTTCTATCAAATCGGCAAGGAGAGGATTAGTGAATCTAATGAGCGGGCTTCCGATTCTGTCCTATATAGAGAGCACTTTTTGAAACTTGCCATTTACACATTAGCTTCAATCTATATAACTGCATTTCTGCTCCATTTCGTTTGGGAAATGTGGCAAGTCCCCTTTTACGCGGACATGGTTAATGCAGGCCATTGGCAGGCGCTTTTACAATGTACAAAAGCGTCACTGGGAGACGGTGCAATCACTTTATTTGCGTATCTATTGGCTATTGTTGTGTCAGGTCGTGATCGGTTAGGGCAATTCAGGAACAGAATTACAGGCTGGTCAGTTTTTCTTGGAGCTGGACTGGTAATTACCATCGGGCTTGAGCTTATTGCTACGAAGTATCTTGATCGTTGGCAATATAGTGAATTGATGCCGATCGTGCCCTATTTGGATGTTGGCTTAGTGCCACTAACACAATGGTTGGTATTGCCGCCTTTGACTCTATGGCTATCCTGGATATTCGTGTGTGGTTTGAAATACGAGATTGTTCGATCAGCTCTGAAGCGAACGATATCGGATGCTGCAAACTAGTTTCTGAAGTTCGAGTGACAAAAGATTGGAGTAGAAATGTATAGCGATGGATTGGTGTTCGCAGTTGCTTAGACTATGAGTGTCAGATATTTGAGATATCTGGTAAACCAGTTTGTCTTCAAAAACTAGTAGTAGTGTCAGAGCGGAGTGCGATTGTGGAACCTTTATGAAGAAAGAAAATAGTCTGGTTTCAGTATCAGCCATTTTTGTAATGTTTCTATGGGCACTTTGCTACCCTCTCGTTGCTACTGGCCTTTCATATGTTCCACCGTTGTTCTATGGGTTCTTGAGAGCGTTGCTATCTGGATTGGTTTTATTGGGGCTGGGACGGATTTTGGGAAGGCCGCAGATCTCAGGTAGACGTAACTGGGTGTTAGTTTGTGCCATTGGTTTTACAGCGACGACTATTGGATTTTGGGGAATGTTTTACGCGGGGGGAATTCTTTCTCCTGGGTTGGCAACTGTATTGAGTAACACACAACCGCTAATAGCGGCTGCTTTGGCTTTCCCATTTTTGCACGAACGAATAGACCGACGAGCGCTTATGGGTCTGCTTATCGGTTTTTCCGGAGTACTTTTGATGAGCCTTGGATCTGGTAGTTTGCCAGAGGAGACACTTGTGCTAGGAATCGCATACATTCTAGTTGCAGCGATTGGCTTGGCTATCGGCAATGTAATTATGAAAATGATAGCGACAAGTGTTGATATCATTAATGCAATGGGCTGGCAGTTGCTTATAGGTGCTATGCCTCTTGTCCTGCTCAGCATTGCAGGTGAGACGTTTCATACTTTCAATTTGGACATGGCATTTCTAATTAATTTGCTGATCTTGAGTCTCTTGGGTACCGCTCTTCCTTTTGTCATGTGGTTTTGGCTGTTGCAAAAGAAGCCACTTCACAAACTCAACAGCTATTCTTTTCTGACTCCGGTAATTGGCCTTGGGCTGGGTTACATTTTCTATGCGGAGTCGCTTACCGCAGTGCAATTTGGTGGAGCAATCGCTGTCATATCTGGAGTATGGCTAGTAAATGAAGGAAATCATTCTGAGTCATGACTAGATGTTTAGGAGCCTCTGACATTAGTTCCTGAATGTGGCCACATATATTGCCACATCAGCGATCGGCACGTCCTTATTCCAGTTGCATCGTTTAGCGCCTTCTTCTAGCTAGTGATGGACATCCTGGTTCATTGCGGCGTCAACTGATAATTTCAAGACGGACCAATAATGTCTTGTTCCCAACCATCCCGGTAACGAATATAGATTCTATTTTCTTCAGAAAAAATCCCAGGCTGATCGAGAATGCCAGATTGATGTAACAAAGACTCCAATCTGAATTGCATCATTTCACCATCAACTTCCAATGTGAATAGGCCATTGGTATCGAATATGAGTTGCTGATCTGTAATGTTTCTGATGTGATCGCGTAATTGAACAGGGTCGTGTGCGCACGCATGTAATCTCTGTCGAATCCCATCTCCATATATAACTACTAAATTACCATCACTATCAATGTTAATAGCCGTTTCCCCAACCGATTGTTCAGAGCTAATCTCCATGTCAGGGGTCAGGCATAGACGGTCGCCTGCTGGCGAATTGACTTCAATTCCTTCCTCAAACCAGAAAAATTCGGTCCAGCCCGAGTTGTACATTTCACCGACAAGTTCTGCTTCCCGGTGGATAGTGGCTCGTATTCTAACTTCCATCCCTGCTTGAGACCGTAGATGCAACGACCCGTCTTCACCTTGGTTGATTTGTCGTTGGTGCATATTCTGATGCCCTAATAACAACCCAACAGTCTCCACACTAAATTGCGTGCCATCACCAAGAGTAATGGTGATAGCACCGCTCTCTTCGTTTTCTGAAACCGTTACCGGAGTCTGCGAGCTATCAACTAGATCATTGAGTATGTCAGCTATATTCTCCACTGATGGCGTGCCAACCATACAGTCCATTCCACACGGTGACGATTGAGTCTGAGACGACAAAAAAATTGACATAAAGAAGATTGGTAAAAGTAATCGCAAACACACACTTCTCATCGTTTCTCTCCAGGAATAAAAACCATTAACTGGGGAAGACCCAGCCTCAAGCCAAGTCAGAAAATGGCATCATAAGATTGAGAATTTGTACAATCACACATCTTCACTCTTGGCGCATTGACCCTAGTCAAATTTGCTATCAATAACCAAAAAGTGATTTGTAAAAAATACTTAGATTTGGGCACACCCAGGCAGTGCGGCGGTGAATAAGAAGCGTTATCGATTCTGGAAACGAATATTGAGCTCAGAATGACAGCGAGGGCAGTGATTCACGCTGAATATGTGTCGTTAAAAGGCACTGGATCCAGTTTATAACGTCTAGTTGTCTGGGCGGTCGTGGGGTTCCTATTCTTCATAAATTTGGGATGGTAATTTCTTTGTTCTGATAGCTAGATTGATTTCCGCAAATGTCAGCGGTTTATGTTCTTTTCGTGGTGTTAGATACTTGCGCAAAAATGGGGAATTGTAGATTATCTTTATTCCACTAAAAGGTGCCTTTACCAATTCTGGGGGGAAATATTGATCGAATTGGAAATTAGAGATATCGACACCATATTTGTCTCTCAAATTCAAAATACAACCTTCAGCTTCTTCTCCCCAAACATCACAGTCATGATACAGTCTGACACTCAGATCGCCTTCTCGCAGGAAATCCTCAAGGCCAAATTGTTCTAGAAATGCAATTAGCCCGAGCTCAACTTTCGTATTCAAATCTCGTATCTCACATTAGTCAGAGTGCTTGAGCTATTCTAGAGGTCAATTGTAGATAGCATCAAGTGGTTCTGATACCTTCAATGCGGCATCAATAGCCGCTTGTCACTGAAGAGTAACAACAAACTATCACTTGTCTCGGCACGCTAGCATCCTACTTGGTTCCGAAAGAACGTTCTTACACATGGCGCGTGCGATTGTCCAAGCACAGGCATAGCAATTCAGGATGTCTATACATCAATGAAATCTCAGCGGAGGCATTTACTAGAGATAATAACTGAGAGGGTAGGTGGCTATAGTAGGAGTGTCCTAAAAATAGACCCTCCACTACCTCATTTATGCCTCTACAGGGTATGTTTTTGACCCTGTAGCTCATGATATTTCTAGTGTTAAGATCAAATTTAGACTTTGAAGACGGTCCAGAGGGTACAAATTTGACCAGGTAGTTCTATTTTTCCCAATTATTGGTAGGTGGTTTGAAATTGTAAGGCATCCAAGTTAATCGCCAAGTTCGGGATTTACTCATAAATCTTGAGTTAAACAGCGATTCATCGACTTTTACAATAAATCCTTTCTCCTCGAGTTCCTTGAACGCTCTTTGTGCGGTGCCTTTAGCGCAAGGTATTCTTTTCATAGCCTCTCTGATGCCATAACCTACCGGCTCATGAGGTCGCCAATGGACCTGCATGAGAGTGATTAAAACCTTTGCCTGTGCTGAGAGGCCAAGATATTGCTGCGATTCCAGAAAATGCCTACCTAGAGCAATCACGCCTCCTCGTTGATCAAAAGGTTGACGGTTCTTAGTTTTGCTGGCCATAACTACTAGCTCTTAGAAACGATTCTCCTGGCCTTTTTCCGAAGGCGTCGTTTAGAGGCAGCTGGCTTCGCTGAGGAGTCGGTACTAGTGTCTATCTGGGTCTCTATCCATTTTTCGATATCGCTCTCCAGCCAGCCTACGGACCTGCTACTGCCTAGCTGTATAGCCTTTGGGAATGAGCCTTCAGCAATTCGTCGATATATCGTAGACCTAGAGAGGCCTGTTCTGAATTTTACCTTGGGAAGTCGTAGCACAACCTTCGCCATCTTGGTTCTCCTTCGTTTAAGTTGGGACGAAGTGAGTATTTGGCGATTTCCAGTTAGATGCTGTTGCTGCGTCTTATTGAGCCTAATACTTGTTATTGCGTGTATATCTGTTCCAACGTTCCCGAAACGTGGACCTCGTTAGCGGTTTTTCATCCAAAAATATTGCGAACTCACCCCGGTATTTACCGTGTGTAATTCCGTATTCTGAAGGTGGGTCCTTACGAAGCTTTGCCAATAATTCCTGGAATTGAGGGGATTTACCCGACTCTGATTGTAATTCTGAATAAACTTCCTGAATTACTAAGAACCATTCGTCTATTCTCTTGGGAGGAGAGGGGAATTTTTGGAAACCTGATTGTAGTGGCGAATTAATCTGTTTAGTCGAATTTAGAATTCTGCCCGGCTTGGTCAAGGACTCAGCGGTGTCTGAGCCTAATTCGCTTTCTTCTATCGACAAAATCTCAGAAAGTGAAAACAAGCCATTTCTCAGCGGTGGATAGCCATCCAATGCAATGCTACCAGCACTCGTGCCCCCAAAGGTGGGGTGCAAGTCAACCAGTTGTGATTCCTCAATCTTTAGAACTATGAATCTGTCTGTTGACATGCCAGGGATGCTCTCCCAACGCTTCAATAATTCTTTGCCGGTGATATACCTATCTTTTAATTGAGGATCGAAATTCTTAATGTCATCTAATAAGAACCAAGCCCGGGTCAAAAGACCAGCATAATCCAATTCTTGTTCGTGTTGTGAAAAGTAGAATTTTTCCGGAGGAGATTCATATGCTCCAAACATATTGGGATTCAAATAGGCATCCATACCGCCTTTGGCTTTGCCCAAAAATACCCATGCGGCGATCTCTTCTACTGAAGTATCAATTTTGGCACTCAAAAGTCTATAAGCTTGAAGATAAGGGATAAGATCAGAGCGTGTAATCATTACAAGTGAAGTAATGGTTTAACTGGATTTGCCAAAGGTGGCTTTAACTACATTTCCACTTAACACCTGGTGGCGTAGCTCGTCCAGATAGTTCGCCCATGCCTGTGTCATGCCAGCACGCTGCTCGAGGTGTTCTGTTCGGTTGTAAGCTCTGCCCATCGGATCGCTGACTCTTCTACCTGACTGGTGTTCAATCCAGTCCACACGGAAACCAAGTCGTTCATCCAACATGGTTCTGGCTGAAGCTCTGAATCCATGAAATGATTGCTCAGATTTGGTGTCGTACCCTAAATTTCTTAGCGCTTTATTAACTGATGCGGGCGAAGCATGCCTGGAATAGTCGCGTTGGTTAGGAAATACGAATACACCCCTGCCGGTAAGGGGCTCGATGTCTCGAATTAGCTCAACCGCCTGGTCGCTCAATGGTACCAAATGATCAGATTCTCGCTTGTTACGCTCCTTTTTCTTGTTTTTGGGGATATTCCACAGTTTGTTTCTGAGATCCAGCTCGGACCACTCCATAGATGCAATTTCACCGGGTCTTTGGAAAAGAAGGGGAGCTAGAGCAAGCATGGTTCTAACGATGTGACTGCCTTGGTATTGATCTATCTTGACCAATAGCTTCCCAAATACCACAGGATCTGTGATTGCCGCTCTATGTTGAACCGCCTTCGTTTTGAGTGCGCCCGTCAAATCTAAGACCGGGTTCTGTGTGCAACGTTGGGTTTGTGTTGCATAACGGAAGATTTGATTTAGAACCTGACGCCCGTTGTGAGCTGTTTCTATTGCCCCCCGATTCTCTATCCTTTGTAGGCACTTTAGTAATTCAAAAGTTTGAAGATCGTTGATATTTCGACTTCCAAGATAAGGAATCAGATCGTTATCCAGGAGAGAACGCCGTTTTTTTGCTGTAGAAGGAGCCCAATGACTTTCCTGTTTCGTATACCACTCGTTTGCGAGAGATGAAAAAGAATTTGATGCGGCAGCCCTTTGCTCAAGTTTTGTATTTTGCTTGATCTGGGAGGGGTCGAGACCGAGGGCTTTTTGGTTTCTTGCTTGATCACGAATTGATCTGGCGTCGGCTAATGAGAGATCAGGATAGACACCGATAGCTAAGGTTTTTTGCCTACCTCCGAACCGGTATGCCATGCGCCAATACTTCGCACCGTTTGTCCGCACTAGCAGATACATTCCGCCCCCATCAGTGAGCTTGTAATCTTTGTCTTTTGGCTTGGCAAGCCTCACGCTAGTTGCGGTTAGCGGCATTCGAGTATTTCTCGTTGGTAAGGATTGGTAGGGTATTCGCTGTTGGTACCAAAAAGCAGAACCGCAAATTGTGCCAACAAATCTACCAACAAAAGTGTCGGATTCAGTGAGGCAAGTTGGGACTACTTGAGAAGGATTATAAGGGCTTTAGGCTGCTATTACAGACTAATCTGAAATTACTTGGGAAGAGGTAGGATCTAGTGTTGGTGCCCAGGGGCGGAATCGAACCACCGACACGAGGATTTTCAGTCCTCTGCTCTACCGACTGAGCTACCTGGGCTTTTTGAGCTGCTGCGCTCAGGAATACTTCGTTAAAAGCCAATATCTCACTCAGTCACTTACAAATGTAAGCTCCTTCCCTCGATTTGGCTTTTGCCTCGTCTTCCTTTCGCTCGCGACGCTCAAAAACAGAGTAGTTTTGGGCGTCAAAACGAGCCGCGTATTAAACATTCAAGGCCTTGAATAGTCAAGGTTTCAGGGGATTCAGTCTTCCGGCGGGACATAGCCCTCGGCCACGTCGTGGTCCTTGTTGTCGAAAAACTTCTCCATCTCCTTTTGCAGGTATTCCCGTGACTCGGGGTCCATCAGGCTGAGCTGTTTCTCATTGATGAGCATGGTCTGCTGGGCCTGCCATTCCTGCCAGGCTTGCTGGGAGACGGTTTCGTAGATTTCCTGGCCTTTGGGGCCGGGGTAGGGGGGTACTGCCAGTCCGGGCAGCTCCTTGTTGTATTTCCTGCAATGTACGGTGCGACTCATGGGTTTCCTGTTAGTTTGGCCTGTCGAGTTGGCTGATGATCTTCTTCACTGGAGCCGCCAGACCGACTTCCAGAGAACCGTCCAAAGGGTACCAGATGAAATGCTTTCGATCAGCAATAGGACTGGCCTGCCCCTGATAGCGGCTTTGTAGTGGTGTGATGTTCAGATCGTAGTGGGTGAAGCTGTGTCGTATCCGGGGCAGTTCCCTCACTGGCTCCTGCAGCTCGATCTCGAAATTCGGGACTGGTTCCTGAACTCCTTCGTTGTCTTTTTCCACTTCGGGGAACGAGTACAGGCTGCCCCAGATGCCATTGGCTGGTCGTTTCTCCAGCAGCACGTCTCCGTTCCCGTTTTGCACCACATACATAAACACGGATTTGCTCGGTTTGGCCTTTTTCGGTTTTTTGCCGGGGTACTGATCAACCATTCCGCTCAGGTGTGCCTGGCAATTGGATGACAGTGGACAGTGGCTACATAAAGGCTTTGAGCGGGTACAAACTGTCGCCCCAAGATCCATCATGGCCTGGGTGTATTGGGCTATGTCATTACCAGGAGTGAGTTGTTCGGCCAGTTGCCACAATCGCTTTTTATTCGCGCTCTGCTCAGGCCAGCCTGGGACGGCGAAATAACGGGTGAGCACACGCTTCACATTGCCATCGAGAATTGGTGCTCTGATATCCATGGCCAATGCTGCTATGGCGCCCGCGGTGGAGCGGCCAATGCCCGGCAGTGATTCCAGTGAGTCCACATCACGGGGGAACTCGCCGCCATGGTCATCGACGATTATTGCTGCGGTCTTGTGCAGGTTTCGGGCGCGGGCGTAATAGCCTAATCCGGTCCACAGGTGCAGGACTTCATCCAAAGGTGCCGAGGCAAGTTTGTCTACCCGGGGAAACCTTGCCATGAATCTCTCGTAGTAAGGGTTCACGGTTTGCACCTGGGTCTGCTGCAGCATGATTTCAGATATCCAGACCCGATAGGGTGTTGGGTTCTGTTGCCAGGGCAGATCCTTGCGGCCGTGGGCGCCAAACCAGGTCAGTACCTGTTCGGCGAATTCGTTTTCACTGGTAGCCAGTGACTCTTTGCTCATGGGCAATAAGGACTCGACTGACAAAGTGCAGCCAGAGTTGTGTTAAAGAGTTTTATGAAGCGAACTAACATGGGTCTGTGGGCGCGGGGTTAGTTGTTGAGCAGGTTTCGCAGCAAGCCACGGGCAGTGTCCTGCAATTCCTGTGGAACCTGATCGGTGATCGCCTCTTCAATTCGGCTGCGGGCCGCATTGGTGCCGATCTGGGTGAAGATTTCCCTGACTCGGGTGAAATCCGGCCGACAATACCGGCTGATATCGGCGCTGAATTCTGCGCTGCAGTCCACCGGCCAGGACACGTTGTGGTAGAGCTCGTTGATGGGAATGGTTTGGGTGTAGGGCTCGCCCAGCACGCTGAAAGCCAGGTCGTAATCGAAAGTGCCTGCTTCCAGGTCGATACCGCCAGTGCCACTGATGTCAAAATTGTCCATGCGTAGCTGCAGTTGCTGGTCGGATTCCAATCCCCCGTCCAGCAGGAAATAGCCGCTCATTTCAACAAAGCGGATAACATCGGGCCACTGCTGAATGGCTTCGCCTCGGGGGCTGAGTGCGGCGATGGCTGTGAACACCTGTTTGATAATGCCGATGTCCACCGAGTTGTCTGAGATATTGTAAGCGGTGCTTCCTGCAATGGAATTCATCAGGGCGCTCACCGTGGTGCCCTCGGCAGTGTAGGTCGATTCTGATTGCAAGAAGCCGGTGACGGTACTGAATCGCGACAAAGCCGGGGCCAGGTTAGCCAGATTTATAGAATCGGTAGTGACGGACGCATCGAGCACCGGCGTAGCGGCGCTGGCGTCGAGACGAAGTGTGCCTTGCAGTGTGCCCTCGAAAGCAGAGACCGGTGGCATTTCTACATCCAGTACGCCATCTTCGATGTTGGTAAACAGATTAACGTCGTTGAGGCGGTACTCATTGGCCGTAATCGATGCGATGGATATGGAGCCCAGCAAGGACAGCTCATTTAGCAAGTCCACCGGCACTTCAGTTTCAGGCTGGTATTGGGCAGCCGGATTTCCGGTGGCTTCGTTTGCGGATTCTGACGATTCGGCTTCCGGAATAAACGGCGACAGATCAAGATTGCCCGCGTTGAGGTTGTAGCTGACACTCATGGGGGCGAAATTTGTTGCCATGCGGATGTCTGCATTGGCGTCAATAGAAGCTCCGGCTAGATTCATAGAGAATTCGGGAACCGAAACCTGTTCGGTGTCGCCATCGAAATCGATGGCAAATGACAGCATGCGATCGGCGTTGATGCCTCCAAGCGTTGCCGGTGTGCTCTCCGCCAGACCGAGAGACTGCAGCAGGGCCAATGCGTCAAAATCGTTAGCAGCAAGATTGCCGGAATAGCGCATGGCATCATTCAAATCGCTGATGCCTATTTCGCCAGTAACCAGCATGGGGGTGACGCTGAACTGCAGGTCGGCCACCTGCACCGAGCCAGCATTCAGGTCCGCAGTGATGTTGCTGCGGATATTGACCGGTATGGGCTCGGCCATGCCATTGCTTTCGTAGTCAAAATTGACATCAATGGAGAACGGTCTGCCGTCGATGTTGGTGTTTCTGCTGTCGATATTGAGCGAGTCAATTCGGTAGCGAGTTCCCTGAGACTGATCCTGCATGTCGATGCTGGCATTGGAGATTTGAATTCTTTCTATATTGAAACTGGAGCCCTGGTCGGAACCGATGTCACCGGTGGTTTCATCATCGTTATCTGCGGGCGGAGCATCCAGTTCCCAGATTGACTTGCCGTTGGCATCGACAAAATAATTGATGTGAAAGTCGTTCGCCGAGATTTCCTGCACATTGATCTCGCCGCTCAGAAGCGGTGCCAAAGGCACTCGCAGCACCGCTCTGGAAGTCGATGCCAACTCCTGGGGCACTGCGGGATTGCGCAGGCGAACGTCATCCAGGGAAACACCCAGGGTGGGGAAGATGTCCAGGGACAAATCGCCGCCTATCACCAGTTCATAGCCGGTGGCTTCCTGGAAAGCCGCAGCCAGTCTCTGCTTGTTGCCTTCCGTGTTGATCCGGCTGATCAGGATGACCACGCCGATAACGAAAATGAGGACTAGTGCCAGTACTGCTTTAAGGAAATTTTTCATCTGCTGCTGTTGGGCTACCAAAATCCCAGATTGGAAATGGGTGGGGGAATAGAATCTGAACCATCTGGTGTCAGACACGTGTCTGACACGTGTCTGACACCAGCTAGTTGCCTTGGGTAAGTCTACCGGAAGCACCCGTTCCATGCACGATTGCCCGCAATTGACCGCTGTCGCTGGCTTTCACTTAGGGCGGGGCGGCATTATAATGCGGGCTTTTCCGTAACCAGGACCTTCCATGAGCGCTTCAGCTCCCACGCCGCGTCAGGCGAGCGTCGAACGTAATACCAAGGAAACCCAGATCTCCATCTCCGTGAACCTCGATGGCACAGGAAAGCTGGAGGTGGAAACCGGCCTGCCTTTCCTGGACCACATGCTGGACCAGATTGCCCGCCATGGCCTGGTGGACCTGAAGATTAGCGCCAAAGGCGACCTGGAAATCGATGCCCACCACACGGTGGAGGATATTGGCATTACTCTCGGTCAGGCTGTGGACAAGGCCCTGGACAAGACCGGCATTCGTCGCTACGGCCACGCCTATGTGCCTCTGGATGAAGCCCTGTCCCGGGTGGTAATCGATTTTTCCGGCCGGCCTGGTCTGGACTATCACGTGCAATTCGCCAAAGGCGTGGTCGGCAACTTCGATGTGGACCTGTTTCACGAATTCTTTCAGGGCTTCGTGAATCACGCCATGGTGACGCTGCACGTGGACAATATTCGCGGCAAGAACTCACACCACCAGATAGAGACGATCTTCAAGGCATTTGGCAGGGCATTACGCATGGCCGTGGAAATGGATCCCCGGCAGGCTGGTGTCATCCCCTCTACCAAAGGGTCTCTTTAGTCCCTCCAGTAGCACTTAAGGTTCTTCAATGAGCAGCGTTGCAGTCATCGACTACGGCATGGGCAATTTGCATTCGGTAGCGAAGGCGCTCGAGCACGTGGGTGCCGGACTTAAAGAGCAGTCTGGTGACGAAATTACTGTGAGTGTGACTCCTGACCCGGCTGTTATTGCTTCGGCAGACAGGGTGGTGTTCCCGGGCGTAGGTGCTATTCGAGACTGCATGGCGGAGATCAACCGCCTCAATGTGGGCGAGATGGTGGCCGATGCCATGAAATCCAAACCAGTGCTGGCTATCTGTGTCGGTATGCAGGCGTTGATGGACAGCAGCGAAGAGAACGGTGGGGTGGATTGTCTTGGTTTTATGCCGGGGCAGGTTCGGTTTTTTGGAGAGAACCTGCAAGACGAAGCGGGCCAGCGGCTGAAGGTCCCCCACATGGGTTGGAACCAGGTCAGACAAGTCAGTGACCATCCGTTGTGGCGCGACATCCCGGATAACAGCCGCTTTTATTTCGTGCACAGCTACCACGTGCAGACTGAATCAAAAGACAACGTGGTGGGCCTGACCCATTACGGGACAGATTTTGTGGCGGCGCTCGCTGACAGTAATATATTCGCGACCCAGTTCCATCCTGAGAAGAGCCAGACGGCAGGACTTACGCTGCTGCGTAATTTCCTGCAGTGGGATGGTTCCAGTTAAGCCTTGAATTTGAAAGTGTAGTCGAGATGATTGTAATTCCAGCAATAGATTTAAAAGACGGCCAGTGTGTCAGGTTGAGACAGGGCCGTATGGAAGACTCCACGGTCTTTTCTGATGATCCCCTTGAACAAGCAAGACGCTGGGTCGATCAAGGCGCACGTCGATTACATATCGTGGATTTAAACGGTGCCTTCGCTGGAACGCCGGTGAATGGGGAGATCGTCACCGCGATTGCCAGGGAATTTCCTGAATTGCCCATCCAGATAGGCGGCGGTATTCGTGATCTGGATGCGGCCCGGTTCTATATTGATGCGGGTGTCAGCTACATCATCATTGGCACCCAGGCAGTGAAAGATCCCGACTTCGTCAAAGAGGCCTGTTCGGCTTTTCCCGACAAAGTGATCGTTGGTATCGACGCTGTTGAAGGCAAGGTGGCCACAGAAGGCTGGGCGGATGTGTCGGAGCTGGATGCCAGTGAAGTGGTGAAGCGATTTACCGGTTATGGCGTGGTCGCGGTGGTTTATACCGACATCGGGCGTGATGGCATGATGCAGGGCGTGAATATCGAGGCCACGGTGGAACTGGCCGAGCAGTCTTCCATTCCGGTGATTGCCTCAGGCGGTGTGGCCAAGCTGGCTGACATCGTGGATCTGAAAGCTGCCAGCAAATCCGCAAAGGGTGCAGGCATCATGGGGGTGATCACTGGCCGGGCGATTTATGACAAGCGACTCGACCTGAAAGAAGCCCAAAACTACTGCGATTCCGAGGACTGATAGTGTCTCTGGCCAAACGCATAATTCCCTGTCTGGACTGTGAGAATGGTCGCGTGGTCAAGGGCGTGCAGTTCGTCGATATTCGCGATGCCGGCGATCCGGTAGAAGTGTCCAAACGCTATTGTGATGCCGGAGCAGACGAGATCACCTTCCTGGATATTACTGCCAGCCACGAAGACCGGGCGACGACAGTGGATACGGTCAGAGCCATTGCCGGTCAGGTGTTTATTCCCTTAACAGTGGGTGGTGGTATCCGCACTCTGGAAGACATTCGCACCATGCTCAATGCCGGTGCGGACAAGGTCGCCATCAACACAGCCGCGGTGAAAAATCCTGAGTTTGTGCGGGAGGCTGCCGCTCGCTTTGGTTCCCAATGTATTGTGGTGGCAGTGGATGCCAAGCAGGTTTCGCAAGAAGGCGAAGAACCCCGTTGGGAAATCTTTACCCACGGCGGTCGCAATCCTACGGGTATCGAAGTGATTGGCTGGGTCAAGCGCATGGTTGAGTACGGCGCTGGTGAAATCCTGCTCACCAGTATGGATAGGGATGGCACCAAAAAAGGATTCGACCTGGCACTTAACAAAGCGGTGAGTGGGGCTGTACCGGTGCCGATTATCGCCTCAGGTGGCGTTGGCAATCTGGAGCACCTGGCAGAAGGCGTGCTGGAAGGCGCTGCCGATGCTGTTCTCGCTGCGAGCATATTCCATTTTCAGGAATACTCTATCAAGGAAGCCAAAGAGCATATGGCTTCCCGGGGAATCGAAGTTCGTATCTAGCGTTTGGCCTAGAAGTTATCCCGCTGGGCAAAGCTTCCCGAACCCTCGCGGGTGGCGGGGCGAAACGCATTAATACCCTTTAACACATTCAATGCTTCGTTAAGCGGATAGTCCGTCACCAGGACTTCGTCTGCTGATATCAAGGCTTCTGCCATCTCTTCGTTGCTGTCCACTTCTTCCTCACCGCTATTGCCGTTGTCCAGGCGATTGGGCAAATCCGATTCGTTGAATTGACGAAAGTTGCGCGAGCGTCGTGTTACAAAAGCATCATCCACCTCGATGTCCGGGGCAATTCCCTGGGCCTGAATAGAGCGGCCGCTGGGCGTGTAATAAAGTGAAGTGGTCAGCTTGATAGCGCGGGAATCATCCAGGGGCAAGACTGTTTGCACCGAGCCTTTGCCGAAACTCTGGGTGCCCATGATGATTGCACGCCCATGATCCTGTAGCGCGCCAGCAACAATTTCGGATGCCGAAGCGGAGCCATTGTTAATTAAAACAACCAGAGGAGTTTCTGGCACCACGGTGTTGAGGGTGGCGGAAAATTCCATGTCGTTGCCTTCCAGCCTTCCCTTGGTGTAAACGATTCGTCCCTGGTCGATGAAGTTGTCCACAACCTGCACGGACGATTGCAACACTCCCCCCGGGTTATTACGCAGGTCCAATACGATGCCTTTCAGTTGGCCATGTTCTTCCAGCAGCTTGCGTAATTCGGTTTCAACCTCTGTGCCGGTGTTGACGCGAAACTGGGCGATACGCAAATAAGCATAGCCCGGTTCCAGCATCATGCTGCGCACACTGTTGATGGCGATGACTTCGCGCACAATGGTGAGGTCAAAAGGTTCCATGCCTTCTCGGGCAATAGTGACAGTCACCTCGGTACCCGGTTCGCCACGCATCATCTCCGCGGCTTCTTCGGGCAGCAGTTCACGCAAGGGGCGGTTGTTGATCTGAATGATGAGGTCACCGGCCTTGATACCGGCTCGGTCTGCGGGAGTGTCGTCAATGGGGCTGATGACCTTGATGTAGCCATTCTCGCGACCCACTTCGATACCCAGTCCGCCAAACTCACCGGTGGTGGTTTCCTGCAGGTTGTCATAGTCGGTGCCAGCCATGTAGGCAGAGTGCGGATCCAGTCCGGACAGCATACCCTTGATGGCGTTTTCCAGCAGGGTCTTGTCATCGATTTCTTCCACATAGGCCATGCGGATGCGATCCAGTGCTTCGGTGAACATGCGGACTTCACTCAGCGGCAGGGGCAATAACGGGGACTGCTGGTTCTGCGCAACCGAGCTGATAGAGACACATAGCCCCAGCAGCAAGCTGACAGCCGGCAATGTGAGTTGTCGAAATCGATTCATAACAAAATCCTGTTTATAGCGCTGGTCTGGAACTGATGTAGAGAAACAGCCTTATCTCTCATCACATAACTATAGACCGGTACGGAAGCGGTAATAGTTTCAGTTTATCGGGAAATTGGCAAATACCGCGGGATGCTTGCTGGTTCAGATTCGACGAAGCAAGTATCTACCTGGATTCCAGCTAATCTGGCAGCCTCAGCCAGTTCGATGGATTCTGCGCCGTGCCCTGTTGGCGAAGCTCGAAATAGAGGCCAGGGCCCAGGGATTCAGTACCTCGGCCAGAAGTGGCAATGACCGATCCACTCTCAACCCACTCACCCGCTTCCACTGCCAACGCCTGATTGCCCCCATAAAGACTGACAAATCCCTCGCCGTGATCGATCACCACCAATAATCCCGACCCTCGCAGCCAGTTGGCAAAGGCCACATAGCCATCGTGCACCGCCCTGACGGGCGAGCCCTCATCGGCGCCTATCACAACTCCTTGTCGACGCAGGCTGCCGCCGCCATAGGTAGCGCCAAACTGGCTAAGCAGTTCCCCAGACAGTGGGGGAGGCAGCTCACCGCGACGTTGAGGCAGTGGCGTGATGTCTTCGAAAGATCGAATGCCTTCCATGGCACGAGCAATTTCCTGCAGCAGTGACTCCAGTTCGGCGCGATTCACTTCAAGCTGTTCCAGTTCCGCATTGCGTGACTGGATTGCATCGTTTAGCGCAGCGAGTGCAGTCTCTTGTTCTTCTTTTAGAGTCAGCAGTCGAGCTTGTTCGGAAACCAGGTCCTGTTGCCTGCGACCCAGCGTATCAAGTTCCTGGGCAAGGTTGGCATCCAGCTGCTGAAGTTCGCCAAGGGTTGCTTTGTAGTTTTCAATTTGTTGAGCCTGGTAACTGGCAAACAGGTTGGTGTAGTGCAACATGCGTCCGGCAGTGCTGGGGTCTTCCTGGTTGAGCAGCGTTTTCAAAAAACTTTCTTCACGGCTCATGTAGGCAGCGCGGATGATTTGCTGCAGGATTTGCTCCTGTTCTTGCCGTTGATTAGTGAGAATTGTTTGCTGTGACTGAAGATCAGCAAGGCGTGACTGGCTGCTCCGAATTTCTGATGCAATTTGAGCCACCAGGGTATTGGCTTCTGACAGGGCAAGCTCTGATTCCCGAAGCTTGTTTTCTTGTTGGGATTGATCGGCGGACGCCGATTCCAGCCAGCCGGAAATCTCAGCAATGGCGTTGGCAACCGCCTCCAGTTGCTGCTGGGTTGCCTCGGCATCCTGCGCTTGGATTAGTTGTGCAGATGCCAGGGCAGCAAGCAACAGCAGCAAGCGAACTGACTGCAGGATTCCTGTCACCGTGACCAATATCCCGGTTCAAGCCTGAGACTGGATTGTCTTGTCGCTCGAAGCACCCAGCAGAATCGAACCAGTCATCTCATCCGGGATCGGCAGTTGCATCAATGACAGCATGGTCGGCGCGATATCGCACAGGCTTCCTTCGCCGACAAACTCCAGTGGGCTGCTGCCACAATAAACCAGGGGCACCGGGCCATTGGTATGGGATGTGAGTGGCTGGCCGGTGTCCGGGTCCAGCATCTGCTCGACGTTGCCGTGATCGGCAGTGACCAGGAGATGACCCTGGGTCTCTTCGATGGCTTCCACGATACGACCCAGGCATTGGTCGACAGCTTCCACCGCTTTAACCGAAGCATCAAAATCGCCAGTGTGGCCCACCATGTCACCATTGGCATAGTTGCAGATAATGGCGTCGTACTTGCCGGAGCGAATGGCATCTACCAGCGCATCGGTGACTTCAAAAGCAGACATCTCCGGCTTGAGGTCATAGGTTTTCACTTTGGGTGAAGGTATCAGAGTGCGGTCTTCAAGATCGAACGGTGCTTCCCGGCCGCCGTTAAAGAAAAAGGTAACGTGTGCGTACTTTTCTGTTTCTGCTATGCGCAATTGCGTCTTGCCCTGCGCTGCCAGATATTCGCCCAGCACATTGTTGAGTTTTTCAGGTGGATAAGCGCAAGCTGCATCGATGTCGGCGGCATATTCGGTGAGCATGACAAACTCAGCCAGCTGCGGGCGATCTTTTCGTTCGAAACCATCGAAGTCATTATCGACAAAGGCACGGGTGATTTCCCTGGCACGATCGGCCCGAAAGTTCATGAACAACACCACATCCCCGTCGGCAACGCGGGCATCCTCCTCATCTTCTTTCTTTATTAGTGTGGCCTGGACAAACTCATCGTCTTCATCACGGGCATAAGCTGCTTCCAGGCCAGCAATGGCATGCGGATAGGTGAATTCCGCCGAGCCCGAGCAAAGCATGTCGTATGCGCTTTGTACGCGGTCCCAGCGGTTGTCCCTGTCCATGGCATAGAAGCGACCGCAAATTGAAGCCACCCGGCCCTTTTTCTCGGCTCTGAGAAATTCATCAGCTTTCTGCAATGACGCGGCGGCGCTGCGCGGGGGTGTGTCGCGACCATCTAGGAAGGCATGCAGATTCACGCGGGGGGCGCCTCTGAGGATGGCCAGTTTCGCGGCCGCCAGGATTTGGTCTTCATGGCTGTGAATGCCTCCCGGAGAGAGCAGGCCAAACAAGTGTACGGCACTGTTATTTGCGATCGCTTTGTCTATTGCTCCAGTCAGCACCGGATTGTCGAAAAACCCTCCATCTTCTATATCCTTATCGATACGAGTGAGGCTTTGATACACCACTCGCCCGGCACCCAGGTTCATGTGCCCGACTTCCGAATTACCCATCTGCCCGGCAGGCAAGCCCACCGATCTTCCGGAAGTATCGATCAGGGTGTGCGGGTAGTGCTCCCAGAGCCTGTCCCAGACTGGACTGTCAGCCGCATGAATGGCATTGGCTTCGGTTTCTTCCCGGTAGCCCCAGCCATCGAGAATCAGCAACAAAGTGGTGTGTTTGGTGGGCGAATTAGTGGACATCGAGAGCTCGGTTTCCTTTGGTTTGATGCTCAGAATCAAGCTGCAGAACAGCAGGCGGTATTATGCTGAAAAGCCATGCCGAGTGCGAGCGCGGACTCCTTCAGGGCATGGCGGCTGCCTTCTTAACTGCTCTCTACACGTGTATACTTGCCCCCTTTTTGCAGGTGCTGGCGGCTCCCGAAGGGGTAACTCCCGGCCCTGATACCAGATAGATTAGAAGTCATGGCACAGTTTGTTGAGTTCATTGGTAATCACCTGGTGTTGTCCGCCATGTGGGTGGTCACCCTGGGCGCCATCATTGTTTACCATCAACGCACGGGCAGCTCATCCATTGGGCCGCAGCAGGCAGTGATGCTCATCAACCGCAAAGAGGGTGTGGTGGTTGATGTCAGGGAGAAGAAGGAATTCGAGAGTGGCCACATTGTGGACGCGCTGAATATTCCCCTGGCAAAACTGAAGCAGCGGCTCAAAGAGCTGAAGAAGCATCAAGACAAGCCTATTATCGTGGTCTGCAAATTGGGGCAACATTCCGGTGAAGCAGCCAAGCAGTTGATGGAGGCTGGCTACAGCGATGTGTACAAGTTGTCCGGTGGCATTACCGAGTGGAAGTCCCAGTCCTTGCCACTGGTGCAGAAATAGGGAATCGATAGCTGGTTGGCGAGTAGCAGGCTATTCGCAGCGTAGCCAGTGAATTGTACTTTTACTAATCACGAAAAACGAAAACCGTTTAATACCAAGTCCAAAGAACAGGAAATACTATGGCCGAAGAAAATAACCCGCAGCCAGCAGCGACCGGTGAAGGCGAACAGCCCCAGGGTCCCCAGTTTGGTGTACAGCGCATCTATCTTAAAGACTGCTCCTTCGAATCACCTCGCAGTCCCCAGGTGTTTCAGGGCCAGTGGCAGCCCAGCATCAATTTCGATATCAACACCAAAAGCCAGAATGTGCAGGACGACGTTCACGAAGTGGTGTTGACACTCACAGCGGAAGCGAAAAATGAAGACTCATCCTCATTCCTGATTGAAGTGCAGCAGGCCGGCATTTTTACCTGCAAGGACTTCGATGAGGCCCAGAAAGAGCATATCCTGGCGGCAGTTTGCCCCAATATCCTGTATCCCTACGCCCGCGAGATCGTGGATAGCCTGGTGGTGAAAGGAAGTTTTCCTGCCCTGATGCTGGCGCCAATCAACTTTGACGCGCTCTACCAGCAGAAGAAACAACAGGCTCAATCTGGCGAGGCCGGGACCGAGCCGCCAGCGCCAGAGTCGGTACAGTAAGCCGGGTTATCCAGGGCAGGTATTGCTTACTGCCCGTCCGCAAAACCCAGCTGACGCCAGGCCTCATAGACTAAAACAGCCGCAGCATTGGAGAGATTCAGGCTGCGGCTTTTTGGCAACATGGGAATGCGCAGGATCTGGTCAGGACCGATTTCGGCCCTGATCTCATCAGGCAGTCCCCGGGTCTCCGGTCCAAATACCAGAAAATCTCCCGATTGGTAGCGGATATCCGCATAGTTGGAGCCACCTTTGGTGCTGATTCCGAATATCCGTGCCCTTCCTGCGAATTCTGTGAATTTTTCCCAGTTTTCATGGATCTCGACCCCGGCAAACTCGTGATAGTCCAGGCCAGCCCGGCGCATGCGCTTGTCGTCCAGGGTAAATCCCAGGGGTTTGATGAGATGAAGCTGTGAACCTGTATTTGCAGCTAAACGGATGATATTGCCCGTATTTGGGGGTATTTCAGGCTCAAAAAGTACGATATTGATCAATTTTTAATCATTTCCTTCCGCGTAAAATTTACGCTGTTTACATAATATTCGTGTTCGGCAGCGGGAAAATATTGGGCAATTTTTCCCCGGATTTCTTCCCACCTTCGACCCGGCGTTTTGTGATGCCCTGAACACTACTGAAAACCCCAGATCATACTTACCCTAGTTTATCCCTCGGGATGATCTTCTTTGTTTTAGAATTTAACCACTTAAACGATATTCCTTAAGGGCTTTTCTTAAGTTTTGCACGCGCCTGCGCGCAAGACAGGGATTCGGCCCCCCTCGAGAAATCGGATTTCTCGGATTTTCGCCACGGAGCACGCTCAGCCAGAAAGCATTGAACTGGGCGTCGGCACACATCAATTTGACAGAACGCCAAGTTTGCAGAGAGCGAGTGACATAGTGCAGTTGTTCAACAGAAAGCCAAAACAGCAAAGCAGAGTAGGGGTCGCTAGCGTCCCCGGCAAGCTGGCGATCGCTCATCTGGAGCAGCGGCAGGGTAAGCCGTACCTGCTCGATAGTCGAGTTTTTGATCTGGAATCGAAAGACCAACTGGCTGAGCTGCTGGACAAATCGGTCAAGAAAATGGATTTGGAAGACAAGCAGTGCAGCTACGTACTGAGCCCCGATGAATACAGCCTGCACCTGGTTGAAGCACCCAATGTTGAACCGGAAGAATTGCGTTCCGCAGTGCGCTGGAGCGTGAAAGACCTGCTGGACATGAAGATCGACGATGCCGCGATCGATGTGTTCCCCGTGCCTGACGATGCCTATCGGGGTCGCAAGATGGTTTATGTGGTGGCAACGGCGAAGTCGAGAATCCAGAAAATTGTGGAAATGGTCACTGACGCGGATCTCGAGCTGGCCATTGTCGACATACCCGAACTGGCCATGAAAAACATCGTGAACAGTTTTGTGGACGATTCCAGCGGCGTGGCCTTTATGGACCTGCGTCGTAACGGCAGCACCATGAACATCACCAATGACGGTAACCTGTATTTGACCCGTCGTATCAATACCCAGATGGCGCCCGATGTCATGCAATCGCAAGAGTGGGATACATCGAAAGACCGGCTGGTGCTGGAAATTCAGCGATCGCTGGACTATTACGAAAGCCAGATGAGCAAAGGACAGGTCACCAAGATACTTATTGCCCAGCGCCAGACCGACAGCGAAGCCATGACCCGGACGCTGGATGAATTGCTCAGCGCCAACGTGGGTTCATTTAACATGGCCGATGTGCTGGAGTCTGACATAGAGCTCACGCCAGAGTTGCAGCAGATCAGCCTGACCGCGATTGGTGCGACTCTGCGCGGCATGAAGCGACAAGAACAATCGCAGCCGGTTGACCCAGAACCCGCCCCCGAGCAGGAGGCCGCGTAATGCAGCAGCAGATTAATCTCTATCTGCCGGAATTCAGGGTCAAGAAAGATCCTGTGACCGCGTTGCTGATGGGTCAGGTCCTCGCCGGCGTGATTGGCGTCATGGTGCTTCTAACGCTGTTCAACCTTTTTTCGCAGTGGCGGCTAGGGAATGAGTTAGAGGCTCTCCAGGCGTCACTGGAGGAAGAAACCCGGCGCACGGATCAATTGGATGAGGAGTTAGCGAGACGGTCTCAGAACACAGAATTGACTAGCCGTCTGGAGCGAGCAGAGGCGAGACTGGAGGCTAGCATCCAGATTCGGGATTTTTTGAGTGAAACGAAATTGGGAAATATTGTTGGCTTTTCAGAATATTTTAAAGACTTGTCCAGAGCTGCCTTTGAGGGTATCAGCATAAGCAATTTCGCATTTGCCGATGGTGGTGAATCAGTTGAATTAAGAGGGCAGGCTATAGACTCGGCTATGGTGCCTCGATATGTGGATAACATCGAAAGAGGTCAAAGCCCACTTCGGAACCTTCGATTCAGCCCTCTCATTACCCGATCTACAGCATCAGACCAATTTTTTCAATTTGAGCTAAGTACTGACAGTGAATGAACAATTAAATAATGCGCTTGATTCATTGGTGAAGAATATTGAATCTCGCAACAAATTAGAGAAAGTGCTGCTACTAGCAATAATTTTGGCAGGGCTTCTACTGATTTATGTATCTGTAGTATCTGACCCAATTCGTGCGGAAATCGCGACGCTGGAAAATAGAATTTCTGCAACAGAGCGGGGAATCGAAGCTCAACGGATTGCCTATCAAAGCATGGTGGCTCAGAGCCAAGAGGATCCCAATAGATTTGCAAATGACCGACTGGCAGTGATTGCTCGCGAGCAGACTACTCTAGATAGACAAATTCAATCACTGGCAGGTGATCTTGTGACACCCAACCAGATGACTGAGATATTGATGACCGTGTTGGAGCGGCAGTCGGGGCTTGAGATGGTTTCTTTTCAGAATATTAGCGCCGAGCCATTGCGTGAAGGGTCTTCCAACGCCGCGGAGATACTGGCCGAAACCAGCACTCTGAATTTTAGCGATGTGGTGGAAGAGGAAGTGGTTGGTCAAGTCTACTCGCATGGGCTCGTAATCGAGTTTGAGGGAGATTTCTTCAGCACCCTGAAGTACCTTCGGTTTCTCGAAGACATAACCGGCAGCTTCTTCTGGGATGCAATTAGTTTCGAACAATTACAATGGCCCAACGCCCACGTAAAGCTGGAAATACATACGCTGAGTACTGATGAGGGATTTATTGGTGTTTAAGAAATCACAAATCATGCTTTTGGGGACATTGGTCATGGTAAATACTGTCACAGCTGCAGACATCGTTGATGGTGAAGAGTTTATTGACCCAACCAGGCCTCTGTTTCTTTCTGGCTCTGATGGCGATAGCGGTTCAGATGTTCTGGCAATTATTAGAAATGTAATCCCATCCAGCTACGACATAAGCTTTATTAGGGCGGGCAACTCTCCCGTAGCAGTGATCAACGAGGAGAGGGTTACTATCGGTGATGTTGTTGGTGGAGCTACCGTCGTGGCGATAGAGAGAAGCAGTGTAACGCTTTCGTTAAATGGAGAAGAGCGGCGTATCTCTCTTTACGGAGATT
This sequence comes from Gammaproteobacteria bacterium, assembly GCA_040218615.1. GTDB lineage: Bacteria > Pseudomonadota > Gammaproteobacteria > Pseudomonadales > Pseudohongiellaceae > UBA9145. The sequence goes on from JAVJRC010000007.1 coordinate 438,245, forward strand.
CGATAAAGAGGTCGGCAGCACAATGATACGGTGGAGACGGGAAATGGAGCAGAAAGTTGAGTTTTTGCCAATCAGGCTGACCAGTCATGGATTGCTGGTTGTTCTGCTGTTGTCCCTTGCCGCCTGTGCAAGCCGCCCCGCTTCGACGCCTGACACTGCGATAATTGAAGAGATTCAGGTGACCCTGGACGATGCCATCGCGGACATAATTGCACCAAGTGAGGAGTTGACTGCCGACGAAACAGACATACTGGGCGAACTAATCCCCGGTTTATCGCTGGATGAAAGCGTTCTCGCTCCAGTGGAAGAGCGGGTATCCATTAGTTCTCCAAACCTTCCCGCGGATGTCTTTTTCAATAGCCTAGTGGCGGATACGGATTACGGTGTGGCAATCAGTGAAGACGTGGATGCCAACATTAATCTAAGTCTGCCTAATGTGACGATCGAAGAAGCAATGGATACCGTGGCCGAGATATACAATCTCGATATTGTGCGCCGAGGAAACATATTCACTATCAGACCTGGGGGGTTGCGAACAAGACAGTTTTCGATTGATTATCTCAATGTACAACGCTTTGGAAGCTCTCAGATGTCAATCTCCAATACTGGCGCTGGTGGGGGTGGTGCTGGTTTCGGCGGTGGCATAGGCGGTCTTGGTGGTGGGCTCAACAACCTGAACAATGGCAGCACAGGAAGCCTGGGCAATATTGGTGGCCTGGGTGGGGGCATTGGGGGATTAGGTGCTCTGGGTGGTGGCATTGGTGGCCTGGGAGGAGGGCTTGGTGGCCTGGGTGGCGGCGGTGCTGGTGGACAGATTTCAACGCAAACCAGTACTGACTTTTGGTCAGACCTTGAGACCGCCATTGCCAATCTGATTGGAGTAGAAACTTCTGGCTCCGGTTCCGGTGGAGGGGTTGCTGGAGGAGGACTCCTCGGTGGGCTTGCCGGAATAGGAGGAGGTGCAGGAGCAAGAAATCAGTCAACCGTTACTGATGAGGGGAAAAGCGTTCTGGTTCAACCACTAACCGGTATTGTTATTGTTACGGCTTTTCCTCATGAGCTGGATCGAATTGAGCAATTTATCAACGCCGCCCAGGAATCTTTGCGCCGTGAAGTTGTCATCCAGGTGCAATTCCTTGAAGTTGTACTCAACAAAGGGTTTCAGTATGCCCTGGATTTCAATACCTTTGGCCCACAAGCCAATAATCCGGTATCTGGGTCTGGTGAATTTTCGGGCACCTCAGATGGGCTTCTAGGCAGCAACAACGATATTGCTGGAGAATTCGAATCCGGAAGCAATGGAATAGAGGGAATATCAAACCCGCTTCAGTTGAGCACCAGCTTCACTGATTTCGAAGCGATATTTCAACTTCTCCAGACTAGAGGGACAACACAGGTAATTTCCAGTCCGCAATTGCGTGTACTGAACAACCAGAAAGCTGTATTTCAGGATGGAGATCAGGAATTTTTCCAGACCCAGGCGGATTCCACGACTGTTTCAACTGCAAACAATACAACAACCAATGAAGAAAATAACCTCGAGCAGTTTTTCTCAGGAATTTCGATGGATATCACTCCTCAAATAAGTGCCAATGGTGAAATTACTTTGCACGTGCATCCAACAATAACAGCAGTTGAAGAGCAGGCAAAAAACATCGGTGGTCAGGTGGTGCCTCTGGCGCGAACAACGACTCGCGAAATTGATAGCGTTATCAAAGCCGCGAATGGGAAAATAGTTGTACTGGGTGGCCTCGCTTTTGAGCGCAATATAAATGAAACTGCCGGCATTCCAGGCGTTTCTCGAGTCCCTGTTGTTGGGGATGTGCTTGAGCAAAGGCAGACGCAGACAGTAAAGAGTGAATTTATCATATTGCTGAAACCAATCATCGCCAATGCAGAAGGTGATGCGAAGCTATTGGATGAAAGCAATCAGCGATTTCGCGACATTAATCGGTCTATTGATCCTTTCGCTGACAACTAGTTCACGGCCAATTATTAGGTAGTCAAGACAATGTATCTACAACATTTCGGATTAAGAGAACTTCCTTTTTCTCTAACGCCGAATACACAATTCTTCCTTAATATGGCCAGTTACCATAAGGCTTACAATATGCTTATGGTGTCTCTGGCGAATGCTGAGGGATTTATCAAGATTGTCGGCGAAGTGGGCACTGGTAAGACCATGCTTTGCCGAAAGGTCCTCAATACGCTTGAAGAAGATAAGGAAGCTTATGTAACGGCTTACATTCCCAATCCGGTATTGAGCCCAAAGGGGCTCTTTTTGGCATTTGCTGAAGAGCTGAACATAGAGATCGATCAGGACGTAGGGCATCACCGCCTGCTTAAGGCGATCACAGAACGGCTGGTTGAGTACTCCGCTAACAACAAGCAAGTAGTATTGTTTATCGATGAAGCCCATGCCATGCCGGAGCAAACCCTGGAAGCCTTGCGTTTATTAACCAATATTGAAACTGAGCAGGTGAAGCTGTTTCAGGTGGTGGTGTTCGCTCAACCCGAACTGGATGTTTCTCTGAGCCAACCCTCATTGCGTCAGCTTCGCCAGCGCATCACTTTCTCTTTTGAAATCGAAGCACTTGATCGCGACGGGGTTGAACGTTACGTAGTCCATAGAGTTGCCACTGCCGGTTATAACGGACCGTTCTTGTTTTCCAAGCGGGCGTTGGACTATCTCTACAGAGCCAGTAACGGCATCCCGCGCGTCATCAACATTCTTTGCCACAAAGCGTTGATGGTGGCGTTCGGGAAAGGTGAGCGAACCGTGCAGGTTGATCACATCAAGAACGCAGCAGAAGATACTGAGGGCGTTGAATTGCCAAGTTTTAATTTCAGGCCTGCATTTCTGGCCATAGCCGGGCTGGCGATCAGTGCTGTATTGTTCTTCTACCTGGGGAGGCTGTATCTATGAGCCTTGTCAATGATATGTTGCGCGATCTGGACAAGCGCCGCAAAGATTCTTCAGGCGACGCTGCGAAGGTTTCACTAACTCCCGCCCCAGACGTTCCAGCAGAATCAAGCCAGCGCCCGGTGATGATTTACCTGATCGCTGCGCTACTCATTGGCGCCGGCGCGATAGCCTGGTTTTGGATGCAACAAAACGGAAGCGGGACAACTCGCGATTTGAATATTGCGCCGCGCCTTGCTGTGGAATCTACTATTCCTGAGGTGAGTGATTCGGGGGAGGAGCAGAGCGAAGCAAGTAACACCGATGCCGGATCTGTTCCGGATGATGCTTCTGAAAGTATTGCTCAGTTGGAATCGCCAGCAGAAGTGGACTCTATCGAAAATCCCTCGCCTCCCGTAGTTACGGAAAATGTAACTGCGGAAAATTCTGTTCCGCAAATAAATCCAGACTCCACACCAGTGCGAGATGGGGAGCAAATTGCGGCAGAGATAAACCAGGAACCGGTAGAGAATTCAGATGTTGAGCCGGTTGAGGGAGAAGCTGCAGTGGCAGCCGTTTCCCGCTCTCCAGTGAATCTCGAACAGCGACCAACTGAAGATGTGAAAAACGCAGCTGCTCTGTCACCAGAAGAACAGGATGTACTCGCCGTGCAAAAGGCGTTGCAGCTAATCGCGGAGAATAAAACAATCGAAGCTTATGCGGTTTTGGAGCAGGAAATTCTAGACAATCGCTATGCGCACCAGGCGAGAGAAACTTATGCCAAGCTACTGCTCAATGAAGGTAATCTCCTCGGTGCGTTAGAGTTGGCTGAGTCTGGACTTGCGCTGTCTCCCAATCACCGTGGCTTCAAGAAAATTAAGGCGCGATTACTAATTGCTCAAGGCAGTTTGACTGAAGCGGTCGACTTGCTGCTCAGTCGAGCTCCACCGGTTGATTCGGATTTGGAATATCATGAAATTTTGGCAACCGCACAGCTAGCCAGCCGAGACTATGAAGGAGCACTGATCAGCTACACAGGTTTGGTCAGGCAGGATCAGAGCCAGGGCAGATGGTGGTATGGATTTGCCGCGTCCCAGGAATCCCTGGGCAACACCAGTGCGGCACGCCAGGGTTACTCCCGGGCAGTCAGTCTTTCTAACCTAAGCGCGAACCTGCGTCGTCGCAGCCAGGAGAGGCTCGCAGTTCTGAGCCAGTAGACCATGGCAATTGCCAAGCAAACAACGCGCATTGGTGATCTTCTGGTTCAAAATCAGGTCATCACTGCGGAACAGTTGGAAAAGGCCTTAGAAAAGCAGCGAGAGACTGGCCAGAAACTTGGTCGTGTTCTGGTTGACCTGGGCATGGTGGAAGAGGATCAGTTTCTCAGCTTCCTTTCCCAACAAATGGAAATTCCTTTCATTGATCTCAAGCGGTTCCAGTTTGATGTGACACTGATCCAGCGTCTGCCTGAAACCTACGCACGAAGACATCGCGCCATAGTCCTGCAGGAAAAGCCTACTGGTCTGTTGGTGGGTATGGCAGATCCCATGGACATCTTCGCGTTTGATGAAATCGAACGCATCTTGCAGCAACCTGTCGAGCAGGCGCTGGTTCGCGAGTCAGAAGTTCTGAATACGCTCGATCTTGTGTATCGTCGCACAGAAGAGATAGCCAGCTTTGCCGAGGAGCTGGACGAAGAGCTTACTGATGGCCAGTTTGATCTTGAAGCACTCACCCTTGATGCGGATGATAGCGAAGCACCCGTTGTCAAACTGCTGCAATCCATATTTGAGGATGCGGTGCAGGTGCGTGCTTCAGATATTCATATCGAACCCGATGAAAACGTGCTGCGGATTCGACAGCGGGTGGATGGGGTTCTGCAGGAACAGGTAATGAAAGAGCGCAGAATTGCGCCTGCCCTGGTACTGCGATTAAAGCTATTGTCTGGATTGGATATATCGGAAAAACGATTGCCACAAGATGGCCGCTTTAGCCTAAAAGTAAAGAACCGAAATATAGACGTTCGACTTTCAACGATGCCGATTGCGAATGGCGAGTCGGTCGTAATGCGTCTGCTGGACCAGACAGAAGGGGCGACCGACCTGAACGAAGTAGGCATGCCGGTAAATATGTTGGAGAAGTTTCGTCAGCTAATCCATCAGCCCCACGGTTTGATTCTGGTTACTGGCCCAACTGGTAGTGGTAAAACTACTACCCTTTATGGAGCTCTGCAGGAATTGAATGAAGTCGGGAAAAAGATTATTACGGTGGAAGATCCGGTTGAATATCGACTGCATCGCATCAATCAGGTACAGATCAATCCTAAAATAGACTTAAGTTTTGCTCGAGTGCTGCGGGCAGCATTGCGGCAGGACCCGGATATATTGCTTGTTGGTGAGATTCGGGACCAGGAAACCGCGGAAATCGCACTGCGGGCGGCTATGACAGGCCACATGGTTCTTTCCACGTTGCATACCAACGATGCGGTTTCCAGCGCCATGCGCCTCGTGGATATGGGCGCGGAAGGGTTTCTGGCAGCGACCGCCTTGAGAGCAGTGGTAGCACAGAGGCTGGTGCGACGACTTTGTGACAATTGCTATGAGGATCATGTGCCTGAGGCAAAAGATGCTGCCTGGATTCAGGGAATTCTTGGAGAAGAAGCCTTCAAACAAATGCGATTGAAGAAACCCGTTGGCTGCCATCGTTGCAACAACACGGGATATCGAGGAAGAGTAGGCGTGTTTGAAATTCTAGTGATGAATGAATCACTGTCAGATGCTCTCCGACGAGCAGATTCAGCCGATTTCGTACGAATAGCCAGGAAAACTCCAGGTTATCAGCCGCTCGTTGTGAGTGCCCTACAAGATGCAGCACGCAGTATTACTAGTCTCGAGGAAGTACTGCGAGTCGCAGAGCAAATTGATGAATCAGAAGATTTTATGGAAACCGGATAACTCTGAGTACAGGTATTAATTAGTGCCCTTATTTAAATACAGTGGTCGTGACAATGAAGGTTCTCTGGTATCGGGGAATATAGATGCTGCAACTGCAGAAGAAGCAGCAGCAGCTCTCTTTAGCGAGCGAGTTACTCCGATAGAAATCAGCGAGACACAAAGATCCCGGCCAGTAAGCACAAAGAAGAGGAGTAAACGGCCTGCGCTGGATGAACACTCGTCATCGATAGAACGTATCAATGATTTATTAGGTGCGAACAAGATTCTGATTGACGACCTGATAATGTTCGCTCGACAGATGCGTAGTCTGACAAAAGCTGGATTGCCACTGGACCGCGCGATCCGCGGGTTGGAAGCGTCTTTGACCAATAAAGCATTTAGGGCAATTCTCAGGGATGTAGTAGAAGGGCTTGAAAATGGCCAGTCTCTTGCCACAGCATTAGGTCAGTATCCCGATGTTTTTTCGAATCTGTTTTTGAGTCTGGTACATGTTGGCGAAAATACAGGGCGATTGGATCTGGCTTTTCTGGAAATTGGGAAATACCTCGAGTTGGAGAAAAATACGACCAAGCAAATCAAAAGCGCAACGCGTTATCCGATTTTCGTCATGGTGGCCATTGCTGCAGCTCTGGCAGTAGTAACAGTTTTCGTAATTCCAGTTTTTCAGGAGACATTTGACCGCCTGGGAGCAGATTTACCCTGGCAGACAGTTGTATTAATGAACACGTCTGAATTTGTGCTCAATTATTGGCCTCTGATCCTGTTGGCCATTTTTGGAAGTTTTTTTGGATTCATGTCATGGAAAAACACGCAAAGAGGCAGGCATGAATGGGATCGTCGCAAATTGCAGATTCCGCTGGCCGGGGCCATTTTCGAGCGAGTTGCATTAGGCAGATTCGCACGAACATTTTCCATGGTACTTGCTGCTGGTCTTCCCCTGGTGCAAGGACTTAGTGTGGTTGCTGGAGCGGTTGGGAATGCATTCATAGGCAGTAATATTCATAAAATGAGAGAAGGAGTGGAGCGTGGAGAGTCGCTTCACAGAACTGCCACCAACTCTCGGATGTTTTCACCGCTCGTGCTTCAAATGATCGCTGTTGGCGAGGAAACTGGTACCGTTGACGAGTTGCTGTCTGAGGTGGCTGATTTCTATGATGCTGAAGTTGAATACGATCTAAAGCGCCTGGGAGACGCGATTGAACCTATCCTTATCGTATTCATTGCCGGATTAGTCTTGATTCTCGCTCTCGGAGTGTTCCTGCCAATTTGGGATTTGAGTACCGCTGCAACCGGGTAGTATTAAAAGTTACCTGATCAATAGACCTATTCGACTACCTTGGTTGCTTCAGGCAACTAGTGAATTGTAAACATGATGAATGCTCAGAAAAGGCTACCATCTGCACAGCGCTGGAATCGTTCGAAGGGGTTTTCTCTGTTCGAACTGGTCGTCTTTATCATCTGCGTGGCTATCATCTACGCTGCTGCTGCCCGCAGATTTACCGAGTTTCCTGGCGAAGCTGAGCGAGCAAATTTCGTTGCTGTCGCTGCCCAGATTCAGACAGGGATCAATTTGGAGCTGATGGTTGCCATGACTCGAGGTCAGGGCGGTGCTATCAGGGCAATGGCAAACTCCAATCCTATGGATTTACTGCTCGACCCCCCGAGCAACTACCTTGGGTCATTCGACTTTGTCGATAAATCTTCAATTGAACGACGCAGCTGGTATTACGATCAATCGCAGAACGAATTGGTTTATCTCGTCAACAATGCAGAGGGAGTTTATCTTCTGGTAGATGGAAGGCGTGTCGAAACAGACGAAATACGTTTCGTGGTTGAACCACAATATCGGATAAATGATCCAGCAACCGGCCTTCCGCTTGGCAGAGAGGCACAAAGGAGGCTCGAAAACGAAAGCCGGAATGGGCCTCCTGAGGGAGCCAAACTCAGTGGCTTACTGCTTGAGCCCGTTGTGCCTTACGAATGGGAGTCGAACATCACAGAACTGGCGGGCGCTGGAGTTCTTGAAGGATAGACCTGTGCAAGATCAGTCTGTGATGAGCGTCACATTAAGCCATTGGCAATCGCCCGTAAGCAGGAGTCCGGAAAAATCCAATAAAAATAGAGTGTTATCCAGGTCACACTTTTCAGGAGGCTGGGGCAATCTGGGGAAAAAATAGCCCAGTTCACCTATACAAGCTCTGGCGGATGAAGAACAATAGGCAGCCATCGGGAATCGGTACGCATTTACTTTAGAAAATCACGTTAAGTTCTTAATAAATGAGCCGTTATCAGGAACTACTGGTGATCAATTCCCCAACTTTGTTCAAAAGCAGGAATGTGATCATTTGCGAGACGGTTGCGAGACTTTGATAGGTTGATAGTGAAGACCAATATCTTGTTTGCGGAATCGACTGAGAAGCTGAGATTTCTCACTCGCTAGAACCAAATAATGTTTATAGCAGTAAACAGAGAATTTTTTAGACATCTGGATACCAATAGAGGGTGGAACCAATGAAGACACTGAACACACGACGAATCGGGAAAACTGGCGAAGCCGGTTTTACGATCATTGAATTGGTCGTAGTTATTCTGTTGCTGGGCATTCTGACAGCTACAGCGTTACCGCGATTCATGGATATTTCTGACGAGGCTCATGGTGCCGTGGTGGATGCGGCGTTGGGCTCAATGGCTTCTGGTTTGGCCATGTATCGTGCAACTTGGTTTGCAGAGCAGCAACCAGCCACCGCAGTAGGCTACGGTGCGAGTGATCTGCTGGCTGATACCGGCACAGGATATCCATTTGGCACGGCTGGTGCAGATCTGGACTCAGAAGCCGATTGTGTTTCAATTGCACAGAGCATTTTACAGCAGTCTGGTAACAATATTACCTTTGCGGCCTCTGGTGGTGCATCTAATCCAACGGCTGCTGGCGCGGCAAATGTAGGGGGTGTGCAGACTGCGGACTTTATAGCCATCCTGGTGGACCCGGATGGAACTCCAGGCACCGGTAACGATGAAAGTTGTGAGTATTACTACACAGCGCAAACAGCCACTGTAGGTGACACTATTCCCTACCTGACATATCGAACCGACGGAACGATGACGCGTACGAATGGCGCCACTATTGCAGCAGTACTGTAATAGCAGGCCATAATACGGAAACATCCGTAGCCGGAGTGCTTGCAAAAGCCCTCCGGCTTTTTTATTGGCGCTATACTGGGTCCATGAGGCGATGCAGGATAAACAGGCTGGAACTCCTCAATGCACATAACCGGCTTTTATAAGAATTCTGGTTTCACACTAGTCGAGTCGATTGTTGTCATTGTTTTGACAGCGATTATGGCAGTATTCGTCATGGCCAGATTTACGGAAGGCGATACTTTTAACTCCGTAATCGTGCGGGACCAGATCGTGTCGCTGGCCAGAACCGCCCAGCAAGCGGCCTTGGGTCGCAATAATGTCACTATGACGATTACGCCCAGTGCTGGCGGCGATATGGTTACGCTGGAAACAACCTATAGTGGTGGCACCATCGATTCCTACGAGCTCGATTTGAGTAACGTGAGTCTTAGTGGTGATATCAACAAAACGGCGAGTTGTTCTGTTGACGACGGCGATTTTTCGATCTCGAATAGTACACCAATGACTCTTGGTTTTGAGTCGTTTGGTGATCTGGGTGTAAGCGGAGTTACTGGAAACACTGGGGCTGTTACCTCTGCGGTCAGGATTTGTGTGAACAACAGCGATGTAGAATCTGTCTGTGTTTCCCCATCAGGCTTCGCCTATGCTGGTGATTGCGATGTCTAACAAGCAAGGCGGTCTCACCCTGATTGAGACTATTGCCAGTATAGTGATAATAGCTATTTCCCTGACCGGGGTGACCCTGGCGCTTCGGTTCGGCACGAGTCAAAGTGCCAATACCATGGTGGAACTCAGAGCTGTAGCCTTGGCTCAGGCTTATCTCGACGAGATCATGGGGAAGCGCTTTGATGAAAGAACACGCAATAGGGGCATTCCCCCTTGCAGGGCAACGGCTCCTCCTGCGAGACAGTGCACAGCGGAAGGTTCATTTGGTCCGGACGGTGGGGAGACCAGGTCTCGTTATGACGATGTGGACGACTACCATGGCCTGGATGAAGGAGATGGTCAGGTTAATCCGCTGCAAGACGCAACTGGCGCGACACGAACCGGCTACGACAATTTTCGTGTGCAAGTGGAAGTGCGCTATATCAATCTGGGCGTTGGTGAAGAAGAAGAGAATTTGCCAGTGAATAACGAATACGATGACCAGTTCGATGCAAAACTAATTACCCTGACAGTCAGCTACCGAGGACTTTCGCAGGGCTACACTTTCAGTGCCTACAAATCCAATTTTTAATATGAATTTTCCTTCCCAATCGTTTCCGGTTGTCAGGCAACAAGGTCTGACCATCATCGAAATTGTCGCCGTAATCGTAATCAGCAGCATACTCGGTATCGGCGTGGTGGGATTTATAGGTAACGCAGTAGAAGGCATCAGCACAAGCAGGGACCGTAGTGAAATTGCCTCAGCGGGCCGAGTGGCGATAGACAGGCTGGCATTTGAATTACACAATGCGCTACCAAACAGTATCAGAACTACTGCCGCAACGTCTGGAGGTGATCAGTGTATCGAGTTCATCCCTATAAGGGCTGCAACCTCATATATTAATCCACCTTTCAGTACTTCTGGCACAACTTTTGATGTAGTCGACTTTATCCCATCGCAGCATGGGGTTAATGGCGGATACGCGGTGATTTATCCCCGGCGTCAAAATTTTCTGTACGACGGAGACAACGGGCCATCCTCAGGTTGGCCCAATTTCCCCAATCGGAGGCCTATCCAGGAAATTAGCACAATTGCTAACAGCGCCACCGCTGATCAAAGCACGGTCACTCTTATCAAGGCTCATCGGTTTCGCAGGCGGTCTCCAAGTCAGAGATTTTTCGTAGTAGAAGATCCTATTAGCTATTGCATCGCCGGAGACAAAATGTACAGGTACACGAACTACGGGTTTTATGCATCTCAAGTCAGCCAGGAAGAACAATCCGGCGTGTGTGAAGTTGCCTTGAACCAAACCTGTTTACCAAACTATTCGGCGGCTCCAGACAAAATGCTTATCACTGACAGTATAGATAATACAGGTGTAACAGCATTTTCAGTCAGCAATCAATCATTGGCAAGAAACTCGATCGTCAGTATCGAACTGAATATGAGTGCCAATGGTGAAAACATTCAACTAAACCATGAAGTCTTAACGCGTAGCGTTCCGTAAACAAATCAGGTTTCAGGACAAGCAACATCAATGAAAACAGTTATTGCTATGAACAGAGTCAGTCAAAGAGGAATCGGCTTGCCAGCGGCAATTTTTGTCGTAACCTTAATGATTGCAATTGCGGCTGGAATTAATCAGCTACTAAACCAAAATGCCCAGACGTTCGAGGAGGAGATTAATTTGACGCGCGCCTTTTACGCTGCAGAATCTGGCGCAGGTATTGGAATGAATACAATCTATCCGCCGGAAGAGTACCCAGCCTATGGCACGACAGCCGAATGTGCAGCAGGGCCTCGGGTTTACAATTTCATTAGCGAAGGGCTTAATCAATGTTCGGCCAGCGTTACCTGCACGCAAGTCACAATTAGCGGTACCAATTACGCAACTGTTGAAAGTACGGGGAGTTGTGGAGACGTGGAAAGAACAATTCAGGTGCGAACAGTTTACTAGTTCGTCCACAAGGCAAGATAGAGAATTGCTGACACAATCCCGATAGTAATCAACGCAGTCGCCCCATAAGTCACCACCGAACTCACCCCAACCGTACACCGATAAGCATCAAAATCCAGATTCTGGTCATTCTCCCGGTGGCTAATATCCCGCTGTAAACGCAGCTTGTAATTGTCTTCCTTCTCCAGCAGGCGCCAGCCAGCCCTGGCTTCCTGGTCCAGCACTTCGTGCATTTTCTTTGGATCACTGAAGAGGGGAGTTTGTGCCTGAACGACCTTGTATTCCAGTTCCATCGAGGGCTCCGTGGCTCATTTTTATTGACTAACAGACTAGGTCGGCAAGGCTTGCCGATGTCTGAGTATTCTCGGGTTAAATACTTGTTTTTGCAAGAGAATAACCCACCACAATATTTCTGTGATGAGGGCCACAAAAATGCTTTTAGAGGCATTGGGAGAGCCCTGAATCGGGCGATTCCATCCCTAATTAAGCCCCCGATTTTATTCGAATTTTTGCTGATTCCCCCGTATGTTTTAGGCTCGTAATAGACCTTTTTGCCAGGGGCTGCAAAGCGTGGATTAACTATCGGCCCAATCAGTCGATATTTTTCTAAGTAATTAAAATTATTGGAAAATATTGAGAAATATCAGGAATTACTTTGTTTCGATCAGTTAGGCAGAAGACCTGTCAGGGGTCGAAAATGAAACACAGCGCAAGCGGATTGCCTGCCAACGATTGAAATGACGTCGCGACCAACTTCAATGGATAACTTACGCAATATTGCCAGGCGGTTTATCGGGTTAATCCTGCTCGCCCTGCTATGGAATGCCGTATTGCTGTCCGCTGCCCAGGCCCAGACAGTAGGTCCAGGCTGTAACGAAACCAGTACCACCGCATTTACCCCGGTAGCAGGAGAGATTCTGCAGTTGGTGTCTTGTACTGAAGAAAGGCAGACAGGAAACAACCAGTCCCTCACCATCGATGTGCCCACAGGCGTGCAGGAGGGAGATGTGTTGGTATTCGTCCTATCCACCGATGGGGAGAATGAAGACATCAATGACCCTACCGAATATAACGCTGACTGGACTCCCCTGGGAACCTATCAGGGTACACCGGCAATTACATCGGAAGTCTTCTTCCAGATAGCCGACGCGACAACCCCGGCTACCTACACTTTTGGCTGGGACAGTAATGAGCAGTACTACTCTTACATGTTGCGCTTCACCGGCGCCTCCGGCTTGGGCGTCTTCTCCCCGGTAAGCACTGGCACAGATACTACTGCTGAGACTCCTGCGGTCACTACAAACACACTTAACAGCCTCATTCTGAAAATGGTGAATATTGATCACCGAAACGCGCTCGAGCCTTTTGATAACGCAGCCGCAGTGAGCGGGATGAGCACCCCCTACTTTAATATCATCGAAGGCTCATCTCGCCTCCCCTCAGAAGGTGGAGGAGGTGGTGGGACAACTTCCGGAGCAGCGCTCTACTACTATCAGGCTGCAGCCGGTGCCGGAGCTGCTGGTACGTTCAATTTCGGTGTAGCCCAGGAATGGCACACTCGTACCATAGCCATCGAACCCGTCGAGTTCAGAATCTCGATGCCCGATACCGCTGCCGCTGTGTGTGGGACGCAGGAAGTCACAGTGAGTGTAACCAACCGACTGGGCGCACCGGTTACTTCGTTTACGGGCACCATAAGCCTGAGTGCCTCCAACGCAACCGGTGCGAGCTGGTCTGATGCCGGTAGTCTCAATAACGCGGTAACCGATTTGGGTAATGGTAATGCGACTTATCAATTTCATACCAATGACAACGGAGTGGCGACGTTTCTTTTTCAGAACCCGAACGTGGGTACAACAAATTTCGATATCGCCTATAACGGGGTATCTCAGGTAGAAACCCTCAATGCTTCCCCTGATGATCCTGATCTGACTTTAACTTCCTGTCCAACGATCAGCAGTCAATCCTGTGTGACCGGTGCATCGCACTCTGTCACTATTGCTGCGCAAAACGCCAACCCTTTGCTTCGTTCTCGCATGGTGCTGGTGGCTGTGGGCCTGGAAGGCACAGCCGAAGTCACGGCAGCGACCTTTGATGTCGGCGGTGCCAACACACCGATGACTTTGATTTACGAGGAGATCAATCTCAACGGTGCCGGAAATATCACTGAGCTATGGGGAATTCTGGATGTAAACCTTCCGCCGGGCGCTGGTACCTATAACGTCAGTGCCACTACGGGAGATACTAACCCTTCGATGTGTGTCATTTACCTGGAAGACATCGACCAGTCATTCCCAACACCCAGTTCCGGCGCTACAGGCGCCGATCCCGTTAATGGCTCGCAAGCACAGAACACACAAAATGCAGTGACATCAATCACGACTACGGAAGATGCGGCGTTGGTGATCAGTCTGGTGGGCAACGGTTCGGGCGGCAGTGATTATCCTGTAGCCACTTCGGTGCCAGGTGCGCCAACAATTACCTGGGCAAAACTATTTGATGCCCCGGATCCAGGTGGTGGAGCCGAATTCGAAGCCAGTTTCGGATACATGGCAACCGCTGGCGCACTCACCGTAACCGAATCCTGGTCTGGAGGAAATCCGAATCGGCATTCGGCGATCGTTGCGTCCTTCAATCCATTTAGCCCTAAAGAAATACGCCTGTCCCACAGTGGACAATCCGACGTCTGTTCACTGGAAGCCATTACAATTTCTGTTACCAACCCCAGTGGTGTGCTCGATACAAGTTTTAGCGGTACCGTTACCATTTCCAACAGTGCTCTTGCCGGTACATGGACCGTCAGTGATGCTACCAACGCCCTGGTGGATAATGGCAACGGATCTGTTGACTACACATTTGACCCTGCTGATGGTGGCGACATAGTTTTATTTTTTCAACTACCTTTTGTTGATGCTGCAGTAGATTTCGAAGTGACTTCATCCACTGCCGCATCACCGTCCGGTGCATTTGATCCACTACTGGATGTCGCGGCTTGTACCGTAGATGTACAAGTAGCCTCGCCCACGGCTCGGGTCTGTGAGGCGGGTGTCAGTGTGACATACACGGTTCTGGATCGATTCGGAGCGGACGCCGTAGACTTCGATGGCACGCTGATTCTCGGCAACGACACCAACAGTGGTACCTACACACCCGTAGGAGAATTGGGCACATTCAGTGATTTCGGCAGTGGCAATGCCAGCTACGAGTTCCATCCTGACGACGATGGTGTGCTCACCCTGACTTTCGGCAATGATACGGCGGAGACGGTCAACCTGGAAGCAAGTGGGGCCAACCTGTCGCTGGATGGTGCGTCGGATGTTGATGTCACTTTTGATAGCTGTGTTTTTCGCATCTCGTTCATTGATGCAACGCCCGGTGCAACCGATGTGTGTTCAACAGAGATTGTTCGCATCGAGGTTGTAGATTCTGGTGGTGGAGCTGTCCTGGATTACACTGGCACGATACTGCTAAGCACCAATACGGGTGATGGAACCTGGGCAGTTTCCAATGCGGAAGGGGTGGTTTTCGACCCCGTGGCAGAGGATGGTTCAGCAAGCTATACCTTCATTGATGATGGGCCTGGCGGGGGAGCAGACGATGACGGGGTCATCGACCTGATTTTTACCCATACCGCATCCAACAATGCCTCGGTTAACATCGATATTGATGATGGCACGACAACGGACCCTGGAAACCCTGGGTCCACTTTCGATCCAAATCTGGCCGTTACTCTCTGCTTCTTCGAAATCAGTTTCGATGGTGGCAGTACACACAACGATGAAGTCAAGACCGCCTGTGATGTTCAGCAAGTCACTATAGAGATATATCGATCTGCCGGTCAGGGTGGTGGGCTCGCGACGGACTATACCGGTGAAGTCAACATTACCACTTCCACAAACCACGGTAACTGGGCGATTGGCACCGGCAACGGCATTCTTACTGACACGCCCGGCGACGACGATGGCGCTGCCACCTACACGTTTAGTGGTGTCTCAGACGGTGGCCAGGTCACCTTCGATTACACAAATTTAAACGCGGAAACTCTGAGCATTGATCTGATCGATGAGGTGGAAGGACTGGACGGTGTCATTGTCGAAGCCGGCTCAGCCGATCCTGAATTACTTGTCACTTCCTGTACGCCGATCATTTCGGAAGTGAGTTGCGACCAGGGTCCTTCGCCCCTGTCCAATTCTGTGACTATCGCGCCGCAGGAATCTGACCCGTCCTTGCGCGGCAGGATGGTGGTTGTCGCTGCCGCCATGGACGGAGATGGGGATTTCACAAGCTTTACTTTCGATGGCGTACCGATGACCTTGATTCGAGATGAGCGTGCAGAGGATGGTGCCTACGACAACAACACCGAGATGTGGGGAATTCTGGATGCAGATATCGATCCGGCCGGTGGGGTTCTGTCGGCCACAGTGACGCACAATGATCCTTACGACCCGACCATGTGTGTTTTCGTCCTCAATGATGTGGAACAAGTTTTTCCCCAACCGGATACTCCGGCCGGTGACGGACAGGTAAATGGGGATCAGTCTGTTACGCCCTCGGCGCCATACATCGCCTCTACAACAATTACCACAACACAAAACAATGCGCTGGTATTCAGTGTGGTTAGCAATGGTTCCGATGGAGCTATCGGTACAGCCGACTACACCAATGTCTCTCCAGAGCCTCCAATTTCACGATTATTTAACGGACCCGACAGCACTTACTTTATCTTTGCAGGAAGTTCGGGTTTCGTGCCTTCGGCAGGTGCCATCACCATCGATGAGACGCCCGACAACACCAACATGGATCGTTATACGCAAATTGTGGCAGCCTTTAATCCACTCATTACCGGACCTCCCGTTGCCGTGGGCTATGAGCCGGTCACGCTGTTTCAAACCTACTCTGGCAATCTCAGCTACCAGACTATCGCAGCGACTCTGCGAACGACCAACAATGCTGGTGGCAGTTGTAATGCCAATAGCTTTGCTTCAGCCACATTAAACCTGCCAGAGCTGGATGAAACTGCACTGGCGGGATATGTTGACCCTGTTCCCGGAGACCAGGTAGACAGCACTGTGCTGGCGGCTTATTTATACTGGTTCGGTGGAGGCGATGTCAGCGGTGATCCTCCCTACGCAGATGACTACGACCAGGTAACGTTTATTGACCCATCGCTGACCAGCACGGTCATTACCGCTGACGAGATTTTCAGTATTGAGAATGTTGGTCAGGCCAACAACCTCAATTACTTTGCAGCTTACAAGGATGTCACCCCATTGGTTACCGGAAACGGGACCTACGAAGTGCAGAATCTGGATGCGGAGTTTGGTGCGCCCTGGTCACTCACAGGGGCTTGTGCCGGAGGCTGGGCTCTGTCTGTAGTTTTCGATAATCCTTTTGAACAACTCAGGGTGATTAACCTGTTCCATGGTTTCCAGCCATTCCAGGATTCTGCCTTCGTCCTGGTGCCGCGAAACTTTCGTATGGCGTCTCCTGATACCAATGGGGAAGTACCTAACGGTCAGATTACACATGTCACCGTGGAAGGGGATGAAACAATCTTCAATGGCGATGAATCGTTGAAGATTCAGGATGCACCCGGTTCCACCGATCCCAATAATTTCATTACGCTTACTACAGATTACAATCCAGCGAATGCTGAGTTTAATGGCACGATCACCAGACCAGTGTTTGTCATTCAGGATATCGACCCCACTGCCGGCGTAGACTACAAGTACCAGTGGGATAGTACCGCCAACGGAGTCAATCAGTCTGGTGGTTATGAAATTGATTTCCCCGGGCCCGATTCTCCTCCTGGAGCGGCAGGTGATGAGCTGGGATCTTCCTGGGGTGTAGACGCAGACACTCACTACATTTCTGGTGATGAGGCGACTCCTGATGTTGATGACAATGTGCTGTTTCCCTTTGCCAATACCAATGCTGAGGAAATAACCACTCGCTATTCTTCAGGGCAGGATCTGGTATTGCTGGTCTCTGAAATTATCAGTGTCACCAATGCCCCGATTGCCGATCTGGAAATTACCCTTGCCGAGACGAGCTCGCCTTATAAGGTAAACACTACCGGCACCTATCAGGTCAATGTGACCAACAATGGTAATGGAGCAACTTCCTATGGTGAAGCCACTGGAAATTTAACCGTCACGGGTGTGCTGCCTGCCGGATACTCTTTTGCCGCAGCAGGCGATGTGGCTGGAACAGGTTGGACCTGTAGCGTGACGCTTAGCCCCGGTGCGTTCACTTGTGATTATGATATTCAGGCGGTTCATGGGGCCGGGGGACTGAACCAGGCAACACCGACTGCTAATCCTCTTAACTTTACTGTGCAAATCGCCGGTCCGCCCGGCAATTTCCCCAGCCTGAACAACGATGCGAAAGTGATTGTTCGCATGCAGCACAACGACGGTACTTGTACTCCAGAAGCACCCGGAGTGATGCCGGACCCGGCGGGATGCGAGTCTCCCGAGTTTGATAATGTCAATGATTTGCAGGGCGGCATCATTGATATCGATGATCTGGACGACAAGACCGGAAACAATAATAACGTCCATAGTGTCACTACCAATGTCAAAGGTGTTGAAACTAACCTCAGTATTACCAAGACATTGCTGGATGTTTTGGAAGACGACAGTCCTAATGCGTTTGCCGATTTTGAACTTACCGTAGTCAATCTTGGGCCTGATGACATTACGCCATCATTGGTTACCCCTACAATTACAGTATCTGATACCGAACCTAGCTATATCGAGTTCGATTCGGTTGCAACAGATCCCGGTTGGTCCTGTGCAGCCATAACCAATCCTGGCTCTACCAATCTGGATTGTGATTTCTCCGGCACCTTGTTGGCTGGCAATTCGACTACGATTACATTAACAGTAGAAGTTACCGGCACGGCCGGTCAGCTGGTGTCCAACACCGCATCGGTTACCAGCGGTCTCTACAATTTCGATATTGTCCCTGGCAATAACTCCAGTTCAGATGGTGGCACGATTCAGGCGCCTCCGGCTTCTGCGACGGAACGATTTCTGTTGTCGGTTTCCTCTGCTCTCAATTTGACCACCCTGGGATCGGGTGCTGGCCAGCTTGTAGACTTCGAAGACGATGATTTGATTATCTTTGATCCAATTCTCGATGAAGCGGTCATGTTTCTCGATAACTCCGTAGAAGGCTTTGGCCTGAATGACATCAATGCAGTACATCTGCTGCCCAATGGTCAGATAATTCTCTCTACGGCTTCTTCCAGCACTGTGGGTGACAACAATTTTGCTTTCGATGCCAATGACCTGGTGATCTACGACCCGATCACCAGGCAGGGCTCACTGCTGTTCGATGGTGACAGCGAGACAGAGACCACTGGAGAGAACATCGATGCGGTCTATGTGCTCGACAATGGCGATATCGTTTTTTCCACTGCAGCAGATGTGGCAGCAGGTATTGGTTGGTCTGATTCGGACCTGGTTCGCTATGACGGCTCGAGCTTTAGTATTTACCTCGATGCAGAGGACGACAATGTGTTCGATGCAGCCACTGTTAATGTGGATGCAACCTATATCAGGGTAGACCCAACCGATGCGACCCAGGTCATTGACACTTACATCTTCTCATCCGCAGACGAAAGCTCTGTCGTAGGTGACGACAATTCAGTATTTGGCAGAGACGATGTGGTCGAACTGACAGTTGATGCCAGTCCCACACCGACATCATCCAGCTCGGAGAATCTGTTCAGAGGCAATATCCCAATTGGCGTATTCAGCGCCGCCGATCCGGCCCGAACCATAAGTGCTTTACACATAATTGAAGATGGCTATCTGGGTCACTTTTCAATTGAACAATCCCAGGCTGGTAGTGCTTGTACAGCGGGCAAGATCACCATCACCAAGCACCAGCAAGGCGGTGGTGATGCCCACCAGATTGATACCGACTACACCGGGTCAATTCGCATCAGTATTGATGGCGTTGCTGACGGAGACTGGAGCCTGGATACTGGCAATGGCACGCTCGACAACGGGGTCGCCGATGACGGTGAAGCGATCTATACATTTTCGGCACTCGATAATGGTCAGGTCACGCTCAATCTTGATGTCACGGAAGCGGTTCCCGTGGCCAAAACGGTCAATGTCAATGTAAGCAATGGATTTGTGGATGAACTGGGCACTGAGGATGACAATTTCAATTTCAACCTGGTGATCACGGCGGTGTCCTACGCGGATGAGTTTGATCTTTCTGCGTTTGATAACAATGACGGCTCAACCGTTTGGGCCAATGACTGGCAGGAAATCGACGGCTTTGATGGAATCAGTGCCTCATCTGGTGCAGGACCCAATGCAGGTAATGTCCAGATTGGCGGAAGTGTGTTGTCCCTTACTTCGAATCCCAATACTAATGGTAATTTCGAGCCGAGCCTGGAGAGAGAAGCAGACCTCAGTCTTTTTACCGCCAATCAGGATGTGTTTCTTGACTTTGACTACACTTATTCCGGCCTGAGCCTTGCAGATCAGCTTATCGTGGAAGTCAGCGATGATGGTGGATCCAATTGGGAGACGGCTTCCAATTTAACCAGTCTTTCTGGCACTAACGCCTCACCGACCAATGTTAATGTAAATCTGAGCACACTCGGCGGAGTCATAGATGACTTCACCGGATCGATTGCAGTGCGATTTCGGGTTGCCAATGGCTATACGCTGGCAGCCTTTATGAACATACACAATGTGGAAATCTCGACAGGAACCACTGATTGTGGCATCGGCGCTATAGATCACTTTCATATTTCTGTGGCGACAACGGGAATCGCCTGTGTGGCGTCTACAGTAACGATCTCCGGTCATGACGCAAACCATTTTCCTGCTGAGCCAGGTAATGGCACGGTTATCAATTTAAGTACCTCAACTGGTGCGGGCACCTGGGCTTCAATTCTTAGCGGTGCGGGCAGTCTGGTAGATATCGGCGGTCCGGGCACCAACACCGATGGGCAAGGGACTTACACCTTCCTGGGTGTCGAAGACGCGATACAGTTGCAGTTTAATTACACAGATCCCGCCGGAGACACGCCAACTCTGAGTTTTAATATTGCTGGCGCCTACACCGAATTAAACGGCATTCCCGATCATGATCCATCGATTACTTTCAATGAAGCAGGTCTGCTGTTCTACAACGAAACCACGTCTAATACCGCGTTGCCATTTCAGATCGCCGGTAAGCCATCCATGACGGCCCCTTCTACTGGCACAGTAACTATTCAGTTGGTGCGCAGCGTGGATGTGCCAGGAGAGAATGAATCGCTGGCTTGTGAATCTCTGGTGGGCAATGGCACGACAGCCACGATTACGCTGGCTGCGGTTTGTGAAGACCCGAGTACCTGTGCGGTATCAAACATGAGTGTCTGGGATGTCAATACAATCGAACAATCCATTCCGGTGTTTAATTCACCCACTGCGAATCCGGAGGCCTCTGGTAGCAGCGTGGATCTGCTTTTTGAGGACCAGCCCACGATTGTCGAAGGAGAGAACAATATAGGTGCAACTCTGGATTTTGCTTACCCGGATGCAGGAACAATATCTCTGCATGGGCAGTTTGAAATACCGTTTAACGACAACATTGGTGGTGTGCTCTCTGGTGATTTTATTACCGGGTCCACAGCTTCTCCTTTTGTTGTCAGACCATTTGGTTTCGATATTGATTTCGATGCAGACCGCCGCAGTAACGGTGGCGTTGCTTCCGTAGCCAGCGACCACACGGGTCCGCCTTTTGCCAGAGCGGGTCTTGGTTTCAATGCCACGGTATCTGGTGTTGTCTGGCAGTCCGCTGATGATGCGGATCAGGATGGCCTGCCCGATTTTGAGGCCGATTTGTCAGACAACGCCATCACCCAAAATTTTGGTAACGAAACAGCCGTGGCGGACCATACAGTAATTGTCAGTGTAATCACAGACGATCCTGGCGTGCCCGGCGTTGACGATAATCCAGGCGTCCCAGGTGGCGTCACCGGAAGTGTTATTACCGCCAACGAAGCCTTCTCGGCGTTCAGCGGTGGCAGCAGCACGCAATTGCTGGCCATTGACGAGGTGGGTATTTTCGATCTTGCGGCAGTTCTGGTGGATGACGCCGGTTCGCAGAACCCTATCAACTACCTCGGGGCAGCGGATGATAATGGCGTTGAAGCAGGTGCTACTGGTATGGCCGCCAACGTGGGCCGCATCTATCCCAATAACTTCGAGCTGGTTTCCGCAAGTTTTGGCCCGCGAGTAAATCAGGCGATGGCCTGTGCCATGACTTCTCCTTTCACTTATCTGGGAGAAGAATTTGGACTGAATATGGTAATTCAGGCCAAGAACGCAATAGGGAATGACACGGTGAACTATATTGGTGATTTCGCCAAGCTGACCAGCTTCAGTGAGCTGGATATACGCGCCATCATTGACGAGGCCGGGGCAGCGGACAACGACCTTGGGGCGAAACTGGTGAACTCCACCATCGCGTCAAATTTTGCTGGATCCTGGACGGATGGTGAATTGACCCTGAGTGGCAACATGAATCTGGCCCGGCAGGGCAGTGGAGCGGAAGAGGCGCCGCTGCAAAACGTGCAAATTGCCTTTGGTCCCATTGATGACAATGACGATGGAGTCGGCGGTGGCAACGACGTGGTGCTTGATGTGCTGGATGTGGATCTGGACGATGGTGTCACCGAACCGGGTACGGACGCATTCAAGTTGATCTCCACACATGAATTTCGCTATGGACGCTTGATGGTTGATAACGCGTTCGGGCCAGAGACTGAAGACCTGGGTGTGCCACTAAGGATTGAATATTTTGACGGCACAGATTTCATTACCAATATCGATGACAGCTGTACTTCGTTCTTGTATGACATAAGTGCGCCGTCTCCTGCACTGGAGTTTGTTGTCTCCAGTTACGAAGCACCGCTGGCTGATGGTGATATTGATATAGAAAGTGGCGAAGTGGTTGATGTAGAGATCAATCTCTATGAAGGTGTGACTAATCGTCAACAGGATGGTGATGGGGATGATGCCAACGACCCAGACCGTCCCTTTATAATCTCTGCACCGGACCCGCTTGCCGACCAGGGCAACACCGGTCGGGTGATGATTGAATTTGATCTGGACAACCCAACCCTGGATACACCGCTGGATTTCCTAAGCTACGATTGGCGCGGTGATCCGGGTGAAGTTGATGACTATGACGAAATTCCCGATGGAGACTACAGCGATAACCCACGCGGCGTCATTGAGTTTGGCTCCTGGCGCGGTCATGATCGAGTCATCAACTGGCAGGAACTGTACATCCAGAACTAGACATCCAGAACTAGACATCCAGAACTAGGCATCCAGAACTGGCTGAGCTTTGGCTCCTGCCGGTTATCAGAAACGTTTAATCGGCCGCTTTGCTGTAGGACGTTCCCAGTTCCTTGATCTTTCTGGTCAGCGTATTTCGGCCCCAGCCCAGCAGTGCTGCAGCTTCCTGCCGACGTCCACCTGTATGTTTCAGAGCGATATCAATCAGCGTGCGTTCGAACATGGGGGTGGCTTCATTGAGTATCCCGGAATTACCCATGCTGAGCTGCTGATCTGCCCAGCCCTGCAAGCCTGAAGTCCAGCTACCGTTGCCTCCTTCGGTTTGTTGCTCCGAAAATTCAGGCGGCAGGTCGGAGAGTACCACTTCCCTTGATGAAGCCATCACGGTAACCCAGCGACAGAAATTCTCCAGTTGCCGTACGTTGCCGGGCCAGGCCAGGCCAACCAGGTATTTTTCTGTTTCCGGGCGCAGCACTTTAGGTTCCACGTTTAATTCTTCGGCGGCGAGCTTGAGGAAATGTTCCGCCAGTTTGGGAATGTCTTCACGCCGGTCAGACAATTTGGGAATGTGTATGCGAATGACATTGAGCCGGTGAAACAGGTCTTCGCGAAACTTGTGTTCTTCCACCAGTTTTTCAAGGTTTTGGTGGGTGGCGGCAATGATGCGCACATCGACCTTGATGGAAGTATGACCACCGACACGATAAAACTCACCGTCGGACAGCACCCGCAACAAGCGGGTCTGGGTTTCTGCTGGCATATCCCCAATCTCATCCAGGAACAATGTGCCGCCGTCGGCCTGTTCAAAGCGACCTGTGCGCTGCTGTGCGGCCCCGGTGAACGCGCCTTTTTCATGACCGAACAGTTCTGACTCGATGAGCTCTTTTGGAATGGCAGCCACGTTCAGGGGCACGAAGGGTTTGTCCTTGCGGGGGCTGTGATTGTGAAGGGCATGAGCGACCAGTTCCTTACCGGTGCCAGACTCTCCGTTGATCAGCACAGAAATATTGGAGTGTGACAACCGGCCGATGGCACGAAACACCTCTTGCATGGCCGGTGCTTCGCCGATGATTTCCTTGGTCTTCACGGCTGCCTCGGTGGAACTGTCGATATTCTGGTCCCGGGCATGTTCCAGTGCGCGCTGGGTCATGGCCACGGCTTCGTTGACATCAAAGGGCTTTGGCAGGTATTCGAATGCGCCCCGGCTGTAGGAGGCGACTGCGCTTTCCAGGTCAGAGTGGGCGGTCATGATGATGACCGGTAGCTCAGGATGTTGTTCCTGAATGGTGGAAAGCAATTCCAGCCCATCGATTCCGGGCATCCTAATGTCACTGATGATGGCATCGGGAGACTCAATACTCAGGCGCGAGAGCAAGTCTTCGCCCTTCTCGAAAGTCGTAGTATTGAGCCCGCTCTTGCTCAGAGACTTTTCCAGCACCCAACGAATCGAGCGATCGTCGTCGAGTATCCATACGGAATTATTTGAACTCATTGCTGTACCTATGCTGTTTAATTCGATAAATCATTATTTTCCAGGAGCCAGAGAAGGGGTCGCTTCTTCGTTCTCCTCATAGTTAAACGGAAGTAAAACCGAAAATACGGTTTGGCCTGGTTTGCTGCTGCATTCGATCATTCCATGGTGCTGGTTGATGATCCCGTGGGTAATCGGTAGCCCAAGGCCTGAGCCGTCGGCGCGGCCACTGATCATCGGATAAAAAATCGTGCCCAGCATATGAGCCGGGATTCCCGGGCCGTTGTCTTCGACCTCCAGCTTCACGGCAAGTCGATGAAACCGGGTTCCGATGGTTGCGTTGCGGCAGATGCGAGTGCGCAAGATGATTCGGCCCGTTTTTTTACCAGAGCTTTCGTCCAGCCATTGCAGTGCGTTCCTGGCGATATTCAAGGTTGCCTGAATCAACCGGTCAGAATCGGCATCAACATTGGGTATGCTGGGGTCGTAGTCTGTGACGATAGCGATGTTTTCACTGGCAGCATCTGCTTCAATCAGGCTGCGCACTCTCTCCAGAACCTCATGTACGTTAATGCTCGATATTTCCAGCGGCTTGCGCGAACCCACCAGCCGATCAACCAGCTTATGTAGCCGGTCTGCTTCTTCGATGATGACGTTGGTGTAGTCCTGCAGCTCTTCGCTGTCGATTTCTTCCGAGAGCAGTTGGGCGGCGCCACGGATGCCACCCAGGGGGTTCTTGATCTCATGGGCAAGCCCACGCACCAGTTCCCGGGTGGTCATGTGCGCGGTGTGCAGAGACTCTTCCTGGCTAATGCGGTGAGAGTGTTCCAGGGAAGTCAGCTCCAGCACCGCCTGAATATTGCCGTTCTCCGAAACGGGATTGATCGTGTAGTCCACCAGCACGGTTTTACCCGGCCGGACCGTAAGTTCTACCGAACGCTTGGTGAAGCTGCTATTGGAAGCCATGGCGCTCCTGATTTCTGCGATATCCGAATCGGCGCCAATAAGGACGTCGCCAATAAACGCCTGATTGGCCTTGGCGTCACTGATGTCCAATAAATGCTCTGCTTGCATATTCATGTACAACAGGCGCAGCTCCGCATCGAGGAGCAGCACACCTGTTTTCAGGTTGTCGAGTAGGCGCTTGTGTACGTTGTCCAGGGTCACGCTAGTGTTCATGGTTCACCGGGTGGATGGATGCGATTGAGGAGGTAACTGGGCCGGCGACTCTCTGTGGGGTATCTATGCAATAAGCAAACCAACTACAGAGCTCAGGGTGCGCCTTGTAACGCCCGGAATTCGGGGCTTCCAGGCCCATGCACAATGTTTGCTCATGGCGCCTGGCAGTAGGGTTGGCAATATGCACCAAAATGGTGCAACAAGCAATAGCGAGACTCTTGCCATGCAATTGCTGGTCAAGAACTGCGGGCATTAAAAAACCCCGATCGCTGTGGCAGCGACCGGGGTTTGTTTTACGAAGCCCGGGAGGGCTGGCTTATGAGGCCAGGCCTTCCTTGGTGCTCTTGATGATGGCTGCAGCAACCTTGTAAGGGTCTGCGTTTGAAGCGGTGCGTCGATCTTCCAGTCGGCCCTTCCAGCCATCCTGCACCGTACCAACAGGAATGCGGATAGAAGCACCACGGTCAGAGACGCCGTAGCTGAACATGTCGATAGACTGGGTTTCATGCTGCCCAGTGAGGCGCTGGTCGTTGTTGGCACCATAGACGCTGATATGGCGTTCGATATTCTTGCCGAAAGCTTCACAGATCTTGGTGAACACAGACTCATCACCCTGTTCGCGCATGACGCTATTGGAAAAGTTGGCGTGCATGCCGGAACCGTTCCAGTCCAGGTCCTTGCCCAGAGGCTTGGGTTCCCAGTTGATGGCCAGTTCATAGCGCTCTGCTGTTCTTTCCAGCAGGTAACGAGCGACCCAGGTTTCGTCGCCAGCGCGCTTGGCGCTCTTGGCAAATACCTGGAATTCCCACTGACCAGCCGCCACTTCGGCATTGATACCTTCCACGTTAATGCCTGCTTCCAGACACAGATCCAGATGATCCTCGACCACATCGCGCCCGTGGGCGTTCTTGGCGCCAACGGAGCAGTAGTACGGGCCTTGGGGGCTAGGATAACCGCCCCGTGGGAAACCGGGAGGAAGATTGGACTTGATATCCCACAGGAAGTACTCCTGCTCGAAACCAAACCAGAAATCGTCATCGTCATCATCGATAGTCGCGCGACCGTTTGACTCATGAGGAGTCTCATCAGCATTCAGCACTTCGGTCATGACCAGATAGCCATTGGCACGATCGGGGTCCGGAAAGATGGCAACGGGCTTGAGCAGACAATCGGAATCATCGCCAGTGGCCTGCAGGGTAGAGCTTCCGTCGAATGACCACATGGGGCATTCTTCCAGAGTGCCACCAAAGTCATTTCGTACCATGGTCTTGCTACGCAGACTCTGGGTAGGCTGATAGCCATCAAGCCAGATATATTCCAGTTTAGATTTCATTTTCTTTCTTTCTCCTAATCGTTTGCTATTGCTAATGTATTGACGGATTTCAGTTCTTCTTCGACTAAACTTACGGGTTCTCCGAGTTATACTGCTGGCCGAAAGTTGGGCTCGAAATTCTACACGGGTCCCAAATCAATTTCCTGAAAAACCTGATGGCAAGCTATATGATTCTTCACTGCACTTCTGCGAAGACACAGTGACTCGCCGAAACTTGCCAGGAGTGATAGAAGGAGCAAAATGTATGCCATGCAACGGTGCGCTGCAGAGCCCATAGAATAGGGCCCTCTAGCTGACGGTTAAATATTGAAGCACCAAAATAGTGCAACTCTGTGCGAAAGCGCACTATATAGGTGCAATAACCCGAGTGGCGCTGGATGCAGGAAAATGGGTGACCTCGTCAGCTTTCCTGTGTGGATACCGTTAATTGGCTGTTAGACAACTGAATTATGCTGTTTCTAGTTAAACTTTTTCCCGAAATCACCATCAAGAGCCGCCCGGTTCGCAAGCGCTTCATTCGGCAACTACGGAAAAACCTCAAATCTGTGCTGTCACCCCTGGCAGATGACGTTGTTGTGCGTGGCGAGTGGGACAGTCTTGAGGTGGAAGTGACCGGGTTCAATCACCAGGAAGCCATTGTCGAGCGTCTGGCCTGCACGCCAGGTATCAGCCTCTTCCTGGAGGTGGAGCGTTTTGACCTCCCTGAGTTGGACGAAATTCTCGAGCTGGCCCTGGCTCGCTACAAGGATAAGCTCAAGGGCAAGACATTTGCCGTGCGCTGCAAGCGAATGGGAACCCACCCATTCAGCTCAGTGGATGTTGAACGATTTGTAGGCGCAGGCCTTAACACACAAACCGAAGCGGCTGGCGTTAAACTGGTTGAGCCTGATGTCACCGTAGCCCTGGAAGTTCGGGACAAGCTACTCTACGTTGTCACCGAGCAGCATCGGGGACTGGGCGGTTTCCCGCTAGGCTGCCAGGATTCTGTATTGTCACTGTTGTCCGGGGGTTTTGATTCCGCGGTTTCCAGTTACCTGTGCCTCAGTCGTGGGCTGCAAACTCACTATTGTTTCTTCAACCTCGGGGGCAAGGCTCATGAGCTGGCCGTGAAAGAGCTGGCGCTTTTTCTGTGGATGAAATACCACAGTTCTCATCGGGTGAAATTTGTGACTGTGCCCTTTGAAGGGGTGGTTACGGAAATCCTGCAGCAGGTTGATAACGCCCAGATGGGCGTGATCCTGAAGAGAATGATGCTGCGAGCGGCCGACCGGGTCGCGCAGGACATGGATATCCAGGCACTGGTCACTGGTGAAAGTATTGCTCAAGTCTCCAGCCAAACGCTGGTCAACTTGTCCGTAATCGACAAGGTGTCAGAAACACTGGTGCTGCGACCGCTGGCTACCACGGACAAGCAGGGAATTATTGACCTCGCCAGGGAGATTGGCACGGAAGAATTCTCCAGAAACATTCCGGAGTACTGTGCAGTCATCTCCAAAAACCCCACCACCAAGGCGCGTCCTGATCGCATCGAGCGTGAAGAGAGCCGATTCAATTTCCAGGTGCTTGAGGACGCCATTGCGAACAGCCGTTCGCAGCTCATTACCGAACTGGCGGAAGACATTGATAAGGACGCCCCGGAAGTGGAAGTTGTTCACAGCGTCTCCGGGGACCGTGTCGTGATCGACATACGTCATCCTGCGGAAGTCGACAGCAGCCCATTGCAACTGGAAGCCGCAGAGGGGTCGATTCTCAACATCCCCTTTTACAGCCTGCGTACCAATTTCGGTGATCTGGACGCAAACCACACCTATTTGCTCTATTGTGACCGGGGCATGATGAGCCGATTGCACGCCGCTCATCTGTTGGACGAAGGTTTCACCAATGTTGCTGTGCTCGATCTGAGGGGAAACCAATAGCTTTTTACCCCAGGCGGTTACAAGTTCCTCAGCGCTGTATTTAGAGCTTCTGCTATTAAGTTATTCGTGTTCCCTTGGTGTATACTCGCCGCCTTTTGTCAGGGGATCCCCCAGCACCGTTATGATCGAACGCATTCGAAATATCGCCATCATCGCCCACGTTGACCACGGCAAGACCACTCTCGTGGACAAGCTGTTGCAGCAGTCGGGCACTTTGGAAACCAGGGGCAGCAGCGTTGAGCGGGTCATGGACTCCAATGACCAGGAGCGTGAACGGGGGATTACCATTCTCGCCAAGAACACGGCGATTACCTGGAAGGACTACCGAATCAATATTGTCGATACACCGGGACACGCAGACTTCGGTGGAGAGGTAGAGCGCGTACTGTCCATGGTAGACAGCGTGTTGCTTCTGGTAGATGCGGTTGAGGGCCCCATGCCACAGACTCGCTTCGTTACCCAGAAGGCGTTCGCCCAGGGTCTGAATCCGATCGTGGTAGTTAACAAGATCGATCGCGATGGCGCCCGGCCTGACTGGGTTATCAATGAGGTCTTCGATCTATTCGACAAGCTGGGTGCCAATGATGAGCAACTCGATTTTCCGATAATTTATGCATCTGCACTAAGCGGTGTTGCAGGAACCGAACCCGATGAACTGGGTGAGGACATGACGGAGCTGTTCAATGTGATCGTCGAGCATGTTCCTGCGCCATCAGTCACAGTCGATGCACCATTTCAGATGCAGATCAGCGCCCTGGACTACAGCAGCTATGTGGGTGTCATCGGCGTGGGCCGGATTTCCCGAGGCGCGGTCAGCAATAACCAGATTGTGACCATCGTCAGCAGTGATGGTAGCGAGCGCAAGGGCAAGGTGCTGCAGGTAAAAAGCCATCTGGGCCTCGAACGCATTGATGTAGACAAGGCCGAAGCCGGTGAGATCGTCTGTATTTCCGGCATCGAGAATCTCAAAATTTCCGATACCCTGTGTAGCCCGGACAAGGTGGAAGCGCTGCCTGCCTTGTCGGTGGATGAGCCCACTATCAGCATGACCTTCCAGGTTAATGATTCACCTTTCGCTGGTCTGGAAGGGAAGTACCTGACCTCTCGTCATCTCAAGGAAAGACTCGATAGAGAACTACTCTACAACGTGGCCCTGCGGGTCGAGCAGGGAGATACCCCTGACAAATACAAAGTGTCAGGAAGAGGCGAATTGCATCTCGCGGTGCTGATCGAAAGCATGCGCAGGGAAGGCTACGAACTGGCCATATCCCGGCCGGAAGTGATCTTGCACGAAAAAGATGGACAGTTGGAGGAACCCTACGAGTCCTTGTTGATTGATTGTGAAGATGCGCACCAGGGATCGGTCATTGAAGAGCTGGGCAATCGCCGTGCAGAAATGAAAGACATGTTGCCTGATGGCAAAGGACGCGTGCGGCTGGAGTTCATAGTTCCTACACGGGGACTGATCGGCTTCCGTTCTGCGTTTCTGAGCATCACATCCGGCACCGGCCTGATGACTCACGTCTTCGATCACTACGGAAAGTACAAAGACACCGAATTGGCAGCCCGGAATAATGGAGTGCTTATCTCCATGGTCAAGGGCAAGTCGCTGGGTTACTCGTTGTTTAACCTGCAGGAACGTGGCCGGCTTTTTATCGGACCGAATACTGAGGTATACGAGGGCATGATTGTTGGCTTGCATAGCCGCGATAATGACCTGGCGGTCAATCCCACCAAGGCAAAACAACTCACCAATATTCGTGCCTCAGGTAGTGACGAGAATATCCTGCTCACACCACCCGTAGTGTTCAGCCTGGAACAGGCTATGGAATTTATTGCTGAGGATGAACTGGTTGAAGTCACTCCCTCCAGTATCAGGTTGCGCAAGAAATACCTCACGGAAAACGAGCGCAAAAGACAAAGCAGGGGCAGTGCCGCAAGGGGCTGAATCACTGTCCGGCCTATGATAATCAGCAGCAGTGTCCTAACATTAGCAAACTGATTCTGCGGATTGCTGTTCCTATGTTTGTACTCTTTCCCGAAATAAAGCCTTACAAGCGCCATCAACTGAAAGTCAGTGGTGAGCACGAAATCTATCTTGATGAAGCTGGTAACCCCGACGGCCTGCCTGTGCTGTTTGTCCATGGTGGGCCAGGCGCCGCCTGTGATGCCAGCTCCCGCCGATTCTATGATCCCGCTGTCTACCGAATTGTCACCTTCGATCAGCGAGGCTGTGGCCGATCGACTCCCCATAGCTCACTGCAGGACAACACCACCCAGGATTTGATCGATGATATTGAGCGCATTCGCCAGCATCTCGATGTCGATCAGTTTGTGCTGTTTGGAGGCTCCTGGGGATCCACCCTAAGCCTGTTGTACGCCCAGCAGTATCCGCAACATGTTTCCGCGATGGTGCTGCGAGGAGTTTTTCTTAGTCGGCAACAGGACTTCGACTGGCTGTATCGCGACGGAGCCAATCGCATCTTTCCTGACTATTGGGCAGATTTTGTCAAAGCCGTTCCGGAATCGGAGCGTGACAATCTGGTCGAGGCTTATCACAAGCGGCTGACCGGAGAAGACGAACTCGCTCGCATGGCGGCAGCCAAAGCCTGGGCCGCCTGGGAAGGCAACTGTGCAAAGCTGCGGCCAAGCGCAGAAACCCTGGCCAAATTTACCAAACCACATAATGCCATGGCGCTGGCTCGAATAGAGACGCACTACTTTATGCATAAAGGCTTTATCGAGGAAAACCAGATCCTCGCCAATATGTCCGCCATCGCCGATATTCCGGGCTGCATCGTTCATGGCAGATACGATGTGATTTGTCCGCTGGAGAATGCGCTGGTACTACATGAACACTGGCCGGCATCAGAGCTAAACATCGTGCGCGATGCTGGGCACTCGGCTTCAGAGCCCGGTACGGTGGATGCGCTGATCAGGGCGACCCATGAAATCAGCAAGAGCCTGGAATCTGCCGAGTAGGGCGAGTAGGGTTAGCCATACTCCCATCGTACTCCCATGAGGGTTCTTTCATTGTTCACACACAGCATTTCCTAGTCCATGTTGGCACTGATCCAAAGAGTAAATTACGCACGGCTAAGAATTGAGAACTCATTGCATGGGGAAATAGGCGTGGGTCTTCTGGCACTGGTGGGGATTGAAAAAGATGACAGCGTCGAGTCCATCGACAAACTGGTAGACAAGATTCTCGCCTACCGGGTTTTCTCCGATGAAGAGGGCAAGATGAATCTGTCACTTAAGGATATTGAAGGGGAATTGATGCTGGTTTCACAGTTCACCCTGGCAGCCACTACTGACAAGGGCTTGCGACCCGGGTTTTCATCCGCCAAACCACCGGCAGAAGCTGAGATGCTCTACGACAAAATGGTTTCCCGTGCCCAGCAAATTCATGGATCTGTGGTAAGTGGTGTATTCGCCGCCGACATGCAGATTGCTTTGGAAAACAACGGGCCAGTCACTTTTCTGCTTAAAGTCTGAACTTCCGCGCCCGCCAATGGCGAACGGAATTCGTCAATTACCTGAATCTGGTTTAGTTCGCTTCGAATACGGCTGGATCCAAACCGTATTTCTTGATGCGTTTGTTAAGCGTTGGGGCGGGAATTTTCAGTAGTTGGGCTGCGGTGGCCTGATTTCCGCAAGTCATTTTCAGGGCCTGCACAATAAACACTTTTTCCAGCTCCGCGGTGACTTCTCTTACGGTGGCTGACTTGTCAACTTTAAGCAGTGCCATGAAGGAAGCGAATTTGGTCGATATCCAGAATAAATCGCCTCGCGTATGCAAAACGATAATGTACAGGAAGACCATTGTTGCTATCGGCAAGCTTATGGCTGAAGAAGACGCAAATCCCGCGGCCCGAAGCAGTAATACGATTGACACGACAAAGACCACTGGGCAAATCGCGATCAAATTGACTCTACAGTTGTAGCGGACAATATGGTCTGACTCTGTATTGGCTTTCCAGAAAAGATAGATTGGTGCCAACAGGCAACAGATCAGCAGGAAACCCATTGCTATCCAGTATAAGGGGCCGGCCTGGGTTATTACTGTCCAGCCCGTGAATTCGACTCCAGAAACTACCCATCCTGCCAAATACAGTAGAGTGAGACTTACCGATACCGAGTAGAGCGCAATTCTCGCCCTGTTCAGTTGTTGGCATTTGCCCATTGCCAGCGCGAGTAGCAGGACTGAAGGAAAGACATAGAGGGCGGCGATCATGTAGACGTGGAGAAAGATTACGCCAGTCTCCGGGTGATCAAGCAGCATGAAATACCCCAAAAACTCTGCTGCATTCTGCACTATAAATAACAGGCACAGTAGGGCAAAGCTCAGAGCGATCTCGTCCTTTATTTCTACATGAAATAGAAGAATCGCTTTAAGGAACAATCCGATGGCGGCGACGGAGCCTAGCCATACGATGGCATCTGGACTCATGCATTTCCTCAATCTTGTTATTATGATTGTTGTGGGTATTGTATTCAGCTCGTTTCCAAGTTTCTAGGCCTATTTTCCTACAAAGTCAGCCCCATAAATGTCGCTACGATGCCACTCCCGCTTGAGGCGACCAATATCTTGCTGCCTGGCTTCATTTTGCCCTGCTGCTGAAGCATGTCGTAGCACACGGGAATAGTCGCTGAGGCCAGGTTTCCCAGGTAGGGATAGGTGGCAATGGATTTGTCGTTCTCGATCCCGACCAGATCCAGCAGCTTCTGGAATGGTCTTGCACCAACCTGGTGCGGAATAAACAGGTCCACATCGTCAGGAGTCCAGTCGAGCTCACCGTAAGCTGGACCCACCATTTCTCTCAGTAACTTTAATGTCACTGCGCTGATTCGCCCCATGTCCATCATGAAGGAGATGTTGCCGTTATTTATGGTGTAGGAGCACAGTTTGTAGTGATCACTAACCGCCCCTGAACGAATCATTTTTATCCCTTTGTCCTCGTCGCCCGGGCCAAGAATCATGGCCCCTCCGGCATCACCCACGGTAAATGCGCCCAGGTGGGTCTTGATGTCCTCCTGCCCCAGGGAATTATTTCTGAATGCTTTGGTCACCTCGCGGGTCACATTGCTGGATAGCTCGGCAGTGACTACCAGGGCATGCTGTATATCCCGCCCCTTGATCATGGAGCTGGCCACATGGAGGCCACTGGTGAACCCATGGCAGGCATTGGCCACGTCGAAGCAAATCTTTGGGTGAATACCCAGGGCAGAGGCAATGATGTGGGCTGTGGCAGGTTCCGGACAGTCTCTCTCAATGCCACAGTAAATGACGGCATCGATGCTGCTTAATGGCAGTTTGCTGCTCTCTATTGCCTTTTCCGCGGCAGGGATTGCCAGTTCCGATGGTTTGGCAGAGGCTGGAGCTTGCCTTACTTCCAAAATGCCCAGTGAATTCTCGACCAGAAGAGAATCCTCTATCCTGGCCTCCTCGAGAAGGTCGCGGGTAGAAACGACTGATTTTGCTAACTCTGATCCGACTGAATAGATTTCTGTTGATGTCATAGGGATATCCTGATTTTCGTGGTATTGATGGGGGAGTTCATCGTTAGAAAAGTATATTTCGTGAGAATTATGACAAGCTAAATTTTGTAGGAATTTTGCTATAGCAGAAGCGCAGGGTGGCAGTTTCAGAGGCGTGCCTGGGGACTGTTTCCAAAGAGGATTGGCTGAAATTAGTCCCGGAACAGGAAGCAGCAGTTTGATCCCATGATAGTTGCTATCAAGAATTCACCGCATGCTTGTCTATGGGTTATAGGAAAAGCTTATGGGGAATCGCAGAGTCAAAGTGACTGTGCTCATTCTCCCCTGAAACCGTGCGAGAGATCGAAGAGGGCGCGGGCAAGGAGCCAGCAAATTGCAGACCTTAGCTGGCCTGGCTTTCGGCTTTTTCTTCTTCTTCCTGTCGCTTGCGGATCATCCGCCCGGCAATGATGCCTACCTCAAACAAAAACCACATGGGGATTGCCAACATGGACTGGGTGAAGGGATCTGCAGGAGTCAGCAGCATGCCCACCACAAAGCAGGCAACTACCACATAGGGGCGTTTTTCTGCGAGGGAATCTGGTTCGGCAATGCCAGCCCAGATAAATATGAACACGGCAATTGGTACTTCAAAGGCAAAGCCGAAAGCGAGGAAGATGGTCAGTGCGAAGCTTAGAAAACTGTTAATGTCCGGGGCTACTGCAATGCCTTCCGGAGCGACAGAAACGAAAAAGGTGAATACGAAGCCAAACAACACGTAGCGTGCAAAGGCGATGCCCGCGTAAAACAGCAGCACACTGGAAATAAACAGCGGGATGGCAATGGCCTTCTCGTTCTTGTACAGGCCCGGTGCGATAAAGGACCAGATCTGATACAGAATGTAGGGTGCCGCAATCATGAACGCCACATAGAAAGTCAGCTTGAAGGGTGCAAAGAAAGGTGAAGTTGGGTCAATGGCAATCATGGTGGAGCCTTCCGGCAGGGCATCCAGCAGGGGCGTTGCGACATAGGTGTAAATATCATTGGCGAAGGCAAACAGCGCCAGGAACAAAATAAGTATGGCCAGCAGGCACTTGAAGATCCGATCCCGTAACTCGATGAGGTGATCGATGAGGGTAAGTTCTTGTTCTTCTTCTGCTGAAGTCATGACTCTTCCTGCTCAGCGGAAGGTGGTTTTTTTGGAGATGATGGTTCTTTGTCGGTCGTTGATGACTCTTTAGCCTGAGCTGAAGGCTCTTTATTAGGAGCCGAGGGCTCTCTATTAGGAGCTGAGGGCTCTTTATCACGAGCTGAAGG
Source organism: Gammaproteobacteria bacterium (assembly GCA_040218615.1). Lineage (GTDB taxonomy): Bacteria > Pseudomonadota > Gammaproteobacteria > Pseudomonadales > Pseudohongiellaceae > UBA9145. The sequence continues at coordinate 473,863 of JAVJRC010000007.1, forward strand.
CTCTTTATCAGGAGCTGAAGGCTCTTCACTCTCAGTCCCGGGGTTCCGATCAGCCAGTTTCGGATTCTTGCCGCTTCCATAGAGTGATTGTTTGACTTCTTCGAGCTGTTCTCCAGCCTCTGCGATTTCTCCTTTTAGCTCCTCGCCAAAGGATTTCTGATTGACTGCCGCGCTTTCGGCGTCGGCAGCATCCCGTTGTTCTTCCGTGTATTTGGAGGCGCCTGGGTCGAAGTCCGCTGAATTGACGATCTTGTTGACCGACTCTTCGGTGTCTTTGGCCACACTTTCGATGTCACTCCTGGCTTCTTCAATTTCTGCCATCACTGACTCGTTGTGCAATTGCCGCTTGATCTCGTCAGCGTTGAGTTCTCTTTCAATCTCTGCTTTGACTTTGTAAAAGCTGCGACGAAACCGCCCCACCCACAATCCCGTTGTGCGCACAGCGGTAGGCAGGCGTTCCGGCCCCAACACGAGCAGGGCGATCACGCAGATCAGTAAGACTTCAAAGGATCCAATATTAAACATGGCAACTGTGACAGAATCCGATGGATTCCAGGAAGTGATGCCAGGGAGCGGAATGCGCCCTGGCCTGATGGAACGGCCCTACTTGGTTTCCACTTTTTCAGCAGTGGGTTCGGGCGCTTCTTCTTTGTGTTGTTCGTTTGTTTCAGCGTCCTGTTCTTCAGCATCGTCGTCTTTCATTGCGGACTTGAATCCTTTCAGGGCTCCGCCAAGGTCTGATCCGAGGCTACGCAATTTCTTGGTCCCGAACAGCATGAAAACGATCAGCAGAATAATCAGTAACTGCCAAATACCTATACCACCTACACCCATAATAAACCTCCGCAATCGGCAGGGAATCAGTCCTGTCTGCCGCTAATTCTTTCGAGACGCCTTTTCATCAAGACCGGATATGTTAAAGCGTTTTTCCAGTTCCTCCAACACTTGTTCAGGCCCCAGCCCCAAATGACTCAGCATCACCAGGCTGTGAAACCACAGGTCCGCGGTCTCGTGCACCACGGCCTCAGCGGCCTGTGGCCTGTTCTGACCCTCGTCGCCGCACTCCTTGGCGGCCAATATAGTCTCGGTTGCCTCCTCACCAATCTTTTCAAGAATCTTGTTAAGACCTTTCTCATGCAGACTTGCCACATAGGACTCATTGGCGGGAGCCGATTTCCTTTCTTCCAGCACTTTGGCCAGCTGTTGCAGAACGTCAGACACTCTATTTCTCTATCAATAACTGTTATTTGTACATTATAGCCGGGTCGGTCACGATTTCGCCTTCGATTACCCAGTCTTTTCCCTTGAGTTTCTTGTGGAAGCAACTCTTGCGCCCGGTGTGGCAGGCAGAGCCTCCGACTTGCTCCACCACATAGCAGAGGGAATCGTTGTCACAATCCAGATAGACGTCTATCAGTTTCTGGATGTTTCCGGACTCTTCACCCTTGCGCCAGAGTTTGTTCCGTGACCGCGACCAGTACACCGCCCGACCTTCATCTATTGCTGCGGTCAGGGCATCCTTGTTTACCCAGGCTTGCATCAGCAATTGGCCACTACCAGCTTCTATGGCGATGGCAGCGACCAGGCCTTCATCGTTCCAGGCAATTTCTTCCAGGTACTTGCTCATAAAGGGACTTACTCGTCAATTTTGGTAGCGGATTAAGTAGTGGCTTAATCTGAAAATATCATTTGCCTAATCAGGATGAGGAATCGCCCAGTCTGTTTCAGGACCGTGAGCAGCAGGGGCAGGAAATTGCTCCTGCATTTCCTGCATTCCCGCCATCCATGGCGGTCATGTTCGAGCCCCCAGGGACGGGTTTACGGCGTGTCCAGAAACAGACTGGGCGATTGCTCATCCGACCAACTCCGGAATCAATTTCAAACTGAGCCACTACCACGTTGTTTCTCATCAAGTTAATCGGCTTTCACCTATACCACATACCGGAGTTCACTGCTTCACTCTTTGAAACACAAAAGATAGACCCCCAGCGCCAGCAGCCCAACTGACATGGTCGGTATGCCACTGAGGATGCTACCCAATGGAGTTAGCAGGGTGAGAGTACCCGTGGCCAGGAAGAAAACGCCCCCGGTTCGTGCCCGCAGCCTTTTCGCTTTCAGGCTCTGTTCACGTTCCTCGATTTGCAGCTGCAGTGATACGTTGACTTGTTCCAGTTGCTCGACCTGCACCACTGCGTTAATGATATGCTGAGGCAAGTCTGGTAGTTGATCGATCCAGTTGGGAATATTGTCCTTGATCTTTCCAAGCAGTGTAAACGGGTTGAGTCTCCGGGTATTCCAGTTTTCCAGGTAAGGTAGGGCCGTATTCCACAAATCCAGATCCGGATAGAGTTGTCTGCCAAGTCCTTCAATGTTTAACAGGGTCTTCTGCAATAGCACCAGCGAAGGTTGTACTTCCATATCAAACCGGCCAGCGGTTCGAAACAATTGCACCAGCAAGTGTCCAAATGAGATTTCCTTCAATGGTTTTTCGAAAATCGGCTCGCACACCGTTCGCATAGCCGATTCAAACTCATGAATCGGCGTCTCCCTGGGAACCCAACCACACTCCACGTGCAGCTCAGCCACCTGGCGATAGTTGCGCTTGAAGATCGCCAGCAGGTTTCTGGCCAGGTATTCCTGATCGTCTTTGCTCAGTGAACCGATGATGGCGCAGTCGATGGCAATATACTGAGCGTTTTCGGGGATGTCAGTGTTGACGAAGATATTGCCAGGGTGCATGTCCGCGTGGAAAAAGTTGTGCTCGAACACCTGGGTGAAAAAGATATTGACGCCATTTTCCGCGAGTTGCCTGAGATCGATGCCACTGCTTCGAATACGATCTATATCCGTAACCGGGACGCCGTGGATTCTTTCCATGACCAAAACATTGCTGCGCGTATAGTCCCAATAGATCCTGGGCACATAAAGCATGGAAGAGTTTTCAAAATTCTGTTTTAACTGTGAAGTGTTGGCTGCCTCTGCCCGCAGGTCCAGTTCATTGAGTATCACTTTCTCGTAGTCGCTGACCACCTCGAGAGGGCGCAAGCGCTTGCCAAAGTCGTTAAGGTTCTGGATAAATCTGGCGACCCGCTTGAGCAATGCCAGGTCCGCCACCACGATCGTTTCGATGCCAGGTCTCAAGACCTTGACCACCACTTCTTCGCCACTGATCAAGGTAGCCGGATGAACCTGTGCCACCGAGGCTGATGCAAGCGGTTTCGAATCCAGGCTGCTGAAGACACTTTCCACCGGAACGCCCAGAGATTGCTGCACCAGCTCCTCGATGGAGGGTTTCGCGAACGGTGGTACCTGATCCTGCAAGGATTGCAGTTCGTCGGCAACGTCTGCAGGGAGAAAATCCCGGCGTGTTGAAAGCAACTGACCAAACTTGATGTAGATAGGGCCCAGGTCTTCCAGCGCTCTCCGAAGTCTTGCCCCCCGGTTGAGTTTTCGGTTGCCACCCAGATTGATCAGGATAAAGGGTAGTAAAAGAAGCTTTACCCAAACTCCGCCTTTTTGCCCACGCAGGAATGTATACAGTCGATAGCGGGCGACTGTATTCAGGATTCGTAATAGTCGAGGGACATTTGACACGGTTAACTCAGTCAGTCTGATTCTTGCAGGGCTGCAAAGAGTACACTTAGCCCGCCGATTTCACCACCCCATTACCCTGCGTAAGTGCTTAGAAACTGGGAAGAAAGTGTGAGAAGCAGGGCTTCGGCCAGATAGACTGCCCTGAATCATGAGCCAGAGGGGGTTGATAGTGTATCCAGCCGCGATTGCAGCCGCCTGACGCGCGCTTGTGTTCGGTCGATGCGCAGTTTCAGTTGATCGAGATCGTCGCTGAAATTGTCAATTTCCTGCCGTGAAGGGAAAACGTGGATTTCCTCCTTGAGGTAATCATCCAGGCTGGCGCGCATTCTGCGATTGCTGTCTTTGGCCCAGGCCCGGGTCTGGGCAACGGATTCAGACACCTGGTTGGTCAGCACATCTCCCAAAACTGGTGTCAGGTAATCTTCCCAATCCAGGTCGAGACTCTTGATCGCCGAAAACAAATCCTGGATTAGCTGTACGTCACCGGAGAGTTCCACTTCACTGCCGGCGAGTGCTGTTTGCGAATGGTCGGAAAAAACCTGCTGCAGTAACACCGGGGCCGGGCCCTCAATGGTGGCGTCAACTGGCAATACAAAGGCTGCAGAATCAACAGCAGTCAGGCGCAGGGAGTCGGACTCAAATACAAGGCGCAAATAGAAAGTGGGCAGAGCAGGTGAGGTGGCGATAACCTGAATGGCTTTACCATTGAAGCTGGCGATTTTGTTGCTGACGTGCTGGTCTGAGCGTATGGCCGCATTGATAAGTTGTTCTGCGGGCCACAAGGCCACGTTGCCCAGTATCTCGATCATTGCCTGTGGTTAGTCAGTCGATTTGAAACCGAGGTGAATCGCACAGATGCCGTTCATCACATCATGGTAACGGCAGTTGACCAGACCAGCCTGCTCCATCATGGATTTCAGGGTTTCCTGGTCTGGATGCATGCGAATGGATTCCACCAGATAACGGTAGCTGTCGCTGTCTCCGGTAATCATCTTGCCGGCCAACGGCCAGAGATTGGAAAAGGCATCGTAGGCCTTGCCAACCAGCGGGCTTCTAGGCGTAGAAAATTCCAATACCAGCACGCGACCGCCGGGTTTGAGGACCCGCTTCATGGACGCAAGGGCCTTTTCCTTGTCAGTCACATTGCGCAGACCGTAAGCGATGCAAACACAATCGAAGGTATTATCAGCAAAAGGCAGTTCTTCGGCATTAACCTGGGCTATTTCGATGTTCTGGCTGAGTCCCTTGTCTATGATTCGGTCGCGGCCAACCTGCAACATGGCTTCGTTGATGTCCGCCAATACCACCTGGCCCGTGTCCCCAACCAGGTCGGAAAATTTCATACTCAGGTCACCGGTTCCACCCGCCAGGTCTAACACTTTATGGCCTGGTCGCAATGCGCTCATCTCGATCGTAAATCGCTTGATTATCCGATGTGAGCCCAGGGACATGACATCGTTCATGATGTCGTAGCGCTGGGCGACAGAGCGAAACACATCGGCGACCCGATGTTGTTTCTCGGAGAATGGGACCTGTTGATAGCCGAAGTGCGTGGTCTCTTCTTCCGGGGTGTCTTTTTCCTGGGTGCTCATTGGAATCAGGATTGCTCGTTCTTAAAGTTCAGGATTTGTGTATCGGGCGGCAGTGCATCTCGAGATGCGCCTGCATCCTGCAGTTTAGCAAGGTATTCCTGCCATAGCGAAGCCTGGTTAGTGGCCAGCTCCTGTAGATACTCCCAGCTATAAATGCCCGTATTGTGTCCATCGCTAAAATCGAGCTTGATGGCATAGTTTCCCACTGCCTCGATGTTTTTGATATTGACGTCACGTTTACCAGTTTGCAAAACCTCCTGACCTTTGCCGTGACCTCTGACTTCTGCCGAAGGGGAGTGCACCCGGAGAAATTCAGCAGTCAGGGAGTAGCTACGGGAATCATCGTAGATCAGCTCCAGCGTGGCGGATTTCTTGTGCAGCTTGAGTTCCTTGGGAACAGCTTTGCTCATTAGCGCTCTTGGTGTGAGGAGAAGACCGTGGTGAACAGTCCTCTCAATGAATCGGGTAACAGGTTTAAGGGTAACAAACAGCAGTGAACGGATTACAGAATGTAGCGACTCAGGTCTTCATCCTGGGCCAGGGCGTCCAGTTGTTTCTCAACATAAGCCTTGTCGATGACCAGTTCATTCTGCTCCCCAATGGCCATATCAGACGCTGAAAAAGACGCTTCCTCCAGCAATCTTTCCATGACCGTGTGCAGTCTGCGAGCGCCTATATTCTCAGTGCGCTCATTGACCTTCCAGGCCGTCTCGGCAATCTTGGCGATGCCATCTTTACTGAATGTGACTTTCAGGTCTTCGGTGCCAAGCAAGGCCTGGTACTGTTCGGTTAGCGAGGCATCTGGTTCTTCCAGTATGCGCTCGAAGTCATTCGCTGTTAGCGCATCCAGTTCAACGCGGATGGGCAATCGTCCCTGCAGCTCCGGAATCAGATCCGAGGGCTTGGACAAATGGAAAGCACCCGATGCAATAAAAAGTATATGGTCCGTGCGAATACTGCCGTACTTGGTGCTGACTGTGGAGCCTTCTATCAACGGGAGCAGGTCGCGCTGCACGCCTTCCCTGGATACATTGGCGCCGCCCACGTCTTCGCGGTTGGTCACCTTGTCGATCTCGTCGATAAACACGATGCCGGTTTGCTCAGTCGCTTCGACTGCCTTGTTTTTGATCTCTTCTTCGTTGATCAGCTTGGCAGCTTCTTCATCCTTGACGGCTTTCAGTGCCGCCTTGACGGTCATGCGCCGTGAGCGTTTGCGGCCGGTATTCATATTCGAAAACATGCTCTTGAGCTGACTGGTCATTTCTTCCAGGCCCGGAGGCGCCATGATCTCAACACCTGCAGGGCTTTCGGCAATCTTGATTTCGATTTCCTTGTCGTCCAGCTCCCCCTGTCTCAGCTTTTTGCGAAACACCTGGCGGGCAGAGGATTGTGAGTCGGTCTGCACCACATCGTCTGCGCCTTCTTCACCACTGCGGGCCTGGGGAAGCAGGATATCCAGGATGCGGTCCTCGGCCCGGTCTTCGGCCAGATGCTGGACTTTCTCCATTTCCGTTTCGCGAATCATCTTCACCGCCACGTCCACCAGATCGCGAATAATCGATTCCACGTCCCGGCCTACATAACCCACTTCGGTAAACTTCGTTGCCTCGATCTTGATAAAGGGGGCATGGGCCAGCTTGGCAAGTCGGCGAGCAATTTCGGTTTTGCCCACCCCGGTAGGGCCAATCATCAGGATATTTTTTGGTGTGATCTCGTTGCGCATCTCTTCATCGAGCTTCATGCGCCGCCAGCGATTGCGCAAGGCGATCGCGACAGCTCGTTTGGCGTCATCCTGGCCAACGATGTGTTTATCCAGTTCAGAGGTGATTTCTCTGGGTGTCATAGTGGACATGAATTCATTCCTGTCAGGAGTACTGTAATTCTTCAACCGTGTGCTGCTGGTTGGTGTAGACACAGATGTCTGCAGCAATGGTAAGACTCTTTTCTACAACCTCTTTGGCGGAGAGATCGGTGTTTTGCATCAATGCCCGGGCTGCGGAGAGCGCGTAAGAGCCACCGGAGCCGATGGCCATGATGGCATCCTCGGGCTCAATCACATCGCCATTGCCGGTAATAATAAGTGAGGATTCCTTGTCTGCCACCAGCAGCAAGGCTTCCAGACGCCGCAGTGCCCGTTCGGTGCGCCACAGCTTGGCCAGCTCAACCGCCGCGCGGGTGAGTTTGCCCTGGTGTTTTTCCAGCTGTTCTTCGAATCGTTCGAACAGGGTAAATGCGTCGGCTGTGCCGCCAGCAAACCCGGCCAAAACTTTGTCATTGTAAAGGCGACGTACCTTTCTCGCGTTGCCTTTCATGACCGTGTCGCCCTGGCTGACCTGGCCGTCACCGCCAATGACCACACAGTTGTCGCGGCGTACCGAGACAATCGTTGTTCCTCTATATTGTTCCAAGCTTGTTCTCCAGATGGATGCTGCCAACCCCTTCCTGTGAACAGGCCAGGGACCCTGTGAATTGATCTGAGGGTGCCAAGGATAGCGCGGCCGGGTGCGATTACAAATATTGGGTGTCAGCGCCGGATTTCAAGCGCCAATACCAGGATTGGTGGGGTGGGGCGTAGGGGTTATTGCTCGGCGATACGGAAGAAAGAGATGCTGTTTTGGCGCAGCACCTGCTCGGCCGAGTCCAGCTCGCCAACAGTGGTGTAAGGGCCAGATTGCACGAGATAGAGCGTGCGACCCACCAGAGCCTGCTCCTTGACCATCACGTCGAGTCCCAGGGCCTGTTGTCTCTGCATCTCCGTCTCTGCTTGCATCCGCCGTTCAAAGGCACCTGCCTGGAGCAGGTAGGTGGTTTCAAGTATCCGATTCGGGTCCTGGGAGCTCAGGTCAACAGGAATGGCATCCACGTCCACTTCGTATTCCCGCAACTCGGTGTAGAACTCCAGTTGCAGCGGTGCTTCTTCAATGGCTTCGTTGCGGGTTTCTACTGCAGCGACTTCGTTTGCTGCGATTGGTGGCGGGCCCGGCTGGTTATTGAGCGGTGGGACATTTCCAGACAGATACAGTAAAACGCAGGCAAACACGCCAATGGCCAGGCCGAGCACCATGCCGGTAACCATAAGAGACCAGGCAGGCGGTGTATCCACCTGCTTTCTTTCCAGCAGGGGCTCGGGACGAATTTTGGCGAAATCATGGGTCATTGACCCTGCTCCCTGGATCTAAGTCTTTGAATTCCAGTTGGTTTATCTGTCGATGACAGTCTTGCAACCACCTCAATTATCGGTTGCATGACCAAGACCTGAAGCGGGAATTTTAGCGCAACTTGCACCAGACATCGCTTTGCGCGAATACACATTCGCCATCACAGCACTCATATCATGTCCACGGGATCCACATCCACGCTCCAGCGAACCTGCCTGGGCAGTCGGGAATTTTCGATGTCCTGGCAGAGTCTGCTGAGAAATTGCTGCATTTCGGTCCTGGCTCGGGATTTACACAATAGATGCATACGATACCTGCCGGCTCTTTTCTCCATTGGTGCGGGATAAGGGCCAAGCAAATCGATATTGCCAGTGCACAGGGAGCGGGCAAGACTGCTGATTGACTCGGCAGCATCGGTGGCGGCTGCCTGTTGCGTCGCCTCGATCTGCAAGAGTGCAAGATGGGAAAAAGGGGGCATTTGTCCCACCTTGCGCTCCTCCAACAAATACCGGGCATATTCCGAGTAGGGTAGTTGCGTGATCTGCGCAAGGCTGGGATGGGATCCGTGACGGGATTGAATTAGCACCTCGCCGGCCTTTTCCGAACGCCCGGCGCGACCAGCCACCTGAACAATGGTCTGGGCCATGTGTTCCTGCCCTCTGAAATCCGGACTAAAAAGTCCCAGGTCCGCATCCAGGACAGCGACCAGTGTTACATCAGGGAAATGGTGCCCCTTAGCCAACATCTGTGTGCCGAGCAAAATAGCCGGTTTGCCCTGGTGAATTTCATCCAGCAGATTTTCCAGGCTGTTCTTGTTTCGGGTTGAATCCCGGTCGATTCGAAGTACGGGAATCGAGCCGAATCGATCCTGCAGGAACTGCTCCAGTTTCTGGGTGCCGGCTCCGAGTGTATTGAGTTGGCTGGACCCACAATCTGGACATGATGTCGGCAGAGGGATGATCGATTCGCAATGGTGGCAGCGCAGGGAAGGGGGGCGTGCGTGTACGGTCATCTGTGCAATGCAGTTAGGGCATTCAGATACCCAGGTACAGGACTGGCATTGCAACAGAGGCGCATAACCGCGCCGGTTGATAAAGACCAACACCTGATCGCCACTGTTTAGCTGTTGTTCAATCTTGAACAGCAACTGTTCAGAGAAGCCATGGTCCAGATGCGACTCCGCCACATCCACAACTGTCATGGCCGGCTGTTGCGCCTGCCCGGCACGATCTTCCAGCTGCAAACAGGAGTACTTGTTGAGGCTGGCGTTGTGCAGGGACTCCAGGCTGGGTGTGGCCGACCCCAGAATGACTGCTATGCTTTCTGCTTGGGCACGTTTGATGGCGATATCCCTGGCCGAGTAGCGAAATCCGTCCTGCTGTTTGAATGAGGAGTCGTGCTCCTCGTCAATGATTATGATTCCCGGATTCTGAAGTGGCGTAAATACGGCTGATCGAGTGCCAATGACAATAGCGGCCTGGCCTTTCATGGCAGCCCGCCAGGCATCAAATCGTTCGGTGTCATTCAGGCCTGAGTGCAGGGCGACCACCGGGCAGGTAAATCTTCTTTCAATTCTCTGCAGAGATTGCGGCGTCAAACCGATTTCTGGTACGAGTATCAGACATTGCCTGCCCGCCTTGAGTTGCTTTTCCATGGCGCGCAGGTAGATCTCGGTTTTACCGGATCCGGTGACACCATCTACCAGGAAGCAGTTGAAACCGCTGCTACCATTGATTCGCTCCACTGCATCCTGCTGATTCTGGTTCAATTCTATGGCATCACGATCGGCTCCAATCTCCACTTCGAAGCCGGCATCCTGGTCCGGGCTTTTCTCCAGCACGGAAACCAAATCCTTGTTTTCCAGTTTCTTCAGCAAAGCCCGGTCGAAGCCGAGTTTTTGCAACTGCTGCAGTCCCACCGGCTGCTGCTCGGCAATACACTGGAGCAGCTCTTTCTGCCTTTTTGCGCGGCCCAGCTTTGTCAGCTGTTCTTCCACCGTGTCGGGATTGCTAATGCGCCAGTACTGCACCGTCTTGTCCAGTGCCTCACCTTTTCGCAGCCGCGCCGGGAGGGCTGTTGCCAGGACTTCACCATAGGGATGTTGATAGTAGTCAGCCGCCCACAGCAGTGTTTGCAATAGCTGAGCTGAGAACAGCGGCTTTTCATCGAGTACTTTATTGATGGCTTTCAGTCGATTTTCGGGCACCGTAGACTCTGCAGAGGTTCCCAAAACCACGCCTACCACCTGCCGATTGCCAAATGGCACCTGCACTCGAATACCGGCAGCGATAGCGGAATTGGACTGGGCGGCGGGCAAGTAATCAAAAACACGGCGCAATGGTGTGGGTATTGCGACCTGAACAAAGACCTGCTTGTGGGTTGATGTCATGTAGTGGCGATAAATGGTGGCGTTGGATGAGCGTATAGCAGCGGGGGAGTCTGAATAGTAAGGTTATCACGCAGTGCAAACAACCAGATGAAAACTGGCCGGGCATCCAGAGCTGAACGACCTGCGATCATAGTCTATACTCCAGCTTTCGTCGCTCGCAGCCAGAACGGCAGGAAATTTTCGAACAGATTACAAGCAGAATAAATTGCACAAAAACATAATAGAAAGAAGAAACCCGATCACGTCATGAGCAAGGATGATATTCCCCAGGAGTTGAAGCAAGTGCGCGAGCAGATCGACGCCATCGATGAGCGCCTGGTGGCGCTGCTGGCAGATCGCTTCAAGCTGACCCACCAGGTTGGCCAGCTCAAAGCCAACCGTGCCCTGTCGGCACTGGATGCCGACCGCGAATCACAGAAACTGGCTCGCCTGCGGGAGCTTTGCCAGGAGCAGGGGCTGAACCCTGAGCTGGTAGAGGATCTCTTCTCCCAGATCATGCGGGAAGTGGTCAAAAACCACGAGAAACTGCGGCAGCAGCAATAAACAATACCGCCGGTAGTGGCTCAGTTTGAAATTGAAAACCGAGGTTGGTCGGATGAGCAATCACCTGGTCTGTTTCTGGACACGCCGTAAACCCGGGCCCGGCCACCGATCATAGATCGGTGGCGTTCGATTGTCGCTGCAAGCTCACGCTTGCAAAACGCTCGATCTCACCCTTGGGGGCTCGAACATGACCGCCATGGATGGCGGGAATGCAGGAAATGCAGGAGCAATTTCCTGCCCCTGCTGCTCACGGTCCTGAAACAGACCAGGTGATTCCTCATCCTGATAAGGCCAGTGACATTTTCGAATTGAGCCACTACCTTGCTGCGCCAGCACTTGCGTCCCGGCAATTCTCTGCTAGAATGCACGCCCCCTGACTCCCTGCGCACTCAATCGCGCAGAGTTGGCCTGAATCAGGTGTGGTGCGGCCAGTCCAAAAACAACAACAATCGACTGCCGTGGCGACGCCAATTGAAGAGGAATGACCATGAAAGCAGATATCCATCCGAAATACGGCCCAATCAAGGCTACCTGTAGCTGTGGCAATGTAATTGAGACGCAATCCACCCTGGGCAAAGACATCCTGATTGATGTTTGCTCACAGTGCCATCCATTCTATACCGGCAAGCAGAAAATCCTGGATTCCGGTGGTCGTGTGGATCGCTTCAAGAAGCGCTTCGGTAACAGAAGGGTCTAATTTTCGAGAGGTGCGCCTGACGCTGGCGCACCCGCTTCTGGTTCTTGTCCATCAGCCAGGCGCATGCCTGGTTCCGGATTGCGGGGCTCCCTGTTCCGCACTCAGTCTTGCACCCACTTCCATTGATTGAATACCCGTAGCTTCCCGGGCTGGACAGTCGTTCCCGACTGATGTTGTTTTGTGGGAGATCGAACGGTTGCCTAGAAAATTGTTTCGGTAGACAGTTCCTGGGATTCTTCTTCGCGGATCTCCACACCCGGCAATTGGGGGTCCAGTGGTTCCGGAGCGTATTCCTCGCGAAAGTACTCGAACATGGTGTTGGGTTGTCCCGGTGTGGCCAGTTGGCCGGTAGCTTTGTTCACCAGCCGGTCCACAATTCCCTCGGGGCGGTTCATGGTGGTTTCAGGCTTGCCATCCAGCGCCTTGCCCATGAAGTCGATCCAGATAGGAACGGCAACGGTTGCGCCCTGTTCCCGTTCACCCAAAGGCTCTGGCTGATCGAAGCCTACAAACACGGTTGTGGCAATGTCCCGATTGAAGCCCGAGAACCACAATTCCTGCGGACCATTAGTGGTTCCCGTCTTGCCCATCAGGTCGGATCTTCCCAATTCCCGCTGCACTCGATTGCCGCTGCCCTCGGTCACCACATCGCGCAGCATGGAATTCATGATATAGGCGACCCGGGCATCGATGATGCGAGGGGCCGGATAGATCGTGTTGCCGGATTCGTCGTTGCCGATGTCGCAGCCATCGCAAACTACCGAGGGCGAGGCCTGGTACAGCACGCCATCGCTCACGCTGCGGATTTCCCTGATAAACCAGGGGTCGATCTTGTAACCGCCATTGGCGATGGCTGAGTATGCCGTGACCATTTCCAGTGGTTGCACGTCCTGGCTACCCAGCGCCACAGTAAGATCGCTCTGGGGAAAGTTTTGGGTTTGAAAGCCGAACTTGGCAGCAAAATTCAGCACCTTGTCAGGGCCGAGTTCGTCAAACAATCGCACTGTGGGGACATTGCGCGATTCTTTCAATGCATAGCGCAGGGTAACGGGCCCGAGAAAGTTGTTCTCATAGTTATTGGGGCGGTAGTCGCCGCGGGTAAAAGGTGCATCATTGATTATGCTTGACGCAGAATAGCCATGTTCCAGGGCTGCGCCGTACACGAAAGGCTTGAAATTGGATCCGGGCGGTCTGGGTGTCAGCACCCGGTTTACCTGGTTCCAGCGAAAATCGTAGCCACCAACCAGCGCCAGTATCTTGCCATCGTCCGGTGACATGGAAACCAGGGCGCCCTGGATGTCGGGCACCTGCCCGAGTTCCCAGTGTTTCTCGCCTTGTGTTACCCGAATGAAGTCACCGACAGTGACCACATCCGCCGCCACTTGTGGTGGCGGCCAGCGGTTGTTTCTATCGATATAGGGATAGGCCCAGCTCATTCCTTCCCAGGGCACCTGAATCTCATCACCATTCTTCAGCAGTGCGGTAAAACTTCGCTCTTCGACTTCGGTGACAATGGCTGGAAGCTGGTTGCCGTAACTGGGGATAGGCGCCAGTTCAGTTAGCCAGCTCTCGATTGGGTTTTCGGGATCTGCCGGATAGTGCGCAGTAGGACCCCGGTAGCCATGGCGACGGTCATAATAGGATTCGAGCCCGTTCACAATGGCCTCATTGGCAGCCAGTTGCAGCTCGCCGTCGATGCTGGTGGTGACTTCGAATCCCTGGCTGTAAGTTTCTTCACCGAACTGATCGTAAAGCGTCTGCCGAACCATTTCGGCGACATAGGGAGCAGACACGGCAATGTTTCGATTGCGTCTTTGCGCCGTTACCGGCGCCGCATTGGCTTCAGCGAATTCAGCTTGCGAGATCATGTTTTGCTGCAGCATATTACGCAGGCGTATCTCGCGACGCTCGATAGCCCGTTCCGGTGCGATCAGCGGGTTACAGGCTGAGGGGCACGGAAGCACTGAAACCATCATCGCCGACTCTGCCAACGTGAGCTCACTGACATCTTTGCCGTAGTAGACAAAGGCTGCCGCACCGATGCCATCGGCACCCGCGCCAAAGTAAACCGTATTGAGGTAAAGCGTCAGGATTTCTTCTTTGCTGAGCTCCCTCTCGACCTGCAGGGCGAATGGAATTTCTTTGAGCTTGCGCAGATAGACGTTGTCACCGTCGAAAGAGTGATATTTCGCCAGCTGCATATTGATGGTGCTGCCGCCACCCAGTGGTGTATCGGTGACAAATCCATAGAATCCGCGCAGCAGACTCTGCAGGTCTACGCCAGGATGGGAATAGAACCTGGCATCCTCAGTGGCGATCACAGCGTCCTTCAGCACCTGCGGGACTTGCTCGTAACTCACCGGATTCCGGCGATTGCCAATTTCATCGATGAGTCGGCCATCGGCGGTAAAGATGCGCAGGGGCGTTTCCAGCCGCACATCGCGGTAGGTTTCTGCGGAAGGCAACAGGGGTGCCAGATAAAGATAGGCTGCCGTGGCCACCATAGTGGTGCCGCTGAGGGCAGTGGCTCCCAGCAGAAGAATCCAACGACTGACTTGACGCGCTCGCGCAGGCAACTGAAACAGACTCCGGTGCAGCATGAAATGAACGCGACATTATACACCCGGGCTGAGTAATACGTGGAAAGACGTGGATAGTGGGTGTTGCAAACAAGCCAACAGGGGCTTGACGCACAGAAAAAACGGAGCAAGATTTGTCGGTGGAGGGGACTTTCAGGCCTAGGGTATGCAATTCATGCTGCCCAACTGGTCGGCCATGGCTGTAAAGATGGCCCGAAATAGTCGCCGGTGATGGCCGAATCCCGAAAAAGCCAGCATTGATGGGCTCTGGAGCCGGAAATTCCGCAGACAACGTGACCTGATTCAAGGAATTCCGGGTGGGCTTGAACCATCATTCAATGGTAAAGTTGTTTGTTGTGAAAGTCTGATAATTAATTGAAAACTATAAAAAATTTTTTTTCGGCCGATACTGAAATCTGGAACAATCAGAAATCATGGGGAAATCTTTAAGCTACTGATATTTAAAGATTTTTCATTTGAGACAAGACTACAGTCAACACCAAAACCAAGCGCGGTGAGCGCTTGTTTTGACTCTGACGATGTAAAAAACGCGGTGAAACCTGCCGTAACAATAGAGCCTCGGTGGCGGGAATATTTAGGAATTAAAGGTGCTGGATCAACTTAAAAATCTCGGGTCTCTTGCCAATTTTGGTAAGAAATCCAGTACTTTACTGGGTGTCGACATCAGCTCGACCTCAGTGAAGATCCTGCAGCTCAGCGCTGTGGGCAATTCCTATCGCGTCGATAATTATGTCATTCGCTCGCTCCCCGCCAATTCAGTGGTAGAGAAGAACATCAGCGACATTGACGCCGTGGGCGAGTGCATCGGAGCGGCTGTGAGCATTTTAAAGCCCTCGGTGAAGGATGCTGCCGTCGCTGTGGCCGGATCCGCGGTGATCACCAAGACCATTGAAATGAATGCCGCCCTGACTGACTCGGAGATGGAAAACCAGATCGTGGTGGAAGCGGACCAGTATATTCCCTATCCCCTCGACGAAGTGTCTATCGATTTTGAGCGCCAGAAACTGTCTGAACGCAATCCCGAACTGGTCGAAGTGCTGTTGGCAGCCTGCCGCAGGGAGAACGTGGATTCCCGGGTTACGGCACTGGAAATTGGAGGCCTGGAGGCCAAAGTGGTGGACATAGAGGCCTACGCCATCGAGCGCGCCTACACGCTGCTGGCTGAACAGCTCGGGTCTGATGACGACCAGACTGTTGCCATCGTGGATATCGGTTCCATGATGACCACCCTCAATGTGATTTTGCAGGGCAAGACAATTTACACGCGGGAACAGATGTTTGGTGGCAATGCGCTCTCGGAAGAAGTGCAGCGTCGCTTTGGCCTGTCGGCAGTTGAAGCAGAAACCGCCATGAAGCGTGGCGGCCTGCCAGAAGAGTACGAAGAAGAAATACTTGGCCCATTCAAGGAGACGGTGGTCCAACAGGTCAGCCAGACCCTGCAGTTCTTTTTCTCTTCCAGCCATTACAACGAGGTGGATCATATTCTGCTCGCTGGCGGTGTCGCGGCAATCGATGGGCTTGCGGACCTGGTTCAGGAAAGTCTGAGCACGCCGGTTACGGTGGCAAACCCGTTCGATGGATTGCAGATCGGTGGCAAGATCAATGAATCGATGTTGCAGAACGATGCGCCCTCATTGCTCATAGCAGCGGGCCTTGCCATGCGGGGTGAGTACTAATGGCACATATTAATTTACTACCGTGGCGCGACCGGCTTCGGGAAGAGCGACGGCGGGAATTCCTGACCATCTTGGTCGGCTTCGTGATTATTGCTGGCGGCCTGATTTTTCTCGTTGACCAATATTTCAACCGCTTGATTGATACCCAGACGGCACGAAACAACTTCATTCAGTCAGAAATCGACGTGCTCGATGCTCAGGTGGCCGAGATCAATGAGTTGCGGCAGCAGAAAGAAGATATTCGTGCGCGTATGAACGTGATTACAGACCTGCAGGGTACCAGGCCGGTGATTGTTCGAATCTTCGATGAGCTGGTCAAGACGCTTCCCGATGGGGTCTATTACGAAACAGTTCAACGCACAGACAATGTAATCGCCATCGAAGGCATTGCAGAATCCTATGCCCGTATTACCGAATTAATGCGAAATCTGGATTCCTCGGAGTGGTTCGATGCCACCGACCTGAGTGAGTTCTCTGTCATAGAAAGCGTAGAAAGTCCCATGGCAGCACAGATTTCATTTTCTCTTACATTGAACATCGAGCTGCCTGGGCAGCAAGACGATCAAGAGGCTTAAGGGGGGTCATATGTCATTCATTACTGATATCACCAATGACCTGAAGAACTTCGACTGGAACGACTTGCAGGATCTGGACACTATTGGTGTCTGGCCTGGCGCGGTTAAGGCCATCATAGTCGCAGTCATATTCGGCGGCTGTCTGGCTGCTGGCTATTTTTTGCATATCCAGAATTTACAGGCGAGTCTGCAGACGGTGGCCAGTGAGGAAGGGCAGCTGCGCGCAGAATTTGAGCAGAAGGCTTATCTGGCAGCAAACCTGGAAGAATATCGAGCGCAGACAGTAGAGATGGAAGAATCTTTTACCGAGCTGTTGCGACAACTACCTTCAGTGACGGAAGTGCCTGGCCTGGTAGACGATGTCACCACCACGGGACAGGGTAGTGGTCTGGAGTTTTCCAATTTTGAACTGCCCGAGGAACAGGTGCAGGAGTTTTATATCGAGATTCCGATCGATCTGAATGCGGTTGGGGATTATCACGACTTCGGTACTTTTGTAAGCGGTGTTGCCAGCCTGGACCGAATTGTGACGCTCCATGATTTTACCATTTCGGCTCGCAACGATACGTTTCTCGATATGAGCATCCTGGCGCGAACTTATCGCTATAAAGAAGTGGATGACGGAACTCAGTAAATGGCGTTGATGACAACCACAACCATAAGACTGTCTACACTGGCTCTGATGAGCCTGGTGCTGGTGGCTTGTCAGCGCAATGACAACCTTGGTGATCTTCAGGCATTCGTGGATGAAGTTAAATCCCGACCTGGTGAACCAGTTGAGCCGGTTCCCGAGTTCGTACCCTATGAAGGATTCGTCTACAGCGCCGCTTCGCTGCGCAGTCCATTCGATATTCCGCTGGTGATTGACAATGAATCCACCGCGGTACTGTCACAGGATGTGGAGCCGGACTTTGAGCGCATACGCGAGCCCTTGGAAAGTCAGGCTCTGAGTGAGATGTCCATGGTTGGCATGCTGGTGCGCAACGGTTCCTATGAGGCGCTAATCGAAGATGCATTCGGCGAAGTTCACCGGGTTGGCGTGGGTAACTACCTTGGCCGTAATCACGGCCGCATTGAAAATATCAGTAATACGCAACTCAATATAATTGAAATCGTGCCCAGCGGTTCTGGCGGTTGGGTGGAGAGGCCACAGACTCTTACGCTGCAATAACGCGTAAGGTGAGGTTATCAGTATGAGCAACTACAAAGGATTAATGTCGTGTCTCAGGATGCGAGTGAGTAAAGGGAAGCAACTGAGCCGTTCTGGGGTTATGTTGTTTGCATTGTTGCTGTCGGGATTTAGCCTGGCACAACAATCGATCACCCTGGACAGTATTGGCTTCGCCAATCTGCCTGGTGACAGCATCGAAATCGAACTCAGTTTTGATTCGGCTCCTCCAGAGCCCAGCAGTTTTGTGCTGGACAACCCTGCCAGAATCTCACTGGACTTGCTGGGTGTTGCCAGCGGGCTCTCGCAGCAACGATTTAACATCGATTCCAATAATGCCCAGAGCGTGATGGTGCTGGATGACGGCAGTCGCACGCGCCTGGTGGTAAACCTTGATCAGTTAGTGAATTACGAGACAGAGCTGGCCGGCAACGTTCTTACTATCCAGGTCGGCAATGATTCCGGAACCCAGGGTGGTGTGACAACTGGTACGCAGGTGGTCACCGGAGTCTCAGGTGGAGATGAGAACGAGATAGTTGACGTGACCTTTCGCCGCGGAGATGCAGAAGAAGGGCAGATCGTTATCGACCTGTCCAGTGACGATGTCATCGGATCCGTGGAACAGGTTGGTGCACGTGTCTACGTTGAATTTCAGAATACAGGTGTGCCAGATGACCTGAACAGGCGATTCGATGTGACTGACTTTGCGACACAGGTCAGCTCGGTAGATGTGCTGGGTCAGTCTGGTCGCGCCACGGTTGTTATCGACATCGATGGCACCTACGAATATGTGGCCTACCAAAGCGGTGCCCAATACACCGTCAGTGTGCGTCCACCGGCGGTGGATGTGACTGGGGACGATGCCACGGCACAGTACACGGGTGACATCGTTGGTGTGTCTTTTCAGGATATTCCCATCCGATCCGTATTGCAGATTATGGCTGACTACTATGACTTCAGTCTGGTGGCCGGTGATGCCGTGTCCGGGAATATCACCCTGGTGCTGGACAATGTGCCCTGGGACCAGGCCCTGGAGCTGATCCTGCGCGCCGGTAATCTGGGTAGTCGCCTCGAAGGTAATGTGTTGTACGTGGCACCTGCTGATGAAATCGCGGCTCAGGAGCAATTGGAAATTGAGGCGGCGCAACAGGCGCAAGCCCTGGCACCCTTGTTCACGGAATTTGTTCAGGTTAACTATGCCAACGCCAATGATATCGTTTCACTTCTCACCGGAGAGAACGCGGGCACGGTAGATGCAGGTGGTGGTGTGGCGGCAGATATTGCTGCAGTTGCCGGGGGTGGAGGGATCCTCTCACCGCGTGGTTCTGCCACGGTAGATGAGCGCACCAATATTATTATTGTGCGCGATATCGAAGAAAAGCTGGAAGAAGTCAGAGCCTTGCTGGCGCGCCTTGATGTGGCTGTTCGACAGGTACTTATCGAGGCCCGAATCGTTAACGTGTCTACAGATTTCAGTCGTGACCTGGGTATTCGATGGGGCGGTGCTGGCAGTGCTCCTACCGGTGACAGCTTCCGCTACGGCGGTTCTCAAGCGACCACTACCAGTTTGGGTAATCAGGAACTGGCGCAGGAAGTTGCCCGGCAGAACGCCGCCATCGCTGGAGAACAGGCGCGTATTCAGGCATTGCAGGATGGTACAGACCCGAGTCTGATCGATACCCTGGTACAACAGGCAATCGCTGCGGTTCCGATTCCCACTACTGAAATTGCGTTTCCAGATGCCCTGGCAGTGGACCTCGGTGTGCAGAGTGTCGATGCTTCTTCTTTCTCGATCGGTTATACCGGCAGCAGTGGCTTGATCGAGCTGGAGTTGTCCGCACTCGAAAATACTGGCAACGGGGAAGTGATAGCACGGCCGAAAGTCACCACACAGGACAAGGTCACTGCCGAGATTCGTTCCGGTGTTCGTATTCCATACCAGTCACAGGCTGGTGGTACAGCGGGTGGTTCCACCACTGAATTTGAAGATGCCGTCTTGTCATTGCGGGTAACACCCCAGATTACACCGGATGGCCGCATCAACATGGAGCTGGAAATTCAGCAGGATTCGGTGGCACCAGGTTCTGGTCAGATACCAGCAATCAACACCAATGAAGTGACGACCAGTGCATTGGTTAACAATGGTGAGACCATCGTGTTAGGTGGTGTGTTCCGCGAAGAAAATACCTTGACCGAAACCAAGACACCTTTGCTTGGAGACATCCCTTACGTAGGCAACTTGTTCAAGCGCACCAACCGTGCGAGCCGACGAACCGAGTTGCTGATTTTTATAACTCCGAAGATCATCGCGGAAATTGCAATCAGATAACCGCGGGCCATTCTCAAGATCATCGCCTATTGGCGTGGGGGCTGTGCCACCACGCCATCGTTTCCATTTACTATCGCTTTCCGCAACCTGGTAAGCACACATGACTGAGTCCAGTAATATATTCCTGGTTGGGCCCATGGGGGCAGGCAAGTCCACTATTGGCAAAGTCCTGGCAGAGTTACTGCACATGGACTACTACGATTCGGATCGTGAAATCGAGGAATCCACTGGTGCCGATATTCCCTGGATATTCGATGTGGAAGGTGAGGCGGGCTTCAGGGAGCGAGAAATCAGGATGGTGGACACCCTGTCCAGGAAGAAGGGTATCGTTCTGGCCACTGGTGGTGGCGCTATTCTGGCCAGAAAAACCCGCAAACGCTTGCAAAAGCGTGGCACCGTGGTCTATCTGCGAGCCACCATTGCCCAGCAAATCGAACGCACCAGTCGCGATAAAAATCGACCGTTGCTGCAAACTGCCGACCCCAGGGAAACCATTCGCCAGCTCATGGAACAGCGCGAACCGCTGTATCAGGAGGTTGCCGATATCACTGTGGATACGAACCGTCGAAGCGCCAGGGCGGTGAGCAAGGAGATTGCAAAACTGTTGTCACAAATGAAATCAGGAGCCGAAGCTTAGGTACCAGCACAGGACAGAAATCAGACTATGGAAACAGTCAACGTAGAACTCGGTCAGCGCAGTTACCCAATCCATGTGGGAGCCGGGTTGCTGGACCAGCCAGAATTATTGCAGTCCGCATTGGGTGGCGCTCGTGCCGTGGTGGTTACCAACGATGTGGTTGCCCCTCTCTATTCCGAGCGGGCACGCCAGTTACTGGGTAGCAACTATGCAGGCCAGATCGTATTGCCAGATGGTGAGGAACATAAAAACCTCAATGCCATAACCACCATTTATGACTATCTGATGGAGGGCAAGTTTGACCGAAAAACCACACTGGTTGCCCTGGGTGGCGGCGTGATTGGTGACATTACCGGCTTTGCAGCTGCCACCTATCAACGCGGCGTGAATTTCCTGCAAATTCCCACGACCCTGCTGGCCCAGGTGGATTCCTCAGTTGGCGGCAAGACTGGAGTGAATCATACCAAGGGCAAGAACATGATTGGTGCGTTCTACCAGCCTCGCTGCGTGCTGGCGGACACCACTACCCTGAACACACTGCCCGAGAGGGAAGTCAAAGCCGGGCTTGCGGAAGTCATTAAATATGGGCTGATTATCGATTTGGATTTCTTTCACTGGCTTCAGGCCAACAGCGCACAGATTTTGCAGCTTTCACCGGAGCACCTGATGCGGGTGATCAAAACCTGCTGTGAAATCAAAGCCGATGTGGTGGCTCAGGACGAGCGTGAAAGCGGCGTGCGGGCGCTGCTTAATCTTGGCCATACTTTTGGTCATGCCATTGAAACAGTCTCCGGCTACGGTAAGTTGCTGCATGGGGAAACTGTGGCCATGGGCATGGTCATGGCCGCCGACCTATCCCGTCGCATGGGCTGGATCGACCTGGAAAGCGCCAGGGAAGTCAGGGACGTCATCGAGCAGAAATTCGGTATGCCAGTGATTCCTCCTGCCGATATAACAGTTGAGCAATATCTCGACCTGATGGCCTCTGACAAGAAGGCTGAGGCCGGGAAAATTCGCTTCGTTTTACTGCAGCAGCTGGGCAAGGCTGTGGTGACGGGCGATGTGGAAGAATCGCTGCTTCGGGAAACATTAACGGCCGGCGATCAGCTCTGTCAGTGAGTGAAATAGAGAATGACCGATTACCTGAAGAAACTCAGTCTAAGCCACGACCCGTTCGTTGCCTCGGCACGATACAGGTCTTTTTATGCTGGCGCGGGCAGGGAGAACCTGCTGCAGCGACTGTTGGAGCAGGCTCACTATGGCGCCCCGATCAGTCTGGTGTGCGGTGGTCTGGGCAGCGGTAAAACGACGCTGGCGAAAGAGTTTCGCAAAGGTTTTTCGGAGGAAGCCCTGTGCGTGCATGTGCAGGCAACCCTGTTTATGAACCAGGGCCAGTTTCTGGAAGCTCTGCTGGAACAGCTCCCGGTTGGAGCCTCGTCACCCGAAATCACCGATATCGTGAATGATTTGTGCCAGTTTGCCGAGCGCCTCTACCTGGATGCCAGGACTCTGGTCTTGATTGTGGATGATGCACATGAACTGGCCAGCGAAGTGCTGCAGATCATAGAAATGCTCACTGCCAATGCAACTGAAGGCGCCGTGCACGTGTTACTGCTTGGTGAAAAGCAGCTCGGCAATATGTTCAGCAATGCCCTGGGGGAAAAAGCCCTGGGCCGCGTTATTGAAGAACACCTGGCCCCTTTGTCCGCAGTCGATGCAGAGTCCTACGTAAAGCTGAAGCTGGCTGATGCGGGCTATGAAGGAGAGCTGCCACTGGATATTGCCCAGATCTGTGCCATCACCAATGAGGCCGATGGCGTACCTGGATCCATCAACCACCATTTCGCACAGGCATTGGACAAGGCATTAACAGATCAGCCTGACCTGGCGCCACCGACTGACGCCAGGTCGCTTTTACAAATCGGGGCTCCTTACTGGGCGACAGCAGCAACCCTGCTGGTGTTGCTGGTATTGCTGGTTACGCTCACATCGCCCGGAACAGACGATCCCGAGGTGGCGCAATCAAATGCCGATGAGCCCACCACCACGCGTATTGATTTGACGGTGCCTGCAGGTACTGCCGCAACGAATTCAGCAAGCTCGACAGCTCCGGTTCCTGTTACAGAGAGCAGCAATGTGGTTGGCAATTTTTCCGAATCGGACTCTGCCTCTCCAACCGAAGTTGCCATTACCGCATCGCCTGAGCCTGAACCCATGGATCCGACGCCAGTAGAGCGAAAAGAAGCGCTGACTGCGAGTCGCGATGGGCTTCTTCTGGAAGGATCGGTGATCGATCTTCCTGATGCTGCTGACACCGATGGTTCACCTGTCGCAGCGATGAAGCACCCACTGCTGGCGTATCCGGCGGAAAATTTCACCGTTCAGATTATGGGTTCGCGATCAGAGGAAAACGTTCAGCGGTTTATTGCCGCCCAGTTGGCCGGGTTCAATGCCGTCTATTTTGAAACCCTGCACCAGGACCGTCCCTGGTATGTGGTTGTGTTAGGCAATTTTGTCAGTCGTGATGTGGCGACCAGGGCTATTTCCGATTTGCCCGCCGCCATTCGCAGGATGGATCCGTTCATCCGCAAGATCGGTGACGTGCAGGCCGCTATTCGCTAGCCTGTTTGTATTAAGGCCTTACCGTCAACGCCAGAAATTCCGCAATTAACCAGCCCGGACGAGCGGCAGCATTGCTGACTCGGGCCACCTTGTGTAAGATTTGCAGCCTTTTCCAGACACCGCCACCGCAACTTCAAGTGATCGCTCACCATGATTGATCGGCTCGCTTCGCTGCTGTTAACGTGCCCTCTATTGAAGATTTAAAGATTTATTAGGAAAAGTATTCTGTGACCCTGAAAAACGATCGCTTCCTGCGTGCATTGATGCGCGAGCCAGTCGATGTCACTCCAATCTGGATGATGCGGCAGGCTGGCCGTTACCTGCCAGAGTATCGGGCAACGCGCAAACAGGCTGGAGATTTCATGCAGTTGTGCCAGACACCCGAGCTGGCCTGCGAAGTGGCATTGCAGCCCCTGCGGCGCTACCCGTTCGATGCTGCCATTCTCTTCTCTGACATTCTCACCATTCCTGATGCCATGGGTCAGGGTCTGTACTTTGAGCAGGGCGAAGGTCCCAGGTTTCGCAAGGTAATCCGCAGCGCTGCGGATGTTGAAGCCTTGCCTGAACTGAAAGTGGCCGACTCATTATCCTATGTCACCGATGCGGTGAGTCTGATTCGCCGGGAACTCAATGGCAGTGTTCCTCTTATTGGCTTTTCCGGTAGCCCCTGGACCCTGGCGACCTACATGATTCAGGGTGGCGGCAGCAAAGATTTCCGCCTGGCAAAACAATTCCTCTATGACCAGCCCGAAGCCATGCACCTGTTGCTGGAGAAACTGGCTGTTGCGGTTACCGACTATCTCAATGCGCAGATAGAAGCCGGAGCCCAGGCGCTGCAGATATTCGACACCTGGGGCGGGATTCTGACCCCTGCCAACTACCGTAATTTTTCCCTGGCTTATATGGCCAAAATTATTAAGGGCCTGACTCGAGAGCATGAAGGCAGGAAGGTGCCAATCATTCTGTTTACCAAGAATGGGGGGCAGTGGCTCGAGGAGATTGCCGCCACGGGATGCCATTGTGTCGGTCTGGACTGGACCACCGATATCGGACTGGCCAGAAATCGCATCGGAGATGAGGTATCACTGCAGGGCAATATGGATCCGACGGCACTCTATGCCTCTCCGGCAGCCATACGGGAAGAAGTGGCCGGTATTCTCTCTTCCTTTGGGGAGGGTACGGGGCATGTCTTTAATCTGGGTCACGGGATCACCCCGGAGGTAAACCCGGACCATGTTGCTGTGTTCGTCGAGACCGTCCATGAGCTTTCCGCAAAATACCACAGCAGCTCCAGTTGAGACTGCCTATATCGCGCTGGGTTCAAACCTGGATTCTCGCGCGGGCTCACCCGTGGAAACTGTTCAGGCGGTGATTGAACGACTCCGTGGCTGGTCCAATGGGGAGTTCTCCGCCTCTTCCCTGTATCGATCTGTAGCCGAAGATTGTCCGGCCGGCAGCCCCGATTTTATCAACGGGGTGGTGTCGCTGGAGCTGGATTCGACAATGGACAGCCATGAATTATTGCTGCGCCTGCAAGCTCTGGAAGCCGAATATGGACGCAAGCGAGCAGGCCAGCGTAATGCCCCCCGTACCCTGGATCTGGATCTGATTGCCTTTGGCAATCGACAATCCAGCAGCGAGGCACTGGAGCTGCCCCATCCCCGTGCACACCTGCGGCGATTTGTGCTGGAGCCGCTGGCAGAAATCAACCCGGATCTGGTTTTGCCCGGCATGCAGAAGACGGTGTCAGAATTGTTGGGAAATGACCAGACCAGCGGCCTTTGCCGCGCCATCGAAAGCTCATAAGCTGCTGTTTTTTATCATAAAATAACCTTGTTACTGAAACTGCAGAGCTTGCCATCGCCCCGCAGCCTGCCCAGCCGATTTCCAGCACAAACTAATGTTAATCCCGGGAGCAAGATGCTAAGCTACTAGAGTTGTTTGGTGACCGCCTGCCAGCTCCTGAATCGGCTTCAGGCAGACGGGTTTTGACACTCTAACCGGGCAGGCAGTCTGGAAAAGGTAGAGAACAGGTATCGGAAAGTGACAGTCACTCGCTCGATTAAAAAATCAGTTTTTGCACCTGCATTGGCAGGGGTCGCTCTGTTTGGCGCCTCTTCCCTTGTGCTGGGTCAGGAAGCTGATGAGCAGTTGGACAGCTTTCAGATTGCACCAAGCTCGGTATTGAGTACAGCCACGCCACTGATCGATATCGAACGCAATGTTGAAGCCAGGGATTTCGAAGGTGCACTGGTCGAAGAGGCATTGAATTTTAATCTGGGAGTCAAAATCACTCCCATCGAAGGATTAAATTTACAGGCCGATGCCTGGCGCCAGGAAATCGCAGAGGCACCGGCGGTGACAGTAAACACAGGTTTGCAGTCCACGGTGCCGCAGCTTTACCTGCAAGATTCCAATATCAACGAATTCAACATCGACAATCCGTTACTGGGCAATGGCCTGAACTCCAGCGGTTTCGATCTGGGTGCCTCTTATATGTGGGACACCAATCGCTTCGGTCAGTTTACCCTGAGCACCAAGACCACTTACGTTGAGAGTTTTGAAACCCAGGGATCCCTGCTGGATCTGCTCGATGCCGAACCTGGCGCAGCGGAAGACCGAATCATCAGCCCTGAATTGCAGAGCAGCCTGATGCTCACCTGGCAGCTCGGCAATCACACCGCCAGTGCCATTACCAATTACTTCGATTCGTTCAAGGATATTTCGGAACTGGATATCGAAGAAATCAATGCGCTGGTAGACGACATCACTACTATTGATCTCCAATACGGTTACAGCGTGGAGACTGGCTCGAACAATCGAGCGGTGATTTCATTTGGAATTCGTAATATTTTCGATGAGAAGACTGCACAGATTCTGAATTCTTCCACCAGAATTCTCGACCAGAACGGCCGGGTTGCTTACGGCTCAATCAAGTACCAGTTCTAGCTTCTTATCTTCCCTGCAAGCAGAAGGGCGCCGATGGCGCTTTTTTTATGTCAGCTGTTTGGCCGGAATCACGGCTGCGGGATACTTCGCTTGTCTATCTACCTGTTCAATTCCTTTGCGCTCTTGGCGTGCTTGGCGAGAGAAACAAGAAATAGGTCAAAAGGGGCTCCTGACCAATCGGTTATAGCTCTCACTTTTTATTCTCTCGCCAAGCACGCCAAGAGCGCAAAGGGTACTAAACCGCGTGAAACCCTGTGCCAGATTCTTAATTGGATGCCAAAAAAAACCCCGAACGAGTCGGGGTGAAGGTCTGCTCTATGAAAACTGCTAGGTGTCCCATTTCATAACTAACGCGCAACTTAAGGGGGAGAGCCTGTAGGACTGTAGTATAAAGTTCGCGGGTCCAGGCTCTGTGCTGGGGGTCACACATCCGGCAAATGGCATCACCGGCAGTTGGTCAAGTCCCGGCCCGGGCGATGCTCCATGCCTCTACGCCTTGTATTCCGTGGGCTTTCAGCAGGCCAGCCAGATTGTTCACGGTGGACATGGTGGTAATCACATCGTCGATAATTGTGACTGTGGTCACACTCTCGAGACTGCAATTCGGGTGCAGGACAAACGCATTGGTCAAATTTCGCCGTCGCTCCCTGGCGCTGCCCAGGTCAGACTGGGCTGCCGTATGCTTCTGTTTTAGAAGCACCGTGTTGCTACAGGGAACGGCAGTATGTCGGCTCACCGTCTTCACCAACTCCCACGATTGATTGAATCCGCGCTCACGATAACGACGGTAGTGCAGTGGAACAGGCAGTAACAGGTCAGGACGGCCGTGCTGATGAAAGTGTGCAGCAAGCTTTACGGCCATCAGGCTGGCGAAACAATGACCGATATCGAATCGAGCCTGAAACTTGAAAGCCGGGATCAAGTTGTTAAGTGGGCTGGAGTAGTGAAACAGGCTATGGCAGCGATCCAGTGCATGGCCACGGTCAGCATAATCACTGAGGCATTGGCCACATCGGTTATTGACTAAAACTGCCTCGGGGAATGCAAGACCGCAACCATGGCAGTGCGCTTCCATCCAGGGCAATTGTTGCTCACATTCCTGGCACAGGCTGTAACTGGATGCGATTGTGCGATTACATACCATGCAGCAGGTGGGAAATACCTGGTTCAGGAATTGTGTCAACGCCGCATACACCTCAGCCTCTGCTATGCATTACCCCTTTATCAAGCAAGTGTAGTTGCCCCTATCTCATTTGCTTAATTATCACCAGTATTCCCATTCAGGCTTACTTCGGTATTGCTGCTTCACCTATAATCAGGCCCAGGGGAACGAAGGAGAATGACTATGGCCAGCTATCGCGCGCCACAGACGGATATGCAATTTCTTTTGCAGCATGTGTTTCAGGCGGACCAACAATTCGCTGCAATGCAGGGCACCGAAGAAGTGACCGCTGATCTGATTACGGCAATTCTGGAAGAAGCGGCAAAGATTGCAGAGAACTTGCTGCAGCCAATCAACCTCAGCGGCGATGAAACTGGTTGCAAATGGCAAGATGGGGTAGTGACCACTCCGGAGGGATTCAAGGACGCCTATAAAGCTTATGCCGAGGGTGGTTGGGCCGGGCTGACTGGAGATCCCCAGTACGGTGGGCAGGGTATGCCCAAGTTGCTGTCTGCCATGATCGAGGAAATCTTTTTCGCGGCGAACAGCTCTTTTGCGCTGTATGCAATTCTCAACACCGGTGCCACGCTGACTCTTAACGAACACGCCAGCGAAGAACTCAAGCAGCGTTACCTTCCCAAGATGTATGAAGGCCGCTGGTCGGGCACCATGTGTCTGACCGAGCCCCATGCGGGTACTGACCTGGGTATGATTCGCACTCGCGCAGTTGCCCAGGATGACGGCAGTTACGAGCTTAGCGGCACAAAAATCTTCATCACCGCTGGCGAACATGATCTCACCGAAAACATCATTCACCTGGTGCTGGCCAAACTGCCCGATGCGCCGGAAGGGCCGAAGGGAATTTCTCTGTTCGTGGTACCCAAATACCTGCCAGATGCAGATGGCGAGGTCAGAGGGGAACGCAACAATGTCCACTGTGGTTCTATCGAGCACAAGATGGGCATCAAGGGCTCGGCAACCTGCGTGCTGAATTTCGATGGGGCCAGGGGCTGGCTGGTTGGCGAGCTTAATGCCGGCCTCGCCAATATGTTTACCATGATGAACTATGAACGCTTGTCCATGGGGCTGCAGGGCAATGGTCTGGCGGAAGCGTCCTATCAGACCGCATGCGCTTATGCGCTGGAAAGGCTTCAGGGCAGGGCACCCGAAGGCCCGGCGCTGGCAGACAAGCCGGCCGACCCCATCATCGTTCATCCCGATGTGCGGCGTATGCTGCTATCCATGCGAGCCAATATCCTGGGTGGCAGGGCGCTATCCATGTACGCCGCCCTGCAGCTGGATATCGTCCGTTTCCATGGGGATGAAACCCGTCGCGAAAGAGCGCGCAAGCTGGTAGCCCTATTGGTGCCTGTGCAGAAAGCTTACTGCTCAGACCGTGGTTTCGAGTGCTGTGTGCTGGGCCAGCAGGTTCTTGGAGGTCATGGCTATGTAGCCGAATGGGGGCAGGAGCAGCATGTGCGGGATGCCCGTATTGCGCAAATCTATGAGGGAGCCAATGGCATCCAGGCGCTTGACCTGATGAACCGGAAGACCGTGCGTTGCAATGGGGAGTTGCTGGCAGTGTTGGCAGAGGAGATAGACGAATTCCTGCAGGCGCAAAGCGCTTCTTCAGCCATGGCTGACTACCTGCCTCTGTTGGAGGAATGCAAGCAATCAATCATCGAAGTGACCCAACAGGTCATTTCCGCCAGTAAAGATAAGCCCAGCGAAATCGGTGCCGCTTCCTACCCTTATATGGAATTGCTGGGTCTCACCCTCTATTGCTTTATGTGGCTGCGAATCATCGCCAGTGCGAAGGAGTTGCAAGGTCGAGGCGAGGGTAATGCCGATCATCTTTCCGGATTGATCAAGACGGGCGAGTTTTTCTTTGCCCGCGTCCTGCCGCGACGGGAATCGCTTCGCGCAGAAATACTGGCAGGCTCCAGTCCGTTGATGGCTATGAATGAGGCTGAATTTTCCAGCCTCAGTTAAGGCACGCCAGGGTCCGGCAGCGACGGCAAGCTTATCTAGCAGGCGCAGTGGTCAGATCACCCACTCCAGGTTTTCCGTGAACAGGTTTTTCGCTCGTTCCAGGTCTTCGCCGTCTTCACCTACCAGCACCAGGTTGCCTTGTTCCATTGGCACTACGAGGCCGTCGAAGCGCTCGTCGCGAATCTGAAATTCATTGCTGACCGGGCTGTTCTGGATCACGAACACATTGATCGCGCCGCGGTTGCCCTCCACCATTAGATGGGCGCTGGCGTAGTCGGGAATAACGATACAGGGGTTGGCGTAGAACAGGGCGCTGTCCTGGCGCGCCGTGCTGGCGAATTGCACGCCGGCATTGGACATAATGAGATCGACTTCCTGCCAGCTCACGTCCGTATCGCGATCGTCCGCTTCGAGTAGCGCCAGTTCACTGGATTCCATATAAATATGACGAATTACTTCGTTGCCCATGGCCAGTTCAGGCTCTGAGGGGCCGGGGTCGAAAGTCAGTGTGAAGGTGACGCCAATAGCCAGCAACAGACAGGCGGCCATGGCATAGTACTGAAAGAAATTGGCAGTGGGCGAAGGCAAGGCAACGACATTTGGCGCAGCTTCGCCATCGGTCTCAGCAGATTCGTTTGCTGCGATATCCAGCAGTTTGTTGTGCAAGCCTTCGGGTACAACAACACTGGACACGATTGCTTGCATCTCAGCTTCCATGTTTTGAGCTTCATCAAGAATCTTTTTCAAATCGGGATTTTCCCGAGCGGCAGCCAGCACTTCCTCTCCTGGGTCACCAGGATTGGAATAAACTCGTTGTTGAAATTCTTCTTTGTCCATTGTTCAGCTCTTTCTATTCAACTTGCTTCGAAAATTTTTTCTTGCTCCAACTAGTAATCAATCACTCATTCATTCAGCAGATCACCAGGCTGCTTCACTATTCAGCTACTTCATCGGCATCCACACCAAAATCCTGCTTCAACTTGCTGCGTGCCCTGAATAGCCGGGTCATGACAGTGTTGTTGTTCAAATCGAGAATCTTGGCAATCTCCTTACCGCTGAATCCTCCGATTACCTGCAACAGCAATGGATCGCGGTAATCGCTGTCGAGACGATTGATGGCGTTATGCAGCAATTCCCGATCCATCTGGGTATCCGGTTCATGCTCTCCCTTCTCCGCCAGGGTCTGACCCTCTATATCGACCAGCTCTGGCCGGTATCGCTCGTACAGCCGGGCGTTCTCCCTTCGCAGAATGGTGAACAACCAGGCTTTTGCAGCCTTATCGTTCTGCAGACTCTCTAGAGACCGCCATGCGCGCAAAAATGTTTCCTGTACCAGATCTTCGGCCAGGTGCTGGTTCTTGCAGATCCAGAATGCATAGCGATAGACGTCCTGATACAGGGCGGCCACCAGCGACTCGTAACGCTGTTGCTTGGTACTACCGTGTATGACCGGAGCGTCACTCATTACTTTTCAGAAAATCTCAGAAAATTAGTGGCTTGAAGCGGAGAGGTTGTCGGTTGCCCGTCAATGGGGACAGATGCGCGCTCCATGAAGAGCCAGAGTTTGCCCAAATTGCTGCATGCCTTCAAGCTTTGCAGATGCCCGGATGTCGCCGCCATCTCAGCAGAGCGGCGCATTCTGGCTTCTGCTGTCTCAGGCGCCCCTGTATACTTGCCACCCCAGATCAATCCCGGAAAAGACAATGGGCAGAATTGCCATAGCCGGCGCGGCCGGTCGCATGGGGCGCACCCTGATAGAGGCTGTCGCCGCTGAAACAGATTCAATGCAGGTCACTGCAGCATCCGTGCTGGCTGATGACCCCGCACTGGGCATGGATGTGGGCTTGCTGGCGCTGGGGCGCGAGACAGGAGTCAAGACAGTCGCAGACCTGAAAACTGTCGTGGCTGATTTCGATGTGCTCATAGACTTCACCTATCCACAGTCCAGTTTGCAACATCTGGATCTGTGCGAGCGGGAAGGCAAGGCACTGGTGCTGGGCACAACAGGATTCTCTGCGGAAGAAGTGGCCCGCATTGAGAATGTCACTACTATTCCAGTGGTCTTTGCGCCGAATTTCAGTGTTGGCGTCAATCTGTGTTTCCAGCTCTTGCAGCAGGCAGCAGCGGTATTGGGAGACAGCACCGACATCGAGATCACCGAAGCCCATCACCGCTTCAAGAAAGACGCGCCTTCCGGCACTGCACTGAAAATGGGCGAAGTAGTCGCCGAAACTCTCGGCCGGGACCTCAACAAGGTCGCCGTCTATGGCCGTCAGGGTATCGGTGAGGAGCGTGACCGGGAAACCATAGGTTTCACCACAATACGTGCTGGCGACATTGTTGGTGAGCACACAGTCACCTTTGCTGGCATGGGTGAGCGAGTGGAGATAAGTCACAAGGCCAGCAGCCGCATGACCTTTGCCGCCGGTGCAGTACGAGCAGCCAAATGGTTGCAGGGACGGGATCCTGGCGTTTACTCAATGCAGGATGTGTTGGGACTAAGTTGAATTCCATTACTGTGCCTGGGTGGATGGGAGTCTGTTGGTGCAGTGTGGGACACGCCGTAAACCCTTCCCTGGCGGCTCGAGAGCAGCGTCCCTGCTGCTCACGGTCCCAAACTGCACCAACAGACTCCCATCCTCGTAGATCGGCGCTTTTTTCTAGTTCAGCCACTACCCAATCAAGCTTTCGATGGACAAGTGGGTGCTATTTTTTATAGAATACCCGCTCAGTATGTCGAATGCTGAAAACACAAAAACCGAATTGGATTTATAGGAAAGCGGAGAGAAGATTTCTTCTCTCCGCTTTTTTTCGCCCGTAAAAAACCTGAACTAAAGGAAACCAGAAGTGCCCCATACAGCAATACTCGCATTGGAAGATGGCAGTCTTTTCTATGGAACCGCGATTGGAGCCGAAGGATCAACCAGCGGTGAGGTCGTGTTCAACACCTCCATGACCGGCTATCAGGAGATACTCACCGACCCCTCCTACGCCAAACAGATCGTGACCCTGACCTATCCCCATATTGGTAATACCGGAACCAATGAAGAAGACAATGAGTCGGACAAGGTCTGGGCTTCGGGCCTGATCATCAGGGATCTGCCACTGTTATCCAACAACTGGCGCAAGCAGCAATCGCTGGATGAATTCCTCAAGGAAAGAGAAGTCGTTGCTATAGCCGAAATTGATACCCGTCGCCTTACCCGCTTGCTGCGTGACAAGGGACCACTCAACGGAGCCATCGTTGCCACAGCAGCAGGCCAGGCACTGGACGACCAGGCAGAAAGCCAGGCCAAGGCCCTGGCAAAGGAATTTCCTGGCCTGAAAGGTATGGATCTGGCCAAGGTCGTCAGCACCAAAGAACCTTTTCAATGGCATGAGAGCGTCTGGGACTTGAACGAAGGGCACGGCAAGGCGCCACCAGCCCAATTCAAAGTGGTTGCCTACGACTTTGGTGTCAAAAGAAATATTTTACGCATGCTGACCGCGCGGGGATGCGAAGTGACGGTGGTCCCCGCGCAAACTCCGGCCGCAGAAGTGCTGGCCATGAAACCGGATGGAGTGTTTTTATCCAATGGGCCGGGTGACCCCGAGCCGTGTGATTACGCCATCACGGCAGTTGAAGAACTCCTGCACAAGAACGTTCCGCTGTTCGGAATCTGTCTCGGCTGCCAATTGCTTGCCCTCGCTTGTGGA
Source organism: Gammaproteobacteria bacterium (assembly GCA_040218615.1). GTDB lineage: Bacteria > Pseudomonadota > Gammaproteobacteria > Pseudomonadales > Pseudohongiellaceae > UBA9145. Next base: position 507,242 of record JAVJRC010000007.1, read on the forward strand.
GCCAAGACCATCAAGATGCAGCTCGGCCACCACGGGGCCAACCATCCTGTGCAGAATTTAAAAGACGGCACGGTAATGATCACCAGCCAGAACCATGGCTTCGCCGTGGACGCTGAAACCTTGCCGGATAACCTTGAGGCGACTCACAAGTCGCTGTTCGATGGATCACTGCAGGGAGTAGAGAGAACCGACAAGCCAGCCTTCGCTTTTCAGGGGCATCCCGAAGCCAGCCCCGGTCCACATGATGTCGCTCACTTGTTCGATCACTTTGTCGAGCTGATGCAGGCAAGCCGTTAACGCTCACTACTAACGCCAACAATTAACACCAACAACATCACGTAAAGGATTCATAACAGTTTCATTATGCCCAAACGAACTGACATAAAAAGCATTCTCATTCTCGGCGCAGGCCCAATCGTGATTGGTCAGGCCTGTGAATTCGATTACTCCGGAGCGCAGGCTTGCCAGGCGCTGCGAGAGGAGGGATATCGGGTCATCCTGGTCAACTCCAATCCCGCCACCATCATGACTGATCCGGCCATGGCTGACGCCACCTACATCGAGCCAGTCAAATGGGAGATTGTTGAAAAAATCATCGCCAAGGAAAAACCGGACGCCATCCTGCCCACCATGGGCGGCCAGACTGGCCTCAATTGTGCGTTGGATTTGAACAAGCACGGCATACTCGACAAATACAATGTGGAGTTGATCGGAGCAAGGTGTGATGCCATCGACAAGGCCGAAGACCGGGAGCTGTTTGACAATGCCATGGTGGAGATTGGCCTGGAAACGCCGCGCCACTGTATGGCTCGTAGCATGGAAGACGCTCATGCTGCTCTGGACGACATTGGTTTTCCTTGCATCATCCGGCCTTCCTTTACGCTGGGTGGTTCCGGTGGGGGAATTGCCTACAACAAGGAAGAGTTCGACGAGATTTGTGCCCGCGGACTGGAGTTGTCACCTACCAATGAGTTGCTGATCGACGAGTCACTGATTGGCTGGAAAGAATATGAACTGGAAGTGGTGCGGGACAAAAACGATAACTGCATTATTGTTTGTACCATCGAAAACTTCGACGCCATGGGAGTGCATACCGGTGATTCCATAACAGTTGCCCCGGCGCAGACTCTCACCGACAAGGAATTCCAGATCATGCGCAACGCGGCTATCGATGTGCTGCGTGAAATTGGCGTGGAAACGGGTGGTTCCAATGTTCAGTTTGCGGTCAATCCGGAAAACGGGCGCCTGGTAGTAATCGAAATGAACCCTCGGGTTTCCCGATCTTCAGCGCTGGCATCCAAGGCAACCGGTTTCCCGATTGCGCGAGTGGCGGCGAAACTGGCGGTAGGTTTCACGCTTGATGAGTTACGTAACGAAATTACCGGCGGTGTCACGCCTGCATCGTTCGAGCCAACGATCGATTATGTGGTCACCAAGATTCCCCGTTTTACCTTCGAAAAATTTCCTGAAGCGGTTGACCGCATCACCACGCAGATGAAATCTGTGGGTGAGGTCATGGCTATTGGACGCAGTTTTCAGGAGTCCATGCAAAAAGCCCTGCGTGGACTGGAAGTGGGTCTGTGTGGCTTTGATCCAATTCTCGATGAGGAAGTCAGCAACGCCAAAGAAGTTCTCACCAGAGAACTGACCGAACCGGGTGCACAGCGAATTCGCTATCTGGCCGATGCATTCCGCAAGGGGTGGCCGCTGGAAACTCTCTATGAGCTCACCGGCATCGATCCCTGGTTCCTGATGCAGATAGAAGACATTATCAAGACCGAAGCCAGGGTCGCTGAGATGTCCCTGCAGGATATCGACCGGGACTTTATGCTGAGTCTCAAGCGCAAAGGCTTTTCTGACAAGAGGCTGAGCCAGTTGCTGAATATGGATGAGCTGCAGGTGCAACAGGCTCGTCACTCGCTGAAGGTACGTCCGGTGTTCAAACGCGTGGATACCTGCGCTGCCGAGTTCGTATCCACGACAGCTTACATGTATTCCAGCTACGAAGAGGAATGCGAGGCTGAACCCAGTGACAAGAAAAAAATCATGGTTCTGGGTGGCGGACCGAACCGCATCGGTCAGGGGATTGAGTTCGACTATTGCTGTGTTCATGCGGCCCTGGCCATGCGCGAAGATGGCTATGAAACCATTATGGTGAACTGCAATCCGGAAACCGTCTCCACCGACTTTAATGTGTCCGATCGATTGTATTTTGAGCCACTCACCTTTGAAGATGTATTCGAAATAGCCGATCTGGAAAAGCCTGCCGGTGTGATCGTGCAGTTTGGCGGGCAGACCCCGCTGAATCTGGTCAAGAGACTGGAGCAGGCAGGCGTGCCTGTGGTTGGCACCAGCCCTGATGCCATCGACCGAGCAGAAGATCGGGAACGATTCCAGCAACTTATTCAGAAACTGGAGCTCACACAGCCGCCAAACTGTACTGTGCGCAGTGTTGAAGAAGCATTGCAACGGGCGGCAGAGATCGATTATCCGCTGGTAGTGCGTCCTTCCTATGTGCTGGGCGGGCGTGCCATGGAAATCGTTTATAACGAAGCAGAACTCAAGCGTTACATGAAAGATGCCGTGATGGTTTCCAATGAGAGTCCGGTTCTGCTGGATCACTATTTGAGTTCGGCCATTGAGATCGACGTGGATCTGGTAAGTGACGGCAAACAAGTAGTGGTCGGCGCCATCATGCAACACATTGAACAGGCTGGAATTCACTCGGGTGACTCGGCTTGCTCTCTGCCTCCTTACAACCTGCCCGATGAGGTGCAGGAAAAGATTCGCCAGCAGGTCTCGGCACTGGCGCTGGAGTTGGGTGTGATTGGTCTGATGAACACCCAGTTGGCCTATCAGGAAGGAGAGGTTTATATCATCGAGGTTAATCCCCGTGCCTCGCGGACGGTGCCTTTCGTCTCCAAGTGTATTGGTCGCTCACTGGCCCAGGTAGCAGCCCGTTGCATGGTTGGTACCAGTCTGGAGGAACAGGGTTTCACCAGCGAGGTCATACCCAGGACCTATGCGGTCAAGGAAGCAGTCTTTCCCTTCAACAAATTTCCCGGTGTCGATCCCATCTTGGGGCCGGAAATGAAATCCACCGGCGAGGTCATGGGGGTCGGTAAAACTTTCGCTGAGGCCTACGCCAAAGCCCAGATGGGCGCTGGGGAATCTATCGAAGCCAGCGGCAACGCGTTTATCAGTGTGCGTGACCGGGACAAATCCGCAGTAGTGGAGGTGGCGCAGAGGCTGCTGAAACTGGGCTATTCATTGGTGGCAACCAAAGGAACCGCGGCCGTGATTGCTGAAGCCGGATTGCCTGTGCAGAAGGTCAACAAGGTGGCCGAAGGTAGACCTCACATAGTCGATATGCTAAAAAATGATGAGATACAGGTGGTTTTCAACACCACGGAAGGCAAGCAGGCCATCGCAGACTCATCTCTGATCAGACGTACTGCCCTGAGACATGGCGTGTTTTGCACAACCACAATCGCCGGTTCACTGGCAATTTGTGATGCTCTGGACTTCGGCAACAAGATGTCTGTCTACACGCTTCAGGCCCTGCACGCAGAGATGCAAGCCCAGTAATACAAACCTGTTACCAACAACCGGAAGAACAAAATACTCCAATGGCAAAAGTCCCGATGACAGTTCAGGGTGCTGAACGATTGCGCAAAGAGCTCAATGAGCTCAAAAGTGTCACCCGACCCAAAATCTCAGCTGCAATCGCCGAGGCGCGGGAGCATGGGGATCTGAAGGAGAATGCGGAGTATCATGCCGCGCGCGAGCAGCAAAGCTTTTGCGAAGGCCGAATAACCGAGATCGAAGGCAAGCTGGCAGATTCCGAAATTATCGATGTGACCAAGATTGATCGCACCGGTAAAGTTATATTTGGGACAACTGTCACCTTGTTTAATCTCGACACAGAGAAGTCGGTGACTTACCAGATAGTGGGCGAGGACGAAGCTGATGTGCCTGCCGGTAAAATCTCTTTCGGTTCACCGATCGCACGAGCCTTGATGGGCAAGAGTGAAGGTGATGAGATCACCGTGCAGGCACCGGCGGGCGATATTGACTACGAAATCGAGTCAGTGGAGCATATCTAAGGATCCTGTGACGAAAGCCGCACCGGAACTATTTAGTGTGCGCTACTTATTGCGCGCCAAATTGGATTTTTTCGGGTCAGGCTTCTTGTTCTGACGGTAGAGCAGGGCGATATGGCCTACAGCCTGAACACACTCCGCTGAGAACGTGCTGCAAATTTCTTCGATGAGTTGCCGTTTGGATTCACGGTCAGGAACCTGCAGTTTCACTTTGATTAACTCATGGTCTCGCAGTGCCCGGTCAATTTCATTGCCCACATTTTCTGTCAGGCCATTTTGTGCAATGATCACAACGGGTTTTAGGTTGTGACCGATTGCCCTGAATTCCTTTTTGTTCTTGCTATCTAATCCCATGAATTTTTCGCTTCGCCGTTTCAGTAATTTCCACTAGAGCGACCCAGTGTAATGGCCCGATCCTCCAGCAGCAAACAGTGGCTCAAAGAGCACTTCGGTGATGCCTATGTGCGGCGTAGCCAGGAAGATGGCTATCGTTCCCGCGCCAGTTACAAATTGCTGGAAATCCAGGACAAAGACAAACTGATTGAGCCCGGTATGAAGGTGGTAGATCTGGGCTCAGCACCGGGTGGCTGGTCACAGGTGGCGGCAGATATTGTAGGAGACAACGGCAGCGTCATTGCCTGCGACTTGCTGGCCATGGACAGTCTCGCCGGAGTGCAGTTTATTCAGGGTGACTTCACCGATGACGCTGTGTTGGAGCAGATCCTGCAAGCGATCGGCGACGACGGCGCAGACCTTGTAATTTCCGACATGGCGCCCAATATTAGTGGTATGAAGGACATTGACCAGCCGCGGGTGATGTACCTCGCAGAGCTGGCGCTCGACCTGGCCAGATCTGTTCTCGCCCCCGGGTCGTATCTACTGGTGAAGGTGTTCCAGGGCGCTGGATTCGACGAGTTTCAGCGCGAAATGCGGGCCAGCTTCAAGTCAGTAAAAGTCAGGAAACCCAAGGCCTCAAGGGCCAGATCGCGTGAAGTTTACCTGCTCGGCGCACAGTTCATCCCCAATTTGCCCGCATAGAGCGGGTTTCCGGCGGATTTACGTGCAATAATCTATGTTGCTATTAGAATTAGTCTACAGGTCGTCTGCAGGTAACGGGCGGCAGAGACAAAGCTCGGAGATAAATCATTGAATGACATGGCAAAAAATCTGATTCTCTGGATGATCATCGCTGGTGTGTTGTTGACTGTGTTCAACAACATCAACCAGGAAACCAGGGAAGAAAGCATCAACTACTCGGAATTCGTTCGGGAAGTACGCTCGGGCCGTGTCACCGCAGTGGAGCTTGCCGGTATTAACATCACGGGTGTTCGCACTGACAACAGCCAGTTCCGCACGGTAATGCCATTAATAGGCGATGACCAGTTAATGGATGACTTGTTCGAGAACGGCGTGGAAATCATTGCCAACGAGCCGGAACAACAAAGTATCTGGACTCAATTGCTGGTTGCCAGCTTTCCTATTCTTATCATCATTGCGCTGTTCTTTTTCTTTATGCGACAGATGCAGGGTGGTGGTGCCGGAGGCCGTGGCGGCCCCATGTCTTTTGGCAAGAGCAAAGCCAAGCTGCTGGGTGAAGACCAGATCAAGGTGACCTTTGCCGATGTGGCGGGTGTTGAAGAAGCCAAGGAAGACGTGCAGGAGCTGGTGGAATTCCTGCGTGAACCAGACAAATTTCAGCGACTCGGTGGACGCATTCCCCGGGGCGTACTCATGGTGGGCCAGCCTGGTACTGGTAAGACCTTGCTCGCCAAGGCCATTGCCGGTGAAGCCAAGGTACCCTTCTTTTCCATTTCCGGTTCCGATTTTGTAGAGATGTTCGTGGGTGTCGGTGCATCACGTGTGCGCGACATGTTCGAACAGGCGAAGAAACAATCTCCCTGCATCATCTTCATCGATGAAATCGATGCTGTTGGTCGGCATCGAGGCGCTGGTCTGGGTGGCGGTCACGATGAGCGTGAGCAAACCCTGAACCAGTTGCTGGTCGAGATGGACGGCTTCGAGGGCAACGATGGCGTTATCGTCATGGCAGCCACTAACCGACCCGATGTGCTCGACCCGGCATTGCTTCGCCCCGGTCGTTTTGACCGTCAGGTGGTGGTCGGATTGCCAGACATTCGTGGCCGTGAACAGATTCTGAAAGTGCATATGCGCAAGGTACCCATCGATGACAATGTGAAGGCGGCTGTAATCGCCCGTGGTACGCCAGGATTTTCCGGTGCCGATCTTGCCAACCTGGTTAACGAAGCTGCGCTGTTTGCCGCTCGTGCCAGCAAGCGCATGGTCACTATGGAAGAATTCGAAAAGGCAAAAGACAAGATCATGATGGGCGCTGAACGCAAGTCCATGGTGATGTCTGAAAAGGAACGCCTGAATACTGCTTACCATGAGGCGGGCCACGCAATCGTGGGTCGTTTGATGCCTGAGCATGATCCGGTTTACAAGGTCAGTATTATTCCCCGCGGCCGGGCACTGGGTGTCACCATGTTTCTGCCCGAGGAAGATCGATACAGTTTCAGCAAGCAAAGTATTCTTAGCCAGATTTGCAGCCTGTATGGTGGGCGAATCGCAGAGGAAATGACTCTGGGCAAGGATGGCGTCACTACCGGTGCGTCCAACGATATTCAGCGTGCAACGGAAATGGCGCGGAATATGGTGACCAAGTGGGGCCTGACAGATGAGCTGGGTCCATTGCTGTACACCGAAGATGAAGGCGAAGTCTTCCTTGGCCGCTCGGCGGCTTCACAGACCAAGTCATTTTCCAGCGATACGGCCAAAGCCATCGACCGCGAGGTTCGTCGAATCATTGACGCCTGCTACAGCCGAGCCCAGGAAATACTGGAAGAAAACCGGCATATCCTGGAGCTGATGAAAGACGCCCTGATGGAGTACGAAACCATCGACGCCGACCAGATCGACGACATCATGGAAGGCAAGAAGCCGCGACCCCCGGTGGGTTGGTCCGACTCAGGCGATAACGACGGCGGCGCCAGCCCTGTCGAAGACGATGAGCAGGCCAAAAAGAAGAGCTCTGACAAGAAAGCTGACAAGGGCGCCGGCAAGATTGGTGGTCCAGCCAGCGAGCACTAGCCCCCTCAGCTCCATCCCTTCCCATTGAAATTGCTGCTGCAAGCCGGAGATCGACAATTAGATTTGTCGACTCCGGTGTGCATGGGCATTCTTAATATTACTCCTGACTCCTTTTCTGATGGTTGTGAACTGGGCGAGGCGGGAGGCAATTCTTTCCAGGTAAACCTTGATAAAGTGCTTGCCCGTGCCGAATCCATGATTCAGGCCGGCGCGGCAATTCTTGATGTGGGGGGTGAGTCTACGCGTCCCGGTGCAGAGGATATTTCCAGCGATCAAGAGCTGGAGCGTGTCATTCCCGTGCTGGACAGTTTGCGCAAGCATTTCGACATCTGCCTCTCGGTGGACACCAGTTCACCCGAAGTGATGAATGAGGCGATTGCTGCCGGTGCCAACCTGGTCAACGATGTTCGAGCTCTTGCCAGAGACAATGCGGTTGAGCTGATGGCAGCATCGAAAGTTGCCGTCTGTTTGATGCATATGCAGGGCCAGCCGCGCACAATGCAAAAAGAGTATCACTATAAAAATGTGGTCTCAGATGTTTGCCAGTTTCTGGCCGCCAGGCTGGAGGTGTGCGAAAAAGCAGGTATTACCAGAGAAAGACTGTTGGTGGATCCGGGTTTTGGGTTTGGCAAATCAGTGGCGCATAATTTTGAACTGCTAAAAAATCTGGAGGCTTTCGAGCCACTGGGAGTACCCCTGCTGGTTGGCCTGTCCCGCAAATCCATGCTGGGCGCAGTGACGGATAAAGCAGTGGACCAGCGCCTGGCAGCATCGGTCGCTGCCGCAACTCTGGCACTGCAGGGCGGCGCCCGGATCATTCGCAGCCATGACGTCGCTGCCACAGTGGATGCAATTAGAGTACACTGCGCCTATACACAGGCTTGATGATCGACCCTCGCAGGAACGGCAATGTCGAAGAAGAAAAACAAGAAGCAATATTTTGGCACAGACGGCATCAGGGGCACGGTTGGCAATCCACCGATCACTCCCGATTTCATGTTGAAGCTTGGCTGGGCTGCGGGACGCGTTTTCGCGCGTACCGGCAACGGCCGAAGCAAGATCATTATCGGCAAAGACACCCGCATATCCGGGTATATGTTTGAAGCCGCCCTGGAAGCTGGCGTCACCGCTGCTGGCGTTGACATACAGCTGACAGGTCCCATGCCCACTCCTGCGATTGCCTACCTCACCAGGACGCTCCGCGCCCAGGCTGGCATTGTCATCAGCGCCTCGCACAATTCTTTTCAGGACAATGGCATCAAATTTTTCTCGGCTCAGGGTACCAAACTGCCCGATGAGCTGGAGTTGGAAATTGAAGACAAGCTTTCCCAGAGCGTTTCCACTGTCCCTTCGGATTCATTAGGTAAAGCATCACGCATAACCGATGCTGCTGGCCGCTATATTGAATTTTGCAAGAGCACGGTTGGCTCGAGCCTGAAATTCAATGGCATCAAGATCGTCGTGGATTGTGCCCATGGTTCCACTTACCACATTGCACCGGACGTGCTGCAAGAATTGGGCGCTACCGTAATACCTATTGGCGTTGAGCCCGATGGGCTGAACATCAACAAAGACAGTGGGTCTACTTCTCCGCAATCGCTGGTCAAGGCGGTGCTGGATGAGCAAGCCGATCTGGGCATTGCTTTCGATGGTGATGGTGACCGGCTGGTGATGGTGGACCACCTGGGCAATATCGTCGATGGGGATGAAATTCTCTACGTGATCGCCCGGGACAGGCGGCGCCAGAATATCGATTTTGGGGGTGTTGTGGGCACAACCATGAGTAATCTGGGTCTGGAACTGGCACTCGATGCCCTGAACGTGCCGTTTACCCGGACCAAAGTGGGCGATCGCTATGTGATGCAGGAAATGATCAGCAGAAAATGGGATCTTGGTGGCGAATCATCGGGCCATATTATCTGTCTGGATATCAATACCACTGGAGACGGCATTGTCTCCGCCTTGCAGGCACTGGCCGCCATTGTGCACTGTGATCAGCCTTTAATGGACTTGCGCAGCAAGATGCGCAAGTTTCCCCAATCAATGATCAATGTGCGTCTGGACAAGGCCTTTGATCTGGATGGCAGCAAGGTGGTCAAGAGTGCTGTCTCCGATATTGAATCGCGCCTGGGCAAGTCGGGCAGGGTGCTGCTGCGGCCTTCGGGTACTGAGCCGGTGGTGCGGGTCATGGTGGAGGGTGAGGACGCTGGTACTGTTGAGCAGATGGCTAAGGAGTTGTCTGCTGTTGTAGAGGCGGAAGTGGCGGCTTCCCACTAGCGATACCTCAGAAATTGTAAGTACTACAATCGTGAGTCAGTGCCTTCCTGGGGAGTGGCTCAAGATTTATTTTAAGATTGTGCCCGCGCGGCTGGGAGCCAGGTAGTGAAGTTTGGGACACGCCGTAAACCCATCCCTGGGGGCTCGAGAGCAGCATCCCTGCTGCTCACGGTCCCAATCTTCACTACCTGACTCCCAGCCTCGTAGCCCTGTGCATCTTTCGAAGTGGGCCACTCCCTTCCCTCTCGTTTATTGCAACACCCAGGCAGTTTGGGTAGTATTGGCGCCCGTTTTTGCCGGGTCTGGCTGAATTTCAGATGTCTATAAACGCGCGTAACAAGCTGGTTGTAGGTAACTGGAAGATGCATGGAAGCGGCGCTTTCATCAGGGAATTGCTCGGTGGGATCGTTGCGGGTCTGGGTGCGGTATCCGATGATGTGGGTGTCGCGGTTTGCCCTCCGTTTGTATATTTGCCTTTGGTGGTAGAGCTCTGCGCAAATTCGAGAGTCAGGCCAGGGGCACAGAACCTGTCTCCCGAGGAGCAGGGTGCCTTTACCGGCGAGGTGGCCGGGAACATGCTGGCTGATCTGGGCGCCGAGTTTGTTATTGTCGGCCATTCGGAAAGAAGGGAACTGTTCGGGGAGTCTGACGCTTTGGTCGCAGAGAAATTCCTGGCAGTGCAACAGAACAATATGGTTCCAATCCTGTGTGTAGGCGAATCGCTGCAGCAGAGGAAAGAGGGAATCACTGATCGGGTCGTGCTCTCTCAGCTGGATGCTGTGATAGATAGAGTGGGAATCGAATCATTCGGGAATGCTGTGCTTGCTTATGAGCCTATATGGGCTATTGGCACTGGTGAAACAGCCAGCCCGGAACAGGCTCAGGAAGTGCATGCCCTGATCAGGGCGCACTTGAGCAACAAGGACAAAGAAGTCGCAGCGGCCCTGCAAATACTTTATGGGGGCAGTGTGAAAAGCTCTAATGCAGAGGAGCTGTTTGCCCAGCCGGATATTGATGGCGGTCTGGTGGGTGGTGCTTCTCTTGAATCTGAACAATTTGTAGCCATTTGCGCAAGCGCGGATAGGTAACCATGGAAACTATAGTAGTAGTCGTACACGTCATAGTGGCAATCGTCATTGTTGGCCTGGTATTGCTGCAGCAGGGCAAAGGTGCCGATGCAGGCGCCTCCTTTGGTGCTGGTGCCTCACAAACAGTTTTTGGTGCATCGGGCAGTGGCAACTTTCTGGTCAGGGCGACAACCATAGCCGCAACGATCTTCTTCGTTACCAGTCTGGCATTGGCTATTTTTGCCAGAAGCCAGAGCGGTCTTGGCTCACCTACGGGCCTGCCCATTGCCAATGAATCGATTCTGGAAGAGGTGACGGCTCAGCAATCGGACGTGCCGGTGCTGGAAGAGGAAGATCCTGTCTCGGATCAGAGCGATGTGCCCAGTTTGCCGGATGGCAATTAGGCCTGATAAAAAATTGCCGAAGTGGTAGAATTGGTAGACACGCTATCTTGAGGGGGTAGTGAGCCTAGCTCGTGCCGGTTCAAGTCCGGCCTTCGGCACCAACTCTATTCAGGTTTGTACCTGACTGAAAGAATCCCGGGTTCGATATAGTGCCAGGCGGCGTCTGGCGAGGGTTATGGTTTTTCCGTTCCGTTGGGCCATCCCTGGCCCTCCCGCGTTCCCGTCCCTGGACGCTAGTCACTCCAAAACCATAACCCTCACCAAACGCCTTTCGAGTCCAGTGCCAACTTCGGCAAGGGCTATTTGAGCCAATTTCCACGAAACCCGCACGGTGCTTGACCTTGGACCCATGTCCTCCTTATAATGCGTGCCCCTTGTGGGATAGGGTCTGTCGAATTTGATGACTTTTTTATCCAAGGAAATCAAGGGGTTAGTTAAGATCTGGTGCGGGGTGGAGCAGTCTGGCAGCTCGTCGGGCTCATAACCCGAAGGTCGTAGGTTCAAATCCTGCCCCCGCTACCAACTAATTCGTAGTAATTATTGCTGTGAATCCTGGGATTGAAGTGGTTTTCTTCATTCTGCAGACAGCATGACAATTCTTCGCACTGGGTCTTAATACCGGCCAGCTGCGAAGCCACAGAGTGGGCCTTGGGCCCATTTTTTGTATCTGGGTTTTTTGTCCGGACAGTACAGACGAGCGGTGAGGTCTGAACCAGAGCCAGTGTAGTGAAGAAGAGTGAGGCAACCATAGGCGGGCTGATTGAGCCCACGGTAAATGCCCTCGGCCTCGAGCTCTGGGGTATCGAGCATGTGTCGCAAGGCAAATTCTCGACACTGAGAATTTACATCGAAAGTGATGCTGGCATCACTGTCGATGACTGCGAAAAGGTGAGTCGCCAGGTAAGTGCGATTCTGGATGTCGAAGATCCGATATCAGGGGAATACACCCTGGAAGTTTCTTCTCCGGGTCTGGATCGGCCGCTTTTCAGCCTTGAGCAGTTTGAAAGTTTTGCTGGCAGTGAAGTATCAGTACGCTTGCGCAGTCCACTCGATGGGCGACGCAAGTTTAAAGGGATTATTACAGAAGTGTCGGAAGGCACTGTTTGTATTGAGGTAGACGGTGAGACATTTAGTTTGCCTCACGCAGAAGTCGAGAAGGCGAATATCGTCTACCGATAATCCATTAACAGAATTTGAAATTGATGAATGCATCAAGAGCGGTAAAGAGTTGGTGACACGACTATGATGAGTAAAGAGATATTGATGGTTGCTGACGCGGTCTCGAATGAGAAGGGCGTGTCTCGCAGTGTTATTTTTGAAGCAATCGAATCTGCTCTTGCTACTGCGACCAAGAAGCTGAACGACAACGAAGAAATCGATTGTCGTGTGTCTGTAGACCGCGAAACCGGAGAGTATGAAACTTTCCGGGTGTGGACTGTTGTAGAGGATGAAGAGTATCTGGAAGAAGCTTCACAACTGACTCTTGAGCAGGCCCAGGAGAAAGACAAGAAGCTGGCCATTGGCGACACTTACGAAGAAAAAATAGAAAACGTCGAGTTCGGACGTATTGCTGCGCAAACTGCCAAGCAGGTTATTGTGCAGAAGGTTCGTGAGGCAGAGCGTGAGATTGTTATTGCCCAATACGAGCATCGTGTTGGTGAATTGGTAGCAGGCACCGTCAAGAAAGTTACCCGCGACAATATCATCGTCGACCTGGGCAACAACGCAGAGGCGCTTCTGCCCCGTGACCAGATGATTCCCCGGGAGACATTTCGCATCGGTGACAGGCTGCGGGCACTGCTGACCCATGTCAGCTCCGAGCAGCGCGGGCCGCAGTTATTCCTGAGTCGGACTTCACCCGACATGCTGATCGAGCTGTTCAAGATTGAAGTGCCAGAGATTTCTGAAGAAGTGATTGAGATCAAGGCGGCTGCTCGTGATCCGGGTTCGAGAGCGAAAATCGTGGTGAGCACTAACGACGGGCGCATTGACCCAGTCGGTGCTTGTGTGGGCATGCGTGGTTCGCGGGTACAGGTTGTATCCAATGAGCTTGCCAATGAAAGAATCGACATCATTCTGTGGGATGACAATCCTGCACAGCTGGTGATCAACTCCATGTCCCCGGCGGAAGTGGCGTCCATCATTGTCGATGAAGACAGCCACACCATGGACATCGCAGTGGAAGAAGAAAACCTTGCCCAGGCAATCGGGCGAAACGGTCAGAATGTTCGACTGTCCAGCGAATTGACTGGCTGGACCATCAACGTGATGAGCGAAGAAGATGCGGCCGCCAAGCAGCAGCAGGAAGCCCAGACATTTATCGAGATGTTCGTGAACAAGCTCGATGTGGATGAGGATGTTTCAGAAGTGCTGGTGCAGGAAGGTTTTACTTCCCTGGAAGAAATTGCCTATGTGCCCCTGGATGAAATTCTTGCCATCGATGGCTTTGATGAAGAGATTGCCAATGAACTACGTAACCGGGCCAAGGATGCCCTGTTAACGCAAGCGATTGCCTCGGAGGAAGACATTTCCCAGGCCAATATCGCCGATGATCTGCTCAACATGGAAGGCATGAACGATTCCCTCGCACTTGAGTTGGCCAAGAAGGGCATTCTCAATATGGAAGAGTTAGCGGAGCAGTCAATCGATGAACTCATTGATATCGATGGCATGGATGAAGAGCGAGCGGGTCAGTTAATTATGACTGCACGAGCCCCCTGGTTTGCAGAAGAAGCTGCAAGTCAGGAATAGAGCTAACGAGCCGTCAGTAATAGAACCGGAGTAAGTGAATGGCAGATGTAACGATCAGTGAACTCGCCAAAGTGGTTGGAGTTTCAGTAGACAAACTACTGTCTCAGATAAAAGAGGCAGGGTTGCCTCATTCCAAGGCGGAAGATCCGATCTCCAATGAAGACAAGAATGCACTCCTTGTGTTCTTGCGCCGCAGTCATGGCGATCGCGAAGCGACCACTGCCGCACCGAAAAAGATTACCCTCAAGCGCAAGACGCTTGGAACACTGAAGGCTGCATCCACTACGGGCCGTGGCAAGACAGTCAATGTAGAAGTGCGCAAGAAGCGTACTTACGTCAAGCGCAGTGCTGTAGAGACACCGCCTCCGGAAGAGGAAGAAGTAAATGTAGAGCCGGAGCAGATTGAAACACCAGTGCCCGAATCTGCAGAAACCGCGGAAGCTGCAAAGGTTGAGGAAAGCTCGGCGGAAGCTGCTGTCGAAGCTGAGGCAACCCCAGCCGAGGCGCCCAAGGCTGACGCGCCACCAGTTAAAGATGTGCCTCCACTCGATGCCGATGCTGCCAAGCCTGGACAGCGCCGCCGCAAAGCCGGGGGTAAGGACGGCGACGATGGCCTGGAAGGCAAGAAGAAAACGCACCTGCGCAACAAGGCCAAGGCTCAGCAGACGCCCAAGCGACAGGCGAAGACTATTCATGTCAACGATGATTTCGTTCTTGAAGGCGATGACTTCGACGGCATGGGCGCACGCGGCCGCCGCGGTGGTCCACGCAAGCCCAAGTCCAAGCTGAGTCAAACCCATGCGTTTGAGAAGCCGACTGAATTTATTTCCAGGGAAATAAAAATTGGTGAGGCAAACGCTGTTACAGACCTGGCACAAAAGATGTCAGTCAAGTCTGCGGAAATCATCAAGATACTTTTCAACATGGGGGTGATGGCGACAATCAACCAGATTCTCGACCAGGATACCGCCACGTTGTTGATCGAAGAGATGGGCCACAAGGCGAAGTTTGTATCTGAAGATGTTATCGAAGAGCAGCTCGCCGAATCTCTGGCGGCTGAGGAAGGCAAGAAGGAAGTTTCAAGAGCGCCAGTTGTCACAGTAATGGGTCATGTTGACCATGGTAAAACTTCGCTTCTCGACTATATTCGGAAGGCCAGCGTAGCCTCCGGTGAGGCCGGCGGTATTACGCAGCATATTGGTGCCTATCACGTAGAAACAGAAAACGGCATGATCAGCTTTCTGGATACCCCTGGGCACGCGGCTTTTACTGCCATGCGTTCACGTGGTGCCAAGGCAACAGATGTAATTGTGCTGGTGGTTGCGGCAGATGACGGCGTCAAACCTCAGACTGAGGAGGCCGTGCAGCATGCCAAGGCCGCTGAAGTGCCAATGGTTGTTGCCATCAACAAGATCGACAAGGAAGGTGTAGACCCGGATCGCGTCAAGAATGAATTGTCTGCCATGGAAGTTATTCCTGAAGACTGGGGTGGTGACACCCAATTCATCGAAGTGTCTGCAATCACCGGGCAGGGCATCGAGGATCTGCTCGAGGCTATTTTGTTGCAAGCCGAATTGCTGGAGTTGAAGGCCTATACAGATGTGCCTGGTCAGGGCGTGGTTGTGGAATCGCGCCTGGACAAGGGTCGCGGCGCAGTTGCCTCTGTGCTCGTGCAGAACGGAACCCTGAGACAGGGCGACATCGTGCTGGCAGGAGTTGAATACGGCAAGGTTCGTGCGCTGGTGGATGAGACCGGAGCCAATGTTGAAGAAGCCGGTCCTTCCATTCCGGTAGAGATCCTGGGACTGAATGGTGTGCCCGAGGCGGGCGACGAATTTGTTGTTGTGACCGATGAGAAGAAGGCCCGTGATGTGGCTGAATTCAGGACCGAGCGGCAGAAAGACAGCCTGCAGGCCCTGCAGCAGACCAACAAAATGGAAGCCATGTTTGAAAGCATTGGCACAGAGGACAAGAAGGTTCTCAATGTCATATTGAAGGCAGACGTACGTGGCTCGCTGGAAGCGATTGTCGGTTCGCTGCAGAAACTTGGCAACGATGAAGTGGAGGTGAATGTTGTCGCTTCCGGTGTCGGAGGTATCTCTGAAACCGATGCGCATCTGGCTACCACTTCCAATGCCATGATTATCGGATTCAACGTGCGAGCGGACAAAGTAGCGCGGGACATCGTCGAGAACGAAGGCCTGCAGATGCGATATTACAACGTGATCTATGATGTGATCGATGACGCCAAGGCAATTCTTGGTGGAATGCTCTCTCCGGAAATCAGGGAAGAGATCGTTGGTGTTGCCGAGGTACGCGATGTATTCAATTCACCAAAGTATGGCCAGATTGCTGGCAGCATGGTTATTGAAGGTACGGTCTATCGCAGCAAACCCATTCGTGTACTGCGTGACAACGTGGTGATCTATGAAGGTGAGCTGGAATCACTGCGCCGCTTCAAAGACGATGCCAATGAAGTGCGTAACGGTATGGAATGCGGTATCGGCGTGCGCAATTACAACGACGTGAAAGTTGGCGACAAAATCGAAGTTTATGAGACTACAGAGGTAGCCAGGACCTTATAAGGCCTGGAACCCGATAGGAAACTGTCTCTATGTCTGAAATGAGCGCCAGGGCACAGCGGGTTGCTGACCAGATCCAGCGAGAATTGGCGGTGCTGATTCAGTTGGAAATGAATGATCCCAGGGTGGGCATGGTGTCTATCACCGGTGTGGATGTGAGCAATGACCTCGCTCATGCCAAGGTCCATGTCACGGTGTTGAACACGCTGACCCAGGATGCCGAGCTCAACAAGGAGACACTGGAAGAACCTGGTGCTCTGGACAAGCTCGAAGTAGAACAAAACCTGAATGCCCTGAACAAGGCATCCGGGTACTTGCGGACTCTGTTAGCTAAACGGTTGCCGCA
Source organism: Gammaproteobacteria bacterium (assembly GCA_040218615.1). Lineage (GTDB taxonomy): Bacteria > Pseudomonadota > Gammaproteobacteria > Pseudomonadales > Pseudohongiellaceae > UBA9145. Next base: position 523,880 of record JAVJRC010000007.1, read on the forward strand.
ACGCTCTGTACCGAAACTGCGGTTTTATTTCGACAGCAGTGTGCAACAGGGGCAGAAATTGTCCAGCCTGATTGATGATGCGCTGGAAGCTGATCGACAGCTACATGCTGATGATTGACCGGAGAGCGCATTGAGCGAATCAACAGAGCATCGCACAGGCCAGCAAGGTGGTGGCCGTCGACGCAGAAACAAAGGCCGGGCTGTTGATGGCATAGTGTTGCTGGACAAGGCCAAAGGATTGAGTTCGAACCGGGCCCTGCAGGAAGTCAAACACCTGTTTGAAGCCAGAAAAGCAGGGCACACGGGAAGCCTGGATCCTCTGGCTACCGGTGTATTGCCGCTTTGTCTGGGTGAGGCGACCAAGGTGTCGCAGTTTCTGCTGGATTCCGACAAGCGATATCTGGCCCGAATCAAGCTGGGTATTCGCACCAGCAGCGGGGATCAGGACGGGGAAGTGATTGGCCAGGCCGATGCCTCGGCGATTGAAACCAGTCAGATCGAGTCGGCGCTGGAATCATTCAAGGGAGAAATCCAGCAGATTCCTCCCATGCACTCGGCCATCAAGGTCGATGGCGTGCCACTGTACAAGATGGCACGCAAAGGGCAGGAAATAGAGCGGCAGACAAGGACGGTGACGATCTATTCACTGAATCTGGTGGAGCATGAAGGCGATGAGCTGGAACTGGATATTGCCTGCAGCAAGGGCACCTATATCCGCACCATTGCGGATGACCTGGGCCAGCTACTGGGTTGTGGAGCGCACGTGATCGGGCTGCATCGCACTGCGGCAGGGGCGTTTGACCAGGCCCGCTGCGTTTCGGTCGAAGCGCTCATAGAGGCGAAGGAAAATTCCGGCCTGGAAGGATTGGATGAGTATCTGATCCCCATGGACGAGGCAGTAGGCGATCTGCCTGAAGTACGATTGCCAAGTATCACCGCCGACTGTGTGAAGCACGGTCAGGCAGTATTGGTCAGACACCTGCCGGAAGAAGGCCTGGTGCGACTGTATGAAGAAGAGCGATTTATCGGTATCGGCTGTATTGATGATGACGGCAAAGTCGCTCCAAGGCGTCTGGTAGTCAGTTAGGAACTGATGCAGGCAAACACATAAACAGCAGTAAGAAGGAAGGTACCAGGTGACTATTAATATGCGTGGTTATTCTGGTTTTCACGGATGAGTGGGTTATTAACCGCATATTTGGAGAAATAAAATGGCTTTATCAGCTGCAAGAAAAGAAGAAATCATTAAGGAATACGCAATGGGCGATGGTGACACTGGATCCCCTGAGGTTCAGGTGGCATTGCTGACTGAAAATATTAATGATCTGCAAAAACATTTCAAAGAGCACAAGCACGATCACCACTCTCGCCGCGGACTCATTCGCATGGTGACCAGCCGCAAGAAGCTGCTGGAATATCTCAAGCGTAAAGATGTTGAAAGATATTCATCTTTGATCAAGAGACTTGGTCTGCGCCGCTAGGCTCAGCATTCATTTAATTCAATTCGAGTAATTACTGGAACTCTGCAGCCGAAACAGGAATTGCTGCAGGTTTTAGAAGTATAGGAACCAGGAATAGATTATGTTTAATCCAGTAAGCAAGACGTTTCAATTCGGTGGGCAAACGGTCACTCTTGAAACAGGTAAAGTAGCGCGACAGGCAACGGGTGCCGTTGTAGTCAGCATTGGTGATATTTCCGTGCTGGCCACCGTGGTTGGCCGCAAGACGGCAAACCCCGGGCAGGATTTTTTCCCACTCACTGTGAACTACCAGGAAAAGACCTACGCGGTTGGTAAAATTCCCGGCGGGTTCTTCAAGCGGGAAGGTCGCCCAACAGAAAAGGAAACTCTCACTTCCCGACTCATCGACCGACCAATCCGTCCCCTGTTTCCCAAGGGCTTCATGAACGAAGTGCAGGTGATCTGTACGGTGATCTCCGGTGGCAAGGACCAGGATCCGGATATCGCCGGTCTGATTGGTGCCTCTGCAGCCCTGGCAATCTCCGGCATTCCATTCGCCGAACCTATCGGAGCTGCACGCGTTGGCTTCGATGCCGAAAAAGGCTACATACTTAACCCCAGCTATGAGCAGCTGGAAAGTTCCTTGCTGGATATGGTTGTTGCCGGTACTCAATCAGCCGTGCTGATGGTGGAATCAGAAGCCAAGCAATTGACTGAAGACCAGATGCTGGGAGCCGTTCTTTTTGCTCACCAGGAAATGCAGGTGGTGATCAATGCCATCAATGAGCTGAAAGCGGAAGCCGGTAAGCCTGCCTGGGACTGGGAGCCAGCGCCAGAGAATACAGAACTCAAGACAGCACTGGCCAACAATTATGGTGCTGCTGTGACAGAGGCCTATCAAATTTCCGAGAAAATGGCGCGCTATGACGCCATTGGCGAAATTAAACAGAAGGCAATCGCCGAGCTGGCAAACGAAGAAACCGGACCGAGCGAGAGCGAAGTCGCAGATGCTTTCGGTGCACTGGAGAAGAGCACCGTTCGTAATCGTATTATCGATGGTGCTCCCCGAATCGATGGCCGCGACACGACTACCGTACGGCCTATCGAAGTTGAAACCGGTGTGCTTCCCAAAGCACACGGTTCTGCATTATTTACTCGTGGTGAAACCCAGGCCCTGGTGGTAACTACTCTGGGTGCAATTCGCGATTCGCAATTGCTGGAAGGTCTGGACGGCACCAAAAAAGACCCATTCATGCTGCACTACAACTTCCCTCCCTATTCTGTGGGTGAGGCTGGTTTTATGGGCGGACCGAAGCGCCGGGAAATCGGTCATGGTCGTCTGGCCAGACGAGGTGTGGCTGCTGTGATGCCCAGTGAAGAAGAATTTCCCTATGCGATTCGCGTGGTTTCTGAAATTACCGAATCCAACGGTTCCAGCTCCATGGCCAGTGTTTGCGGCAGCAGCCTGGCAATGATGGATGCCGGTGTGCCCGTTACGGCTCCGGTTGCGGGTATCGCCATGGGCCTGATCAAGGAACAGGATCGATTTGCCGTGCTGACCGATATTCTCGGTGACGAGGATCACCTGGGCGATATGGACTTTAAAGTTGCCGGGACCACCAATGGGGTTACTGCCCTGCAGATGGATATCAAGATTCAGGGTATTACTGAAGAAATCATGGAAATGGCCCTGGCGCAGGCACACGATGCCCGTATCCACATTCTCAATGAAATGGGTAAAGTCATTTCCGAAGCGCGTCCCACGGTTTCAGACAACGCGCCAGCTATGGCCATGATCAAGATCGATCCGGACAAGATTCGTGACGTGATTGGTAAAGGCGGTGCGGTAATTCGGGGAATTACAGAAGAAACCGGTGCATCGGTAGACATCGATGATGACGGCAATGTCCGCATCTATGGTGAAGATGCCGATTCCAGAGATGCTGCCCTGGAAATGGTCAATGCCATTACCGCAGAAGCCGAAGTGGGCAGGATCTACAAGGGTAAGGTGGCACGAATCGTTGATTTTGGCGCCTTCGTAACCATTTTGCCGGGCAAGGACGGGCTGGTACACATCTCGCAGATCTCCCAGGAGCGGGTAGAAGACGTGAACGAGTATCTGAAGGAAGGGCAGGAAGTGCTGGTGAAATGCCTGGACCTGGATGCCCGGGGCCGCATCAAGCTCAGCATCAAGGAAATAACCGACGAAGAGCGGGCTGAATTTTCAGAGTAAAACTCAGTCCTGGCCCTCGCGAAGAAAGGAGAGCTGTTTGCTGGCTTATGCTTGCTGATTTCGAAATCAGGCTTTAGCCGGCTGCCAAAATCAGCAATAATCCGGACACTTCGCGAGTGCCTCAGGCTTCTCGACATTGGCGGTCACAGCCACAATCTGGCTGTTGCCGTGCGTTCATGCTTAATCGTGATTTAATTTAAAGGGGAATTAGTCAACATGAGCAAACTGCGTAATTCATTGCCTCATCCCAAAGCGCAACTCAGCGCCCTGTTGCTGCTGATCACCGCTCTGTTTTCTTTGCCTTCTCTGGCACAGACTTATACTCGCGGCCAACATGTAGAGCCCGCTTTTGAAGGCTGGCGTCCCAATGAGGATGGCACATTCAATATGATGTTTGGCTACATGAACGAGAACTGGGAAGAAACCCCGGACGTGCCAGTTGGTGACAACAACTATTTTTCACCAGGCGAGCCCGATCGCGGCCAGCCCACTCATTTCCTGCCCCGGCGTAACCGCTTTACTTTCGAAGTAACGGTTCCTGCTGACTGGGGTGACAAGGAACTGGTTTGGACGCTGCAGGTGAACGGCGTTGAACGCAAGGCCTACGCAACCCTGCGTCAGGATTATCTGGTCGATAACATGGTAATTGCTTCGGAGACAGGATCTCTCGGAGCAGGCACCTCCAGCCCCGAATCCCGCGCCAATGTGCCACCGGTAGCGGAAGTCATCGGTGACAATATCCGCACCGTGCGCGCTGGCGAGCCTATTACAGTTCGTACCCAGGTCACAGACGATGGCCTGCCAGAACCAACAGATCCGGTTGAAGAAGCCAGGCAGTTTGCGGAATTTGCCGGCGGAGGCCTGGCCGCTGCACTGGTCACACCAGAAGCGGTGATGCAGCGTCGACTGATGTCGCCACCGGTCAAGGTTACCGTGGACAAGGTGAATGGCCTGTACTATTCGTGGAACAAATGGCGTGGCCCGGGCAATGTGACTTTCGATCCACCACAGGTGAAGGTCTGGGAAGACACGCGAACCAGCGCCAACTCGCCCTGGGGCGCGTTGTGGTTGCCACCACCCATTCCCGAAGATGGTATCTATGAAGTCACCATGACATTCGACGAGCCCGGTGAATACATTCTCTGGGGTCGGGCCGACGATGGTGGTCTGTATCATGATGCCTTTATTACGGTAAACGTAACCGAATAATCGGGGTCATGGTCAAATGGACAACGCCAGGTCGTTGCGCTAGTTTGGCTGCATAACCGTAATTAACGTTGTCAATCACATTGCCAAATCAGTACAAGGAATTTTCATGAAGCCAAGCAAATTCGCCGCAGTGTTCATTTCCACCCTGATCCTGGCAACGTCCGCACAGGCCCAGCACACCATGCACGATATGGGTACGGGTTCCGATGTGGCAGTGGAGACCATGCCGCCCAATGACGCGGTGCTGGTCTCCCAGCCAGACATGCTGATGCTGCATTTTGGTCCCATGGTGCGGCTGGTGAAACTGGCGGTGAAGAATCCCGCCGGCGAGATGGTAGATATCGGTTTTCGCTATCGGCCCGTAGCCGGTCATGAATTCATGCAACCACTGCCAAGCCTTCCGTCAGAAGATTATTACACCGTGGAATGGGCTATTCTGGATGCCGATGACACGCTGGTGAAAGGCAATTACTACTTTGCCTTCGGCAGCGATGCCCGGCCCCCTTCCTACTACCTGGATCAGATAGAACAGATGCGTCACATCATGGCGCCTGATTATCGATTACTGAATCCAGCCCTCAACTAGTCCCGTTTGCGTTGCCTCGTTGCCGGGCGAGCCTGCAGGGCTTGCGACCGCTGTGCTGCAGCTTCTTGTATCATATTCGCGTTTTGCTGGATTTCAGAATCCACCACCGAATCTGCAGAAAAAATATCAAAACCTGACCACGGTGTAGTAGGGTTAGGTTTTGTTTCTCCTGGTTCTAATAATTACAGGTTGGCCTGGATGATCCCAAGACTTTATGTAACACCTCCCAAGCTTCTGTTGCTGGCGTTGGCATTCTGCTCTGGTGCTGCTCTCGCCCAGCAATCCAATACTGTCTCCTACCCTGCCGAGTACTTTCTGCAATGGAACCCGGTGACCGTGGCCGACATGATCGACCGAATTCCTGGAATCACTGTCGCGCTTGAAACCAACGCCTCCAATCGTAACCAGAACGATCGGGGTTTGGGCAGCGGTGAAAATATCCTGATCAACGGCCAGCGTCTCAGTGGCAAGGACAACGAAGCGAGAGACCAGCTCAGTCGTATTGCCTTCGAACAGGTTGAGCGCATCGAAATTATCCGTGGCACTTCCAGTGACCTGGTAGGGGTGCGCAATACTGGCCAGATCATTAATGTGGTGACTGGAAGCCTGAACGAGATGTCGATGACAGTATCCAGTTCAGCGACCCGCTACCAGGATGGCAATATTGAACCTGGCGCCTCCTTTTTCTTCAATGGCAGCTACGGCGACCTGGGATACCGCATCAGCCTGGAGAGCCAGCCGCAATACGAAGTGCTCGACAGCGAAGAGCAGAGCGTTAATGGCGATTTCTCGCCCAACGACCTGCGTAAATTCCGCCAGATCACCGACCAGACCAATAATACTTTTAATAGCAACCTGTCATACCAGATTGCCCCCAACCAGGCATTCACGCTGAACCTGCTCTACCAGGACAGCGATCCACCAAGAAACCTTGACCGCACGGTAGTGGACTACAACTTCAATCCGCCGGTGGTTCGTGGTGAGCGGGAAGCCTATGATTCGACCCGCAACAACTGGGAGTTAGGTGCCGACTACAACATCAGTTTTGCCGATAACAGTCAGTTCCAGTTTATTTCCATTAACAATCAGCAGGACGACGACACTTTGCGTGATCGATTCAGAGTGCTTAGCGATGATTCCGAATTGCAGGATTTGTCATTGCGCAACAAATCGGTCAATACCGAGCGCATCTATCGCGGTGTCTACACCCGCCCGATCAGCGAAGGGCACAATCTGGAACTGGGGCTGGAACGGGCGCGCACCATACTGGCTACGGAATTGAGCCTGTCACGTCTCAACCCTGCCACCAACGACCTGGTGGCGGTGCCGGTGCCTAATGCCCTGTCCGAGATCGAGGAGATTCGTTACGAAGGCTTTGTTGTGCATCACTGGCAACTCAATCCGCGTATGAAGCTTGAAAGCACACTGACTTACGAAGTGTCTGAAATTTCTCAAACCGGTGAAGTCGAGAAATCCCGGGATTTCGATTTCATCCGGCCAAAACTGGACTACCGTTTCGACATCACTCCAGCCATGCAACTCCAGTTGTCTGTTGAGAAATTTGTGGCACAGCTTAGTTTCTCCGATTTTGCCGCAGCCACCGATCCTCGTGATGAGGAGAGAGACACTGTTGCCGGGAACCCTGAACTCCGACAGCAGCAGTCCTGGCGCTACACTGCCAATCTGGAATACCGCTTTCTGGAAGGCCGGGGAGTGGTGAGTGCTCGCGCCTGGTACTGGGACGTGGAAGATGCCATTGGTCGGGTCGATGCCACGCTCCCGGGTCAGCCCCTGGTTTCAGCAGCCGGCAATATTGGCGACGGGGAAGTGAAGGCCTTGCGGATTAACGCCAGCTTTAACGTGACTCAAAACCTGTTGATTTCAGGGACGAGTATGATGCGATCCTCCCAGGTGGTGGACCCCTTTCGCGGCGTCAACCGCCGGCTGGTTCCCAACGACAGAGGATTCCAGACCATTGCTGTGCGCCACAATCTGCCCCGGTGGAATCTCAACTACGGTATCGACTACCTGGACGCACCTCAAGGCAACCGCCCCCTGTGGGACATTAACCGAATCGACCATATCGATGCCCGCGAAGACCTGTCTTTCTTTGTGGAACGCAATTCCATCAGCAGCCTGAATTTATTGGCGCGGTTCGAAATTCGCAATATTCTGGACCGGGGCATGTGCAGCGACAGGTTTCGCTTCGATGACAGAATCTCGGTGGGTTCAATCGTGGAAGTGGAACGGCGCTGCAATGAGCGTGGCACACAATACGTGATGCAACTGCGCGGAACCTTTTAAACCGCTCGGATTCTGATATATCCCGCCATTAATTTTAAACACTATCGTGCATGCCGGAGTTTGGCTGGCCTAATTGTTGCTGCCCGCTTGTTGGGGGTTCCCCTGCTCGGTAATTGTTCGTGAGCTGCGATATTCGGTGGGAGTCATATCGAATCTATCCTTGAACGCCTTGTTGAACACCGAGAGTGATGAGTAGCCAACGCCCAGCGCGATGCTGGAAACGGGTGCTTGTGTCTCCTGCAGCTGCCGACTGGCGTCCTGGATACGGTAATTGTTGAGGAACTGATTAAAGTTTCGATAGCCCATGGCCTGATTGATGAGGCGGCGGAGTTTGTATTCCTGCATATGGAGCCTTTCCGCCAGGTTTGAAATCGTCAGCCCGGTTTGTGTGTAGAGTTTCTCCTGCTCCATTAATTCTTCCAGCTTTCTGGTTGTTGCTGGATCTACCAGATTGGTAACGACCTGTGTGCTGCTGCTGCGCGAAGACTGGGCTGGATCTTTGGGAATCAGGCTCATCGCTTCTTCACTGAGACGAAAGGCTCTGAAGTTCAGAAACAAAGAGATGGCGAATATGTAGAAGGTAAATATCTGGGTAGGGAAGTTTGCCAGGATGGAGACGGATTCGGCATCCAGGTAGAGCAGAATGCCACTCACGGTTCCGACTGCCAGCACTGCCGTAACCACGGCGCCCATACAGAGGATAAACAAGACCCTGAAGCGACGGCGATGCACCACCAGATCATCGGAATAGCCGTGGTATCCCAGCACCATGGTGTGAATGGAGAATCCGAGCATCGCGATCTGGGGAATGAACTGGGTGATAACAAAATGAGCCATGTTTTCCGAGATTTCGGGTGAAATTGCTGCGGCGAGCTGACCAGCAGTACGAGCCAGAAAACAGAAGCCGATGGTAATCCAGACTACGGGCTTGATATGACCTTCATCTACAAACAGTAAATAGGCGATAAGCCAGAGCACATAGGGCGAGAGGGTGGCCAGCCTGCCCAGCACAAACAGCGTGGGAAAATTGGTAGTGAACAGGGGCAGATTGAGCATCAGGTAGGCGATTAGGCACAGGCAGAACAGCGCCAGCAATCGGGCCAGCATGCCCTTGAAACGGTAAGCCAGGATCAAGCCCAGCAGCGCCAGCTGAGAGATGGCCAAAGGTGCAAAAAGTGTACTGAGCTGACCCATAAGTATTTGTAATTATTAGCTATTTTATTTGGGAAGAAGGATCGATCCCCGAGCCCTTCAAGAAGTGTCTCACATGGCCAGAGTCGGGGTAAACAGCCCTAAATTTGGGATATTCCGGCGCTGGTTCAGAAATCGTCAGGGATTCTTCAATTTCCGGGAGACAAGCCAGGGCTGCTTTGCTTGAATCTGTTCCCATATGCGTCGAAAATAGACGCAATCAGGGGCGAAGACCCCAAAAGCACTAAAACAAGGCACTTCCCTGAGGAGGGTCCATTGAAAACTCTTAACTTCCTGAAATTGTTCATACTCCTGCCAGCTTTTGCGGCGTCAGCATTCGCTTCTGCGCAAACTGATGAAGTGACATTCCACCGCGATATCGAACCCATTCTTCAGCGCAGTTGCCAGAACTGCCACCGGGTGGGTGGTGTCGCCCCTATGCCCCTGGTGACCTACGAGCAGGTTGCTCCCTTTGCCGGGCTGATCGAATACAAGACCCAACTCAGAGATCGTGCCGGTGCAATGCCACCCTGGTATGTAGAGAAAGATATCGGAATTCAGCAATTCAAGAGCGACCCTTCTCTTAGTGACAAGGAACTTGAGATGATTTCCGTTTGGGCGCGAACCGGTGTACCCAAGGGTGACCCTGCTGATGCACCAGAGCCGCTGGTATTCGATGACAGCGTGAAGTGGACTCTTGGCGAACCCGATCTCGTGATTCGCACTACCGATTTTTTCAAGGAAGCTGGCACACCAGACTGGTGGGGTGACCTTCCCAGAGTGCCCACGGGACTGGAAGAAGACCGCTATGTGGCTTCAGTTGAGATTGTTGAAGTGAATGATGTGCCTGCTGCCGGCACTGGCCGTGAAACGGTAGGTGGCCGCTATATTTTTCACCACATGATCTGGCGCACCGAAGTACATGATGAAGAGGGTAATGTGGAAGAGGGCAGTGAAACAGGCTGGCCAGTTCACGAAGTTGGCCGAAACCCCGACATCTTCGACCCGGAAGGCGGCAGGTTGCTGCGGGCAGGCTCAGTTTTTGCGACCGATTCTGTGCATATGCACTCGAACGGCCGTGACACTACTGGCCATCTGGAAATTGGCTTTAAATTCCATCCCGTAGGCTATGAGCCAAAGTATGAGCGTGTCAGCCTTGGCCTTGGTAACGGTGTAGACATCAGCATCACCGGCAACCAGAAAGACCAGGAATTACATGCCTACACGGTACTGGAGCAACACACCAAGCTGATTACTTTCGAGCCCCACCTGCATGCTCCGGGTGAGCGTATGTGTCTGGAAGCTATCTGGGGTTACACCATAGAAACCCTGTCCTGTGTAGGTTACGACCACAACTGGGTTCGTGGTTATCCTTTTGAAGACGATTACGCCCCATTGCTGCCCAAGGGCACCATCCTTCATATCGTTGGTTATATGAATAACACCGAGTCCAATCCCAATGTGCCCGATCCCCGCAACTGGCAGGGTTCAGGTAACCGTTCGGTAACCAATATGTTTATCGATTTGGGTATTCGTGTCGCGCTGAGCGAGGAACAGTTTCATGAAGCCATGGCCGAGCGCCGGGAAAAACTGAACCTGGGCCCCAATGACCACATCATCGGATGTCCGCTTTGTGGTGCACCGTTGGTGCAGTCCACTTTGATGAGTGAAATATCCGATGAAGATTCGGCCAGTGATGACTAGTACGGCAAGTTAGCAGTACCTGGCCTGTGCCAATAAAACAGGCAATCACAAGAAAGAGGGGTCGTTGTACGGCTCCTCTTTTTTTACGCGTTTCTGATATCTCTGGTCAGCTGTGTGTTGATGTATATCACCGCTTTCGGTCTGGCCTGGGAAGTGTTTGGCTAGCTATGCTAGCCAATGTCTGGAGTGAATTTTTATGATCAATCGAGTCAGGATCATCATTTTCCTGTTTTGCACGGCCGTCTCCTGCTCAACTTTGGCAGCCGAAGATTTCCGGTTTTATTCCGAGCTTGCCCGGCAGTGGTACGAGGGTGGTGATTACTTTGAATGGACATCCACGACTGTAAACAATGCCGGCGCCAGGGTTGATGTGTTTTACCAGACATTTGGTGATCCTGAGAATCCCCAGTTACTGCTGGTACATGGCTTTCCAAATTCCAGTTTCGACTACCTGTCTTTAGTGCCGCTTCTACAGGATGAGTACCACATCGCCTTGCTGGATTTTCCGGGTTCCGGGTTTTCAGACAAACCCCTGGACGGTTTTTCCTATATGCTGGAAGACAATGCTCGCCTGCTGGACTACTTTGTCCGCGAAGTCGTGCAGTTCGATGATTTTGCGCTGTATACCCACGACCGTGGGGTCAGTATTGGTCTTGCCTTTCTGGGTCACTACCTCGATAACCCCGATCCCGGTTACACCGTGAACTATCACTTCCTGTCCAACAGCGGCATGTTCCTGCCCTTGGCAAATTTGCTGCCTTTTCAACTGGGGCTTTTGGATCCTTCACGAGAAGAAGAAATTATCGCAGCCCGGAAATCACAGCCCAGATTGACAGAAGGCGATCCTGTAAGCGTGGGTTACGCCGACATATTCAAATTCAATGATGGCGACAGCGCACTGTTGCAGGTTGGCAAGTATCTGCTGGAGCGGGGAGAGAATGAGACTCGCTGGCTGGAGAACCTGCCCAGGAGTCACGTACCAGTCGCTTATCTGTGGGGGCTGCTCGATACGGTCAATCCTATCCGCATCCCCAACTATGTCTGGCTCAATTATCTCAATGAGCGTGAAGCAGAAAGTTCATTCTGGATCCTGCCTACGGCAGGCCATTATCCACAGCGGGATAATCCAGAACAGGTCGCCAGGGTTATTCGCCTCGCACTCAATGGCGAAGTGCCGGAACTGGCTGATGAGAATGCATTCATGAGAGAGTATGCCAGCAACCGGGAACCGGAAGATGCTGTTTACGTGGGTCGATCGGTTGTCCGGAAAATGGAGTTTCCCTGGTCAGAGTTGTATACGCCGGAAGGTTACCGCGATCCCCAGTGAGTTGCGCTGCCTACATGGTGCGGCGGTATTGGCCACCCACTTCGAAAAAGGTCCGGGTAATCTGTCCCAGAGAGCAATAGCGCACGGCATTCATCAGCTCGGAAAAAACGTTTTCATTGTTGATCGCAGCCGATCTCAATCGTTGCAGCGCCTCTGCGGAGTGCTTCGCATGTTCCTGGTGAAACTTTTGCAATCGGTCCAGCTGGCTTTGTTTTTCTTCTTCTGTAGAGCGCGCCAGATCGATTTTTAACTCGGGTTCCGGCTCCTCACCCAGAAAAGTGTTCACTCCTACAATAGGCAGGCTGCCGTCATGTTTTCGATGCTCATAGAGCATGGACTCGTCCTGTATCTTGCCTCGCTGGTAGCCAGTCTCCATGGCGCCGAGTACGCCACCGCGTTCGGAGATGCGTTCGAATTCCTGCAATACCGCTTCTTCAACCAGGTCGGTGAGTTCCTCGATAATGAAGGAGCCCTGGTTAGAATTCTCATTCATGGCCAGGCCCCATTCCTTGTTGATGACCAACTGGATTGCCATGGCGCGCCGAACCGACTCTTCCGTGGGCGTGGTTACAGCTTCATCATAGGCATTGGTGTGCAGGCTGTTGCAGTTGTCATAAATCGCAATCAGGGCCTGCAGGGTGGTGCGGATATCATTGAAAGCCATTTCCTGTGCGTGCAGCGAGCGACCGGAGGTCTGGATATGATATTTCAGTTTCTGGCTGCGCTCATTGGCGCCATAACGAAAGCGCATGGCTGCAGCCCAGATGCGCCTTGCCACCCGGCCCAGCACCGAATATTCCGGATCCATGCCATTGGAGAAGAAAAATGACAGGTTGGGTGCGAATTCATCTATGTGCATGCCACGGGCCAGATAGGCTTCTACATAGGTAAAGCCATTGGCCAGGGTAAACGCCAGTTGCGAGATCGGATTCGCCCCGGCCTCTGCGATGTGATAGCCGGAGATGCTCACCGAATAGAAATTCCGCACTTGATGTTGTGTGAAGTATTGCTGGATGTCCCCCATCAGCTTGAGGCTGAACTCAGTCGAAAAGATGCAGGTATTCTGACCCTGGTCCTCTTTCAGAATATCTGCCTGCACCGTGCCACGAACACTGTTCAGGGTAAATTCCCTGATCCTCTCTTGTTCCTGGGCATCAGGTTCGCGCTGCTCTTGTTTGCGGAATTTTTCCAGTTGCTGATCGATGGCGGTATTGAGGTACATGGCCAGAATGGTAGGAGCCGGGCCATTGATTGTCATGGAAACAGAGGTGGCCGGATCACAGAGGTCGAAGCCATCGTAGAGCACTTTCATATCTTCCAGGGTGGCAATGGAAACCCCGGAGTTACCCACTTTGCCGTAGATGTCCGGCTGTGGGTCCGGGTCGAAGCCATACAGGGTCACCGAATCGAAAGCGGTTGAGAGTCTCTTGGCCGGGGAATGCTCGCTTAGCTGTTTGAAGCGGCGATTGGTGCGGAAGGCATCGCCTTCACCGGCGAACATGCGAGTCGGATCTTCGTTCTCGCGTTTGAACTGGAAAGTCCCGCCCGTAAAAGGAAAGCGGCCTGGCACATTTTCCAGTAGCAACCATTTCAAAAGCTGCCCATGATCCTCATAACTGGGCAGGGCAACCCGGGGGATGCGGGTGCCTGACAGGGACTCCTTGTAAAGCGAAGTGCTTACATCTTTGTCCCGCACTTTGAAAACAAACTCATTGCCAGAGTACTGTTCCACTGTGGCTGGCCAGTTTTCCAGCAGGCGCCTGGCACGGCTGTCCATGGCCTGATCTTTCTTCTCAATCAGCGCGTCCAATGATGAGCCATCCTCGCCGGATTCCTCCAGCATGGTTTTGCTGGCCATCAGTTGTTGCCGTTCCCTGGCCAGCCGGGACTGCTCTTCAACTTTGTTGTGGTAATCACGTACTTCCAGCGCTATCTCGGCCAGGTAGCGTTGTCGAGACTCGGGAATAATCAGTGTACGTTCGCTGGAGACACGAGATTCAATTACAGGGAGCTGTGGATCGAAAGGTTTAAGTCTGTGTTGTTTTAGTTCGGCCAACAAGGCCTGATACAGCGCGGTGATTCCATCGTCATTGAAGCGTGAGGCGATGGTGCCGAAGACAGGCATTTGCTCAGGACTCTTGTCAAAAGCCGCCCGGTTGCGCTGCACCTGTTTGGACACATCCCTCAAGGCATCTTCACTACCCTTGCGATCGAACTTGTTGATGGCAAATACGTCCGCGTAGTCCAGCATGTCAATCTTTTCCAGTTGGCTGGCGGCTCCAAACTCCGGGGTCATGACATACAGGGACGTGTCGACAAAAGGGACGATTCCTGCATCACCCTGTCCAATGCCTGGAGTTTCAACAATGACCAGATCGAAGCCTGCGATCTTAACGGCCCGCAGAATTTCCTTAAGGCCTGTTGGAATTTCTACCTCGGCGTTGCGTGTGGCGATGGATCGCATAAAGATATTAGGGTGGTCAATGGCGTTCATGCGAATACGATCGCCAAGTAAAGCGCCACCTGTCTTTTTTCTGGTCGGGTCGATGGCGATCACCGCAATCTTTAACCCATCGTTGCTGTCCTGGCGAAAGCGACGAATGATCTCATCGGTAGTAGAGGACTTGCCTGCTCCACCGGTTCCGGTAATGCCAAGCAATGGACATTGATGACTGCTGCTATGTAGCGACTCCAGCGCTGCCAGATCCTGTTCAGAATAGAGATTGTTCTCGATGCCGCTGATTACTGATGAGAGCGTGGCAAAATCACCAGCACCAAGCTCAGATAAAGGGGGAGCCTGCCTGTTGGCACTGTTATCGGAAGCACGGGTGAGCATGTCGTCGATCATGCCCTGCAGACCCAGTGACTGGCCGTCGGCAGGGGTGTAGATGCGGGTAACACCGTATTCGTGCAGCTCTTCGACTTCGGCCGGTATGATCACGCCACCACCGCCGCCATACACCTGAATATGACCGGCACCCCGATCACGCAACTGATCCACCAGATATTTGAAGTACTCAATATGGCCACCCTGGTAGGAGCTGATCGCGATGGCGTCTACATCTTCCTGGAGTGCGGCAGCAACCAGTTCCTGCACTGAGCGATTATGGGCGAGGTGAATCACTTCGGCGCCACTGGCCTGCAGCATGCGGCGCATGATGTTGATGGCGGCATCGTGCCCGTCAAACAGACTGGCGGCAGTCAGAAACCGCACATAGCGGCGCTTTGCCGGGTCGGCAGGGCTGCCAGGCTGTGCCTGTTGGAAATCTACGACGGACAATGTTCCCCCAATTCGCCGACCTTCTATGGTCAGCGAGGGATTAGTGTAGCTCAAATTTAATTAAATTAAATGGGATGGGCTAAATGGGATCGGTCAAATAGGATGGCGCTGCAGGAAGCTCACGATAGCAGTGACCGTCTCCCGGGGCTTTTCCAGCCCGATAGTGTGGCCGGCATCGGGAACGATTACCAGGTCCAGCCTGTCCCCGTGCTCTGCTTTCATCAGGTGCCCATTCTCAACTGGTGCGGTCAGGTCGTCTTCTCCCATGACCATGAGCAGGGGGCCGGTGCCTCCTGCTGCCCAGTCTTCCACTGGCGTGTTCCGATTGGCCTGTTGTTGCGCGCGCCGTGCCTCGGGCCAGTATTGCAGGTTGCGGGTATAGTCGAGCACGATGGCGTCATCGGTGGCAGGTGAGAACAGGGTTCTTCTGGCCAACTGAACTTTTTCAGATTCTGTGAGCTCCGGTTCCCCCAACAGCCGTCCGAGTTCTCCAGGTTCAGTCAATGCGGGCACAAGTCCCCCGGCAGCAATGAGTGTCACGCTGGCCACCCGATCGGGATAGTCAGTGGCGAGCATTCGTGAAGTGCGATTACCAAACGCCCAGCCCATCATATGAAATCTTTCTGCGCCAATAGCATCGGCAATCGCAATGACATCATCTGCCAGATCATGAAGTGTCAGGTCTTCCAGATTCCCTGTGCTGCCCATGATTCCGCGCTGATTAATGACGACCATATGGTAGCCGGCTTCAGCCAGCAAAGGCGCGATCAGCTTGTAACGGGAGTAATCACCGCCACTTCCGGGTAATGCCAGGACTAATTCTCCATCGCCAGAGTCAGGTATCCATTCCGCCACATTGAGACGGGCATGCCCGATGTCTATGAATCGAAAATCCGGGTCATCTGCTGCTTGTACAGGGAAGACAGAACCCAGGCCCAATACCATGAAAGCGAGCAGCCGAAGGTGAGAATTGAACATGATTAACCAGCTCCAAATTAGCAGGCACAATCCTATCCTACATTGCTTCGATGCCAGCTAGCCAGCCTGTTTTTGTCGGGTCTGTCGAAAGCCAGTATAGTGCGACCATGGAAACATGGATCGTCTTCACCTTGCTGGCTGTAGTGATGCAGTCAGTGCGAACGGCAGGGCAGAAGCAGATAGCGAAGAAGCTCTCTGTGGAAGCGACGACGCTGGTTCGTTTTTTGTTTGGTCTGCCTTTTGCGGCGCTGTATTTCACACTGCTTTACTCCTCGAGTGATACGTCTTTGCAACCGGCGGCGGAGTTTTATGTTTCCGGTGCCCTGGCAGGTGTTTCCCAGATTGCTGCCACACTGTGTCTGGTCAAAGCCCTGACTATCCGAAACTTTGCGGTTGGTACGGCACTAGCCAAAACCGAAGCCATCATGACTGCTTTGTTAGGCACACTTTTTTTCTCCGCTACTCTTTCGGCTTTAGGCTATGTTTCGGTAGTGGTTGGTGTGCTTGGGTTGCTGGTTGCAAGCAACTACCGCTTTGGCTGGCAGGACTTGTTTCACAACGAAAGCATCAAGTACGGGCTCGGGGCAGGCCTGGGATTCGCACTGGCTTCCCTGTGGATTCGGGATGCTTCGCTTTCCTTACAGGCTCCATTGATTCTCAGTGCGGCAGCGGTCTTGATCTACATGGTGGCACTACAGGCATTGCTTTGCCTGCTATGGATTCTGTTCACGGACCGCCAGCAGTTTGCGCTGGTGGCTGCCAATCTGCCAGCGTCTACTTTCATAGGATTCAGCAGTGTTGCCGGTTCGGTAGGCTGGTTTACGGCCATGAGCCTGCAAGAGGCGGCCCTGGTCAAGACCCTGGGTCAGCTTGAATTCGTGGTTACCCTCGCGATTACCTATCGGTACTTTGGTGAGCGGATCAGTGCCAGGGAATATCTTGGCATCTTGCTGGTGCTTGCCAGTATCGTGCTGCTGCTCTGGGCAACCTGAGCGCAAAGCGCGCCCGTCCCCGCTAGTCTTGCAGCAGCGTGGCGGCATAACCAAGCTCGTCGAGCCTGGCCTTGATCATCTGACTCTGCTTTGCATCGCGGGTTTCAACGGTCAGGTACAGGTCAGCATCTTTGACGGGCACATTGGAAAACATTCGTTGATGGGACACTTCCAGAATATTGCCACCGAGTTCGCCAACGATCTCGGTGATGTCTGACAGAATACCCGGCAGGTCATGGATTCGAATACGGAACCTGACGATTCGGCCCTTGCGAATCAGTCGGCGCATCAGTACAGCCGCGAGGATGCGTGAATCTATATTGGCGCCGCAGAGGACGACACCGGTGCACTTGCCCTTGAACAACTCAGGATGGCTAGCCACCGCGGCCAGCCCGGCAGCTCCTGCTCCCTCGGTGACGGTCTTCTCGATGGTCAGCAATCTGTCGATGGCTTCTTCTATGGATTCTTCGCTGACCAGGACGATGTCATCAACCAGTTCCTTGATGATAGGGAAAGTAAGACTGCCAGGCTTCTTGACCGCGATACCCTCGGCAATGGTAGATCCGCCTAACTGTTCCGCACGGCCATGGAACTCGTTGTAGGCGCTGCCGTAGCCCTGCACTTCCACTCCAATGATCCTGATAGCCGGTTTAATGGCCCTGGCAGCGATGGCGATACCGGAAATCAGTCCGCCACCCCCGATAGGCACTACCAGCACTTCCAGGTCTGGATTATCAGCCAGCATCTCCAGAGCCACGGTCCCTTGCCCGGCGATAATGGCTGGATCGTCATAGGGATGAACGATGCAAAGATTCTGTTGCTGGGCAATCTCGCGCATGAATCCGCCCGATTCGTCCAGCGATGAACCTTCGAGAATGACATTTGCACCAAAGCGTTCCGTGTCTTCGATCTTGATATTGGGTGTGCCCTTGGGCATCACGATTGTGGCTGAGATGCCCAATCGCTCGGCATGGTAGGCGACCGCCTTGGCGTGATTGCCTGCCGACATGGCGATCACACCCTGTTGTCTTTCGGTCTCTGATATCAGCAGCAGTTTGTTGAGTGCGCCCCGTTCCTTGAATGAAGAAGTAAACTGCAAATTCTCAAATTTCAACCAGATATCGGTATCAAGAATAGCGGACAGTGTCCTTGACTGTTCGAAGCGGGTGTTGACGACTGTGCCGCCGACTCGTTCGGCAGCAGCTTCAATGTCCTGGAGAGTAATTGTCTCGTGGTCTGTCTGCACTTTATTCTTCAGGGCTGGTAAAGCTGAGATGAGGGAGCTTGAAGGTCGGCTGCATCTGGACGATTTCCGGGTCCGGTTCCAGTCTTTGTCCGGTGTCGCCTTTGCCATCGTACTTTAATTTGTTCAAAACATAGCGCATGGATTCGAGACAGGCCTTGTCTCTGTCGTTGCCTTCGATTACCAGCCATGGGCTGTCGGTGGTGGAAGTGCGTTCGAACATGGTTTCCTTGTACTGGGTGTACTCATTCCACTTCGCCTGGGCAAGAGCATCCACCGTGCTCAGTTTCCACTGCTTTAGCGGATTGGTCTTGCGTTCCTCAATTCTTTTGGCTTGTTCATTCTCATCGATGGAAAACCAGAACTTGATCAGGGTGATGCCATCTTCCTTGAGCATACGTTCCAGCAGCACTACCTGCTCCATGAAAAACTTGTATTGCCTTTGGCTGCAAAAACCCATGACCGGTTCCACAACGGCGCGGTTGTACCAGCTACGGTCAAAGAAAACGATTTCGCCGGGGTTGGGTAAATGATTGAAGTAGCGCTGGAAGTACCACTGGCCCGCCTCCTGTTCGGTGGGTTTGGCCAGGGCGACGATACGATAGTGGCGTGGGTTGAGGAAGCGTACGAAGCGCATGATTGTGCTTCCCTTGCCAGCCGCATCCCGACCCTCAAAAAGGATCAACAGGCGCCGCTTGGACTCCCGGACCGACTTCTGCAGCCGAACCATTTCCACTTGCAAGTCCAGGAACTCCTGGTCGTTTTCCAGAGTAAATAGCATAGTACTTGAGACGAACAGTGATTTAGCGGGCTGAATGGTACCAATTAACCGACTGGACAAGGTTAAAGTCACAACTCGGTACCGATCTGTATTTTGCCCCCAGGTTCGATACAATCAGTCGCCTAAGCTTAACCCTGCAAGGTTTATTCTAAAAGCAAAATGCATAATGAATGCAGAATCAATGGATCCAGTCAAAGAATCTAGTCAAAGGATATAAAGAGATGAGAAAACTACAGAAAATATTCGTCATAGGGTTCAGCCTGTGCCTGACCCTGTGGGTCGGAGCCAGTCAGGCCAATGATGAATGGCCAGCCCAGCCGCCAGCCGAAGCGCCGGCTGACTGGGGTCCAGTTTCTATCAATTTTGAGGAGATCGAGTATCCCTGGCCGGTGAAGTTTCTCGAATTGACCCGCTTCGGCGAGAAAATGCGCTACGCCTATATGGACATCCCGCCCACTGGCCCCGCCAATGGTCGTGTGGTGTTTTGGCAGCATGGAGGCAATTTTTATTCTGAAGCCTACTCGCCAACTTTCCAGATTCTGTCTGATGCTGGATTCAGAGTTATTGCGGTAGACCGAATTGGCTACGGCAAGTCCTCCAAGGCGCTCGTTGCCTATAATTTCAATTTTGTTGCTGCCAACATGAAGGCATTGCTGGATGAGCTGGGTATTGATGAGGTTGCGATTGTGGGTCATTCCATGGGGGGCATGGTAGTAAGCCGCTTTGCCATGTTGTATCCGGATATCACCAGCCATGTGGTCATGGTAAACCAGATTGGCCTTACTGATTCCCGCCTGAGCAGGTCTTGGCGAGACCCCATGGCAGGAGAGCCAGGTGTCCCTACTTATCAGTCAATCTTGCGTGGCCACCAGCGTTACTATCATAACTACTGGCCGCCTCAGCAGCTGGAATTTGTGCGCCGATCTTACGGCCAGACCCTGTCCGGGGGCTATCCCCACTATGCGCGTGTGCGCAGCCTGGTCGGTGCCATGATGTATAACGACCCGGTTGTGTATGACTGGCAGCACATCACCAGCAAGGCGCTGGTTATCGGTGGCGAAGAGGATCGCCTGGCGGATGATTTTGTCGCTCGCGCCAACCATGTGAACGACGAGTTGCAAAACTCCACCATACTTCTGTATCCCGATGTGGGCCATAATCCACACATGGAACACTCGGAAGTTTTCCACGCTGACCTGATCCGGTTCCTGGAATCTGATCCGGACCAACCTGCCAGCGAATGGCACTAGTAAGACACTATTAAGCTGTAATTAAAAGGGGTCGGTGACAACAAAGTCACCGACCCCTTTTTCGTTTCGCTGTTGGTTACCTATTCTTCTTCGTCTTCGATTGGCGTGCCGTCACCATTCATTCCCATCACTTCATAGCGTCGCCACCCGGCCAGTATGCCCGTCAGGCCATGATTGCCTTCATGACAGGCATACTCATAGATTGGGTCTTCGATAACCCGCAAAGGCAAGCGTGCTGACCATGGACGTTCCCAGGTGTTGGGGTCATCCACAGTAAACTCGTAGTTCAGGGTGTTCTCATCAATACGGGTAATACGCTCTTCGATTTTCATTTCTGGTGAAGTGTTGCGCCAGCCATAGTCCGGATAAAAGCCCTGGCTCTGGATCACCAGGGTGTCACCTTCCCAATGAGCTATGGAATGTCCTGCCCATTGATTGAATTTAGCTGAGAACTCATCGGCAAAAGGGATGATGCGAGCATGATGCACCATCTCCGTGAGGATCATGACATGGTCTTTGGTTTGCACCAGTTGCATATTGTTGTTGTAGGAGCCGGATACCAGCGGTGGGCCAGTGCGGTTGTTGATAATGCAACGGTCGTTAAGGGTTCTCGCTTCGGGGCCGGCACTTTCACGCCGCACCTTTGAAATAGTGGCGGCACGTTCTTTGCCAATCGCTGACAGTTCCGGCAGGCGCCCGTTGGGCGGGTCGAAGATCAATGAGGTGCGCCGATCGGCCACCGTCTCCTTGCCTCGCTCATACCAGAACTCGTTATAGGAAATCACGCCGGGCGGATAGCCGGCGCCACCCACCGAATCGATAATCAGGTCACGGTTTTGCCTGCGATTCTCATAGGCTTCCCATTCCGCCGCTTCTTCCTCGGTGAGGGTTTCCTTGTCAGCCAATTCTGGTGGGCGCTGCAATGGGGTGATGGTTCTGAAAGTGTAGGTACCCTGTAAATCAGGAACGCCATGTTCGGTACGTGGCATCTCCTGGGCCTGGACGTTGACCAGGAATGCCAGACAAAAGGTCGTGGGCAAGAGCTTATAAAGGTGTCGCATTACTGCCTCCTGAATTATTCTTCTGTGGTGTTTGGAGGGTACGGAGTCACTACAAACTACTCCTTTTAGGCCGGTTTTTGAAGTCTTGCCTGCGTCGGTCCGGCGCCCGCTTGATCTGGGCAACGGAGTGTTTACACTGTGTGTAAGTTGCTGGTGATGACATGATTACAAAGTCAAAAATACTTGCGGTCGGAGTGGCTATCCTGGTGGCCCTCATCGCAGCCTGTGCTTCCGGTCCGCGGCAGGGTTCTGCCCCGGTTCGTTATGGTGATGAACTGGCCACGGCGCTGGGTGCCTCACTCCATACCATGAGCATTTCCGGGTTCAATCTGCACTATGCGGAAGCCGGCGAGGTTGGCAATCCTACGGTGGTATTTATTCATGGCACACCGGGGAGCTGGCGGGCATTGGGCCGTCTGTTGGGTCATTCTCAATTGCGGGAACAGGCGAGGCTGGTCGCTATCGACCGGCCGGGCTGGGGCGGTTCCGGGCTGCTTGAAAATGAGGCCCAGGGCAGTTTCACCGAACAATCCAGATTGATCACGCCACTACTGGCCAGACTAAAAGCAGAATCCGGCAACAAGCCCCTTATCCTGGTCGGTCATTCCCTTGGCGCTTCCTATGCCCCTTATCTTGCTTACCGCAACCCTGAACTGGTCGATGCTGTCTTGATGGCGGCCGGGGCGATCGATCCAGAACTGGGTAAACCCCGCTGGTACAATCATGCCGCGAATATCTGGCCGATATCACGATTGATCGACGACGGCCTGCAAAAGGCCAATATAGAAATCTGGGGGGTGTATGCAGCGCTTACCGAGCTGGAGCCCTGGTGGGCAACTGCGAGCATTCCCATGGTCTATATGCAGGGCGAGGATGACGAACTGGTTGATCCGCGAAATCTGGACTATGCGGAAAATTTTCTGCCGCGCGAGAATACCCGGGTAGTGCGTATACCTGACCAGAGTCACTTTGTGCACCGTCAGCAGAGTGAGCTTATCGCCCAGCTCACACTGGAACTTCTCGAAGCCACCTCTGGTCTGGAAACGATTGCCAGATAATTCCCTGCTACCAGTCAGCTCAGAGCAGGTCTTCCAGGGCTTGTAACTTGTTTGCGAAGCGGGCCCTGTCTTCACCTCGAGCATAGCGCTGGGCAGAACGCAGATGCTCTTTCACTTCTTCATTATTGCCCAGGGCCTGCGAGATGATGGCCAGTTGATGATAGAAGTGTTGCTCGTTGTGTTTGCGCTGCAGCGCTTCCCGATACAGGGATCTTGCCTGTTGCAGGTTGCCTTTCTCCAGCTCCGCTTCGGCCAGCGAAGCATGGTAATAAGGATTAGATTCGCGGAATCTGGCGATTTCACGCTCCAAACCCCTTGCCAGGTTCTCCTGGCCTGTGTTTCGATACAGCCGTGCCAGATTGCTGCGGGCAGAATAGGCGTTGTCGTCCGCTGAAATAGCGATCTCGTACGCAGCTATGGCCAACTCCGTCTGGTTCACCCTGCTGTACAACACGCCCAGGTTGTTCCAGGCCAGCGAGGATTCTGGATAAGTTTGCAGTGCCAATTTGGTATAGGCATAGGCGGCTGCCAGATCCGATCGCAACAAGTGTTCGATAGTCTTGTTGCTGTAAAACAGTGAGATCACTTCATTCTCACTGATAATCTGTCGACGCGTTCGCATGCTCACGACTGCAGGATTTACATCGGCAACGTATCGGTAAGTTCCTGTCAGATCCCCATCACCAAAACGCACTGGAATGTCTCCCAGGCGACCGGTACGTTGTGGTACATAGGCGGTAACCGGGACTTCTATGGTTCCTGTAACGTTTATGTGCTGATTGTTAATCCAGCTGGTGTTGACCTGATCCCAATAGGGTGGAGCAAACACCAGTTGAAACTCAGCAGGCACATTCGTATATCTCGCGGCGGCGACAAACAGGGCTGAGAAGGACAGGCAATTAATTTTTCGTGCGCTGTTTAACTCAGCAAGTGAAACCGTTTCGAGTGAACTAAACTCGAAATCTTCGAAACGGCGAAACGCCCACTGGCGTAGTTTCTTGTAGCGTTCGTACTCGGATTCCTCAGACAGGACCTGAATGTCCAATTGGCGCCGGTATGATTCGGGTAAGCTAAAAAGATCTTCGGGAGATTCAGGTCTGAAAGTTTCCGGTACGGCTGGGAACCATTGATCTTGCAGGAAAGGGGAGAGTTCTACGGTGCTGAGATTTGATTGCAGATTGCTGCACGCAGTCTGTACCAGTAAAACCAGCAGCAAAAACCCAGTCATCTGTAATCTGCTCATATGTACCCCGGCGGTGTATTCGATTGGTCAGCACTCTCTGCCGTCGGCCTGCCAGCTGCCGATTCCTGTAGTGAGCTTCCATCATAGATATCGTGGAGGCAGCAATGCAAGGCTTGCCATCGTTATATAATTCGTTATATAACGCTAGCTTATTGAAATTTCGCGCCTTTCGTCCGGGATGATATGTTGATGAGGCCTCTTTCCATGCTGCATGCAGGCAGTCTTTTGTCTGCGCTGCTCACTATGGGTACTGCAGTTGCCGAAGAAGTTCTCGTGGCTGTGGCGTCCAATTTCACAGCGCCCATGCAGGAGTTGGCAGAGCAGTTCGAGCTTGAGTCTGGTCACCAGGTGCAACTCGCCTTTGGGTCATCCGGGCGATTCTATGCACAAATAGTCAATGGCGCGCCGTATCAGTTGTTCTTCTCGGCAGATCAGGAAAAGCCCCGGAAGCTGGAAGAAGCTGGTTTGTCGGTGAGTGGCTCCCGTTTCACCTATGCCATTGGATCATTGGTGTTGTGGTCGAGAGACCGTTCATTGCTTGTAGAAGGACCCGAGATTCTGGATAGCAACTTTAACCGGCTGGCCCTGGCCAATCCTGAACTGGCTCCTTATGGCAGGGCGGCAGTTGAAGTGCTCGAATCATTGGGTAAAGTCGATGCCACCCGGGCACGCTGGGTACAAGGCGAAAATATAGCCCAGACTTACCAGTTCGTGGAGACTGGCAATGCACAACTGGGATTTGTGGCGAAGTCCCAGGTATTCAGTAGCGGACAGCTTGCTCAGGGCAGTGGGTGGGTCATACCGCCGCAATTGCACAATGCCATCAGGCAGGATGCAGTGCTGCTAAATCGCGCAGCCGACTGCAGAGCCTGCCAGGCACTAATAAATTTTATAGCGACACCGCAGGCGGCGGAAATAATCAGGCGATTCGGCTACAACACTGACTAGACAGGCTTCATCTGGCTGCGCAGTTTAACTTTTCTTGATTGCTGCGTTACCTATCGGGCACTAGTTTTTCGACCTACTGCCCGAAACTGAAGTTCACGCCAATGTAGGCGGCACTGTCTGCACTGTTGAAACCTGTGACTTCTTCATAATCTTCATCGAATGCATTTTCAAAACGCCCATAGAGGCGAAAGTTTTCATTGAGTTGATAGGAAGCCGTAAGATCAAGCACGCCAAAGTCTTCCAGCGGGCCTGGACTGTCCAGTGAGTTGGCCTGGGAACGGTAGAAGCCATTCAGATTCAGGCGACCATCCATACCCGTGTACAGCACACCAAGATTAAACAGATGTTCCGGTCTGCGCAGGCGCTGGCTGCCATCGGGTCGCTCGGTATCGTTGTAGGTGTAGTTGCCATTGAGGCGGAGGGAGTCACCCAGTGGGATTTCAGCAGTCAATTCGACGCCTTTCGAGTTGCTGGTGCCTACATCCTGCAGGTAACCGCTGAATGCAGCCAGGTCGAAGAAGATGGCGTTTTCGACATCCTGGTCGAAATACACGGCTTCCAGTCGTATCTCACCATTGAAGTATTCAATACCCACTTCCCATCCTTCACTCTCTTCCTGCCTGAGATCGACCAGCGAGGCGGGTGGAAAGGCCGAGGCACTTTTGTTGTATTCAACCTCGAATGGGCTGGGTGCACGAAACCCGGTGCCAACCGCCGACTTCAGTTTCAGGGTGCCGTTGCCAAAGTCGAACAAGTAAGCGCCACTGAGCCGGTAACTGGTATTGGTGCCGAAGTCATCGTTGTCATCGTGGCGCACACCGGCAGTGACAAAAAAACTGTCAGAGAAATCGCTAAGGTATTCCAGAAACACGCCGGTATTGTCCCGTTCTCTCCCATTGCTTACGTCTTCCTGCTGGTCAGCGCCAAACACCAGGTCGAAACCCGGAAGCTCAGTCGCTGACCCGATGTACTCCACTCGTTCCTGCTCGCCGAGGCCACCGAAGGCAGGCACCCCGGCGGTGAAGCTCTGGCGGTCCGATTCTGTGGTCATATAGGACAACGAGTGATTGAAGGATTCACTGTCATATTCAATGCCGACCCGCGATGCCTTCAGGTCGTAGTCACTGCTGCAACTGTGCACCGTGGCAAAAGTTGCAGAGTCGAAACAGCCATCAAATTCGTTGGCCCCGTCCACATCGCGGTGTACCAGCTCAACTCGCCATCGATCCGAAAGATTAAATCCGACCCGGCCATGAATACTGGTGTTCTCGTAACCATCATCGTCCATCAGGATTGTGTCGCTATCCCGCGTATTGAAGCCATAGGTTTCATAGTCAGTTACCGATAGAAAATAGTCCATGGCGCCGCTTCGGCCGGCCACATTGCCGGCGAACTGGTTGGTGCCAAACTCGCCACTCTGGCCATCGAGGCTGGCGGAAAACCCATTCTCAATCCTGCGTGTATTGATATTGATAACACCCCCGGCATCGGCCCCGTAAGCCAGGCCCTGGGGGCCCCGCAATATTTCAATTCGGCCGATGCCATCGGTCAATAACTGGGAAAAATCTGTGGTCAGCTGCGGTACGCTGGGATCTTGCAGTCTCATGCCGTCCAGATAGGTCAGTGTGCGAAACCCTTCTTCACCCCGAATGCGAACCGTGGTGGGTTTGCCGATTCCGCCATTGCTGCTGCTGCCCACGGCCGGCATCTGCCGGAGCAAGTCTGACAGGGCCAGGTTTCCATGTGCGGTGATTTCGACCTCATCCATTACCGAGACAGAAGTGCCGATCTGTCGTAATGGAATGGGGATGCGACTTGATGTGACGATGACTTCTTCGACGGTACCTGCCGCAGAATCTTGTGACTGTGCTGCGAGTTGGGTTGGCGCGGCCAAAGCGGTGCAAATACCAAAACATAGCCTGGCTTTTGCAACAGGGAAAAGCAGCGGGCGGATACGGATTCCGCGCTGGAATTGACTTAAAAACATGTTGAATCCTCAATGAATAAAATTTCAATGAGGGAGAGACAAGAAGTAGCGAATATGCCCTGGGCAGGAGATTCAACTACCGATGAGCCCTCCGCTTCATCGTGGTCGATCTGTCTGCAATTTTTGCCTGCACTTTTAAGTGTGCACTTACTACAGACGAATCGAGTTGCTTGCCTCGGGCCGGTATCGGGCTTGTCGATGCGAGACTGTTGCCGCATCTACTCACCGTTGCGGGGGCAGCGCCGGATTCGTCAGAGTTTCATTCTGACCCACCGGACTTCCCGTTTAACCTGAAGATTCACCTACATGAACTCAGGCACCCGGAGCAGGTGCGACAAATCTAAAGGGTTTAGTGGGTGGGGTCAATGTGGATATAGTCTTGCATCATTCGCGAACAGCCTGGGTCCGGATTCGGGTTGGAGTCTGGGTAGGTGCGGTATGCCATGACAGGCGCGGCGCAATGGGGTATTTTTAGGGCTGCTTAGATCCTTTGAATTCTGCTTGCGGAGAACCCGATGAACGTTTCCAAAACACTAGCTTGTGCCAGCGCGCTTTTACTGGCCTTGGCAGTCCCAGGAGTCGCCAGTGCTCACTGGTCGCTGAATAATGATGCTTCTACACTGACCTTCGTCACTGTTAAAGCCGAGCACGTGGCTGAGGTCCATACTTTCGATGTGCTGTCGGGCGAAATCGATGACGATGGTAACGTGGATATCACCATAGAGTTGGCCAGCGTCAACACACTGATTCCCATCCGCAACGAGCGCATGCAGGCCATGCTGTTTGAAAGCAACCTGTTTCCCGAAGGCAATATCGATGCACAGATCGATCTGGATGCCCTGGCGGCTATGGATGCCGGCAGCAGCCAAACCATGCAGCTGAATTTCAGCCTGGCCATGCACGATATGTCTCGCTCCTACACGGCCGAAGTGAGGGTCACCAGGCTCGAAGATGGGTTGATGGCATCAACCCTCAAGCCAATTATCGTGACGGCAGAGGAATTTGGTTTGCAAAGCGGTGTGGAAGCCCTGCGTGAAGTCGCAGGCCTGCCCAGCATCAGCATGGCGGTGCCGGTCACATTTACCGTGGTATTCGACCAGGGTCACTAGCCAGCGAACTGTAAAAAGGGCGGACCACGTTTTCCGATTTCGAAAACGTGGTCTGCCCCTTTCTTATTCCGGTAAGGCAAAAACCATCAGCGCCGGGTCTTCCGAGGGCACCGGCAAGCCGCCCCGATCTTCCAGGAAGCCCGAGATCGTTCCGTACAGACTGCCTATCCAGCGACTGGGCTGGCCGCGCACGATAGCGATGTATTGTTTCCCGTCCACAGCAAAACTGATTGGGAATGAAGAAGGAAGGTGTTGCAGGTCGACCTCCCACAATAGTTGGCCGGATTTGCTGTCGAAGGCGCGGAAAGTCTGGTCGAGAAAACCACCAAACAACACATCGCCAGCAGTGGACAGGATCGCCGTGGAGGGTGGTGTAGGCAGGCGGGCTGACCAGGCCAGTTCCATGCTGCTCATATCGATTGCCTGGATTCTGCCAAAGTTTCCATCGGAATCTGGTCTCGGCGTGAAGCTGGATTCAACCCCGGTAGTCAATAGTGTGCCGTCACCGATGGGGCCAAAGTTCATGCACATTTCAGAAAGGGGCAGGTACACCATTTTGTCATTGGCGTTGTAGGCGGCGGACTGCCAGTTTCGGCCGCCAAGATAGCTGGGACAGAGCACCGTGCTGAGCTCTGCATTGGGAATGGTGTTGGGGTGACGGGTCTTGTGGCCTGTTTCGGTATCGATGGAAGTGATGATGTTTTGCAAACCCACATCGATTGAATCCAGGTATTGGCCATTGCGTGCGTCCAGCACATCGTAGAGGGCCATCTTTCCGGCCGTAAACAGAATCTTGCGGGGCTGACCATCGACGCTGACTTCGGCGAGCTGGCGCTCATAGACCCAGTCCAGATCCCACTGGTCATTGGGCATGTGTTGATAGAACCACACCAGCTCCCCGGTTCGCGGTCTCAGCGCCAGTGTGGTGTTGGTGTAAAGGGCATCGTTGTTGACTCCCTCTATACCCAGTTCCTCCAGCAAAGGCGCCGTGTCATAGGTGGGTGCCGTGCCGAAATACACCAGATCCAGCTCAGGATCATAGCTGCCGGGTATCCACACTGACCCTCCGCTGCGACCCTCCAGGGGCAGATTGTTCCAGGTATTGCCTCCCGGACCATCAGGCCTGGCCACGGTATTGAAACGCCAGATCTCCTGGCCAGTTTCCAGGTCGATGCCCAAAATGAATCCTCCCTTGGGCACAATTGTGGCCCCAACACCCTGAACCACCATGCCATTGGCTACCATGGGTGCGCCACGAAGCGAGTAGTAGCCGGGACCATCCGGGTCCGAAGGTGTTTCAATCGCGTGTTCCCACTGCAAGGCACCGGTGCGTGCATCCAGCGCCACCAGGTCAAGATCGTTGTGAGGCACGATCACTCGATTGCCATGGAGTGCAATGCCAATGCGACGTCCGTCCAGGATTTCTGACTCATGATGGTATTGCCAGAGCTCAGTGCCATTGCGGGCATCCACCGCGCGCAAAATATTGTTGGTATCGGCAATGAACAACACGCCGCCATGAACCAGGGGCGTGGTCATGTTTCCGCCCTGGGAGAGCGGGAGGGTCCAGGCCAGTTCCAGTTCTGCCACATTCTCACTGGTGATTTGATCGAGGGCGCTGTGGCCACCCAGATCATAAGTGCGTCGCCACATCAGCCAGTCTTCGGCGGGCGGGTTTTGCAACATCTGGCCAGTGACGGGGCGGTAGTCATCCAGGGGATTATTGACTGAAGATTGTGCCAGGGTCTGGCTGGCCACAAGGCAGCTTAGAAAGCCGGTGGTTATGAGTCTGAAGTGTCGAAAAGACATCTTGAGCCCCTCGTTTGTTGTTATATTGATGGCGCTGAGGGGCAAGTTAACACCGTACCCGGCTTGCGTCCATGGCGCCGCCAGGCTTCTAACTCGCGCTGTGGCACGCCATAATGAAAGGGGATTATCAAGTTGGCCGAGAGCTATGGATTTTGATTCGCTGGTAGCGCCGCTGGGCAAAGACAGCTTTTTTGAAAACTACAAAAAGGGTGCCTGTATCCTGATTCACGGAGAGCGCAACCGCTTCGAAGGGCTCATCAGTCTGGAAGAGATCGAACTTCGGGTCAACGATGGCTGCAATATTCTGAGTCCGCTGCAGATCATCGGTGGCGGCAAGCGGGATGCACTACTCGATCAGAACCTGCCCTGGTCTTCACAGGCCATGCGCAAAGCCGAAGTGCTGAAGCTGATCCAGGATCGCCACAGCTTCATGATGACGAACATGTCACAAATCAATCCCCGGGTCGCTCACCTGGTGGATTCCATCGAAGCGGCGTTTTCAGATGAAGACATGCGTGCCGATGTGCATATCTATGTGTCTCCCCGGGGAGCCGCTTCAGGTTACAACGCCCACCGGGATATCCCGCAGCACAAACTCTATCTGCAAGTGATGGGTTCTACCCAGTGGCAGGTATTTGAGCAGATCAGTGATATTCCAGGAGATGTGCGAGCAGTACCCGAGGCCCAGGAGATTAAATTCCTCAAACTGGCCCGTGAGTTTGAGCTGCAGCCTGGCGATGCCTTCTATATGCCGCCTGCGGTCTTCCATAAAGTGCGCAACACGGAAGGCCCGCGGGTTTCCCTGAGCATTCCTTTCACGCCGATGACCCAGGCTGACGTGCCCAGAATGGACCGCACCTATATTCCCTTCAGGAAAATATTTGAGTCAGAAGAGTAGGAGCCCATGGCAAGCCCCTGACTCTTCCAGCTTCGATCAGGCAGCTTTTTCGAGAATATGGGTCACTACTGTTGCGCCGGTGCCGCCAATGTTCTGCACCATCGCCACGTCAGCATCCATGACCTGATTGGCAGCGGCCGTATTGGTCAGTTGCTCGTAGGTCTCTACCATCTGGTAAACACCGGTCGCGCCGACAGGATGTCCGCGTGATTTCAAGCCGCCGCGAGTTGAAATAGGCAGCTTGCCGTCGGTCCCGATTTCACCATCCTTGCCAAAGTGCACGCCCTTGCCACGCTCGGCAAAGCCAGCCGCTTCCAGGCTCAATGTGGTGATAATGGTATAGGCATCGTGTAACTCGAAGATGTCGATGTCTTCCGGCTTTCTGCCAGACTGCTGGTAAGCTCGCTGACTGGAGAGTTTGGCACCAGTTAACTCGAGCTTGTCCTTGCGATTGGCCAGAGCCAGACAATCGGTTCCAATAGCACTGGCTGATATCTTGATCAGTGGCAGGCCCTGACGATAAGCCGCACGCGCTACCTCTTCGGTCGCCATAATCATGGCGGCAGCGCCATCACAGACCGGCGGTGCATCGAACAGGCGGATGGGATCATCCAGCATGCGCGATCCCATATAGGTATCCATATCCACTTCCTTTTTCAGGAAGGCATTGGGATTTTTCATGCCATTTTTGTGGGCATTGATGGCAAAGTGCGCAAAGTCTTCTGCCTTGACGCCGTAGGCCTGCATATAGTGCTTCATCAACTTGGCGTTGAGTGAGATAAATGACTCATTGAAGATTCCTTCAAACTCCCAGTCCGCCGCAGTAGCAAGCGCAGCAGTCACATCGCCCATGGGTGCATGGGTCATTCTTTCCACGCCACAGACCACCGCCACATCATGCATGCCGCCGGCAATGGCAGTGTAGCCCCAGCGTGCAGCGGAGGCGCCCGAGGAACAACCGGATTCGACCGTGGCGGCTTCGATGCCGCGCAGTCCGACCACATCGGCAATCAGGGCTCCCTGCTGCTGTTGCTTGGCCAACATGCCGGAAAGCATATTGCCGATAACCAGCATACCCACATCATCTTTTTCGATGCCTGCGTGCTCGATTGCCTGTTCTATGGCTTGCTTGGCCAGGTATCTACCTCGAATTCCAGCGCCCTTGGTAACCTCCGTCTCGCCTATACCTATCATGTAAACATCACGCATGGTGTTTATTCCTGCTCAATTGAGCTGTAACTATTAAAAAGTGAAATTGCCGGGTTTATCTAGTGCTGCTCGTCTTGCCCGCCTGGCTCTGAATGACAAGCGAGCAGAGCATAACTACCAATTGTTTCAGAATGTTGGCAGTTGCCTTTGAATCCTTGCATGGGTTTGTCCTTATGCTTGTCGTTGAGCAAGAACGGGGCCAACTCTTCAAACTGCAGTCACTGAGCGCTCTCCTGTATCAGGCAGGCTTGATTCTTCTGGCCTGCCGATGAATCGTAGGTCAGCTTTTGGGTTGGTTCCTGCCTAGGGGTGCTGCTGGAAGGGCTGATGGAGCGCAGATTCTGCACTGTTTTGGGGCAATTTTCATAAATTGGTGCAACCCTAAGAAAGGCAACTGGCACCTTGAACGAAACCGTGCGCAAGTTCAGGGTCAGAGCTCCTGGCTGACTGCCACGGACCACGTGCTTTCCCGGTAACACAGGCCATTTGCCGCCTTTTCCGTCATATTGCTGAAACTATTGGCACGTAAAGTGCAGTCCCATGAAGTACATAGCGACAGTATTGTTCACATCAGGCTCCTGACCGGAGCCGTCGAATACTTAATTAACCCCCAGGTTACTTATCGGGAGCAGCAGAAACGCTCTGGCGATAGTCCTGAAATCCAAAGGAGCGATCGTGATGGATGACATCTACTCAAAAATTTACAACAGCCTGAGCCTGGAACAGCTTCCCGGCATCGTGTCATTTGAAAAAGTGACCGGCAAGCCCCTGACTGAGCTGGCAGTAGCGGCCAATGAATTCAGTTTCGGAGCACTGGGTGAGGATCTGAACTTTGAAGAAAGTTTCGGTGGTGGTCCGCTGGACGCAGATGAAGCACGGCAGGTTGTGTAGTAAGCAGGGGATACTATTGAACTACCAGTGTCCCCCTTTTACTCTGGCCCCGCTAGTTTTCACTCGTGTTCATAGGGTTGCACAGGTATCGTCAGAGCGGTACTGCTTAGCTCATTCATCCGCTGAAGTTTATTCCATTGCAGGAATTGATCAATTGCTGCAATGCCGCCAGCCAGATACGAAGTTTGCGCCTCATCTGCTCCGGTTGATTTTGCAAATTCGAGCTGCCTGCGCATTAAGTTGCCAGCCTTTTCAATATGGTACAGCGAGTGCTTATCGAGGCCCTCTCTAAATGCATAAAGGTGCCATTCAACTACTTTGTCCAGGCCTCCGTCAGGAAATTCTCCTCCCGACCTTATAGATTCCAGGTAGACCTGTTCCATAGTGGTATAAAGCTTGTCCACCTCTTCCCAGTCTTGCTCACGCTGTTGAAGGGAGATCAGATTATCCAGAATTTCAACTTGAGCCTCATCGAATAATCCGAAGTTGGCGCGGGAAATATACAAAGCTTCCGAAAGTGTGTTTATTGCGCCTTGATAGTCTTCTGTTTCTTCTTGTGCCGCTGCCAAAGCGAGCAATGGGTCAAGAAGCTGCAGATTGTAGGCAGCATTTTCGGAGCGGAGCTCATTAACAGCCACACTATGTTCCGTCAAAGCGAGACTATGCTGCAGGGCTGGCTGCTGGATATTTGCGTTGGATTGGGCATTGGCAGAATCGGGGATGGCTGTGAGTAACACTAGCCCCAATATTGCGAAGGTAGTTCTAAACATACTAGTACCTCCCTGCAGTAAATAGTCATCGGTTTCAGGGAATAAAACAGTTCTGGTTTTTCCTCTGACTCTTTTGATCTTATCCCATTTTTCGGCATATTTCACTGGAATACGCGCCCATAATGGGGCTCTTCAGGAAGGTATTCGGTCCCGTCAGCCTGGAACGCTTTGAAAAGGCAGAGAAGTTGCCAGTGACCTCTACTGCTTAGCCGGCAACTTTCTTGAACGAGACTTCTTCTCGAGACTTGTCGAACTTGCGGATAAATGAGGCGATCTTGGGTGCAATCAGATCCCGGAACTTGCTGCCGCTGAACACGCCATAGTGTCCCACTCCCGGCTGGACCAGGTGTTTGCGCATGGTTGAAGGAATATTCTCGCACATGCCCTGCGCGGCTTCTGTTTGACCAACTGCGCAGATATCATCGTTTTCGCCTTCGACGGTAAACAGGGCAGTGTTGGAGATGGCGCCGAGATTCACTGGCTCACCCTGGTAGCTTGCCAATCCGTTTGCCAAATGGTGTTCGCGAAATACGCGGTCCATGGTTTCCATGTAAAACTCTTCCGTGAGATCGAGTACAGCAAAATACTCATCATAGAACTCCCGGTGCCTGTCCACTGACTCCTCGTCTCCGCGTATCAAATGCAGGTAGAAGTCTGAGAATTTGTTCAGGTGTGAGCCCATGTTCATGGCCATGAAGCACCACAGTTGCAGGAATCCGGGGTATACCTTTCTCCCGGCGCCAGCGTATCCCAGAGGCACAGTATGAATGAGAGTTTCCTTGTACCAGGCGCGGGGATATTCGTTGGCAAAATCATGAACTTCATTGGCATTGACCCGAGTATCGACGGGGCCGGCCATTAGAGTCAGCGAAGTGGGGGTCGCGGGATCCTGTTGCTCTGACATGATGGCCGTGGCCATCAGAGCCTGCACGGTGGGCTGACAGACTGCAATGACATGGGTATTGGGACCAATCAGCTGCAGAAATTCGATGAGGTAGCTGATGTATTCCTCGAAGCCGAATCTTCCATCGCTCACAGGGACATGTTTGGCGTCCATCCAGTCAGTTACAAAGAGGTCGTGTTCCGGTAACAGGGCTTCTATGGTGGATTTGCACAGCGTGGCATGGTGGCCGGAAAGAGCGGCAATTAACAGAACTCGTGGGCGGGTGCCTTCATCGGTATGGCGGAACTGCAAAAGATTACAAAAAGGTTTGCTGAGTACCACTTCTTCGGTGACGTGGTATTTCACCATATCCACGTCCATTTTATCGATGCCGAATTCAGGCTTGCCGTATGCCTTGGTGAAATCCATGCCCATTTCAAGGAAGGCATTGAGCGACTGGCCAGTCAGGGTATCAGTGTAACGGGACACGTTATCGGTAATAATTTTTCGGCTTAAATCGAAGAATGGATTCCACAGCTGCAGAGAGCGCTGATACAGATCGAAATTTTGGTACAACACCTGTGGTCTCCTTAGCCGGCGCGAAATTGCGCGGCACAAATATAACGGTCGTTTTTAAAAAATAATCGAATTGTTTGGTTTAATTGCCTGAGCTTCAGTCCTTATTGTCGTTACCTGGCGCATGACATTTAGACAGCAAAGCAGCAATATTTCAAAGCCTTGACCCGAAGTTACCCAATTTCAAAGGGCATGACAAACAATTCGTGGAAATGTCATGATTGACCAGGAATACTGCTGGCCCATAGCGCCATCCCGGATTACAGGCAGCACAAAGGGGGAGATCTGATGAATAACGAAGAAATGCAACAGGTTGCGAGTTATCTGGAAATCTACGCCAATGCCTTTAACAGCATGGTGCAGGACGCCCTGGCCGGCAAATACTCGGGCGATCCTGCCGATTTGCAGCAATCAGCCATGGCTGCTTTCAATCCGGAGCGCTTGAAATCCCTGCTCAGCAACCACAACCAGGTGGATATGCAGAGCTTGATGAGCAAACAACTGGAATTGATGCAGCAACACACGCAACTTTGGCAAAACACCAACCGTGCATTTCTGGGCCTGGAAGCAGTCAACGAACCCGTAAAAGAAGAGGCAGGTGATAAACGCTTTTCCGATAGCGACTGGGGTTCCAACCCGGTTTACAGTTATATCAAGCAGGCTTATTTGCTGAATGCGAAAATGCTTACCAATATTGTCGACAGCATTCAGTTTGATGATGAGAAAGATGCGCGCAAGGCGCAGTTTTATACCCGTCAGTACATTAATTCCACTGCCCCAACCAATATGGCATTGACCAATCCCGAGGTTTGTCGGGAAATTCTCGAGACCAAAGGGGAGAACCTGGTCAAGGGCATACAGAATTTTGTCAAAGACCTGCAACAGAGCCCGGCGGAGGCATTGAAGATCACCCAGAGTGACCCCGATGCCTTTACCCTGGGCGAGAACCTGGCAGTGACACCGGGCAAAGTGGTATTTCAGAATGAATTGATTCAACTCATTCAGTATGAAGCAACGACCGAAGAAGTGATGGCAGAACCGCTGTTATTGGTCCCTCCGTTCATCAACAAGTTTTACATCATGGATCTCGACCAGAAAAAATCGCTGGTTCGCTGGTTGGTGGATCAGGGCATCACCATATTCATGGTGTCATGGGTGAACCCCGATGCGGAGCTGGCGGACACTAAGTTTGAAGACTATGTAACAAAAGGAGTAGTGGCTGCTGTCGATGCGGTTGCGGGTATCACCAAGGCTAAAAAGATCAACGCAACAGGCTATTGCGTGGGAGGCACTTTGCTGGCAATCACCCAGGCTTATCTTCGTGCCAAGGGGGACGATCGACTGCAAAGCTGCACATTTTTTACCACGCTGACGGATTTCACGGAACCCGGCGAACTGGGCGCCTATATTTCTGAAGAGCTGATACCCATGCTGGAACAAAATTCCAGAATGAAAGGCATCTTCGATGGCCGCATTCTCGCCCTGAGTTTTAATCTGCTCAGGGAGAACAATTTGTTCTGGTCCTATTTCATCAACAACTATCTGAAAGGCAAGGATCCGGTCGCCTTCGATATTCTCTACTGGAACAGTGATTCGACCAATGTGCCGGCAGAAACGTTTTCCTACTACCTGCGAAACCTCTATCTTGAGAACAAACTGGTAGAACCCGGTGGCATAGAGGTGGATGGTGTGCCTATCGATTTAGGCAAGATCGATACGCCAAGCTATTTCCTTTCCACCATTGCCGATCATATTGTGCCCTGGCGAGCTTCCTACCAGAGCAGCCGCAGCGTCTCTGGTCCGGTTAAATTCGTGCTCGGCGCATCCGGGCATGTAGCTGGTGTAATCAATCCAGCAGACACCGGAAAATATCCCCACTGGGTGAGTGACTATGCGGGCGATGACGCAGATGCCTGGTTTGATGCCGCCAGCGAAGTGCAAGGCTCCTGGTGGCCTGATTGGGCAGAGTGGTTGCAGCAGATGTCTGGGAAGAAAGTGGCGGCGCGAAAAGTCGGCAAGACCAAGGCCTATCCGGCCTTGGAAGAGGCGCCGGGCAGCTATGTTAAACTACGCATCTGATGATCACTATCAAGAAGTACCCCAACCGTCGCCTGTATGACACGTCGCAGAGTAAATATGTCAATCTGGACTATTTGCTGAAGCTGATACAGGACCATCAGGACTTTGAAGTGGTGGACTCCAGGAGCGGGGAAGACCACACCAAGGCAATCCTGCTGCAGATTATCAGCGACCAGGAAAGCGACGAAAACCGTTCCCTGTTGACCAATACCCTGCTTAAACAGCTTATCCGTTTCTACAACTCCGATATGCAGCCCTTTGTGCGCAGTTATCTGGAGCAGAGCCTGGCATCATTCCTTGAGCAGCAGGAGAACATGGCGCATATGGTCAAGAGCATGATGGATTCGAATCCGGCCAACCTGTTCAACAAGATGTTTGAGCAGAACATGAAAATGTGGACGCCGGGCAACAACCCCGCCGATTCCCACGAAAATGACGATAAATGAGGAAAAACCAGGCTGGATCACCTTTTCGGTAAGCAAAAGCCCTGATTTTTCCCCGATATTCTGGCCTCCAGGCTGATTTTTCGCTTTATTGCTGCATTGCAACAAAAAAGTCGTTGACATCCTCCACCTGCATTAATAAACTGCTCTCCAGTCAATGCTGCAACGCAACATTTTGCAGAAAAATTCAAGCGACTACCGGAGGGTAGACCATGTACGCACAATTATCCGAGCAATTTGAAGAATCTCTGAAGCCTGCTTCCGAGCTGCTGCAGATCAACGTGAAAACTGTTGAAACTCTGGCGCAACAGCAGACTTCTCTGTTCACCAGCTTTATGAATGACAGCCTGGCGTTCACCCAGAGCATGATGGGTCAGAAAGACGTGGCAGGTATCCTGAACGCACAGAAGGAATTCGGTGAAGAAGTTCAGAGCAAGCTGGTTGAGGGTTCCAAGGAAGTCTATGCAACCCTGACTGAGGCACAAGACGCCGCAGCAGAAATCTTTAAGGGAAGCGTGGTCAAGGCACAGGAAAAAGCACAGGAAGCTGCTGCTGAAGTTACCCCTAAGGCTGCACCCAAGAAGAGCAAGTAAATTTAATTGGCACGACTTCGGGGTCAGGATGCTGACCCCACTTTAAAAGTTGAACTGCAAGTTGGGGATAGAGCACTGCTCTATCCCTTTTTTGTGTTTCATAAGCTGCTAATTGCACTATTTTCAAAGACTTCTTTCCACCAGCCAGAATAAGCCCAGCTGGCAAATAATCAGCCCCGACACAGGTGCAGCCAATCTCCGTATCGAGTTCCGGTTGGTGATTAACAACAGCACCGGAACCAGCACAAGCAGAATAGCCAACTGGCCAAGTTCGACTCCCAGATTGAAGCCAAGCAAGCTGCTTAAAAACAGGGTAGATGACAGCTCTATTTCCGCCAGCACATTGGCGAATCCGAAGCCATGTATCAACCCGAAGCCAAATGCGAACTGCCAGTGCCGCTTGCCAAACAGCGGATACATCACGTTAACGCCACTCGCGACGACGGTAAACGCAATAGCCGATTCCACCACCGCGACAGGAAGAGTGATCAGCTCCAGTGTGGCCAACACCAGGGTTATGGAATGGGCTACGGTAAATGCAGTCACCAGTTTCAGCAGCTCCACTCCCAGGTCAGCGCTGGCAATTGCTGAATCAGCCCGGCGATGAACAACCACAGCCAGCAACATGGCTACCAGAAAGAGAATATGATCGATTCCTATCCAGATGTGCCAGACACCTTCGCCAACAAAATTGACCATTGTCTGGAAAAATACTGAATCGGCCTGGTCAAAGCTGAAGACGGTCCGTTGTGGTGAAAAGACATGACTGGTATCGGAGCCTTGATAGTGAATCGCAGCAACTCCCCGATGTGAGTTGTCGAGGTCAAACATCAATGAGTAAGCCAATACCAGAGCGCCCTCGCTAACAGGGCAGTGGCCGCTCAGATCGACCACGAGATACGCTCCACCCGGCAACTGACTGACACGATAGTAGCCAGGGCTCAGCGCACAGGCATCATCGTCAATTGCTAAGTTGATCCTGTTGAGCAGGTATTCATCTATGTCAGCCCTGGCCTGCCTGATTTCCCCCCAGGTGATATCGGCGTCATAATTTCTGTCGAGCCCGACGGCGAGTTCAAGATCAGTGACAGCCAGTTGCAACACTCCCTCAATGCTCTGTTCAATTACAGAAAGTTCCAGGTAGCTGTCGTTGAGGCTGTGAGCATAGGCACCGGTAGGCAGCACAAGCCAGACCAGGCATAGAAAAAGGGAAGTCGAAGTTCTCATTGCTGCTGCTCCGCGGCCACAAGCAAACTGTCCAGCCGCAGATCTTCCTGACCAGTGGTTTTTTGCCATTGCCGAACCTGTTCAATCGTTGCTATGTCTTCAACCAACACAGCCGCCTGCGCCAGTAGAAGGGTGTCGCTTGGCTCTTTTTGCTGCTGCCAGTTCAATTGAGCTTCAGTCAATGCGGTGGCAGCATCATTGGCGACAATCAGGGCATAACGGGCAAGTACTTTGTGTGGCCTGTCATCTGCTCTTCTGGAGAGAAATTGGATCGCTTGAGTGAGTGCTTGCTGCTCGAATTGCCTGGCCATTTCGGGACTTGAATGCCGAATGGATTGGAAGTAGAAAATCATCAGCTCGTAAGCGTCTTCTCCGTCAATAAAGCTGGACAACAAATCCTCCGCTTCCCCATACCTTTGCTGTTCCAATAACCATTGGGCATAGTTGGACAAGAAATAGTGGCTGGTATTACCCAGTCTAAAAGCCTGTTGATAATGACTCTCTGCAATGCTGGTGTAGCCGAGGCGATGAGCAATGGTCGCAGCGGTTGTATGAAGCTCCCGTGCATCCAGGCGAGATACGGAAGGCAATGCCAGGGCTGACTGCAGCATGGACAGGGCAGCATCCCCATCGCCGGTCAACCCTTGCAATTGGGCGCGACAATTCAGGGCGGCCAGCAGAAACGGTTGTTGCGACAGCCGCTCGCAGTATTCTGCAACGTCGCCGTAGTCTCCGGTCACCAGACCTATTTGCGCCAGCATCAGCAGTGCCTGTTGATGTTCGGGGTCCGCATTCAGAGCCAGTTCCAGCTCCCCGCGAGCAGCACCAAAGTCATGGGTTCGCTGCAGTAAGGCAGCTTTCACAATTCTTAACAGAGGCGGAGGCTCATACTGCGTTGGCCATTCGTTCACGAGAGCCAATGCGTGACCGTAGGCTCGGGCATAACCCTGGTCCTGGGCAAGGTTGTAAGCATCGAGAACTTTACGGGTGAATGTCATTCTTTCACTTTCACCCCAGTTTGATTCTTTTCTCGCCGTATCAGGCAAATGAATTCTCCTTGATATAGCGATCACGGCTGGCTCCAGATGTGCGACTACAGTGTTGTCGGAATCAGGTATGAAACTTTCTGCAGAGAAGGCTACAGCGGAGCTGGTCAGGCAAGTGATTGCGACAAGTAGAGAGAGAAATTGTGATGAGAGGCAGGTAATACTCTTTATCTGTTTGGTCGACATTTCTGTTCTCTCTTAAAAAGGGATCAGGATTTAAATAGAGAGCCTTTGTAAAAAGCCCGGTGACATTCCCTGTCACCGGAAGACGTTTCACATAAACAGCTGGCAGGCAGGGAGCCTGCACATGCCGGCAGCTCTAGTTGGCTGCATCACCAGGCAGCGGATCATTGAGGTAAGGAAACACCAGCTTGAACTCAGCCGCACTAACCGTGGATTGGTCAGTAAACGGGACTGTATTATTCGGTGCTTCTGAGGAATCCGGGTTCAATGCCCCCATCGCAGCTCGTAACACGATATCCACTACGTCGTCTCCGGGGCGGCGACCATTGGGAAATCCAGCATTGTCTCCGGCCAGAACTCCCATATTGGATTGTTCTTCGGCATCAACAGGGTCAATACTGGTGTTCAAGCGCAGCATCTCTGAGCGGCTGAAGGTGCCATTGGCGATGTTTTGCGGAAGATTCAAACCAGGCACACCGCCTATCGCGTCTACCAGATCTTCGCGGGGGAAATTAGTTGGTGCAACCGCTCCGGCATCGCTGAACAGCAGTTCAAGCAGAAATGGCAGTGAAGGATTGGTAACGTATTCGACAAACTGGCCGTCATTAATGGGCTCACTCTGATTGAATTTGTCCTTGTCCGGGACTCCAATTACCAGTTCGTTGATCAATGGGTAACCCAGTCTTGATACCTGCATCGGTTCAGAACCAGAAAAATTCATGCTGGAAGTTGTCCACACGCCAATTACGTCATCGCTCGCCACCAGGCAACTGGTCGGAATCTCCAGGGCTAATGTGGTGACGTTGCTGTCAGCTATTTGGCTTGGCACTGCATCTTCGGCACCCAAAGGGTTCAGGTTTACCAGGTCAAATACCGGTCCAAGGTTGACGGCAAATCCTTCCTGGCGTTGACCTACAAACACCCGCCCAGTGTCGCTGCAGCCGGGAACGTTGATAGGATAAATGTGGTCTGCCGCATAGCTGGCATAGTCAGGAATTGATTTGCTACCGATGTAATCCAGCGGTTTCCTGAACGAGGATGCCCCGCTCACAGAATCAGTGATCGGGGTCACCACGCCTTCGCGCCGATCACCCTCAATCATGTTCAAGGTATATTCCTGGCGCGAATTCACATTGGCGGTATCGTCACGTCCCGGACCCACGCCTCCGGCGATAACCAGTGGGATCGCCGTCATTTCATTACCTACAGGAACGCTCACCCCTGCCAGTATGGTGCTGAAGTCGAAGCTGAAGGTTATGTCCTCTTCTGAATCACCATCGTTGTCGACGTGTATCTCATACAGGGCGTTGTCGTCGAGATCGAAGTAATTTGGTCCACCATAGGGATCCTGCAATGGAAAGTAATTTGCCAGGATGGTTACCGTGTCTTCGCGCCCAGCTTCATAGCTGCGAAAGGCATACAGGTCAGTTGCGTCCAATCGTGGTAGCCCAGCGATCATAGGTGCTTCCCGGTGGCTTGAGGCGAAAGTGCCAGCGCCTGCAACAAGTACCGACAGTACGGCCCCGCCAAGGGCCATGTATTTAGTTGTTCGTGTTAAGGTCATTAATTGTCTCCAGATCAATAGAACGCCCAAAAACAGGCGCATTCAATGCTTTTTGTGCAACGATCCAGTGCATCGTCACCATGGAACTAACAAACACTTCGTATGAGCTGGGGATTTCGATTAAAAAGTTTTTACCAATCTGATATCGCAATCACAGGCAGGAGCAAAGCTGCGGAGGAAGTCTGGAATCCCGTACAAATTGGGATAGAATGCCCGGCAAGCCACTGTATGTGGTACCTGTATCCACGATCTGCTGATTACGACGCATGCAGGAATTTAATCGGTTTCAGAATTATGGCCAGAGGCACAGAAATTCATTCAGAGAGTGGAAAGTCATCGGTATCCACCACTCAGAACGAACTATCCCAGAGTAGTAATGAGGAGTTACTGATTGCAGTTGCAAACTATCGGGATCGTGCGGCTTTTGAGCAGTTATTTGAGCGATTCGCGAAACGAGTATTCGGTTTGGGGATAAAACTGGCGCGTAATGAACAAATTTCAAGAGATCTGGTACAGGAAGTGATGCTCACCGTTTGGCAGAATGCTGCCGCTTTCGATATGGACAGAGGGTCAGCCCAGAGCTGGATATTTTCCATGGCTCGTAATAAATGCATTGATATTCTGCGCAAGCTTAATCGATCCCCCATTGCCGTCACCGCCGATGATGTCTGGACAGAGTATCAGCCTGATAGTGAGTTGATTGAGGCCGCAAATTCAGCTAATGAAGCCCTGGCCTCCGGTGCCGACATTGAACGCATAAAGCGACTCAGCGAGCGCTTGCCGGCACCACAGCGACGGGCCATAGAACTGGTCTATGTTCAGGATCAAACCCACGAAGAGGCATCCACAGAGTTGAAAATTCCCCTGGGCACCTTCAAATCACGGCTGCGGCTTGGTTTGATAAAGCTGCGCAAAAATCTTGGCACCGATCTCGGGGAGATTCAGGGGAATGAGCATGAATAAAGCAGCCAGCTTTCATCCTGATGCAGGCCTCATGCGCCGTTTTCTTGATGGGGTATTGCCCATGGGGGCGAGCATCGCTGTTTCAGCCCATGTGCAATTTTGTGATGTCTGCGCTGAGGCCATTGCAAAGCAGTCTGAACAATCCAGTTCCGACTGGTACGACCATATTGAACAGGAGTGGGAAAGGGACTTCTCCGATATTCTGGAGTCTGTTGTGGAGCAACCGAGTCTTCCTCTCGATGAATCGGCGGTTCAAATTGATCAACAGACTCCTGTACAGCTCATGGACCGCCGGGTTGTGCTTCCGCCGGTACTTGCAAAACTCACCAGTAGCGAGCTTGCCTGGAAGCAGATTGCTTCGGGCATCCATCAGGCACTTGTTGATGTTGACCCGGAAACAAAGTTCGAGTTTATCTGCATGGAGCCTGCGGCCACAGTCCCGAGACACACGCATCTGGGTTACGAAATGATGCTGGTGTTGCAGGGCGACATCACCGACGATCTGGGCGAGTATGCAGCGATGGATTTCGTCTACCGTGACCAACAGGACGAGCATGGGCAAATTACCAATGAGGGCTGTGTCTGCTTGTTCGTTACAGACGCCCCGCTGCTGTTCAGGGAAGGGAAGGCCAAACTGATTAACCCGATTAATCGGCTCAAGCACTGGTGGGGATCTGGCAAAAGGGGCTGACCCGCAGGGTCAGTCTCTGAGCGTCGGCAGGGGCAATTCGCCGTTTTGCAAAATCCTGCCCCAAACTCGCTCGCCAATCCGGTAAGCCTCTTCCAGCAAGTCTTGCTCATTCAGCGTTAACAGCTCCTTATCCCGAATGACAAAACGGCCATCCACCATGACCGATTCGATATCGGATGGCTGGCCATTGTGAATCCAGGCGGACAGGATTCGTCCGGACGGAATCAGGTGGGGTTGCATCATGTCCAGCACCAGCAAGTCGGCTTTCTTTCCCACCTCCAGTGAGCCAATGTCGGCGACCTGGTTCACGGCTGCTGCACCGCCGCTGCAGGCATCCGACAACATGTCTTCCGGTTGGGGGAGAGTGCCAGGTATCTCATCATTACGCTGAATACGCTCCAGCGAAATTGCAGTTTTCATCACATGAAGCATATCGGTATTGTTGTTGTCGGTGCCCAATGCAATAGTGCAGCCGGCTTCTCTCAACGCCGTGATGGGTGGGCTGACTCCCCGATTGGCGGCCATGGCAGCCTGGTGGGTGATGATGGTTTCGTTGTTACCGAGAGCTTCGATCTCTGTGGCGTCGCAGTAACGGGCGTGGGCAGCAAACAGTCGGGGGCCCAGGAAGCCATGTCTTTCCAGGAAAATGGCTGGACGAACTCCGTGATAGCGAAGCATGAATTCCACTTCGGCAATGGATTGAGTCATGTGGATGGTATAACCCAGATCCCTGGCGTCGGCGAATTCACGAACGTCGCGCAATAGCTGTGGCGAAGACAATTCCGCCAGTGCCGCCGCAGGGAAGACACTGACCCGGCCTTCATCATAACCATGCCATTCGTTATACAGGTCTGCAATGCGCTGCATGCCTTCTTCACGCAATTGATCCGAGAACTGAGGCGGCACGCTGTTTGCCAGGCGCGGCGGAGACATGGGGCCGTCCACGGTGGTGATGTCCCGAACCGACTCGGCAAACACCCAGCGCTGCCCAGTCTCTACCAGTGATGAGGCATCCCGCGCGATACCGCCAACGTTCTGCACCATGGTCGTGGTGCCTGCCCGTAAACCTTCGACCGCAGCCAGTACCGAC
Organism: Gammaproteobacteria bacterium; assembly: GCA_040218615.1. Taxonomy (GTDB): domain Bacteria; phylum Pseudomonadota; class Gammaproteobacteria; order Pseudomonadales; family Pseudohongiellaceae; genus UBA9145. The sequence goes on from JAVJRC010000007.1 coordinate 568,739, forward strand.
ATGACGGTCGCCTCGTCTGACGAGAGCAGACTCGATGGGCTTTCAGGCAATTGCAGGGAATTGGGGAAGCCAAAATCCTCATTGAAGCCCTTGGCGATAGTGGCGTCGAGGTGGGCATGACAGTTAATCAGGCCAGGCAGAATGGCCTTGCGACTGGCGTCGATGACTTCAGCGCCCGGGTAGCGAGCCACCAGGGAATCATTGTCACCGATGGCATCGATGCGATCACCCCGTACCACCAGCGCGGCATTACGCAAGGTCTGCCGGTTGGCGTTATTGGTCACCAATGTCGCATTGGTAAAGATTACCGTACTGGGCAGGCCGGCAGGGTTCTGGGCGAACAGATGAGCACCAGGCACCAGACCAGCACCCAGCGTGGCGCCGGCGCCGGCAAGTAACTGCCGGCGGGTAAGCAGGGATGAGTTCTTTTTCTTGTCAGCCGTATAAGTCATTTAACCTCCAGATATGGCTCCTACTACCATCAAGGGCTCTTCACCGCTGGCTACGGCAGCAGGCAGCTCGGTGTCCAGCGCTTGCAAGGACACGTCTTTGCTGCAGGCAAAGAAGCGAACCTTGGGTCTTCGTTGGTTGCTATAGTGATCGATTATGGTTCCCTTGAGCATGGGGAATTTCGCTTCCAGCGCACGAATTACAGTCAGCACGGAGACCGTTCCCTGCACCTCGACTTCAACTTCCTGTCCGCAACTCGCCAGGGTTTGCAGATGAAACGGGAGTGTAATGCGTACCTTGCTCAACTGTTAGTCCAGGGTCTGCACTTCCACAGATAGTACAGGGGGCAGGTCTCTTACTATCGTGTTCCAGTTGTCACCACTGTCAGCGGAACAATATACCTGCCCACCAGTGGTGCCAAAGTAAATGCCACAGGACTTCAGTTTGTCCACTGCCATGGCGTCTCGCAAAATATTCACATAACAATGCTCCTGGGGAAGGCCATTGGTTAGTGGTTCCCAGTCATTGCCTCCGCCCCGACTACGATAAACGCGAAGCTTGCCCTCAGGCGGATAATGCAGGGAGTCACTGAGTATCGGAATCACGTAAATCGTTTCCGGCTCGTGGGCATGCACCGCAATGGGGAATCCGAAATCAGAGGGTAAATCGCCGCTCACTTCAGTCCAGTGATCTCCGCCGTCTTCACTGCGCATCACGTCCCAGTGCTTTTGCATATACAGCACATTGGGCTGGCTGGGGTGCATATCGATGCGGTGCACGCAGTGTCCAATTTCAGCAGTGGGGTTGGGAATAAAATCTGAAACCAGACCCTTGTTGATCGGCTGCCAGGTGTCGCCACCGTCGTCGCTGCGAAACGCACCTGCCGCGGAAATTGCCACATACATGCGTTGCGGATTGGTCGGATCGAGGATGATGGTATGCAGGCACATACCACCCGCCCCCGGCGCCCATTCATCACCGCGACCGTGGCCCCTCAGTCCAGGCATTTCCTGCCAACTGACCGCGCCATCGGTACTGCGAAACAGGGCCGCGTCTTCGACGCCTGCATATACCGTATCCGGGTCATCCAGTGAGGGCTCAAGATGCCAGACCCGCTTGAATTCCCAGGGATGTGGCGTGCCGTCATACCACTGGTGTGTGGTCAGAGGCTTGCCGGTTTCTTCCGAGGTGTCGTAGACGAATTTGTTGCTCTCGCCTGTGGGCATGCCGTGTTCGTCTTTCAGGGAATCAGGATCTGGTGTCGCGGGTATCGTCCAGGTTTTGCCGCCATCATCGGAGCGTTGGATAATCTGCCCAAACCAGTCCTCGGACTGGGAGGCGTAGAGCCGGTTTGGGTCTACCGGAGAGCCTTTCATGTGATAGACATTCCAGCCAGCGAAATGCGGGCCGTCTATGTCCCATTTTTCGCGCGCCTCATCGGAAGTCAGGATAAACGCACCTTTGCGCGTGCCGACCAGCAGTCTGACCTTACTCATGATTGTTGCTCCTCGGAATCGCTGATTCCCCGGTTAAGAGCCGAATTCTTGCAAGCAGTTAAGCTATCTAAATTAGCACGAATTGACAGTCTGGTAAGAGTGTCGAGGTCGACTATTTGCCGGATCAGGTAATGCAGGTGGCCATCTGTTGCTCCTGCATCCACATCCCTGTAGGTTCTCGATTGATACCGTGCAAAGTCTGCACTAACACTCGCAGGCCATGTCCCTGACCGGGCATCGGGTCAGTGGCGAATTGAAGGAATTCAAGGTCATCATGTCTGAGAAACTGTCCTCAGTAAGCTATGCCAGTGGAACTGCCCAGGAACCGCTCCTGGGAATGTCCATACCGGATTTGTTTGACCTCACTGTATCCCGCTTCGGAGAACGGGAAGCCGTGGTATCGGTCCATCAGAATATTCGGTGGAACTATCAGCAGTTGGCGGCTCGTGTGGAGCGCCTGGCCAGGGCATTTATTGCTGCCGGTTTTCAGAAGGGTGATCGGGTCGGCGTATGGTCTCCGAACAACGTGGAATGGACGCTGACTCAATACGCTACCGCCAAGGCTGGATTGATTCTGGTAACCATTAATCCCGCTTACCGCGTCCATGAACTGGCCTACGTGCTGGAACAATCCGGATGCAGCGGCCTGGTGATTCAGAATCAATTCAAGTCATCTGATTATGTCGCCATGATCACGGAATTGTGTCCGCAGTTGCAGACATCGAAGCCAGGGGCACTGTCCAGTGAGAAATTCGCCAGCCTCTCCACAATAATCTCGATGACAGAAACCGATGTGGAGGGGATTTACGACTGGCAATCATTTTTGAGCCTGGGCGATACCTGCAGCGATGCAGAGTTGACTGCCCGCCAGAGAGAACTGGATATGGATGATGCCATCAATATCCAGTACACCAGTGGCACCACAGGCTTCCCCAAGGGTGCCACACTGAGCCACCACAATATCCTGAACAACGGCCACTCCGTTGCATCGATCATGAATTTCACGGAACAGGACAGGCTGGTTATTCCCGTTCCTCTCTATCACTGCTTTGGCATGGTAATGGGAAACCTGGGCTGTCTCACCCATGGCGCCTGCGCTATTTATCCCAGTGAGGGCTTTGAACCAGAAGCTGTGCTGCGTGCCGTGCAAGCGGAACAGGCAACTGCCCTGTTCGGCGTGCCAACGATGTTTATCGCCGAGCTGGCGGTGCCGAATTTTGCCGAATTCAATCTGCAATCACTGCGTACCGGCATCATGGCAGGCGCACCCTGTCCCATTAAGACCATGAACCAGGTCATCGAATCCATGCATATGACTGAAGTGGAAATCGCTTACGGTATGACCGAGACCAGCCCGGTCAGTTTTCAGACCCGAGTGGACTCACCATTCGATAAACGGGTGAGTACCGTAGGCAGGGTTCACCCCCATGTGGAAGTGAAAATCATTGACCCGGAAACTGGCAAGCTATGCGCAACAGGTGAAATGGGGGAGCTTTGTACCCGCGGCTACTCGGTGATGTTGGGCTATTGGGAAAATCCGGAAGCAACCGCAGCAGCTATCGATGGCAACGGCTGGATGCACACGGGCGATACGGCAGTGATGGACGAAGAGGGCTATGTGAATATCGTTGGTCGAATCAAGGATGTGATCGTTCGTGGAGGTGAAAATGTCTACCCCAGGGAGATTGAAGAATATCTGATGACTCATCCGGATATCGAAGCAGCCCAGGTCACTGGAGTGCCCGATGACAAGTACGGGGAAGAGATTATTGCCTGGGTCAAGGTTGCTCAGGGTTCAGCACTGAGTGAGGAAGAGGTTATTGCCTATTGCAAGGGAAAGATTGCCCACTTCAAGGTGCCTCGCTATATCCGTTTTAGTGAAGAATTTCCCATGACGGTTACTGGCAAAGTGCAGAAATTCAGGATGCGAGAGATCAGTGTTGCCGAGTTGGGTCTGGCAGAACAAGAGACAGCATGAAAACGCTACAGCATCTGATAGACACCTTACCCCAGGTTGGCACCGTAGAATGGATTGGTGTTCGTCCTGCTCGTCGCGAAGCAATGAATGCCGTTGCCAGTGTGTATGCAGAAGCCGGGCAAGGCCTGGAAGGAGACCGTTACCGTGGCCGCAGCGGCAAGCGGGACATCACCTTGATCCAGGCAGAGCACCTGGCAGCGATTGCCGGCTGTGTTGGACTACCCAGTGTTGCGCCGGATCAACTGCGTCGCAATATTGTCGTCCGAGGAGTCAATCTCCTGGCTTTCAGGAACAAGGTCATGCAAATCGGTGCAGTCAAAGTCCTGGTGACTGGGCTGTGTCATCCCTGCAGTCGTATGGAAGAAATTCTTGGCCCCGGTGGCTACAACGCCATGCGCGGGCATGGTGGTATCACGGCACGAGTCATAGAAGGCGGTACCATTGTGACCGGGAGCTCAGTGTCCTACGTTGACGATTGAGTAGTGAACTATCCAAACCAGTAGCGAAGAGTCTGATGCTATCGATACAGGCCTGCTTGAGCTGCGACAATAAGTCACTTCTGCCAGGGTGCCAGCCGCCTATAATAAGCCCTGCCTGATTCAGCAAAGTGCCTGTTTTAACCATGAAATTACCAGTCCTCAGCACGCTACTTCTTGTTTCCGCGTTTTTTTTCGTTCAGCTTTCCGCACAGCAGGAAGGCGTAATTTTGCAGAGCGCGCCATTGCCGATCGATGCAGAGTGGGTGATGCCTCGCACCAAGTACGGCCATCCCGATCTGCAGGGAACCTGGTGGTTCGGGTCGCGCACACCCCTGCAGCGCCCAGCCAATTTGGGCGAGAAACAAAACTATACTGCCGAAGAAGCCGCAGCCGTGGAGGCTCGGTTGCGGCAGAGACTGGCCCAGCAGGAAGCACCGCTGGATCCGAATCGTGGGGCGCCGGAGCAAGGAGCGCGCATCGGTCAGGAAGCGGACGATGCCTTCCTTGGCCACTGGCAAAAGCCCGAGCTGATCCCGGTGAATGGAGAATACAGAACGTCGGTGATCGTCGATCCACCAAACGGCCGGATTCCCCTGCGTGAAGGATTCAAGGATTTTCATGCACAACAGCGCGAACGAGGGCTGTCGCAAACCGACGGACCAGAAGGCCAGCCCTTGTCCGGTCGCTGCCTGATGTTTGGTGCCGTGATGCCAAACCTGACACCGCTGATGATGAACCCCTACATGCAGATCTTTCAGACCAAAGACTACGTAGTCATTCTCTCGGAAATGATTCACGATGCCCGCATCATCCGCCTGGATGACAAGCACTTCGAATCTGACTTTCCCCGCTGGATGGGTGATTCCATCGGACACTGGGAAGGAGATACGCTAGTGGTTCAGTCGAAAAACTTTCGTCCGGAACAAAGTGCATCACGTATGTTCCTGCCTTTTTCTGAAGAGCTGAAAATAACCGAACGTTACACGCTGGTGGGCGACAACGAGATTCACTATGCCTTCACCGCAGTGGACGAGCAGGCCTACACCCAGCCCATAACCGGTGAGCGAATTATTTCGCGCAATGCCACTGGCGAATTTGTCTATGAATATGCCTGTCATGAAGGCAATTATTCTCTACCCGGAATCCTGCGTGCGGCACGTCGTGCCGACGTCGAAGCTGCCCTCAGATAGATCTGATCGGGCTAGGTTTTTCGTTCCAGAATCACCGGGCCTGAAGAGTTTTTACCCAGCTTGTCGTCAGCATTGTAGATGGGGCAATTCTTCATGGACAGGCAACCACAACCAATACATCCGGTCAGGGAATCCCGCAATCTTTCCAGGTAGGCTATCCGGTCATTGAGCTCGGCTCGCCAGGAGCGGGAGAGTTTCTGCCAGTCTCCCTGGGTTGGCGTGCGCTCATGGGGCAAGGAAGCAAAGGCCTCCCTGATTGACGCAAGGCTGATGCCCATCTTCTGAGCCGCTTTGATTACCGACACCCGGCGAATAACATCGGCGCGGTAGCGACGCTGGTTGCCTGCATTGCGAGAACTCTTGATCAGCCCCTTGTCCTCGTAAAAATGCAGGGTGCTGACGCGCACGCCGCAGCGCTTCGCCACCTTGCCTACGGTCCAGTTTGCCTCAGCCATTTCGGTCTCCTGTCACTGGTTTTCAGACTAGCGAAAAAAAAGCTTTACCTCAAGTTAACTTGAGGTATTAGGCTATGCCCGATTCTGAAAACAGGAGGTCAATCATGATACATCTGGAACATATCAATCTGACGGTGGCTGATATCCCGGCCATGTTGAAGTTTTATCAGGCAGCCTTTCCCCACTGGCGCGTTCGCACTTCCGGCGGCGGTGACTGGCATGGTAAACCACGTAAGTGGCTGCACTTTGGCGATGACTTTCAATACCTCGCGCTCAGCGACGATGGTGAAGGCGAGAACCGTGACCTGGCAGGTCACCAAGTGGGCCTGGCTCATTTTGCCTTCGTCACCGACAACATCGACGCGGTCATCGAGCGGCTGGCTGCTGCAGGTTTTGGTATAGACAAGCCTGGTGCCGAGGAACCTTTCCGTAAAAACGTCTATTTCATCGACCCTGCAGGATTCGAGGTGGAGTTTGTTGAATACCTCAGCGATCTGCCCGCAGAGCGCAATCTGACAAGCTAGGGTGGGGGAAATAGACCATGAAAATCTTAGCCATTGCCGCCAGCAATAGTCGCCATTCTATTAACAGAACGCTGGCTGCTTATGCGGCCAGCCTCATCACTGAAGCTGATGTCGAAGTGCTCGACATTCATGACTACGAGATGCCGATATTCAGCGACCAGCGTGAGCAGCATTTCGGCCAGCCACTGCAGGCTCGTAACTTCTACCGGAAAATCGGCTCGGCAGATGCTCTGGTCATTGCGTTTGCGGAGCACAATGGCAGCTATACGGCTGCGTGGAAGAACCTGTTTGATTGGACTTCGCGTATTGACACGCGTGTATTCCAGAACAAGCCGACAGTTTATCTTGCCACTTCTCCAGGGGGAGGAGGGGCCAGCAGCGTGCTTGAGTCGGCTGTGAATTCAGCACAGTATTTTGGTGCAGATCTGGTGGGACAGCTTTCGATTCCAAGGTTTAATGAAAACTTCGATGTTAAAAAGCGCCAGTTAGTTAATGAGCTTTTTCGCACGAAACTGTTAAAACTTATGGAGGCGCTGCGGGCTAGAGTTTCTGCCAAGGTTCGTAGCGAAGCTCTGGTTACCACGGGTGGTTATCCGTTTAAGTGAAACGGCGGCTTGCTTGCAGAAAGCTCTATCCGAGAGTCCGTCGCAGAATTCAAAGTATATCGCTCAGATTAGTCACGATTTGCTTCAGGAGGAGGGCGATCAAAATTGGGAACCCCTTCGTCCTGCAAATGAAATCGGAACAAGTATTGAACTCCGGGAACGTCAACTGCCAGGCCATCGACTACTCTGGGTTGGAACTCAAACTGTTCTGTTGCGCGCCTTGCTGCGTTTTCAAAGTACCCTGCGGGTTCTTCGTCGACAATCTCGATGGAGAACGGGTCGACCAGGCCGTCAGCACGGACAGTGAAACTAACCAGAATCCAGCCTTCTATTTCCTCTGTGGCGGCGCGAGTGGGGTACTGTGGAGCGACAGCTCTGAGGGGCAGGTAATCGCCATCTGACCTTGTATCCGCGGCGATAAGTTTTACTCCGGTTGTTGCCAGTGAAATCATGACTACCGAGAGTAACAGTGAAAATTTAAGTCCTCTGGATAACCTGGACACTTTCTTTCCTTCGAGAATGTTCTTGATACGCATGGTGAGTTCTCCTCCGTCGTACATGGGTTGAACCAGCAGGGAATAGTTAGAGGTGGCTTTTTGTTGCCTGGCCAATTGCAGCAAATCTTCTGCATAGCGGATGCGACTCTGCTCACTGTCCACGTTTGCGCTATCGCATGCCTGCTCCGATTCATCGTGGAGCTTTTTGCTGGCAAACCAGACCAGCGGATTCATCCACAGGAAGCAGCAGAGAAGTTGTGACATCAGTAGAGTGAGCCAATCCAGCCGCTTGATATGGCTTAGTTCATGTTGCAGGACTTCCTCGCGAACTCTTGACTGCCACCGGCAAGCCTGATCGGGTAGTACTACTACCGGGCTGAATAAACCGTAAGACAAGGGCGATGCAATTGCAGGTGAGGTTCGCAGTTGCACTTCCCGTTCAATGTCCAGTCGGGTTTTTATTCTATTGAACTGCGCTTTTACTTCAGCATCGTCAAGATCAGCAGTTTGCCGGTGCAAACGGAACAGCAGGTAACCCGCGATCAGCACGCGCAAGATCAACAGCGCGACCACGCTCCAGTAAATACCAAGCACGATCCTGATAGGCATCAGCTCCTCGACAGAGACCAGATCCATGGCCCACAGAGAAACACCGATGACATGAATCGGTTGTGCATTGGGAAATAATGCGGAGCTGGAAATTGACAGGGTGCTGATCAGCGGCAGTATGGCGACACAGACCAGGCTACCCAGCCAGACTAGATGCGCCGCTGTACTGGATATCCGTTCCCGAATCGATAGCAGTATCAGCGCGGTGATCCCAAGAATCACCGCGGATTTGAACAAGCTATCAAGAATCAGTTGAACAGTCGGATCGTGCAGCACCAAAGAATCCACTAGAAAATCCATGATTAGACTCCTATCTCCCGGGGAGAGATTTCTTCTTGTTTTCGATGAGCTTTTCCAGCTCCTTGATTTCTTCGTCGGAAATGTCGTCCAGCGACATGTCCAGCAGGGAGTTCACTGCCATCACCGGTGAGTCTGAGAAAAAAGTTTTCACCAGGTTGGAGAGGGCGGTGGTCGAGGCTTTCTCCCGGCCAACCACGGGCGAGTAAAGATACTTCTTGCCACTTTCCCGATGCCTGATGTGCCCTTTATCTTCCAGCTTGCGCAGGAAAGTGCGCACCGAGGAGTAGTTCAGCGAGTCTTCCAGACTGTCCATGACTTCCCTGGCGCTGGCTTCATCCAGCCGGTAGAGCACGTCCATAATCTGCCGTTCCCGGCGACTGAGTTTGCTTGCCTTCACCATTATCGTGCCTGCTATTGAGTGTTAATAAATTAACATTATGTTAAAAAATTAACACATGCAAGTGTTTTTATAGATTCTTCGACAATTCCATGGCGAGCCCCCCAAATCTGGCGCTCTGCACAGCTTATTGCAGTCCATGCGCGGCTGCGGTACTGTCATACCCAGTTTCGCGGTTAGCTGATAAAAGCTAATAAATAAGTATCAGGAACAATCCAGAAGCGGCCATAAGAGCCGCAAGCAGTAAGGCTGGTATACGCCCACTGTCAATCAAGGTAACGCCGTGTCCAAAACCTCCAGGCAATTTTCCTTTTTGCTGACTACCTTATGGCTGGGAGCCGCTTCAGGCCTGTTCGCAGCGGATAGCGGCTTCGGCGCCGGTGACATGCGCCAGCTGGTTAATCAATATTGTCTTGCCTGTCATAACGACACTCTGGCCACGGCTGAGCTCTCCCTGCAGCAAATCGATTTCACCCAGGTTGGGCGGCATGCACCCGTGCTGGAAGAAGTCGTGAAAAAACTCCGCGCCCACATGATGCCTCCTGCCGGGATGCCTCGACCCGCTTTTGAAACTTATGAAGCCATGACCCAATGGCTGGAGTCCGAGTTGGACGCGGCCTGGGAAGCCAATCCAAACCCTGGCAGAGCAACTGCACTGCACCGGATGAACCGTTACGAATACAACAGAACCATCAACGATTTACTGGGAACAGAAGTCGATGTGATGGAACTGTTGCCTGGTGACCCTACAGCAGACGGCAGTTTCGACAATATCGCTGCTTCACTGCCCTTTACCACCGCCCACATGGAGCGCTATATGTCGGTGGCGCGTGAAGTGACTCGTCTTGCAACTGGACTGCCGCCTACCGGTCCTACCATCTCCACTTACGAGATTCCTCTCTATATGAGCCAGGACTGGCGCCAGACAGAAGATATGCCTTTCGGTTCCCGGGGTGGGGTTTCCGTGAATCACTATTTCCCCATCGATGGCGAGTATCAAATCAAGGTGGCTCTGGAAACCAACTATCAGGACTACATCAAAGGCCTGGGCTGGGCACAGCTTCTGGAAATTCGCCTCGATGGCCGATTGCTGGAAAGATTTACCATCGGCGGTGATGCGCCTGGGACACCTGCCCCCTTGAGTTTCAGTGGTACCGGCGAGCCCGGCAGCACCGACTGGGAATTGTATATGCTCAAGGAAGCGGGCGAGGGAATCGAGGTGCGAGTACCGGTTACTGCCGGGCCACACACGATTACCGCATCCTATGTGCGCCAGCAGGTAGAAGAGGAGGGCATACCGCAGCCACGGCAAGGCGGGCGCCTGCCAGCCAATGACGAAGCCTATCTGGCCTATCAGAAAGTACACGCTGTGGAGATCGGTGGGCCCTACCTGGTCACAGGCAATGCCAATCAGTCGCCCAGTCGGCGCGCTATCTTTAGCTGCTACCCCTCCCAACAATCCCAGGAGCGGGCCTGCGCCACAGAAATTCTGGACAGGATAGCGCGTCAGGCCTACCGCCGGGCCGTGACCAGTGAGGACACCGAGCTGTTGCTGGGTTTCTTTAACCAGGGCAAAGAGCAGGGCGGTAGTTTCGACCATGGCATCCAGTTTGCACTGGAATATCTGCTGTCCGATCCTGAATTCCTGATTCGCAGCTATACGCCGCCGGACAATCTTGCGCCCGGCGAAAATTACCGTCTCAGCGATGCTGAGCTGGCATCCAGGCTGGCTTTCTTTCTGTGGAGCACGGCACCCGATGAAGAATTGTTAAGTCTTGCCGAGCAAGGCCAGTTGTCGAATCCGGCAATCTATGAACAACAGGTGAACCGGTTGCTCAATGACCGGCGCGGTATCGAAACATTAGTAGAGGACTTCGCCGCCCAGTGGTTAAACCTGCGTCGTCTGGAAGAAGTGAATATCAATACGGTGCTGTTTCCCCAGTACGATGTCAGCCTGATTGAAGCATTTGCCCGGGAATCGGAAATGTTTGTTGCTGAATCCCTGAGAGCAGACAGCAGCATCATGGATCTGATCGGTGCCGACTATACCTTTGTGAATGAGCGGCTCGCGCAACACTACGAGATTGAGGGCGTATACGGCAGTCGGTTTCGACAGGTGGCCATCCCCGATACCAGCAAGCGCGGTGGGCTGCTCTCCCAGGGCGCGTTGCTTACGGTGACGTCCTATCCCGGTCGCACCTCACCCGTACTTCGGGGCAAATGGCTGCTGGACAATATGCTGGGTACGCCGCCGCCGCCTCCCCCTCCCAATGTGCCCATACTGGCAGAAGCCAGTTCCGGCAGTGCGCCTTCATCCATTCGCGAACGACTGGCTCAGCATCGGGCGGACCCGGTTTGTGCATCCTGTCACGTCGTCATCGACCCAATTGGATTCGCACTGGAAAACTTCGATGTCATCGGTGCCTGGCGCGAATTCGATGAGGCCGGCAATCCGGTGGACCCCAATGGCAACTACCCCGGTGGAGTCGAATTTACCGGCTTTGCCGATTTACGCGACTGGATGCTGGAGCGACCCGATCAATTCGCTCACACACTGACCGAGAAGTTGATGACCTATGCCCTTGGTCGCAGAGTCGAATATTACGACCAGCCAGTGATTCGCCAGATTGTGCGCGACGCCGCCGAACAGGACTACCGCTGGTCAGCCATTATCATGGGCATTGCTACCAGCCCTTCTTTCACCATGAGCCAGGCAGCAACAGAGTTAAGCCTGGCCGATGCAGGCCAATAACAGGATTGCAGACAATGAAAATCAGGAAACCCGCCAATACAGCGCCAGCCTTTGTCACCAGGAAATCACTGTCCAGGCGCAGCTTGCTCAAAGGAGCCGGCGCTGCTCTGGCGCTGCCCATGCTCGACGCAATGACTCCCGCGTTCGCCCAGGGCAGTGGTCCGATTCATCGCTTTCAGACTGTGTATATTCCCAACGGCATGGCCATGGAATACTGGTCGCCCTCCACCAATGGCCCGGAACTGGAGATCACTCCGGTTCTCGAACCTTTATCTGCTTACAAAAATCGGATGATGTTTTTGTCGGGATTGAAGGCGAACTGGAATGTGGCTCATGCGGGTGCAGGAGGTTCTTTTCTTACCGGTGTCACCCGCGGCGGGCGCAATGAGACTGAAATCCTGGCTGACGTCTCCATGGATCAATTGTTAGCCAACAAACTCGGGGCTGAAACCCAGCTCGCGTCTTTGGAATTGTCCATGGACGCACCTGCCCTGGCCGGTGCCTGCACCGTGAATTTAAGCTGCGTCTATACCCACACCCTGTCCTGGCGAGGCAAGACCGAGCCGCTGCCTACCGAGCACAATCCCAGGTCAGTATTCGAGCGTCTGTTTGGCGACAGCGGCAGTACCGCCCAGGATGCCAGGGCCGCCCGTTTGGGTCAGCAGTCGAGCATACTCGATGCGGTTATGGACAAGCTCAACAGTCTGGAGAACAAACTGGGCAACAGCGATCGCCACCTGGTGCAGAGCTATACCGACTCGGTGCGGGATATCGAACGCCGCATTCAAAAGGCAGAAGAACAGATTGATATGGAGCTACCCACCCTGGAGCAGCCTGCAGGCGTTCCCCCGGTATTCGAGGACCATATGGAGCTGATGCAGGATCTGCAGGTACTGGCCCTGCAAACCGACCTGACCCGGGTGATCACTTTTATGATGAGTAAGGAGCAGAGCGCCAGACCCTATCCTCAAATAGGTGTTCCCGACGCCCATCATCCCCTTTCCCATCACAACAACGACCCGGCGCTGATTGAGCGTATGTCCAGGATCAATATCCATCACACCACGCTTTTCTCCAACTACCTGGACAAACTCGCTGCCACTCCCGATGGGGAGGGCAGCTTGCTGGATAACATGACGATTCTTTATGGCGGTGGAATTTCCAATAGCACCATTCACGCGGGCGACAATCTACCGGTCCTGCTGGTAGGTGGAGGCGCGGGTTGGCTTCAGGGTGGCAGACACCTGCACTATGATAACGAACCCACCATGGCCGATCTGCACCTGACACTGCTGGAGAAATTCGGCGTCTATCGCGAGACCCTTGGCGGCAGCTCTGCGCCACTGTCGGTGTAACCAGGTCTTTGCGGAGAGCCAAGAACCGTGAGAACACTGTTGATGATTCACCACTTCTTCAAGCTGCTTCTGCTAGTGCTGGTATTGGCTGTGCCTTCGGTGCAGGCACAAAACATGCCGCTGGTTGTGGAATTGGCAAAAGAAGGCCAGTGGAATCAACTGATTAACCTGTTACGAGATGGGTTCGATCCCAATCCTGTTTATGGCGATGGCACTGCCGCTCTGCACTGGGCCAGTTATCACGACAATCTGCAAGCAGCCCAGGCGCTCACCGCAGCCGGTGCCAATGTAGATGCCACCACCGACCTGGGGGTCACTCCCCTGTGGCTGGCAGCAGAGAACGGGAGTAATGAAATGACCAGCTTGCTACTTGCGGCTGGAGCCGATCCTGACAGCCGATTGCTGTCTGGAGAAACCATCGTGATGACGGCTGCCCAAAGCGGCAATGGGGAAGTCGTTCGCAGCCTGCTGGCGGCTGGCGCCGATCCCAATGCAGCCGTTACCCGTGAACAAACTGCTTTGATGTGGGCTGCCGCCCGCGGACATGGGGAAGCCGTTGCTGCCCTGATTGAATACGGTGCGGACGTGCATGCTCGCTCAGAAGTGCGAGAGCACTATGTAAAGTCCGAGAAAGAACAGGACAGCAGCGATGACTACAAGTACTGGGTGGAGCTGGGTGGTAACAACCCGCTGATGTTTGCCGCCCGCAGCGGTCACCTGGAATCGGCGCGTCACTTGCTGGACGGCGGGGCGGATGTCAACTCGGTGAATGCCTTCGGCACCAGTCCGCTGATTATGTCAGTCCACAGTGGCAATGTGGCACTTACGCAGTTGCTGATTGCACGTGGCGCCAATGTTAACGATGACCGCAGCGGGCACACTGCATTGCACGCTGCGGTACTCAGAGGCAACCTGGCTGCGGTAGAAGCGCTCATCAACGCCGGTGCGAATCTTGAAGCACTGGTACAGAAACCAACGCCGGTTCGGCGTCAGGCCACTGACTACAATTTTCACGATGCCCTGATTGGTTCCACGCCCCTGTGGCTGGCCGCCCGTTTTGCCGAACCCCAGATTATGCAGACCCTGATCGATGCAGGTGCAGACGTTAATTTCGCAAACCAGGTGGTATACCCGTCGCAGCGCATGGGTGAGAATTTTATAGTCGATGAAGGCCGAATCTCCCTGCTGATGGCAGCAACAGGCATGGGTCATCGACGACTACGCATTAGCTGGTGGACACCGGAAAGAAGAGCGGGACAACTGGGCCAGAGCAGGGAAGAATTTATTCTGCAGGCGGTGACTATTGCGGCACAGGCGGGTGTGGATCCGAATCTGACTGACGCCGAAGGGCAGACTGCACTGGATTTTGCCAAGGCCCGACGTTACGAATCTGTGGTGGCTTTTCTGGAAGCCATTGGCGCGAATTGACTCTCTGGTTTATGGTTGAAACTTTCGACCAGTCTAAAAGCCATACATTCTGGGTAACAATACTGAATAGGTTGCCCACATAAGAATTGTTAGAGGCAAACCTGCCTTGACGAAATCCAGAAAACTGTAATTAGCCGCGCCCATCACCAACACGTTGGTTTTGTAGGCAATCGGCGTAGCAAAGCTCAGGTTGGCCCCAAATAGCACCGCCAGTACAAAAGCCTCTACTGGAACATTGAGTTGATTGGCGATACTGACCGCAATCGGTGTCCCGATCACTGCGGCTGCGTTGTTGGAAATGATATTAGTGAGCAAGGCCATCAATAGAATCAGTCCGGACAATACTGCCGCCGCTGATAATCCATCCAGCAAATAAAGGAAAACCTCGGCGATATACTGGGTCGCACCGGTATTGCTCAGGGCCAGCCCCAGCGCCAGGCTCGCCACTACGATCATGATAACCGGAATGCTCAATGCGGCCTGTACGTCTTTCCAGTACAGACAGCGGGTTGCCAACATGAGCATCACCCCCACCAGACCGCTGGTTGCAATGGGCACAATATCCAGGGCGGCTGCCAATACCACGGCCAATAGAATGGCGATGGCATAAGGGCCTTTTTTGGTCATCGGGACAATTTTGCGGTCATTGAGCACCATCAATGACGCCACCGAGTCCAGCGCTTCGATACTTTCATGCGTGCCTTCAGCCAGCAGCACATCTCCCGGCCACAAGGTGACTTCACCTACGCCTTCAGGCAATGACTTGATCGGTCTGCCGGCCCGATGGATGCCGATGATTTTCAGGTTGTGCATATCCGCAAATCGGGTGCGGGCGAGGGTGTTGTTCACATAGCGGGAATTTTCCATTAAGACAATTTGCGCCAGTTGAATCCCTTCTGCTTCGGGTTCCGGTTCAGCATCTTCTCTTTTGGCAAATGTTTCCGCGCCCAGCAATTCCTTCTGTTCGGAAATTTCTTCCATGGTGCTCTGGATGGTAATGCGATCGTTCTCTTCGATCACGGCATCAGGCAGGGGTACCGTGCCTGTGCTGCCGTAATTTTGTCTGGCCCTTCTCAGTTTCACAATCTTGAGAGTGCCATCGGTCATTTCCTGCAGATCAGCGATTGTCTTGCCAATGGATGCGCTTTCCGGAGGAAACTGCAGTTGAGAAGTGAAGGTGACTATTTCGTCCGGCTCAGCCGACTTTTTGCTGTGTCGAAACATGAATGGCACCACCAACCACAGATAGAGCAAGCCGATGGCTCCTGCAATGGCCGCCGGTTTTACAAAATCAAACATGCCAAACTCGCGCAGTCCCAGATCCACTGCCACACCAACCACGAGAAGATTGGTAGAGGTGCCGATGGTGGTGCAGGTACCGCCAAGCAAGGTGGCGAAATTCATGGGCATCAGGGTCGAGGCTGCGGAGCTGTTATTGCGGTGTGCCACGTTGAGCAGTATCGGGATCAAGAGCACAACGATAGGGGTGTTGTTCAGGAATGCGCTGCCTACAGCACCGAGGAAAAGTGTTAGTAGTAACGAGAGCGTCGGGCTGGTTCGCCAGGCTCTGGCGATAATCCTGCCCATAGGCACCAGGGCGCCGGTGGATGAGAGGCCCTGGCCAACCACCATCAATGCGCACACAGCGATCAGCGCTTCGTGACCGAAGCCCCGGAAAAAGTCATAAGCGGTGAGTGTGGCGCCCGTGACCTGATAAAAAGGAAACAGTTCAAAGCCCAGACAGAGGGCGACCAGAACGACGAGGCTGGAAGAAGCCAGAGGGATTTTCGGTCGGGTGAACAGAATTAAGGCGAATACTGTCAGCGCCATTACGGCACCGGCATGGGCATTGGGAATTGTGGGCATCGCCTCGGGCGCTTTTAGTCTGCTTCGGTCGCCAGCAAGTTTAAATCTTTATTGGCAGAGCGTATATGTAAATCGCGCTGCGGGTAGGGGATTTCGATACCGTGTGCCTTGAAGGCCTTCCAGATCTTCATGTAGACCGCGCTTTTTACATTGGCAATTCCATTCTGTGCATCTTCAATCCAGAAGCGAACCTCCAGATTTATCGAGCTGTCGCCAAATTCTGTGATCAGGCAGTTCACGGGAGGGTCTTCGATCACGCGGTCGGTGCCATTGGTGGCTTCGATACAAACCTTGATGGCTTCTTCCAGATCTGAATCGTAGTGAATACCCAGGGGCAGTTTCAGGCGACGCTTTCTGTTGGAGTGAGTCCAGTTCTCAACCTGTTCGACGATCAGCGTCTCATTGGGAATCAGGTGCTCGATGCCGTCTCGGGTGATCACCGAAACATAGCGTGCCCCGAGTGCGTTGACCCAGCCATAGGTTTGGTCGACGGCAATGACATCACCTGGCTTGATAGATTTATCCAGCAACAGGATCACGCCACTGATCAGGTTGGCCACAATGCGCTGCAGACCAAAACCGATACCGAGACCGAGGGCACCACCCAGAACCGCCAGTGCGGTCAAGTCGATACCCACTGATTGCAGCGACACCAGTACGGCCAGTCCCATCAGCACAAAGGTGAACGACTTGGTCAGCAGCACCTGCACCGACGGTGAAAGACTGCTGGTAGTGCGGATGCGTTGCTCGAAGAAGCGTGATGAAACGACGGCAACCCACAACAGGATGGTGAGTGCCAGGGTGGTGGTGATTATGGTATAGGGCGAAATCCGGATCTCGCCGAAGGTGACAGAACGCGAATCCAGAATCTCTATGACCGGATTGAGCAGGTCCAGAATATTCAGTGCTGCGACAATCCAGGCCAGCCAGGCGATAAAACGTGCCATGGCAGGCTGCTGTACGATTCGGCTGGCCAGCTTGATGATAATCCAGGCCGCGGTGAGACTGGCGACGATATTGATGAACTGCAGGCGCTCTTCCATCAGGTTGCCAACCAGCAGCGACGCCCACATCAGGATCAACCAGAGAATGGGTCGCGTCAGTGTGAATATCTGGCTGGATATCTTCTTTAGCCAGGGATTCTGGATCTGGATAAAGAACCGCTGAACGGTTGGTGTGGCAAAAGAAACTATGGCCAGGGTGAAGCCGAGAATGGCTGCCTGTACACCGGTGCTGGCAATAAGCACGTACTCGACCAGCCACTGTTCCAGCATCTGATACAGCTCGGAGAGAGATTCTGCTGAGAGCAAGTCGAAACTATCCATGGGGTACAACTTTAGAAACCTTCATCTAATGGATAATCGGCTTAAAGCTCCCAAACATAAGGTGTGTGCCAATTTATATCAGCTGGTGTAATGTAGGCAGGCAAAGATCCGGACAGCCCTGCGGAGACCAATACAATGAAAAAATTAACCAATAATTCTCCTCGGCGAATCGCAATCGCCATCATCCTGATGTGCCTGCCCCTGTCATTGGCCAAGGGCCAGCCAGCGGCCTACTGGAATATGGATTTTCCCACTTCTGAATCGGGCCCTGCCCAACAGCATTTTCTGGAAGGGGTGACGGCCATGCATCTGCATATGTTCGAGGATGCCCAGGAGCATTTCCAGGCAGCGCAGGAGATTGCCCCCGATTTCGCCATGGCCTACTGGGGAGAAGCGCTCAACAATCACCGCACGATCTGGAGAATTCATCGTCGGGATGAGGCCCGGGAAGTCCTGGCCCGGCTGGCTCCCACTGCCGAAGCCAGGGCAGCAAAAGCTCCCACTGCCCGGGAAAAGGCGTATTTGCATGCGGTCGAGTTGCTGTTTGGGGAAGGCACCCAGGCAGAAAGGCAATGGGCTTATGCCGAAGCCATGCGCGAACTCAGTGAGGCCTACCCTGAAGACATGGAGGCCCGCGCCTGGTATGCCCTTTCACTTATGCGGGAAACACCACCGGATCGAACCCGTGAACAGACTCGTTCACTGTTGGCTTCCCTGTCCCTGGAAGTGCTGGCGTCCAACCCACGCCACCCTGGCGCCAACAGGTATTTGATTCAGTCAACAGATGATCCGGTTAACACCGATCTGGGAATCATCGCTGTGAACAATCTGCAGATGCTGGATCTGCAGGCCGCCGAGGCGCTTCACATTCCGTCTCACTATTACATCCAACATGGCATGTGGCGCGAAACAGCAGAATCCAATATGCGTGCCTTCGAATCCTCGATGCAATGGGTAGCGGACCATGACTGGCAACTACAGGATCTGAATGATCACAATTATGGTCACCTGTTGCGTTTTGCCAACTACGGCTTCCTGCAGTCAGGGCAGCTTGCAAAAGCCGCCAGCATCCGCACCAGAGTCCTGGGTGATTTCATTGCCAGCGGCAAGGCGGCCGAGCTTGCTGCGCCACTGGCCGAAGTATTTGCCCGGCATGTGGTTGACCTTGAACGCTGGGATCTTGCCATGGAGCTGACAAGCCTGGCCGAGGAACACAATCTGCAGCAGGCAAATATCTGGACAGCTATAGGAATCGCCGCGGTCAGGAACGGCAATGTTGACCTGGCTGAGCGGGCATTGGCCCGGCTTGGAGACAATGGTGGTGCTGCATCGGAAGGGGCTATAGGATCATTGCAGGTACAAGGACTACTCTACCTGGCCCAGGGCAACAACCAGGCTGCCCTGGATGCCTTGCAACAGGCCATCGAGGTGAACACCACCATGAATAAAGAGCGACCTGTCACCCTTATCGGTATTCCGCCGCGGCCAATCAAGCCAAGCCATGAACTCTACGGCGAAGCCTTGCTGGCTCTGGACAGGGGAGACGAAGCGTTGCAGGCATTTCAAACTGGCTTAACCATCTATCAAGGCCGAACCAATATGTTGATGGGAGCTTTGGCTGCGTCATTGATGACCGGTGATGCCGAGGCCGGCGAACGCTACGTACGGCAATTGCACGAGGCCTGGGAAATTGCCGATGTGCAGCATCCTTTCAAGCCTCATCTTCCCTGAACAAAACTTTCGCGCTCCCTGAAACGAAAAAGGCCAGGCTTGATTAACAAGCCTGGCCTTCATGATTGTAGAGTTGATCTACGGGTTAGACAGGAGCGATGTTCTCTGCCTGTGGGCCTTTCTGGCCGTCAACCACGCTGAACTCAACCTGCTGGCCTTCAGCCAGAGTCTTGTAGCCTTCCGCCTGAATTGCACTGTAGTGTGCAAATACGTCGGGGCCGCCTTCTCTCTGAATGAAACCGAAACCTTTGTCTTCGTTAAACCACTTAACAGTTCCTGTAATACGTTCTGACATGTGTAACCTCAAAAAAAATAGTAATAATAATGGCGGTTGCTTACTGCAATCGGCATTTCAAGCGCTGGAAAAAAGGTGTTACTTATTAAACTTTGGGACGAGGCACTACAGGTGAGACGTCAAACAAGGAAAATAAAAAACATTGCTTAGTTTCAAGCTGGGCGCAGCTTAATCCTTTCACAACCCCGGGTCAACGAAATTAGGGGGCAAAATCGATCAATGGAGAAAATACTGCCCTATTCAGAATCCTGCCCTGACGCCCGTCAGGCTAGACAGGCCCTGGGGCAGAGCCACTTCAGGCAGCCGAAAAGCCCTCACTTCGCGGTTTGGCCGGCTGATGCCGTAAATCACGCGGTCTGGACTGGATCGGTCCCAGGAAAAGGCCTGTCCCTCTATATTGATCTCAATGGTGGCGATATGTACCAGTTTCGGACCCATCTTGGGTGCTGCCAGCACATACATTTCGGGCCGGTCATGACCGGTCAGGTAAAGCAGGCCATCATCGCCCAGTTCGCCTCCGGAAGCGGCATAAGGTTGCATGCGGCTTATGGCGGACTCAGGAATCATCCAGCCGCCAATTCTTCGCCACTGATCGTCATAACGGATGATCGATGCGAAAGAGTGGTCCTTGTAGTTCAGTCCTCCATCGGCGTCGTAATGTGCAAATCCTGCTATCCAGCCATCATTGAGTCGATCGAACCAGGTCAACGATCCTTCCTCCAGAACTCCAAGGCTGAAGCTTCTTACATGCTCCATATTGCTGGTATCGAAAACTTCGATAGAGCTGGCCATGGGAACTTCCGGAAAGTTTGAATTCGAGCAATACAGCAAGCCATCCTCCACGTAACAACTGTTCAGGTGGCGAACCGGACCACTGCGCGGACCCATCCACCGGTCGACCAGTGCCCCGCTTGCCTTGCTGTATTTGCCAATTCCCGTATTCACGATGGCATAAAAATAGTCTGCGTCCGCAGCAGCGCCCTGGCCGGCTTCAACCGCAGGGTAGCTGGCCAGCGCTTCAGCTTGCAGCTGCAGCACAGGCACAGGGTGATAATCGGGTAATTCGAGCCGTTGTGCTGAGCTGATAAGGCTGGTGTAGACCACGGTCAGCAAAAGGCAGAATCTGATTACTTTCATTGGCGACTCCGCGAAAACCAGAGATGGGTAGTGTGGAACAGAGTGATTACAGGCTGAAGACATGATGCGACAGACCTGTCCCGGCATCAAGTGATCCGGGCAGTGTCTGTACAAGCAGGAGGGCAGGGTTCATGGGGGGCGGGGGTGCCGCCAGGCCCTGCAATGATGCGTTCGGACCAGAAAGCTTTGGGCAATTTAGAAGCTATGGGCAATCAAGCTTCCTGAATGGACTCCCACATACGGTCCATGAGAGTGAAATCAAGGTTTTCCAGCATCTGGATAAGGTCAATGCGCAGCATGGCTTCGTCCTTACTCGCATTTTCATGTTCGAGAATCTTCTTGTTCACCCAGATCGCTTCTTTCAGTCCCATGAAATAGATGTCCCGGGAGGGATAGTCTTTGACAGAGCGTACGTGGACGCTGGACAGGCCATATTTAGATAACTTCTGCAGGCATTTGTCGGTATCTGCTTCGGCGAGAGCGACTTCGAGCGGCACCAGTCCGTCGCGCATGGCTTCGGACGAGATGTTTTTCACTCGTTTTCGATATTCGCTGAGGTCAATCACTTTAGTCATCATTTGGTTCCCTAGAAGTTATCCGATTTCTTGTTGCTTCTTTTTGTCCGACACTTGGTTTCCTGCATGAGCGAATCTGTTACCAGATTGGTACTGCGTTCAGGCCCAGGGTTTTCATGCTACACAATGGGTTACAAGAATTGCTTCAGTAACTGGAGAGTCAGTGTGAACAGGGGGTTTTAAGGCGTCAATATTTAGTTTAAAAAATGAATTAAAAGCACAACATTTGTACTGTTGAATTATTGATAACTGCAATTTCAGCCAGGATTTCATAATTGAAATCGCAGAAACCGAAGAGTTTGAGATTCAGTCGAAAGCAGGCGAGACGTGCCTTGTAGGCCAAATTCTTACAATGTTCAAAAGGCTGACGCGGTTGTAAGAATAATCCTACAGACATTCATGTGGCGAATTATTCCTTCGTTTAAAGCCGAGCAGTGCCAGCTCCTCACGGATCATTTTCGGTGCCTGAATGGCAGTTTGTTCGCTGCTATTGTGTAGCCCGATTCCGAGCGGTGCTCGAACACGTCAATGGTCCAGCAAGAAGACAAACAGGCATGCGAGAACCTGGTAAACGGTGTCTGGTAGCTGCTTCGCGATATCCACATCTTGACGCTGCTCCTGGAATTCAAAATTTTCCAGCAACGGCAGTTCCCCGCAAACGGCAGCGTGCCGCATTCTTTCATTCAGGCTTTCAGTCAGGCTGGCGTGCTCCTGGAAATCCACGGTTTCAGCGCCCCCCTGTGGGACCCCTGGTGACTTGATCTTTTTCGCCACCGGCTTGTAGCTGGAGCTCAATCGTTTTAGCTGTAGCTCATGCCCCTGCAGTAGCTCGCTCAACATCGCCTTACTCCTCAACACCCGTCGGGCGACATCCTCATACTCACACTGCAGATGTATTCGGGCCTGTTGCCTATGTACCCGGATTACCATGGCCAGCCGACCATATTGCGCCAGATTGCAGGCACAGCGTAGCTGCCAGAACTTCTCTCGTTTCCCGGTTAACAGACTCCGCCGTTCATGCTCCCTGGCGCTCAACGAGAAGAGTCGCCCCCGATTGCCTTCCAGCAACGGGAACTGCCATTGCCATTGGCAAAAATAGTTATCGGTGGAATGTGCCTTTAAAGTGCGCTGGGTAGGGGTAAGCATTGCTTCATCCAGCAGGTTCAGCAAGGCGGCCGCGAGGGATGCACGCATGGCCTGGTCTGCCCTGTAGCTGGCCAATCCATTGTGCTGCGGCGCATTGCTTTGGCTATGCTGAATTTGTAGCAGTAGCTGTTGCTGCAATCGTTGCAGCAGGGTTGCCAGGGGCGAAGAGGAAGCTGTTGCCGGATGCGCAGGAAGTCCCTGGGCGGTCAGGGTCATGCTGGCGAGAAGTGTTTTGATCTGTGAATCCGAGCGCAAGTCCTCGGGCCTGGGCAACATGCCCGTTACCGCAGAAAATGTCGCCTGGGTTTGTGCGGGAAGATACTGACCCATGACCCGCGGCGGATTCTGCATCAGGGTCATCAATGTCGCCAGCTTGTAGGGTCCCGCCGCCACAATGCTTGCCCATAGACTATTGCTCATGGAGTTGGCAGGAGCATTGACCAGGCGAACGGGAATCTCGCCAGCGCTGTCATTGCCCACCCAGGCCAGTTTGAGCACAGGACCCAGTGAAGTCACCTTCAGTTGTCTGGTCGTGCCCGGTGAAAGTCCCAGAGGCGAGACCGGAGAGTAGATCTGTCCATTGATTCGTAGTCCGGTCTCTCCGGAACTGAGACGAATCACCTGGGCATTCAATACCTGATTAAGTTTCCAGACTTGCTCAGGCGCATGATGCTGCGCGAGCGTCCGTGCAGTATTGCTTTGCAGCGATTGAGTGATCGGGTTAGGCAAAGGAATGGGCATTGGGAATCCTGGCTTCTACTGTTCTTACGACCACTTCCAAATTCTTCATAAGGACTGCGCAACACCGACTGGCACAGTCCTTGCTCTCCTTATGCTCAGGTAATTAATTCACAGATCGTTTTTGGACAAAGGCACCGAAAAATCAGACTTACAGCGGTAGACCGGGTTGGAGTGTCTGAATTCTGTCAATTAATGAGTGGCACAGAAATGACTGTGTCATTTCAGTGACCCTGATGAATTCGGGAATAGCAGGCTGGAACAAATACGATCCGGCAATTGGGAAAGCGAAGGCAAATGGTAAGAAATCGTAGACGTAGCGCCCGCAAGAGTGGCCCTGAGAAAGCCGCACAGCTGCTCATGGTGATGGGGGAGGCAGGCGCAGCCGGTGTGCTGAAACTGTTGCGCGCAGATGAAGTGCAGAAGATTGGCATGGAGATGACTCATCTCAATGAGATGAGCACTGAAGATGTCAACACAGTGCTTACCAGCTTTATCGATGGCTGTATGAATGACGGGTCAATCAATGTTGAGGCTGGTGAGTACACCAAATCCGTTCTCACTGAGGCACTGGGTGCAGACACCGCAACCAGCATCCTGGAAAAGATTACCCGGGGCGGCAATACGCGAGGCCTGGATGCCTTGAAATGGATGGAGCCACAACTCATTGCCGGCATCATCCAGAACGAACACCCACAGATTCAGGCCATCGTGGTTTCCCACCTGGGCTCCGAGTTAGCCGGCGAAGTGCTTGCCTATATGCCCGAGGCGACGGTGGTGGAACTGATCTTGCGCATGGCCGAGATGGAACCGGTGGACCCCATTGCACTGGAAGAACTCAACTACTCGCTGGAGAAGCAGGTTGAAGGCGTTGTCACCAAGCAGAGCTCTGATATGGGCGGCATCAAGAACGTGGCAAATATTTTCAACACCCTGGACAAAGGCTTTGAAGAAAGCCTGATGGAAAAAATTGACG
This sequence comes from Gammaproteobacteria bacterium, assembly GCA_040218615.1. Taxonomy (GTDB): domain Bacteria; phylum Pseudomonadota; class Gammaproteobacteria; order Pseudomonadales; family Pseudohongiellaceae; genus UBA9145. The sequence continues at coordinate 593,043 of JAVJRC010000007.1, forward strand.
GTATAGACGGCGATGTGGCAACGGCAATCCAGGAAGAGATGTTTGTATTTGAAGACCTTAAGAAGATTCCGGACAAGGATTTCCAGAAAGTATTGCGCGAAGTTTCTACTGAGACTCTGGCTATGGCCCTCAAGGGTGCTGATTCCATCATGGTCGACAAGGTGTTGAACAATATGTCGTCGCGAGCTTCAGAAATATTCAAGGAAGACATGGAAAGCCTCGGTCCGGTTCGGATTGCCGAAGTGGAAACAGCACAGAAAGAAGTGCTTACCACCACCAAGAAACTGGCAGATGAGGACAAGATTGTGCTCGACGATGATGATGGCGAGATGGTGGGTTAATAGAGAGGCCTGGATGTGAAAGACGTACTTACCCAAAAAGAAATTGATGCGCTGGTGAAGCACGATGATGAACCGGATTCGGATGCTCGCATCGTCACCAAGGAAGACTACGAAGTCTATGACCTCGCCAGTGGCATGCACCGTGTCAAGGGTTGGTCCCATGACATCAAGATCGTTGATGAGCGCATCCAGACCAATCTGAGTATTCGACTGCTGGGTATCTTGCACAAAAGCGTAGAAGTTCGCCGTGGTGAAATTCAGATCACCAAGTTCAGTGCCTGGGCACCTTCCGTAGAAGTGCCTTCCAGCATCAATATTTATGGTTTGCGCGGAATGATGGGTTATTCGGCCATTGTGCTTGACTCATCCCTCGTTCACGCCCTGGTGAATTCCTTCTTTGGTGGCGGCACAAGGCAGACACAGTTGACCGTCAAAGATTTTACCCACACCGAACATCGGGTCATTCAACTGATTCTGAAAACCATTATCGAAACCATCAAGGAAAGCTGGAAAGAGCTTTCCGAAACCGACTTTGTCACCGTTGAATCAGAGGTTAACCCCGAGCACCTGAATTCCTATTCAGACTCTGACGTATTGATGGTGCGTCCATTCACTCTGGAGTTCTCTGGTGGCGGAGGCGAGATTCAACTGATCATTCCGGGTGTGACAGCGGATTCGATTTTCAGACACAAAAACTCCAAGGTCGTTGCCGGCAAAATGTCTGCGCGCGAATTCATGACCCAGAAAGGACTCGAGTATGTGGCTGACGTCACCGGGGAGCTGACCGGTGCCAAGTTAACCCTGGGAGAAGTATTCAGGTTGGAGGAAGGGGACATCATTGGCATCGATTCTCCGGAAAAAGTCGATGTCAAAATCAATGGGGTTGCCAAGTTTAAGGCAAAAATGGGCGAGATCGGCGGCAAGGTCTGTCTGCGAGTACTTGAATAACAGGGATTGCGAATAAATGACTGAAGATATTGCAAATACAGAAAGCATTCCTCCCGAGACTGAAGTGCCAACGGCCCAGGCGAATGCCCAGGCTGAAGCCGAGCCAGTGGTGCCTGCCCAAACCGTAGAAAATGTACAGATGGTTTCGCCATCCCCCCTGGGTGCCATTGAAAAATCCAAAGCACTAATAAGCCAATCCAGTCACAAGAGAAAGAATTTGATGTCTATGATGGATGTCCCTATAGAACTCGTTATGGAAGTTGGCAGAACCCATATCAGTGTGGAACAGCTAATGGAGCTGGTCGAAGGTTCGATCATCAATTTGCGGAAAGTTTCGGTGGATTCTATCGAGGTCCGCATGAATGAGCGCGTCATCGCTCAGGCGGAGGCGATTGCAATGCAGGGTCGTTATGGCGTTCGCTTCACTTCATTGGAAAAAATGCCCTTAAACGAAGAGGAAGAGTCCGATGAGCTCTGACTCCCGCAAATTTGCATCCTCGATTCTCCGTACCCTGCTGCTTATCCCAGTCTGTATGGGCAGCGGACTGGTTAACGCAGCCGAGCAGCAGGCAACCACTGATCTGACAGGCATGCCAATTTCCGACCCGGCCTATCTGTTACAGGTTTTCATCTCACTGGTGGTAGTGATTGCGGCTATTTTTCTGCTCTCACTGGTGCTACGAAAATTTGATATCACGTCACCGCGTGCGGACGGGCCTATCCGTGTTCTGCACAGTGTATCCATTGGGGGCAAGGAACAGTTGCTCCTGGTTGAGGTAGGCGAAGATCAAATCCTGGTGGGCAGATCCCCGGGCCAGGTCTCTGCGATCCATATGCTGGAGAAGCCAATAAGCGGGCTTGATCCGAAAGGAAACCTGCCGCAGGCACACAGTCTATTCACTCGAATGTTCAACAGGCCGCTGTCATGAAGAAGTTTTTGACCTTTGCCTTGTTCATCTGCTGCTGGCTTGGGCCGGGAATGGAGACCGCGTTGGCCGCCAGTTCAGACATTACCCTGGTGACTTCCCAGGACAATGGTAATGGGGAGTCCAGCTACAGTGTGAGTCTACAGGTGCTGTTTTTCATGACCATCCTGTCCATGCTCCCGGCGGCACTGCTGGCCATGACTTCGTTTACCCGGATCGTCATTGTGCTGGCCATCTTGCGCCAGGCACTGGGCATGATGCAGACCCCATCCAATCAGATCATTGTTGGCATCGCCCTGTTTACTACCTTCTTTATTATGAGTCCCGTGTTCGAGGCGGCCTATAGCGAAGGCGTGCGCCCCTATATGGACGAGAGTATCGAGGTCAATGAAGCGCTGACCCGCACCGGCAGTCCTTTTCACCAGTTTATGAGCAGCCAGGTGAGGGAAACGGACGTGGCTTTGTTTGCGCAAATGTCAGGTGTGAACGAGCCGTTCAATTCCGCCGAGGACATTCCCTACCGAATCCTGGTGCCTGCCTATATCACCAGTGAGCTGAAAACGGCATTCCAGATTGGCTTTCTCATCTTTATTCCCTTCCTGGTAATCGATCTGGTGGTGTCCAGCATCCTGATGTCCATGGGTATGTTGATGTTGTCCCCGATGCTGATATCGCTGCCATTCAAGATCATGCTGTTTGTGCTGGTGGACGGCTGGACGCTGATTATCGGCACACTCGTTTCCAGCTTTGTACCCAGTTAAGGGATCGGCGTTATGACTGAAGAAACCGTTTTACAAGTTGGGCGCGAAGCTTTGTATCTGATCGTCTATCTGGCGGCGCCGCTGTTGTTGTCGGCACTGCTCGCTGGCCTGGTAATTGGTGTGTTTCAGGCGGCCACCCAGATTCAGGAACAAACCCTGAGTTTCATTCCGAAGCTGGGCGCGCTGGTGGTTGCATTGTTGTTGCTGGGTCCCTGGCTATTGCAAATGCTGCTGAACTTCACGGAGAACCTGTTCCTGGCGATTCCGGGAATGATTGGCTGAACAAGAATTGAGTTAAGAAAATCATGGTGATTTCAATACAGGATATTTACGGCGCACTGGAGGGATTCCTCTGGCCGTTCCTGCGCTTGAGCGCCATGCTGTTCGCTGCGCCCATTCTCGGGGCGAGAACCGTGCCGGTTCGCATTCGAATAGTCCTCGGTATTGTGTTGACCATTCTTCTGCAACCAGTACTACCGGTGTCTGCAGAGATCGAGGCGCTCAGTGCAACCGGGCTGCTCACTGCCCTGCAGCAAATAGCGATCGGTGTGGTGATGGGCATGACACTGCAAATCATGTTCTCTGCTTTTGTGATGGCAGGCATGATTACAGCCACCACCATGGGTCTCAGCTTTGCCTCTACGGTCGATCCGCAAAATGGTATTCAGGTCCCGATGATCGGTCAGCTCTATCTGATCATGGGCACACTGATGTTCCTGGGGTTGGATGGACACCTGTTGTTAATCGAAATCCTTGCCGCCAGTTTTCTTGCCTGGCCTGTAGGCGGCACACTGTTCGATTCCAATCTCTATCTGAGCATCGGTCTGTTTGGCACGCAGATGTTCCTTGCTGCGGTCATGATCGCGCTACCCGCGACCATGGGTGTACTGCTGGTAAACCTGGGCCTCGGTGTGGTGACCCGTGCCGCGCCTCAGCTCAATATATTCTCTGTGGGTTTTCCAATAACGATCCTGTCGGGGTTCGTACTCATACTTTTGAGTATTCCCCTGATCACTGGCGTGTTTGAAAACCTGTCAACTGGCGCTTTCGCCATTCTGCAATCCCTGGCTAACTGAGAGAGCTGAACAATGGCAGAGAATACCGCTCAGGAAAGAACAGAACAGGCGACCCCCAAACGATTGCGGGATGTACGCAAGAAAGGACAGGTTCCACGTTCAAAAGAACTCACTACTTTCGTTTCATTGCTGGCAGCCGGAGTAGGTATTGTGCTTTTTGGGCAGTACCTGATCGCGGGACTAAGCGACACCTTGTCAAACGGGCTGACTGTTTCCCACAGCGCAGCCTTCGATAACACACAAATTCTGATGAGCCTGCATCAAACCCTGATCAGCACCCTCGTGTACGTTGCGCCTCTGCTCGCACTTGTCTTTATTTCTATTACAGCAAGTTCTTTCGCGCTGGGAGGCTGGATGTTCAAGTTGTCCATGGCTGTGCCCAAATGGGAAAGACTGGACATCATCAAGGGTATGGGCCGTATGTTTTCGCTGCGTTCCCTGCTGGAACTGGTGAAGACCATCGCAAAATTTCTGCTGGTTTCCGCCATGGTCGTGCTGATCTTCAGTCAGGTCATTGGTGACCTGTTGCAGCTTTCCGTTATGCCGCTGGATCGAGCCATGGAATTTGCTGGCTCCCTGGCACTGTGGTGCTTCTTTGCCTATGCCCTGGTGCTGGTGCTGATAGTGGCCATGGATGTGCCTTTCCAGCTCATGGAACATCGAAAAAAAGTGATGATGACCAGACAGGAAGTAAAGGACGAATACAAAGAGACGGAAGGGCGGCCCGAAGTCAAATCCCAGGTCAGGGAGAGACAGCGTGAAATCGCGCAAAGGCGCATGATGAGCGATGTGCCCAAGGCCGATGTGGTGATTACCAATCCAACTCACTATGCGGTTGCCCTGAGCTACGACCTGGAAGGCAATGGCGCACCTAAAGTGCTGGCCAAAGGCCGTAATCTGATCGCCGCCCGCATCCGGGAAGTAGCGGAAGAAAACCAGGTGCACATTTTTTCCGCACCCCCGTTGGCCAGGGCCCTGTTTGCCAGCACAGAAATTGGCCAGGAAATTCCAGGCAAACTGTTCATTGCGGTAGCGCAGGTACTTGCCTATGTATTCCAGCTGCGCGATGCCAAAAAATCACGCTCGTCACTGAAGCGACCAGTGGATTTACCAATTCCGGAAGAATTTTTAAATCATCCTAAAACCCAGGAGCATGACTGATGGAAGCGGCAAGTAGTAATGCCGAGCAGTCCACTGGGCTGATCTCGAGTTTCCAACTGATTGGGCTGGGAGCCCCACTGCTTATCATCCTGCTTCTGGCGATGATGATCGTCCCGCTGCCGCCCTTCATTCTGGATCTGTTGTTTACTTTCAATATTTCCCTGTCGCTGATTATTCTGCTGGTTGGAGTCTATATTTCCCGACCTCTGGATTTTGGTGTATTTCCCAGCGTTCTTCTGGTGGCGACCTTGCTGCGTCTTGCCCTGAACATTGCTTCCACCCGGGTTGTTTTGCTGGAGGGTCACAACGGCACGCATGCGGCGGGCCAGGTTATCCAGGCCTTTGGTGAATTCGTGGTCGGCGGCAACTACGCAGTTGGCTTGGTGGTGTTTGCCATTCTCGTCATCATCAATTTCGTTGTGGTTACCAAAGGTGCCGGTCGAATCTCTGAAGTCACCGCTCGTTTTACCCTGGATGCCATGCCCGGCAAACAGATGGCGATCGATGCAGATTTGAATGCCGGCCTGATTGATCAGGATCTGGCGCGGGAGCGGCGCGAAGAGGTGGCCAATGAAGCGAGCTTCTACGGTGCCATGGATGGAGCCAGCAAGTTTGTTCGTGGTGATGCCATCGCGGGAATCCTGATTCTTTTTATCAGTGTCGTGGGCGGCTTTGCTATCGGCACCTTGCAGCACGGACTCAGTGCTTCCCAGGCCGTCACCAACTACATACTGCTTACCATCGGCGATGGCCTGGTTGCGCAAATTCCATCGCTGTTGCTTTCAGTAGCCGCCGCTTTGATCGTTACCCGGGTCGGCGCCGTGGGTGACATGGGAGACGATGTCAAGGCACAACTCTTTGAAAACAATAAAGTTTTCTACATAGCCGCCACCATTATTGCGGCCATTGGCCTGGTGCCGGGCATGCCTTTCTTCGCTTTTGCCTTTATTGCCGGAGCATTGGTGATGGTGGGCTCCTCGCTTTCTGACGAAGCGGAATCCAAATCTGCCGAGGGTGGGGACGACACCGCCGCGGAAGGTGAAGGCCCAGCACTTATCGAGCAGGACAAGGAACTGGAATGGGAAGACGTGCTGGGCATAGATGTGATTGGCCTGGAGGTAGGCTACCGATTGATTTCCCTGGTGGATGAAGAGCAGGGCGGTGAACTGCTGGGACGCATCAAGGGCGTACGCAAGAAGATCTCGCAAGACCTGGGATTTCTTATTCCCTCTGTGCACATCAAGGACAACCTGACCCTGCCACCGACTGCCTACCGAATTTGCATCAAGGAAGTGCCAATCGCCCAGGCTGAAGTTCATCCTGGAATGGAAATGGCGATCAACTCCGGCCAGGTCTTTGGTGAATTGGATGGAATCGCGGGCCGGGACCCTGCCTTCGATCTGGAAACCGTGTGGATCAATCCTTCCCAGAAGGAGGAGGCGCAGTCCAAGGGCTACACGGTTGTCGATTGCAGCACGGTGATTGGTACCCACCTCAGTCATCTGTTGCGAACCTATGCCCATGAATTCATCGGGCACGATGAAGTGCAGAAACTGCTGGATTCACTTTCACAGTACGCGCCCAAGCTGGTGGAAAACCTGGTTCCCGACGTGCTTTCCCTGAGCGCAATTCTGAAAGTCTTGCAAAACCTGTTGCAGGAAGGTGTGCCGATTCGTGATACCCGCTCGATTATCGAGGCGCTGGCTGAGCATGGGTCCAAGGATCTCAACGTGGATCAACTGACGGCGTCGGTTCGATCCACCATTGGCAGATCAATTTGCCAGAGCATTGTCGGTCCAAACCATGAGATGAAAGTTATGACGTTGCGACCGGAAATGGAACAGTTGTTACTGGAGGCAATCGATTCGGAAGAAAAAATGGGATTCAGTTCTTTGGAACCCAGCCTGATGGAATCCTTCATCAGGGATTTCCAAAACGCCAGCCAGGAAATGGAATTTGCAGGACAAAGCCCGGTGGCGCTGGTATCGGATCGTTTGCGTATCTGGCTGGCCCGCTTTCTCAGGTCGTCTGTGCCCAGGTTGAGGGTGCTGGCTTTTAGTGAAGTAGGCAGTAACAAACAAATCAAGGTAATAGCAACGCTCGGGCAGAACAAACTGAGTGCGGCTGGATAGTCGTCCGGCAGTGTAAATCGCCGGATCGATAGAATATTGCGGAGGCAATTGTGAAAGTACAACGCTACGAAGATGACAGCATGAACAAGGTGCTTGCGAGGATCCGAACTGATTTGGGGTCCAGTGCAGTGTTGGTTTCAAGTCGCACTGAGAACGGCCGCACCGAGGTCATCGCAGCCCAGGACTACGATCCTGCGAAACTGGATGAGGCGCTGGCTGAACTTGAGCGCAGAAAACTGGAGCCGGAAGAAAAGCATCCTCCGCTGGAACTGCTCTGGGAAATCATTGACGATGAGAAGTCTTCCAGAAAGCTGGACCAGAAAAATGGCAGCGATTCTCCGGTGCAGAAAGTCGAAGCTGCGCCTAACGGCCCCAGCCTGGAATCTATGGTTGATGAAATCAGCAAGCTCCGGAAGCTGTTCGAGGGCGAGCTGGCGCATGTATCACGTCGCGTCGATTCGTATCAACCGCACGAAGCCGCGCTGATCGACCGTTTGCAGACTGCTTCCCTTGATTTTGAACTCAGCAGAAAAATTGTCAGAAAAGCCTTGCCCTGTGCCAGCCTGGAAGCCGGATGGCGCCGGGTGCAACAGATACTTTGCCGGGTTATCCGGATCTCCGATCAGGATGTTCGGCAGGAAGGGGGTGTCATTGCCCTGTTCGGAACGTCTGGCGTGGGCAAGACCGCGGCCGCCGCGAAGATAGCCGCCCAGTTCGCCCTGCGTCATGGGCGCAACCAGATTGCCTTTATTACCACAGACACCAACAGGGTGGGCGGCCAGTCGCAGCTCATCGCTTTGGGTGCTGTGTTAGGTATTCCGGTACAGGTGCTGAGTGACTACGAGGACATGCCTGACGCACTGGCAAGTTTTGCCGGGCGGCAACTGGTAGTCATCGACACGGCTGGTGTGAACCAGCGGGACGCCAAAGCCATTTCCCGGCTGCAGGAGCTAACCAAACAGAACCCCTCTATCAAGCCTTATCTGGTGATACCGGCAAACACCCAGGAGGGAATCATTGCCGACACCCTGCAAGCCTTTGCCGCTATTCAGCTCGAAGGCTCAATTATAACCAAGCTGGACGAATCTTCGGCCATGGGGCCAGTGCTGTCCGGATTGATACGTCACAAACTGCCTATTGCCTACATTTCCCAGGGGCAGAAGGTGCCAGAGGACCTGGAACGCGCGCGTATCAGCCATTTCGTCAACCACATCAACCGGGCACACCTGGTCGCTGAGAGGCGGGCAGAAGCACGGGAAAAGGTACCGGCGAATATGGCAATGGCTTGATTCGGTCAGCCTTTACGATTGTGGAACACTATTTGCAAATACTTGGTTAATGGCAGCAAAAGAGGTCAATGCAGCAGCATGAGAAAGAATTTGAGCAGGATAAATGGATTTACAGCGAGCCCGGATGCCTGGGTCGTAAGGAAATCAGGAAATAAGCGCACACTTGGACTTAATGATATGCAAAACCACCCAGTCAGAGTCATTGCTGTCACCGGCGGTAAAGGCGGAATCGGAAAAACTAGTATCTCTATAAACCTGTCGATGGCACTCGCCAGCGAAGGCAATTCAGTTCTGTTAATGGACGCCGATTTGGGGCTGGCGAATATCGACATCATGCTTAACCTGAAGCCTGCCAAGGACCTGTATGGCGTGGTCAGGGGGGAGTATTCCCTGCAGGACGTTATTACCCGTGCTCCCTGCGGGCTGGATGTTATTCCGGCATCTTCCGGCATCGGCAAGATGGCTAATCTGACCCAGGCCGAACAGGCGGAGCTTATCCATGCCTTTTCCGACCTGGAAACCGATATCGACACCCTGGTGGTGGACACCGCAGCGGGAATTTCCAGTTCGGTGCTGAGCTTTGCCAAGGCCTCCAGCGAGATCTTTGTGGTGATCTGTGACGAACCAGCTTCTCTGGCCGATGCCTATGCACTCATGAAGGTCCTGAGCCAGGAGCACGACGTAAAGTCATTCAAGGTAATTGCCAACCAGGTAAAAGACGCGCCAACGGCACAGAAATTGTATTCCCGGCTGGCCAATGTTGCCGACCTGTATCTGCAAATCTCACTAGGCTATCTGGGACATATTCCGGAGGACGACAAGCTGCTCAAATCGGTACGCCGTCAGGTTGCCGTCATGGATCAGTATCCCGATTCACAGTCCGCCCACGCGTTCCGCAAATTGGCAGCACGAGTCAATCGATTGCCGCAAAGCGATACTAACAGTGGATATATGCAGTTTTTCATCGAACGCTTCTCTCGCACGACCCAGCCAGAACCAGGAGAGTTTCATTAATGGTGAATGCTGCCAGCCAGTATGCAGACCTCGATGACAGCTCAAGGAATGAGCTGTTTGAGAAACATCTGCCCCTGGTAAAAATCATTGCGCACCATGTGAGTGTAGGGTTACCGCCAGGGCAGAGCGTGGACGATCTCATACAGGTAGGCATGATGGGCTTGCTGGAGGCTACCCGTTGCTACGAAGCGCAGAAGGATGTTCAGTTCAAGACCTACGCCAGCATCCGAATCCGCGGCGCCATGCTCGACGAGTTGCGCAAGGATTCATGGATGCCTCGTTCGGTGCAGCAGAAATCGAAAAAGATATCCAGGGCGATTCAGAGTGCGGAAGCAAGACTGCAGCGCACCGCCTCAGACAAGGATATTGCCAAGGAACTCAGGGTTTCCATCGAAGAGTACTATCGCATGCTGGACGCTGTGGCGGGCTGTACGGTCTTCAGTATCGAGGACAATCCAGGCCAGCATGAGCATCATACTGACGATCAGTCTCCAGAGCTGGATATAGAATGCGAATCTACTCGCCAGAAGCTGGCTGAGGTGATGGAAGGTCTGCCCCGACAGGAGAAGCTGGTCTTGTTTCTTTACTACAACAAGGGATTGAATATGCAGGAAGTCAGTAAAGTGCTGGAAGTGAGTGAGTCCAGAATCTGCCAGGTTCATTCTCAGGCGGTGAATAGAATCAGGGGTCGGCTGACACGCGAGGTTGAACAGACCGATCTTTAGTTGTAATGGCCGGCATCTGATCTGGCAGACACAGTTAGAAATCTCTGAAAGCCGATGTTTTCAGGCTTGAACATTCAAAGTCTCAGTTCGACCCAAAGCGGACTCACTACAAGCGCCCAACTTCGTTTGTTAAACCTGAGCAACATCTGACAATCAGCACTGAACAAATGAAGTGCTGTTAACAAGGTTCTTAATTTCCCCCATCCAGCTAACTTGCTAATTCCAATAGAAAAAGCAGCCACTCAAAAAGCCCTGTTAATGAATAACAGGGCAATCCGTCAAACTCATTGCAAAATCGTTATTGAAAAAGGCAGAATGACACGATGTGGTAAACGTGGGAAATCGTGAAGTGGGCAGCTAAAGTGATGATTTTTAGGAGATAAATCCTGATTCACCTTTCGATCCATATAATGTGTTATCAACACGATTGCCTGTTATACAACTGTTATGTGCACAGAGTAACTATCGAGTATGAAGATATTTTCACTACACATTAAGGGTACCATCGCAATTTTCGCGGCACTCTCTATCAGCGCCAGTATCGCTTGTACCTGTATGTACATGGGAGTATTTGAGGAATATTCAAAACTTCACCCAATAGTGGTAAGAGGTACGGTACACGGGCATGGAGAAACACTACCTAATCGTTCTGATTACTTCAAAACAATGACCGTAACGGTTTCTGAAACGATTAAAGGGAACTTTCCTCATACTGCGTTCGAGTTTTACGGGGATACAGGAATGTCTTGCCTTCGCTACATAACACTTGAAGACTACCCTATCGGCAGCGAACACTTATTCATCCTCGAAAGCGAGGAAGCACTCCAACCACTTCTAGTTTGTGGAGAGTCATCAGTTCTTATAACTGGGAGTACTGTCCAGGGGCACTTTAGAGACGCGAATGGATACCATATATATCAACAAGATCTTAATGAATTTATAACCAATTTGAGATGAAGGCACATAACAATCAAGTCAATAAAGGACACAGCCTGCTCCGCACGGTTTGCGAATGGCTACGCCATTTTATCGCAAACCGCGCTCCACAGACTGCGCCCATTACTACGGGCGTTATGTGCCTTGAGTAGCCTGAAAGAATGAAGAACCAAATAGCCAGTAGAGAACTGTTGGTCGCGGAGAAAGGATCTGGTGCTCGGAAACCGCTCAAGATTATGGTTGGATCCCCTTATTTACTCAAGGAAGGCATGGTTGACTTCCCTTTCTCAGCAGGAACCTCCGGATGTCGTATTGAGATCGAGGGTCTTCATAAAACTATTTCACATGAAACTTATGGCGCAGATCCTATTCAAGCATTAGAACTGGCTCTGGCAACTATAGATTCAACTTTACAACGCTATGAACTTGACTATTACTTTCCTAATGGCGAGCCCTACTTTGAAAACGAAAAGAGCAGTTCATAGCACGGCACATAACAAACATTTCAATAAAGGACAAACTGCTACGCAGTTTGCCCATTAAAAAGCGCGTTATGTCTCTGGTTCAGAATGACTGCCATCCGTTTCGCAGGAAGAAGGTTACAGTATGACTAAAAATAAGATCTTTCTACTCGTAGCAATAGCTTTCTCAGTTGGCGCTGGGAGCGGTTTCAAATTTGCGGATGCTCAATCGAATGATTCTGAAACACTAATTTGGGAATTGGAGCATGATTACTTTGCCAGGTTGGGAACGCCGGGAGGCGGCAGCGCTTTCTGGCATGAGGAATTTTTGGGTTGGCCTCAACAATTATCCACTCCGATGAACGTTGAAGGGCCCGAACCGCGACCGAGCCCAGTTGCATCGCGCGGCACAGAAGCTTCTGGATATGAACTAGAAGAAATGGGCATTCGGGTGCATGGAGACGCTGCTGTAGCTCACTATCGCGTAAACTTTGATTCGCCTGAACAAGATGATCTGCGCGTGTTTCATTTTTGGGTTTCAACAGATGAAGGTTGGAAAATTCTAGGCGGAGCGAGTTCTATTGAATCTCTATAGCCCTAGAATATGGGTCGGAGATATCGAGACATAACCAACAAATCAATCAAGGACAGGGCTGACGCCCTGCCCATTATTACGGGCGTTACAAACTTCTCACAAGGTCCGCTTCTCGCACACAGCGGTCATATAAAGTAATTTTTCTCCGGGTTCACCCATTTTTTTATAAATATAAACCAATCGTTTTAATTCCGTTGGCGCTGGTCTATAATACTGTATAAATAAACAGTATTCGCTTTCCTGTCTTGCAAAAGGAATTGATGATCATGACCAGTATGCCGCCTCTCAATACTACTAGTTCGTTTCCTGTTTCGCCTTTAAGCTCCATTCCCGATTCTACGGAAGAGCTGAGTCAGGAACTCACTCGCCTGGCTGGGCACATCAATGCTGCTCAGTATCGGTTCCTGAAATTACTGTCAGCACTAATTGAACGCAATGCTTGGGGAGGGGATTCAGGCATACGGACTCCTGCGCACTGGCTCAACTATTACTGTGGCATTGCTCTGGGTGCTGCCCGGGAGAAGGTTCGGGTGGCCAAGGCGCTGGAGTCCTTGCCGTTGATTGATGAGGCGTTTTCCACCGGCGCCATCAGCTATTCCAAAGTGCGTGCCATGACCCGTAGCGCCACTCCGGAGAACGAAGAATATTTGCTGCACATTGCCCGTCATGGGACTGCCGAGCACATGGAAAAGCTGGTGCGGCAGTATCGGAGGGTGGAGCGGCTGAATCGCCCGGGTGAAGGTCAGAAACAGCACAGTGATCGGGCACTGTCATTCTACTATGACGAGGATGGCATGCTGGTAATCAAGGGGCGCTTTGCGCCTGAAGAAGGCGCGGTAGTGGTAAAGGCTCTGGAAGCGGCTATGGATTCAATCGAATCTCATAATCGAACTCCGGAGGAGTCCACGAAGGTGGAATCTGATAATCCAAAGCTGGAGGAGACAGAGAAGACTGCAGAGACCGAAGTGGGTGCGGAAGTGGAAGCCGACGTCTCCGCGGAAACGTTTCCGCAGAAACGCGCGGATGCTTTGGTGCAGATGGCTGAGCATTTTCTGGCCACACGAAGAAAAGGCCTTTCAGGACTATCGAATGGGGACAAATACCAGGTTTTGATTCATGTGGGTGCCCACAGTCAAACTGGCCTGGATACGGGATCCCATTTACAAGAAGGACCACCCTTACCACCAGCAACCGCCAGACGCCTGGCCTGTGACGCCTCCATCGTGCCTATAGTGGAAGATGAGCAGGGTCATATTCTGAATATCGGCCGTAAATCCCGCACCATCCCGCCTGCTATCCGACGTGCCTTGTCTTTGAGAGACAAAGGTTGCCGTTATCCCGGCTGCTGCAATACCCGCTATGTGGATGCCCACCATATCCATCACTGGTGCGATGGCGGAGAGACCAGCCTGGATAACCTGGTCTTGCTGTGCCGACATCATCATCGGCTTTTGCATGAGGGTGTGTACACTATTGAGAAACAGGAAATTGGAGAGAACCAGAAAGACCAGATATTGCGGTTTGTGGATTCTCAGGGGAGAGAATTAGCGCAGGCGCTGTATCCACAATTTGAGCCAACCGAAGTTCGAATTGGTGGTAGAACTCGCTTGGAATGGGAGCAAGAGCAGATGGGCTTACACATTGATGACCGAACTGCCGTGACTCTGTGGCGAGGAGAGAAGATGGATTACTCAATGGCAGTGGAGGGTCTGTTGAAAAGAGCTCCGGGGATATATTGTATTGATGGGTAATCCTCCATTAATAATGGCTCTTTGAATTCCGCAACAGAATTAAATTCCAGACAAAAAAATACCCCCCTTACTTGCGATGAATCGCTTTCAGGGGAGTAAGCCGAGGATCGTGCAATCTTTCCTTGATTAGTGAGTCCTTAAAGATGGCTGTCGTTAATCAGTGACGCCATGGCTGACTCTATAGTGCTCAATTCCTGTTCAGTAAACTGCTTGCTTCGGGTCAGGGTAAACTGGGCTGATTCGATTCCCTCATCCGTTATCCGATAGTTACATCGGTGTGGAGCCGGTTTGCCCAGGGAGACAAAAACACCTTCCCCAGGGCTTTCAAACTCAAAGCTGTCAAACTCAATCAGGCGCCGTAGCCCAGTCGCCAGCAGCTTGACCCTTTCGTCCATCTGCAAAGCCGTCGCGCCTTGACCGGGATCGAAGAAACTGTCTATCTCCCGTTCAATTGTCGACGTCTCATAGGCTACTGCTTCTGAATTAGTCATTTGTCATCTCCATTTGATGGCCTGTTCTGGTCTGCTACCGGTTTCGGTAGCGGGGCCAGGAGAAGTGCGAATATCCTGTTGATTCCACTTCTCTGCTTTCCTGTACTTCTGCCTATAAGAAAGCAATGCACGTGCCAACATCTAATGGTTGGATGAATTCGTCTGTAGCCCGCGAAATACGGTGTTGTTCTGGATCCCTCGGTTTAGGTGCCAACTGTCACAATAATGACACTGTGAAAATATTGTCTTAAAACTCAATTTAAATGACCCTCAACCTGACTCAGGGAACTGCGCAGGGAGAGAATGCTTTGCTCGGTCATTTTCATGAATTGCACACCGATCAGCAGGATTCCCCGCTTCAGGCCCATGCTGCACACCCGAACAGGCTGCTCGATTGAGATCAGGTCACGAATATGAATGTCACAGCGATCGATAATCTCGCCCAGGTCGATACCACGCTGGCCTCTTGGCAGACAGATCAACGCGCCGGCTTCTGACAGATCGAGGCATTCCCCTGCGAGCTGCTGGTCTTTTTTGACATGCAGCGACGCTTCATTTTCCAGATGGCCTACCTTGACCCTGTTGTGAGCGCGTCGCTGGTGTCGAATGAGTTTTTCGGGTACCCGCACACGAAGCGCTGATTCCAGCCGGGGCAGGGAAGAGGGGATGTAGTTGCTGTGGAAGCTGACTATTCCGTTGGGGGTGTAGCAGCTGAATTCCAGTTCCTGGTTACAGATGCGCAGCTGCTCACAGAACCGTCTTCCTGGCTTATGCAGCAATAAAGAGTTGTTCTGGGGTTCCAGCAATTCGATGGCTGAATCTGCAGAAAATTGAGCCTGGGGTTCGGAAGCGCTGGCCGATATCTTGACGGGAGTGTGGGCGGTGGCGATTTCAGCTAGTTCGCTGAGAATGGCATCACCACTGGTGACGATCTCTTTGCATCCGCGACCTTCCATTGCTGCGACTCCCGGTGGTGATTTTTCTTGTCTTGTTCGTTGAAATTTGGGTTAACAGCCGAGTTGCCCGTTTTCTTTATAAAGAACGCATTGCTCACCGTTGCCGGGTGAGAGACATGCGA
Organism: Gammaproteobacteria bacterium; assembly: GCA_040218615.1. GTDB lineage: Bacteria > Pseudomonadota > Gammaproteobacteria > Pseudomonadales > Pseudohongiellaceae > UBA9145. Next base: position 608,728 of record JAVJRC010000007.1, read on the forward strand.
TAGCATTTGAAATCACTTGAGACCTGCGGTTGATTAGCTGACCTACCAGTCTGTTTTCGTCGAAACAATTCTGGGCAAGTTCAGCCAATTCGATAAACAGCATGTCCAGCTCCAGTCCCCGGTCTGAAGAGCTGAACTGGCCGCTGTTGGCAATCGGGTCCGGACCGCCAATCTCCGCCACGTACTCGCAGCGTTTGTTGCTGGCGTTTTGAAGCGAATCGATCAGGCGCTTCTTGTTGGCACTGTTCAGGGTGATGACCTGGTCATCCAGGGAATCCAGCGCACTGCGTTCGCAGCGCAGGGAATCCAGCAGTGCCTTGGCGCAGCGGACTTCTTCCTGCAGGAGCTGAATCAGCCTGATTTCCTGCGATGTATCGAACTGCCGGCTATCCATCAGGTTTATCCCTCACCCTTGTGGTCGGGTACCACGCGGCCATTGGATTCCATTTCAATCAGCTTGTCGGCAGTTTCTTTCATGTCCATGTGCAGTGAATCGTTGGCGATAGCCGCCTTGACTTCCGCAATGAGTTTTTCATTAACACCTGGACCTGATTTGAGATTGCCCTCCAGCTCCTGCAGACGCGAAGCCTGATCCGTCACATTGACTTCGTCCTGAGTGGCCGCGGCAGGCTTGCCTGCTGGCTGCTCAGCGCCCTGCTTCGAGGTGGTCGATTTATTCGTACCCCCGATGCTTACAGGGTTGAAGCCTGATTGAATGTTGTTGGTCATGGGTAAAACTCCTGTGGTGAACTTCATATCGTTCCAGGTAGGAATTACTACGACAATTCCTGCGGAACACTTTAGTGTCTCTGGGTCAAAATCCTACTAATACTGTCGACTCGCTCACAATCCGCGCTTCCAGCGTTTTGCCTGAGCTGAGGTTCCTTATTGGAATCATTTCGTCCTTGCCGCCGCTCTTCAGTGCGCTGCCGGACATTCGCACGGAAATCCCGCCACCCTCGGCCAGGATGATGACTTCCTGGCCCTGCTTCACCAGCTGCGGAGCCCGCAGGTTGCTGAGGGCCAGTGGGCTGTCTGCGGCAAGGGCACGGGTGGCTTCCATGCCAACTGCCTGTTCCGGTGCGTTGATGGGGGTTCGGGGCAATCGCTGCAGTTCCACATACCGCAATTCCAGTGCTTCCGGGGTGATTCGCTCACCGCGCAGGATAGGCCGGGTGGTGAATACCACCGGACTGGTCGCTTCCACAGCCACTGGCACATACAAGGTCCAGGGCGAAGATCCAGTGCAACGCACACCAATAGTCGTGCGCGCGCGAATGCCATTGCCGGATGTGGTGAAAGCCTCGAGTGGGGTGTCGCATTTCTTCAGTCTGAGTCGGGTATCCAGGTTGGATGCCCTGGCAGTCACGTCTCTAAGGCCTGCTTCGGTGATCTGCGTCAAAGCAAACTGTTCGGCCAGTTGCTCAATGGTGCTGGCAGATTCGAATTCTGCTGCGGCTGGCTGCGCGCTGGCATGGGCTCCCAGCACAGCCAATATTGCAGCGCACAACAGCAGCAGCTTCCTGCTGAGTCTGCGCCGGATTGTCATTTTAGTGACGATTCTCATGTTTCCACTCAAGTTTTTCTTGCTGGCTCCAGGGCCGTGTCGGCTGAAGAGCCCATTGTTTGGCAATTCTGAACTGATCCCTGCCTGCACAGCCCGGGTCAGCACCCCAATAGATTAATCAGGCTAAGTAGATGCAATTGACATGCCACGAACGCGGGCCCTGATATGCGCTGTGTTGGCTTGTGGCGAGCCCGGGCAAACGGCAAGAAGCGGCAACAGTTGCCGTTCTGCTGTTCCTGGCCTTGCCGGGAGTTTGCCGCAGCAAGCCTGTCGAATTCTCTAAGTCTCTGTAATTTAAGAAGATTATGAGTTGGCACAAGCTTTGCAAAATTCAACTGCGAGCTCGGGAAAAGCGGGCTACAAGAAATTACACAGGTGAAGTGAAAAATGAATCTTATCGACAAGGCTTTAGGCATCCATCCCCAGGCACTGAGCCTGAGATCTCAGCGCAGCGCGGTGCTGGCCAGCAATATTGCCAATAGCTCCACGCCGGGATACCTGGCAAGGGACTACGATTTTCGCACTGCACTGAGTCAGGCCAGCAACGGATCGACAATTCGCCTGGAAGCAACCCGCAGCAGTCATCTGCAATCGGATAACTCTGAAGGGGATTTTCAATTGATGTATCGCCTGCCAACCCGAGCAGCCTCGCACAACACAGTGGAGTCCGAAGTGGAGCAGGCGGCCTTTGCTGAAAACGCTTTGCGCTACCAGGCCAGCTTGATGTTCCTGAGCCGGTCCGTTTCAGGATTGCGCCAGGTCATCAGAGGAGAATAAGGATGAATCTAAACAGCGTATTCAGAGTCACTGGCTCTGCACTGAATGCACAGAGTGTGCAGATGGAGATGATTTCCAGCAACCTGGCCAATGCCCGCATTGTGGCTGGAAGCGAAGCCGCAGCCTACAAGGCTGTCAGGCCGGTCTTTGCCAGTATTCTGGATTCGAATATGAATTCCGGATTCAACTCCAACTCGGGTCAGTCTCGAGGAGGCGTCCGGGTAGATAGATTCGCCTACAGTGAGGCGCCCATCGAGAAACAACGCATGCCGGAAAACCCAATGGCTGATGCCGAGGGTTATGTCTATCTCTCCAACGTCAACGTGGTTGAAGAAATGGCGTACATGATGCAGGCGTCCCGGGCCTATCAGGCCAATATTGAAGTCATGAACACCTCCCGACAACTGATTGCCAGCACCCTCAATCTGGGCAACCGCTAAAACAAGGTACTAATCAATGCTCGCTATTAATCCATCTACAAACCCACTTACAAGTTCGGCAGGCACGGCCACAGGCAGTGCACGCGAGGAGCTGGGCCAGAAAGACTTTTTGCGTCTGCTGGTAGCCCAGCTGCAGAACCAGGATCCGGTAAACCCGGTTGAAAACAACGAATTTCTCAGCCAGATCGCCCAGTTCAGTATGGTCTCGGGCATTGAAGGTCTGGGCACATCTTTTGGTGGCATGCAGACCAATCTGTTTGCCAATCAGGCAATGGAGTCTGCGCAGCTGGTGGGCAAAGAGGTTCTGGTGAATAGCCCGGGCATCGATTATGTCCCTGGCTCCGAGGTGGCTGGCGTCGTGGAGACTGATGCCTCTGTCTTTAATCTCAACATCCAGGTTCGAACCGAATCCGGCGAACTGGTGCGCTCCATGGTATTGGGGCAGGCCAACCCGGGTGTCCACCAGATCAGCTGGGATGGCACCAACCAGGACGGTGACGAAGCAGAGGCGGGTGCCTATGTAATCGAGGCTGTCGCAGTGCTTGAGGGTGAACCAGTTTCGCTGCCCGTTCAGCTGTTTCAGAAAGTCACCAGTGCTTCCATCGATCACGCCAGTGGCAATGTGGCTTTGAACCTTGCCAATGACGACAGCATTTCATTCAACCAGATTCAGAAAATCAGATAGTCAGATTTACAAGAGGACAAGACAATGTCATTTGATACAGCAGTCTCAGGAATTAAAGCATCGAGTACCAACCTGGAAATTATCGGCAGCAATATCGCCAATGCGGGAACGACGGGCTACAAGTCCTCTCGCGGAGAATTCTCTGACGTATTTGCATCCAGTTTATCCGGCACAGCCGCCAATGCGGTTGGCAAGGGTGTGGCGGTTGCCGGCATCTCCCAGGCATTTACCCAGGGCAATGTGAGCTTTACCAGCAACGTCATGGACATGGCCATTAACGGCGGTGGCTTCTTCGTTCTTTCCGATGGGGGTACCAATGTTTATTCCCGTGCCGGCAACTTCCAGACTGACCGTGACGGCTATGTGGTGAATCCTGAAGGCCTGCGCCTACAAGCTTTTGCCACTACCGCAAACGGCACGCTTTCCGGCGGCATTACCGATTTACGAATTGATTCATCTTTAATCCAGCCAACTGCAACCAACAATATCGACCTGGCAGCGAATCTGGATTCTCGCAGCGTGGCTCCGGCAACCGCATGGGGCGGTCCCTTTGATGCCTTTGCCGCTCCGCCAACGGCACCCGCCGCAGACATGTTCAATGCATCGACTGCCGTGACTATCTACGACAGCCTGGGCAACCCTCATTCCATGAGTTTTTATTTTGTGAAGACCGCCACTGCCAATGAGTGGGAAGTGCATTCGCTAATCGATGGCGTCACTACTTCAGGTCCCGACACCATCACGTTTGACTCAACAGGACAGATTCCCACGGCTTCGTTGCCTCTGGAAATCAATATAGCGGCCTGGGATCCCCTGGACAGCAACGGCGCTACCCTGGGAGCCAACACCGAGGCGCTGACCATTGATATCTCCAACATGACCCAGTTTGGTAATGACTTTGCCGTCGCGGATATTGGTCAGGACGGGTTTACTACCGGCCAGTTGGGCGGAATCGAAGTGGGTGACAGCGGCATCGTGTTTGGCCGCTTCAGTAACGGTCAGTCCCGCTCCCTGGGTCAGATCGCACTGGCCAGCTTCTCCAATACTGGTGGTTTGCAACCCCAGGGCGGAAGCATCTGGGCTGAATCTTTTGCATCCGGACAGGCCGTGCTGGCCGCGCCAGGCACCAGCGGCACGGGAGTAGTGACTTCCGGTGCACTTGAAGATTCCAATGTGGATATCAGTCAGGAATTGGTGAACATGATCGTGGCGCAAAGAAACTTCCAGGCGAACGCGAAAATGATTCAAACAGAGGACACCATTACCCAGGCCATCATCAACCTGCGCTAAGGCGCAGGCTGAATAGCCGCTTGCTAATTCGATAACGGAATCAATGCATCATGTATGAATTGCTTGAAACAATCACCGAAAGTGCCAAGAAGACGCTGCAGGCACAACAGGTCAATGCCAACAACCTTGCCAATGCGAGCACCGTAGGCTTCAAGGCCGAAATTGCCTACTACATGGACGAAGCAGGCGGCCTTTCCCTGCAAAGTATGCCAGATCTGTCACCGGGTATGACCCAACAGACCGGGCGGCCACTGGATATCAGTGTGCAGGAGCAGGGCTGGATCACGGTGCTTGCACCAGATGGAACGGAAGCTTACACGCGGCGCGGCGATTTGCAGGTGGACTCCCTGGGCCAGTTAAAGACAGGATCCGGGCAGGCAGTGTTGGGTAACAATGGACCGATTGCTCTGCCACCTTTTTCCGAAATCGAGATTGGGACAGATGGCACTATTTCAATTGTGCCGGTTGGACAGCTTCCCAACACGCTGGCTGTAGTCGATCGAATCAAATTGGTCACGCTGGATATCGATCAGCTGCAACGCAACGAGGATGGGCATCTGCAACTTCCCAATGGTGAGATTGCTGCACCGGACGCAAACGTACGCATCATTTCAGGCGCTATCGAGGGCAGCAATGTCAACGTGGTGGGTGAACTGGTGCGCATGATCGACCTGGCACGACGCTTCGAGTCAGAAATTCAGTTGATGCAGGACGCCAAGGAGAATTCCCAGGCCCTTGCATCCGTAATGAGCCTTAACTAATTCCAGGAGCACAACATGACTCAAGCACTTTGGATAGCAAAAACCGGCCTGGACGCGCAGCAGACCAAGATGTCTGTGATCTCCAACAACCTGGCCAATGCCAGCACCGCAGGTTACAAGCGCAGCCGCGCCGTTTTCGAAGACCTGCTGTACCAGAACCAGCGCCAACCCGGCGCCCAGTCTTCCCAGGACACCGAATACTCAACCGGTTTGATGATTGGAACAGGCGTGCGGACAGTGGCCACTGAAAAACTGTTCAGCCAGGGCAATCTTACCCAGACCGACAATCCACTGGATCTGGCTATTGAAGGTCGGGGATTTTTCCAGGTGCTGCGCGGCGATGGCACCCTGGTCTACAGCCGGGATGGCTCCTTGCAGGTAGACAGCCAGGGGCAACTGGTTACGCCCAGCGGCTTGCCGCTGCAGCCGGTTGTTACCGTCCCTGCCAACGCCCAGTCCGTGACGATTGCGCCGGATGGTACGGTTTCCGTCAGCCTGCAGGGTACTGCCGCAACCACCCAGATTGGCACGGTTCAACTGGCCGACTTTATTAATCCCGCGGGCCTGCAGGCCGTGGGCGGCAATCTTTATGTGGAAACCACTTCCAGTGGCAGTCCACAGATTGGATCCCCGGGTCTGAATGGTTTCGGATCACTGCTGCAGGGTTACACGGAGAGTTCCAACGTCAACGTGGTTGAAGAACTCGTGAACATGATCGAGACCCAGCGTGCCTACGAGATGAACAGCCGTTCCATCTCAACCGCCGACCAGATGCTTCGATTTGTCACTAACAATATGTAGGAATGAACCGTGAATTCATTGCAATCAAATAACAAAACCTTATGGGTCCTGGTCTTCGCAGCATCACTATTGGCTTCCTGTGTCTCGGCACCTGAACCGGTGGAGGAAGAGCCCGAGTTCAAACCCACTTATCAACCGCCTTACCAGATGTTGAAGAACGAGGGTGGGGGAATTTACAGCGCGGGACGACGGTTGGGCTTGTATGAGGATCTGAAAGCCCATCGAGTAGGTGACATTCTCACCGTGTTTCTGGTGGAACAGACCTCGGGTCAGAACAGTGCCGACAACAGCGTGAGCCAGGCCACCGACATGAACGTGGAAGCACCCACTTTCGGCGGCAGTCTGCGACCCAATATGGAAATTGACCTGGGTTCGGAAAATTCATTCAGTGGTCAAAGCGGAACCAGCCAGAGCAACAGTCTCAACGGCAGCATCACCGTGACAGTCACGGGCCAGCTGGATAACGGCAATCTGATCGTGGAAGGTGAGAAGTGGATACGTATCAACCAGGCCAGGGAATTTATTCGCCTGCAAGGTGTCGTGCGGCAGGCAGACATCAGTACCAACAATACGGTGCTGTCGACCCAGGTCGCCGATGCCCATATCGCCTATGGCGGTACTGCAACCCACGGCACAGGACCCGGCTGGGCAGCCAGGGTGCTGTTCAGCTCTGTCTGGCCATTCTGATGACTTATCGCCAAGCGAAAGGTGGAAATACTGTGAACAAGAAATCATTGCATCCGATTACCGCAGGCTGCAGCAGACTGCTGATTGCACTGCTCGCATTCACCATGGCCTTGCCTGCCAGTGCAGAGCGCATCAAGGATTTGGCCAGCATTGGTGGAGTCAGGGCAAACCAGTTGGTGGGTTACGGTCTTGTTGTTGGTCTGCCCGGAAGCGGCGACCAGACAACCCAAACCCAGTTCACCGTGCAGAGCCTGAAGAGCACTTTGGCGAGACTCGGGGTGATTATTCCAGAAGAAATCAATCCACAGCTGCAGAACGTTGCTGCTGTGCTGGTGCATGCGGAGCTTCCGGCATTTGCCAAAGCGGGTCAGACCATCGATGTCACCGTGTCTTCGATTGGTAATGCAGCCAGCTTGCGTGGTGGATCCTTGCTGATGACCCCGCTCAAGGGTGCAGATGGAGATGTTTATGCACTGGCTCAAGGTAATTTGATAGTTGGTGGTTTCGGTGCGGAAGGCGCTGACGGCTCTTCAGTGGTAGTCAATATTCCAAGCAGCGGACGTATTCCCAACGGAGCCATTGTTGAAAAAGAAGTGCTGAGCCCATTCTCCATGGGTGGCGGTGCCTTTACCCTGAATCTCAACAGCTCGGATTTCACCACCGCCATGAACATGGCTGAATCCATTAATGAGACATTTGGCCCCAACACAGCGCTTGCCATTGACGGAACGTCGATACAGGTGTTTGGTCCCGAAGACTACGGCCAGAAGGTAAGCTTCGTCTCAATGCTGGAAAACCTGGTGGTGGAACCAGGCGATGCCACAGCCAAAGTCATTATCAACAGCCGATCCGGCACCGTTGTTATCGGCCAGCAGGTGCAGGTTGAAGCGGCAGCCGTGGCTCACGGCAGTCTGACCGTAACCATTGCAGAGGACATCTACGCCAGCCAGCCCGGGCCGTTTGCTCGCGGCGGACGCACTGCCCTGGTTCCGGATTCTTCTATCTATATTGAAGAAGCGGACAATCGTATGTTCCTGTTTGAACCCGGTGTAAACCTGGATGAGCTGGTTCGTGCCGTCAACCAGGTTGGCGCTTCGCCCAGTGACCTGGTCGCCATACTGGAAGCCCTGCAGCAGGTTGGTGCACTGCGCGCACAGCTCATTGTGATCTAGGCCAGACAGGCCCAGGAGCCAGAGAATATGGAACTTCAATCCACTTACCAATCCAGTTACCACGACTTCAGCAATCTTGCCCAGCTAAAAGGGCAGGCGGCACTGGACCCTGATATGGCCAGCCACGAAGTGGCGCAACAGTTTGAATCGATTTTTGTTGGCTTCATGCTCAAAGCCATGCGGGATGCCACGCCGGAAGATACGCTGTTCGGCAGCAATAGCATGAGTTCATACCAGAAAATGTTCGACAACCAGCTCGCGGTATCACTCTCGGACCAGGGTGGACTGGGTCTGGCCGAACTTATTGAAAAACAATTAGCCGCCATGGAACCGGTGGCTACGGAATAACATAAAGCAACCCTGACGGTTGCATGAGGTTGTAATGACAGATCTTCTTCGTCTCGGCACTTACTCGCTCCAGGCTCTTCAGCAGGGCTTGAGTACCACCGGGCACAATATCGCCAATGCCAGTACGGAAGGTTACAGCAGGCAGCAGGTGAACTTCGAAACCCAAAGCGCCACGCGCTTCGGGTTCGGCTTTATTGGCGGTGGCGCCCGCATAGCCAGTGTGGAGAGAGCATTCAATGGCTTTCTTACCGACCAGGTGCGATCACTCACGTCGTCAGCAAGCCAGCATGAAGCCTTCTCAGAGCTGAGTGCCCGTCTGGAAAGCCTCTTCGCCAATAATGACAATAACCTGAACAGTTCCCTGCAGGGTTTTTTCGACAGTATGCACAGCGTTTCTGCCAATCCGACCGGTATGCCGGAACGTGAAGTGATGCTCAGCAATGCGCGCAGCCTGGTTGATCGTTTTCAGAACTATCGATCGTTGATGCAGGACATCAACAGCAATATCAACGATGAGTTAAGGACTGCAGTTGAAGAAATCAACTCTATTTCCAAAGCTGTCGCAAATCTCAATAATCAAATTGTCGGTGTCAGCAACAGTGGCGCCGGTTTGTCTCCTAATGATCTACTGGATGAGCGAGACAGACTATTGGAGCAACTGGCGGGCTACCTGGATATACAAGTAGTCGAGCAGGGTGATGGCTCGGTCAATGTGTCTATCGGTAACGGACAATCGCTGGTCCTTGGCAGTGAATTCAATCAACTTAAAACAGTGCTTAATTCCACTGACGGCAGCAAGGTCGAAATAGGTATGCTGGCGCAACCTGGCAGCAGTGATGGTTCCGCCGTGATTCAGGGTGGCAGGGTTCAGGGCTTGCTGGAATTCAGGAATCGGGTGCTGGATCCAGTGCAGTCCCAACTTGGCACTATTGCATTGAGCCTTACAGACTCCTTCAATACCCAGCACGGACTGGGTGTGGATCTCAACGGCAACCTGGGTGGCAGTTTCTTCCAGACACAAAGTTTCACCATTGCCGGCAGTGCTGACAACGGAGGGACTGCTGCGCCTGTCGTCACCGTCACCGACACAAGCCAGGTACGGCCCAGCGACTACAGCCTTAATTTCGATGGCGCGCAGTGGCAACTCACACGACAAAGTGACGGCAGCAGTGTCACCGGCGTCGGTGTGCTCAGCCTGGACGGCATGAACGTTGATACTTCAGCCGGGGTTCCGGTCGCTGGCGACAAGTTCGTATTCAATCCAGGTCATCAGGCTGGAGCCCAGTTCGCCCTGGCACTGACTGATCCTGCCCGCATTGCAGCGGCGAATGCCCTGCAGGCACAAAACCCGGTCAGTAACGCTGGTTCCGGGCAGCTCGGCGCGGTACGTGCAGACCCGGTAAACACATTACCCCTGGCTGCTGCCATCACCCTGACCTTTGATCCAGATGCATTGGGCGCGGGCGTACCGGGGTTCAATGTGACCGGTGGCCCAGGGGGGACTATCGCCTATGACCCGGCGACTGAATCTGGCGGTAAGGCATTCACCTTTGCCGTGGAAGGCGTGCACTTTGAGATGTCCGGGCAACCTCAGTCTGGTGACAGCTTTGTGATCGCCAACAATACCAACTCTCTGGCCGATGGTTCGAACATGCTGGCATTGGCAGGATTGCAGGACCAAAGCCTGGTAAACGGTGCCAGTGAGAGCTTCCAGGAAATGTTTGGCGTCACGGTGACCAGGGTCGGCACCAACAGCAGCGAGTCGATTCGCAACCTGACCATTGAAACTTCCATGCGGGACCAGGCTATCGGCCAGCGGGAGAGCGACCGCGGAGTAAATCTGGAGGAAGAAGCGGCAAACCTGCTGCGACTGCAACAGGCCTATCAGGCTTCAGCCAAACTTATCCAGGTAAGTGATGAGTTGTTCCAAACGCTGATTTCTTCAGTCAGATAACAGGTAGACAGGCAATAGCATGAGAATTTCAAGCGCCCAAATTTACAGTCTCGGCATCAAAGCGATTACCGAACGCCAGAGTGAGTTAGCCAGGACCCAGGCAGAATTGTCCAGCGGGCAGCGGGTGAACAAACCTTCAGATGATCCAGCCGCCATGGCACGGATACTGGATATCAAGGCGGGCATGGACCGTATTGACCAATACAGCCGCAATTCAGAATTTGCCACCAACAGCCTGGCGCTGGAAGAAACAGCCCTGGCCCAGGTGAATACTGATCTCCAGCGAGTGCGGGAACTTATGCTTCAGGCCAATAACTCCAGTAACTCGGCCAGTGACAGGCAGAGTATTGCCAATGAAATCAATCAGCAGCTGCAAGGCATCAAGTCTTTGGCTAACAGCCGGGATGCTGCGGGCAACTATATTTTCGCGGGCACCCGCAGCGATACGGTGCCATTCTCCGAGGTGAACGGCACCGTAACCTATGCCGGGGACGGAGGCAGCAAGTCATTACAGATCAGTGCCCAGGCCAGTCTCCAGATAGGCGATTCCGGTGCGGATGTGTTTTTGCGCATTCGCAATGGTGACGGCAGGGTAGGCGTGACCGCAGACAATACCAATACTGGCAGTGCGGTACTGGGAAGTTTCAGTGCCGATTCGACAGTTACAGATTCCTACACTTTGCAGTTCGCCGCGGGAGTTAACCCCGGTGAATTTGTCTACGAGGTCAGGGACAGTGGTTCGACACTCGTCTCCAGCGGCAATTACACGGATGGATCCAGCATCCAGTTTGCCGGCGTGAGCCTGCAAATCAGTGGTACGCCACAAGTTGGCGACAGTTTCAGCATCAGCCCGGCCCAGAATCAAAGCGTGTTTGCCACGCTGGAGAACGTTGTCAGCGTGCTTGAAAGCGCCGATGGCAGCGTGGCCAACACCACTGCAATCCACAACGAGCTGGCGCGTTCCCTGGCGGATATCGACCAGGCCATGACCCACATCAGCGCAAAGCGGGCCAGCGTGGGCTCCCGCCTGAGTGCACTGGAATCCGTGGAGTCACTCAATCAGGATCTCAAGTTGCACCTGCAGACGGTCAAGTCCCAAACCTCAGATCTGGACTATGTCTCTGCAATTTCACGTTTCAATCAACAACTCACTTCCCTGGAAGCGGCCCAACAGGCATTTTCCAGGGCCAGCCAGCTCTCGCTTTTTAACTACCTCTAACATTCCTGATCTGGAATGTAGTTGATTCTGCACTGTTGATCACAGGCCGGCATCGTCGGCCAGTGTCCCTGCAGATCCATTTTTCACTGGAATTACCATTCAATTTGCCGCGATTACATCGCGTCAATGCCATAACTCATGCGCTATCCAGGCATTTGCAAAATAATGTTAAGAGAATTTTTCATTTGTCGTAAATCTCAAGGACAGCAACACAGTTGTATTTTTTTAGTTAACCAAGATGTCTGCAGGTTTATTCGAATCTGACAGGTAGAACGAGGAAATTAAAATGGCACAGGTAATTAATACCAACATTGCATCTTTGAACGCGCAGAGAAATCTGACGAAGTCTCAAAACATGCTTTCAACTTCATTGCAGCGCCTGTCATCTGGTATGCGAATTAACAGCGCGAAGGATGACGCCGCGGGTCTGGCGATTTCAGAGCGTTTTACCGCCCAGATTCGAGGTCTTAACCAGGCTGTTCGTAATGCAAATGACGGCATCTCCCTGGCACAAACTGCTGAAGGCGCATTGGGCGAAGTCACCAATAACCTGCAGCGAATCCGGGAACTGGCAGTACAGTCTTCCAACGCCACTAACAGCGCATCAGACCGGGCAGCAATGCAGGCTGAGGTAGCGCAGCTCCTGGCTGAGGTTGATCGCGTAGCCAGCCAAACCAATTTTAACGGCGTGAATCTGCTTGACGGTTCTTTCAGCTCCCAGGTATTCCAGGTAGGTGCGAACGTCGGTCAAACCATCACCGTATCTTCCATCCAGGATAGCACTGTCGTTGGCCTCAGCCTGACCGACAGCGCAGCGACCCGAACTGACGGTACTGCACCCACTGCAGCTCTGTTGGCCGGTGACCTGACTGTGAATGGCACTGATGTGGGCGCAGTTGCCCGTGACGCAAAGGCGATTGCGGCAGCGATCGCTGCTACTTCCACCAGCGTTACAGCTTCTGCCACTACCACGGTTAACACTGGTACATTTACTGCTTCAAACAACGACGAGACTGGTGACGTTTACACCCTGACTGTTGGCGGTGTTGCGATCTCAGTCACTTCTTCGGGTAATGGTACTGTTACCGGTGCAGCCATGGATACGGCTTTCGCTGGCGGTACTATCATCGCTGACCTCGCTGCTGCGGGCATCACACACAGTGGTACCTTCGCGGGCGGTGACAAGACATTCATCGATGCCGATGGTGACAACATTGTGATCTCTGAGTCTTTCACTGACGCTAACGGCTCTAACAACACCGGTGGTGTGGCCAGTGGTACTGGCACTAACTACGGCGTAGTAGACTCAATCGTGTCCACTGGAGCTGACCTGGTTATCGCTGGTACGGATCCGACCAAGGCTGGTCTGACTGCCACGACAACTACGGCTACTACCAGCACGCTGAACGTCTCAACTGTTGCAGGTGCTGGTTCGCTGATCACAGCAGTTGATAGCGCCCTGAACTTGCTGAACAGCTCTCGCGGTGATCTCGGTGCGATTCAGAACCGTTTCGAATCTGTTGTAGCGAGCTTGCAGGTTTCTTCCGAAAGCATGTCTGCTGCACGGTCTCGAATTCAGGATGCTGACTTCGCTGCCGAAACTGCAGCACTGACCAAGGCGCAGATTCTGCAACAAGCAGGTGTGGCCATGGTAGCCCAGGCAAACTCTCTGCCACAAAACGTACTCACCCTACTCCAGTAATCCGGAAGGGTGGTACTTACGATCAGGAATAAGTGGCTCCCCAAAAGGGAGCCACTTATTCCCGTCTTAAGGAACGAGACGTTTACTACGAAGATTGAAGCACTGCAAAAGTTTCAATTAGCCATATCAACACCAAGCTTCGGAGAGTGAGCCAATGACATTACTTGAGCGAACGAATCTAGAAGTGATGCCAGCCATCAAGAGCAGTGGTGAAACAAAGTCCACTGCCAGCAAGCGGCAAGCTGTTGCCGTAGAGGGCCAGATCATGCCGCAGAAAACCGATTCAAACACAGCTGTATCCGGTAGCGCGGACAATTCGGATCTGAATGAAGTCGTTAAAACTGTTGCGGATTTCGTACAGAACATCGCACGGGAGATCAATTTCAGCGTTAACGAAGAATCAGGCGACTACGTGGTCACAGTGACGGACAGAGGCACAGGTGAGGTTATTCGGCAGATACCGAGAGAGGAGATGATTCAAATCTCAGAGCATCTGGCAGAGTTTCAGAAGACCAGCACCGGGCTGACACACACAGGAATATTGTTCGATAGCGACGTCTGACTATTTGGGTCCAATTGTTGGTACGAAACCTGCATTTCTTTAAAGACAAAAGTAGGCAGAAGTAGACAGAAATAGACAGGGCCTGGATAGACAACCGGTTCGAGATTGAATTCGGCGGTATAAAAACTGCAGAGCGGCCAGCGTCACCACGACGGTGGCTTTGCGGTTCAGGCAAGCTTTAGACTTTGATACGGAAATTTCAGGACCATGCTCACAGCAACCGGATTAGGTTCAGGGCTCGATATTGAAGGACTGGTAACCCAACTGGTTGCCGCCGAACGGCTGGTGTCCGATACCCAGCTCGATCGCGAATCTACAAAAATCACTTCAGAATTTTCCGCCCTGGGCTCACTGAAAGGAGCCCTGGGTGGTTTCCAGTCCAGCTTCAGCGGACTCACCAGTGCTGCCGATTTTCAGGGCAAGAAAGTCACCAGTTCTGATACATCAATAATTGGGGTCAGTGTCAGTTCCGCTGCCCTTGCCAGCTCCTATGCCGTTGAAGTTTCCCAACTGGCAGAATCCCACGCCCTGGCGAGTACCACTTTTGCAGATGCAGACACTACCACAGTGGGTACAGGCATACTCACCATTCGCAAAGGCGTGACTGATTATGTTTCAGGCACAGATACTTACAACAGTTTCACGGCAAATACTGAATTCGATACGGTCAACATCACCATCGATTCCAGTAACAATACTTTGAACGGTATTGCCGCGGCTATTAATGCCAGCGACGCCGAAATCAACGCTTCGGTAATCAATGACGGCAGCGGCTATCGCCTCTTGCTCAGCTCAGAGACTACAGGTACGGAACAGAGTCTGGAAATCGTTGTCGATGATGATGACAGCAACGATACAGACACCTCGGGTCTTTCCAGCCTGGCATTTAACGCTGCTGCCACCAACCTCGAACAAACCAATGCTGCTGAAGACGCCCAGCTAACAATCAACGGCCTGGCAGTAAGCAGCAGCAGTAACACGGTCGATTCGGCTGTGGCAGGTTTGACTCTTGAATTGAAACAGATCACATCCGGCGCCGTAGAGGTGGCAGTGACAGAAGATCATTCTTCCATCCTGTCCGCCGCCAAGAGTTTCATAGCTGGTTACAACCAGTACATCGTTACGGCCAATTCGTTGAGCAGTTACGACGCAGACTCGGAATTGGCCGGTCCCTTGCTGGGTGATTTCACTCTTCGTTCGGTAAGTCAGCAAATCGATTCAATAGTCCGTGGTTCTGTTGCAGATATTTCTGGCAGCGTGACCACGCTGACGCAACTGGGTGTGACCACCAACAGCGATGGCCAGTTAGTGCTAAACGAAGCCGAATTGAATTACTTACTGGATACTGATCCCGATAATGTTCTGGATCTGTTTGCAGAGATTGCGCGGCCAGATGATGCAGATATTGCATTCAACGGTGTCACCAGTAATGCAGCGGCGGGTACCTACGCAGTCAATATCACACAGCTAGCCAGTTCGGGCAGCTATACAGGCAGTGGTGTACTACCGGATTTTGGTGGTGGCGGCACTCTGACCATCGATGCCGATAACGACAACCTGACACTGGAAATCGATGGTATCGACATCGGTGAAATCACCTTGACTCAAGCAACCTACACTACCGGTGATGACCTGGCGGCAGAGTTGCAAGCACAGATCAATGCTTCGGCAACACTCGTTGCAGCCGGAGGGGAAGTCAGTGTTTCCTATGACAGCGGCACCGATTCACTCAACATCCAATCCGCCGCAGCGGGCAGTTTTTCAACGGTCAATATTCTTGCTGTGGACACCAATTCCACTGCGGAACTGGGTATCAGCACCGGCGACGGCGTTGCTGGTGTTGACGTGGCGGGCACTATTGGCGGTGAGGCGGCCACTGGCACCGGCAATATCCTGATTGCCGACAGCGGCACTACGGCCGATGGTCTGAGCCTGGCAATAAACGGCGGTTCAACCGGCGCCCGGGGCGATGTGGTGCTCACCCGGGGGATCGCCAGCAAACTGGGCGTGCTACTGGACCAGGTTTTGGATGAGGACGCCGCCCTGGAAAGCCGGATGGATTCCTTTGAAGATCAACTGGAAGAAATCGATGAGCGTCGCGAAAGTCTGGAACTCCGCTGGGAAGCTCTGGAAGAGCGATACCGCACACAGTTTAATGCGCTGGATCTTCTGATCTCCAATCTCAATACCACCAGCTCATTTTTGCAAACCCAACTGGATAATCTCAATTCGCTGGCAACACGCACCACCAATAACGGATAAAGTGACTTAACAGAGGTCCCTATGAACCCACAAGCAGCATTAGGACAATATCAATCAGTCAATCAGCAAGGTCGCATCGCCGCGTCACAAAACCATGGACTGGTTTCTCTGCTCCTGGAAAGAATACTGGAGCGCCTGGCTCAGGCGAGCGGTGCTATGGAGCGTGGTGACAGTGCGGCGAGTGGCACTGCCATGAGCGATGCAATTCGCATCGTCGACAACCTCAGGGCGAGCCTCAATCCGGCGCAAGGTGGTGACATCGCAGCCAGCCTCGGCTCCCTGTATGACTACATCGAGAAGAGAATGGTAATGGCCAATTCCAAATCTGATCAGGCGATCATTGCGGAAGTGGCCAGCCTGATTACCGAAATCAAGACAGGTTGGGATGGAATATCGGAGGTGGCACAAAAATGAATACAGTTTTTGTTCAAGACCAGCAGGAAACTGAAGTTGCCCATGTGACCTCGGGGGAATCCCGAAGGAAAAAACTGGCCTACGCACTTTATCTTTCTGACCAGATGCTCAATGCGGCCCGTGAGGGTGACTGGATTAAAGTAGAGTTTCTCGATGATGAGAGGCGCCAGCTTCTTACCGACGATATCTTCGAGGCAGAAGGCGCAAGTGGCAGGCTTGTGGCCGATGCGATTTCAGCCCTGATCACGGTGAACCAGGAAATTTCTTTCCTCGCCGAACAAGTGCAGCATTCAATTCAGCAGCAACACAAGCAGCAACGATCCCTGCGCCAGGCAAGCCACAGCTATGCCACGGTAGCGGGCATCTAGTTGCAATCTTGCGGTAGTATTTTTCCGTATTCAAAAAAAACCGCCATCCCTGGCGGTTGTCACAAGTCAGATCCATTCGGATCTGAGGTTTGATCTGATTGCTGGTTAAAGGCTCTTGGCGCGTTCTTCCAGACTGATAATGTCGGTGATCTGCAGGCCAAACTTTTCATTGGCCAGAACCACCACACCATGAGCGATCAGGGCGCCATTAACCAGAATGTCAATAGGCTCATCCAGCAGCCGGTCCAGTTCCAGCACTGCGCCTTCCTCGATTTCGATTAGCTCACTCAGCGGTACCTGAGTTCGCCCAACTTCAATGGCAAGCGATACCGGCACTTTGAGCAGGGTGTCGATGTTGACTTCTTTGCTGCTGATTGCCTTGGCGATACTGGCTGCCGTGGGTGTGTTCTCAAACTGATCTTCGCTTTCTGCTGCTTGCGCTTCAGTTGATGCCATGATTGCTTACCTCTTTATTCGAATTTCTGGTATTTGTGTAGTGATTAGTGTGTACGGCTCAGTGGCCGGGTCGCTGCTCAGACATAATGGTCTATCATCGACCTTTGTTGCTGCCTGGAGCGAAGCATCAGGGACATATCGGTGCCCAACTCTTCTGATAATTCTGCTGCCAGCCGCTGACCTGGGGAATGCTCCTGAGTGTCTGCGCCCGGTTCTCTATCCGAGACATCGCCGTGTTGCAGTTCGATACCACTGTCCGACAGCAATTCACGCAGTCTTGGCAAACTGGCGTCGATCACTTCGCGGGTATTGGCATTTGCCGTGAAGAAATTGATGATGGTGCCTTCATCCAGCGACTGAATGCGGATATCGATTGCGCCAAGCTCTGCCGGATTCAGGTTTAATTCGACTGCGGAGATATTCGCCTGGGACAGGACCCGCAGTTTTCCAGCAAAGTCTGCATGCCAGCGTACATTGCCAAGCTGTGTGGCAAGGTGGTCGCGTACAACTGCTTCAGGAGCTCTTGTAGCACTGCTGCGCGAGCCCTCAAGTGCGAGCTGCATGTCAAATCCAGAATCGACCCTGGGTGCGAGTGCCGCACCTGGCTGGGCAGCCTGGGAGTTTTGGGCACCGGCGGTAAACAGTTGTGCGCTGTCGACTTCAACTTTGGCGGTTGAGCCTGTTGCCTGCAGAAACTGTAATTGAAAAGATCGGTCGGGCAAGGTCATCTCGGTTCGTCGCTGCCCGGATTCTGTGGTTTCTCCTGACAGCTGTGAGGATCGAAGCTCTGAAAACCTGTCCTGACGGAACTTGCCGCGGAGCAGGGAATCCAGGGTCAATTCGCCCCGTGTTGCATTGCTGGCAATCAATTGTGCTTCTTCTGCCGGCAGAACCGGTGTGCTTTGTTTTATCGGGTCACTTTCAATATTCAGTTTGATTGAGCCGGGCAATAAGCTGCCTGAGGGTGGCAAGGTATTGCCGCTGTTTGCCGTTTTTACAGCCTTGTCATCTGAACCCGTTTTCGACAACTGCGCTGAGCCTGTGCCTTCAGGCATCAGTTCGCCGGGTGGTGAGACGACGGCAGCCGGGCTGTGACCGCTGCGCTGGGCGCTGGCTGCTGCTTCGGCTAATGCCTGCACTGGCTGATTTAACCGGGGTAGCTGGAATTCACCAGACTCACTTTGCCCATCCTGCAGACCGTGATCAGATTCCGGTTCTGAGCCCTGCACAGGACCCCCGTCATCGTTGGTTTGGAGCAGGCCGGATTTTTTGTCTCCCAGCAGGTTTTCGAGCGTCTGGGCGAACTGAGGCGACGGGCTGCCTGCATCCATAGCGGACTGTCCAGCAGCGGTATTTCCCTTGCTGGCTGGACTCGGCTCTTGATGGCCTAAATTGTGGCCCGGACCAATCAGGTTATCTGATAGTGCGTGCATGCTCGTGTCTCATGTTTAGAACTCTTTGTCAGGCTTGATCCACATTGATCTGTAAGCGCTGACCTCTCAAATGTTGCAATTCCCGGGCCAGAAATGACTATTCAATGCTGATTCCGCCTACTTCCGGGTGTGTCGATTGATAGACATTTCGTCGCTCTGTTTTTGTTCCAGTCTTGCTGCTTCCGCTCGCTGCAACTGCCTTTTTTTCTCCCGGAGATTGTCGATCTTTTTCACTTCCGTTCGGGATTGAGCCCAGCGGTTCTTGGAGGCCTGTAGCTGGGCTGCACATTCGGTTATGGCCTGCTGCTGTTCCTGAATGGCGCTATCGAGAACGCGAATAAAATTGTGGTAGTCCCTTAGCGCCGTTGCCGAGTCTATTTGCTCTAACTGTATATTCAGCCGGGTTGAATACTCCTCCCTGTAGGCCGTCAACTTTGCCAACTGCAGGTGAAGGTTTTCGTGGCGCGAGTTGTCATCGGCCAGATTCCGGCTGGCTTCCTTCTCGCGTATGTCGTTGATCAGGGCGACTTTATCGAGCTGGTCTTTTCTATTCATCCAGCAGGCCCTTGATCAAATATTTCCAGAAGCTGGTTAACGCTCTGGTCATAACCGCACTTTTCTCTGACATCCTGTTGTATAAAAGCCTGCAACCGGGGGTACTGGTTCACGGCTTCATCGAGAACCGGGTCACTGCCAGGTTGATAGGCACCAATGCTGATCAGGTCCCGGTTCTGGTTATAAACAGAAAACAGTTTCTTGAATTTCTTCGCGGCCTCGTCATGCATCTTGACAGCCAGTTGCTGCATCACCCGGCTCACCGAGTTGCCAACACTAATAGCCGGATAGATACCGAAGTCAGCCATTTCCCGGGACAAGACGATGTGACCATCCAGAATGCCACGGGTCGAGTCAGCGATTGGATCATTGTGATCATCGCCTTCCACCAATACCGTGTAGATTGCAGTGATGGTGCCGGCACCCGGTCCGCAGCCTGCACCTGCCCGTTCCACTAGCTGGGGAATTTTGTAGAACACCGAAGGTGGGTATCCCTTGGTGACCGGTGGCTCGCCAATGGCCAGGGCCAGCTCCCGCTGTGCCTGGGCAAATCTTGTCAATGAGTCCATAAGCAGCAACACGTTCTTGCCCTGGTCCCGGAAATGCTCGGCAATGGCCGTTGCGCGCCAGGCACCGTGCAGACGCATCAGAGGTGGGTCATCTGCAGGAGTCGCTACAATCACCGATTTCGCCAGACTGTCAGGATCAAAAGTCTTGTCGATAAACTCGCGCACTTCTCTTCCCCGTTCACCGATCATGGCCACGACCACGACGTCTGCCTCGGTGTTCTTTGTCATCTGGCCGAGCAGGCTGCTCTTGCCGACACCGGTACCGGCAAACAGACCTACTCGCTGACCACGACCGACAGTGAGCAGGGCATTGATGGCACGCACACCCACATCCAGGGGCTTATCAATCGGGTTTCTCGCATAAGGATTGATAGGCGGGCCGATCAGTTTGACTCTTTGCTTGTAGTTAATCTCGCCCAGGTTGTCGATTGGAAAACCACCGCCATCAATGGTTCGGCCAAGCAATTCATTACCGACCCCAACTTCGGGAGTGTGTTGCAGAGGGACAACAGTAGAACCAGGCTTGAGACCCTGCACCCGCCCGATGGGCATCAGGTACAGATCGCCGGCGGAAAATCCCACTACTTCAGCGTCAATGTGCTGGCCTTGAGACATACTGATCCGGCAGCGACTTCCAATTGGGGCGCGACAGCCGGAAGCCACCAGGGTCAGTCCGGTCATCTGGGTCAATTGACCCTGGACGACAAGTTCGGGGGAGCTGATTCCATTAACCAGCGATTCCAGCCTGGACTCGATGGGGTGCAGGCGATTTTCCAGCACTGCGAAGCGTCCGCTGCTACTCATGCCTATTCCAGATCCAGCTCGTTGGACACTTTATTGAGGACCAGGTCGATACGTGTTTCCAGGTTGGCATCTACCAGCGAGTCGCCGCAGCGTACCTGGCAGTCGCCGATTCCCAGTGTCTGGTCAGGAATGACGATCCAGTTTTTCTCGACGCCATCAGGATTAATCAAGTCGTTAAGCAAGGTGACGTTGGCGGGATTGACCAGGATTTCCACCATCTCTGTTTTTCGATCGAGCACGCTGACGGCGTCTCTAACCAGAGATTTAATGAGTGAGGGCTTGGTCAGCAATTCTTTTCTGATGATGCAATGGGCTATCTTGCCAGCCAGCTTTGCGATGTAGTTGGTAAGTTCCAGATTCAACATACTGAAAGGCTGTGAAAGGGCCTCCAGAGATTTTTCCAGTAAATCTACCCGGTCTTGGGTTTCCCGTTGCGCCTGCTTCATGCCATCGGCATAGCCTTCCCTGTGTCCTTCGCTATAGGCGGAAAGCTTGGCGCGATTGTCTTCTTCCTGGCGCTCCTGCTCCTGGGTGAGGTGCGGCGTTTTCCAGCGCGCGACTTCACTGTTGTCCAGCTTGTTGGCGTGATTACTCATTGATTAACCAGTTCTGGATCATACGGGCTGCACGAGCGGGTTCGTTTTGTACGAGCGACTTGGCCAGGGTTAGATTTTGGTCGAAGTTTGATGCCGGGGGTGTTTCACCTGCGGGTAATGCCGCGGTCTCGGAAGCGCCTGTCAGAGTTACACCGGGGGCTGCGTCCGTGGACCGATCATTGCTGCCAAGTCGATTTGCCGATACGGATACGGAAGCTTGCAAGGCAGGTTTCAATACGGTGAAGATGAGTAGTAACACGACTACGCCAGCACTGATGTAACGCACAGCGTCGCCTACCCAGGCAGCCTCCCAGATTGGAGGGGCGGACATGGCCGGAATCTCATCCGGTGCAATAAACTCCTCGTGAATCACATTGACACTGTCGCCCCGGGTAGCATCGTAGCCAATGGCATCCCGAACCAGTTGTGTCAGCCGATCGATCTTGGCCTGGTCAGGAATAAACTCAGCGGGTGCGGCTGCATCGCCGTCTTCAGTTGCTGTTTCCTGCTCGGGCAGACTCTGTCCATTGAGATCGATTAATACGGCCACGGAAAGCTTGCGGATATTTCCCGGCATGGTGCGAATCTGGCTTACGCTTCTGTCAATCTCGTAATTGCGGATTGAGTTCACCCGCGACTGGGAATTGGCATTGGCTGCTGCCAGGACTTCGTCATCCGTGGCGGCCGGTTGAAGTGGAGGAGGGGTCGCAGAAAGGGCGCCAGGTTCAACTTGTTGATTACTGAGGCCTGATTGTTCCTGCTGGGTCTGTTCGCTTCTGACCACAACGCTGTTGGGGTCATAGGATTCTTCTGTGGTTTCCATGATGGTGAAATCAAGATCGGCAGCAACCTGTGCGCGCACATTGCCTTGCCCCACCACCGGGCTGAGGATTTCGAGAATACGATCGCGATAGTCCTGTTCGATGCGACGGGTCATGCGCATGTGTTCTGTGGTCGCTGTGAGTTCGGAGTTGTTTAAGCGCGACAGCAGGTTCCCCTGCTGATCGACGACCGAAACGCTCTCCGCCTCCAGTCCGGAAACGCTGGAACTCACCAGATGCACGATGCCACTGATCTGAGTATCACCCAGGGAGCCCGGTGCGATGAGATCAACCATCACCGACGCAACGGGTTTGGCTGACGAGCGAATAAAAGAAGTCTGCTTGGGAATACTCAGGTGCACCCGGGCATTACGGACACCCTGCAAACTTCTGATAGTGGCAGATAACTCCTGCTCGAGCGCGCGATTGAATCTCGCCTGCTCAATAAAATTGCTGATGCCCAGGTCCTGTTCCTGATCAAGAATGCCGAATCCGCGGGAATTGTTCTTGGGCAAACCCTGGTTGGCCAGTTGCAGCCGTACCTGCTGCAGTCTCTCTGAGGGCACGGTAATTAACCCACTGCCAGCCTCAATTCGAAACGGAACATTGATACTCTCCAAAGCTGAAATGACTTCTGCTGAATCTTCTGCCTGCAGATCTGCATACAGTGCCGTATAAGAGGAGCCGGTTGACCACATCACCATGGAGGCCCCCAGCGCGATACTCGCCGCCAGAATCAGCATGAATGTAAGTTGCCGGGCGAGAGGTAGCTCGCTCAGATTTCTTAGCTGCCCCAATAAAACGTTGGTGTTTCCTGCTATCGATGCCATTTTGGTTTTTCTCTCCAGTTGTCAATTTGGGGACCCTCTGATTAATTCAGACCGGTCTCTGGCCTTCAGACGGCGCCACTGATAAGGCGTGCTTCCGCCGACGTGTCGGCAACCCGTCAAGGAAGCACAACGCAGTCAGGGGTGCCGTCTGAAGGCCCCGTAGGGCGCGGCCTGTAAGCCCCGGCTGCGGCGTTGCACCCCTTGCCAATAGAGCCCGCTATTGGCTGCGGGCTGCGCCTTGCAACCGGGGCTTACAGACTCGCGCAGAGACTGGTCTGAATTAATCAGAGGGTCCCTGCCCTAGACTTGCATGTTCATCACTTCCTGATAGGCAGTTAATAATTTGTTGCGCACCTCGGTGATTGCGTCGAAGGAAAGAGAAGCTTTTTCCACGGCGATCATCACTTCGGTTATGTCTACCTGGGGATCTCCCTGTTCAAACGAGGTTTTTAGTTGCGTGGCTTCCTGCTGCAACTGATTTACCTGGTTGATGGAGTCTTTCAGCAAGGTAGCAAACTCGTTGCCATTGGATTCTGGCGCGCCAGGTATCTTGTGGTTCTGGGCGAGGACCCGCATCTGGCTCAGCACTTGATCGATATTGTTGGTGCTCATCTTCGATTCCTCAGGAGACGTTTACGATGTTGGATACGGGGGGAATGGCAATGCCCTGTTCCCGGAATTGCGCCAATTTATAGCGCAGCGTTCGCGGGCTGATGCCTAGTTTCTCCGCCGCAGCTTTTCGACTGTTGTTTGCTTTCAGCGCGTCGATAATAAGTTTCTGTTCCCGCGCCTTGAGATCGGATTCCAGAAGTTGTCCAGGGTCATCATGATTAACTGGTGGGCTCACCTGATCCCCTGTGAACTCTTCAAAGATGATGTCGTCGGGCTGGATGAAACAGCCGGAACGCATGATCAGTGCACGCTGCACCACGTTTTCCAGTTCGCGAACATTGCCGCGCCAGGAGTGATTGCTGAGCAGGTCCTGGGCAGATTGGGAAAACTCGATTCCCTCACCAGGATATTGTGCCTCGATCAGGCGCTTGGCCAATGGCAGGATATCGTCGCGACGTTCCCGCAGTGGGGGCAGGCGCAACGGAAATACATTAAGTCGAAAATAGAGGTCTTCGCGAAATCTGCCTGCCAAAACTTCTTCCTTGAGGTCGCGGTTGGTGGTGGCGATTATCCTGACGTCCAGTGGCACGGTCTTGTTGCTGCCAAGCCTTTCAACTTCTTTCTCCTGAATAACCCGAAGCAGTTTCGCCTGCAGGCCCAATTCGATTTCTGAAATTTCATCAAGCAGCAGGGTGCCTTGATTCGCCTGTTCAAACTTTCCTGCCCGGGCAGTGTAAGCACCGGTAAAAGCGCCTTTCTCGAAGCCGAACAGAATGGATTCCAGCATGGATTCGGGAATCGCCGCACAATTGATTGCGCAAAAAGGCTTGTCTTTGCGCCTTGAACATTCGTGGATATAGCGTGAATAGACTTCCTTGCCCGAGCCTGATTCGCCACTGATCATCACGGTGACATCGCTCTGTGCAACGCGGGAAGCGAGGCGGGCCAGTTCCTGGCTGCGCTGATCTTCGATGATCATGCCCTGGGTTTGCAGCTTCTTTGGCAGAAAGCGTTCGATGGATTCTATTAACACCTCGGCCTGAAATGGTTTGGTGATGTAATCGGCAGCACCGGCTTTAATCGCGGCAACCGCTTTGGGTACATCGCCATAGGCTGTCATCAGCACCATGGGAATGTCCGGGTAATTGGATTTCACAAAATCGAGGAACTCGTAACCATCGATACCCGGCATTTGCACGTCGCTGACGATCAGGCCGATATCGTTGTCGGCCAGTGCTGAAATGGCTTCTTCCGCACTGGCGGTGAGAATGCCATCGATCTGACCCAGGGAGAGTGTGTCTCCCAGGGCTGCGCAGAGATCGGCGTCGTCTTCGACAATGAGTACTGGATTTCTATCGCTCATCGGTCTGGCCCTGTGTTGTTGCTTCTATAACGGAGGTCATAGCCAGCTTATGGCTTGTCTCCGCTTGTTCGGTGAGATCGGGTAGTGACAGTTCGATACAGGCACCTCCTTCTGGCAGGTTTTCACTGGCGATACTGCCGTTATGGGCCTTCACTGCAGACATAACGACCGCAAGGCCCAGGCCATTGCCCTTGTCCCTGGTCGAATAGAACGGGTCGAACATTCGCTCTGCGAGAGCATCGGAAAAACCGGGCCCGTTGTCTTTGACCTTGATTCGAAACTCTCCCTCTGAGTAACCAAGACTCAAGGAGATGATGGGTTGGATATTGTTTTCCAGCGTGGCCTGCAGTGCATTGTCGACCAGATTGGAAACAGCGTTGAGCAAGGCCACGCGGTCACCTCTAAACTCATTGAAGCCAGTCTTGAAATTGAGAATGAGTGAGCCGGACTGGTTTTCAAACTGGGCCTGGGTGGCTTCTTTGACTTCCTGCAGCAGTTTGCGCAGGCAGAACACTTCGTGCTCGACACTGTCGCCGCGAATATACGACAGCATGCCTTCGATCTGTCTTTCTACCTGGCGTAATCGATCCATAATTTTTGGTACCTTTTCGGATTCTTCGCGGTTGAGATGGCGACTGCCTGAGAGATGGGAGACATAAAGAATCGCCGTGGTGAGTGGAGTGCGAATTTGATGAGCCAGCCTTGCCGCCATTTCACCAAGCGCCGCCAGTCGTTCTTCCCGATTGATTCTGTTGGCCAGCTCAAAACTTTCAGTCACGTCCGTAATCAACAGTATGGTTTCCTTGCCATGACCGAACTGACTGTGGCTAAAAGAAAGCCGTTTACCATTTTCGTATTCAAATTCGCCGCTCAATACTGGCTCCGGGAAATCCGGTCTCTGAACCAGTTCCTGCCAGTCGCGGCCAATCAGACTCTTGCCCAGCAGTTCTACCGCCTGGGGATTTTCCTGCAAGACGATGAAATCCGGATCGAGTACTACAAGACCCGCCGGCAGTGCGTCCATCAGGGAAGAAAGTTTTGCGGCCAGTTTTTCTTTTTCGGTGAGTTCCCTGATTCGTTCAGAACGGGACGCGACCAGCTCACGATTAAGTTTGTCGACCTTGGTCTCCAGCATTTTGAAATAGCTGCCAAGGTCGGTGGAAACCTGATTGAAAACAGCGAAAGCATCCTGCAACTCTTGTGGAGTTGATGCAGCGATGCCGGCAGGCGGCAAACTCGCCTGCTGTGGTGATCTCGCTGTTGCTGATTCTGAAAGCGCCATGGCTGAGCCTCAACTTCCCGATTTGTCCGGGGGGTTTGTGGAAATCCACGAAGACAACTTCAGTAGTGCAAGCTCTGTGCCAAAGCGAGAGCGTAGTGATACAGGCATGAATTGGGTGCTGCAGAGTCGTGATGGTATTGATTGTCAAAATTTTCACAGGCAGGAAAATGACTCTGAGCAATTTGTGACAGACCCGGCGTTCATTGGAGAGTGGGCGACAAGATGCTCACTGCGGCTTGTTGGGCTGTAGAGAATTACAAGGGAAATAATGGCTGGCGCCAGGATGGCAGGGAATTGACGTCTTGCTTACTGCCCAGCCCTGAAGTCAGTCACTGCAGGGCATGGATAATCTGAAGGGCTGGCCTGATCAGGCACTAAGGGGTAGATCAGGTTTGTCCCGGTTCTGGATGTTGAGGCGGCGGATTTTTTGAATCAAGGTAGTTCTGCGCAGGCACAGAGAGTCGGCAGCCTGGGTGACAACCCAATCTGTGTTATCCAGTGCCTGGTAGATCAGGTTTTTTTCCACCGTGGTGAGATATTCCTTCAAATCGAATTTGCCAGAGAACAACTCTGCTTCCAGGTTTGCTCTGGAAAAGGGGGGCGCGGCGGCTTCCGGGCTGGGTTCAGACACGTGCTGAATTCCCTGATAACGCTCGGGCAGCTTACCCACGGTAATTAACTGTTCCGGGTAGAGTATGGCCATGCGTTCAACCAGATTCTGCAGCTCTCTGACATTGCCAGGCAGGGGGTGATCGCACAGTAACGCAATAGCGGCATCGTCAAACTCGATCGCGAGTTTCTGGTTCAGTCCGATACGGGCTTTCTCTGCAAATTCGTGCAGCAGGGCAGGAATGTCTGCGATGCGTTTCCTCAGTGGAGGGATGTCAATGGGAAACACATTCAGCCTGTAAAACAGATCCAGGCGAAACTTTCCCTTTTCTACACTTTCTTCCAGATTCTGGTGGGTGGCGGCCACGATGCGTACATTGCTGTCGAAGCTCTTGCTGCCACCTACTCGTTCGAAGCTTTTTTCCTGAATTACCCGAAGCAACTTCACTTGCATGGATAAGGGCATATCGCCGATTTCGTCCAGGAATAGTGTGCCGCCCTCGGCCAGTTCAAATCTTCCTGGCCGCGTGGTGGTAGCGCCGGTAAACGCGCCTTTCTCGTAACCGAAGAGTTCAGATTCAAGCAATTCGGCCGGAATGGCAGCGCAATTCACGGCAATAAACGGCTTCTTCGCTCGACTGGACAGGGAGTGCACGGAGCGGGCGACGACTTCCTTGCCTGTGCCTGACTCTCCCAGCAACAGCACATTGGCATCGGTCGCGGAAACGTGTTCGATAAGTTCCCTGACCCTGGTGATTTCCGGTGATTCGCCCGTGAGTCTTACCCGGCTCGCTTCGGGAAATTCTATGGAAGGCTGGGGTGTACTTCTGAGACCCATAATCTGTAGCATTTTCTTGTGGTCCTGCTGCAGCCGAATGATCTCGATGCCCGGAGGCGGGGGTGCCGATATGGGCTGATCTTCCGAACGGATCAGGAAGATAGGGACATTGCTGCCCTGGCGAAGATGCAGGCGAGACAGTTGCATCTCGCTTTCCGAGCTTGCCAGGGAGACCAGGCAACTGGACAGATTTTCACCTTCAGCCAGTGGATCGGCGGCTTCTTCTACGGAATTTTTGATCAGTACCTCTCTGTTGAGGAATTCCGCTACTGTTTTCAGTTTGACTATGACCTCATTATTGTCCGATACAATCAGAATCTTGTTGTTCATAGTTCTTTCTTACCCCTTCTTATTTGCTACTTCAATCCGCTTGCTTTGCAATTCAGTTTGCTCAGTTTCAGCGGCAGCAAGTAAATCATTTTCCAGTTAACCCCGTTGCAAGTCAGTCACTAGATGCAGACCTGGTTCCTACAACCCATCGATCGTTTTTTGATCAATGTCTGGGTGTGTTTGATAGCACACGCAATATTTCAAAAACAACCTCACAATTTCCCTAGTGAAAAAAAATTGACAGGAAATTTCATGAACTTAGCGTGGTTTTCTAACGTTTGTCCTTGGGGGAAAATCTCCCTGATTTGGACATCTGAGCGATGGTCTGGAGCTGAAGAATTTCAAAAAAAGAAATGGATGCAAAAAGGGTTGCTGTGGAACTGAGCTGGGATATGGGTCATGTAACTCGACATCTAGTGGTTCCGAGTGCTTTGGTTTCCCATAATTAGTGTGGGATTTTATCTTACAGTCAAATGACTACAAACCTGGCGATTTTTCCCGGTTCGTCTCTGGTTCGTAGAGCGAGTGTTCGTTTTTTTGCCGAACTTGTTATGAGCGTCACAGAATTCTGGTGTAAGAATATTCGAGATATCTTCAATTTCCGGAGTTTGCGTTTTGTGAACCCGGTCACAAAGATATCACTGCTCTATAAAGTGTCACCTGGTACTGACGAGGGGTTTTGATTGGATAAATGCAGTAATTTCCTTGGTTTAGAGGCTTGTTTGACCTCCTTAGGTACGGGTCTAGTGTCACTTTTTGTAGTGAATTTATTTAGATTTGTAAGAATTTGTAGGAATAATTCTGACAGCACAGAGACCGCTGGTTGTCAAATAAAGGACTATGAACTACTGGATTACGAAGCCTGTAAACAACAAAGAATCGATCTCCCCTTCACTAATAAGGCCGCGCATTTCTTCTTCTGCCCGGGTTCGCAGCTCTTCCTTGCCCTCCTGATTGGCCAGGTAGGACAGTTCATAGGAATTGAGCAGCATAATCAGGGAATCCTGGATCAGGGGAGAGTTGCGCTCCAGCAGTTCCAGGGTTTCTTCATCTCGCGTCATCACCGCCATTTTTACCTGTAAATAATGCAGATTGCCCCTGAACAGGGAGCTGACCGTCAATGGTGGGATGTTGTGAAACAGGTTGGGCCGATCATCTACCTGCTCAATTTCTTCACCCTCGGCAGCGAGTTCTTCCTCCACTCCCAGAATGCTGTCCAGGGCGCCAAAATAGTAGGCGCTGGCACCGCCCCCGCCCAGAACCAACAGAGCAAGCACCAGATAAATTAGCAACTTCATCAGACAGAGCCTCTTCCTTGTTCATTTTCAGTTTCTTTCTACGACCAGTTGAGAGGATTGCATAAGTCGAATTCCAGCCCGAATCACGTTGTGTTGCGCTTTATCCCCGATCAAGCCGCTGCTTATTTTTAACAGCAACTTCTGCTTAATAAAAAATCCAATCATGTCGTACTAAAAGCAGTGAGTAGCATTGCTGCTGGTCGGCCTTCCCATGTAGGAATTTTGCCAGGGTTTAGGCCTTAATGAATTTCACCGCGAGCTTTCATGAACTGACCTGCAAAACTGCTCTCATGGAACTGCTTGAGTGAAGTATGGATTAGAGGGTGAGAGGTCTCATGGACTCAGCAACAGTTATCGGCCTGGTCGGTGCGTTTGGCGTTGTGTTGGGAGCAATACTGCTGGGCGGCTCGGTGGGTATTTTCCTGAACGTTCCATCCCTGGTTATTGTGCTTGGGGGAACACTGATGGTAGTGCTGATCAAGTTTAATCTTGATCAATTTGTTGGCGCCATGGGCGTTGCCAAGAATGCCCTGTCAAATCGACTGCAGTCACCGCAGGCCCTCATTCCTGAAATTGTTGAAATGGCCTCTATTGCACGCAAAGAGGGTGTTTTGGCGCTGGAAGAAATGGAAACCGAAAACGACTTCCTTAAAACGGGCATGGACATGCTTATCGACGGGAGTTCGGTGGAAGAGATTGATCGTCTGCTATCCAAGGATCTGGAAGAAACCGCCAACAGACACAAGCTGGGTGCCCTGGTGTTTACTTCTGCGGCCGATGTGGCACCAGCCATGGGAATGGTCGGTACCCTGATCGGTCTGGTGCAGATGCTCTCTGCCATGGATGACCCCAAGAGTATCGGGCCAGCAATGGCTGTGGCACTTCTGACCACATTGTATGGCGCAATCCTCGCCAATATGTTGTTTCAACCTATAGCTGACAAGCTGGCGCTACGTAGAGGTGAAGAGATCAAACTCAATTCAATTTGCCTGGACGGAATTCTCGGTATTCAGGGCGGACAACATCCGCGGGTACTGGAATCCCTGCTCAAACTTTATATCAACCCGAAAGAACGCGATCTCAAGGCTGAAGATGGGGACAAGCCTGCGGAAGAAGTTCAGGGTGAAACCGTAGCGGCGTGAGGAATCACTGAAGATGGAAGAAGAAGTTAAAAAAGGACTGCCTGCCTGGTTGGCGACATTCGCTGATCTGATGGCCTTGTTGATGTGCTTTTTTGTCTTGCTACTTTCTTTCTCGGAAATGGATGTCCTCAAATACAAGCAGGTAGCGGGCTCTATGGCGGACGCGTTTGGTGTCCAGAACCAGGTCAGAGCTTCCGGCATTCCTATGGGCACCTCAGTAATCGCCCAGGAATTCAGTCCCGGACGACCCCAGCCAACGATGGAAAATATTGTGCAACAGGAAACTCAGGATATCACTCGCATGTCCCTTCGAACCGGTTTCTATTCCCGGGGTCGCGATGGTGGCAATGAGGCCATGAGCGAAAGTGAAATCGAAAGTGCAAGAGAGCTGCTTGATGAGCAGGTTCAGCAGTTGCAGAGAGAAACCGAACAGGATGCCAATTACCTGCGTTCATTGATGTCCAATGAGATCGATGAAGAACTGATCGAAATTGAAACGGGGTTCCGCACTATCACCGTCCGTATTCGGGAGCGAGGGTCTTTCGATTCTGGTTCCGACGTGCTCAACGCCGACTTTATTCCGGTGCTGTCCCAGTTGCGTGTGGCCCTGAATGAGGTTGATGGCCAGGTTGCGGTAGAGGGGCACACCGATAATGTACCCATCGCGACCCCATCGATTCCAACAAACTGGCACCTGTCTTCCCTGCGCGCGCTCTCGGTGACCAATGCATTGCTTGAACAGGAAGATTTGCAGAGCGATCGCCTGCAGGTAATTGGGTATGCCGACAGCCGCCCCGTGGATACCAATGAGACCAACGCCGGCAGAGCCAGGAATCGCAGGGTTGAGATAGTGATTCGCCAGGGTGTCGATGAGGAAATAATCAGGGCGCTTGATGATATTCAGAACGACAGTGGAGCTTCACTGGACGAACTATTTGGGAACCCGAACTAGGACCGCAGGAGCCAACCGGCATCCAGTCCAGAACCACATAATGATCGAGGAAGAACAAGATGAATAACGTTGTGCAGTTGAATGACCAATGCTCCAGCCATGAAGTGATTAAAACAGCAGAAGAATCTTTATATAAGGAAGACATTCATGTGGCACGGCAGCCAATCTTCGATCGTCATTCCAATGTGTATGCCTACGAGTTGCTGTTTCGTAGCGGATCTGAAAACTCTGCCAATATCACTGACGGAAATTCAGCAAGCAGTCAGGTCATCATCAATGCCTTTATCAATGTGGGTTTTCAGACGATCACCTCCGGCAAACCAGCCTTTTTGAACCTGACTGAAGATTTCGTGCTGGGCAAGATTCCCTTGCCATTGCCACAGGAGTTCCTGGTGATCGAGGTGCTGGAAGACATTGAAGCCTCGGACAAAGTGTTAGCGGCTTTGAGGGAATTTTCCGAACAGGGTTACACGATAGCGCTTGACGACTATTTACTGGAAGAAGACAAACTGCCGTTTTTCGATGTGGTGGATATCGTAAAAGTTGACGTGATGGAGTGCGACAAGGAGCAGCTCGAATCACGCGTCAAGGAAATGAAAGGCCGGGGTCTCAAATTGCTTGCCGAGAAAGTCGA
The DNA here is from genome assembly GCA_040218615.1 of Gammaproteobacteria bacterium. Taxonomy (GTDB): domain Bacteria; phylum Pseudomonadota; class Gammaproteobacteria; order Pseudomonadales; family Pseudohongiellaceae; genus UBA9145. The sequence goes on from JAVJRC010000007.1 coordinate 640,861, forward strand.
GACCTACGAGGAATATGAGCTCTATCGAGATATGGGTTTCGACTTTTTCCAGGGCTACTACTTCAGCAAGCCCATGGTGTTCAAGGAGCAGTCTATCAAGCCCAACCGTCTGGCGGTGCTGCGGCTACTCTCCATGATTCAGGACAAGGACTGCAAGTTTGCCGAGCTGGAACAAATCATTTGCCAGGACGTGAGCATGAGCTACAAGGTCCTGCGCATCGTCAATTCTGCGCTGTACAGCATTCAGCGCGAGATCACCAGTATCCGTCAGGCAATCGTGGCCCTTGGGTTGAACACCATCAAAGAGTGGCTGTTGATCATTGTCTTCACCGACATCAAGGACAAGCCCCAGGAGCTGTTGAAGCTTTCCCTGCAACGAGCACGCATGATGCATTCGTTGGCAGAGATCGCAAACCTGGACGTCGATGCCTGCTTCACGGCCGGACTATTTTCCTCCATTGATGCATTAATGGATGCGCCCATGGACGAAATAGTCAAACAGTTGCCCTTATCAAACGAGATCATCTCTGCGTTGCTGGCGCGGGATGGCAAGATTGGCAAGCTACTACAAGTTGTCATCGATTTTGAGCAGGGCGAATTTGCCAGGTCGACCCCGGAACGACTTTCTTCAAAAGATTTTCAGCATTGCTACCTTGAATCTATTGCCTGGTCTAATGAACTGATATCCAACATCAGCGATTAGCCAACCAATAGCAGAGTAGCAGTATTAGCTGGCGTAGACAGTACTTGTGGACGCCGACCATTAGATAAAAACGAGTGGACTAGTTATGGGTACCAATATTGTAAAACCAAGATTGTTGATCGCTGATGACGATGAGGCATTTTCTGAAATCATCAAAGCTGTAGCTGAAGATCTCGGATTCGCAGTGACGCTGGTTCACGAAGGCTGCCAGGTAGTAGATGTTGTTGCCGATCTGAAACCCCATGTGATCTCACTGGATTTGTGTATGCCCGGAGCCGATGGTGTTGAAGTGATTCGGGAACTGAGCAATATCCGCTGCAAAGCGGGCATTATCCTGATGTCGGGCATGGATGAAAGGACCATAGCGTCCGTGCAGGCACTGGGAAAACAGAACGACCTGAATATCAGCGCCACTTTCACCAAGCCAGTTTCTATCGATGTCATCGAACAGGCCATCATGCCTTATGTCTTCATTGATGAAGAGTCTCCCAAGAAACAAAGGACAGAACCAGCCAAGCCAGTTTTCAATTTCGGTCTCGAGATTTATTACGAGCCAGAATTACAGCTCAATCCCCTTGGCAAAAATGAGAAGCAAAGACTTCGTGTTGCCACAAGCTGGCGTTCTGATGACGGCATGCTGATTATGGGGGGTCGCCTGGCCAAGTGGTCGGCGGACAACGGCATTGGGAAAGGGATATTCAATGCCACAATGGAACAGGTTTGCCAGACTCTGAGAGCCTGGAAGGCTAATGGGTTTACACCTAACGTGATTGTTCCTGTAGACCTGCTTCTGTTGCAGGACCTTGAGCTTCCGGACTTTCTCAGCCGTATGGTGAAGAAGTACGAAATTGAAGCCAACCGCATCGGGGTTGAGGTCCATGAGCAGGCGATCGTTTCCCGTCAGTCCGCTGTCAGCGATGTGCTTTCGCGAATCCGGATCAAAGGCTTTAGATTGTCTGTGCGGGCGAAAGGTGAGGGCGAAAACATACTCACCATGATCGACAAATTACCCATCGATCAAATTGTTGTAGACATGTCCGAGCTGAGGAAAAACACCAGCTTCTTTAACAACATGGAACTGGAGTTTCAATACAGCTCCATGGCTTCGGTCACCAACAACAAGAAGATCGAAGTTTGCGCCTCCGATGTAAACAACGATCAGCTTCTCCACTTTACCCACAAGTGCAAATTCAACAGCGCCTGTGGCCGGGAGATCGCGCAACCAACCGCAGCCGACAGAGTGCCGGAAGTTTTTGCGCAACCGCGATTCGGTGACGCAGTGGCTGTCAGCCACTAGGCCTGTTGGTCAAGCCGTGTAGATGAGGGATTAGCCAGTGTTAGTTTCAGCCAGAGCAGCCGAGACATTGTTCTCGCTCAAGCAATCCATGCGTGCAGTATCGCTGATATTTTTTCCGGCGATTGCGATCACGATGCTTGTGGTGATGGGTGCAGCGGAATACAACGATCAATTTGGTCTGGTTATGTTTGCCACATTAATTTGTCTGCTTACCTTGTCCCTGGCTATCTGGAAATATGCCTCGGTCTTGAAATCCCTGCAGGGCAAGAAGTCAGAGCTCAGTGAAAAACTGTTGCTGGTGGAGGGCTTTTTTGAGCGCAACCCGAGCATGATGTGGGTTAAGGATCTGGAAGGTACCTATCTTATCGTCAACCAGACCTTTCGCCGCTTCACGGAGACTGGTGATACCCCGGTCGACCAGATCAAGCATGAAAAAATCTTCGGCAACCACAATGCCGACGCCATGACGGACCAGGACAGGCAGGTGGTCGACTACAAGCTTGCCATGGAGTTCGAAGGCATCTGGCCGGATAAGAAGGAAGGGACTTCCTACTACTCGATTATGCGCTTTCCGCTATTTAATGAGCACGGTGACGTTATCGCCGTGGCGGGAATTGCCAGTGACAAGACAGATCAGGTCAGGGCACGCAAGGCCCTGCGCCAGAGCGAGAAGCAGTTTCGCACCCTGGTGGAATCTGCTCCCGATGCGGTGCTTATCTCCAATACGGGTGGTCGGGTTCTCCTGGTGAACAAGCAGGCTGAGATATTGTTCGGACTGCAGCGCAAGCAACTCTTGCACCGGACTCTGGAAGAAGTCATCCCCACCATCGATATGCGCCGCCTCGAACAGAAGGTGGCTGCCGAGACTGGTGAACCAATAGAGAAAAAGCTGTTTTCAACGACCATTACCGACAGCGATGGCGTAGAGAAGCCAGTTGAGGTGGCGATTTCGACCAGCAAGGTCGATGACGGCATTGGGCTGACCTGCCTCATTCGCGATGTGAGCGATCGCATCAAGCTGGAATCCATGGTGCGCCAGACTCAGAAGATGGATGCCCTGGGTAAATTAACCGGTGGCATGGCCCATGATTTCAATAATCTGCTTGGTGTGATCATGGGCAATGTGGATTTAACCATGCGCAAACTGCCGGCCGATGATCCCACGCGCAAGCGGCTGGAGACCATCCGCAAGGCCAGTGAGAGCGGCGCGGATCTTACCAAGCGAATGCTGGCCGTTGCCCGGCGCCAGCCACTGCAACCCAAGGCAACCAACATCAATCGCATCATCGAGGAAATGACGGACATCCTGCCGCGCACCCTGGGTTCAGACGTAGAGATTCGATATTCAATTCGAAACAACCTGCCCGCCGTGTTAATAGACAAGTCAGGGCTGGAAAATGTCATTCTCAACCTGGCCATCAATTCCCGCGACGCCATGCCCCATGGAGGTGAGTTCAAGATCAGTACCGATCTGGTACAACTCACCGCCAGTAATCCATTTGTCAAAAACGACGACCTCACGCCAGGCACCTATGTGTTGATGAGTTTTACCGACGAAGGGGAAGGCATGAGCGAGGAAGTGTTGCAGCGGGTGTTCGAGCCTTTCTTCACCACCAAGGAGCGCGGCAAGGGCACGGGTCTGGGACTTGCCATGATCTATGGTTTCGTCAAACAGTCGGGAGGCACCATCCAGATCTTCAGCGAACCCGGCAAAGGGACCAAGCTGGATATCCTGCTGCCTGTTTGTGAAGGCGAAGAAGTAGCACCCAATACTGAGTCCACCCACATAGAAAGTGTGTTGGCAGGGAAGAATACGGAGAAAGTCCTGGTAGTGGATGATGAGCCGGAACTGCTGGAAGTGACCCGGGCATTCATGGAGGACATGGGCTTCGATGTTATCAGTGCCTCCAATGGCAAGGACGGACTTTCCGCCCTGCGCAACAATCCAGACACCAATCTGCTATTCACCGACGTGGTTATGCCTGGCGGCATGAACGGTGTGAAACTGGCCAAGGAAGCCAGGGAAGCGGTGCCGGAGATCAAAGTGCTTTATATGTCGGGCTTTCCGTCAGGCGCGATCGCTGACCGCTCGGGTACCGAACTGGACGCGCCCCTGATTACCAAGCCCTATTCCCTGAAAGAGCTGGCCTCGGCACTGGATGTGCTGTTGCGAGAAGCTCCCCGGGCTTAAGGTATAGTTACAGTATAGATAGAAGAAAGAAACTAGCCGCCAGGAACGAAGATATAGGGCTCGAATTCCATCCAGTCGGATTCTGAGGCCGTCCGCACTATCAGAGTCTCTCCCCTCAGCGACAGGGATGTCGCTCTTTCTATGTTCATGATGTATCGATTGAACAATGAAGGCGCCACACAGAGTTTGCGAGTGGTGACCAGGCCAGTGACAGAGAGAGCCTCTCCATCCAGCGCCCAACTGGCTCCAGCCTGGTTACAGTCGGCTTCAATCTGCAGACGGTTTTCCAGACGGAATCGCAACAAGTAGCTTTCCGGATTTCGCGGGGTAAAGACACTGTCGTTGAAGCCATGGATAGCCACCAGTTGCCAGGAAGTGTTCTCCAGCTCCTGGGCTGAACTGGGTGAATTGAGCAACAGCGCTGCCGCTACCAGCAGCCCGAAATTCAGGATTTTGGGTTTTAAATTTATTCTTTGCATAGTTCGCTTGGTGTTTCGCTTACCCGGGTTTTCTTGAGAAACAGAATAGTAAGCTTACACCAAGCCTGCAATTTCTGCTGCCCCAGCCCAGAGTCCGTTCAGCGTTGAGCCAGGATTACCGTCTCTCCACGCAGGGACAGAGCCATTTGCAGTATATGGAATACCAGCAGGGCCAGCAGCATCAGGGTATAGAACACGGCATACAGGAATTGTGTGTTGCCACTGTCGGCATAGGAGGCCAGCCAGAAATCCATGGCGATAGCGACAACGAGAAAGGCCGCCGCGGTGGCGTAGTAGCTCCAAACGAAGGTAATTCTCGATCGATTAAACAGATAGGCAAAAATGGCAGCCCCGAATGCAATTTCGGTGATGATGGTGAGAATGTCGCCCAGGGTAGCGCTGTTGTCACCGGGATTGAGGCTGGCGTAATAGGCCAGCCACTGGGAAACGCAAACGAAGAACGTCACCACAAAGATGATGAGTTGCAGGGCCCGGTGGCGGCTCAGCTTCGATTCCACCAGTGACGCAGGTGTGACCAGTTCATTGTTTTCCCGCAGAGCCTGGGTGCTCATGTCGAAGTATTCGGCCAGGGTCTTCCAGGACGAGTTGCTGACTGATTGGCCGCTTTCCACGCGCTGGATTGTTCGCAGGCTGAGACCGGAGTAGTCAGCCAGTTGTTCCTGGGAGAGGCCTTTGTTGATTCGCAGAGTTTTTACAGACATACCATCCTCCATTTGCCCGGCAGCATAATGCCAATCAGTGCGTGGCGGTGACGCCAGTTTAACGTCAATGTTTATGCGGGGTGAACCCGGAGTAAATCCAGGCCTGTATTTTGCACTCAGGCCCGTTTATTGTTGGGGTTTCTGCGCTCTTTTAACAGGACAGGATTCTGATGAAAATCATGCGAATTACTTTGCCGAGCCTATTGCTGCACGGCCTGCTCGTGGCACTGTTGTCCACGGCCCTTCACGCCCAGACGCCAGAAAGAGAGGCGCTGGGTCGGCCGGGCCCCTATCAGGTCGCCTATTACTCCCAATTACCGGCTGTGCCCGAATTTCGGGCTGCCACCCTGTATTTTCCGGCGAACAAGGGCGCAGACTTCGGTGCCGTGGTAGTGGCGCCAGGATTCATTGAAACCCAGGAGAATATTCGCTGGTGGGGCAATCATCTGGCTTCCCATGGCTATGCCGTGCTGGTGATCGACACCAATGAGCCGCGGGACAATCCACAGATCCGGGCCCAGGCATTGATGGCCGGGGTGCAACTTCTGCGCGAGGAGAACAGCCGAATGGGCAGTTCACTGCGCGGGAAGATTCTGGAAGACCGCATGTCCATCATGGGCCATTCCATGGGTGGAGGTGGTACCTTGCTAGCTGCTAACGAGTACAGCGATGAGCTCAAGGCAGCGATTCCCTTCACGCCATGGCTTCCTGATGCCGACTTCAGCTCGGTGACGGTGCCAACATTGCTGATTGCCGGTGAAATTGACCGCATCGCCTCGGTTGCCGAGCATGCCCGTCCCCACTACGAATCTCTCAGCAATGCTGTGCCCCGTATGTATCTTGAAATCAAGGATGGCAATCATTTTATCGCCAACAGCATGACCGAAAACGAAGGCCTCAACCCCAACCTGGATGCCCATGACCTGGTGGGTAGCATGGCGGTGGCCTGGCTAAAACTATTTATGGATGGAGAAGAAGCGTATCGGGATTTGGTGTTTGGTGATCTTCCCCCGGCTGATAGAGAGAGGCTGTCAAACTGGGAATTTGTTGAGTGAAGTGCTGAAGCAATTTCAATTGATTCGGTGAGCCTTTAGGCATCAAGGTGAGTGCTTTGCAGAACCCGTAGATTGCTTCTCTCTATTTTTCTCTCGATTGGCAAAATAATCGCCATACAATTCGTCTTTGCATGTTGGGCAGACACCATGGGATAGTTTTTTCCCTTCACTGGTCTCCAGATAGTCTTCAAGTGTTAGCCAGTCTCCATCTTTGTCACGCACACCGTTGCAGTTTGCACAGATTGGCAGGTAGGACTCCAACTCCAGTACGCGCCTCTCCAGAATCAGATGGGTTTTCAATGCCCGTATCCGTTGTCTTAAAGCCAGATAGCTGACGCAGGCTACTATCAGGATCAGCAGCAGTGTTGGCAACCACTCGCTTGCTTGTTGTGTGACATTAACGGCGACCAGCCAACCGAACAGATACACAGCCAGTGTTGCAAGAAAATACGACATGGACAAGACGCACATGGAAAGCGCGAGCACGGTGAGAGCCGACGCGTAGATGCCGGTGGCAACGCCTGCGACCAGATTAGTGTAATTGGCAACGCCATGCATCAATAGCAGGGTAACGCCGGCAAGCTGCGCGTAGCGTTCGGGGATTCGATTGAGGGCGGACAGTGCCAGGATGATGATATTGGTAAGGATGAGCATGCCACCAATGGCGTAGCTCCAGGCAGGCAAGTCTTCGCCAAAGCGGATAAAATTTCGCGCATAGAAAATGAATAGCAGGGCGAGTATGGCGCTGCTAACCAAGGGCAAATATTGGGATTGGGTGCTATTGGCCAGAGCGCGAAGCTCTGCCTCTATCGAAGGTCTTATAGGTTCCATGCCCGCCTATCTTGCTTGCGCTTGAGGGTTGTAATGTCTTGTCTCGGTTTTGTCCTGAGTAAGTCATCCAACGCGCAATGCAGCATGATTTGCGGTGGGTTGCGTGCAGTATAGCGAAGTTGCCCGGTCCGATGAAGGTGATATCTAGATCAGGCAGAGTATCTTTAGGCCGCAGCAGATGCAGGCCGGTGTAGTTGGTATTGTTTTTGTACCCATTGCAGGGCTGGATGTTTCTCCATGGTAGAGAGAAATTCTGCCAGATTGTCTGGTACGGGTTGCATCCTGCGCATATCAGGGTGCTGAATACTGGCCAGTGGCGCCAGTAAGCTTGCAACCGTCAAGTCAGCCACACTGAAGTTGTCTCCCGCCAGATAGTCTGAGTTTTCCACGTCCTGTGCCAGCTTTTCCAGGGTTTCTTCAGTTAATCTGTTTGCCTCCTTTATGTCCGCAGGATCGACAACTTTATTGGCTTTGGCGATGAGGGGTTTGGCCAAAGGATACAGTAATCGGTAAGTCATTCTTTTAGGCCAGGCTTTACTGTGGCTGAAGCTTCTGCACAAATAGCCGGGATGTTGCACCAGATAGGCAAAGATTACGGTCCTTACCGCGGGTCCAACCTGCTCGTCATAGTGTGATTGGATATCTAAAGCGCGTTTAAGCTGCACTTCATCATCGGGATACAAAGGTGGGTCGGGATACTGCCGCTCCAGCCAATCAATGATATTCGCACTACCCGATACGCATGCTGAGGCGTGCTGCAGCAATGGCGTGTGTGTTTGCTTTCCAGACAACTTTTTGATCCGAGGCGCGTGAGGGCCTGGCAGGTAATCTACCCGGTCATGCTTGAGACCTTTGAAGTCCAGTGCCCAGCGCGCCTTCTCATTAAAATGAGAAGCTGCAAACTGATGCAGTGTAAGCGCTTCGAATGTATTCATAGTTATCAGGGAAGCGGTTTTATTCCGGGTCGCAAGCTTGACCGGAAGATTGAGTCGAAATCATCGGTACTGGTTGAGTCTTTAAGATCCAGGGTCGATAACGTGATATTCAGTTTGCCGCGGCTGGATGTAGTAAAACTGTTGGCCGTCAAAAAAGCCATCTTCTTCCAGCTTCATGGGAAGCGGCTCTTCGCCCCATTCCGGTACATCCACCTGGGCATTGAGTTCGATAGAGTAGGCCGTATTCGGTTGCATCAGGTAGTCACCACTGCCCGGTACGCCTCCTTGCTGGTCCCACATGCCGATGGTGGTGCCAGCGGCGTGGCCGTGCAGGCCGATGGGGTGGGTGTAGATGATGGGGTTCAATCCTTCATCCCGCGCCTGCTGCAAACTCATGCGCAGGATTTCATTGCCAGATCTGCCCACGCGGAAGTTACCGGTGAGAATATCCTGCAGCCTGTTGCCCTCGGCCAGTGCCGCCTTGAGATAGTCCGGCACGTCGTCTTCATCGTCTCTTAATATGTAAGCGTTCTGCTGCGTGTCGGTTTGCAGGTTCAAATAGGAGATGCCGAAATCGATATGCACATGATCACCCTTGTAGAGTACGTCCGGGTCCAGATTGCCTGCCTCGATGTCGGCGAGGGACCGGGCTGAGCGCTCCACTTCGATGCTGGTGTGAAACCAGGTGTCCAGACCCAGGTCGTTCACCCGCTGGCGAAACCACCAGGACAGATCATCGGTCGTGGTCACACCTGGTTCCACTACCGCCGCCGAGAAACCTTCGCGGATAATGCCATGGGCGATGGCCATCACGTCTTTGTAAATTTCCATCTCGCTGTCTATACGGGTTTCCAGCCAGCCCACGGCCAGCGGTTCTGCCGACTCGATGCGGTTACGAAGCCGTCGAGGCAGTGCATCTTGCAGGGCTCTCTGTTCGGTGTAGGTGAGCCCGTCTGCCAGGGCATAGTCTTCTGAAAAATTCAGGGCGATGCGGGCCGGGTCTGCTTCATTGAGAATATCGGCGATGCGCTGCCACTGGTCGGGTTGTTCTTCCGGGTTCCACACGCCGGGAAACAAATCGCCCACCGCATAACGGGCCACCGCCATACGCTCCACGCCACGGCTGTCGCCATGGTCAATAAACATCAACACAGTGCGGCGCCGGGCATTGAGCCAGGTCGCGGGCAGCATGGTTTTCAGCACCGGGTCTTCGTTGTATTCACGGGCAATCAGTATCCACGCATCGATGCCTTCGCGCTGCATCAACATGGGTACAACGGTATCGAGCCGCTCTTCCAGAATCCGGTCTTCGATCTCGGCTTGCTGGCGAAGGGGGAGCACCAGATCACTGAGGGAATCTGCTGCCAGGGCGGCGACGCTGGTGAACATCATCAGGAATAAAGCTATGGGGTACTTCATGGGGGCAAAAACTCTCGGTAATGAAAAGTAGCTACAGGTCCGGGCTGCCCAGACCGGTGGTGAAGGGGTAAATATACACGGAATAATCGGTTTACTATATTGTAAGAAATCTCCTACAATCTGCAGTCATCAAATTCAATTTCCTGCTTCTCCGCCGCATGGTGCGCATACTCTTCGCCCGGCTCGAAGCCTGATTCCCTGTTATCCCAGGTATAGAGACCAACGAGCGTGATCAAAAGCAGTCCGGATAGCTACAGTGCCACGATTATCGGTGCCCGGAAAGGTGCCACCGGCACCCGTGCAGATCTGACAGAAAACCCACCTGTGCCCAAGTCCTGGGTAAGCAATGAAATTATCGACCCGGCAATGACGCTGCTGAAAGAGCGGCTATCTGGTCATTCCCGTCTCGATCTATACAGCATCATTCATCATCATTTGTTTGACCAGTCCAAATCCCGTTACCGGATGGTTTGGTCGAAGAACATGATCACAGCGGCTGGTGTTTCGGCAATAAAAACAAAGAATGCAGCAGACGAACTGGTTTTGCATTTCAGGGACGGTGAAGAGGAACGTAAAGACGATAAACGCTGGATGCGTCAGATTTTACAGAGCCTGCACAAGAAAGGTGGGCGCGTAAAAGAGGCGGTGGAAGATTTTGTATATCTCACCCTGGTGCACGAAGCCAGTGAGATACACCAACGCAAGCAGGCAGAAACTCTGTTGCCGGATATCAAGGCAGAAATCAGGGCGGAGATTGAAGAAGCCAAAGCCTATTTCTCCTTGCCGGGCTCGCGCAGAAAAGTATTGCAGCAACTCTACAAGCTGCTGGATGAGACTACCGACCCACGCCTGAAAGTTTTCACCGGTGAGCTGGAAGTTTTTGAAAGTATCGGTGAAGAAAGGCTAGGCAGCATCGAAGGGCTGTTGACCCTGATCGAATTTGTCGTGGGTACGCCGGATTATGCCCGCGAAGCCAATATCTATCATGACGAGCGCACCCGGCTACAACTGGCTCGCAGCCTCTTCGTCGATGTGCTCCATGACTTCGCTGGAGCGAGTCGTGCCGACAAATGGGTGATGGAAGTGGAGAAGCAGGGCGCTTTCGGCGAAGGTCCGGTGAAGTTCAAAACTACCGAAAATTCTGCAGCGTTGAGTGAAGAGGCAGCAGAGACACTGGTATCCGCTGCCAACTTATTGAAGTCACTCAAAGTTGGCGATGCCGAAATCGTGAGTGTTCCCGGTGACAAGCAGAAACGCAGAGCGATTAGCGGATTCAACAAGAAGATTGAGCAACTGGATCCCATCAAGCAGCGCCTGGCACTCGATGAAGTCCTGTCAGTTCCCGAAGAGTTCAAGGCTGTGCTTGAGGACAACGAGCTTAACCGTCACTTCTCTTATATGGACAGGTTCGGGATTTATCATTCCTTAAATCTCTCACGCCTGGACTTGCGCGGTCTGAATCTCCATAGCGGTGACGATGAGCGCAGCAAGATTGACCGGGACCGGCAGATCAATTTTCACAAGGACGAGCGCAGTGATTTACGCGGCGCCCACATGGTGGGCAGCGATTTCTCCGGAGCTGCCAATTTCAGTTCAGCACAGATGGATTTCGCCATTGCAGCCTTTTCCGATTTCACCGAAGTGGTGTTCACCCGGGCTCGGGCTATTGGCATGGTGCTTTACGGCGCCAATGCCAATGAAGGCCAGTTTGAGCGAGCCAAAATGACGGCGGTCGATGCCCGGGGTATGAGTGCCAGCTTCGCGCGCATTCAAATGGAAGAAACTGACATCAATGGCATGAAGATCTGGCAGTCCGATGTGCCAGGCTGGCAACGGGCTTACGTGGACATTTCCCGCAAGCAGACGGTAGAACAGGAAACCCGGCGCGACAACTCAGACCGTGAATCACTGAAATCCGAGCTGGATTTTCTGGACGATTCCTTTCTCGATGAACTGGATGCCATCAATGAGGCTGAGTCCGCCCAGGGTGAAGAGAACTGGATCGAGCTGAGGGAGATTGAAGGTCAGCTTGAGCTGTTGAAAGGCCGGGGTGTGGTGTTCTACTCAAGAGATGAGACGCTGGAATACAGTGATAGGGCCGAGCCCAGCGTGGAGCCAGCTTCGGCGCAATCCAACGTGGCCTAGGCGCCGCGATTCTGCAGCAAGACGGGACGAACTCCCCTTTACGCTCTGTACAGACCCCTTATTTGTCCGTTCCAGAGATGCTAGGCTGTTGTTTAACAACAACGGCAAAATAACACCTTCAGGAGTGCATCATGGCCTATTCCCTCATAGGTAAGGATTTCACCCCGCCAGACATCAACGCCAAGGTCACCGGCCGCGCCAAATACGCGGAGGATTTCAAGGTGGACGGCATGTTGTACGCACGCCTTCTCACCAGTCCCATTCCCCATGCCCGTGTGCATCGTATCGACACCAGCCGCGCACTGCAGATGGAAGGGGTGGTGGCGGTGATGACCGCCGACGACGTACCCGCCCAGCCCGGTCTGGACAATCCCATTCTCACTAACGAGCCAGCCTATGTGGGTGATCCCATTCTGGTGGTCGCTGCCGTGGATGAGAAGACTGCCGAGAATGCCATCGAGGCTATTGATTTCGATTTTGAACCCCTGCCTTTCGTGACCGATCCCCTGGACAGTTTGAAGCCGGGCGGCGTCGAAGCCCGAACCCAGGGCAATGTCGGCAACGCGACCCTTGATGAGTTCCACTCCGTGCACTGGAGCGATGATGAAGCCGCTGCCCTAAACGACAACCGTTTGCCCGAGGCCGGGTTTGTCCGCGACTGGGTAATTGGCGATCCGGAAGCAGGATTCAGCGAAGCCGATTATGTTATCGATGAGAGTTTTGTTACCGCCAGTCATTCCCACCATTCCATGGAACCCCGATCGGTGTTGTCCTATTGGGAGAACGGCAAGTGTTTTGTTTATGGCTCCAGTCAGAGCCAGAGCTTTCCTGTGCCGAACCTGGCTCGTTATATTGGTATCGAACCGGAAAACCTGGTGTTCATCGCCGAGTTCTGTGGCGGTGGATTCGGCTCCAAGGGCAGTGGCTACCCGGCCATGTCCATTCCCGCGCATCTGTCCCGTCTCACCGGTCGTCCGGTGATGCTGCGAGTGAGCCGGGAAGAGGAGTATTACATCGGTTCTGCCCGCCATGGTTTCCAGGGCAGGGTAAAGATGGGCTTTCGCAACGATGGCCGCATTACCGCAGTGGATCTGATGCTGGTGCAGGACAACGGTGCCAACTCCGGTTTTTCTGACTGGCTTTCTGCGGGCGACGCCATGACTCTGGTGTATACACCGCCTAACATGCGTTATCGGGGCGTACCGGTATTTACCAACACGCCACTGAGAGGAGCCCAAAGAGGGCCCGGTCAGAACCAACTGGCGGTGGCGATCGAACCACTCATGGACAAGGCAGCAACGCAACTGAACCTGGACCGGCTGGAGATTCGCCGAATCAATGCCCCAGGGCACGATGCCGGTTACGGCAGTTACCAGCGAAACATCACCAGCTCGTACATGCCTGAAGCCCTCGCCAAGGGTGCAGCCGAATTTAACTGGGCGGAGAAACTGGCCACCAGCGGCCAACGCAAGGGCAGCAAGGTGATCGGTGTCGGGGTCGGACAGGCCTATCACTCTGCAGGCAGCAATGGCTTCGACGGCCTGGTACGTATTACGCCCGACGGCAAATTGCATATCCATACCGGTGTGGGCAACCTGGGTACTTACTCCCACACCGCGACTTCCCGGGTGGCGGCCGAAGTGCTGAAGATGGACTGGGACAACTGCATTGTGGAGAGAGGCGACAGCCGCAAGCATCTGCCCTGGAACCTGGGTCAGTTTGGCTCCAACACCTCATTCACCATGACACGTACCAACTATGTGGCGGCAGTGGATGCCCTCGAGAAACTGCTGGAAATCGCTGCCATCGAACTGGGTGGCTCACCGGAAGACTATGACATCGGCGAGGAAAGAGTCTTTCGCAAGATGAATCCGGATGTGGGTCTCAGCTATGGGGAGGCTGCACAGAAAGCCATTGAGTTGGGCAATCAGTACGACGGAACCATTGCCCCTGAAGACATTAACACCATGACCGCAGATTCAGTGGCAGCGTTGGCAGGCAGTGGCCTGATTGGTGTTGCCAAAGACAACTTACACAAAGAAGGAACGGTACCAGCCCTCGCTGCCGGTTTTATCCAGATCGAGCTGGACACTGAGACAGGTAAATTCGAGATCCTGGATTATCTGGGCGTCGCAGACTGCGGCACGGTGATTCACCCACGGGGCCTGGAAAACCAGATTCGCGGCGGCGCCATCATGGGATTCGGTATGGCCGGTTTCGAGCGCCACGTTTATGACCCGCAGAATGGCTTGCCAGCCGCCACGGGACTGCACCAGGCGAAGATCCCTACCTATATGGATGTGGCCCTGGAGCACCATTCCACCGCGGTGGATTTGCCCGATCCGCAAAATCCTATTGGTGCGAAAGGTGTCGGTGAACCGTTACAGGGTTGCGCCGCTTCGGCCTTGCTTTGCGCCATATCGGATGCCTTGGGTGGCCATTACTTCAACCGCGCACCTGTGACCGCAGATATGATCGTGGCTGCAGTTGCTGGCACCGATGATAGCGAACGAGGCATCAGGACTAATACTACCTAGTGACTGGGGACGGGTCAGAATTTTGGTGTTGGCCTGTGGTAATCGAAATCTCATGAAAAAACCTGGTCTGTCCCTGTGGGCTTTTGTTATCGCTCTGCTCTTGTTGCAGCGGTGCAGCTCTCTTCCCATGGTTGAGATCGAATCCGCCAACAAAAACGACCGTATCGATTATCTGGTCATTCACGCCACGTCGGAAAACTTCGCCGAATCACTGCGCTTGCTGACACAGCGAACCTCTAATCCGGTCAGCTCCCACTATTTATTACCCACGCTTGAGGATGCAAGCTATCCCCGCAGCGATCTGCGAGTTTATTCCCTGGTTGGTGAGCCGCTCAGGGCCTGGCATGCAGGTGTGAGCTACTGGGCCGGAGAAGAATCACTCAACGATCGTTCTATCGGCATTGAGATCGTCAACGAATTCAAATGCACCGGCACGGAGATGCCTCTGTCGGATATCAACCTCGACAGGGTGGTTTGTGAATTCCTGCCCTATCCAGATGCCCAGATCGACTTGCTGATCGAGCTGGTGACAGACATTCTGCAGCGATACCCCAGTCTCAATCCCATCGACGTGGTCGGGCATTCGGATATCGCCATCATGCGCAAGTCAGATCCGGGCCCTCTGTTTCCCTGGCAACGATTATACGAAGCAGGAATTGGCGCCTGGCCAGATATAGATACGACAGAACGGTATAAAGAAACGTTCCGCTTGATTATGCCCTCAGTACGCCAGTTGCAGGCAGCACTTCAAGCTTTAGGCTATCAAGTGGAAGTAAACGGAGAGTTTGACCAGCAAACCCGTTTCGCCGTTCGTGCGTTTCAATTGCACTTCAGGCCAACAGATTACGACGGCTATGTAGACTTCGAGACGGCGGCTTTGTTGTGGGCCTTGCTGGAGAAGTATCGTAGTCGTGCGCTAACCGAAATAGATGCCCGTTGAAAAACGATGCCTGATAAATGCAACAATCACCCCAATGCGCCTGCCATTGACCAGTGCAGCAAGTGTGGCATGGCATTGTGCGGGACGTGCGCGAATTTTATTGATGACGGAGTTTTTTGCGAGTCTTGTGGCGAATCCCGATCGGCCGAAAAAGCCGTTGCAGCGGAAACCCAAAAGCTGGAGCGTCAGCAAGACAAGCGTCAAATTCAAACCGAAGCGGTACCACAAGCCTCAGCCCAACATCCCGCGGCCCCTCGACGCAAACGCTATAATCCGAACACTCTGCCGTTGATAGTGATAGCAGTGTGCGTACTAATTATTGCGGTCCGGTTTCTTTTTTTCTCAACTCCAGACTTTGTCCCGGTAGATGATGAAACCCGCGCACGCCAGTTGGCAATAACTAATTTTGAAGACTGCATGCAGATATTTGAAGAAATCGGGAGAGTATTGGCTCGTGACGGAACGCCGGGAGAAAACTTGCGCTGTGACGGGTCCGGTCAGTCCAACATTGTCACCCGAACTGGCAACGATGTAATTGTTGAACACCCCCAGCCGGATTTCTATGGCTACAGGCGCATCTATGTAAGTCGAAACAACCCAGTTCCAACACTGGTTGAATAGGTCTTACTCGTCAAGAATATAGCTGTACCGGCCATTGGGCGTTTGGCGAAAGATGCCCGTAGACAGGCTGCCATCGTCAAGGATGAAGTCCAACTGCTGAATTTCTATAACCGGAGCAGTAGCCCCAAAAATCGAGATTGCGGCGTAGGGGTAATTGTCCGGGCCCTCCCAGTTCCAGTTGCCACCCAGAGCAGTTTCCGCGAGCCAGCGATCGTTGTCGATGATCAGTTCGTTGGCAGCTTCTGGTGGCAAGATAATATGGCTGTCATCAGGATAGCGGCCATTTTCGCTGTTCCAGCGACGAAACTCGCGGCCCCATTGTCCCAGCTCCAACGCTGTTTCTACCAGAGTGGCGCGAGTCATATAGTCCTGGTACACCGGGGCTGCCACCGAAGCAAGCACGCCAATGATTGCAACAACCATCAGCAGTTCAATCAGGGTAAATCCGCGGCTGTGTTTCCTATTTCCTGGGTCCATGATTCTTTTGCCTGTAGCCCTTCACATTACGCTTGTCTGTGGTAACGGTCCAGCGCTCAAGGTTAAACTGGATTTTGCATGAGAGCTGTTGCAATCTGCTACAAATGGAGCGGGCCGTGGCCATGCCTGATCTGCTAGAGTCCAGATCTGGACACAATTCCGGGAGCGATTCTTGATCCCCGAGGAAAGAACTGAAATGAACAACAAGAAGAAGCAGAAACCGGGTCATTGGACCGCAGCGGCACTGCTGGCTTGCGCAGCGATTCTGACTGGTACTGTTCAGGCACAATCAGTTGGAATGAGTAGCTGGCAAAATGATCTCGGCGAGATCTCTACCGGAGACTGGAACTACGATACTGTCGCTCATCTGCTTGAGCGAGCCGGTTTCGGTGGCACACCAGAACAGATTTCGGTGCTGGCCTCGATGCAACCCGCCGAGGCAGTGCGACTGCTGGTTCACTTTGACCCAGCCGCCGAGGGGCTGCCGGGGTTTGACCATTCCGGCATCTTTGAGCCTGGACTGGATCCTTTTCCTCCCAGCCGTCCTGCGACCACTCAACTGGCGCGGGAAAACGGAGAAGCCCTGGGCGTAAAGGTCAAAGCCGGTGGCAACCGACCGCTGCAACCTGTGGTCAACAAGTTTTTTTACTGGTTGCGTGCCTCATCCCTGGAGACGAACCGAGTGGCCTACTGGTGGGCCAACCGCATGGTGGCTTCCGAACAACCGCTGCAGGAAAAACTGGCCCTGTTCTGGCACGGCCATTTCGCGGTTAACGAGGGCAAGGTACGTGACTATCGAAAAACACTGAAACAGCTTGAACTGTTTCATGCACGGGGTAGCGGCAGCTTTCGCGACCTGATGGTTGCGGTAGCCCAGGACCCTGCCATGTTGGCGTTTCTGGATGCGGGAGTTAATGTCAAAGGTGCTCCCAATGAAAACTTCGCCCGGGAGATCATGGAACTCTTCACCATGGGGGTGGGCAACTACACTGAACAGGACATCCGCGAAGCGGCCCGTGCCTTTACTGGCTGGAACTTTGATGGTCTGGAGTTCGTGGTCAACACTGATCAGCATGACGACGGCGAAAAACGGTTTCTCGGCCAGATCGGCAACTTCGATGGCGTTGAGGTCATCGACATCATTATGGAGCAACCGGTCACGGCGGAGTATATAGCCGGCAAGTTGTATCGTTTCTTCGTGCGCCAGAACCTGAGCCCTGATCTACAAACTGAATTGGGTAATATACTGAGAGAAGCGGACTACAATGTGGCGGCGCTGCTGGAAACCGTTTTCCTCTCCAGGGATTTCTACAGTTCGGCATCGGTTGGTACTCATATCAAGAGCCCGGTTGAACTTGCAGTATCCACGTATCGTAAACTGGGCTTGGATAACGCGCCAGGTGTCCCGGATTTTAACAATGTTACAGGTGTCCTGGGTCAGCGTTTGCTGCGCCCGCCTACAGTGGCTGGCTGGGCAGAAGGGCAGGCCTGGATTACTCCTGGCTTGCTACTGGAGAGAGGCAATTTCGCCCGTGATGTGCTGTTTCCGGATATTAACTTCATCCCTCCCGATCGCTACAACGGCAGTGCTGAAATTCGTAGCGTGGCCAGTCGTATTCGCCAGGGAATGGATATCACTAACGCCACGCAACCTTCAGGCCTGGGCGACGGTCAGATGATGGCGGAGTCCAATATGATGGCTGACCGTGATGAAGATTTTAACACCCGTTATGGCAGCTTCCGTGGTTGGCAGCTGGCGATTCAACGGGTCAAGCCCATCTCCCGGCATACGGCCAGCCTGGACTTGAGCCGAATGGTTCTGGAGCAGGAGTTGCGCACGACTGATGAGGTAGTGGATTACTTCATTGGCCGGTTCATGCGTGTCCGGCCCGCGCCAGAAACAGTGGCCATGCTGGTTCATTTCCTGGACGAGCAACTGGGAACCAGTGACATAGCGCGCGCTGAATCCTATATGGAAGATGGCTTGCGCATGACCCTGCACCTGATCATGAGCCAGCCCGAGTATCAACTGGGCTAGGGTCCCTGAGGATCTAGAACGAGGTTTGAGAACAATGACGAAAAGACAGACAGTAAATCGGCGCAAATTCCTCGGCGCAGGACTCGGCGCAAGTGCAGGTCTGGCCACCCTTGGAGGCAATGCGTTCTTTCCCGGAGCTCTGGCTCAGGCCGCTGCGCTTGAAGCGACGGCGCAGGGAAAGATATTGGTGGTGTTGGAGCTTTCTGGCGGAAACGACGGCCTCAATACCGTGGTGCCCTATGGGGATGATGCCTATTACCGCCAGCGACCCAATATCGCCATTCCGGAAAGCCAGGTGCGCAAGATCGACGATCATTTCGGCTTCAACCCCGGCATGGCCGGCTTCGAGCGGCTGTATAAAGACGGCAAGATGGCCATCATTCATGGTTGTGGCTATGACAATCCTTCCTATTCCCATTTTACTTCCATGGCCTATTGGCACACTGCGGCACCCAACAGTGGTGAGGACTATGGTTGGGTAGGCCGACTGGCTGATCAGATGGCGCCAGATGCTCCCTCCAACTATATCGTCAATATTGCCGGCAATCAGTCTTTGGCGGTGCGTAGCGAGAGCCATGTGCCCATCGTGTTCGACGATCCCTCGCGCTTTCGACGTGAGGCTTTTGCTGAACAGCAGGAAGTGTTGGCTCGCCGGCCCGACATCGGTGAAGTTGAAAATCCTTCCCGGCGATTCCTGATGAATATCGCCCGCAGTGCCACCGATTCATCTGCGCTGGTGCAGCAAGCCTGGGCCAATTACAGCTCACCAGTGGACTATGGTATTAATCCGCTGGATCTACCCAAAGTCGTGTCGCTAATAGATGCTGGCATGCCAACCAGACTCTATTACGTGTCTTATCGCAACAATGCCTTTGATACCCATGTGTTTCAGAATGCCTTGCACCAGCGTTTGCTCACTTACACTTCCGATGCTGTAACTGCTTTTCAGCAGGACCTGGAACGTATTGGCAAAGCTGACGACGTCGTGCTGATGATCTTTTCTGAATTCGGCCGCCGGGTTCCGGAAAATGTGTCACTAGGCACTGACCACGGTGCCGCGAATGTGATGTTCGTAGTGGGCAGTCAGGTCAAAGGCGGGCACTATGGCGACATGCCAAGTCTTACGGAGCTGAATGCTGAAGACAACCTCGCGCACACCACAGATTTCCGCAAGGTTTACCAAACCATGACGGAAGGCTGGCTGGGACACGGGGGCAGTTCCACCTTGTTGGGGCAGGATTTCGGCCACTTTGAACTTTTTGCCTAGTAACTGCTGAGTTGAATGTGCCTGAGGCTATCTTTCCTCTTGCGCAAGTTCTATCAGATAGTCGGTTACTCGCAGCATCTCTTCGTGCCCGCCAGGCAATCCACTCACCCGATAACGTCCCTGCACGAACAGGGTCGGCGTGGCTTGCACATCGAACTCCAGACTGCTTTGCACGGCGCTCGCTACCTGGTTGTCTATCCCTGGAGAATTAAACACGGCATCGAATTGCGTTGCTGAGACGCCGTAGTTGGCAAAGAATGCCTGCAACTCTGCTTCATTGTTGATTGCGGGCATGTCTCCCTGAAACGCCTGAAACAGCTCCCGATGAACCTGATCCAGCAAACCCAGGGCTTGAGCCGCGTAGAAGACCCGGGCATGAAAGCGCATCTGCGGTGCCCAAACAGTTGGAATTCGAACCAGCGTGACGTTGTCGGGGAGTGACTGGGCCCATTGTTGCAGCAGCGGTTCGAACGAGTCGCAGGGATTACAGGGATACCAGAAGAAAACATGGACCTGCACCGTGCTGTTGTCACCGATGCTGACAGGCCTTGCCAACTCGCTGTAGTGGATGCCTTCCAGGTAATCAGGCTGCAATGATGACAACAAAGATCGGTTTTCGTTGGCAGGAGGCGTATCGTCCGCTTCGTCCAGTTCTGCGACTGGTGTGATAGGCGGTGAATCGCGTTCTTCGATTCCAGTCTGGGGAAGCACAATGAAGGCCAACACCATTAAGGCTGCAGGAATAGCGAGCCAGGGCCAGAGACGACTTGCCACTGTAGGGCGCTGGGACTGCAGTTTTTTCAGCAATCGGTTGTAGTCTTCGGAGTGGGGGGCCAATGACAGGGAAGCCATTCGTGCTTCGAACTCATCGCTTTCACCTTTTTTTCCATCGCCATTGCGATCAAAGTGCTGGTTCATGGAGAGTCTCCTTGAGAGTGGCGAGGCCGCGGCGGTACCAGGATGCAACGGTATTGGGATTGCTTTCTGTGATTTCAGCAATCTCCTGAAAAGTCAGGTCGCCAAACAATTTCATGATCAATACCTGTTGCTGGTTGGACTCCAGTTGCTCCAGGTGCGAGATCACCTGTGTCGCAAATATCTGTTGCTCCGGTGACTGGGAGCGTGTGTCGATGAATTCTGCCAACTCGGCTTCTGACTGAAATCGCTTCGCTTGCCTGCTGCTGTATAGTGCCTTGTTGCGCACGGTACGGAACACATAGGCAGACAGGTTGTCGGGCGTCTGCCTGAGCTGTGAAACAGCCAGCAATGCATCCAGCACCACGTCTTCAGCCGCCGCCCGCTCACGGGTAATCGCCATGGCGGCGACATAAAGCTGCTCTTTGCGAGCTTCGAAAAGCTCGGTCAGCTGTGCAAGTAGAGGGCTGGCAGGCATAAGATTCCCTGTAGGACTACATTAGAGAGTAGCGAAGTCCGGATTTTTGTGCAGAATAAAGCCGATACAGAGTTTTTTGCCCAAGCCATTAAGTGTCCCGGAGTGACTTATGCCTGATTTTCACGTTGGAAAACGCAATTGCATTGTCGTAACACTGCTGCTGACGATTATGAGTGCTGCTGCCAGTGCCCAGAACAACTTTAACCTGGAAGCACTGAATCTCGGTGAAATCATGGTCAATCTCAACGCCAACGAGCAGGCTGAGGTTGAGCAGGATACCCTGAATGTGCAGATGAATTACATCACCCAGGGCCGTGATCGCGTCGCCTTGCAGGATGAGGTCAACCGGGTAATGGCACAAGCGCTGGAGCTGTTGGAAGAGGGAGAAGTTGAATACGCCACCCAGGGCTATCAAGTCTATCCGGACCAGGCTGGTCGCCCGGCGCGAGGCGGCACCGGCATCACCTCATGGCGTGCACAGCAGGGAGTATCCCTGACCAGCCAGGACAGTGATGCTGTGTTGAGCCTGATGGCTGAACTGCAGGGAATTGGGCTAAGTGTGGGCAATATGTATTACTCCCTGTCTCCAGAACGTCAGGAAGAAGTAGCCGATGGGTTGATGGATGCTGCATTGGCCAAATTGCGCAACCGTGCCCAGGCTGCCGCGGTATCCATGGGCAAGCGGGACGCGGAGATTATTGAGATCACCATGAACAGCAACAACACCGGTGGCTACTTCGGCCGTGCTTCCTCCATGGCATTGACTACGGTAGGGGCGGAGATGGCAACGCCAGTGGCGGAACCCGGCATGACCACTGTGATATTTAATGTCTCTGCCAGGGTGATTCTGGTTCCCTGATATTCATCAAAAGCTTGCCGGGGTTGTCTACGTTTTGGTTACCGGGAGATGCTAAGGTGCTCAGGTGATCGTGCCCAAACTAACGAGAGAAGATCCGGCGAATAAGATGGATGACTGACCGTGACAAGGAATGCCAAATCCCTGGAGGTTACCAGCACTAGTAAAATTCCTG
Source organism: Gammaproteobacteria bacterium (assembly GCA_040218615.1). Classification (GTDB taxonomy): domain Bacteria; phylum Pseudomonadota; class Gammaproteobacteria; order Pseudomonadales; family Pseudohongiellaceae; genus UBA9145. Next base: position 662,942 of record JAVJRC010000007.1, read on the forward strand.
GACATACCATGTTCGGTGAATTTGCTTTGCCAGGGCGTCCATTTGCAACATTATTAATGGATGACCTGGCGGATATGCTGCAAGCCAGTGGGCGTAAACCCAGCGTGGTACGTCTTGCTCAAATTTATGCAAAACCTCGCGACTTCACCGGGCGTGATGATTTTTGCGGAGAACGATATGAGCAAGCAGATCCCGCTTATCCGGGGTTGGTGGTCAAGGGAATGCCCAATCCAGACGAGCTGCCCTATCGAATGGTTGATGGCAGAAGGCGACTGCACAAACTTCGATTGCAAGGGAGAAGAACCTCCTTGTTTTATGTGTTTGAATATGAAGAGGTAGCGCCTCTGATTCGCGATGTTAGAGTCGTAGACAAGAAGGACTAGTTGTTCAGCGATAATCAGGATTGGTTTCCTCGGGCTGAAGAACAGGGATGGTAAAGTCTCTGACGCGATCCGGCTGTACACTCGGATTCCCTTGTCACAGCAAGTAGTCCAGAGTCCTGAAAGTGAACGTAGTAGGAACCATGCCCGTCATTACTGTCTATACCCGAAAATATTGTGGCTTCTGCACTGCCGCAATAAATCTGCTAAATGAGGAAGAATTCCAGTTCGAAGTGATAGCTGCAGATGACGACCCCAACTTGAGGGCTGAGTTGGAGCAGCGATCGGGGCAGGCTACCTTACCCCAGATATTCGTAGGCGAGCATTCAGTCGGTGGGTATCAGGAGCTGGTGCTTGCAATTTCAGATGGAGAGTTTGACGAACTGCTCCGCTAATTTGCTCGTTTCCCATCGCTACTAATTGCCTCACTGCAGGACGGCGAGCCTACTGGTCTGGTAGACTCACTGCCAGAATCTGGCGGCAGCATTCTGCGAATATCCCAAAGTGCCGCGCTTTCTATTAATCCTGGAGTATGATCAATGAGTGTCGAGTTGTACCAGTTAACCTCACCTGTATTTATTCACAACCTTAAGAACCTGTCTGCCATTTTGAAAAAGGCTGCCCAGTCAGCCAAGGACCGGGGTATTGAACCCGAGGTCTTGCTCCACGCTCGCCTCGCCCCCGATATGTTTCCGCTGGTGCGCCAGATCCAGATCGTGACTGACAATGCCAAGGGCTGCTGTGCTCGGCTGACCGGCACCCAGGCACCGGTATTCAAAGACGGCGATGACGACTTTGCGCAACTGCAAAAACGAATTAGTGACACCATCAAGTTTATTAGAGGGCTGAAAAAAGGGCAGTTCGTTGACAATGCCGATAGCCCTATAGAGATGCAGGTTCCCATTGGTACGCTGTATTTCAGCGCGGAGGATTATGTAAAGGGGTGGGCCTTCCCCAATTTCTATTTTCACTTCACTACCGCTTACAACATTTTACGCCACAATGGTGTTGATGTGGGCAAGGCAGACTTCCTCGGCCTGGTGCCGGGCATGTCGGCAACGGGCAAGATTGCCAGGATGATGGGCTTGCCGCAGGCTAAGAAAAAAGCAGCAAAGAAAGCGACAAAGAAAAGGACGAAAAAGAAATCAGCAAAGAAAACCAAGTAAAAAATTGCCAGCTACCCGCAGCCCAAGTGCTGCGGTGTCAATTTACTATTTAATTGCTGTCCCCTATTATTCACTGACCCCATTGATTCCCGATCGAGGATCTTATTGTGAAATCCAGAATCAGCAGACGTAATTTTCTTCTTGGCAGTTCCGCTGTCGTGGCCTCCAGCGCCATGCAGGGCATTCCGGGAACACCGTTCTCGCCACCTGTAAACCTCATGAAGAGTGCGCTGGGCCAGACTGGCATCCCCATGCCGGACCAGGTGATTCGCATGAATTCCAATGAGAATCCCTGGGGTCCCTCGCGGGCAGCCCTGCGGGCGATCAACGAAGCCGTCGAAGAAGCCAACCTCTACACCTATTTCCTTTCCGGTGAGATGTCGGAGCTGATCGGGAGCCAACAGAATATTTCACCCGAGCACATCAGTGTGGGTGCGGGTTCCGCAGAGATTCTCAAGATCGGTGGCCTGTTGGCCACCATGGACCAGGGCTCAATCGTGATTCCCGACCCGACCTTTGAGGACTTGCCTCGCTATGCGGCCGACAACGGTTCCGATGTGATTCGTGTCCCCGTCAACGGCAATATGGAAATCGATCTCGAGGCCATGGCCAGTGCCATTCGTCGTGACACCCGGCTGGTCTATATCTGCAATCCCAACAATCCTATTCCCACCATCGTTGAGAAGAATGCACTGCGGGACTTTGTGCTGGAAGTCTCCCGTGACCGCATGGTGTTCATCGACGAGGCCTACCACGAGTTCGTGGACAACCCCGATTACAGCACCATGATGGACCTGGTGCGTGATGGTCATCGCAACATCATCATCGCACGCACAGCGTCGAAGATTCATGGTTTGGCAGGACTTCGTGTGGGTTTTGGTTTCTCGCACCCGGACCTGGCTGCCGAGATCAACCGGCGCATGACCGGTACGCTCAACATCATGGGCATGCGCGCCGCACTGGCCAGCTACCGCGATGACGAGCACTCCAAATTCGTATTGCGGACTACCCGGGAGTCACTGGATATCGCTCAGGGTTATTTCCGCGAGGCTGGCATACGGCACATTGATTCCAATGCCAACTTCACCTTCGTGGAAACCGGTCATGACATCGCCGAGGTTCAGGAACGATTTATGGAGCACAATATCCGCGTCGGCAGGCCGTTCCCGCCGTTTCGTAACTGGATGCGCCTGAGCATGGCCAAGCCTGATGAGATGCGCTATTTCGTGCAGACCTATAAAAAGCTTTTCGGTTAGATTCGCCCCATGGCAGCAGCATACGACGTTCCCTATATGCAGCGGACCCGGGACTACTACCGGGCCCTGGGTTACAGTCGCGACTATCGTTGGGCTCACCACGAAGACGCACCGTTTCAGCCTCTGGCCAAACCGGTTGCAGCTTCGACCCTGGCAGTGATCTCCACTGCCATGCCAGACAGCGAAGCAGGGCGCCAGCAACGTGCCGTGTATTCCACACCCAGCACACCTGAGCCGGATTCCATGTACACGGCCGAGCTGGCCTGGGACAAAAACGCCACCCACACAGAAGACGTGAATTCCTTCCTGCCCCTTAGGCAATTACAGCGATTGGTGGAAGCAGACAGGCTGGGCGCACTGGCTCAACACTTCCACTCGGTTCCCACCACCTACAGTCAACGGGAAACCGTGGAAACCGACGCACCAGAAATTTTGCGGCGCTGCCAACAAGACGGCGCAGAGATCGCACTGCTGGTTCCCTTGTGACCCGTCTGTCACCAGACCGTGAGTCTGACCGCCCGCCACCTTGAAGCAAACGGCATACCCACCCTGATACTGGGCTCAGCCATCGACATTGTCGAACACTGCAGCGTGCCACGCTATGTCCACGTGGATTTTCCCCTGGGGAATCCCTGCGGTAAGCCTTACGACGAAGCCATGCAACTGGACATTGCCGAACAAGCGCTGCAGGCATTTGCCGATGCCACCAAGCCTGGCACCACCGTGCGCCTGCCCCATCGCTGGAGCGAAGATGAATCCTGGCGGGATGCTTATGCCAGAGTGGATGAGAGCAACGCAGCAATGCTGAAAAAGCTTGGGGAGCAGAGGCGTAAAGAGCAGGAAGAGGCGAAAGCCAGGGGTGTTTCCCTGTTGAATCAGATTACTTAACTAAATAGGGACAGATTTATTTTTACGAATGTAAAAAATAAATCTGTCCCTATTTTTTCTATTTTTTAGTCCCTTCGTCACAGGAAGCGCCTGTAGTGACCCCTTTATCCCTCTTTTACTGAACTCCTGCCAGAATCCTGAATAATCGCTGTTCCATTTTTACTGAAATCGAACTTTGATTATGAAGAATCTATTGATCCTGGGCACTGCCTTGTTGCTGGCCACCCATGCTGTACAAGGAATGGCTCAATCGCTGCAGCAAGCTGCAGTCGCAAATGGGGCCGGGCAAGACACAACCTCGGGGCGGCTTGGCCTGACGGTTACGCGAGTGATAAGCCAGAAATCTACTGAGGTCGCCGGTACCCACGAGGAAGTGCTTATCAAAGCGACTATTGAGCCCGAGCCAGCGCAGGTAGGGCTTGGCTCGTCGATCCATTTTGTCGTTGAGTCAGAAGGGGTTCTGTACGCTGCCGACAATAATGGCCAGTTTCTCGTCTGGGATGGCGAGCTGGACTCACTGCCTGCAAGTCACGAGGACATACAACTCGATGCCAGTGTCGAGATATCCATTTTCCAGGGCCAGATACCCATTGAGACCAAGCTGAGTCTGTTTCTGGCTTATTCAATAGCAGGAGAGCCGGCGCTTTATTACACACCAGCACCAACGAGTCTCGAAATCGCTAACCCCACTCAGACTTCTGCGCAGCTGAATGAATCGCTACCTGGAGTTAACTATCCTCAGCTACAGGCGGCTGCCGAAGCGGCAGAGCAACTACCGTACCTGAACAGCCTGCTGGTAGCGAAGGACGGGCATCTGGTGATGGAAGAATATTTTGATGGCGGCAATGCGGACACGCTGCGTCATGTGCGCTCAGTCACCAAGAGCATTACTGCCATGGTGGTGGGCAGAGCCATCGAAGAAGAGGTATTTACCAGCGTCAATCAAACCTTGGGTAGTTTTCAAGGGGAGCATATTCCGTCTTTGAGCCCTGACAAGGCGTCTGTAGAAATTCGGCATCTGCTTTCCATGACAAGTGGTTTTGACTGGAATGAGAGCGATGGGCTTTTGTATGACGAGTGGGCCAATTCAGCCAACCCCATTGATTTTCTCTTGTCTCGAGATCTGGTGGCTTCGCCGGGTACGGCGTTCGCATATAACTCCGCAGCGGTGAATCTGTTCTCACCACTGGTGAGCACGGCAAGCGGTAAGGCATTCGACGGCTTTGCCCAAGAAGTGCTGCTTACTCCTCTGGATATCAATGTGACGGATTGGGAAATTATGGGAAACGGATTACCCAACAGCAGCGGCGGGATGGAGATGCGCCCCCTCGACATGGTCAAGCTGGGGAACCTGATACTCAATGAGGGCCTGGTGCTTGATGCCAGCAATCAGGTTCACCGCGTGATCGATGAAGCCTGGCTGAATGACATGCTGCTGCCACGCGTGGCGGTCAACGAGGAGTTTGGTGATTTCTCCCTGGAGTCCTATGCCAACCTCTGGTGGATCGTTAACGCCGGTGGCATGGAAGTTTATCTTGCCTGGGGTTGGGCCGGGCAATTTCTGGCTGTCATTCCAGCGCTGGATCTGGTGTTGGTGACCACGGCGGACTGGGAAACAACTGGCGCCGCACAGGCCAGCTTGCAGGAGCAAAGCATTGCCGGTTTGCTGATTAACTCTGTCATCCCGGCGTTCGTCGGCCCCTGACCTGTTATGTATCGCGCACTGAACAGGTTTATGCAACTGAGACTACAGGCAACTACTGCAAATAGCCCTTTTGCATCGCACAGTGCTGCTCATCTGCTAAGATGGCAGCCAGTTAGTTGGCGATTTCCGGCAAAAATGAACCTGCAGTATTACCTCGCCAATCGGCGTCGCTTCGAGATAATCTTCGTCACCTGCATCCTTGCGCTGGTTGTGGTGGTGAACGTCTCCACGATTGGTATTGAGCACATGCGCAATGGCACTGGCCCCGGGTGGGGTGAAGCTTGGGCGACCGAGACCACGTCCATCATTGCGGCCGGCCTGTTGATACCCCTGTTGGTATATCTGATCAACAGGTTTGAGTCAGCCGTACCCAGTTTCCGTCAGCGTACTTTGCTGCTTATTCCTCTGTTTATTGTTTTCTCTTTGCTGCACATCGGGCTCTTCATATTGATCAGAAAGGGGCTATGGTCATTGGTTCGCCAGCACTATGATTTTGACCCGCTGCTGATTAATCTGATTTATGAAATGCGCAAAGATTTTCTTAGTTTTGTTGCCATCATTTCGGCCTATTATGCTTATCGATTTATCATTAATCGACTGCAGGGCGAGGCAAAATTTCTAGGTCATGAACATGAATCCGCGCCGGACCAGTACCGAAATCAGTTCCTGGTAAAAATGCTGGACAGGGAGTATCTGGTAAACGTGGACGATATTGATTGGGTGCAATCGGCGAGCAACTACGTGGTGCTCAACTGCGGTGACCGCCATTACCCTATGCGGCAGACATTGAAGAAACTCATCAAACAACTGGACCCTATTCGCTTCCAGCGGGTGCACCGTACGGCCATCGTTAACCTCGATCGCGTACAGAAGTTCCGTGACAAAGGGGAAACTGAAATCCTGCTGGAATCCGGGGTGACAGTGCCGGTTAGCAAGACCTATGTGCAGCAGCTTCGGGAAGTATTATTATCAAAATAGGGACAGATTTATTCTCGCGCATGCTCAAAATAAATCTGTCCCTATTTTTAAGTGCCCTTCATTATACTATGGAAAACACCAAGCCCATCATTCTGCTGCTGGTCAGCATGGCTGCCTTCTATCCCATCGTTTCTTATGGCAAGGAGTCTGCAATCACTGAGGCTACTGCCTATGTGAAAAGGGGTGAGCCGATCAACGTGGATGCCATCGCCATCGGCGAAAATCTTAGTGCGCAGCAACCACTCACTCTGCTGATCTGGCGATCGGAAGCTCGTCGCTGGACTGCGCTTGGTTCCAGCCATTCAATGATTGAGTCGGGTTTCGCCCAGGTCTCTGGTAACAGGGTATTGTTCACTTTCACAGACACTCAATCTCTGGACCCTGGTAATTCCTATTTCGGAACCACCCGGAGTTGTACAGCAAATGGCATTTGTCCTGTGGATGTAGAGCCTGATGCGGCAGTGCGGGTCGTTATTGCCCTATAGTTCCTTAAATGAGATTAGTCTAAAGGTACTGCCGTCGTTTTCGGTTTCGAGAAACCGCACGTCTTCAAACAATACAACGCCATCTATTTCAAGAGATCCAAGAGTCAGAGCGCCAGTAGCAGCATCGTAACTCGCCATATTGGGAAGGGGCCTATCAAGCACTGTTAACGTCTCTGGTCTGGCTGTAATTGTGACCTCGCCATTTTCCAGCATCGCCACCTCAAAAGGCATACGCACATAGGTGTCGTCCGGCAGCAAGATATTGATCTGCAGCTCGTTTTCCGCACTGAAATAGCGCCCGCTGGGCAGGTCTGCTTCACTGCTTACCAGCGTCATAGCAATCGAAATGTGATTGCTTTGTGCAGGTAACTGGCAATTTACGTGGTAGCCAAAGAAATCTTCACCCTGACTATCCAAAGGCTCCGAATATTCTGCTTGATTGGCCACTGCTATAGCCTGTATGACTTCAAGACCATTGCCAATAATCTCACCGAAAGGTGTGTACCCCGTGCGTCCGTCATCAAAATTCAAATTGTCGTCGATGTTAATAATCCAGTCGCTTGTCGCCGAGTCGGTGTACTGACTGGATGGAACCATGGAGATTGTGCCTCGTTTGTTAGACAAACCGGTATGTTCAAAAGCTATTGGCGGCTCCTCGGTAATTTTTTGAACACCGTTCGGACAGCTTGCGAAGGTATAGCCGCCGCCTCTGATAAAGGACCCGTTTGCATTGCCGTAGACAAATGTATCGTCGTAGCGGCCCTTGGTCACATATTGCAGGAAATTTTCTGAGGAAATGGGTGCGGCGCGCTCATTAAGTTCTATATAGAACACGCCTTGAGAAGTGCGTACCTCAACTATAGAGCCCCCCTGAGCTATTAGGGGAAAGGCTAAAATAAACCAAGCGGTAAAAATTCTCACAATAGGGAAACCTCACTAATAATATAGCAAAATAACCTCGGCGCTTAATGGGAGATTGCGTGAGACACAGACAATTTGGCACCTTAAGCATTCCTTCCATCCTGAACGATCTCGCCAAATTGCCAAATAGTCATTGCCCCCTTTGTTTTCTGTATCTCCAAGGCCCATAAGTGGTTAAGCTACCAGCCTATGAGTGTCCCCTATACTTTCCGTGCAAGGCGGCTGGTCCCTGTTCTTCTGGCAGCGGTCGTCAGCACCACCGTCTTTGCAGCCGACAATGAATCACCACAGGATCTGGTGACCGCGTTTTGGCGCGCTGCCGATGCGGAACAGCGGGCAGCAACCAGAGCGCGTCTGCTGGAAGCCAGCGAGGATGTTACGGAATTATATCAGTGGCTGAAAACTGGTCCCCTCTACGCAGCAGATGCACCGAAGGGTCTGCTGCAACAATCACGGAGCGGTATCAATCGGGTAAACTTCCCCTATGCGGTGTCTATTCCCGACAGCTATGATTCAACGGTGCCACATACAGTTGAATTTATCCTCCATGGTGGCGTGAGTCGCGATCAACCACAGTCCAGCGCGACTTATTTTCAGAGAACCATTGATGGGGCAGGTGATAAATCGCGCATTCTCGTGATTCCCACTGCCTGGGCCGATGCCCGCTGGTGGCAAGAAAATCAGGCCGAGAACGTGCCAGCAATTCTCGATGTATTAAAGCGGCACTACAACGTCGATGAGAACCGCGTAACCCTGGCTGGAATCTCGGACGGTGGCGCCGGCACCTATTTTTTCGCCTTCAAGCAGCCCACGGAATGGGCCGCGTTTCTCCCCTACATCGGCCACCCGGGTGTGCTGCGCAACACACGCAGTGGCAGTGGGTATGCCTTGCATTTCGAGAACCTGATGAACAAGCCGTTGTATATCGTCAATGGTGGCGCCGACACACTCTATCCGGCCTCTTCTGTCGCCGCGTTCATCGAAGTACTGCGCGAAATGGGTGTGCAACATACCTGGCGCGTTATTGAGAACGGTGGCCACGATATGGTTTGGTATCCAGAAGAGACAGCAGCCCTGGAGCAGTTTCGTCAGAATAATCCGAGAGACCCCTTGCCCGACCAGGTTCAGTGGGTGGCTGACCGTGCTGACAGGTTCAACCGCAATCACTGGATTGTAATTAATCAGTTACGGCGCCCAAGCCAAGCAGCCATGCTGAAGGTGACGAGAGAAGGAAACGAACTTGATGTGTCTGCGCAGGGGGTTAGCCGCTTTACTCTATTGCTCAGTCCGGAAGAGGTGGATTTTAGTGCGCCGGTTACGGTGCGAATTAATGGATTGATTTATTCTCAGGGCGTGGTTACCCAAAGTCGCGAGACCTTGTTGAAGTGGGCGCGGCTTGATCTGGATCGCACGATGTTGTTTACGGTGGAGATGCCGGTTGTGGTGCCTCGCTAGTATCGGGAGCACAACAGGGGGCACTGACAATTTAGCAACTTAAGCAATCCCTCTACCCCAAAAGATTTCACTAGGTTGCTAGATTGTCAGTGTCCCCTAGTTTTCAGGCAGCAGTTGCACGTTGACCAGATCCAGGTTGAAACGAACCAGTTCGGCAACGCTTTCCGAGTTTCCGGCGCGCTCCAGTGCATTCAGATAATCCTGCCTGGCAGTTTCGTAATCTTCGGCCAGGTAATAAAGCGTGCCGCGGTTGTTCCAGGCCGACCAGTGCCCGCCCATCAGCTCGATGGCGAAATCACACTCAGCCATTGCCTTGTCGTATTCCCGCATCTGGGTGTAGACGACGCACAATGCGTTATGGGCGAAGTAGCGTGTGCTGCTGTCCTGTGCCGTCGAGTCAACCGCCGCCGCATAGCTGGTTGCCAGTTCATAGGCTTTTTCTGTTTGCCTCGCTCCCAGCAGGCGTTCAATTTCGCCGATCTCGTGTGGTTGCGTCAGGTTGATGACCTTGAGGGAACCAGCCCGCGGCGAACCCACGCGAGTCCCGGTTGTCGGCTCCTGGCTAAAAGAGACCGCAGTAAACAGGCACAACAACGTGAAGATCGAAAATTGTCTGAATTTCATGATCGCTACCTCCTGGCACAAAGTCTGTATCAGAGTCGCCGCCTAGCGGGAACCCTCAACCTGGCGCTTCACTTCCAATGGCACCCTCGTACCGTACTCGGTAACACCGGAAAGCCTGCTGAAATAGTCATAAGTCAATGCGGAGACTTTTCGAATCACTTCTCCGCCGTTACCGCCGTAGTTGGACATCACGGCCAGGGCATAGGGTCGATCCGGCACATCGACAAGGCCCCATACCGTGCTGACTCCGGTAATACCACCGGGTTTAAAAGCAATGGGAATGGAATCTGGTACGGGTGTGCGAATAGGACCACTCTTATAAAGCTCCAGAATTTCCCGCACTCGTTGGCAAGAGGCCTCGCTTAAGGGCAGGTCGCATTTTGCGATCTTCTCCATAATTAATGCCGCGTCCCGTGGCGTGGAAAGGTTCTCATAGCCACGGGCAGATTGCTCGGGCCGTATCATCTTGCGCTGCAGCAAAGTCTGGGTGGCTCCGAGATTTGCAGACAGCCGGTTGACCGATTCCATGCCAAGCTCGTCGATCAACACATTGGTGGCCGTGTTGTCCGAATGGAGAATCATGTAGATGGCGTAGTCTTCCAGGGACAGGGCAGAGCCTCCGTCTGTCAGCACACTTAAGACACCACTGCCACCGGTGCGGACGGCGTCGGTTAACTCCACTCGCCGCCCCAAGAGTTCAGGATCGGAATCGGCGCGACGGAAGAGTTCCAGCAAGATGGGCACCTTGATGGCGCTGGCCTGGGGGAACACCAGTTCGTCCCGGATGGCCCAGCGATCACCGGATGTCAGGTCGACCACATGCAGGCCAGCCACGCCTTCGTAGTCATTCACCACCTGTTGCAGGTCGGCCTGGAGTTTGTCTCGCAATATCTGGCGATGTTCTGCTTGTGCGAGCAAGAGCCCGGGGGCCAGGAGCAGGCCGAATAGTGCTAGCTGAAACCTGTTTTTGGTAGTCATGTGCTGTTACCTGTGTTTTTCCCAACACCAAGCAAATTGGCGGCTGGCTGGCGTCTCCGGTCGTAGACATCCCCCAAATGGCGGGCTATGCTGGCGATCCGTTCCAAAATTCATTGTCCAGTATAGAGGTGTTGTCATGCAATACCGAGTCACTTTCCTCACGCTAATCTCCGCGCTGTTTCTGCTTGCCTGCGGCCAGGAACAACAAGCTTCCAGCACACCCGCCAGTTCGTCTGAACCCGCAATCGAGGTGGCAGAAGCCCCGGCTGTCTCGATCCCCGAATACACCATCGAAGACTTCATGAACAGCACCAGTTACCGGGGTGCCAGCTTTTCACCGGACAATGAAAAGATCCTGGTCAGCAACAACAGCACCGGCATCTTCAATGTGTACGCCATCAATACCGATGGCAGTGGCAGCGAGCAACTCACTTTTTCCGAAACCGATGCCATGGGAGCCATCTCCTACTTTCCCGAAGATGAGCGCTTCCTCTATACCGCCGACCAGGGCGGCAATGAACTCAACCATATCTATGTGCGCGAGCTGGATGGTTCGGAAGTGGACCTGACGCCCGGTGAAAACCTCAAGGCATCCTTCGCCGGTTGGGCAGGGGACTATCAGTCTTTCTATGTACAGAGCAACGAGCGGGACCCGCGCTTTTTCGATGTGTATGAGTATCAGGTCGCGGCAGGCTACCCGCGGGAGATGATCTATCAGAACGATGCGGGTTTCTTTCCCGCACAGATCTCACCCGATGGTCAGCACCTGGCGCTGATGCAATTGATCACCGCCAACAACAGCAATCTGTTCGTGGAAAATCTGGACACCGGCGAGCGCATCAATATTACACCCCACGAAGGGGATGTCAGTTCCGGCCCCAGTGATTTTTCACCAGACAGCCAGTGGCTTTACTACGCCACCGATGAAGGCAGCGAGTTCCAGCACCTGATGCGTTACCAGCTGGCCAGCGGAGAAAAAGAAGCAGTGTTGTCCCTGGACTGGGACATTTATTACGGCGTGTTCTCCAGAGAGGGCGATTATTTTGTGGCGGCGGCCAATGTGGATGCCCGCACCCAATTAATGATGTTCGATGCTGCCAATATGGAAGGAACCCTGGAAGGTGGCATGACAGAGATCCCCGCGCCTTCTATCGAGGGTGCCAACGTCACCAGCGTGACCTTTTCCCATGGCGACGAGCAGGTTGCCCTGTACGGCAGCGGCAGTCGTTTCCCCAGTGACCTGTTTGTACAGGATGTGGACAGCAACGCCTCACCGAGGCGACTCACCAGCAGCCTCAACGACAATATCGACCCGGATCACCTGGTGGATGCCGAAGTGGTGCGCTTCGCATCCTACGATGGCGTTGAGATTCCCGGCGTGTTGTATGTGCCCCATGGCGCCAGTGAAGACAATAAGGCACCCGGCCTGGTGTGGGTACACGGCGGCCCCGGCGGACAAACCCGTGCCAGCTATTCCGGCCTGATTCAATACCTGGTGAACCACGGCTATGTGGTCTACGGCATCAACAACCGCGGCAGCTCCGGCTACGGCAAGACCTTCTTCGCCATGGACAACCAGCGCCACGGCGAAGCCGACCTGGGCGATGTAGTGGCCAGCAAACAGATGCTGATCGACACCGGCGTGGTGGACCCGGATGCAGTGGGCATCATCGGCGGCAGCTACGGGGGTTATATGGTGGTGGCCGCACTGGCCTTCGAGCCGGATGTGTTCGATGTAGGCGTGGACATCTTCGGCGTCACCAACTGGCTGCGCACTCTGGAAAGCATCCCGCCCTGGTGGACTGCGCAGAAAGACGCACTCTATGACGAGATGGGCGACCCGGCCACCGACCGCGAGCGACTGGAACGCATCTCACCGCTGTTTCATGCGGAAAACATCACCAAGCCGATGATTGTGCTGCAGGGCGCCAACGACCCGCGGGTGTTGCAGGTGGAGTCGGATGAGATGGTGGCTGCGGTGCGAAGGAACGATGTGCATGTGGACTATATTGTGTTTCCTGATGAGGGGCATGGGTTCAGGAATCGGGAGAATGAGGTTAGGGGGTATCGGGCGATTCGGGAGTTTTTGGATAGGTATTTGTGAGTTGGATATTGAAGACACTAGACATGGGAATAATTCTGTCACGATGGGAGGCAGTTAAATCCAGTAAGTGTTTCTTGAATTATAAAGCTATCAATGTCTTCAAGTATTTTTATTCTAATGAGCGAACCTGGAACCGATAACACACCAATTTTTCTGCTGCTATAACAATTATGGAAAATTCAGAAAAGGAAATTCAAGTTACGAACGCCTGTTTAATATTTATGGGCGAGGGTCGGCTTAGGTATGATGAACTACAACATTCGACTGATTGTTCTATGGTCCGCTATTATCCCAACGGAGAGCGTGCTGGTGTGTCATTTGGAACCTCTATTTCGCCAACGCTTCCTGATTTTTGGGCAAAACGCGTAACTAAAATTGTAGATTTCCCGAGTGGTTATACTGTTTTTTCTATTGAGCCAAATCTAGCGAAAGACCTTATAGCTTTAAATAGTGAAAAATCGCGGCTTGTCGGTGAGTCATGGAACCTGCTAGAAAAACTACGATCTGATGATCACAATATTTGGGATTTTAGAACTAGTTCTATTCTTTATTTGGAAATCACGACTCCAAAGCGCACTACTGATGATGAGTCCATCACACACGCCGAGGTATTAAAATATCTTGCTCATTGGTCAGATACTAGTGCAGTAGCTCAAAGATATTCCCACCTAACTGCAGGCAGCGCTTCACATGGGAATATCTATGAGCAACTATTTGTGTTCAATACTGGGTCAATTCCATATACAGAATCTGATGCATTGCTTATCCCCGAGTTCTTGTTTCATGTTTTAGAGTTAATGAACGCTTCGAGGATTGCACACAAAGTTAAGCAGGACATCGAAAGTTGTACGTTTTATAAAAAAAGTGTGGAAACATATTTTAATATTATCCGAAGGAGCGACATTAATCCCATCGATACCTTCAGTAAAATGATTTTAGGAGATATAGAAAAATGGATGCTCCAGCGGGAAAAAACTACCAAATTTATTAGTGAACTAAATTCCAATTCACGAATTGATTGGATTAGAAGTGAGATCAGAGAGAAAAATATCATCGATTGCTCGCCTGGACAAATAGGCCCAAGAGAAATTTACAATTTCGGAGTCCTGACATCGCTTGAAAGCAAATTGGAAACAACTTTGAATAAGATAAGTTCCACAAAATCTACTGGGGAGGAAAAAAGAAATATGATTATGGCCGTTCTTGCGGAACGCGTTTCATTGCAGATGCATAATCAAGCCATGCAACTGTCTAGGAACGCAGTCATATTTTCTATTTTGGCAGTGCTAATAGGGATATTGGGGTTGGTTTCTTGAAATTCCCACTTCTGCCTAATTTTGGAGGCAGCCTCAATTATTGGGTGCAGGAACTTAAGGGCACTGACAACTTTGCAACTTAGCGAGATTGATCTGGAAGAGGTGGTTGCTTAAGTTGCTAAGTTGTCAGTGTCCCCTATCCCCCCGAGGTTCGATCTTTAGAACAGAATTGGTGGGGCCACCAAGACTCAAACCCCCGGAAAGAGCATTTAGTCAGGTACCGTTCAGGGGTCAACGTACTTTGATCCCTTTGCTTTCACCTAAGAATCGTCGTTACCGCATCGGCTACCGTATTCATTTTGAATCGCTAAGACCCGACCCTTGGCTTCAGCAACTTCTCTTTCTGAATCTCCTGTGACCGCTCCAAGTCCAGGTAGAAGTAACCAGTTTAGTGCAATGTCCCAATTTCGCGCTGCGCGTTGATCTCTGCTTACTTGCTCAAGGTTGACGCCCTCATTTCCAGCAGCAAGTAGTAAGCCTTCACAGCTCATTTGCTGATACTGCGTAGTGTCCACCATAGCCGGAGCAATATCAGCGGGAGAAGAAGCACACCCCGCAAGAACTGCAAAAGAAGAAATAAATAGTATTATTCTGATTTTCATTTTTATAAGGACCCCTAGATTTATCGTTATTGTAGACTCCCACTGATTTCGTAAGTTATAAGAGTCAAGCCGATGGCGCAAACACATCGTGATCAAAGGAGTAAGAGCTTTAGATGAAAGCCTGCGTTTCGTGGCGAGCCTGGTGGCGGAATGCTGCTAGATTGGAGAGCTATGCAAGGATCGCCGGACTATGAATTATGGGAATCCGTTGGTCCTACGGGATGCTAAGTCCAAGAAAAATAAGGAGAGTTGGTGGGCCCACCAGGACTCGAACCTGGGACCGACGGATTATGAGTCCGGCGCTCTAACCAACTGAGCTATAGGCCCTTAAACAAGAAGGGGTGCATTATATGCACCCCTTAGAATCTTGCCAATTTCCTGGCTTATTCGTCCAGGAATGATCTCAAGTGATCCGACCGGGTCGGATGCCGCAGCTTTCTCAGGGCC
This sequence comes from Gammaproteobacteria bacterium, assembly GCA_040218615.1. Lineage (GTDB taxonomy): Bacteria > Pseudomonadota > Gammaproteobacteria > Pseudomonadales > Pseudohongiellaceae > UBA9145. The sequence goes on from JAVJRC010000007.1 coordinate 678,247, forward strand.
TTGGCCTCTATCTGACGAATCCGCTCTCGGGTGACATCGAACTGCTTGCCCACTTCCTCAAGGGTGTGGTCGGTGTTCATGTCGATGCCGAAGCGCATTCTGAGTACCTTGGCTTCTCTGGCGGTCAGGCTGCCGAGGACACTCTTGGTGGCTTCTCTTAAGCCTTCGTCGATGGAGCTGTCTACCGGGGAGTCCACGGTGGCATCCTCGATAAAGTCGCCCAGATGGGAATCTTCATCATCACCAATCGGCGTCTCCATGGAGATCGGCTCTTTGGCGATCTTGAGGACTCTGCGTACCTTGTCCTCGCTCATGTCCATGCGCTCGCCCAGTTCTTCCGGTGTGGGCTCTCTGCCTTTTTCGTGCACCATCTGGCGGCTGATGCGGTTCAGCTTGTTGATGGTTTCGATCATGTGCACCGGGATACGGATGGTGCGCGCCTGGTCGGCGATGGATCGGGTGATGGCCTGTCGAATCCACCAGGTGGCGTAGGTGGAGAACTTGTAGCCTCTTCGGTATTCGAACTTGTCCACTGCCTTCATCAGGCCGATGTTGCCTTCCTGGATCAGGTCCAGGAACTGCAGGCCGCGGTTGGTGTACTTCTTGGCGATGGAGATCACCAGTCGCAGGTTGGCTTCCACCATTTCCTTCTTGGCGCGGCGGCTCTTGGCTTCGCCGATGGACATCTGTCGGTTGATGTCCTTGATCTCAGTAACGGTGAGGCCGGTTTCTTCTTCCAGCAGCTTGATCTTCTTCTGGGCGCGGACCACTTCTGTCTTCACGTTCACCAGCAGTTCGGAATACTGCTTCTTGGCGCGGATGTGCTTGTCGATCCACTTCTCGTTGGTTTCGTTGCCGGGGAAGGATTCGATGAATTCCTTTCTGGGCATCTTGGCGCCACGGACACACAGGCTCATTACCGAGCGCTCATGACGGCGCAGGCGGGTGAGTACGGCGCGGACGTGTTGCAGCAGGGGGTCGAACTGGCGTGGGGTCAGTTTGAATGATTTGAAGATCTCGCCCAGTTTTTCCAGCTCGGCTTCGGCCTTGGCGTGGTTGCGGCCATGCTTGCCGATGATGGTGCTGGTGACTTCGTACTGGTCTTTCAGTTCGGTGAAGCGGATGCGGGCTTCTTCCGGATCCGGACCCGTGGCTGCTTCATCTTCGTCGTCATCGCTGTCCGAATCATCATCATCAGAATCATCGTTGGATGAGGAGGCGTTGTTGTTATTGCTGTTGTTCTGCTGGCCCGGAGGGGGGATGTCGTCGGTGACATCCAGGTAACCGGTAATCAGGTCGTTGAGGCGACGCTCTTCGCTGTCGATCAGCGCGTATTCATTCAGCACATGCTCCACGGTGCCGGGGAACAGGGCCATGGCTTTCATCAGCTCACGCAGGCCTTCCTCGATGCGCTTGGCAATAACGATTTCGCCTTCGCGGGTAAGCAGTTCCACGGTACCCATCTCGCGCATGTACATGCGCACCGGGTCGGTGGTGCGGCCGGCTTCGTTTTCCACGGCGGCCAGGGCGGCGGCGGCTTCGGCAGCGGCCACTTCGTCATCGGAGGAGTCGTCATCGTCGTTGAGCAACAGGGCGTCGGCATCGGGTGCGGTTTCAAAAACCTTGATGCCCATGTCGTTGATCATCTGGATGATGTCTTCAACCTGATCCGGATCGGAGATGTTTTCCGGCAGGTGATCATTCACCTCGGCATAGGTGAGGTAGCTCTGCTCCTTACCTTTGGCGATCAGAGATTTAAGACTGGATTGGGGTGCGATTAATTCGGCCATGACCTCTCGTCTTCCCGGGCGTAGGTGCCAGGGAGGGGGAATGCGTGTAAAAAAGTGAGCCGGGCATTATAGCGGCGACTGGCATACATGTATATCGACAATCTCGTTGAATTAGACAGTCATTTAGACCGAATTGGGGCCGTTTGAGTTCGCAGCGTTGGCCGCAGAAACCCGGGTGTTGGCCTCTTCCTTCAGCCGCAGGATATGCAGCTTTTTCTGTATATCTGACAATATACTGTCAACTATCTGTCTGAACTCCTGCTCAATGCCTTCCTGGGGAGTGATTTTCTCTTCCTTCTGCAGCTGGGTGAGCTGCCCGCCCAGGGTGGTGGCCATGCAGGCGCCATACAGTGTGTAGATATCTATGTTGGGGTTGGCATGCACTTTTTCAATGAGGTTCAGCAGCAGTCGGCGGCTGGGGTCCTCGGCATTGCGCAGGGGCTCGATATCGTCCTTTTTCACATTCAGGGCCACTTCCGGGTTGCGCAGCAGCAGCTCGATGGCTTTCAGGGCGGCTGATTTGCGGTAGCGGTTCAGGGGCGAGGAGGATTCTCGCGGGGATTGCCGGTATTGGGGTGTTGGTGGTGCGGGTGGCATGTCATCACTCGGGCCTGGAGGCGGTGGCTCAGGTTGCGTGGCCATAAGCTGGTCCAGTGACTCGCTGCTCACGCCGAGGGTGTTCGACAGCTTGTCCAGCATCAGTTGGGCATAAACCCCTTTGGGGAGTTTGCGGATGAGCGGCTTGGCCAGGTTGCTGAGCCGTGCCTTGCCTTCGATGGAATGGATATCCAGATCGGCGGAGAGCTTGTCGAAGAAGAACTGCTCCAGCGGGGCGGCGTTGTTCACCTCTTCCAGGAACTTGTCCTTGCCCACTTCGCGCACATAGGTATCCGGGTCGCTGCCTTCGGGCAGGAACAAAAAGCGCACCTGCCGGCCGTCTTCCATTTGCGGCAGGGTGGTTTCCAGCGCGCGCCAGGCGGCGGTGCGGCCGGCCTCGTCGCCGTCGAAACAGAACACCACCTCGGAAACCGAGCGAAACATGCGGGTGAGGTGACGCTCGCTGGTGGCGGTGCCGAGTGTGGCCACGGCATTGCGAATGCCCATTTGTGCCAGGGCGATTACGTCCATATAGCCTTCCACTAACAGCAAGCGGGTAAACTTTTCATTGGCGCGTATCGATTCATACAAGCCGTAGAGTTCCGCGCCTTTGTGAAACACGGGGGTCTCTGGCGAGTTCAGATACTTGGGTTTGTCATCGCCCAACACCCGGCCACCGAAGGCCACGGTGCGGCCGCGGCTGTCGCGGATAGGGAACATGATGCGGTCGCGGAAGCGGTCGTAATAACCGGTTTGTTCCGGCTGTTCTGTTTCTTCACTGTCCGAGTCACGATGCTTGCCGCGCTCGATTACCATGCCGGCCCGCAGCAGGGTCTTCTGTTTCTCGGCATCCTCGCCGACGGTGCTGATGAGGTTGTCCCAGCCCGGCGGGGCAAAGCCCAGGGCAAAGTCACGGGCAATCTCACCGCTGAGGCCGCGGGATTTGAGATAGGCTACGGCCTTGTCTTTGTGGGGATGGGTGCGCAACTGCTGCTGGTAGAACTTGCTGGCGCTTTCCAGGGTTTCCAGCAGTTTGCTGTTTTCCGACTGGCGCCTGGTGGCGGCTTTGGATTCTTCCCGCGGCACTTCCAGGCCAACATCCCTGGCCAGGCTTTCCACCGCCTCGGGAAAATCCACGTGATCGAAGTTCATCACAAAGCCGATGGCATTGCCGCCTTCGCCACAGCCAAAGCAATAATAGAACTGCTTTTCCGGCTGGACGCTGAAGGAGGGGGTCTTCTCGTTGTGGAAGGGGCAGCAGGCCTGGTAATTCTTGCCGGAGCGCTTCAGGCTCACCCGCTTGTCCACCACCTCCACGATATCGACCCGGTGCAGCAGGTCGTCGATGAAGGTTTGTGGGATGAGTCCGGCCATGAGAGATTTAGAGTATCCTGTTGATTGGGTGGCGACAGATTGCAGTGCAATGATGCCACAGTCGCCCCCTGAGTATGAGTTTAATCCTGTGGCCGGGGAATGCCATGTCCTGGAGAGATTACCGAGCAAGAATCGCCATAGCGCTGTGGGCTGCGGTGTTCGTCTTGCTTGCGCCGGCTGCCTACCATCTTTACAGCTATGTGCCTGCTCAGGCTGAGGAAATTGCGTGCTATCCCGAGTTCAACCCTGAGTACTACGATGAAGAAAGCTACGAAGCACAGTATTTAGTTGTGGAACAGGAATTCAGAGAAAACTTAGCCAGTTCAGAAGACTCCAGTGCACAGCTCATGAGTATCCGTGTTGAGAACAATGGGCGCGTTGGCGCAGATGAAATCGATGTACTGGCTGAGCTCGCACAGCGCGCTCCCGAAAGTGGCCTTGTTGTTTCTCAGTTGTTGGCTGCATGTTTGCAGGATCCAGGTCGCAGTGAGTGTTCGAGCGACAGCGTGAATACACTGGTTCAATCCCATTCCAACAATTCCGCTATCTGGGGTTCACTCGCTATGCTCCGCAATGAGCAGGAGGATATTTTTGGCGCGATATCAGCTCTCCGGCAAGCAGCAGTAGCGCCAGAATTCGATGACTATTTCTCTTTACAAGTTGCCGTGATTGATCAGGCGAATCCAACCGCTGAGCCTTTGGCAAAAATGGGAACTGCATTTCGATTCTTCTCCTATTCAGATCCCACGGTGGGAACGTCCAGCGCAGGGCCGTCTATATGGAATCTATGCAGTCAACAGGCCAGCGTCGATCCGTTGGCTGCAGAAGGTTGCTTGCTCTATGGCGAAAGAATCGCTGAAGGCAGCGATACGAATATCGGCAAGATACTGGGCCTTGCTGTTCAGCAAGGTGTCTATCAGGCTATTGGGGACGAAGATGGTGTCGCGCGAATGGAGGCAGCTCTGGAGGCTCGTCAAGAATATCAGAACCAGTTTCGAAGTCCGGCAATGAGTCTGATGAGTTACGATGAGGAACTGGCAGATTTCTGGATCAATAGTCTGATTGAGCACGGGGAAGTAGAAACTATGGAACGGCTCCACAATGAAGTTCAGCGCCTTACTGCTAATCCTGAATATCAGCCCTGTGATCCGCCGGGCCTGCGCTTCGATTATCCTTATTTCTACATCGGCGATGAGCGGGTTATCTGGTAACTAGTAAGAATGACTATGAGGTTAGTGGTTCCAAAAATTCCAGGCGATTGCCAAAGGGGTCTGCTGTAAAGAAGCGACTCATCTCTTCGACAGGCGCGGCTTCAGTTATCTCATAGCCTTGTGCTTTAAGTTTTGCAGCCAATGAGTCTAAATCAGATACGATCAGACCCGGGTGTGCTTTCTTCGCAGGCTTGAATTCCGGATCGATGCCGAGATGAAGTTGCAGATCGCCTAACTCAAACCACACGCCGCCATTGGCTGCCAGATCTTCAGGTTTGCTGATTTCGGTTAAGCCAAGTAATTCGCCGTAAAAGGCGCGGCCCAGATTTTCACCACCGAATGGAATCGCGATTTGAATGTGGTCGATTCCGATGATTTGCATTGAGGACCAAGAACCGCCGAGCTAATTTAGATGGTGTCAGACACGTGTCTGACACCGCTTCAGGATAGCGCTGCTTTCACTTTCTGGCTGACGGTACCCATGTCGGCCTTGCCCACCACCTGTGGCTTGACCAGGCCCATCACCTTGCCCATGTCGGCCATGGAGGTGGCGCTGGTGTCGCTGATAGCGTGCTGGACGATGGCATCCACTTCTTCGTCGCTCAGCGGCTGGGGCAGGAACTCCTGGATCACGTTGATCTCGGCCTGTTCCTTGTCGGCCAGTTCCTGGCGACCGCCGTCCACATACTGGTTGATAGAGTCGCGGCGCTGTTTGACCATCTTGTCCAGGATCGAAATGATGCGGGCATCATCGGGGTCGATGCGCTCGTCCACTTCAATTCTCTTGATTTCAGACAGCATCAGTCGAACCGTTCCCAGGCGCTCCTTGTCTTTGGCGCGCATGGCATCTTTCATGGATTCGGTGATCTGGGTCTTGAGAGTGCTTTCGGACATAAAGATTTTTTATTGTTTTGTCGATGATTTGAGAAGGCTGTGCTGCTGTTTGATCAAAAGCTCCAACAAAAAAGGGACAGATTTACCAAACTAAATCTGTCCCTGATGTTCTTTTGCAAGCGGGACAGACTTCGAATCTGGCCCAACCCGGCTTAGTAAAGACGCTGAGTCTTTCGGCTCTCGCGCTGGACCTTCTTCGCGTGGCGCTTTACTGCCGCAGCAGCTTTGCGCTTGCGTACTGCCGTGGGCTTCTCGTAGAACTCACGACGACGTACTTCAGCGAGGATTCCAGCCTTTTCGCAAGAACGCTTGAAGCGGCGCAGGGCCACATCAAAAGGCTCATTTTCTTTCAGTTTTACCTGAGGCATGAACTAAGTCACCTAACCTTAAATCAATGAATTTCAATGCTCTGGCCGGTCAGCCCAAACGGACGGGCGGCGCAAGAGGGTGCGTATCTTATAGATTCAGGGCTTGAATTGCAAAGGATTGGGGGGCTGGAAAGCCGTGAATGCAGGTAAATTTGGGATATGCGGGGAATTTTGGCATGATTGCCGCCTGATTTGCACACACGGATAGCTAAGTCATTGATTGTTCTCGGTATTGAAACTTCCTGCGATGAAACAGGAATAGCCCTCTATGACAGCGAGCGCGGCTTGCTGGCGGATGGTTTGTACAGTCAGGTGGAAATCCATGCCCAGTATGGGGGTGTGATTCCAGAGCTGGCCTCCCGTGACCATATTCGCAAGACTTTGCCTCTGATTCGCCAGGTGATTGCCGAAGCGGGGATTAAAGATTCGCAGATTGAAGGTGTGGCCTACACAGCCGGACCCGGATTGATTGGTGCGCTTCTTGTGGGTGCTTCTATTGGCCGCAGTCTGGCCATGGGTTGGGGTGTGCCGGCTATTGGTGTGCACCATATGGAAGGGCATTTGCTGGCGCCCATGTTGGAAGATGATCCGCCCGAATTTCCCTTTGTGGCTCTCCTGGTATCGGGCGGCCATACCCAATTGGTGCGCGTGGTAGGCATTGGCGAATATGAATTACTGGGTGAGTCACTGGACGATGCGGCCGGTGAAGCCTTCGACAAAGTTGGCAAGATGCTGGGCTTGCCCTATCCCGGTGGTCCTCACGTTGCCAAGCTGGCCCTGCAAGGAAAGGAAGCGCGCTATGAATTTCCAAGGCCCATGACCAATCGCCCTGGCCTGGATTTCAGCTTCAGTGGCTTGAAGACTTTTGTGCGCAACACCATCGCAGAAGAATCTGAGGATTCGGTGAAAGGGGAGTTGGACGACCAGACCCGGGCCGACATCGCCAGGGCATTCGAAGAGGCCGTGGTTTCGACGCTTGCCATCAAGTGCCGCCGGGCGCTGGAGCATACAGGACTGAAGTCACTCATTATTGCCGGCGGCGTCAGTGCCAATTTGCGCCTGCGGGAAGTGCTGGAAAGCAGTCTTGCCAAGGTGGATGGTCGTTTGTTCTATGCCCGCTTGAGTCTTTGCACCGACAATGGTGCCATGATCGCGTATGCTGGGTGCCAGCGCCTGCTGGCGGGCCAGCAGGAAGATCTGGGTATTCAGGCCAGGCCTCGGTGGAACCTGGAGACATTACCGGCGCTCTCGTAATCTGTCCCTCTAAAAGGAACTGTCATGGACATCGTGTACATTCGTGAGCTGGAAGTTCGTACCATTATTGGTATTTATGACTGGGAGAGAGAGCAGCGTCAGGTGGTGAGTCTGGATCTGGAGATGGCTGCAGATATTGCCAGGGCGGCGGAGACGGACAGTATCGAACAGGCGCTGGATTACAAGTCGGTGGCCAAGCGGCTCATCGACTTTATCGAAAACTCCGAATTTTTCCTGGTGGAGACTCTGGCCGAACGTGTAGCGGGTATAGTCTTGCAGGAGTTTGATGTAGCCTGGCTGCGCTTGCGCCTGGGTAAGCCCGGGGCAGTAACCGGATCCAAAGACGTGGGCGTGATCATCGAGCGCGGACAAAAGCCGCAATAGGGGCGCACAAGACAGTGCCACTTCTCACTCTAAGCATTGGCAGTAATATCGAGCCTGGTCCAAACGTTCGGGTCGTGGTGAAGTTATTACGCAGAAAGTTTGGCAACCTGGAATGCTCTCCTGTCTATGAAAGCAAAACCGTTGGTTTCGACGGAGACAATTTTCTCAATCTGGTGGTCGCCACCGAAACCGATGAGCCTCTGGCAGAGATATCGAGTTATTTAAAGTCGCTGGAAGACGACATGGGTCGCGACCGCAGCAAGCCCAGGTTTTCCGGGCGTATCATGGATGTGGATATTCTGACCTTTGGTGAACTGGCTGGCGAGCAAGCTGGCATCCAATTGCCCCGTGCCGAGATTCTGGAAAATGCCTTTGTGCTAAGACCACTGGCAGACCTGCTGCCGGAGCATCAGCATCCCGTGGTCAACAAGACCTACCAGCAACTGTGGTCTGAATACGACAAGCCAGAGCAAGAGCTCTGGCCTGTGGATTTCGATTGGGAATAATCCCGCGCGTGCTGGTTTAACTCGCTTTCAATCCTATTAACTAGGACGCAACCCTGTCGGGAGTGCTGGATTCAGCCGCGAGTTTTTTGCGATCGACCTCGGCCTGGGGTCGCAGAGGCTTCTTGCCAATCTCATCGTAGGCGAAGTCATCCACGTGGATATGGGACATGACCAGACTGTCGAATTCACGCAGCTTGTTTGCTTCATCGCTGGTCAACACGCCTTGTGCCTCGGCGTCATCAATCTGCTCAGCACCGACGGTATCGATCACCTTGCCTTCCTTTTCGGCGGCCGACACTTTGGCTTCCAGTTCTTCAACTGACTCGGCCATCTCCAAAGCCTGGTTCAGGCTGTGCAGGGGATTGTCGCCCGCGGCACTGAGATAAGCCCCTTTCAGCAGGCGACTTCGCAGCTCTGAGGGCTGAATGACGGCTTCTGCCAGCGCCTGTTTGGTGTCATCGCTGACAGCGGCCATGGGACGACCCGTGGGGAATACCACGGCTCGCAACAAGGTTGCCATCAGACGATTGGGCAGGTTTTGCAGCAGCAGGTGCATTTGTTCCTGTAGCTTGCACAACAGGTCGCCACAGGCGTAGTCCAGTAGCACCTGGTCTGCTTCCTGCTCACCCTGATCCTGATAATGTTTCAGCACCATGGAGGTGAGATAAAGATAGCTGAGCAGATCTCCCAGTCGAGCGGAGATCATTTCCTTCTTCTTCAAGCCCCCACCAAGCATTAGCATGGTGGCGTCGGCTAGCAGGGCAAAGTTCGCACTAAAGCGCTGCACCTGCTGGAAGTAACGGCGGTTCGCCTTATTGCCCGGTGCCCGCACCAGTCTTGCTCCGGTGAGGCCCATGAACAGGCTTCGCACAGCATTGCTCAGGGTCATGCCGATATGGGCAAACAGGGCCTCGTCGAATGCGCGCAGTGCTTTGTTCTCGTCCCCGTCCCGGGCGGCTTCCATTTCCTTGAGCACGTAGGGGTGGCAACGAATGGCACCCTGACCAAAAATAATCAGGCTGCGGGTCATGATGTTGGCGCCTTCCACGGTAATGGCTACCGGCATGCTTTTGTACATTTCTGCCAGGTAGTTTTTCGGCCCTTGTATGGCTGCCTTGCCGCCATGGATATCCATGCTGTCGTTGATGACCTGCCGCGCCAGTTCCGTGCAATGGTATTTGAGAATAGCCGATGGCACGGCGGGTTCTTCACCCGCTGCAATGGCACTGGTGGTCACTGACCGCGCTGCATCAATGATGTAGGTGTTGCCGGTGATGCGCGCCAGCGCTTCCTGCACGCCTTCGAATTTGCCAATGGGAATACCGAACTGCTTGCGCAGGCGCGAGTAGGCGCTGGTGGTACCAAAGGCCCGCTTGGCATTGGAGATGGCTCCCGAAGGCAGTGATACACAGCGGCCCACGGACAGGCATTCCACCAGCATGCGCCAGCCCTGGCCGGCCATCTCTGTGCCGCCGATCAGATAATCCACGGGAATAAAAACGTCTTCTCCCTGAATCGGTCCGTTCAGGAACGGGCTGCCCACTGGATAGTGACGGCGGCCGATGCGCACACCCGGCGTATGTCTGGGGATGAGTGCGCAGGAAATACCGTAATCTTCCTTGTCGCCGATTAGTCCATCCGGGTCAGACAATTTGAATGCCAAACCGACCAGGGTGGCCACCGGCGCCAGGGTGATATAGCGCTTGCTGAAATTCAGCTTGATACCAATGACTTCTTCACCTTCCCAGTTGCCTTTGCAAACCACACCGGTATCGGGAATGCTGGTGGCGTCTGAGCCTGCACGGGGACCAGTCAGTCCGAAGCAGGGCACTTCTTCGCCTTTTGCCAGGCGGGGCAGGTAATAGTCTTTTTGTTCATCGGTGCCGTATTTCATCAACAGCTCACCTGGGCCCAGGGAATTGGGCACGGAGATGTACAGGGCGACCAGGGAGTTGAGGGCGTTGATCTTGTTGATCACTTCGCTCTGGGCATAAGCCGACAACTCGAGCCCGCCATAACGTTTTGGAATAATCATGCCCAAAAAGCCGTTGCTGTTGACGAACTCAAAGATTTCATCAGGAATGTCGGCGTACTCCTGGCACAGGGTCCAGTCATCGAGCATGCCACACAACTCTTCAACCGGGCCGTCGATAAAGTCCTGTTCTTCTTTGGACAGGGTGGGCGCAGCCATGGAAGTCAGCTTTTTCCAGTTGGGCTTGCCGCTAAAGAGCTCGCCTTCCCACCAGACGGTTCCGGCTTCCAGCGCTTCGCGCTCCGTATCCGACATGGAAGGCAGTACCTGCCGGAACAGTTTGAACAGGGGTTTGGTAATACGGTTGCGTCGGAAGGCCTTTACGTTCAGGGGAAGGATCAGCAGCAGTGACGCGATAACGAATGTGATGAGCCACCAGGACGCGTTGCCAAAGTAGGCATAGATCACGGCGTAAAACAGGAGGCCCGCGCTGATGGCAGCCAGTCCTGCGCCCTGGTAAACCATTACCAGAATGCCGCCGACCAATATGAGTATCCAGGTGAGAGTCAACATGAATAATTTCCAATAGTTGTTTATGTGGTATTGCGGATGAGTCGCCAGTTACAGCGTCTTCAGGCCATAACTTTGATTAGCTGTCTTAACGTGACCGGGCGATCATCGACTGCTATTCAGTATACGCAGTATAGCTTAAAACAGATTTGCTTTCAGAAAGGGTGGCCGGAGCCCATGCCACGCGGCGCTCTCGCCGGTGTTGTCTTTTAGCGGCTGGCGGCATGGCGAGCCAGTATCGTTGGGCGGTTTACTCGATTGTCTTCCACCCCGGGTCGGGAGCAAACCGGTCTCCATGGTTTTTTTGCAGCTCTTCGAGCCTTTCGACTATTGAGTCTACGCCTCGTGCACGTGCGTAGTGCATCGGCCCGCCGGTAAAAGGCGCGAAACCCGTGGCAAAAATCATGGCGCCATCGAGATGGTCCAGATCGGTTACCACCTGCTCCCTGTAACATTCCACACAGGCGTTCAGCATGGGCAGCAACAAGCGATCGGTGATTTCCTTTTGGGTGTCTGCAGTCAGGGATTCGACATCCTCTTTAACCGCCTTGCCGTTTTTCCACTGGTAGAATCCCTGGCCGGATTTTCTACCCAGTTGTCCCTGCTCAATTTTTTCTGTTAACCAGTCCGGGGCATCGGGCATGGAGTTATCCAGGGCATCGATCAGAACCTCCGCAACGTGGGCGCAGACATCCAGACCAACCTGATCAGCCAGTTCCACCGGACCCATGGGCATGCCGAAGTCCGTTGCTACCTTATCGATCTGTTCTTTCTTCACGCCCTCATGCAGCAACAGGATCGCTTCCAGCAGATAGGGTGTCAGGGCCCGGTTCACCAAAAAGCCCGGATAGCTGGATACCTTGACCGGCAACTTGCCAATCTGGCCGGTAAAGTTAACGGCACGCACCAGGCTGTCCGCGGAGGCTTTGTCGTGGCTCACCACTTCAACCACCATCATCTGGGCGACCGGGTTGAAAAAGTGAATGCCCACAAAGCGCTCCGGTAGCTTCAGTTTGCCGGCAAGCTTCTCCAGTGGAATGCTTGAGGTGTTGCTGGCGAGAATGGCTGAGTCTTTGAGCTGGGGTTCGATGGATTGATAGATCTTTGCCTTCAGATCCAGTTCTTCCGGAACGGCTTCAATCACCAGGTCCGCTTGTGCAATTCCCCTGCCACTGAGGTCCGGTATCAGCCGGTCGAGTACTTCGCGGGTTTCGCTGTTGGACTTGTGTTTGCTGCGGCAGAGTTTCTCTGCATTTTTGATTGCTGTGGCAATGGTGTTGGGGTTGAGATCTGAAAGGGTGACCTGGCACCCATTCAGGGCACACCAGCCAGCGATATCGCCACCCATGGCTCCAGCGCCGATCACATGCACGTGCCTGATGCCACTGTCCTTCCGGGCCTGGTTCTTGAGCGTTTGTTGCAGGAAGAATACCCGGACCAGGTTTTTGCTGGTATCCGTGGCCAATAAGCGGGCAAAGGATTCTACCTCAGCCTTTTGCATGGCCTCCCTGTCGTCGCCGTGTTCAAGCCACAGATCAATCAGGGCATTGGGGGCAGGGTAGTGTTTCGGTGGGGCTTTCGCTGCAGCCTGTGAACGCATCTTGTTAGCGGCCAGGCGCCGTACAGGAGAAAGGTTTAGTGCTTTGTTTAGCAGGCTGCGACTGCGTTTTCGCCGCTTCTGAACGAGCGCGAATACTGCCCGATGCACATGTCGCTCTTCAACCATCTGGTCCACCAGCCCCTGGCTTTTGCATCGCCGACCGTGGGCGGGACTTCCGGTGAGCATCATGGTCATGGCAGTAAGCGGATTGATGAGTTCGATTAATCGGAACGTGCCTCCCAGACCCGGGTGCAGCCCCAGGCGGATTTCCGGAAAGCCCATCTGTAACGAGCCGTGAACACCGATTCGGTACTGGCAGGCCAGAGCCAGTTCCAGTCCGCCACCGAGGCAATGGCCGTGAACGACTGCAACAGTGGGGATGGAAAGGCTCTCCAGCCGATCCAGTACACCATGGCCTTCCTGCAACATTTCCGCAGCTTCGTCGGCGCTGTAGTCAACAAACTGTTCGATGTCGGCCCCCGCGCAGAAACCGCCGGCTTTTGACGATTGCAGTACCAGCGCTTTCGGCAACTGATCCGCGATGGAATCCAGGATCTGATCCAGCTCGGTTAGCACACTGGCGTCCAGGGTATTGGTGCTGCTTGCTTTCTTGTCCAGATACAGCCACAAGACATCGTCTTCGGTTTGCGTATGCCAGTGTTCGTAGTCGCTGGAATCTTCGAATTCCTGGCGATGCAGTTGTTCCAGTAATGTTGCGGAATTAGTCGTCATAGTCAGTTCCCGGCCCGCTCACACTCTTTCCAGCAGCATGGCGCCACCCTGGCCGCCACCCACACATTGTGAGGCGATCCCGCGTGTCTTGTTCAGGCGGGTCATGGCGTTGGCGAGATGCAAGACGATGCGATTGCCACTGGTGCCAACAGGATGGCCCAGTCCAATCGCACCGCCATGGATATTCAGTCGCTCCTGATCCAGCTCGCCCAGGGCGCTATCCAGTCCCAGCAGTTCCCTGCACACACGATCATCAGACCAGGCCGCCAGACAGGCCAGGACCTGGGCGGCAAAGGCTTCGTTGATTTCCCACAGGTCGATGTCATCAAGAGCAAGCCCATGGTTTTGCAGCAGGGGTGTGGCAGACATGACGGGCCCCAATCCCATGATCGAGGGGTCCAGGGCAGACCACTGGCTGTCGACAATGCGCGCCTTGGGTTCGAGTTTGTATTTCTTGACCGCGGCCTCTGAAGCCAGAATGGTCCAGCTTGCCCCGTCGGTGATTTGTGAGCTGTTGCCTGCGGTTACGGTTCCGTGTGGGCGTTCAAAAACTGGTTTCAGTTTGGCCAGTTTTTCGGCCGTGGAGTCTGGCCTGACGCCATCGTCTTTTTCATAGACCTTGCCCCGGCGGTCAAAGGCGGGCTCGATCTCATTGGCGAATACGTCGTCTTCCTGTGCCTGGTGTAAGCGTTGCTGGCTGCGAGCGGCATACTCATCGGCTGCTTCTCTTGAGATGTCGAACAGGTGGGCAAGCTTTTCAGCAGTTTGGCCCATGTTCAAATCGACAATGGGGTCGGTTAAGCCTCGCTCGAGTCCAATCACTGGCTTGAGGAATCGAAGGCGAAATCCCAGCAGGGCTTTCGCTCTTGCCGACAGTGAACGGGCCTTGCCCAGATTCGCAAACCATTGCACCGCATCCTGGTGAAACAACAGTGGCGCATGGCTGAGTGCCTCAGCGCCGCCCGCAAGAATCAAGTCCGCATCGCCTGCCCGAATGTATCTGAAGGCCGTGTCGATGGACTGCATGCCGGAGCCGCAATTAATCTGCACCGTGAATGCCGGCATCTTCTCACCCATGCCCAGTCGCAGCGCGGCAATTCTTGCCGGGTTCATCTCTTCGGAAACCACATTCACACAACCGAGGATGACCTGGTCGAAAGCGTCGGCCGGCATGGGCTGACGAAGCAACAAAGGCCTGCCACATTGCACGGCCAGATCAACGGGAGTAAATGGCCCCGGTTCCCCGCTGGCTTTCAGGAACGGGGTGCGGGCACCATCAACGAGGTAGACCGGAGATTTTTCTTGCATGTTGCTTTGACTAGAACTGTTGGCAGGCATAAAACTTGGTCGTGCGCGCAGGGAAGTTGGCTGCAAATGGAATCTTGCCTCTAACCATAGCACGTCTCAGGTTGACGTTCATGAAGGCGAGTGAGACGGGATTAGTGAATAGCGAAGTCTGTTAATGCTTCAGCATAAGGATCTGCCGCCATCCACCTTGAGAGTTTCACCCGTTACATAAGTCGCCTGGCTCGCCAGAAAATAAACTGCCCGGGCTATGTCTTCAGGATTGCCGAGTGAGCTCAGTGGAATTCCCTTGAGCACTCTTTCCCGTTTGCTTGCGACTTCCGGGTTTTGCTCATCCTGCAAAGACGTGGGCCACAGGATTGCGCCAGGGGCGACGCCGTTAACACGAACGGTGGGAGCCAGTTCTGTGGCCAGGGATTTGGTCATGGCCTTGAGTCCGGCCTTGGCGATGTTGTAGATACTGTGTCTCGGCACTGTTTTTTCCACCATGGCATCGATGATATTGATGATGGAACCCTTGCGCTGCTCCAGTTCCGGTGCCAGAGCCTGGGACAGGAGGAAAGCGGCGCGCAGGTTGCTGTTGATCAACTCATCCCAGTTTTCACTCGAAGCTTCGGGCAGCGGAGTGGGGTAGAACGCGGAAGCATTGTTGACCAGCACATCAATGCGGCCGAAGCTCGTCTGGCACTGTTCGGCCAACTTGCTAACCTGTTTCAAATCAGTGAGGTCGGCACCGAGCGTAGTCGCCGAATTGGCCCTGTTGTCGTTTAGCTCCTTTGCCAGGGCGTCGGCTTCGGTTGCCGACTGGTGGTAGTGGATAATTGTGTTGAAATTTTGCTCATGAAACTGGCGCACGATGGCAGCACCGATGCGTTTCGCGCCACCGGTGACCAGGACGACCTTCGCTTCACTCATGTGTCGCTTGCTCGTTGCGCAGGCGATCGACGGCCTCGGTGATTACCTTCAACCGGGCTTGCTCGATAATTTTTTTCGGATCGCCGCCTGCAGAATCGGCTATGGTCTTGCCACTGTCGATGGCTTGCACTGCATTCAGCACACTCTGCAAATAGTGACCTTGCGGATAGTCGCGGTTCTCCAAACCGGTTCTTCCCCTGGCATCGGCTTCACAGGCTGCCAGGAATTTGGGCATCCGTTCGGGGCGGCGCATGGCATCGAGGCTTTCCAGTAATCCCAGCAAGGTTTTGGGCCTGAGTTCCTGTATCCGGTGCAGCTTGGTGTGGTGTTCACAAACCAGTCTCGACAGGGCGGCGAACTCTTTGGGCACTGGCAGTCGTGACTCGATGGCATCGAGTAAACCCAGGCCGCATTTTTCATGACCGATATGGCTCGGCCACTGTTCTGGTGGCGTGATGCCTTTGCCCACGTCGTGCACCAGGGTGGCATAGCGGGCGGCCAGGTCGTCACTGAGTCTGCTGATCTGCTGAAGGCAGAGTAGTACATGAAGGCCAGTGTCGATCTCCGGGTGATATTTTTCTGGTTGGGGCACGCCAAACAGGGCGTCCACTTCAGGCAGAATCACTTTCAGCGCACCACAATCGCGAAGCACTTGCACGAACCTGTCTGGGGTCGGGTATCCAAGTGCCAGTTCTAACTCTCTCCAGACTCGTTCGGCTGTGAGTTCGGCGAGTTCGCCGTTGTCCACGATTTCGCTCATGAGCTGAATGGTTTCCGGAGCAACGGTAAAGCCCTGCTGGGCGAAACGGGCGGCGAAGCGCGCCACCCGAAGTACCCTAAGCGGATCTTCCACGAAGGCGGCCGAGGTGTGGCGGAGAATTCGGTTCTCCAGATCCTGTTGGCCGCCATAGGGGTCGATGATCTCGCCGTCCTCGGATTCAGCGATGGCATTGATGGTGAGGTCGCGGCGCACCAGGTCCTCTTCCAGTGTCACCTCGGCAGAGCTGTCGAATTCGAACCCCCGATGACCGGGGCCGATCTTGCGCTCGGTCCGCGCCAGGGCATGTTCTTCATTGGTCTGCGGGTGCAGGAAGACCGGAAACTCGCGGCCCACTTGGCGGAATTTTCGTTCTAACATGTCTTCTATGCTGGCACCAACCACCACCCAGTCCCGGTCCTTCACCGGTAGGCCAAGCAGTTTGTCGCGCACAGCGCCGCCAACGAGATAGGTTTTCATGTTTCGACTTGATTCGAGTTTATGATTTGGGGGAAACGGAAAATTTGCGCTTGTCTTCCAGCCGCATCATGGTGAGTGATCGCCCCCAGACGTAACCCGTGTCCAGTGCATAGACCTGGGGCTTTCCGGTGTGGCCTTCCAGTGCCGCCCAGTGGCCAAACAGAATTGTAGCCGCTGGGGTAATCTTTTCATATTCGAACCAGGGTTTGAATCCGGCGGGTGCGGCACACAAGCCCTCTTTGACATCCAGGTCCAGGCTGCCAATGTCATCGCAGAACCGAACCCGGGTCAGGTAATTGGTGATGGTGCGCAGCCGGTCCTGCCCCTTGACCTTGTCATACCAGCGTATGGGCCGATCGCCATACATATTGCGCAGGTATTCCTTGTAGTCCGGCCCCTGTAAGGCATGTTCAACTTCCGCTGCCAGATCCAGAGTGCGCTGCAGGGTCCAGCGTGGAGCCACACCAGCGTGAATCATTAAAAAATCTTCCAGGCCGTTGTCGGTAGGCAGGCTCTCATGGTGTGCCAGCGGCTTGTGTCGCATCCAGTCCGCTAATTCATCGCAGTCCGGCGCCGAGAGCAAATCATCGAGGGTGTCCTTTCCGCGCGCCGGAGCGCAGTCGGCATGGATGGCCAGGAAGTGCAGGTCGTGGTTGCCCAGAACGACTCTCAAGGAATCATCCATGTCGCGCAAGTAGCGCAGGGTGTCCAGTGAGCGTTTGCCGCGGTTTACCAGATCACCCACACACCAGAGCCTGTCTTTGCCTGGAGTAAAGCTGGCTTTCTTGAGGAGTCTTTTCAACGGCTTGTAACAGCCCTGAATGTCTCCGATGGCGTAGTTACTCATACAACAGTTGTCGGCTTATTTCGGGTGAGGAGCACAAGATGTTGAGAACTGACTGAATCAAATTGGTCAGCACAATGCACCTGAAGGGCCGCAGTATAACATTGCCCAATCACTTGCGATTCCAAGCGGGGGGTATCAGTGTACGGTGTGTGGTGGTGCCAGCAGAAAGGCCGGGATGTTGGCTTTGAACTTCTCGCCATTGGAAGCGAGCATTTCATAGCTACCCTGCATGGTGCCGGTTTCGGTGCCGATGACTGCACCGCTGGTGTACTGAAAGGAATGACCGGGAGGAATTTCCGGTTGCTGACCGACCACGCCCTCGCCGATGACTTCTTCAACATGGTTGTTGTCATCGGTGATAAGCCAGTGTCGATTGAGCAGTTTTACAGTTTCGTCGCCACGATTGATGATATCGATGGTATAGGCGAACGCGTACCGGGCTTTCGCCGGGTCCGAATGTTCCTGCAGATACTGGGTATCTACTGCTATCTCGATGATGTCGTCGTCAATTGTCATGGCTGTGTCGTTAATACCTGAACGTATAAGGTTTACGTCTCCTGTTCCTTGAGCAGATCACTGATGAGTACAAAGTCAGCGAGGCTCAGCTTCTCTGGTCTTTGCCCAAGATCGATGGGCAGCTGTTCCAGCCTGTCTACAGAGATGAGGTTCTTGAGGCTGTTTTTCAAGGTCTTTCGCCGCTGGTTAAAGGCGGTTCGTATCACCATTTGCAGGCAGCCCACATCGCGTGCCAGCACAGGGAACTCCCGATGGGGTTTCAGTCTGACGATGGCCGAACTGACGGACGGCTGAGGTGTAAATGCCGCCGATGGCACATTGAAAAGGTGTTCAATCTCACAATAGTACTGCGCCATTAAGCCGAGTCGGCCATAGTTCTTGTTATCGGGTTCCGCGATCAGACGTTGCACCACTTCCAGTTGCAGCATGAAAATCATGTCTTCGATCAGCTCGTGACTTTTCAGCAGATGGAACATCACCGGAGTGGAAATGTTGTAGGGCAGGTTGCCTATGACACGGAATTTCTGATCACGGCTATCTGCACTAACCAGACTGGCCAGATCAAACTTGAGCACATCCTGCTGATGGATAGTGACTTTGTGGTTACCCTTGAATTCTTTCTCCAGGTAGGCAGCGAGATCGCGATCCAATTCCACACAATCCAGTTGGGCACCGCTGCTCGCCAGTGGTCTGGTCAGCGCGGCCTGGCCCGGACCGATTTCCAACAGCCTCTCATCCGCCTGGGGGTCGATGCTGTCGATGATGCGCTGGATTACGCCCTGGTCATGAAGGAAGTTCTGCCCGAATCGTTTGCGTGCCTGGTGCCGCATGCCGTTGGCAAGCCGGACCGGAGAATTGGGCCGGCTCATGATCTGCCACTGTGGGCTACCATTTCGATGGCAGTATCGATGGCGTTGCACAGGCTACCCACGTCCGCGTTGCCGGAACCTGCCAGGTCGAGCGCTGTGCCGTGGTCAACCGAGGTGCGAATGATGGGCAGGCCCAGGGTGATATTGCTGGAGCGACCGAAGCCCCTAGATTTAAGCACTGGCAAACCCTGATCGTGGTACATAGCCAGTACGGCATCTGCATCTTGCAGGTATTTTTCAGTAAAGAGTGTGTCTGCAGGCAAGGGGCCGAGCAGGTTCATGTCCTCTCCCCGCAGCTCTTCCAACACCGGTTCTATGATGTCGATTTCCTCGCGACCCAGGTGACCGCCTTCCCCGGCATGGGGATTCAGGCCACAGACAAGAATATTGGGCTGGTGAATCCCGAATTTTTCCTGCAGGTCGTTGTGGAGGATTCGAATCACTTTCCGCAGGGAATCTTTAGTAATGGCTCCTGGCACCTTTAAAAGAGGCAGGTGCGTCGTGGCCAGGGCCACTCGCAGGCCTTCGGTGGCCAGCATCATCACGGTAATTTCCTTGTTGCAGTATTCGGCGAGATATTCGGTATGCCCTGAAAACTTGATGCCGGCATCATTAATAATGCTTTTTTGTACCGGGCCGGTGACCAGCGCATCCAGGGTGCCCTGCTGCACCAGGTCGATTGCAGTATTCAGGGTGTTAATAACATAGCTGGAATTTGCCGCATCGAGTGTGCCGGACAGCACCGGGGCTGCCAGCGGGACGTTGTGGATATAGAGTTCACCGGATGCGGATGGCGTGGCATCCGACTCGGGATCGAATTCGATCAGGGTGAGGGGCAAGTCCAGGTCTTCAGCCCGGGCGGCCAGCAGGCCGCCATCGGCTACTACCACCAGCTGGGTATTTTCCGGGGGCTGCTGTGCCAGCGTGATGCACAGGTCAGGGCCAACGCCTGCGGGTTCGCCCGGCGTGATGGCGATTCGATAAACCAAGTGATGCTCCGGGGTGAGTTATTCGATGATCTCGACGAAGGCTTCTTCGCGAATTTCGATTAACCAGTTTTGAAGTTCCAGGTCGAACTTGCGCGAGCGCAAGGTGTTATAGGCCTGGCTGCGGGTATAGTCCTGACTCAGGTCGGTTTCGCGGCGACCGAGCACTTCGGCAATATGCCAGCCTACCTGGGTGCGAAAAGGCTCGCTGATCTCGCCCTCTTCCAGTTCGTTAACAACCTGTTCCATCTCCAGCGGCATACCGCCTTCAGAAACCCAGTCCAGATCGCCGCCGGCGACCACCGAGCTGGCGTCATCGGAATTCTGTCGGGCGATCGAAGCGAAATCCTCTCCATCTTCGACAATGCGTTCCCGTAGTTCATGAATCAGCTCGATGGTCTGCTGTTCATCACGAATCTCATTGGGTGCCAGCATGATGTGGCGGATATTGGTTTGCTTGACGATCTGTTCGGTGCCGCCACGCTTATCGCGCAACTGAATGATGTGGTAGCCATTACCCGCTTCGATAGGTCCAGCAACTTCACCCACATCAAGAGGCTCAACCGCGTCAGCGAACAGGGTGGGCAATTGATCCAGCTTGCGCCAGGCGAAATTGGTTCCGCCGATAGGGAAGGCGCCAGTCTGGATCGCTTCGGCGCGTGTTTGCACAATGGACTGGCCTTCTTCCAGTTTGGCGACCATGTCGGCAGCCAGGGCAAGCTTGGCGCGCCGAATCTGATCGGTATCCGTAGGTGCTGCTTCCACCAGGATGTGATCGATGAGGTAATCTGCTGCTACCACTGCCTGACCCATTTCTGAATTGAGGAAGTTGTCGATTTCCTGTTCGGTCACATGGATGCGGGAATTGACCGCGCCACGCTGCAGTTCCTGCAAGGTCATCTGCTTGCGCACGGCTTCACGGGTTCGCAGGTAAACACCCTGGCTTTCCAGTTCGCGCACGTATTCCTCGAAGCTGAGATTGTTGTCACCAGCCATCCTCGCCAGGATCTGGTTGATGGTGTCATCGTCGTAGCGAATACTGGCGCGCTCGGCAAATTGCATCTGGATGTTTTCCAGGATCAGTGTGTCCAGGATCTCTTCGCGAAACTGGTTTTCCGGGGGCAATGGCTGGCCCGCGGCCTGGGCGCTGCGGCGAATGTCATTCATGCGATTGATGAGTTCACTTTGCAGCACCACGTCGCGGTCCACAATGGCCACAACCTTGTCCAACAGGACTCGCTGTTGCGCGAGCAGGGGTGCCGTCAGGCAAAGGATGAGCAGGCCGGTGCCGAATGCGACCGCCTTGCTGGAAAAATACTGGATTGTCTTGCTTGCAGTGTTCATTGATTGTCCGTGTCTCTAAATCCCCAGATGCCGTCCTGCAGCAGGTTGCTGAGGCCGCCTCCGGTCAGGTCTCCCAGGCCATTGAGGGTAATCTGGACGAAAACCCCCCGATTGGGGTCGCTATTAGGGACAAATATCTCGTTCTGGTCAACCCATTCGCGACCAAGTAACCGAATCGTGGCACAACAGTTACTCCATTCGACACCGGCAAAGCTCTCCAGGTTCCGGGCATTGCTGTGATCATAGTTCCAGCGCCCCAGCAGCTTCCAGTTCGCTGTGATCGGCCAGACCCCGGAGATATCGGTTTGCTTGATGCGGCGGTCGATCCCTGAGGGCAGGATAAAGAGGGGGGAATTTACCAGGCTGCGGTAACGGTAGGAGATGTTGAGCAAATGGTTGCTGTCCCGCTGGTAGCGGAGCTGGAAACTGCCCTCGTTGATCTCTTCCCGCTCTTCATCCCATTGCACGTCCGTGCTGAGGCGCCAGTTGTTGCCGATACTCAGCCCCACTTCCGCAGCGATAGCGGAGTTCTCGGCCGTGGTGGAATAGCGCGGTGCGAAGCTTTGCAGTGGACTGTCGAGCGTGACCCGTCGATCCTGGAAATAGAGGATCTGGCCAAGGCTCACCCTGGCCCGTTCCCGGCCCCTGGCATCGAGAAAGCGACTGGTGAGCGCCACCGAGACCTGATCGGCATCGGTGATGCGGTCGCCGCCGCTGAAGCGGTCTTCCCGGAACAACTGCAGGAAGCTGAAGTTGAGTTCGGAGGTGTCGAACAGGGGCAGATTACTCTGGTCTTCAAACTCGCTGTATAAATAGAAGATGCGAGGCTCCAGGGTCTGGGTATTGCCGTTGCTGCTGCGGCGTTCGAAGATCAGGCCGCTGTCGAAGCTGTAAACCGGTACGGATATTTCCGGGTCGTCCTGGGTGCCCAGAGCCTGGTTTTCCAGGGAATAGGCCATGTGCTTGTAGGTGGCATTGGTGCGCACAAACCAGCCCGGTGCCTCGACCGCCCAGCCCAGGGTGGGTTGCAGATTGACCCGTTCCCCGGTGACCAGCGCGCCATTTTCCACCTGTGCCATGCTCAACAGGCTTTCATCCAGGGTTCTGTCGAAGGCTGTTGCGGCTCCACGAATTCTGAGTAAAAAACCAAAGGGCAGGTAGGCACCGGTTTCAAAGCTGAGTTCTGGCAGTCGGTCGTAGGGGCGGGTCAGGGTGGCCGTGTTAACGAAAGGGTCGATTATCTGCAGTCGCTGCACATTCAATGCAGCGCCGCCATAATCGGAATTGAAGCTGAGCACTCCCTGACGATTGAGATAGGTTTGACTGACCACATTGAGGCCGGTGCCGCCCAGGTCGTAGAAATAATCGTCGTCACTCACTGCGTTGTAGTCGACAAAAGTGGAGAAGTTTTCCCCCAGCTCGCCTCGATGATCGAAGCCGACGAACCAGCGGTTTTCGGTAGACGGTGATTCCGAGCCGGGAATGTCCTTGGTCGCCGGGTCAAACAAATCGTCTCCACCGAGGTGGGTCATTTGCAGGGTGTTCATGGACCAGTCCGCCAGGTAGCGAAACTCGGCACCCAGCATCACGCCCCGGTCTGACAGCAATCGCGGCGACAGGGTGGCATCGTAGTGGGGCGCCAGGTTCAGGTAGTAAGGCACTTCCAGATCAAAGCCCCCGGTTCTGGTGGTGCCAGCACTGGGGGGCAGCAAGCCCGAGGCTCTCGCATCGCCGAGGGGAAAGGGCAGCGTAAAGGGATAATAGAAGATGGGCACCTTGCCCAGTCGAATGGTGGCATTGTCCGCGTAGCCCCGGCTGGCTTCCTGATCGAGAATGATGCTGCTGGCCTCCAGGGTCCAGAATTCGTTCTCGGGCTCACAGCGGCTGAACTCACCGTTCTCAATGGTGACCAGTCCCGATTCACCGTTGTACACAATACTCTCGGCGTCACCGTGAATGCTGTAGTCGTGCAGCACGTACTGTGCCGATTCAATCTGGTTGATCCGCTGTTCGTTGTCGATAAAGGCGGAATCTCCCTGCAGCAACAATCCCAGTTCACGAAAATTGATATTGCCTTCCATGACGATAGTGTTGCTGTCGCGATCAACATCAGTGCTCTGGTCATTCTGAATGGTGCTCGACCCTTGCTGCACGACAATATCGCCATCGAAGGTGAGTATTGACTCGGATAATTGGCGAAAGCCGGTGTCGCTGATGAATTGGGTATCCTGCTCAGTCGAATCACTGGTAGCGACTTGCTGCTCTTGCATAGCGTCAATCATCGGGTCAACAAAGGCGCCGCAACAATTGTCGGGAAGTTGGGCAAGCTGTTCTGCCGTCATGGCTTCTCTTGGTACCCAGTCCAATGGATAGCTCGACTGGGGAACCTGGACAGCTACCACTCTTTGCCGGACCGGTTCAATGTCGGCAGTAGCAGTGGCAATGGTAGTGGCAGTTGCGGTGGATTCAGCGCCTGGGTCCTGGTTGGGATTCTCTGAGGTGGGGGATTGCGCGGGGCCTGGGAATAGGACTTGCGGCGGTGCTCGCTCGTTGTCCTGGTCGGGTTCCGTTTCTTCGCTGGATTCGCCTTCCGCTTCCTGCTCCTGTTCCTGGTCACCGTCAGGGAATGCGGCATTGTCGCTGTTGTACTGATTGGGCTGGTCGGCGGTGTTGGGCAGCTCGGAGCCATCCTCTGCTTCACATATCCAGCCTGTACCTGTCGCATCGACTCGGCAGGTGTACTGGGGAAGCTGGCTCTGTGCTGGTGACGAGGCAAGACTGAACACCACGGCGCAACCCAGAGCGAGTGCCGCAATTGTTCTTGTAATTGGTCGCCTAAGCGTGGATTGTGGCCGCTGACAGTCGCGGATGGGCAATCCTGTCAGGGCAGCGAGAGCCGGGCTGGCAATTGTTGTTGATTGGCGTGGTGAAGTAATCAGTGAAATAAACAAATTGCTCAATAAACCGACAAATTTAGCTAGGTATGGTGAATCCGGATGACAGGCTCCAGAGTTTGGACCTCGCTTGAATGGGGTCATGATATTAGGGAATGAGCATTGAATGCAAAGCAGCATTGGGTGGCGTTGGGGAAATGGTGTGTAAGGAATAATGACGAACCACAGAGAACAGAAGTTACTGCTCTGGCTGAGTGAGAGCCTGGACGCAGACAAGGCAGATCTGGAGCTCAGCCTGGTCAGTGGTGATGCGAGCTTTCGTCGCTACTTCCGGGTGGTCTGTGGTGGCCGTCAGCTTATCGCGGTCGATGCGCCGCCGGAGCATGAGGACAGTGCGACTTTCGTTCGTGTCGATCAGCTGTTGGCTGCGACAGGTGTGCATGTGCCCGAGGTGGTGGCCACAGATCTCGAAAGTGGATTCATGTTGCTGGAGGACCTTGGGGACGAGCTTTATCTGCAGCCTTTGCTGAAAGCACAAGAGCAAGATGATATTACTACCGCTGATGCGCTTTACCGGGATGCGATTGAGGCGCTGGTTCTGTTTCAGGAGAAAGCTGATAAAGAGAGACTTGGCCCCTATGACCGGGAGGCGCTGCGCAGGGAAATGGCGCTCTTTGATGACTGGTTTTGCCGCCAGTTGTTGGGCATTAATCCTGGTGACAAGGAATTGGAGTTAATACACGCCGCCTATGCCTTTCTTGAAGACGCGGCCCTGAGTCAACCAACTGTGTTCGTTCATCGTGACTATCATTCCCGCAACCTGTTGCGGGTGGCAGACAATAATCCGGGCATCATTGATTTCCAGGATGCAGTGAATGGACCCTATAGCTATGACCTGGTTTCCCTGCTCAGGGATTGCTACATCTGCTGGCCACAGGAGCAGGTCGATAGTTGGGCAAATTACTATCTGGAGCTGGCTCAGTCCCGGGGAATAGCCGCTGAAGTTAGCGCTCAGCAATTCGCCCGTGACCTCGATTTAATGGGGCTGCAGCGCCATCTGAAGGTGATGGGCATCTTCTCCCGCCTCTTCATTCGCGATAATAAATCCCGCTATCTGGCCGATATCCCTCTGGTTATCCACTATTTTTTGGAGGTCAGTAGCCGCTACTCAGAATTGAGCGCTTTTCGAGGCTGGTTTGAAGAATCAGTATTGCCTTTGGCCCGGAAGCGTCTTGATTTGGAGACCCGGTAACGAGCTGTCACTAGACAGCGGGTCCCAGCGCTGGCTGAGTTAATTTATGCGAGCAATGATCCTGGCGGCAGGCTTGGGCAAGCGAATGCAGCCCCTGACCGCCACTCTCCCCAAACCCCTGCTGAAAGTCGGTGACAAGAGCCTGATCGAACACCAGATCGAGCGTCTGGTCGCGGCCGGAATTACTGGCGTGGTCATCAATCACTTTTACCTGGGCTCACAGATTGAGGAGGCCCTGGGTGACGGCTCCCGTTATGGCGTGGAGATTGACTATTCACGGGAACCCATTCGTCTGGAAACCGCTGGCGGCATTATCAAGGCGCTGCCCAAGTTAAAAGACGAAAGCTTTATCGTGGTTAATGCAGACATCTGGACTGACTTCGATTACTCCCTGCTGGAACCAGTCAATGGCCGGAACAAACTTGCCCACCTGGTGCTGGTGGCCAATGCAAACCACAACCCCCACGGCGATTTTTTCCTCGATGACCAGGGGCGGGTCCACACTGACAATCCGGACGATACCGAAAAGCTGACTTTCAGCGGGATCAGTGTGATGCACAAAAACCTGTTTGCCGGGCTGCCCATCCAGCCCCGTTCCTTTGTACCACTGCTGCAGGAAGCCATGGAGGCCGATAAAGTGACTGGGGAGGTACACGAAGGTTTGTGGATCGACGTGGGTACCCCCGAGCGGCTGGAAGAGGTGAACAATATTCATCGGCAAGGCGCAACAGCTCAGCAAGACCCGGACGCTGATGAAAGCCGCGACACTGATAATCAAGCACGGAGCACAGAGGAATAAGCTGTGTTAGGAATTTTGCAAAACAGGGCCTACAAGCGAGCCATAGCTGCACGCCTGGATGGCTCTGCCCCCGGCGTCGAGGTTCCCGCTGGCGGCAAGTCCCAGCAAATCTTCAGTCGGGCCCTGTTTGCCATGATGGGGCGTCTGGCCAAGATTGATGGTCTGGTTACCCGTGAGGAAGTGGCTTACACCTCCTCGGTCATGCGCAAGATCGGGCTAAAGCCCAGGCAGCAGCAGGAAGCCATCGATTATTTCGAACTGGGCAAGGATATGCATACGGATGTGCTTCACTTTGTAGAAGAGCTGGTGCCGGGAGTAGGCCGTCGCAGCGTGCTGTCGCAACTGTTTTTACAAACCCTGTTTCGGTTGGTGTTCGCCAAAGGCGGCATGCGACTGAAAGAAAAACTGTTGCTGCGGGAAGTGTCCGAGTTATTCGGATTTTCGCCGGCAGAGTTTCGCGATATGTGTGCAAGCTTTGGCGGAGAACAGGCCAACAAATTCAATTTTGGCCATCACGGTTCCGGCGCCAGCTTGCTGAGCAATGCCTATCGGGTGCTGCAACTGGAACCAAATGCAGACGATGGTGAAATCCGCAGAGCCTATCTGCGTCTCATGTCCCGTTATCATCCGGACAAACTGGTGCGGGAGAATCTTTCCGAAGAAGACATGAAACGAGCCCAGGAAAGATCCAGTGACATCCGGGATGCCTACGAAGCACTCTGCGGCTACAGAAAGATCCGAGCCTGACCTGCCCAACGTCCAGCAAACCCTTTAAATATGTCGATCCACACACCCTGGTGTCAGACACGTGTCTGACACCAAAGATTTCCAAAGATTTCGCCGCGATTGCGTACTCACGGGCATTGTGGTGTCAGACACGTGTCTGACACCGGGTTAGGGGCTTGGGACAGGAGTGGTGAGAATAGGTAGAATACGGCCCTGATTGCACAGGGACCTGCCATGAAAGACTATCTGATTGCCCCATCCATTCTCTCGGCTGATTTCGCTCGCCTCGGTGAGGAAGTGAATGCGGTGCTGGATGCGGGGGCCGATGTGATTCACTTCGATGTGATGGACAATCATTATGTGCCCAATCTCACCATTGGTCCCATGGTGTGTGAGGCGCTGCGCAAGCACAAGATCACTGCGCCCATCGATGTGCATCTAATGGTCACGCCCGTGGACCAGTTGATTCTCGATTTTGCCAAGGCGGGGGCCAGTTACATCAGCTTTCATCCGGAAGCCACCCAGCATGTGGATCGGTCTTTACAGCTCATCAGGGACCAGGGCTGCAAGTCTGGTCTGGTGTTCAATCCGGGCACGCCCGTGGACTGCCTGGAATACCTGATGGACAAGGTGGACGTGATTTTGTTGATGTCGGTCAATCCCGGATTCGGCGGCCAGAAATTCATCCCTTCGACGCTGCGCAAGTTGCAGAAAGTGCGCAAGCTCATCGATGCCAGTGGCTACCCCATCCGCCTGGAAGTGGATGGAGGGGTGACGGTCAAGAATATCGGCGAAGTTGCCGCGGCGGGTGCAGACATGTTCGTGGCGGGCTCGGCAATATTCAACAGCCCTGACTATCGCGAGACCATTGCCGCCATGCGTGCTGCCCTGGGTCAGTCTGCCAAAGAAAACCACTAAGTCCTGCCGCGATGACTCCCGAGCAATTTCAGCAACTGGTTGAGCAGGGATTCAATCGCATTCCCTTGATTCGTGAAGTTTTGGCGGATACGGAAACACCTCTCAGCACTTACCTGAAACTTGGCAAGGGCAAGCACAGCTACTTTTTCGAGTCTGTACAGGGCGGTGAGAAGTGGGGGCGCTATTCCATCATCGGCTTGCCCTGCAATACGATTATTCGGGTCACCGGTAAAAAAGTCACGGTGGAAACCGATGGCAAGGTGGTCGAAGAAGTCGACACCGAAGACCCGTTTCAGTTCGTCACTGCATTCACGGCGCGCCACAAGGTTGCGCCAGTCAAGGGAGAGCAGCGCTTCTCCGGTGGCCTGGTGGGTTACTTTGGTTACGATACCGTGCGTTACGTGGAGACCAGCATCGGCGCTGCGCAAGGCCGGGATGTCATTGGTACGCCAGATATTCTGCTGATGGTTTCTGAAGAGGTTGTCGTATTCGACAACCTTCGCGGCACCATTTCACTGGTCATCAATGTGGACCCTGGTGAAACCCATGCCTACGAGTCGGCACAAAGCCGACTGGACCAGCTTGAAGCCGAGTTACACAAGCCTGTGCAAATTCCGCCAGGCAATGCCGCGACCGCAATCGATGAGAATGACTTTCATCACTACTTTCCTGAACAGGATTACAAGGCGGCAGTCGAGCGCATCAAGGACTATATTGTCGCCGGCGATGTCATGCAGGTGGTGCTGGCCCAGCGCATGTCAGTACCGTTTTCTGGCGACCCTATCCAGGTTTATCGCGCCCTGCGTTACCTGAATCCCTCGCCTTATATGGTGTTCTTCGACCTGGGCGATCACCATGTGGTCAGTGCGTCACCGGAAATCCTGGCGCGGGTGGAAGAGGGGAAAATCACTGTGCGCCCGTTGGCGGGAACCCGAAAGCGGGGTGCCACCGAAGCCGAAGATCAGGCCCTGGAAGCGGAGTTACTGGCAGATGAGAAGGAGATTGCAGAACACCTGATGCTCATCGACCTCAGTCGCAACGATTCCGGCAGGGTTTCGAAAACCGGCTCGGTAACCGTGACGCGCAAGATGTTCGTGGAGCGTTATTCCCATGTCATGCATATCGCATCTATCGTGGAAAGCGAGATGCGCGACGACAAGACTGCCCTGAACGTGCTGCAGTCTACCCTGCCAGTAGGCACGCTCAGCGGCGCACCGAAAGTTCGGGCCATGGAAATTATCGATGAACTGGAACCGGACAAGCGCGGTATCTACGGTGGCGCCATGGGTTATCTGGCCTGGAACGGCAACATGGACATGGCCATCGCCATACGCACCGCAGTGATCAAGGACAACACTCTCTACGTTCAGGCCGGTGCCGGCATCGTGGCGGATTCCCAGCCCCAGAGCGAGTGGGATGAAACCCAGAACAAGGCGCGTGCTATCGTGCGCGCCGTCCAAATGGCACAAAACTCCCTGAAACTCTAACAGCTGTTATCAGGTGCCGCGCCTAATCGAGTTCCTTGTAGGCCGCCAGTGCCCGTTCTCTCGATTCCTTCAAATCCACAATCGGTGAGGGATAGTCCTCGTCCAGCTTGATAGCAGCGTTCTCCAGCTCTTCCTTGGGGGCGGCAGCGGGATTGTGAACGTGCTTGTCCGACAAGCCCTTCAGCTCGGGCACATAGCGTTTGATATAGGCTGCGGTTTCAAATTTCTCTGACTGGGTTAGCGGGTTAAATATCCGGAAATAGGGAGAGGCATCGGCTCCGCAGCCGGCTACCCATTGCC
This sequence comes from Gammaproteobacteria bacterium, assembly GCA_040218615.1. Taxonomy (GTDB): domain Bacteria; phylum Pseudomonadota; class Gammaproteobacteria; order Pseudomonadales; family Pseudohongiellaceae; genus UBA9145. The sequence goes on from JAVJRC010000007.1 coordinate 707,894, forward strand.
AGCCACTGGTGTTGTTGGCCAGGTCGGCATCCAGCAGGCAATCCCAGAACCAGCGCGCTCCATGAATCCAGTGCTGCATCAGGTTTTTCACCAGGAATGAGCCCACGATCATGCGTACCCGGTTGTGCATATAACCGGTAGTCCATAGCTCGCGCATGCCTGCGTCCACCAGGGGGTAGCCGGTTTCTCCCCGTTGCCAGCATTTGAGCAGGCTGGCGTCGTCTTTCCAGGGAAATTTGTCGAAGCGTTCGTTCATGTTTTTAGTGGGCAGTTTTGGAAAGTGATAGAGCAGGGAATAGGAAAACTCACGCCAGGCCAGTTCCCGCTGGAAATGCTCCGCCTGATTCTCGTCGCCATTTTGCTGGCCAGCTTCTCCGGCCCGTTGCCAGACTCTTTGTGGTGAGATTTCCCCGAAATGCAAATGGGGAGAGAGCCGAGATACTTTTTCCATTGAGGGATAGTCCCGGCCTTTCTTGTAGTCATCCAGTCTGCAGTCGAGAAAATCTTCGAGCTTTTGTTCGGCTCCTTCTTCGCCTGGCGAGAAGTGTTCGGTGAATCCTTCGTACCAGGGAATGTCCGGCAGCAGCTTCAGCTTGCCGATTTTGTCTTTGGGTTGATCGGTATCCACCAGATCCAGCTTTGGGGAACTTGCTGAAAGCTGGTCTTCGCTGACGCCCAGACTGACGCCGTTTTTATAGTAGGGTGTGAAAACCCGGTAGGGTGTCTCATCCTGTTTCAGATTGACCCAGGGTTCCCAGATCAGGGAGCCGTTGTGGCTGAAAACTTCCCCGTGGTCTTCCAGCTTCTTTTTCAGGGTTTTGTCCCTTGTCACCCGCCACGGTTCATAGCAGCGGTTCCAATGCACCTCGGTGGCTTTAGCTTCAGCCAGTAATTGGGGAATAAGTTGCAGCGGATCACCACAGTAGACCCGTAGCTTGCCGTCGAGGCTGTCGTCCAGTGAACACAGGGAATGATGTAACCACCAGCGGCTGGCGGCGCCCATGGCCCAGTCATTGGCGTTGCCATCATCGAGAATGTAGATGGGAATTATACGGCCGGTTTTCGCAGCGGCTCGCAGGGCCGGATTGTCTTTAATGCGGAGATCCTGGCGAAACCAGACTAGGTTGGTGGTGCTCATGAGTGCCCGTTATGGAGAGTTGGTTTTTAGGATGATAGCAGTACGCCGGATCTGCTTGTTGGGATCATCTGCCGGTTCAAGACAGCCTGCTGTGCGACTGCTATGATTGGCGGTTTTACGGATAGCTTCGCTCGCCTTAACCCATTTTGACCGGTTCGAATTCATGCTGTTAATGATCGATAACTACGACTCCTTCACCTATAACGTGGTGCAGTACCTGGGGGAGTTGGGTGCGGAAGTGGAAGTGTTCCGTAATGACCAGATTTCGGTGGCAGAAATTGCCGAGCGGCAGCCCGACCAGATCGTGCTGTCGCCGGGGCCCTGCACACCCAATGAGGCAGGGGTCTCGCTGGAAGTAGTCAAGGAATTCGCGGGCAAGATTCCCCTGCTTGGCATTTGTCTTGGTCATCAGAGCATAGGACAGGCATTTGGCGGCAAGATCGTGCGTGCGGGCAGAGTCATGCATGGCAAGCTGTCGCAGATCAGCCACAACGGCGACGGGGTGTTCAGTGATCTGGCCAATCCGTTTACGGCCACCCGCTATCACTCCCTGGTTATCGATCAACAGACCCTGCCCGATTGCCTGGAAGTCACCGCATGGACCGAACATGAAGATGGGAGTGTGGAAGAAATTATGGGAGTCCGGCATAAAGATCTTGCGGTTGAAGGTGTGCAGTTTCATCCGGAATCGATTTTGAGTGAACATGGCCATCAACTTCTGCAGAACTTTTTAAAAACACATTCCTGACAAGCTGCAACCCGATAGGAAATTCAACAAGGCATTTGTCAGGAAGCTGTAATCAGGAAGAGAAACACACCGTGGATATAGTCAGCGCAATTAAAAAAGTGACCTCCGAAGAAGATCTCAGCACCGAGGAGATGGTTTCTGTGATGCAGGCGATCATGGGGGGGGAAACCACCGACGCCCAGAATGCAGCTTTTCTGGTGGGCCTGCAGATGAAAGGGGTGAAGGCAGCAGAATTGCTGGGTGGTGCCACGGTAATGCGGGAGCTGTCGGCGAAGGTCAAAGTGGGCAACACTGCAAACCTGGTGGATACCTGCGGCACCGGTGGCAGTGGTTCGAACAAATTCAATGTCTCTACGGCAGCCGCACTGGTCGCGGCCGCTGCTGGCGCGAGAGTGGCCAAACACGGCAATCGTGGCGCCACCAGCAAAAGTGGTAGCGCCGATGTGCTGGAAGCCGCTGGTGTCAATCTCGCCCTCACTCCGGAGCAGGTGGGGCAGACCATCGACAGCGTTGGGGTGGGGTTTATGTTCGCACCCGCCCACCACAGCGCCATGAAACATGTGATCACCGCACGCAAGGAGATTGGCGTACGTACCGTATTTAATCTGTTAGGACCGCTTACTAACCCCGCGGCTGCGCCCAACCAGGTCATGGGTGTGTTTGATGCACACTGGATTCCGATGATTCTGCAAGTACTCAAATCTCTGGGCAGCGAGCATGTCATGGTAGTGGCCGCAGAAGATGGTCTGGATGAAATCAGTCTTGCAGCACCGACCCATGTGGGGGAGCTGCGTGACGGGGAAATCTCCCAGTACACGGTGACTCCAGAGGAGCTGGGAGTGAGTGGCCACCAGGATTTCAGCAGTCTGCAGATAGACTCAGCCGATGAGAGCCTGAAACTGCTGCGCAAGGCCCTGGCAGATGAACACCAGGCCGCCAGCGACATCGTTGCCCTGAACGCCGGTGCAGCAATCTATGTCGCTGGTCTCGCCGATTCGCTCAAAGCCGGAGTTGAGCAGGCCAGGCAGGTGCTGAAGGCAGGAACCGCCGTGCAGAAGCTTGATGAACTGGTGGCCTTCACCAGCAATTTCGGGGATTGAACCGGTGGCTGATTCCATACTGGATGAAATCATTGCCCACAAGGCAACAGAAGTGGAGGCGGCAAAGGCTCGTGACTCCCTGGATTCGCTGGAGTCACAACTCGCTCACTGCGACCCGGCTCGTGGCTTCTCCAGCGCCATGCAGGCCAGAGTCGATGCAAAAAAGCCTGCGGTGATTGCCGAAATCAAGAAAGCCTCACCCTCCAAAGGCCTGATCAGGGAGGATTTTGATCCTGAAGCCCATGCTGCTGACTATGCCAGGCACGGGGCCACCTGTCTTTCTATACTCACGGACCGGGCCTATTTCCAGGGCTCTGACGTCTATCTGCAGCAGGCCCGGGCTGTCTGTGATCTGCCAGCACTGCGCAAGGACTTCATGATTGACCCCTATCAGATAGCCGAATCCCGGGTATTGGGCGCAGACTGTATTCTGTTGATAGTCGCTGCACTGGAGCAGTCGCAGATGCTTGAGCTGGATGCCTATGCCAGGGAGATAGCCATCGATGTGCTGGTTGAGGTGCACAATGGTGCAGAGCTGGAACGGGCGCTGGAGCTGGATACCAGGCTGATCGGCATCAACAATCGGGACCTGCACAGTTTCACCACCAGTCTGGACGTGACTCTGGACTTGGCCAAAGAGATTCCTGATGACAGGATTGTGATTACCGAGAGTGGCATCAATTCGGCGGAAGATGTGAAGCTGATGCTGGATAACGGGATTTACGGGTTTTTGGTAGGCGAATCGTTCATGCGTGCTGATCACCCGGGGAAACACCTGCAGACAATGTTTGCAGTTGGTGACTGAGGGAAAGCCCAGACATGACTGATGCGAAAAAGACCGAACCCCTGTCGCCACCGCCGCCCAAGAAAGGCCTGTCCCGGTTGATTGCGGCGACTGGTTATTCCATGGCGGGTCTGCTCGCCGCTTTCAGAAACGAAGAAGCCGTGCGGCTGGAAGTTCTCACCTTCCTCGTGTTGGCCCCGCTGGGAATCTGGCTGGGTGAGACGGCGGTCGAGCAAGTGCTGCTGGTAGGAAGCCTGGTTTTTGTGATTGTGGTGGAACTGCTCAATACCTGTATTGAAAACGTTGTCGATCGCTTTGGCAGGGAATATCACGAGCTGTCGCGCACAGCGAAAGACATCGGTTCCGCTGCCGTACTGGTGAGTTTGGGCCTGGTGGTTTTAACCTGGGGGCTCTTGCTGCTTTAGAAAAGTGCTGCGTTTAGCGGGTAGTGCAAGTGAAGAGGCTGCAGGAAAGCAGCCCCGATCCAGCTTATCTCGTTCCGTGCACCACAATGGTTTTGCCGGAAACGGAAATCAAATCCTGCTCTTCCAGGGTCTTTAACACCCTACCTGCCATTTCCCGCGAACAATTCACGATGCGTCCTATTTCCTGACGGGTGATCTTGATCTGCATGCCATCTGGATGGGTCATGGCATCCGGCTCCTTGCTCAGATCGATCAGGGTCCGTGCAATTCGACCTGTTACATCGTAAAAGGCAAGGTCACCCACCTTGCGAGTGGTATTACGCAAGCGGTGGGCCATTTGCTGGCCGATGGTGAAGACAATCTCCGGATGGGAGCGAACGTAGGAATTGAAATTGGTGTAGCTGATTTCGGCGATTTCACAGGCGACCCTGGCTCGACACCAGGCGCTACGCTCTTCGCTTTGTTCGAACAAGCCCATCTCCCCGAAAAAGTCTCCGGGATTCAGGTAGGCGATAACAACTTCCTTGCCGTCGTCGTCTTCGAGGATGACCGAGACAGACCCTTTAATGATGTAATACAGGGTGTCGCACTGGTCACCTTCATAAATGATCGTCGCGCGATTGGGGTACCGTTTTCGATGACAGTGGGACAAAAAATTGTCCAAGTCTTCGATATGTGGCGTGATTGCCATAAGCGCCATGGGCGTTGCTCCTTAACTTCCTAGCAAATGTATATCACATTTCAGGGCCGATTGTGAGATGCGGGTCACACTAAATCATGGTTTTCCATAGCTTGAGTGTGCGTTCAATGCCGCATCATCGGGGATGAGGGGTGCTGGTGAGAGGTGCGGAATAGTGTGTTAGTTTTAGCGAAATCTACTGCCAGTATCCCTCAGGTTTTCCCATGACAGGATATCGGTATTCTGTGCCTGCAACTTGACCAGAAGTCGCAAATCAATCTTCAGGCACCTGGTTTTTAGCGTAACAGCAGAGAGTGAATTGAAATGAAAGGAAGAATCAAGTGGGTGGAAGACGTCATGTTTGTAGCCGAGTCCGGGACCGGACATGGCATTGTGCTGGACGGTTCCCCGGACAGTGGTGGTCGAAACCTGGGGATGAGGCCCATGGAACTGATGGCCCTGAGCGTAGGCAGCTGTTCTTCCTATGATGTAGTCACCATCCTGAAAAAAGCCCGCCAGAACGTCACCAGCTGTGAAGCGGAAATCGATGCCCAGAGAGTGGACGCCACGCCTGCCGTGTTTGAATCCATCCATTTGCATTTCAAGGTCGCCGGCAAGGACTTGAGCGAGAAACAAGTGGAAAGAGCCATAGAGCTGTCGGCAGACAAATACTGTTCAGCATCCATCATGCTGAAAAATGCCGGCGTGAAAGTCAGCCACGATTTTGAGATCGTTGAGAGTTAAACGAAAGTTAAACGAAGAATCAGATTCGGTAGGTCGTCTGTTTCATCACTTGCGAAACGGCGGACATTAAACTGCGCACCGGGCTGGGCAGCGGCACACCACCAGCTTGTTGGGCGGCTTCACCGTGTTGTTTTTCATCGCTGATCATCTGGTCAAGCACAGCCTTGCTGCGTTCGTCCTGCTGCGGAAGTTTCTGCAAATGATCTTCAAGATGTTCGCAGACCTGCTTTTCAGTTTCGGCGACGAAACCCAGGCTCCATTTGTCTCCCGCGAGCCCGGCCAGTGCTCCCATGCCGAATGACATGCCATAGAACAGGGGATTGAGCAGGCTGGGGCGGCTGTCCAGTTCGGTCAGGCGTTGCTCGCACCAGGCCAGGTGATCCACTTCTTCCGCGGCGGCCTCTTCCATTGCCGCACGCACTTCACCCAGCTTTGCGGTAGCCGCCTGGCCCGCATACAGCGCCTGTGCGCAGACTTCTCCGGTGTGGTTGATGCGCATGAGACCCGCAGCATGTTTGCGGTCAGTATCGTTTAGTTCTGGCTCGGCAACATCTTTGGCGGGAGTCTCACGGTTCGCCTGGCTGGCACCAGGCACACAGGTGCGCAGTGCCTGGTCAATTTGCAACAGGGCCTGGTCAATCATTGTGAGCGGTGCGCGGGACATAGAGCGCTATTTCATAACATGGAGCGGCGAAACACAAGTTTCAGGCTGATCAGGCTTGTTCCCTGGCAATAGCCCGGTAGGCAATATCGGTACGGTAGTAAACCTTGTCCCAGTTTATCTGCCCGGCCAGTTCATAGGCTGATGCCTGGGCGGCGGAAACAGTCTCTCCCAGGGCTGTAGCGCAGAGAACCCGGCCACCACTGGTTACGACCTTGTCGCCATCCAGTTTGGTGCCTGCATGAAAAATTTTGCGCGTTGTGTCCTGGTTGCTATCGAGTCCGGTAATGACTGCGCCTTTGTCATAGCTTTCCGGATAGCCTCCCGCAGCGAGTACAACGCCAACAGCGCAGCGGGAATCCCATTCGGTGGATTGCTGATCGAGAGTGCCGGCGATAGCAGACAGGCAGAGCTGTGGCAGGTCAGATTGCAAACGCATCATCACCGGCTGTGCTTCCGGGTCGCCAAAGCGGCAATTGAACTCCACCACGCTGGGCGAGCCATCCGCTGAGATCATCAGGCCCGCATAGAGGAATCCCGTGTAGGGATTGCCGTCACTGGCCATGCCCTTGACGGTAGGCAGAATCACTTCGTCCATGATGCGCTGGTGCACCGCTTCGGTGACTACCGGAGCAGGGGAGTAGGCACCCATGCCGCCCGTATTGGGCCCTTTGTCGCCGTTGTCGCGAGCCTTGTGGTCCTGGGATGTGGCCATGGGTAGTACATTCTTGCCATCGACAATGGCGATAAAACTGGCTTCTTCTCCCTGGAGAAACTCCTCAATCACCACCCGATGACCCGCATTGCCAAATTTGTTGCCGGAAAGCATGTCTTCGATGGCCGCACAGGCCTCAGCTTCGCTTTGTGCAACGATCACACCTTTTCCGGCGGCGAGCCCATCTGCCTTGATCACGATAGGGGCGCCATGGGTCTTGATGTAGTCCAGTGCAGGAGCGACTTCGGTAAAGGTCTCGTAGGCGGCTGTGGGGATCTTGTGTTTTGCCAGAAAGTCCTTGGTGAAGGCTTTCGAGCCTTCCAGTTGAGCGGCATTTTGGCTGGGACCGAAACAGGCCAGGCCACGGCCGTCGAAATAATCAACCACGCCATCTACCAAAGGCGCCTCAGGTCCCACAATAGTGAGTGCGACTGAATTTGATTCAGCAAAATCAGCCAGGGCCTGAAAATCCATGACATCGATGGCCAGGTTCTCCAGCTTTTCTTCGCGCGCGGTGCCTGCGTTGCCAGGTGCCACATAGACAGTCTCTACCTGTGCCGATTGGGCGCAGCGCCAGGCCAGCGCATGCTCGCGACCACCGCCGCCAATAACCAGAATTTTCATGCTGGAGCCTTTAGAAAAATAGAATCTTGGAAGTTGTTCAAAACAATCAGTCCCGAAATAAGCCTGATCAATCAAGCCACTTTAGTGTCTAAAGTGGCGCACCCCGGTAAACACCATTGCCATGTTGGCTTCGTCAGCGGCTGCGATCACTTCTTCGTCGCGCATGGAGCCGCCGGGCTGAATGACCGCGGTAATGCCTGTCTGTGCTGCAGCGTCGATACCATCGCGAAAGGGGAAGAAGGCATCTGATGCCATGACCGAGCCCTTAACTTCCAGGTTTTCGTCGGCAGCCTTGATACCCGCTATTTTTGCACTGTAGACGCGGCTCATCTGGCCAGCGCCAATACCAATGGTTTGATTGTTTTTGCAATAGACAATGGCATTGGACTTTACGTACTGGCAAACATTCCAGGCAAACATCAAATCCCGCAACTCTTCTTCCGTTGGCTGGCGCTTGCTCACGATCTTCAGGTCGTCCCTGCTGATTTCGTGAATATCGCGATCCTGAACCAGCAGGCCGCCATTGACGCGCTTGTAGTCCAACGCCGGGGCTCGCTGCGGTTGCCACTGGCCACAACTGAGGACACGGACGTTTTTCTTTTCGGCGGTGACGGCCAGGGCGTCGTCGGAGATGCTGGGGGCGATAATCACCTCCGAGAATTGTTGCTCCACAATGCGGCTGGCAGTCTCTGCATCCAGTTCCCGGTTGAAGGCGATGATGCCTCCAAAAGCCGAGGTGGGATCGGTCTGAAATGCGAGTTCGTAAGCCTTCAATGGGCTCTCGGCGATTGCCACCCCACAAGGGTTGGCGTGTTTCACGATCACACAGGCGGGCTCATCAAAGCATTTAACGCATTCCAGGGCAGCATCGGTGTCGGCGATGTTGTTATAGGACAGGGCTTTGCCCTGATGCTGTTGTGCGGTGCTGATACAGGCCTCTTCTGGCGTCCGCTCGGTATAGAAGGCAGCTTTCTGGTGGGGGTTCTCTCCGTAACGCATGTCCTGGCGCTTGATGAACTGGGTATTGAAAGTACGGGCAAAGTCGTCTGGATCTTCGCCACTGAGTCGCGCGCCCAGATAGTTGGCGATAGCGCCATCGTAGGCGGCTGTGTGTTCGTAAGTCTTGAGGGCCAGGTCGAATCGGGTTGGCTGGTCCAGGCAGCCTTCATTGTTGCCCAATTCTTCGAGAATGGCGTCATAGTCGCCGGGGTTCACCACCACGGCCACGAAGCGGTTATTCTTCGCTGCTGCACGCAACATGGTCGGGCCGCCGATATCGATGTTTTCGATAGCGGTAGGCAGATCGCAATCAGGATTGGCCACCGTGGCCTCGAACGGATACAGGTTGACCACCACCAGGTCAATGGGTGGGATATCGTGTTCATCCATAACCGCCTGATCAATATCCCGGCGGGCGAGAATGCCACCATGTACCTTCGGATGCAGGGTCTTGACCCTGCCGTCCATCATTTCCGGAAAACCGGTGTATTCGGATATTTCGATAGCAGGGATGCCTTCGCTGGTGAGCAGTTTGTAGGTCCCGCCGGTAGAAAGAATTTCGATATTGAGTTGGTGCAGTGCCTTTGCGAACGCTGCGATGCCCGTTTTGTCTGAAACACTGATCAGTGCCCGACGAACGGCAACAGGATTGCCTGAACTCATAAGTCCTTATTATTCCTCATGGTGTTGTTACAAGATCGGATAGCTGAACTGCCAGTACCAGGCCTAAAGCATTCCGTAGTGTTTGAGCTTGGTGCGTAATGTGCCCCGGTTCAGGCCCAGCATGAGAGATGCCTTGCTCTGGTTATTCCCGGTGTAGCGCATGACAGCCTCCAGCAAGGGGGCTTCTACTTCGGACATCACCATTTGATGCAAATCAGTGACCGGCTCATTTTCAAGATGCTGAAAATATCTGCGCAGAGACTTCTCTACTTCTGAGCGCAAAGTGCTTTCTTGAGTTGCCTGAGCCTGGGGGCTATGTGAATTGCGTTGAGTGAAATTTTCGCGTTGATCGATGTACGCGTAGTTGGAAAATGTAGCAGATTCGTCCAGCTTGTTCATGCGGCGATTGCTCCCTCACCTTGAGTCATCAAATCGTCAAAGTAGATTTGGATTAATTGTAATTGTTCTGTACCGAAATCCACCGAATTGAATTTCTGAAGAAACTCTTTGGCGGCAGGCAAGTCACGGACATACTCTGCAACGTGTTTGCGAGCGTACCACACGCCCTTAACTTTGCCATAGAAACGGTGCAACTTTTTTAAATGGTCTTGTATTACTGCCCGGCGAACCGACAACGAGGTTGCCGCTGGTTCGATTCCGGTTTTTAAGTACTGTTCTGTTTCCCTGAAAATCCAGGGCCTGCCCTGGGCAGCCCGGCCAATCATCACCCCATCGGCACCGGTGTAATCCAGTACCTCCCTGGCCTTTTGTGCAGAGTCGATATCGCCATTGGCGATTACCGGAATCTCCACAGCCTGCTTGATACGGGCAATGGTGTCGTATTCGGCCTTCCCCTTGAAACGACAGGCTCGCGTGCGGCCATGAACCGTCAACAGTGCGATACCTTCGTCCTGGGCGATTAGTGCAACCTCGGGTCCGTTTCGGGTTTCGGGGCACCAGCCGGTCCTGATCTTGAGTGTCACAGGCACATCAACGCTGGCAACAACAGCATTAAGGATACTTCGTACCAGTTGTGTGTCTTTCAGCAGAGCAGAGCCTGCGGCTTTCTTTAATACTTTTTTTGCAGGGCAGCCCATGTTGATGTCGATTGCATCGGCTCCCAGTGCAACGTTGAGTTGTGCGGCTTCAGCCATCATGGCCGGATCAGAACCCGCAATCTGAACCACCTGGGGACCAACCGTTTTAGGCCGAACCTGTTTCAGACGATTGCGTTCGTTTTGCCACAGCTCTTTGTTACAGGTGAGCATCTCACCGACAGTGAGCCCCGCACCCTGTTGACTGCAAATCTCCCGAAACGGTGTGTCACTGACCCCAACCATTGGCGCCAGGAACAGATTGTTTTTTAGTTCGTATGGGCCGATTTGTTGCATAACACTATGGGAAATTTTCAGGGCCGCTAATAATAGCGAGGTGGGATTGTCAGTTAAAGACTTGACAATTTTTTAATGCCAGATTTTTTGATTTATTTGTGAATTTGTTTGCAGCACGGATCAAAAAACCCGAGCCGACTATGAAGTCATGAGGCAGAGTGGGAAGAATCGAAGCACTTGTGCACATGGAATGTGCAGTTTCCTGGAAGCTTGCGAAATCAGCGGGTACGAAAAGCCAGGGTGTAGTTAATGGCATCCTCGCCCGGATCCATGATTGGCAACGAGACCTGCACAGGTGACGCCACAGGCATCAATTCAAACTGTCGCAGTCCCGGGTCCAGATATTCCTCGGGGGCAAACTCACGCAAAGCGATGACTTCATTACTGGCGCTATTGAAACCCAGGATCAAAATGGGAAATTGCTGAGGGAAACTGGCGGTATTGCGGAGCTCAACTGTCACCATGAGTCCATCTTCTCTTTGTGGATGGCTGCGCACCGCGAGATTGTCACTGCGGATAGCTGCAATTTCTGAATACCGGGGGAGGTCACAGGTCAGCATAGTGATGGCCTGGAATTGGTCACAAGCAAACTCATAGGCCGTTCTAAAACGCGGGTCGACACTGTAAGTGTCCCGGTATCGCCACAGATATTGCCCTGCCAGGGTGGCGCCGAGCAGGAGGATCAGGGTCAGCATGCCGATGCGCGAGCCCCAGCCGCGTTGACGGGCTCCAGACAGCTCAAGCGGGGTGGCAATTTTCTTCAGGCTTGCCAGATGCTCGGCAGGGATCTCGTCCAGGGCATCTTCATCTCGCAGTTCCTGATTCAGGGCCCGAGCCCTGATGGCCTCGGTGGACATATCAGGATTCGTAGCATCATCCAGAACCTCTTCCTCAGAACCAGAAGCTTTGGTTTGATCCGGGATTTCACTCTGCAGATCCGCAGCGCGGTCATCGAAGGTTGCCTCGGCGGGCTTTGTGTCCTGTTCCGGCTCCTGCATGCCGGTTTCCACCGCGGCAGTGAAATCCTGTTCGGCTATGGCTTGCTTCACCAGTTCTTCGAGATCGTCATCCGCATGGGTAGAGGTGCTCTCAGTGGTTTCCTGTTCCGGGCTTACGCTTTCAGCTTCCCCAACTGTTACTGGTGAAGTGGTTTCTGCCTGGGAATAATCCATGGACAATGAAACGGATAGGCTGGTGTTTTCAGACCAGGACTCAGCTTGCGCGTTCTCTTGAGCTTGTGAATCATCCTGGGCCTTGGTGTCATCATGGATGTCCTGGTTTTCGGTAGAGTCGCCTGGATTTTCGGTTGCCGAATGGGAAGTTTCTGTTTCCGGTGTTTCTGGCTGTTGCAGGGAAGGCTGATGTGTTGGAGGCTCCATTGCCGCGATCTCTTCGAGGTCGCTAATGTCGTCTGCCTCCCCGTATTGTTCAAGACTGGAATCGATGGCCGCAAAAAATTCCTGATGCTCATCAGTCTCGACCGTATTGTCCTCATTTTCTGGCGTGAGTGTTTCCGGGTTGAGGATGGGTTCAGAAAAAACCTCTTCTTCCTGCGCCGGAGCGGGCAGAGGGGCATCAGGAAGCTCAAAGACGGTTTGCTGCGTGTCAGCCACGACATCGGGCTGCTGCGGTTCCCGGTCTGGCTCCGCGCTCATGGGGACTTCGATCCGGGTTGTAACACCGTCAGCAAGTTCAGACTTCAGTGCTGTCCTGCTGATAAAAACGCTGGGATCGAAAAACTCTCCAGGTTCATTACCAATGAACACGGATTCTTCTCCGCTATCATCAATATCCTGTTCTGGCTGGCTGAGTAGATTGTCTTCTGCCAGAAAAACAGTCAGGCAAGCACCACAGCGAACCTTGCCCGCGGCCATCTCCAGAATGCGTGGGTTGGTATGAAAAGTGGATTCACAGTGGGGACACTGGGTGACCTGAAATGCCATGGTCTTTTGTTCTGCAGAGACTTGAACCAGCTGCAGATTGTAGGTTAATCAACGGGTGATATCACCCGTTGCGAGTACCGGCGAGTCGGCACCAGTCACCTTCGCTGACAGCGGGCTCCATATGGAACCAGCGCTGATAACTTTCCGACAGGGCCGCAACCTGCTCTTGAAGGATACCGGAAAGCAACAGTTTGCCCCCGGGCTTGACCAGATCGGCAAAGCGGTCAGCCAGTTCGTGAAGTGGCTCGGCCAGGATATTGGCCATTAGCAGATCAGTCTTGATCCTGGGCAAGGCTTCGGGCAGGTAGGCGATAATCTGGCCCTGGCTGATGTGGTTGCGATTGGCGTTGTCCACTGTTGCAGCAATCGCCTGTGCGTCATTGTCGACGGCATGGACCCGGTTTGCGCCCATCAGTGCGGCCGCAATTGCCAGCACGCCCGATCCACTGCCGTAATCGATGACATCAAGACCTTCAAGCTGCTGACCGGCCAGCCATTTCAGGCACAGGGCGGTGGTGGCGTGAGTCCCGCTACCAAACGCGAGCCCGGGATCGAGCATGATATTGATGGCTTCGGGGTCTGGTGGCTCTTGCCAGCTTGGACAGATCCACAAGCGGTCACCGAACTGCATGGCATTGAACTTGTCCATCCAGCTTCTTTCCCATGACTGGTCAGCCAGTTCTTCAACTACCAGGTTTTCCCGATTCAGCACTGCTGGTTGAAAGCTTAACAAGGCAAGCAATGATTTCAGTTCCTGTTGAGCAGGAAACAGGGCTTGCAATGTAATCCGATCCCATAATGGTGTGCCACCTGGCTCCAATTGATAAATGGGCTGGTCTTCCGAATCCAGGTAGGTAATAGAAAGCGCGTTGTGATCGAGCAGGATTTGCTCTATGTCACTGCTGCCTTCGGCACTGGTTTGAATTTTCAGTTGTTGCCACATGCAGAATCTTTATCCGGTGGAGTGTCTGGTAAACGAAACGCCCGTGAAAGCCGGGCCAGGCGTCAATGGGGATATTTGGTGTTGAGTGTTGTGGTTTGACAAACGAAACCCGAAGGCTGCACACAGTCAGGTAACAGCCGGGTTTCCGGGTCAGGAATGACTAGAGTTGAAGTTTCTTTTCCAGGTAGTGAATATTGACACCGCCTTTCTGGAACTCCTGGTCTCTGACCAGGTCACGCTGCAGCGGGATATTGCTGCGTATGCCATCGATCAGCAGCTCATCGAGAGCGATCTGCATGCGTAACAGGGCCTGCTCTCTGGTGCTGCCGTAGCTAATTAGCTTGGCAATCAGCGAGTCGTAGTAAGGTGGAATGGTGTAACCACTATACAGGTGTGAATCAACGCGGATTCCAGGTCCTCCCGGTGCGTGGAACAATTTCACTTTGCCTGGGCTTGGCAGGAATGTCGTTGGGTCTTCCGCATTGATGCGGCACTCAAAGGAGTGACCCTTGATGTTTATGTCTTCCTGTTTGACTGAAAGCTTTTCACCACCCGCGATCCGGATCTGTTCCTTGACGATATCGATGCCGGTAACCCTTTCGGTGACCGGATGCTCAACCTGCACGCGCGTGTTCATTTCGATGAAATAAAAGCGTTCGTTTTCGTACAGGAATTCCAGTGTGCCGGCACCGCGGTATTTCATATTCTTGCAGGCCTTGATACAGGTTGCTGCCACTTCTGCGCGTACATCGTCAGGAATATGTGGGGCTGGCGCTTCTTCCAGAACTTTCTGATGGCGTCGTTGTAATGAACAGTCGCGATCACCGAGGTAAATCGCATCACCCTCACCATCACCGATAACCTGGATCTCCACATGGCGCGGATTTTCCAGGTATTTTTCCAGGTAAACCGTGCCGTCTCCGAAGAAGGATTTGGCTTCGGTCTGGGTCACGTAAATCGCTTTCAGCAGAGCAGCTTCATTGTGGACTACTCGCATGCCGCGGCCACCGCCTCCTGCCGCTGCCTTGATGATGACTGGATAGCCTATGTCTTTGGCCAGTCCCAGGGTGCGTTCCTTGTTGTCGTCCAGGGGACCATTGGAGCCGGGTACTGTCGGCACGCCAGCTTCGAGCATGATTTTAATCGCAGACACCTTGTCGCCCATGGCGCGGATCGTTTCTGCTCGGGGCCCGATAAAAACAAAGCCGCTGTTCTCTACCTGCTCGGCGAAATCGGCATTCTCAGACAGGAAGCCATAGCCGGGGTGCACGGCATCGGAGTCCGTGACTTCCATGGCGCTGATAATGGCGGGCACATTGAGATAGCTTTCAGTGGGGCTGGGTGGTCCGATGCACACAGACTCATCGGACAGACGCACGTGCATCAGGTCCTTGTCTGCGGTGGAGTGCACGGCGACTGTCTTGATGCCGAGTTCCTTGCAGGCGCGGAGTACCCGGAGCGCGATTTCGCCGCGATTGGCAATTAGAATTTTTTCCAACATAGCTTACAGCTCAGCAGACAGATCAGACGATAGTGACAAGTGGTTGATCAAACTCGACGGGTTCACCGTCCTCAACCAGAATGGCTTCCACCACCCCGGCATGATCCGCCTCAATCTGGTTCATCATCTTCATGGCTTCGACGATGCAAATGGGATCACCCACCTTGACCTTGCTCCCCACTTCCACAAATGGGGGAGAAGAAGGGGAAGGGGCCCGGTAAAAAGTGCCAACCATGGGAGCGCTCACCACATTACCAGAAGGCTTGGCAGCGGCTTTGTCATCTGCTGCAGCCGCCGGTTGCGGGGCTGGAGCGGCCGCTGCCGGAGCTGCTATCGGCGCAGCGGCCGGAGGAGGTTGAATGGTGGAAGCCCTGCTAATGCGAACCGCTTCCTCACCTTCCTTGATTTCGATCTCAGCGATATCTGAAGATTCCAGCAACTCTATAAGTTTTTTGACTTTTCTGATGTCCATAAGATTTCCCGTTTTCGTCAGGCCTGCAATTGCTTGAATGCTGCCTGCAATGCCAACTCATAACCCTGGGCTCCCAGCCCGACAATACTGCCCACCGCGATATCCGCAAAATAGGATTTGTGGCGATAGGATTCTCTCTTGTGCAAATTGGAAAGATGTACTTCGATGAATGGAATCTCTGATGCCAGCACCGCATCACGCAGAGCGATACTGGTGTGGGTGAAGCCACCAAAGTTGACCAGCATGAAGTCGGTACCGTCCTGCCGTGCCTCGTGCAGCCGATTGATCAATTCTGATTCGCCATTGGCCTGAAGGGAATCAAACTGGTGTCCGGCAGCAGAGCACTGCTCGGCAAGCCGCTGATTGATATCAGCGAGCGTATCGGAGCCGTAAATGTGCGGTTCGCGATGCCCCAGCAGATTCAGATTGGGGCCATGGAGAGCCAGAATGCTAGCCATAAAGGGTCAAATCCATTCGAAATAATCAAAGCAACAAGCCGATTTCTCAGCTGATTGCTAATTTTGCCGGCATTTTCTCAGAATTTGATCGCAATTTCACTACACAGAGCAGTGAAATACTGAATTCCATGAGTTCAGGGGGTGAGTGGGTAGATGTTGCGCTGGGGCGGGTAGCAAAAACCCCAGTCGGCACAGCCCTGGTATTCGATCACCAGGCTGGCCTCCGGGCCAGGGACCGAGTTGAGTGAGATCTCGGCGCTAACCTGCTCGTAGTAGGCCTCTATCTCGCCGAAGAACTGGTCTGTCTTTCTCAGGCCATCGGGCAGGGTGAACTCCACTTCTACCGGCTGGGCTTCGGCTGTTGGCTGCAGGCTGAATGAAAAAGCGTGCCGGTAAAGGTAATGGCCGGGCGCCGGATCCCAGGTTACGCGGTATTGTCCTGGGCTGGTTTCGCTAAGTAAATAGGGGAAGGCCTGCTCCAGTGGCAAGGGGCGATTTCGACCAAGACTGTTGTCCAGCAGGTCGAGACTGCCAGGGGTTCGTGGAGCCAGTTGGGCCAGTGCAAGATTGGCCAGCAAGGCGCCGCATATCAAAAAGAAATAGGTCAGGCTTCTGGGCATTGCATTACCTGTTGGAGCTGGTGTTTTACCTGGCCAGGTTTAGTCCTGGTAGCGTTCGAATACCAGGCAGGCATTGGTGCCGCCAAAGCCAAAACTGTTGGACATGATGCATTGCAGTTGCACATCGTCAATGCGCTCCAGTGCAATCGGCATGCCCTTGGCGGCTTCATCCAGGTTCTCGATATTGGCCGAGGCAGCGACGAAATTATTTTCCATCATCAGCAGACTGTAGATTGCCTCCTGGGCTCCGGCGCCACCCAGGGAATGACCCGTGAGTGATTTGGTGGAGTTGATAACCGGGATATCGTCTACAAAGACTTCGCGAATGGCATTCAGCTCGGAGACATCTCCTGCCGGGGTGCTGGTGCCGTGGGTATTGATGTAATCGATGCGAGATCCAGATTGGGACTTGGCCATGCGCATGGCTCTGGCGCCACCTTCCCCGGAAGGCGCTACCATATCGTGACCATCCGAAGTTGCAGCATATCCGGTCAGTTCCGCATAAATTTTTGCGCCTCGCGCCCTGGCATGTTCAAGCTCTTCCATGACCAGCATGGCACCGCCCTCAGCAATAACGAAGCCATCGCGGTCAGCATCGAAGGCACGGGAAGCCTTGCCGGGCGATTCATTGTACTTGGTGGACAGGGCGCCCATGGCATCGAACAGGCTGGACATGGACCAGTGTTCCGACTCACCACCTCCAGCGAAGACGATATCCTGCTTACCCATCTGAATAAGTTCGGCGGCATTGCCAATGCAGTGCGCGCTGGTGGCGCAGGCTGAGGAAATGGAGTAATTCACGCCCTTGATCTTGAACGGGGTGGAAAGGCAGGCCGACACCGAACTGCTCATGGTTCTCGGCACGCGGTAAGGGCCCACTCTGCGCAGACCTTTTTCTCTCAATATATCGTTGGCTTCAAGCTGGTCCTCGGGCGAGCCACCACCGGAGCCTGCGACTATCCCGATGCGCTCGTTGGAGATTTCATCCAGGCTCAGGCCAGCGTCTTTGATGCACTCATCCATGGCGATATAGGCATAAGCAGAAGCTTCGCCCATGAAGCGAAGAACTTTGCGGTCTATCAGTTCTTCCGTGGCCAGGTTCACCGCGCCGCTGACATGGCTTCTCATGCCGATATCTGCGTACGATTGATTAAATGAAATGCCGCTCTTGCCATCACGAAGTGACTGCAACACTTCTTCCGCATTGTTTCCGATACAGGAAACGATTCCTATGCCTGTGACTACAACCCTTTTCATAATTATTCTACGCAGTTTCCTAAAACTTGTTCTCTGGTGTGAACAGTCCGACTTTCAGTGCCTTGGTTGTGTAAATGATTTTGCCATCGACCGCTACTGAACCGTCTGCGATTCCCATGACCAGTTTACGGTCAATTACCCGGCTGATGTCCAGTTGATAAACGACTTTTTTGGAGTCGGGTAAAATCTCACCGGTGAATTTTACTTCACCTGCACCCAGTGCTCTGCCTTTGCCTGGAAAACCACTCCAGCCAAGGAAAAATCCAACCAGTTGCCACAGGGCGTCCAGACCCAGGCAGCCAGGCATGACCGGATCCCCGGGAAAGTGACAGGCAAAAAACCACAGATCAGGATTGATATCCAGCTCTGCAACGACTTTGCCGCGACCATATTCGCCACCATCGGCCGTGATCTCGGTGATGCGATCCAGCATCAGCATGTTGTTTACTGGCAGTTTGGCATTGCCAGGCCCGAACAGTCGACCGTAGCCACACTCAACCAGTTCATCGAGCTCATAGGAGCTCTTGGGTGTAAAGTTCTCATTCCTTGGGTTCATCGGTCGCTTGCTACCTGCGTCTTTCCTTACTCACGAGGGCTGGGAGTGTAGCGCGTGGAGGCCAAATAATCGACTGCAATTGGGCCTGCAGGCGGTGAAACTGGCAGCTTGGCAGTTTGTTTGAGAAGTGAAACTTTTGTGACAGATTGCCGACCTGATTACCGGTTTTGTCCATGAGTATTATTTGTTGGCAATTTGCTAACATGACGCCCTGAAATTTCAGGTGTAATTTATGCTCTATCCCATCATCCTGGCCGGCGGCGCTGGCACCAGGCTGTGGCCGGTATCCCGCACAGCGCTGCCCAAGCAATTTATCGAATTCTTCCCAGGACAAGGGACTCTGTTTGAAGCGACGCTGAATCGGCTTTCGGGTCTGTCTGATCTTGGGCCGCCGATGATTGTCTGTGGCGAGGAGCAACGCTTTCTGGTTGCAGAAACCCTGCGTCGCTTGAACATTGAAGGGGCATCCATACTGCTCGAGCCGGTCGGGCGCAACACCGCTCCTGCAATTGCGCTGGCAGCCCAGTTCCTCAGGGCCAATGATCCCACAGCGAAGCTTCTGGTGCTGCCAGCAGATCATGTTATCGAGAACACGGCAGCCTTCAAGCAGACGATTGTCGATGCATTGCCATTGCTGGAACAAGACTGGCTCGTGACATTCGGTATAGTGCCGGGTCACCCAGAAACGGGCTACGGTTACCTGCGTCGAGGAGAGAACATAGCTGGATCGTCAGGCAATGCCGTTGCCCAGTTCGTTGAGAAGCCCGATCGTGAGACAGCGCAAGAATACCTTGATGCCGGCGACTATTTCTGGAACAGCGGCATGTTTCTGTTCACTGCCGAATGCTATCTGAGTGAACTGGCTGATTACGCGCCTGATATCCACGAAAGTTGCCAGCGGGCATTTGCCTCCCTGGAGCAGGACCAGGATTTTTCCCGCATTGCACTGGCTGATTTTGCAAACTGTCGCAGCGAGTCAATAGACTATGCTGTGATGGAAAAGACTGCGCGAGCTGCGATGTTGGCCCTGGATGCAGGCTGGAATGATCTGGGGTCCTGGGATGCCGTTTGGGATCATGCGGCCAAGGATGAAGACAACAATGTAATTCAGGGAGATGTACTCTCCTCCAATACCCGTTCCAGTTTCATTCAGGCACAGTCCAGACTGGTGACAGCCCTGGGAATCAGCGACACCATTGTGGTGGAAACGCCTGATGCAGTCCTGGTTGCTGACAGAAACGAGGTACAAAACGTCAAAGCACTGGTTGAGCAATTGCAGCAACACAAGCGCAAGGAAAAAGATTTTCACAGCCTGGTTTACCGGCCATGGGGCTCATTCGAATCCCTGGCCCAGGGCAATGGCTACCAGGTGAAGCACATTGTGGTAAACCCGGATTCTGCAATTTCATTGCAGCGGCACCAGCACAGGTCAGAGCACTGGACCGTGGTCAAAGGCAGTGCATTGGTTCATTGTGATGGCAAAGATTTTGCATTGGAGGAGAACGAATCCACCTTTATCCCGCTGGGGAGTATGCATCGCTTGTCAAATCCTGGAAAAGTGCCTGTTGAGATCATCGAGGTTCAGGTAGGTGACTATCTGGGTGAAGATGATATCGAGCGCTTTGAAGACCTTTATGGCCGTTGAGTGATATTCCAGACTTCGCCTGCTGTCCTCACCAAACAGTGTCAAGGTCAGCGTATTGGCCAGCACAAAAAATAGACGCAGAACGCGCGCACAAGAAAATAAACGGAACCGAACATGACAACAATCAGGAAATGCCTCTTCCCCGCCGCTGGCTATGGCACTCGCTTTCTGCCAGCCACTAAGGCCTGTCCCAAGGAAATGCTGCCTATCGTGACCAAACCCCTGATGCAGTATGGGGTCGAAGAAGCCATGGAGGCAGGAATCACCGACATGGCCATCGTGACAGGCCGCGGCAAGCGGGCGATTGAGGATCATTTCGATATTAATTATGAGTTGGAAGACCAGATCCGGGGTTCAGACAAGGAAGAGTTGCTGGCGGAAACCCGAGCCGTGATGGCGGCCTGCACGTTTACCTATACCCGCCAGGTGGAGATGAAGGGCCTGGGCCATGCCATTTTGGTGGGCGGAAAACTGATCGGCAATGAACCTTTTGCGGTGATTCTGGCTGATGATTATTGTGTGGCAGAAGGTGACGGGGTGCTCACCCAAATGGTGCAGCTGTATGCACAATACCAGTGCAGCATCGTGGCCATCGAGGAAGTGCCCAAAGACGAAACCTACAAGTATGGTGTGATCGAAGGCGAAGAAGAAGACGAGGGTGTATTCAGGATCAGCAACATGGTGGAGAAGCCTGCACCGGAAGATGCGCCCAGCAATCTGGCCATCATCGGCCGCTACATTTTGACGCCAGACATTTTTGACATTATTGAAAACACGCCGCCTGGCAAGAACGGCGAGATGCAAATTACCGACGCGCTACTGGCCCAGGCGAAAGAAGGTCGGGTGATCGGATACAAATTCAAGGGCAGGCGTTTCGATTGTGGCAGTGTGCAAGGCTTTATCGAAGCGACCAATTTCACCTTTCAACACAACAACAGTTAAAACGGAACCTCGAACCAGAGATGGAAATCACCTGCTTTAAGGCTTACGACATTCGCGGCCGCGTGCCAGACCAGCTCAATGAAGAAATCGCCTGGCGAATCGGGCGTGCCTTCGCAGATTACCTGAAGCCTGAGAAAGTGGTAGTCGGCTTCGACATCCGCCTGTCCAGCAAGCAACTGTGTGAAGCGTTGATTCGCGGGCTGGTGGAGAGCGGCGTCGATGTGATGGACATCGGGCAGTGTGGAACGGAAGAAGTGTATTTCGCCACCTCTCATCTGCAGGCAGATGGAGGTATCGTGGTTACCGCCTCACACAACCCCAAAGACTACAACGGGATGAAGCTGGTGCGGGAACAATCCAAACCCATCAGCGGCGATACCGGGCTAACCGACATCAGGAATTTGGCTGAGGCTGGCGAATTTGTCGAATCCTCGAAGCAGGGCAGAGTCAGCGAAGTGAATATCAAGCAGGCCTACATCGATCACCTGTCAGGATACATCGATGTTGACGCACTCGAGCCATTGAAGATTGTGTGCAATGCTGGCAACGGAGGTGCCGGGCCGGTGATAGACCTGCTGGAACCAAAACTGCCGGTGGAATTTATCAAGGTACACCATGAACCCGACGGCAACTTCCCCAATGGAGTCCCCAATCCACTGCTGGAAGAAAATCGTGGACCCACCATCGATGCCATCATAACCAACAAGGCTGATCTGGGTATTGCCTGGGATGGAGACTTCGACCGCTGTTTTTTCTTCGATGAGAATGGTCGTTTTATTGAAGGTTATTATATTGTCGGTTTGCTGGCCCAGACTTTCTTGCAGGGCACAGGCTCGGGCAAGATTGTCCATGACCCCCGCCTCACCTGGAACACCATCGAGATCACAGAACAATTGGGAGGCAAGGCCGTGCAGTGTAAAACCGGCCATGCCTTTATCAAGGAGCGCATGCGCATCGAAGATGCGGTCTATGGAGGTGAAATGAGTGCCCACCATTACTTCCGGGACTTTTTTTACTGCGACAGTGGCATGGTGCCCTGGCTGCTCATCATACAATTGATGTCCAAGCAGGGCGTGAAACTTTCGCAACTGGTAGATGCTCGCATGGAAGCCTACCCGACCAGCGGAGAAATCAATAGCACGGTTGCAGAACCTGCGGCCTTGCTGGAGTCCATTGAACAGAAGTACGGGCCGGAGGCTGTCTCTGTCGATCACACCGATGGATTGTCCATTGCATTCCCGCAGTGGCGTTTCAATGTTCGCATGTCCAACACCGAGCCTGTGGTTCGCCTGAATGTGGAATCGCGTGGGGACACGCAGTTAATGCAGGAAAAAACCCGGGAACTTCTCGGCCTGATTCAAGCCTGAGTCAGCCCCATGCCTGACCCAAGCAGCGCACAAAGACTCTTCGTATACGGCACGCTCGCCCCGGGTGAGGTGAATGAGCATGTGCTGGCGCCCCTGGAAGGGGATTGGATAAAGGCAACTGTGAGAGGGCGGCTGCACCCGGAGGGTTGGGGTGCCAGTTACGGTTTTCCTGCCTTGAGGCTGGACAGGGAGGCTGATCAGGTGGAAGGGCAAATAGTTTCATCACCGGAGCTTCCCCACTATTGGCCAAGCCTGGATGAGTTCGAGGGTGAGGCTTACTGCAGGGTGACCACCGAGGCGACGCTGGATGATGGTTCTGTTGTTGAAACGAGTGTGTATGTACTCAATGAAAATACGGCAAGGAAGTAACCCAGAATAAAAGTGAGGCTGAATCAGTGGAACAGATAAGCTGGCAAGAGTTCGAAAAAGTGCAGTTGAGAGTGGGCACGGTTGTGGAAGTGGCCGGGTTTCCCGAGGCAAGAAAGCCAGCCTGGAAGTTGACTGTCGATTTCGGCGAGGAAATTGGTTTACGCA
This sequence comes from Gammaproteobacteria bacterium, assembly GCA_040218615.1. GTDB lineage: Bacteria > Pseudomonadota > Gammaproteobacteria > Pseudomonadales > Pseudohongiellaceae > UBA9145. Next base: position 730,803 of record JAVJRC010000007.1, read on the forward strand.
AATCCAGTGCACAAATTACCGACCTTTATGACGAAAAAAGTCTGCTCGGCAAACAGGTGCTTGCTGTCGTGAACTTTCCAGCGAAGCAGATCGGCCCGATCATGTCCGAGTGCCTGGTGACCGGTTTTTACCGGAATGATGGAGCGGTGGTGTTGGCGGTGCCCGACCAGCCAGTCGACAATGGCGTCAAGTTGGCGTGAGCAATTATCCTTGGAGAAGACCATGATTCTGGAAGTGGCTGTGTTGAATGTGAAGCAGGGGCAGAGTGAGGCTTTCGAAGCCGCGTTTGCCGAAGCGCAACAAATTATCAGTTCCATGGACGGCTACGTCAGTCACGATCTGAAGCGATGCCTGGAAGTGGACAATCAATACCTGCTACTGGTGCGTTGGGAAACCGTTGAGGCACACACCGAAGGGTTTCGTAATTCGGCTGAATACCAGCGTTGGAAAACGCTGCTGCACCATTACTACGATCCATTTCCCACGGTGCATCACTACTTGCCGGTCGACTCGTTGGCGACTTGAAGTCAGGCTAGGGCGGAGTCCACTGCATCTTGAGACTGTGCTGATCTTCTTCCACGGTTTCAAAGCCGTGTCGCTGGTGAAACAACACCGCTGGATTGGACTTGAGGACGCTGAGCATGATCCTGCGTTCAGTTTCCTGGGCCTTTCGCTTGGCCCAGTCCATCAGGTGACTGCCGTGCCCCCGCCGTTGTTGCAAAGGTTCCACCAAGATCATGTCCAACAGTAAATGGTCCGCTTTGTCGGTGAGGTGGATACAGGCGATATTTTCTGCGCCCTGTTGCAGGACCTGAAAGCCCCGGGCAGGCAAAGAGGTAACGAAGCCTTCCTTTTGCAACAGCTCTTCCCACCCCCAGGCGGCGTCGATGTAATCCTGCATGGTGGACTTGAACAGGTTGAATAACCAGGATTCGTCGCTGCGCTCGCCCCGACGTAGCAGGGATGCATCAAATTGGACTGCCATTACTCGCTCCAGGCAATAATCTTTGCCAACAAGCCGGCGCTGGAGCTGTCGAGTTGTTTGCGGCTTTCTTCATCAGTGAATGCATCGAGCATTGAAGTGGACAGGTCCTTGCCCAGCTCGACACCCCACTGATCGAAGGCATTGATATCCCACAGCACGCTCTGGATATAAACCTTGTGTTCATACAGCGCTACCAACGATCCGAGGTTGAACGGATTCAGCTCCTGCAGCAGAAGGGTATTGCTGGGGCGGTTGCCAGGGTAATGGCGGTGAGGTTCTTCATCGTTCTCACGGCCCTGCATCAGGGCAAGGCTCTGGCTCAGGCAATTGGCCAGCAGTATTTGCTGGGTTTGCTGTTTTTCCCGGACTGCGCCGCGTGCTACCGCGATAAAGTCTACAGGGATGAGTTGGGTGCCTTGATGGAGTAACTGGAAAAAAGAATGCTGGCTATTGCTGCCTTCTGCTCCCCAGATGACTTCACCCGTTGAGCCACTAACTGGTTCTCCGGCCAGGGTTACGCATTTGCCCAGGCTTTCCATGGACAGTTGCTGAAGGAACTGCGGAAATTGCTTTAGCAAAAATGAATAGGGCACCACTGCGGTGCTGCGCGCGCCGAAGCACCCTGAATACCAGATGCTGATTAGTGCCATGAGCACTGGCATGTTCTCTGCCAGCTCCGCATGCTGAAAGTGCTGGTCCATGGCATGGGCGCCCGCAAGCAGCTGTCGAAAATTGTTCATGCCAATGCTCAGGGCGATGGACAGGCCGATGGCAGACCACAACGAGTAGCGTCCCCCTATCCAGTCCCACAAGGGGAAGAGGTTTTCAGAGTCGATGCCAAATTCGGCTGCTGCCTGCAGATTGGTGCTGATGGCCACGAAGTGCTTTGCAATCTGCTTCTCGTCACCACAATGCTGGAGAAACCACTGCCGCGCCTGCCTGGCGTTCTCATGGGTCTCCTGGGTGCGGAATGATTTCGAGGCGATGATAAATAGCGTGGTGGAAGCATCCAGTGTCGCCAGGGTTGAGTGCAGGTGCTGCGGATCCACATTGGAAACGAAATGCAGCTTCACCTGACCGCTGGCAAAATTGCCCAGGGATTGGGTCACCATGGCAGGGCCCAGGTCCGAGCCGCCTATGCCGATATTGACCACATCGGTAATAGCCTGCCCCTCGAACCCGGTCCATTCTCCGGAGTGGATCGCATTAACGAAATCCTCCATCTTGTTGAGACAGGCCAGGACTTCAGCGGGGGGATTGGACTCGGCCGGTATTCTCAGGGCGGTGTGCAGGGCCGCCCGGTTTTCCGTGGTATTGATGGCTTCGCCAGCAAACATGGCGGCGATGGCTTGCCTGACCTCACACTGCTGTGCCAGGTCCAGTAACAGGCGCCGCGTTTCATCAGTGAGAAAATTTTTGGAGTAGTCAAACAGCAGTTCTCCCTGCTGCAGGGAAAATTGTTGAAACCGGTTCGGGTCCTCAAACAATTGCCGGCAATGGAAATCCTTGTGCCTGAATTGCTCACTGTGGGTTTGCAGGGCTTTCCAGGCGGGGGTTGAAGTGGCGGCGGGCATGTGGGGTCCGGTCTGGGGAATCGAGGGGAGAGCATAGCAAATCCGGGGTTTACAGCGCTATTGTGGTTTTAGTAGTGTGTTGAATTGGGGTGGGTAATTATGTAAGATGCGCCGCCTTAGTGCCGCTATAGCTCAGCTGAAGTAACAGCAGCAGCTGACAGGGTCAGCGGTATCGAAGGCAGGAAACTGGCTTCCATAAACAAGTTTCATTGTGCCGCTATAGCTCAGCCGTGGTAGAGCAGCTGACTTGTAATCAGCAGGTCCCGAGTTCGACTCTTGGTGGCGGCACCACTTTTTCCCCTTCTGATCCATTCCCTTCGATTTACACTATCGCAGAGCTCAGCCGCCCACCGCTGGAGATTCTTTCGGCTTGCGACCGGTGCTCCTAAGATAGATTTGAGTCGCTAATTTTCTGGGATGGTTATTTGTTGCTCTACGGCTGGTCCCGAGTTCGACTCTTGGTGGCGGCACCATTTTTCCCCTTCTGATCAAGTCCCTTCGATTCACAATATCGCAGAGCTCAGCCGCCCATCGGTGGAGATTCTTTCGGCTTGCGACCGGTGCTCCTAAGCTGGATCTTTGTTGTTAATTTTCTGGCTAGGAGATTCGTTTTCTTACGCCTCGAGTTCGACTCTTGGTGGCGGCACCACTTTTTCCCTTCTCAATTTCTCTTCCTAATTGCCAGTTCACCGTGCTGCATTGTTCCCACGCGGGTGAATCCCTACCTTCTTGTAGTCCCTATATCTTTCTAATATTCTTCCTACCTTTCTCAGGCAGCCCAGATTCCTGCGGCGATGCCATCAAAGGTTCCAGGTATTCATGCTAGATGAAACACAAATTCGTGAGCTGGTTGCGGCTCATGGAAGCACAGTCAATGTTGGCAGGTCGATTCGACAGCTCATCGAAGATGGTGACTTGCCTCGGTTAAAGGATGCGACCGTGCTGGAAGGCAAGGTTTCGGACTCGGTGTTTTCAGATTCATTGAAAACGAAGAGCGGGTTACCACTTCGGCTGATGTTTCGTAACAACCGCATCTCAACCCATGATGTGAATCGCGGTGCAATCCCGTTCAAGGACCAGGTGCTGGCCATCAATCATGATCACATGCTGCAGTTGGTCAAGCCGGTGCTGGGTTCTTCCCAATTTGAAGTAGAGGGGCTCGCGGCCAGTTCTACGGTCATTCCTGCCGAAAATCTCCGCCTGATTATGCTGGAGAATGTGCTGCGTTTTTATAATGCGGAAAGCTCAACGGAGACCTCCCTGTTTCAACACTGGTCTGCTGCGAAAAAAGAAGGCTTGAAGACCATGATCTATGCCGGTCATGAGCTGGATGTGGATGCACTCACTGCCAATGGTCGACTCCCTTATTTGCTGGACACGCCCAGCACAAAGGACAAGGTAGACAGAACGACCGATTCGGCTTCCCTGGTGGCAGCGGGTGTTTGTACCGAAGGTCAGTATGCGCGGATCAGGAATGCCTCCCTCATGGCGTTTGGTATGGTCTCTCAATACCTACAGAGACGAGGCATGGTGCTGGTGGATACCAAGACCGAACATGGCATTAACAGCAGGGGAGACATTGTGGCCGCCGACGAGCTTTACACCATGGATTCCTCCCGCTTCTGGAGGCTGGATGAAGATGGCGAGCTGATGACCCGGGATGGCAAGCCCGTGTCTTTTTCCAAGGAGTTTGCCCGGGGCATGGTGAAGGAAATGGACCAGCAATTTTCCGAAGAACAAGCCAACGAGATCGCAGTGCGTTATATTCAGGGGCTGCAACATTTGACCGGCGAAGAATTTGTGCCGGATTTGCGTCCCCGTGACGAGCGAATTGTCGACTCAAGCAACAAGATTCTGGATGCCTTGCTCTAACCCAGTACAAGTTAATACACCTTCTCTTGAGACATCCACCAGGTCCAGGCTTAATGTCTGCGCCTCTCTTGTTATTCTTTCCGTTGTTGCTGCTTGCGCACCAGCGGATCCGCCAGCAGAAAACCAAAGCGGTAATTCCATGAGTGTCAGCACAGCCGACTATGAGCGCGGCGAATCGTTTCTTGCCCAAAATACCCGCGACCTGGTTACCGGAATCATCGAAGCCCAGTACTGGCAGGAAGATGGCAGCCTGATTTATCGACGTGGCAGGAACGAGAGGGAATATTTCCATGTAGATCCGGAATCTGCCCAGCGAACCGCTTTGTTTGATTCGCAAAGACTGCTTGCAGCTTTGTCAGGAGAGACTGGAGATGAAATCGAGGCAGATGAGCTGCTGTTAAGTGAGCTGGAGCTGGAAGACAGCGGTCAGGCCCTGCTTTTCACCTATGACGACAACAGGTTTCGGCTCGACCGTAACAGCTATGCGCTGACCCGGTTGGCCGAACAGCCAGACAATGAATACCTGTCACCGGATGGCAGTCGCGCCGTGTTTATCCAGGACCATAATCTGTGGCTGCGTGATACTGCCACCAATGAACTGACCCAGCTCACTTTCGATGGTGAAGAACACTATGGCTACGGCACCAACAATGCCGGCTGGCTTCGTGGTGACGGCCCGGTGCTAAAGTGGTCACCGGACTCAAACAAGATTGCCACGTTCCGCCACGATGGGCGCAATGTGGGTGAGATGCATTTGTGGAATACCCGGGTGGGTCATGTGGAACTGGATAGCTGGAAATATCCGCTGCCCGGTGATGAACATATCTTTATGATCGAGCGCATCGTGATTCACCTCGATCCCGAGCCCCGCATCGTGCGACTCGATATGCCGCCAGACAACCATCGCTCCACCACCAGTGATCATGTGGCTGCCCGTGATGGCACCTTTCTCGATGTGCAGTGGAGTGATGACAGTGAACACATGGCATTCGTGTCCTCATCGAGAGACCACAAGGTCGCCCAGTTGCGGCTGGCTGATATCGATACGGGTGCCGTGCGCGATGTGTACCGGGAAGAAACCCAGACTCATTACATGGCAGGCACAGAAGGAGAGAACTGGCGTGTGCTGCACGATCGAAACCAGTTTATCTGGTACTCGGAGCAGGACAACTGGGGGCATCTGTATTTACATGATCTCGACTCTGGCGAGTTGATCCGGCAACTGACCAGTGGGGTCTTCCTGGTGTTGGAAATTACCCATGTGGATGCCGAAGCGGGCTATGTTTATTTTCGCGGTTCCAATCGCGAACCCGGCAACCCTTATTATGCCTACCAATACCGCGTTAGCCTCGAAGGGGGCGAACCCGAATTACTGACGCCGGAGAATGCCCATCACGCCATCTCCTGGGATGAAAGCGGCAGTTTTTTCACCGACATCCATTCCACTGTGGCGACGCCACCCGTGGCTGTCCTGCGTAACGCTTCAGGACAGGTGCTAATGAATCTGGAGCAGGCGGATATCTCTGCCCTGGAAGACGCCGGTTGGGTGCCGCCCACTCCTTTTGTGACCAAAGCCCGGGATCAGGTCACGGATCTGTATGGACTGATGTATCGCCCCACTGATTTCGATCCTGACCAGCAGTATCCAATTTTGAATTATCTCTACCCCGGCCCCATGGGCAGAAGCATCGGGTCTTTCGGTTTTCAGTCGTCGCGAGCAGATAAACAGGCGGTGGCGGAGCTGGGCTTTGTGGTGGTCGAGGTGAATGCCATGGGCACACCAGGCCGATCCAAGTCATTCCATGACATCTATTACGGCAATATGGGTGACAACGGCTTGCCGGACCAGATCACCACCATTCGTCAGCTCGCCGCAGAGAACCCCTGGATGGACCTGGACCGGGTCGGTATCTGGGGCCACTCCGGGGGCGGCTTTGCCTCCACTGCGGGCATTTTGCGTTATCCCGATTTTTACAAGGTAGCTGTGTCCAGTGCGGGTAATCATGACAACCGCAATTACGAAGACGACTGGGGAGAGCACTGGCAGGGATTGCTGGAAACCTACCCGGAAAACAATGCAGGCGATTCCGAAGACAACTCTCCCGCCACCAATTACGACAATCAGGCCAACCAGTTACTGGTGGACAATCTCAAAGGCAAGCTGCTGCTGGCCCATGGTTTGATGGATACCAACGTGCATCCTTCCAGCACCTTGCTGGTAGTAGATGCCCTGATCAAGGCAGACAAGGATTTCGACCTCATCATTCTGCCCAATCGGGGTCATGGTTTTGTCACCCAACGCTATTTCATGAAACGCCGCTGGGATTATTTTGTGCGCCATCTGCTTGGTGCAGAGCCGCCCGCGGATTTTCGCTTCGCAGACAATATTCCCTGAGTCTTGATATCTCATGACTGAAATCGAACAGGCACTGGCCGCTTTCGCCAACTTCATGTGGGGACCACAACTGGTGGTGTTGCTGGTGGGTGGGGGATTGTTCTTCATGGTGCACATGCGGCTGCAGCATTTCCGCTATATCCGGCATAGTTTCCATTTGCTCCGCGGGAAATTCAGCGACGACAGTGATGAAGTGGGAGGAGATGTCTCTCATTTCCGGGCGCTCGCCACTGCACTGGCCGGTACCATTGGTCTGGGAAACATATCCGGTGTGGCAGTCGCCATCACTGTCGGAGGCCCCGGGGCCGTGTTCTGGATGTGGGTCACGGCAATCGTCGGCATCTCAACCAAGTTCTACACGGCGTCCCTGGCGATCATGTACCGGGGTTACGACGACAGCGGCAAGCTCCAGGGTGGCCCCATGTATGTCATTCGTGAGGGCCTGGGCAAGAAATGGTTACCCCTGGCGTGGATGTTCGCGCTGGCTGGTATGTTCGGTACCCTGCCTGTGTTTCAGATCAATCAGCTGGTCCAGATCATTCGCGATGTGATCGCCATTCCTGCCGGTGTTGCTACGGATGAAGCCCATTTTGGTTTTGATCTGGTGCTGGGGATCGTGCTCAGTATCGTTCTGTTTTCCATCGCTGTGGGCAAGGTCAAGCGGGTTTCGGCTGTGGCTGGAGCGCTGGTGCCTGCCATGGTGGTGTTCTATTTTGCGATTACGGCAATTCTGCTGCTTAGTAATGCGGCGGAAATTCCAGCCATGTTTGCCCTGATTTTTTCCGATGCCTTTAGCGGTGAGGCTGCCGCCGGTGGGGTGCTGGGTGCGGTAATTCTCATAGGCGTGCAGCGTGGGGTGTTTTCCAACGAAGCCGGACTCGGCACCGAGTCACTGGCTCATGGTGCTGCCAAGACCAATGAGCCGACCCGGGAAGGGCTGGTGGCCATGGTGGGCCCCATTATCGATACGCTGGTGGTTTGTACCTGCACGGCGCTGGCCTTGCTGGTTACCGGTGCCTGGCAAACTGATGACATCGGCGTCACCATGACAGCAAACGCCTATGAGCAGGTGTTTCCGGGTTTCGGTTCCTATCTGGTGCTGCTCATGGTGGTCGTGCTCAGCACCACAACCGTATTGACCTACTCCTACTATGGCAGCAAGTGTATGGGCTTTCTGTTTGGCACCAAAACTGAGAAATATTATCTGTGGGCTTATATGCTGCTCATTATCGCTGGTGCGGTAGCTACACTGGATGCGGTGATCAGCTTGTTCGATGGTGCCTATGCCACCATGGCCATTCCCACCATGCTGTCCACGTTCTTGCTGGCGGGCAAGGTGAGAGAGGTGGCGAAGGGTTATTTCAAGCGGCTGGATGCCGGTGAGTTCGATGGGTCACAATTGAGTCCGAACACGTCGGCGGAGGTTAAAGGATGAAATCGATTTTCGGTCTATTGTGTTTGCTGGCAGCCATGGCGGCACAGGGGCAATCTTCTCCAACTGAGGCCGTTGCGTCAGTACTGGATCAGTTTCACCAGGAAGCCTCAGAGGGTGACTGGAATGCCTACTTTGATTTATTGAGTGATGACGCGGTTTTTCTTGGCACCGATGTCAACGAACGCTGGACCAAGGAAGTGTTTCGCAGTTATGCCGGCAACCGAAGCGGCTGGACCTATACGCCTGTGGAGCGAAACATTAACTTCACACCCGATGGCAATACTGCCTGGTTTGATGAGGTGCTGGACAGTGCCAGCTATGGCACCAGCCGCGGTACTGGCGTTCTGATTCTAACGGACGAAGGTTGGAAGATTTCCCAGTATCACCTGACCTTTCCCATCCCCAACGCCCTGTCCAGACAGTTCACCGACCAGATCAAGAGTTGGGAAGCCCAGCAATAGTTGTTAGATGGATTGTCGCGCAGGCTCAGGGAGGAGCCTGGAAAGACAGGGCTAGTGAATGGTTTGGTCTGCCTGATCGAAGTCTTCAGCAGCATCGATGGATTGCGCAGCGAGGGCCGATTCTTCCTCGGAAATATAGCTGCGGGTGCTGACCGGGCTTTCCAGGAACCGTCCGAGATTACTCAGAAAGTCAGCCATGTGATCGGTCTGGTAGTGCTCCTGCAAACACTCTGCGTTTTCCCATTCCTGCAACAACACCACATGGCAGGGATCTGAGACTCCCTCAAAATACTCGTAGGCGAGACAACCATGTTCCTGTTGGCACAGGCGCACCATATTGCGCATGAGTTCCAGGGCTTCGTCTTTGCAGTCGGGCAGCAGGTGAAAAGTGCTTTGCACCACTATCATAAAATTACTCCTCAATGAGGATCTATTATACGCAAAAAAGGGATGGATTTATTTTTGGGACACAAGTGAAAATAGGGGCAGAACTATTTTTCAATAACGCCCATAGATTTCAATGACTTACCTGTAAATAGATCCGTCCCTTTTTGTCACCACCAGGGATAGAAAGAGGGCATGTCCGCAGAGGCACGATCCTCGAATTGCGGGCTCCGCTTTTCCAGAAAAGCCTTTACGCCTTCCTTGCCGGAGGTCTGGCTGGCATAGAAAATGGCCAGGGAATCCACTTCATGGGCTGCCAGTGGATGGGGTTGTACGGCATTGCGGTACAGCATTTGTCGCGACAGTGCGATAGCTACCTGGCTGTGCTGGCTGATGCGTTTGGCTATGGAGTAGGCCTTGTCGAGAAGTGTTTCATTGGGTTCTACGTGATTGGCAAAGCCCCGCTCTTTCAATTCCGCAGCCTCGATGAGATCACCGCTATAAATCCATTCCAGGGCCGTGCCCATGTTAACGATGCGGGGCAGAAACCAGGAGGAACAGGCCTCGGGTGTGATGCCGATCTTGTTGAATACAAATCCCACCTTTGCTGATTCTGCAACGAGGCGGATGTCCATGGCGCAGCTCATGGTGGCACCGATTCCGACCGCCGCGCCATTGATTGCTGCGATGACCGGTTTCTTGCACTCGAAAATCGCCAGTGTGAGTTGCCCGCCAGTGTCTCTTACTCCAGCTTCAATCTCGGGATCATTCAATCGCTTCTGCATGTCTTCCAGTGTAGGTTTCAGCTCTTCATTCAAACCAAACACATTGCCTTCCGAGGACAAATCCATGCCTGCACAGAACGCCTTACCTTCTCCAGTCACCACGATGGCACTGACGTCATCATCTTCACTGGCGGTGTTGAATGCTGAGATAAGCTCATCCGCCATTTCAGTGGTGAATGCGTTGAGCTGATCGGGGCGGTTCAGGGTAAGGGTAAGAATCTGGTCAGCGACTTCATAACGAATGGTATTAAAAGACATGGATGTCTCCTGGAGATAAAACGGGTCAATGGAATTCGTGCGCCTGTGAGATCAGGCAGGGGTTGGAGCAATATCGGTTTGCTTGATCCGGAACAATTCAACTTCACCTTCCTGCAGCATTTGCTGCAGGTTGAGATCTTCTTCGCGGCGGGTCACGGTCGCGATGTGAACGTTGACGGTCATCTTCTTGCCGCGGTAAATAAAATCTTCCCCTTGCAGTGTGTTGCGAATTTTCTCAATGACGATCTTGGCGCCTTCTTCATCGACCCCAGGCAGCAGCATCCTGAATTCCCTGAAGCTGGAGCGCGCCAGCACATCTTCATTACGCCTTCGGTCCGAGGCCATGAGTGAGAAGTGTCTGAGCATTTCGTTACCGACCTTGTAGCCATGCTCGCGCACGATTTCGTCCATATTGTCCACTTCGATTGTGAGCAGGGACACGGGTTTTGAGTATCGCAAGGCGACACCCATGATTCGTTGCCCGACTTCCATGAAAGTCCGGTGGTTGAGAATGGTCGTGATCGGATCGTAGATAGAGTTTTCCTTGTGCTCTACGTTGAGCTCTTCCATGGTCATGATGATGATGGCAAATGCCAGGACAATCAGGGTGAATATGGATCCAAGGAGTAGAAAGGAAGTGCCTTCCTCGACGGATTGCAATGAAGAGCCCGTACGAACAAACATAAGGATAAATTCTGTCACTGCATTGAAACCGAACAGCATCAAGGCGAGAAACGCACCGAAGTTCGAACTAACTGTCATCACGGGGCGCAATTTACGTTCAATATGCAATCCATTGGCGATGATATAAATATTGGCCAGTGACAGGATGACTACCATCAATGAGTAAGCGCGAATTCGCCAGGCCTCATTGTTTTCAAACATCGAGAAATAGATGATCACTCCGATGGCAACCAGGAAGATTGCCGAGCAGATCAGCGGGACTTTCGATTTTTCCTGGTTCCAGAATGCTGCCAAACCCACAACAATGGCAATGCGGCCACCCATGACCAGGCTGTTGGCAATGACGATCGATATCCAGGCTGGTAACGAACCCTGGGTGGTGAGTAACAGAATGCCAATGCTCATGGCTAAAAAACCCAGCGCGATGGCAAGCAGGCCGGGGATATGCTTGTTCCCTGCCCAATTCACGAACAGCGCTATGCTGGTAACGGTCGCTACCAGGTTTAAGGTGATGTAGAGCGTTTCATTTTCCATAGTCTATACTAGACCGCGTTGCTCGATTTTAATTCGGCAATTTCTTCAGCAGAGTATCCCCAGTCGCTGAGTATTTCTTCACTGTGCTCACCGGCCATGGCAGCACTGGATTGAATGGCGCCCGGAGTACGACTGAAACGGGGCGTAGGCGCTGGCTGTGTAACTCCGTCAAACTCGACAAAAGTCTCCCGCGCAACATTGTGGGGGTGACCTGGCGCTTCTTTCAGATTCAGAACAGGAGAAAAACACACATCCGTACCTTCCATTAATTCACACCACTGTTGCTGGGTCCTGGTCTTGAACAGCTCTGCAAGTTTATCGCGCTTCTCGGGCCAGGTGTCTTCGTCCAGTTGCTCCTTGAAGCTCGGGTCTGTGATTTCGCATTTTTCCAGCAGCAGGGCGTAGAACTGTGGTTCGAGTGATCCAATGGAAATGTATTTGCCGTCGCTGCATTCGTAGCTGCCGTAGTAGAAGGCTCCACCATCGAGCCGGTTACTGAATCGGTCCGTGGTCCACATGCCCATGGCCATCAAACCATAGAACGGGCTCAGCAAGCTGGCAGTGCCATCGGTCATGGCGGCATCGATCACCTGGCCCTCTCCCGAGGAAGTGCGCTCCACCAGTGCGGCCAGAATACCAGCCAGCAGATACATGGCTCCACCACCAAAATCCCCAACCAGGTTCAGTGGCGGTGCGGGTGGTCTGTCTGCATAGCCCATGGCGCCGAGTGCGCCTCCGATTGAAATATAGTTGATGTCATGTCCTGCTGCCTGGGCAAGCGGACCAGTCTGTCCCCATCCGGTCATGCGACCATAGACGAGGCCGGGATTGCGCTGCAGACAAACATCCGGACCCAGGCCGAGTCTCTCCATGACGCCAGGGCGAAAGCCTTCCAGCAGCACATCGGCCTGATCGATCAGGCGCAATGCAGTTCCCACACCCATGGGATTTTTGAGGTCCAGGGCCAGGGAGCGGCGACCACGATTCAGGACATTGGCCCGGTGCCCGGAGCCAGCCTGGCTGAGCCGGTCCAGACGGATGACTTCAGCCCCCATGTCCGAGAGCATCATGGCGGTGAACGGTCCGGGGCCGATGCCCGCCATCTCGACCACGCGGATACCTGCCAGGGGCCCTGATGGTTTGTTTGCTGGAGTTGCTGGAGAAGGTTTTGCCATGGGAAGATGATAATAGGGGATTGGACCTCCAAAATACAGGCAACCCGGCCTGCCAATAGTTGCTATAGACGCTTGCAGCGTGCCCTCATTTCTCTTTTTGCGGTCATTGCATTATTCTTGCGCGGCAGTCTCAAGGAGAGTGCTGCCAAGAGGGGGAATGAGTTATGGAGCTTGCAGGAAAAACTGCATTAATCACCGGTGGTGCGTCCGGTCTCGGTTTGGCAACCGCAAGAAAATTCGTTGAAGCCGGGGCCAGAGTGTTCCTGTTCGATCTTAATGCCGATGCAGTTGAACAAGCCGCAGCAGAATTTGGTGATGCGGCTGGCTGGCACAGTGGCGATGTCAGCGATGAAACTGCCGTGGCTGCGGCAGTGGCCAAGGCCTGCGATCAATTCGACACCATTCACATTAACGTCAATTCGGCAGGCATCGGTGGCGCGGCACGCACCGTAGGTCGTGATGGTCCCATGCCGCTGGCCAAGTTTGAACACATTGTCCGCGTCAATCTCATTGGCACCTTCAATGTCTTGCGCTTGTGTGCGGAAGTCATGCAAACCAATCAGCCGACAACGGACGATGATGAACGTGGCGTCATCGTCAACGTGGCATCCATTGCTGCTTTCGATGGGCAGACCGGGCAAGCCGGTTATGCGGCGAGCAAGGGCGGCATCGTTTCCATGACCTTGCCTATTGCCCGGGATCTGGCCAAGCGGGGAATACGGGTCATGACTGTCGCGCCCGGTGTATTTGAAACACCCCTGCTGGCTGCGGCTCCCGATGAAGTCAAAGAGCCCTTGATTGCCATAACCCAGTTCCCCAAACGACTGGGTCATCCGGATGAGTTTGCAAAAGAGGTCGCGCATATCGTGAACTGTTCCTATCTCAATGGTGAAACCATCAGGCTGGATGCGGGAATCAGGATGCCGGCAATCTAGAGGCCTCTCCTGTACAGAACAGGAGCTGATTGCAAAGCGTAAATTGAAGATTAAGAGTTCGAGGTTTTAAATATGGCAAGTGCATACATAGTCGGTGCAGTGCGCACCGCAACGGGAAGAAAGAACGGTCGTCTTAGCGATATTCACCCCATTGACCTGGGTGCTATCGTGGTGGATGAATTGGTAGACCGTACTGGCATTCCCACCGATCAGGTCGACGATGTCATCTTCGGTGTGGTGATGCAGATCGGGGCACAGGCCAGCAATCTTGGGCGCAATGTGTCCATGTCGTCGAAGCTGGCGCTGGAGGTTCCCGGCACAACTGTTGACCGCCAATGTGGCTCTTCCTTGCAGGCGATCCAGTTTGCAGCGCAGGCAGTGATGTCCGGAACCCAGGATGTGGTCATTGCGGGCGGCGTGGAAGCCATGAGTAAAGTGGAAATCGGGTCCAATGTTCGTGACGGATTAGAGAAGGGCCGCGGCAAACCCAAGGGAGAGCGGCTGGAGGCGAAGTATCCGGGCATTCAGTTCAGCCAGTTTGATGGCGCGGAATTGCTCGCGGAGAAATATGAAATCACCCGAGAAGAGCTGGACCAGTTTGGTTTGCTGAGTCATCAGCGGGCGGCTGCAGCGACCAACAACGGCTATTTCAAAAAGGAGGTCGTGCCTGTCCCGATCAAACTGGAAGATGGCAGCGAGGATTTGCACAGCATAGACGAAGGTATTCGCTTCGAGGCAAATCTTGAAGGCATGCAAAGTCTGAATCCACTGCGTGAAGAAGGGGTTATCACGGCGGGCACAGCCAGTCAGATCAGCGATGGCTCTGCGGCAATCATGGTAGCGAATGAAAAGGCTGTTAAGAAATTCAATTTACCTGTGCGTGCCAAAATTCATTCTCTGGCAGTGGTCGGTTCAGACCCGGTCATCATGCTGGAAGGTCCGATCCCGGCGACTCAAAAAGTGCTGGAAAAGGCCGGCTTGAGTATCGACGATATCGACCTGTATGAGGTTAATGAAGCATTCGGCTCCGTGCCTCTGGCCTGGGCCAAGGCGGTAGGCGCAGATCTGGACAAACTGAACGTGAATGGCGGTGCCCAGGCATTGGGTCATCCACTGGGTGGCACTGGCGCCAAGCTGATGACAACACTGGTACACGAGTTGGAAAGGCAGGAAAAACGTTATGGCCTGTTGGCTATTTGCGAGGGTGGAGGCACCGCCAACGCGATGATTATCGAACGAATGGACGCCGTGGAAAATTAGGAAATCTTATGTCCCTGTTGGAAAACTACCGGTCACCCTGGCTCAACGAAGAGCTCGACATTCTGCGCGATGCGGTTAAAAAGTTTGTCGAGCGGGAGTTCGTGCCTAATGCCAGCAAGTGGGACAAGCAGGGCTGTGTCGATCGCGAGGCCTGGAACAAGGCGGGTGAAGCGGGCTTGCTGTGTGCCTCAATCGATGAGCAGTGGGGCGGGGGTGGCGGTGATTTCCGTCACGAGATGATTCTTATCGAAGAGCTGAGCAAGGCCAATGTCACCGGGTTTGGCAATGGTGTGCATTCAGGCATCGTCGCCCACTACATCGCCCGCTACGGTTCGGAAGAACAAAAACAGCGCTGGTTGCCTAAAATGGCAAAGGGCGAGCTGGTGGCTGGTATTGCCATGTCGGAGCCAGGTACAGGCTCGGATTTACAGGCAGTAAGAACGACCGCCATTAGAAACGGTGATGAGTATGTGCTCAATGGCCAAAAGACTTTCATCACCAACGGTATGACTGCCAACCTGATCTGCGTGGTGGCCAAGACCGACCCGGCCGAATCGGCGAAAGGGATTTCCCTGGTCATGGTCGAAACGGATGAGGTCGGGAAAGAGGGTGGCTTCAGTAGAGGTCGCAATCTGGAGAAGCTGGGCCTGAAAGCCCAGGACACGGCCGAATTGTTTTTCGAGGATGTGCGGGTACCGGCTGCTTTTCTGTTAGGTCCGGATGAGGGCAAAGGTTTTGCCCAGTTAATGGAACAACTGCCCCAGGAAAGACTGATTATTGCGGTGGGTGCAGTCGCTGCCATGGAAACAGCCCTGCGGTTGACCAGCGACTATGTGAAAGAGCGCAAGGCCTTTGGTAAACGGATTCTGGATTTTCAAAACACCCAGTTTCGTCTCGCCGAATGTTTTACTGAAGCGCGCATCGCCCGCACTTTCGTCGACGACTGTGCCATGAAGCTATTGGAAGGAAAGCTGGATACGGCCACCGCCTCCATGGCGAAATGGTGGACGGCGCAGAAACAGTGTGAAATCGTGGATGCTTGCCTGCAGTTTTTCGGCGGCTATGGCTACATGATGGAATATCCCATCGCGAAAATGTACGCAGACAGCAGGGTGCAGAAAATTTATGGTGGCAGCAACGAGATAATGAAGTTGTTGATCGCGCGGGAAATCTAGTTCGGCAAGCCAGGCCAGGCTTTCAGTTCAGCCAGATCGCGGTCAGATCGTTGGAGCGGTGATGCATGATGCAGCGGAAACCCTCATGCCTGGATTGAATGGCAGCATCCCTGGCTGCAATTTCAACCTGTGTCTGGTTGGAGAGTTTCTTACCTAGCCAGCGGCAGTAGGCCTTGGCATCCTGTAGTGTCAGGTTATAGAGTTTGGAATGCTTGCCGTCGTGGGAGTTAATGACGGTTCGCCAGTCACCTGCAGCCTGATCTCCCGGCGCCCCGGTTTCGGTGGAAACCTCATAACCAGTAGCCTGCACGAAATCATGAAACTGTTGTTCTGTCACGGTCTGTGAGTCGATCCAGAAGCTGGGCATTTCCGCCACTGTCGTGGGTACTTCGCTGTTTGCCCCTGCAGGATCGTGCGTATCCACCCAGACCATGCCGACGGCACTGTTTTCCTGCTCTATCAGCAAGAAGCCATCTATGACCAGCACAAGGCAGACAAAAAGGGCCCCCAACAGGTTCCGGCGAGCTTTATTCATTGATACCGCGTTCCTTCCTCAACTACTGACGGGGGAGTCTACCAGTAATTTGAATATGGAGTCTCTGTTGAAATTTTCAATTTTTGTGTTCTCGCTGGCACGGTCAGGGCCGCTGTCTCCGGTGGCATCTGCTTTGCCAGAAGTGCCATAATCAGTGGACGATGCGGAACATTTTTTCAAGTTTGTGGAGAACAGTGTGAATATCAAGCGAGTCCAGGTGTGCAGCCTGTTATTGCTTCTGGCAGTGTTGTCTTTTGGCGCAAAAGCCGCCGAAACAGGATTTATCACTCCCCGAACCGAATATGGAGCGCCTGATTTGCAAGGTACCTGGTCTATCGCAACCCAGACCAATCTGGAACGGGCGGAGAGATTCGAAGGCAAGCTGGTGATCTCGGAAGAGGAAGCGCTGAGAATCGAAGCCATGGTCCGGCAACGCACCGAGGCCAGTTATCAACCCAGCGATCCAGACAGGCAGGCCCCCTCGGCGGGACGCAATGTAGGTGGCTACAACACTTTCTGGATGGATCCGGGTGAGCGACTGGCCATGGTCAACGGCGAAATCCGCACCTCGATCCTGGTGGACCCGGCTGACGGCCAATTACCTTACAGTGAACAGGGCCGTGCCAACTACCAGAAGGCCATGCAGCAGAGAAATTCCTATGATGGCCCTGAAGTTCGCCCCCTGGGAGAGCGTTGCGTGGTCGGCTTCGGTTCCACCGGTGGACCACCAAAACTGCCAGTGTTGTATAACAACATGACCCAAATCGTTCAGAACAAAGATTATGTGTTGCTTCTGGCCGAGATGAATCACGATGCGCGCATCGTGCGGCTCAACGCTGAACATCAGGATCCCCCTACTTACCCGTGGATGGGTGATTCCATTGGTTACTATGAAGACGATACGCTGGTCGTGGAGACCACAAACTTTCACCCCCAACAAAGCCTGCGTTCTTCACTGGAACATCGATTCTATGGCTCGCAGCAGATGAAAGTTACCGAGCGTTTCACCCTGGTGAATGCGGACACTATCCTTTACCAGTTCACCGTTGAAGACCCGGAAAACTATACCCAGCCCTGGAGCGGAGAGCTGCCCATGAACCGAAGCGATGAAGGCATGTTCGAGTACGCCTGCCATGAGGGCAACTACGCCTTGCCTGGTATCCTTGCCGGCGCCAGAACCGCAGATGTGGAAGGCGAAGACTATGCGCCCACTGATCCCGGTCAGTAGTGGGATTGATTTTGGTGTCAGACACGTGTCTGACACCAAATGTTCGGTCAGTAGTGGGATCCAACTTCGATATTGGTGTCGATATTGGTGTCAGACACGTGTCTGACACCTAATGTTGTTAGCGCAAGTCTGGCAGCTTGTAGCCTTCCTCTTCCAGGTTCGCACGAATCACTTTCTTGTCAATCTTGCCAGTGGGTCCCAGTGGCAGCGACTCAACCGCAATCACTTCATCGGGTAGCTGCCACTTGGCAAACACCTTGCCGCAGTGCTCAATCACCGCCGCCTGATCCAGCTCCTTGCCTTCAGCCATGATCACCATGGCCACCGGTCGTTCATCCCATTTCGGATGTGGCTGTGCCACAACTGCGGCCTGGGTAATTTCCGGCATGGCAACGATGTGATTTTCCAGGTCCACCGAAGAAATCCACTCGCCCCCGGACTTGATCAGATCTTTGGATCGATCAGAAATCATCACATATTGCTCCTGATCAATCTTGGCCACGTCACCGGTCACCAGCCAGCCGTCATGAAATTTCTCTGGTTGCGGATCGTTGTAATACTCCGACGCAATCCATGGGCCACGAATACACAGTTCACCAACCGCTTCACCATCATGGGGCAGGGGATTCCAGTCTTCATCGAAGATTTCGATTTCCAGCCCCGGCATGGCCAGGCCAGCCTTGGCGATATTCTTGAATTGCTGGTCTTCGGAAATATTCACATGGGAGCGCTTGGCCACCTTGCGTGACAAAGTACCCAGCGGATTGGTCTCGGTCATACCCCAACCCTGGATCATTTCAATCTTGTAGGTATCCCAGTACCAGCGCATCATCTCAACCGGCGGCGCCGAACCACCGCAGGTCAGCCGTCCCAGCTTGGACAAATCGTACTTGTTCGGCTCAGCGGTCAACGCAGCTCGCACACCCTGCCAGATTGTTGGCACACCTGCCGAGATCGTCACATCTTCCTGCACAATAAGATTCAGAAAGGAATCGGGCGTCATAAATTTATGGGGCATCACCTGCTTGGTACCCAGCATGGAAGCCGCAAACGGCAGTCCCCAACCCATGGCATGAAACATGGGAACAATACCCAGCAGGGAATCCAAAGCCGACAGGCCGATGGAATCAGTCAGAGATTCAGTCAGGGTATGTAAATAGGTAGAGCGATTGGTGTACATCACTCCCTTGGGTTTGCCAGTCGTACCCGAGGTATAACAGAGGCCCATAGGGGAAGTTTCAGGAATATCCGGCCAGTCATAGGAAGGCTCGTGCCCAGCAATAAAGTCCTCATAATCGACCTGGTTCTCAAAGCTGCTCTCGCCGCCTTCCCCGTGCCGGCAGATCACCAACAACTCGACACAGGGCACCTTGCCCCACAGCGGTTCCAGTAAAGGCAGCTGGTCTTCGTCGGCAAAGATCACCCGGTCTCCCGCGTGATTGATGATGTATTCCAGATCAGTCGGCGACAGGCGAATATTCAGCGTATGCAACACCGCCCCCATACTGGGCACACCCTGGTAAAGCTCCAGGTGCCGCCAGTTATTCCACATAAAGCTGGCAATGCGATCCTCAACTTTGATGCCATGGGCATTCAGGGCATTGGCCAACTGCTGGGCGCGTTCCCAGGTCTGCTTGAGAGTCTGCCGATGGGTACCGTCAGCCTGGGCGGTGACGACTTCCACTTCCGGGTCCAGGACGGCGCCGCGACCCAGGATTCGGGACATGAGCAAAGGCGTATTCTGCATAGTCATTAGGTATTCCCCCGTGATTCTTCTTCTGACTGACTGCGATGCGGAAGTGGAGAATAGCGATTAGTTTGGCATTGTTCAATTTTGTGTTTGGTGTTCTTTTTGGAGTGTGGGTGCACTTGGTGCTGTGCTTCGTGGCTCCGTTGGGCCATCCCTGGCCCTCCCGCGTTCCCGTCCCTGGACGCTAGTCGCCACGAATCACAGCACCAAGCGCACTCGAGCCTGAGAATCCCGCGCCTTTATCAAGCTCAGCTGACCAGTTTTTTCAGAATCCCGGGGGGGTGGGAGGAGAGGGAGCCGAGTTGCTGGTGCAACTCGGTGCTGACGCCAGTTACCGAAAGGGTAATTAAACCAGTCGGATAGCAGGGTAGAGGGTGGTCGGGCTGCCATGTCTGCTTGCGCCGTGACTAGCGTCCAGGGACGGGAACGCGGGAGGGCCAGGGATGGCCCAACGGAACAAGCAAGCAGACATGGCAGCCCGGGCGCCCGGCTAAAAAACACAGAATCAATCAAGCATAGCCAAAAGCCAGATTGATCAAGCAAACGAGCACAGTTATTCTCCAAACCAAGTTACCAAGGGAAATGCCATGATCAGCGCCAAAGAACATCCGAAGAAATTTATTGAGGTTAAGGGTAAAAAGATGGCCTATGTGGAGATGGGTGAGGGTGAGCCCATTGTGTTTCAGCATGGGAATCCGACCTCTTCCTATTTGTGGCGCAACATCATGCCCCATCTGCAGGATCAGGGCCGTTGTATCGCCATTGATCTCATTGGGATGGGAGATTCCGGGAAGCTGGAGGATTCAGGTCCCGATCGCTATACCCTGATGGAGCACCGGGAGTACTTTGACGGAGCTTTGGCGGCGCTCGGTGTTGAAAATGATGTGACCCTGGTCATCCATGACTGGGGTTCGGCGCTCGGGTTTGACTGGGCCAATCGGCATCAGGATGCCGTGAAAGGCATCGCCTATATGGAAGGGATAGTACGGCCGGTGAGTTGGGATGAGTGGCCGGAAGCGGCTCGTGCTGTGTTTCAGGGCTTTCGCTCCGAGGCCGGAGAGGAGATGGTGCTGGAGAAAAATGTGTTTGTTGAGCGGGTACTGCCCGGATCCATTTTGCGCGAGTTAAGCGCAGAAGAAATGGATGTGTATCGACGGCCGTTTTTGAATGCAGGAGAAGATCGCAGGCCCACCCTGACCTGGCCCCGACAGATACCCATAGACGGAGAGCCTGCTGAAGTTGTGGAGCTGGTGCAGTCCTATGCAGACTGGCTGTCAAAATCTGAGGTACCCAAGCTGTTTATCAATGCCGAGCCCGGGGCCATACTCATTGGCGAGCAGCGAGAGTTTTGCCGTAGCTGGCCCAATCAGGAAGAAGTGACTGTGCCGGGTAATCATTTCCTGCAGGAAGATTCCCCCGATGAGATAGGTCTGGCCATTGCTACCTGGCGTAAGACACTCTGATAGGGTCAATTAGTCCTCAATCGACCCACCCATAGAAACATCGATAGATTCCCGGTCGAGGCGCTGGACAAACCGCCTCGACTCCCGGTCTGGATACCATAATGAGTGCGACACATTTGAGCACGGCACAGCTGGAAGGGAATCTGCGGCGATTCATTTTGTTCCGTCTACTGTATTCCGCACGCTTTTACTATCCCGTGTTTACCGTGCTGTTTCTCGATTACGGTTTAACCCTGGAACAGTTTTCGATCCTCAATATGGTCTGGGCCATCAGCATCGTGGTGGCCGAAGTGCCCTCCGGTGCCCTGGCTGACGTGATCGGGCGCAAGCAGCTTGTGGTATATGCCGCGGCGCTGATGGTGGTTGAAATGGCGCTGATTGCCTTTGCGCCTATCGGTGCCTCTTCCCTGTTGTTTCTCCTGTTCCTGGGCAACCGGCTTTGTTCCGGTCTGTCTGAAGCCGCTGCCAGCGGTGCCGACGAGGCCCTCGCCTATGATTCGCTGAAGGCGCTGGGTCGCGAGGATGAATGGTCGCAGTTTCTCGAACGAACCACCTATGTGGTTTCCATTGGCTTCTTCACCACCATGATCCTTGGTGCTTTTGCCTACGATCCATCCATCGTCAATTCACTGCTGGGATTTTTTAATGCTGATTGGACGCTGGACGAGTCGGTAGTGATTCGATTGCCAGTCATCCTGACACTGATCACCGCCTGTATTGTGTTAGTGACCACCCTGGGTATGCATGACCCAAACCCACCCGAGAAAAACGGCGACAGCGAAGGTCTGGAAGTTTTAGTGGAGCCTTTCCGCCAGATCATGGCGGCAGGGCGCTGGACTCTGGGTCACCGTTTCGTGTTGTTTGTCATCCTGGCGGCGTTTGCGCTGGATTCAGTCGGGCGCCAGTTTGTGGTCCTGGCCAGCGAGTACTATCGCATCATCGATATACCCGTTTCCTGGTTTGGGTTTGTGGGAGCGGGTATGTCCTTGTTGGGCATCATCAATGCCCGGTTCTCCCGGTACCTGGTGACGCACCGCTCTCCGATTTTCAATTTCCTGGTACTTTCTGTGATTCTGATGCTGGGTTTGATTGGCATCAGCTTCGCCATTCCCTGGTATGGTGTTTTGTTTGCAGCCGGTGCCTTTGCCATGATGGGTATGGTGCAGTACCAGGCCAGTTTTTATATCAATCGCGAAGTGGATTCAAAGATTCGAGCGACTGTGTTGAGTTTCAAAGGGCTGGCGCTAAATCTTGGCCTTGGCCTGGCGAGCCTGTTCTACACTGCGCTGGTGGCCATGTTGAAGGAAGCCGAATCCGGTAACTACAGCGAGGAAGAGTTGGAGCAGGTAGTGTTTGTGGACTCGCTGGCAGCGTTTCCAGTCTATTATCTGCTGCTGTTTGTTGTGCTGGTGGTCGCCGCACGATTCAGTATTGCGGACTGTGACATATTCTTTAAGCGCCCAAATCCGAAAAAGCAGAAAAAGCTGGCACAAGAGCAGGACTCTGCTGCCCCTTGAAAACTCAGCCCAGACCCGATTGAATAGGGAGCGTCCTCCTATAGATCGATACTATGAATAAATACCTGAAATCCATTGGCCTGCCGACTCTGCTACTGCTGTGGTCTGTTTCATCCGGCCAACCCAGTGACTTTGTCAGCAGTCTCTCGGGATCCTGGGTGATTAATGATGAGCTCAGCGATAACACCGATGACCAGGTAGAGGAGGCTATCGAAGCTGGAGGTGGTCGCGGTGGGCGAGGGCTATTCAATCGACAGGAAGATTTCTATCGCGGTGGTCCGCCCGAACACGAGCTTTACGATCGTATTTCCTATGACGATGTTTTGCGCATCCAATACAATGCACCAGAATTTCGATTCACCTATGAAGACGGTTATGAACGCGTGTTTCATACGGATGGCCGGCGACGAAGAGTGTCGGCCAATTCATTTTATACCGAGGGTGGTGAAGACTGGTCTTCAGGGTTGTTTGAGCAAAATAGTCTTGTGGTGGAAGGGCGGCCTCGCGATGGCGGGTTCACTATCGAGACCTACACGTTGGAAGCCGGTGGTGCCCGCCTGCGTATCGAGATGACCATTCAGCCCGATTCATTCAACGTGCCGATAGAGCTGACCCGGGTTTTCGACAAGGCGCCCTAGTTTTCGCTTGAGTTTTCCTTTGTAGCCGGCCGAAGCACTCGCCCGGCAGGACGAGTGCATCTTCAGTTAATCCAGGGAATTAATCGCGCGGCTTGATGAATTTCAGCGTCATGCGATCGCTTTCGCCGATTGCCGCATATTTGGCTCGATCTACGTCACCCAGGCGGTAATTGGGAGGCAGAGTCCAAACGCCGCTTGGATGAACGGTTGGATCCTTGGGGTTTGCATTGATCTCGGATGACTCCACAAATTCAAAACCCGCTGCTGCGGCCACTTCTTTAACATAGGCTTCTGTGACGTAGCCGCTGGTTTCCATCACTTCCATGCTGGCATCGGGAAGTGCGCGGTGCTCTACCACGCCCAGAATCCCGCCAGGTTTCAGTGCTGCATAGAATGTGGCAAAGAATTCATGTTCCTGCCCAGCCATGATCCAGTTGTGCACGTTACGAAAGGTGAGCGCCATGTCTGCGCTTTCCGGTGGAGCAATCACCACTTCATGGGGAGGGTTCAGATGGCGCACGGTGATGCGGCCATACAGTTCGGGATTGTCGGCAATCTTCTTCTCAAAATTTCTCAGGTTGGGTGGCATGTAGGAAAGTGCTGCGTTGGGGGAAAAATGTGCCGCGTAAAATTTCCCTTCATCACGAACATAGGGCGCAATGATCTCGGTGTACCAGCCGGTAGAGGGCAGTATCTCGATCACCGTCATGTCAGGCTCTAGGCCGAAGAACTGAAGCGTTTCCACCGGGTGGCGAAATTCGTTGCGGGCGATATTGGTATCGCTGCGGTGTTCGCCAACGCTGAGGCTTTCCAGTGTCTTCATCTCCGCGCCATGATGGTCTGCCAGGCTCATTTGCGCGTGCATCAGGCCAAATAGCAGGCTGCTGCCAATAATAAGGGACTTCAGGGTCTTCATAAGATTCTCCGGTGGTTTGATTCGCCCTGATCAATCTGACTGGTCAGGATTACAGAATATTTGTTTGCTGGATAAAGAGTGCCTGAATTCTTGCATGAATGGCAATCGGGCTCCAGCAATACGGCGAAGAACAGGGCTTGTTTAAGGCAAGGCGAAAACGAAGAGGGTGTGGCCGACATTACCCACACCCGTGGCTACCCCCAGGCCAAGCTGACCGGCATGCTGCGCGGCGGCCTGGGTTCCGCTGGGCGAGATGACGGCGATGTATTGCTTGCCATTGGCTGCAAAGCTGATGGGTGCCATGTCGCTGGCGCCATTGAGTATGGTTTGCCAGAGCAGCTCGCCTGTCCATTGATCGATGGCGTAGAAGCGTCTGTTGGTGTCGCCCGCGAACAGTAAACCGCCGCCGGTGGTCAGCATGCCATACAGAGGCGCATCCCGTTCCAGCCGCCACAGGGTTTCACCCGTGCTGACGTCGATGGCCTCCGGTTGGCCCAGATGACCTGCCGGGGTGGGAACGGTGGCTATGTAGGAGGTGTTGTAACCTGTCTGCAACGAGGGTTCGGTGGAATTGAGTTTCATGACCGAACAGGGGCCGTTAAAAGCAGGGACGTAATAGGCATTGGTCAGTGGCGAGTAGGCGCCCTGGGGAATCTGTCTGTTCTCACGACAAATAGTCGCCTCGTGGTTGACATCAGCTGTCATGATAGCTGCCGGCTCTGTGATATAAGCGCCAGTTGTCCCATCATAGGCAGCAATGACGTTTTGATAGGCAGTTGGCCGGGCATAGAAAAACTCACCGTCGGTACGCGAGTAAGCGTAAAAGATGGCGTCTTTGGAAAATGAACCAATAACCAGTTGCTGTGTGCTGTCGGTATCGATTGCCGGGTTTATACCCAGGGCGTCCGGTGGGCTGGGGTTCAATGCCGAATCCACAAGAATGCGGTCATACACCGAGTCGTTGTTCCACATGTCAGAGTGATGCTGTGCCCACCACCGAAGCTCGCCGGTCCGGTGGTCCAGCGCCACGGTTGAGCCCTGGTACAGGCGGTCCGGCCATTCGCCGTTGGTGCCAGCCAGCTCAGGTTGCTGGGGTGCGCTGGAGCCGACGCCGAATATAAACAGGCCACGCTCACTGTCCACCGCAGGCGTGTTCCAGGGCGACATATTTCTACGCTGCTCCAGGGGATAAACCTGGGGATCATCACCCCAGGTGCGATGCATGGGGTCATCGGTGGCAGGGCTGGTGTACCAGCGCCACAGCAATTCGCCATTGTCAGTGGAGTAGCCGGAGAGATGACAAGGACCGGGCGCGGTCCAGGCCGTGCAGTTGTAGGGGATGACCACCACACCGTTATAGGCAACCGGTGCACCACTGGGCTGTTGGCCGGAACGAAAGTCCACCATGGCAGTTTCCCATAGCAATCTTCCTGTGGCCGGATCCAGTGCGAACAACATGCCGTCGGTGGCATGAGAGATCAGCTTGTCCTGGTAAAGGAATACCCCGCGTCCGCGATGAATGGTCAGGCGTGTTTCCCCCTGCATGATTTCTTCCGCTACCGGGCGAGAGTATTGCCAGAGTAAATCGCCGGAAGCTGCATCGTGAGCGGAATACTTTTCATCGGAATGGCGCACATACAACACGCCGTCATAGACAATGGGTTCCACCTGCATACCGTTGGATCCTGGTGCAGCAGGAGCGAATGCCCAGGACCAGGCAAGCTGGAGTTGGGCGACATTGTCCCTGTTGATTTGCTGCAGTGGACTGTAGCCCCAGTTTTCGTAGTTACCACGCCACATCAGCCAGTCTTCCGGATTGGGATTATTGAGACTTGATTGCGAGAGCGGCACGAAATTTTCAGCCGGGGAAGTTTGCGCCAGAGAATAAGCGCCAAGCAATAGTGTGATCTGCAGGCAGAGGATTCTTGTTATTGTTGTCATGAAGGAACCCATTTGCTGAGTTGGTCGTAAGACAAGTGTAACCGAAAGTCGCGAGTCTGGTTGAGCGGATTTGTCAGCTGCCGTGTAAGTTGTCTCTTGCGTGGGTCCGGTATCGTCAGGGATTTAAATAAGATAGGCTTGAGTTCAAGAGTGAGGGAAGTCAGCAATGGCAAGCAAGCCGTTTCGCGTTGAAATGAAAGTGAGGGACTATGAATGCGATATGCAGGGCATAGTCAACAACGCGGTCTATCTGAATTACCTTGAGCATGCCCGCCACCTGTTCCTGGAATCCAGGGGAACCAGCTTCGCCGAACTGACGGACCAGGGCGTTATCATCGTGGTGGTGCGGGCAGAAATCGACTACCGCCAGTCACTGCGCTCAGGAGAACAGTTTTCTGTCTCAGTTGTGGCCACCAGGCCCTCAAAAGTTCGCCTGGTGTTTGAGCAGGATATTCGGCAAGTAGCAGAAGATTCCCTGGTCGTTCAAGCGCGAATAATCACCACGGCAGTGAACACACGCAACCGCCCTTATTTTCCGGATGAACTGGAGGCCTTGCTATGACTCCGATACAGGAAACGCGGGAGCTGACAGCCAAAAGGATTGTGTGTCGAAAAAAAACCCCTGCGGGGAGCAGGGGTAACTAAAGGGCATTTAAGAACCGCCACTGCGATTGCAGGGCGGCATAGTTCAGTAGAACTGCTGGGCTGCAAATTTCTTTCAATGGGACGGCATTTTTGGCTGAACCCAATCGAATTCAGGAAATCCATTGAGCAACGAACAATCTCTCGAACAGCAGCTACGAGCCGCGGAAGCCAGGAAGGCGGGGCAGTATGACAAGCGTACCGAGCATCTGGCCGACGATGGCAGTGCCGTATTCATCAACCGCCTGATCCTGGAGGATTCACCCTATCTGCTGCAGCATGCCCATAACCCGGTCAACTGGTATCCATGGGGAACTGAAGCATTCGCGGCCGCCAGGGCCGACAACAAGCCGGTGTTTTTGTCCATCGGCTACTCCACCTGCCATTGGTGCCACGTGATGGAAGTGGAAAGTTTTGACAATGTGCAGATCGGCCAAGTCCTGAACGAGCATTTCATCTCCATCAAGATGGACCGGGAGCAGTATCCGGATATCGATGAGATCTACATGACCGGTGTGCAGCTCATGACCGGGCATGGGGGTTGGCCCATGTCCAATTTTCTGTTGCCCGACGGGCGACCGTTCTTCGGGGCGACTTATTTTCCCCCCGATCAGTTTATGCAGCTCCTGCAACAGATCAGTACAGCCTGGAAGGAAAAATACAGCGAGCTGGAAACCAGTGCGGCCAGCATCCACCAGGCTATCGGGCGAATACTGAATAGTGACTCTCCATCCCAAAGTCTGGACAGCAATATCTTCCAATCCAGTGTGCAGGCCTTGTGTGAGCGCGAGGACCGCTCGCTCGGTGGTTTGGCCGGCGCTCCCAAGTTTCCCCAGGAACCGATTCTCCTGTTTATGCTGGAACAGGCACTTTCCGAGCGGGATGAATCAGCGTTCGCCTTTTTGGAGCGGGCACTGGGCGCCATGGGTAGAGGGGGTATCTGTGATCAGGTCGGTGGCGGCTTCCATCGCTACAGCGTGGATGAGCACTGGCTGGTGCCGCATTTTGAAAAAATGCTTTATAACCAGTCACAGCTTGGGTTGCTGTACACAGAAGCCTGCCGGGTAAGCGGCAGTGAGAGTCACCGAAGGACAGTGCGCCGCACCCTGGATTATGTGCTGGCGGAGATGCAACTGGATTGTGGCGGATTTTATTCGGCGACCGATGCGGACAGTGAAGGAGCGGAAGGCACTTTTTTCCTGTGGACGCCTGAACAGATTCGGCAGGTGCTGGACGAGGAAACGGCAAACCTGATCATTGATGTTTTCAATGTTTCCCGCACCGGCAATTTCGAAGGGTCCAACATACTGCACCTCAGTGTTGACCTGGCATCCTTGCAGCAACAACACGGAGCCGATGTCATCGAGCGCATCGACAGAGCGCTGCAGGCACTTTATCAGGAGAGGGAAAAGCGGGTCCATCCGCTCCGTGATGACAAGCTCATTGTGGCCTGGTCGGCAGCCATGGCCACGACCCTGGCGCATGCAGGTCAAAGCCTTGGTGAGACTCGCTGGCTGGATGCTGCCGAAAAAGCAGTTCAGCAGATGCTGGAACAGTGCCTGGCAGACAACGGCAATTTATATCGCATCTATCTGAACGGCGAAGTCTCGGTCCCCGGTCAGCTGGAGGACTATGCAAACCTTATCCAGGCCCTGTTGGTGCTTTACCGCATTGGTAATGAAGCTGCCTACTTGCAGTCTGCACAACAGTTGATGCAGACGGTGATAAATGAGTTTCATGACAGTGAGACGGGTTTGTTCTACCTGGGGCCTGCCCAACAGTCGGGGCCGAAACTGGTGCGATCCACTAACGCCAGTGATGGCGCGACGGTTTCTGCAGTGGCTACCCTGCTGGAAAATTTGTGGTGGCTGGAATCCCTGTCGCTGCGTTTGAGTGACTCCTCTGAGGCTCGGCAATATCGGAACCTGCGGGAGCAATGTCTGACTGCCATTGCCGCTGAGGTCAACAGCAACCCGTTGAGTAACACCAGTCTCATGCGAGCCTTCAAGCTGGACTTGCAGGGCTCTCGTGGGCCAATTCAGTTCGCTGCCCAGGGCATGATTCGTGTGGAGGCAAGCAAGCAGTTGCCCGCTACAAAGGAAGATTCTGAAAGCACAACAGGAAAGGTGCGGCTGCGTATTCATTGTGGTGACAACTGGCACCTGGTGGCACCCGACAGTGCGAGTGAGGCAGGCGATCGAAATCCAGTGGCAGCAATCGCCGTATCCCTGATGGAGCATAAGCAGGCCTGGCAAATCGAAGCGGTCAGTTTCCCACAGGCAAACGACAGTTTGAAAGTGCCAGGGGCTACCGAAGCAGTGCCAATCTACAGTGGCCAGTTCGACATTGAAGTGACACTGGTGGAAACAGCCAACGCAGATGCGCTGAGCGGATGTATCAGTCTTGCTCTGGAATTACAGGCTTGCAGTGAATCCGAATGCCTCCTGCCGGAGACTCTTCGTCTGGTGATATGAATCAAACCTGATTCTCCCGGTCAGGGAATGAACTCAACTTCTTCAAAATCCCTGGCCAGGGCAACGGTCAGTTGTTCGGCGGCGGCATCACGAACTGCGGCATCAGAATTAAACACCGATTCGAAAAAGCTCACGATAGCCACCTCGGTAATCATTTGCTGACGACCCGGGTGGGTTGTCTCAGCAAAACCGTAATCACAGATACCCGGCATGTCGCGGTTCACGTCAATAACCGGGCTACCTGCACTCATTTGCACAAAGATTTCATCAGGGCTCTCGTCCAGCACGGCCAAAACCGCCTGGCAACCCAGCGTGTCCGGGTTATCCATAAACCGGAAAGTCGGGTCAGAAATGCCGGCGAAGCCCAGGTGGGAGCCACCCTCGATGGTGACCAGGGAGGCGTTGGGCGCACGCTGCGGGATATCTGCGGCATTACGCCGGTGTTCAATCAATGCATCTGCAGTGCCTGAGATGGCCAAAAAGGGGATATCCGTGCTGGCAAAAAAAGCCGGTGTGAATGGGGCAGAGGGCCCGGCGATGGCCACAGCCGCCGCGACCCGTCTGTCTCGCCACTGGGGATGGTAGGTGGTCAGGTAGGTGGTCAGACCACCCAGTGAATAGCCAGTCAGTCCGATTCTGTTGATGTCGATGGAGCCGGTAAAAGGTTTCTCATCTCCTTGCAGAGCGATAATGGAATCAATCAGAAACGAAATATCTGCTGGCTGATTCACCACATCATTGCCGTTGGCGCCACCTTCGGTATTGCCTGAAGTGAGCGGATAGTCTGCTGCGGCAACGATATAACCGCGGCTGGCCAGCGCCTCCATGAGATAGGGCACTTCCTGGCGATTGGAAACGATGCCGTGGCTGTGAATAATCAGCGGCAGAGCAGAGTCCAGCTGTTGCGGATACCAGATTGTGGTCGGAAGGGTGCGTTCCGGTTTGCCGGGCACTCCCCGGTTTTCACTGGTAGCTCGAGAGGTATCGACAAACGTGAATTCCGCCGTGGCCACAGCATGGGGACCTGGCTGCAGCCACTGTGCGCTGCTCGAATCGCTGTCAGGAGCTTGTGGGCCAGTGGCCACAAACACGGCAATTCCCGTAACCAATAGCAGAACCAACACTCCGCCCAGAATTTTCAGCAGCTTTTTCAACATGGCAACTTGTCTTCGTTAACAATTAAACGTGGAAGATAGCAGTAAGCGCAGCCAATTAACCACTCCAGGTGGGATCGAGAACGGATAAGGAGACATGTGCGGCCTGATATTGACTTTGCAATGCCGGACAGTGTGGTTACGGGTCTAGGTTGTGGCCATGTTGATCAGCCACCCAAGCAAGACGATTTGAGGCACAGTTAGCAAAGGAAGAAACATCGCTGTCTTGAGTGATTTCGTGGTGTCTTTCAATACCACTATTTCCGTATAGTCAGTGGCTACGCCTCCCATCAGGAAAACGAAACTGTTACCTGGCGCTCCAGCACGATTAAGAATATCGGCAGCAATAGGTGTGGACCCTTCCGAGCACACTTCCAAAATAGTAGCCACAGAAAGAGTAATCACCAGGCCAAGCAGACTTGGTCCGAAAAAGGATTCAAATTGTTCCGGTGACACGAAGGCTCGCACCAGGCTCGCCAGCAACACGCCAAATAGAATCCAGCGAACGACCATCTTCGATTCCACCAATCCTTCCTTGAGTGCTGACTGTATCGAGGTGAAGCTGAACTGGCTGTTGGCAATGCCGGCTTTGGCTTCTGGCCAGAACTTGAAATCCTCCGGGAGATCCGGCTCATTGGGATTGGCTGGTAATGTGCCGGCAGCAACGAGTCGTTCAAATAACACGCCCGTGAGTAAGGCGATAGCCATGGAGAGGACGATAAAGGCTAGAGTCCAGGGCAAGCCGATCAGTGCTATCAGAATCAGGGTGAGGGAAAATGAATTCCAGGGGCTGGCAATCAGAAATGCCATGACCTGTCCTGTACTGGCGCCACGTTCATAGAGCTTCGCGCCAACCATTAATATTCCGTGGCTGCATAAATCCAGCAGTACTCCGGCCAGGGTGGCGCGCCAGATGCCAGCAAACCCCTTCCCGGTGCCCAAAGCGGCCATGACGAATTCCCGCGGCACTCTGCCCAATGCGGAAATCATGAGAATGCCGATGAGCACGCCCCACCAGATGGTGTTGATC
The DNA here is from genome assembly GCA_040218615.1 of Gammaproteobacteria bacterium. Classification (GTDB taxonomy): domain Bacteria; phylum Pseudomonadota; class Gammaproteobacteria; order Pseudomonadales; family Pseudohongiellaceae; genus UBA9145. The sequence goes on from JAVJRC010000007.1 coordinate 762,003, forward strand.
AATTCAAACACCGAATGCCCCAGTTCCATTAACCAGTTGAACGCAGAGAGCAAATCCGGGAGTAGCAGGTGCAGGCTGTACAGAACCAAGACAGCAGAAAGGCTGATGCGTAGCAGCCAGTCCGGTTTCCCTGAGCTACCGTGGCACGAAGACTCATCGCTGTCGGTGCTGTCAGAATTCTGATTGTGACAATGGTTTTCGGACATAAAAGTGGTTCATTTATTCGGTGAAAATTCCTGGTCTGGAGCCTAGACCTTAGAGTGCCTCTAATGTCAATTGAAAGGTAGTGGCTCGGTTTGAAATTGAGTACCGAGGTTGGTCGGATAAGGAACCGCCTGGTCTGTTTCTGGACACGCCGTGAACCCGGGCCCAGCCACCGATCATAGATCGGTGGCGTTCGATTGTCGCTGCAAGCTCACGCTTGCAAACCGCTCGATCTCACCCCTGGGGGCTCGAACATGACCGCCATGGATGGCGGGAATGCAGGAAATGCAGGAGCAATTTCCTGCCCCTGCTGCTCACGGTCCTGAAACAGACCAGGCGATTCCTTATCCTGAGAAGGCCAGTGATTTTTCTACCTACGCCACTTCCAGTTGGGCGTTTTTGACTGGTGTTGTCTCCGTAAATAAGCTAAGTTCCTCGCTGTTCAAAGTTGATTCCGTTCCAAAGAGATTTCCTGGTGAAACGAAAAACAAGCCGATCCCCGATCGCCCTGATGTTGGTCACGCTATTGCTGGCTAACAGCTCGTTCGCCCTGGAAATTCTCGCGCATGACAGTCATGACCATAATTCCCACAATGACGTCATGGTTATGGCTGATATGCAGGGTGATACGGAACCAATGGAAGAACAGACCAGTGAAAATTGCTTTTGCGATGAAATTTGTTGCTTGAGTTCTATCAATCTTGCTGGCACAGAGTCCAAGGTGCAAGCAGTGGAGAGTACCAACATCAAAGTTGGTCGCATAGATCACTACCAGTCCATATTTCTCGATCCCTACCTGGAGCCGCCCACGACCTGACCTTACACAATTGAATTTAATTCTAATTGATGGAGGAAAGTCGTGTTCTCGCGCGTCGTTTATATTTGTATTTTGTTGTTTCCGTTGCCCATGCTGGCGGCGACAGTTTCCTATGAGCTGGATATAGGCAGTCGCACTGTTGATATCACCGGCACCTCAACCCAGGCTCTCGCGATTTCTGGTCAAATTCCAGCTCCCACACTGCGGGCAGAGTTGGGCGATACGCTAAGGGTGACTTTTCACAATCAACTCGATGAAGCGACATCAGTTCACTGGCACGGCATCCTGTTACCAGCCGATCAGGACGGCGTCCCTGAGCTGAATACTGATCCCCTGCTACCGGGCCAGAGTCACACTTTTGAGTTTGTCATTCGACACACCGGCACTTTCTGGTATCACTCCCACACCGAGTTGCAAATACAGAAGGGGGTCTATGGAACCATAGTGCTCAGTGACCCTTCTGTTCAGCCAGAGATTGAGGAAGCAACAGTTCTGTTCTCTGACTGGATTGATGATGATGCCAATGACGTGATGGAAAACCTTAAGAAAAATGATGAGTACTATGCGTACAAGAAACGTACTGTGCAATCATGGGACAAGGTGATCGCCAACGGTTCCGATGCGATCGAGAACCGAATCAACAGTGCGTTGACGAGAATGGGGCCCATGGATCTGGCAGACGTTGCCTATGATGCGTTCATGGTAAATGGCAAGCAGGTCAATGAACTGGATCTTGCCAATCCTGATTCCCGACAGATCAAACTGCGCATGGTCAACGGTTCTACTTCCAGCTATTTCGATGTGGAGTATGCGGGCGGTCCCATGACGATTGTTTCTGCTGACGGTCAGCCAGTGGAGCCTATTCAGGTAAAAAGGCTGCGAATGTCCACGGCGGAAACTTACGACGTGCTGGTGCCATTGCGGCCAGAGCTATCCTATGAATTAAGAGCCACATCTTTTGATGGGTCCGGTTACAGTTCACTCTTTATCGGAGAGGGTGAGCGTGTCGCGGCGCCGGATGTGCCTGCGCCAAACTTTTACCTGATGGACCATTCAGGTATGGGCGGGCAGGAAATGGCAGCGATGAATATGGCTATGCCACATGGCTCCCACGAGCCGGAAGTGGCTGCAGAACCCGATGCTCATCAGGGTCATCAGGCAGAAGCTCATGCGGACCATGACATGGCAATGCCTGCTGTAATAGAACACATGACCGACTATCAGCATTTACGAGCCATTGGCGATACACGGCTGCCTGCAACCAACGAGTGGCGGGAAATTCCATTGACTCTGACCGGGAGTATGGAGCGATATGTCTGGAGCTTTAATGGCAGGACGGCGCGAGAAGATGCACAAATCCTGATCCGCCGTGGCGAGAATGTTCGCTTCCTTTTATCCAATGAAACCATGATGAACCACCCCATTCATCTGCATGGACATTTTTTCCGGGTAATTAATGGACAGGGCGGGAGAAGTCCCTTGAAACACACGGTGAATGTGCCCCCTATGGGAAGTGTTGTCATTGAATTCGAGGGCAATGAAAACCAGGACTGGTTATTTCACTGTCACAACCAGTATCACATGAAAGCCGGCATGAACCGGGTTATCAGCTATGACGATACAACGCGGTTTACTCCTGCCATGAGCAGAAGCATTCAACCTGCAGCGCGCTGGTTCTGGTACAACGAGTTTCACCTGATGTCCTCCTTCTCGGATTTTGAAAGCAGGCTGGCCGACGATCGTCACAGCTTCGATCTGGAAATTGATACAGATTTCGAAGAGGCGCACGAGCTGCACTTGCTCTACAACTATCACTTCGACCGGTTCTTTTCTGCTTTTGCCGGGTTTGAGGAAAGACACGAACACAATGGCAGAAATCATGAGAAAGCCATTGCCGGGGTGAATGTGCTTCTGCCCCTGCTGATCGAAAGCGAGTGGCGTATTGATGACGAGGGAGATTGGCGCATTGAATTGCAATCGGAAATGCAACTGACCAGGCGCTGGGCGTTTGACTGGCGCTGGAACACCGATGACGAGCATCGCTATGGATTCAATTATCGGTTAAATAACCGCTTCGCCATTACCGTGCACACAGACACCGAGTATGGGGACGGAGTAGGTTTTAAGTTTTATTATTAGGCCGTGGGGCTCAGGCAGGTAAATCGAGTAGCTTCTGGAAGAACTGGGGCACCACTTCGGAGGCCGGCCCATAAATATGCTGGTCAAAAGCAGAACCCGTCCGGTCCAGGTTCAACTCCACTGTGAATGCCCTGCGAATCTTGGCGGTCTGGTAGAAACCGGACGCGGGATAGACATTGCCAGAGGTGCCAATGGCAACAAATAAATCGCACGCTTCGAGCGCCTTGTTGATTTTATTCATGTAAAAAGGCATCTCTCCAAACCAGACCACATGAGGTCGCAGATTGCCCGGTGATCGGCAGCACCGGCATTCGCTGTCGAAGTCGAAATTCTCACGAATATCGAAAACCAGTTTGGAATTGAGGCAGCGCATCTTGAGCAGCTCCCCATGCATGTGCAATAGATTATCGCTACCGGCTCTCTCGTGCAGATTGTCCACGTTCTGTGTGACCAGCAGAAATTCGCCAGGGTACTGTTTTTCGAACTGCGCCAGGGCCTTATGAGCGGCGTTGGGGCCAATCTCAGGTAGCAACAGCTGTGCTCTGCGCTGGTTGTAGAACTGATACACTAATTGCGGGTTGCGGGCGAAGCCTTCCGGCGTGGCAACATCGTCGACTCTGTGGTTTGCCCACAGGCCATCTTCGGCTCTGAAGGTATCCAGGCCTGACTCCGCAGAGATTCCTGCGCCGGTGAGTACGACTATGGATTTTGGCCGGGTTTGCATGGCAGGAATGTTAACATGGCCTTTCTCGGAGCAACCCAAATTACAAAAACCCAATTTACCAAATCGCTTAAGTGGAACAGAAAAGGATTCGTAACTTATGGCATTCCCCAAGATTGGCAATATGGCGCCAGCGTTTACCCTGCAGGATCAATCCGGCAAGTCCGTTAGCATCAAGGATTTTCGCGGCGACAAACATGTGGTCCTCTATTTTTATCCCAAGGCCATGACTCCAGGCTGCACTGTGCAGGCCTGCGGGTTGCGCGACAGCAAGCGGCAACTGAGCCGCCTGGGAGCGGTAGCCCTGGGCATCAGTCCGGACCCGGTAGCGCGGCTGAAAAAATTCGAAGACAAGGAATCGCTGAATTTCACGCTCCTGTCCGACGAAGATCATGCCGTGGCGGACAAATACGGTGTCTGGGGCTTGAAGAAATTCATGGGGCGGGAGTTTATGGGAATTTTGCGTACTACCTTTGTGGTGCATCAATCCGGGAAACTTGTTCATATCATGGACAAGGTAAAAACCAAGACCCATCACGACGATGTGCTGCAAGTTCTGAAAGAACTGGATTGAGATGGCCGTAAAACTTCACTACAAACAGTATTCCGAAACGGGCAAGCCCTTGCTTGTCCTTCATGGCTTGTTCGGCAGCCAGGCTAACTGGGGTTGGCACAACAAACAGTTGGCGGCCCAGTTTGCAGTCTATGGGGTAGACATGCGTAACCATGGTGATTCGCCCCACGATGCCGAGATGAGCTATGTGGCCATGGCCGAAGATGTGCGCCAGTTGCTGCAGGACAGGCAGCTCTCAAGTTGTTTCATGCTTGGTCACTCCATGGGCGGCAAGGTCGCCATGCAGTTGGCGCTGAGTTATCCCGACCTGGTCGAGCGGCTGATTGTTGTAGACATCGCACCGGTGAATTATCGTGGCGGGGGTGATGGTCATCTGGGTGTCATTGCTGGCATGCGAGCGCTGAATCTGGATACCCTGAAAAGTCGCAGCCAGGCGCAACAGGAGCTGGCCAAGCACATTGAAGATTCGGACACCCTGCAATTCATCCTGACCAACCTGGCAAGGGAACCCTCAGGAAAATATCGATGGCGGCTGAATATTGATGCCATCGAAGAGCACTACGATCTGCTCCGGGTGGGTCCAGAAACCAGCCAGGTATTTAACAAGCCCACCTTGTTTATTCGCGGTGAGCTTTCGAATTATATCCGCGAGAAGAACACGGCCGAGATCAAGCGTCTGTTTCCGCAAGCGACGATCGAAACCGTTGCCGGGGCCGGTCACTGGGTCCATGCGGAGAAGCCAAAAGAAGTGCAGGAACTCATTACCGGATTCCTGAATGGGAGCAAAGACTCATGACTGTTCTAAGCGTCAACCTGAATAAAATTGCCTTGCTGAGAAATTCCCGGGGGCGGGACTACCCCAATGTGGTGAACTTCGCCCAGCGCTTTATGAACCTGGGTGTAAAAGGCATCACTGTCCATCCGCGACCGGATGAGCGACACATCACCCGGCAGGATATCCACGATCTGGCGGGTTTTCTTGATCTCTACCCCGATGTGGAATTCAACATCGAGGGTTACCCTTCCGAAGAATTTCTGCGCCTGGTGCTGGAGGTGAAACCAGAGCAATGTACGCTGGTACCCGATGAGCCCGGCCAGCTTACTTCTGATCATGGCTGGGACGTGGCCGCCAATGAGGCCGTGCTCAAGGATGTTCTGGCCCAGCTACGCAAGGCAGGAATCCGCAGCAGCCTGTTTCTCGATCCCGTGGTAGAGCAGGTGGAACAGGTCAAGGCAGTCGGCGCAGACCGAATCGAGCTCTATACGGAAGAGTATGCCAGTCACTATGGCCTGGAATCAGAGCACCGAGTCTTCGACGCCTATGCACAAACTGCCGCAGCCGCTGAGGAAGCGGGTATCGGGGTCAATGCCGGGCACGACCTGGATCTGCGTAATTTGCGGCGCTTTCTCGAAATACCCAATATTCTCGAGGTGTCTATCGGTCATGCCCTGGTGGTGGAATGCCTGCTACACGGTATGGAATCTGTGGTTCAGCAATATCTGGCCATTGTTGCCGGAGAGGAAAGTGTCTCCCACTATTATTGATGGTTGGGCGCATTTCCGGGCCAGTTCGATCTTAAGTTTCGATTCAGCCTCGCCTGGATAGACTGGGATCGTCGGGCTTACGACCGCCTGAGCTTCTTGCTACACTGTTGCTAATCAGGAGTTCCCATGGTCAATGCAATCAAGGCAAACACCGCAAGAACAGCATTCCTGGCAGCAATATTGCTGCTCTCGCCAGTGGCGTCTGCCACAAATTTCGATGTGTCCCATCTGGCCGCCGAGCTGAATCGTGTCAGCAGTGAGCTGGCGCAAGAACTGCGCAATACGCGCGGATACAATTCCGTCCGTTTTTCCGCAAACCAGTTGAGTCGCGAAGCAGCAGACCTGGTGCGTACCATCAGCCGCCAGCGCAGTCTTTCTGCCCAGCGACGTGCATTTCAGGAAGTCGCCAGGCGCTATCGGGAACTGGAGGATGCTTTTTTACGTGTGACCCGGGATCACGACCGCTATGTTTACAATCAGGTAGGCGTAATCAGTAACCTGTTCAGCAGTCTCAATTCCGAGTTTTTCTACACCAACTATGTAGAACCCGCACCACAGCGGTACTACTATGTGCCTCCCGTGGTGACACGCCAGCGTCCGGGTTCAGGCTACAGGGGTCCAGGTATTGGTCTGGGAGGCGTGGGCTCGTCACAGAGGCAGCATCGTCAGCCTGCGCGCAAGAACCGGTTTGACTACCCGCCAACCAGCGTGGGCATCCCGAATAATTTCAGCCACCGCAGCCCGGTGCTGGAGCGGCAACAAAGGCATGAAATTCAATTGCAGCGCCGCGGTAGTTTTGGCGCACCTGTTTATCGGGGCAATTGATTTGATTTAAGTAGCGGGATCAGCTTTCAACGCTTTCCCGCATTTTCTGTTCGGCTCCTATCCACTAAACTAGCACGCTGATTCCCAGCGGTATCCGTCGATATAATCCCATGTACTCCACTTGCCCCAAGTGCGGTCACGAGCACTCTGCGGATCAGGCAGGCAGCAAGAGCTGCCCGGCCTGTGGGCTTGTCTACGCCAAGTGGATCAAGAACCTGGCTTCGGACCCCCAGCTGACAGTTCCGGAAATTGGCAGCGATGTCGGGCCCAGCCTGGCGGGTCGGCTTGGTCGGTTTTTCCTCCAGGGCAAGCCCGGCACCAACCGATTCGAACTGGCGGGCTATGGCCTGATCTGGATAGTGCTGGCAATTTGGGGCTGGCAGTTTATCGCCATGGATTATCGCTCTGCGGAGATCATGAACTCATTTCTGCACAATGTTGATTTGATTTTCCATGAGGCCGGGCATGTGATTTTTTCGCCATTTGGCCGCTACATGATGTATCTCGGGGGAAGCCTGTTTCAGGTCTTGCTCCCATTGATACTCATGGGCGCTTTCCTGGTGGTAAACAGGGATGCTTTCGCGGCTTCGGTCTGTTTGTGGTGGGCAGGGCAGTCGCTAATGGATCTGGCGCCCTATATTGCCGATGCCAGGGTTCTGCGCTTGCCTCTGCTCGGTGGGGGCACAGGTGCAGATTCGCCAGGCAGGCACGATTGGGCAAATTTGTTGCGACCAATCGGGATGTTGCAGCAGGACACACGAATAGCAGAAACCGTTGATACAATAGGGTCAGGTCTGATTTTATTGGCATTGGTCTGGGGCGCATACATGTTGCGTGTGTACTATAAATCCGTCATGGAATAGAATTGCCCTTCGTCAGCTCCACGCTTTTCCCCCTGGAACCTCAATGAGGCTGCTGTACTGCGGCTACTGGATCGTTGTGGCTGGGTTTGTCACCCAGTTTGTGGCTGTGGGCCCCGTGCTGGTTGCCTATTATTATGATCTGGCCGGAAATTATGGCCTGGCACTGATGACCATCGCCGTCTGCAATATGGCTTCTGCGGTCATGCTGTATTTGATGAAGCAGCCAAAAGTTGCCATCCTGCTGCCTGATACCGTCCAAAGTTCTTCCGGGTAGGTGGATATCACCCATTTGTGACGCCGTGGTTTGGATGTCACGCAATAAAGTGTGACCCCTGTCACGATTTTTACCCCATTCTAAATCTAAACTTCGCTCCCTATGCCTCGTGTTAGCCAGTTTTCCTACACGGGCTCCTACATTCCGAGGCCTGCGAGTTACCTACAATAACAACAATGAACAGTTTGCGTTGCAATCTTCCTCAGGTGCGCCTGAGCAAACCCCAGGGACTCGCCCCGAGGCTCTTCTTTAGTGCTTATCATGGACCTAATGCTGTTGCCTATGCGCAGTTAAGCAGCAGGGCTCAAAACAAATTTCAGCGCGCCGCCAATGATGCACCTGATGAAAACTCCCATGAGGTGCCAGGTGTCAGCTACTGCCTCAAACTCATCGAAGTGCAGGAAAGTTATCGCAATCAGGGGATAGGCTCTGCTTTGCTGGAAGAGGTCATCCGGTTCTGTAAGGAAGAGCGGGTCAATACGCTTTACGGCGAAGCCAAGGGCGACCTGGAAATATTGCGCCAGTGGTATTCGGACAAAGGCTTTCAGATCGACCGGGTGGACAATATTCAGCTCAGTCTGATTTAAGCGGCTCGCAACCGCTGATCTCAATCAGCGGATAGCAAAGGTTGCAGGTACGGCCAGACATTCTCCACAATCATAATCTGGGCTTCTGCCCTGGGGTGGATGCCATCTCTCTGCATTAATTCCGGTTGCTGGGGGATGCCGTCAATCAGAAAGGGAACCAGGGCGATTCCTTTCTCTCTTGCCACTTCTCCAAACAACTCAAAAAAAGGCACCGTGTATCGGGGGCCATAATTTGGCGGGATCTGAATGCCGGTCAACAGTACCCGGGCGCCGCTTTCCTGGCTCATCTCAACCATTTCAATCAGGTTATTCCTGAGTGCATTGAGCGGCAAACCCCTGAGCCCGTCGTTGCCCCCGAGTTCCAGTATGACCAGGTCGGGTTCATGATTTTCCAGCACCGCTGGCAACCTGGCGAGGCCGCCAGTGCTGGTCTCGCCGCTGACGCTGGCGTTGACGACCCGATGGGGATAACCGGACTCATCCAGCCGCTGTTGAAGCAGCTCGACCCAACCTTCTGACTCATCAATTCCATAAGCTGCACTGAGACTGTCCCCGAATACCAGTAACACTGGCTCGTCATTGGCGTGAACAGCCAGTGGCGGCTGCAGCAACAGCAGGAAGAAAAGAAGTTTAAGTGGTGAAAATGACATGATCCCGGGGTCCGTGAGTACAACCAAACGCTTGAATCCAGCGTACTATCGACTATACCAAACACATGAGCCCACTGGCAGGTGTTGAGGGAATCCGCTCCTGTCTATTTCGTCTATAATCAGCCCCTCTCAAGCAAGGAGCGCTCCTCATGATAAAAACCAGCAGTCTGGTGAAAAGTGTCGACACCAGTGAAGGTCTGCTCACGATTCTCAATGGTATCGATCTGAGTATCGAAGCCGGTGAGATAGTGGCTATTGTAGGCGCTTCAGGTTCAGGTAAATCCACCTTGCTGGGCCTGATGGCGGGCCTGGATGGAGCGACTTCTGGAGAGGTCTCCCTGGATGGTAATAATCTCAGTGAAATGGATGAAGAGCAGCGGGCAATTTTGCGCAGCCAACTGGTGGGATTCGTATTCCAGTCGTTTCAGTTGCTGCCCAGTTTGACCGCGCTGGAAAACGTCATGTTGCCTATCGAACTCAAGGGCGACGCCCAGGCCCATGACAAGGCCCGCCAGCTACTGGAGCGGGTAGGTCTCAACGAGCGCTGGCACCATTATCCAAACCAACTCTCCGGTGGCGAACAACAGCGAGTGGCTATTGCCCGCGCCTTCGCCACTGAAGCACGCATCCTGTTCGCCGATGAGCCTACGGGCAACCTGGATACTGCGACCGGCGCACGAATTATTGACCTGTTGTTCGACCTGAATCGCGAGTTCTCCACAACCCTGGTGCTGGTGACCCATGATGAACGTTTGGCACAGCGCTGTGATCGAATCATCAAGTTGGTTGCAGGGGCAATCGCCGAAGATTCCCGACAGGAAACGGCCGTTGCAGACACCCCAATAAATCAGGAAAACCAGGCAGTCAATCATGCCTGAACCAGCAGTTTCCCGCTTGCAGGATGACAAAGCGCTCAGCTCTCTGCTGGGATTGTCCATGCGCCTTTTGTGGCGAGACTGGCAGGGGGGTGAATTGCGCCTGCTGTTTATCGCGCTGGTCTTGGCAGTCACATCTGTTACTGGCATAGCCCTGTTCACCGACCGGCTGGAAAAGGCCCTGCTGCTCGAGTCTGCCAATATGCTCGCTGCCGATCGTATCGTTAGCGGCCGCGGTGAGCTGCCCGAAGAAGTGCTGCTGGAAGGTCAGTCGCGCGGGCTGCGCACTGCCGAGACGCTTTCCTTTACTTCCATGGCCTTTTCCGACGCTGGCAATCTGCTGGTCGCTGCCAAGGCTGTGAGCGAGAACTATCCCCTCAGGGGCGAAGTTATCATCGCCGATGCGCCTTTTACCCGCGGTACGCCGATTACCAGTGGTCCGCCACCTGGAGAGGCCTGGCTGGAGGCCCGGGCACTGCCAGCACTGGACATTGAAGTGGGTGATACGGTTTACGTGGGTGAATCGGAATTGCGCGTAGGCAAGATCATTATTACCGAACCAGATCGTGCTGGCGGCAGTATGCTCGACAATGTGGGTCCCCGGCTGATGTTGCATATGGATGATGTGGCCGCCACCAATGTGGTACAGCTTGGCAGCCGGGTCAGCTATCGCTATTTATTCGCAGATGATCGTCTGTCGGCCCTGGATGATTTTGAACAGTGGTTTCGCTCCCAGGATGAGTGGCGGGGTCGTTTCTATATCCGCGACGTGCGCGATGAGAGTCAGGAAGTCAGTGATGCCCTGGATCGCGCCGAGGGCTTTCTGCTGCTTGGATCGTTGTTTGCAGTTATTCTCGCCGGCCTGGCCATTGCCCTGACCGCAAAGCGTTACAGCGAACGGCATTATGACTATGTGGCGATACTCAAGACCCTGGGCTGCACGTCACGGCAAATCAGTTTCATCTATCTTTCGATTCAGGTGGTGTTGGCGCTGATCGCTATCGTAGTGGGCAGCATTCTGGGCTGGCTGGTACACCAGGGCATCTTGCAGATGTTGCAGTCGGTTCTTCAGGTCACTCTCCCGGCACCCAGTTTCCAGCCCTATATCATTGGTTCGCTCACGGCTCTGATTTGCCTGTTAGCCTTTGCTCTGCCTCCGCTGTTGGCTCTGAGGGAAACACCGCCACTACGAGTGTTGAGGAAAGATATCAGCCAACAGACATTCAGCGACAGACTGCCTTATGCATTTGGGATACTTGGCACTATTTTTCTGGTGTACTGGTATAGCCAGGACCTCATGCTTACCTCGGTACTGGTCAGTTCCGTGGCGGCCATCGCGTTGTTTCTTTCTATCGTTTCCTTTCTGTTCCTGCAGTCCAGTGGCTCCATTGGAATGAAGGCGGGCAACGCCTGGAAACTGGCGATGACAGCGGCTCGCCGGCGCCGTCGGCAAAATGTACTCCAGGTGATGGTGTTTTCCACCACCATTATGTCTCTTTTGATATTGACGCTGTTGCGAACGGATCTGATTACCGAATGGCAGGCCCAGTTACCACAGAACACACCCAATCATTTCATGATGAATATCAGTCGGGACCAGATTGAAGGCATCGAGGCGTTCTTCGCCGAAAATGATATCGAGGGCAATGCGTTTTATCCGTTGATCAGTGCGAGGGTGACAAGAATCAATGGCGAATTACCCAGTCAGACCGGAAACATGGGTGGGGACGACGATGACGAGAGCAATAACCTGACTGAATCCGCTACATTGCAGGATGTGGAGTTGGATGCAGAGGCCAGTGCAGCGTTGTCTCCCGAGCAATCGGCCGGGCAGGAATCGGGCGCCCAATCCCAGGAAGGCACCCGGGTGCGCGGCAGGCTGAGTCGGCGCCAGGTAACCTGGGCAGATGAATTGCCACCGGAAAACCTGGTGACCGCTGGCGAGTGGTGGGGCAGCGATCCCGAGCCGGGCTATGTGTCCATCGAAGAAGAATACGCTGACTGGCTGGATCTGAAATTGGGTGACGTACTGGAATTCGAGATAAACCAGGAAGTTATCTATGCCGAAGTCAGCAGCTTCCGAAGCGTTCGTTGGGACAATATGCAGCCCAATTTCTTTATTATTTTTTCACCCGGAACTATCGATCACCTGGGCGGAACTTACCTGTCCACTGCGCTGATGGAAAGCGAGCAGAAAATTTTGCTGAATGATCTCATTCGTTTGTTCCCTACCATGGTAGTGATCGAGATTGACGCACTGATTGAGCAGATACAAACCATCATTGCCCAGGTCACTTCTGCCATTGAATTGATCTCTATTCTGGTACTCGTCTGTGGTGCCCTGGTATTGCTTGCCTGTGTCAATGCAACGCTGGATGAGCGGTTCCAGGAAAACGCAATTCTGCGTACTTTGGGGGCCGGCAAGAAACTCATTCTCACCAGCCTCACTATCGAGTTTGCCTTCATTGGTCTGGTGGCGGGTATCATTGCCACCATTGGTGCCGAGGCCAGTCTCTATTACCTGCAGGAAGAAATATTCGAACAGGACTTTTCCCTGCACTACTGGGTTTGGCCTGTGGGCCCGTTGCTCGGCACATTGATCATTGGCGGTCTCGGGGTAGCGTCTACCCGGGGCGTGGTCAGCATCAGTCCTCTCAATGTACTGCGCCGCTCAGTTTGAGCGGACGTATCAGTCTCTGTAGCGATGGAGAATGCTGACAACGCTGGCGTGATAACTGCTACCGAAAAGTAGCAAGTGGTTGAGCAGGTGGTAGAGATTGTACAGTGCAGCCCGGTCTCTCCAGTCAGATGCTATCCCGCTCTCTGATTCGTAGGCTTGATAGAAGATTGCCGGGAAACCCCCAAAGAGATCTGTCATGGCCAGCTCGGCCTCAGCCCAGCCCCAATAGCTTGCTGGATCAACAAGCGCCGGTTGTCCTTTTTCGTCGCAATGCACGTTACCTGACCACAGGTCACCGTGAATCAGTGTGGCTGGCATTTGCGGAATCCATCGGCTCAGATTGCCAGCGATAGATTCCGCCCGCGCCAGTTCCTGGGTCGACAACAGTCCTTGTTGTTGGGATTTTCTGGCCAGAGCCAGTATGCGGTGTTCGCCAAAAAAGCGATGACCGTCAGAGTCACTTGTATTGCATTGGGGCGTGGCTCTGCAATAGTTGTCCACTGTAAATCCAAATTGCGGCCGTTCGTGTCGATGCAGGATAGCGAGCTGGCTCCCCAACAATGTAAAGTAGTCAGTTGTCGCGGTTCCAGATCCCAGATCTTCCAGCAGGATAAAACCGGGTTCTGCATGGATCACCTCTGGTACCCGGCATGCACCCACCTCCGCCAGAGCTTGCAAGCCAGCAGCCTCTGCGGAAAACATGTCGTGCGGCGCATGACTGTTTTGCTTCAGCACTAATGTCTGGCCCGAATCCAGATGAATGCGGCGCACATCATTGATGCAACCGCCCGCCAGGGATTCAGTATGCACCAGGGAACCGTAACCATGATCCTCGAGCCATTTTGCGCAGGAATTCATGATACGGCAGACTACGATAGATGGGTTATAATCGCCAATCCACGTAATGAATAGGGAAACTGAAACAATGTATCGTCAAGGACTGTCTCCAAGTATTCGGTTGTTGCTCGGCGTCTTGTCAGTCGCGTTAGCCGCGACGAGCGGGCTTGCCGGCGCCCAGTCCCTTGATAGCGTGACTGCGCAAACCTGTGTGCGAGGCGACTGCGTTTCAGGAATCGGTACCATGGAGTACGCCACTCCCTTCGGCAAGGGAACTTATGCTGGTGAATTCGAAGAAGGCGAATTCCATGGCCATGGCAGGCTCGAAATTCCAATCTCCTGGACACAGAAAGAGGTCTATGAAGGCGACTGGGAAAATGGAATCCGCTCCGGTCGGGGTAAACACTGGAATGGTAAGGGCAACCTCTATATCGGAGAGTGGCGCGCCAACAAGCGCAATGGCTATGGCTCTTATTTTTTTAACCTCCCCAGATGGGAAGAAAATCAGCACACTGAATTCTGGTTAAGAGAGAATACCGAAAATTATACCGGCGAGTTTCTGAACGACCATTTTCATGGGCAGGGCACCTATCGCTGGCCCGAAGGGCAGCGATACGAAGGGGGCTTCTTTGCCGGTGAAAAACATGGTCCGGGCACCTTCTATTATGCGAAGACTGGCACCGCGCGACAGCAGTGGTGGAACTACGGCGACTTTATTCGCTGATTGCTCGGATTGTTGACTCTTCTGCTCATCACAATAATTCATTGGAATAACTGACAGGACCCAAAACCATGGACTTGGAATCTCTGCGTCGGGAATACAAGGGTGGCCTGCGTCGCAAGGATATGGACGACGACCCTTTCAACCAGTTTGAAAACTGGATGAATGAGGTATTGAAGCTGGGCATCGTCGACCCCACAGCGATGACAATCGCGACGGTGTCGGCGGACGGCCAGCCCAGCCAGCGTATCGTGCTGCTCAAGCAGTTTGACTCCAATGGTTTCGTGTTCTACACCAACTACGGCAGCCGCAAGGCGCAGGAACTGGCAGCAAACCCGAAGATTAGTCTGCATTTCCCCTGGCACACGGTAGACCGTCAGGTCAAAGTTTGTGGCACTGCCAGCAAGGTATCCCTGGCCGAATCGGTAAAGTATTTTGTCAGCCGTCCCCGCGACAGCCAGATCGCTGCTTTGGCTTCCCGGCAGAGTATTGTGCTCGAATCGCGCAGTGCGCTGCGCAATCAATTCGAGTCACTGAGGCAGAAATTCAAACAGGGCGACCTGCCATTGCCAGATTTTTGGGGAGGGTATCGGATCGTCCCCCATGAATTTGAATTCTGGCAGGGGAGTGAGAATCGGCTGCACGATCGCTTTCGTTACTCTCTTACCGGAGAAGGCTGGCAGATAGAGCGGTTGGCCCCGTAGTCAATAGGAATCAGGTTTTCCACTTCTTCAATTTTTTCTTCGCCAGTACTCGTTTGAGTCTGGCGTATTGGGGCAAACCTTTTTTGAATGTGGGGTAATCTTCCCCGGCTATCAATGGGGCGAAATAGTCCCGTGCCTTGTCGGTAATGTGAAAGCCATCCCGGCTGATATAGTCTCTCGGCATCATTTTTTCCACATTGGCCACATCGGCAAGCCGGGCTTCACCGATACGCCAGGAATACTTCTTTCCCTTGCCCCGCACGATAGTTGGCATCACCGCATTCTTACCTTGCAGGGCGTATTCGACTGCGGCCTTGCCCACGGCATAGGCCTGTTCCACGTCCGTGGCGGATGCAATATGGCGGGCGGACCGCTGCAGGTAATCGGCAACAGCCCAGTGATATTTGTATCCCAGTTCTTCCTTGATCATGTTGGCCACGAAAGGGGCAACCCCACCTAGCTGCACATGGCCGAAAGCGTCGGCGCCGCCGGCATCGGCCAGGAATTTCCCATCCTGGTAATGGGCGCCCTCGGACACGACAATGGCGCAGTAGCCGTATTTCCTGACACAGGTTTTTACCTTGCGCAGAAATTTCTCCCGGTTAAATGCAATCTCCGGAAATAGAATAATATGGGGTGAATCGCCTTCCTGTTCTGCAGCCAGGCCAGCCGCACCCGCTATCCAGCCAGCATGTCGTCCCATCACTTCCATGACGAAAATTTTGGTGGAGCTCTCACACATGGAAGCCACATCCAGGCCAGCTTCACGAATTGAGACTGCCACATACTTGGCAACAGACCCGAAACCAGGGCAGTTGTCGGTAACAGGCAAGTCGTTGTCCACTGTCTTTGGAATACCGATGCAGGTGATGGGGAAATCCATGTCCAGGCTCAGCTTCGATACCTTATTGGCAGTGTCCTGGGAGTCGCCACCGCCGTTGTAGAGGAAGTAACGAATGTTATGGGCGCGGAACACTTCCATCAGTCTTTCATATTCGCGCTGATTTTCTTCAAAGCTTTTGAGTTTGTATCTACAGGAGCCAAATGCACCCGCTGGAGTGGATCGCAGCGCCGCGATCGTGCTGGCAGACTCCTTGTTAGTATCGATCAGGTTTTCTTCCAGCGCGCCAACGATGCCATTGAGTCCGGCATAGACTTTGCCAATCCGATCGCGGTTTTTACGAGCGGTCTCTATGACGCCGCAAGCGCTGGCATTGATGACAGAAGTAACGCCGCCGGATTGTGCATAAAACAGATTTGCCTTGCCCATGATGTCCTTGCTTGTTGGAAAATTATTGCTCTCAATGAAGGTCGGCTATGTTACTCGCTGCTGTGGTCCCTTGCCAGTGTTCGGCGATTGATGCAACAATCGGTCCCCTTGTTCTGTAGCGGAATTTCTATGCGGCTTATTATCGGTATGTCCGGGGCCAGTGGTGTGATCTATGGCATTCGACTGTTGCAGGTATTGCAGCAAGAGAAGGGCGTAGAAACGCATCTCATCATGTCTGAGGCTGCGAAGCTGAATATCGGGATTGAAACAGACTGGGCTGCCAAAGACGTGGTGGCCATGGCTGATGCGGTCTATTCAAATAAAGATATTGCAGCATGCCTGGCCAGCGGTTCCTTCAAGACCGATGGCATGATTATCGCACCCTGTGCCATCAAGACGCTCTCCGCCGTGGCCAATTCCTACGCCGATTCCCTGTTGGTGCGCGCTGCCGATGTGGTGCTGAAGGAACGTCGCAGACTGGTTCTGGTCCCCCGGGAAACCCCGCTCCACACTGGCCATTGCGAGCTGATGCTCAGAGCGAGCCAGATAGGCGCAATCATCGCTCCTCCAATGCCTGCCCATTACATCAACCCCCAATCTGTAGACGAGCTGGTTGATCATCATGTGGGCAGGCTGCTGGATCTGTTTGAGCTGGATCCGGGCCTGGTCAAGCGCTGGCCGGGATCACGCTCAGCCAATTGACTCCCTGGTGTCGAGACTGTCCACTGGACACTGCATGGCGCCGCTTTTATGCTGTAGTCAACTTGATACTTTTTTTGACCCCCAATGCCTGCGAGGCTCGCCATGCGTCGATCTATTCTCACTATTTTTAGCTTTGCTGTTTCCGCGGTTTTCGTCCCTGTGGTGGGCGCGCAGATCAATGAGCCCAACTGGAGTGAAGTCGAAACAGAGACTCTGAATCACTTTCGTACCTTGCTGCAGTTTGATACCAGTGATCCACCTGGCCGCGAGCTACCGGCTGCAGAATATCTGCGCGATGTGCTGGAAGCAGAGGGCATTCCGGTTGAGATGCTATGGAATGATCCTGAGCGTCCCAACGTGATCGCAAGACTGGAGGGTGATGGCAGCAAGGAGCCGCTATTGATGATGGCCCATACCGATGTGGTCAATGTGGATCCCGAAAAATGGATTTTCCCGCCATTCAGCGCCACCGTTGATGGCGGTTATGTTTATGGGCGTGGCGCGGTGGATGACAAGGACAATCTGGCAGCAGCCCTGATGGTGATGCTGGAACTCAAACGCCAGAATGTACCACTGGCCAGGGACGTCATTTTCCTGGCTGAGTCTGGTGAAGAAGGCGCCACGGAATATGGTATCGAGTTCATGGTTAATGAACACTTTGAGAAAATTGAGGCAGAGTTTTGCCTTGCGGAAGGGGGCTCTGTAGCGAGAGTCAATCGAGAGGTGCAGTATGCCGGTGTTCAAACCGTTGAGAAAATACCTTATCGGGTTGAGCTGGTCGCTACCGGGGTAGCGGGGCATGGCTCGGTACCTCTGCAATCGAATTCGGTTACACGCCTGGCCAAAGCGATAGCTGCAATTGCAGACTGGCGCTCTCCGATTCGCCTAAATGAGACAACTGCTGCCTATTTTGAAAGGCTGGCATCGATTTCTCCACCGGATGCAGCCGAGAGGTATATGGCAGTGCTCGATCCGGGCCGGGCCAGTGAGGCTGATGAGTATTTTCTGGCCAATGAGCCTCGCCATGCCTCCATGCTGCGGTCCTCTCTAAGCCCGAATATTTTCGATGCCGGTTATCGCATCAATGTAATCCCATCGGAGGCAAGGGCCAGTGTGGATTTTCGGGCGCTGCCTGATGAGGATGTGCCGCAGTTTCTGGAAGAGATCCGTCGGGTCGTCAATGACTCGGTGGTTGAAGTCAGCCTGGGGGAACGCAATACGCGGCCGCCTGGACAGGCGAGTTTGAATACCGAAGCCTTCGCTGCTATCGAGGCGGGAGTCAACGATCACTATGGGGTAATTACGCTACCCACCATGAGTACAGGCGCCACGGATATGGCCTATCTAAGGAATCTCGGCATTCAGTGCTACGGCATTGGCCCAGCTATCGATCGCGAAGATGCGGCGCTGGGATTTGGCGCCCACAGCGATCAGGAGCGTATTCTGATCAGTGAGTTACACCGATTCGTCCGCTTCAACTGGGATGTGGTGATCGATATCGCGGCACAGGATTAAGCCGGGGTCAGGAATCTGGCGGGACAAGGCAGGTAAAAATTGTGCGATGGCCCGCTAAATTTCGGATTAATGGTTGACTGATTCCCTGTGCAATGGTGTTCTAGTGAGTAATCGGATAACAGTCTAATTGCGAGGATCATATGCTTATCAAAGGTGCGGGCTTCGCCAGATACTCAAAATCACTTTGTTGGATAGTCGCCGCCATCTGGCTGGCACTGTCTGTATTGTCGTTTACCAGTGATGCTGAAAACGCAACCATAAACGGCATTCTGTGGTTAATAGGCGCGGCTGCTTTTGCTGTCTCTGGTTTTGCTCTCGGTCGCAATGCTTCGTCTGACGCTCCCCAGAGCAGCGAGGCCAGCGACTAGCTTCCATTGGTGCGATGAGCTAGAGATTCTCACTCGCGCTGACAATGGCATCCCCATGCACTTGCCATTGGGATGTGGTGAGTCCAAGCTTCTCACAGAGGGTTTTAAGGTTGGCTGCCGCTGCTGAGGCTTTTGCTTTCTCGCCCTGGCCAAGATGGTTTGTAGCCAACTTTTCCAGTTTATCCTGCTGAACTCTCTCGGATTCCAGCTCAACCCGCTTGATCGCTTCTCTTAGTTCTCTGTAGCCGCTGTCAGCAAAAGACTCTGCCAATTCGGTGTTTTTCTTCATTTGGGTCCTAACAGTTCTCAGTGGATTCACTACCTCGTTGCGCCATTGGTCAGATAATGACAGGGCATCGTCCAATAGCGCTTCAGGTACTTCCCCAAACTGCCGACCATACCAGATACAGAACAGCAGCAGATTGACATCCAGGCCATGGTCATTTTGCAGTCTCAGGCAGTGCTCAGCCACGCCAGGCAGGGCATAGAGAGTCACCGAAAATTCCCAAAACTCGGATTGTGTCACAGTCAATTTGCTCAGTCCTGTAGCGGTTCCCGGGCCAGTCAGGCTACCATGGTAGCAATATTGCAGTCGTTCGGAACCACCTTCTGGTTCCGGCTGATTTGGCGGCGGGTCTTGTATTGGTAGTCGTCTAGTAAACCTGGTTGGCGCGTAGCTTATGCACATTCATATCCTTGGAATCTGTGGCACCTTCATGGGCAGCCTGGCCGTGATTGCCAAGCAACTCGGCTATCGCGTCAGTGGCAGCGATATGAATGTCTACCCTCCAATGAGCACCCAGCTGGAATCCCTGGGCATCGAGCTCAAGGAAGGCTACCGCTTCGAACATCTGCAGCCTACCCCGGATCTGGTCATCATCGGCAATGCCCTGTCTCGTGGCAACCCTGCGGTGGAATATGTACTCAACGAAAACCTGGCCTACACCTCTGGACCGCAATGGCTCGCGCAATTTGTACTGCAGGACAAATGGGTGCTGGGTGTGGCTGGTACCCATGGTAAGACCACCACCAGTTCCATGCTGACCTGGATCCTGCATAGTGCCGGTGCAAACCCTGGTTATCTGATCGGGGGCGTCACCCAGGACCTGGACCATTCTGCCGATATCGGCGATTCAGCCTTTTTCGTGGTGGAGGCAGATGAATATGACACGGCATTCTTCGACAAACGCTCCAAATTTGTTCACTACAGTCCTAGAACCACGATTCTGAACAATCTCGAATTTGACCATGCGGATATCTTCGAAGACCTGGATGCCATCGAGAAACAGTTCCACCATTTGATCCGTACCGTGCCCGGCAACGGGCTGATTATTACGCCCCATAATGATTCGACACTGGAGGCTGTGCTGGCCCTGGGTTGCTGGAGTCCACGGCAAAGGTTCGGCATCAATGTGCCAGAGGAAGTGTGCAAGTTGCAGGCAACCAATGGTGGCGTGTTCTGGAATGCGGAAACAGAGAATGACTATGGCGGCAGCTTTGAACTGGTGAAATATGGCCAGGGATCTACTGGCGAAGTCATGAACCGGGCGGCCGTGAGCTGGAAGTTGAGCGGTATGCACAATGTAAGCAATGCACTCGCCGCTGTTGCCGCTGCACATCACATCGGTATCGACGTGGCCACCGCCGCCAAGGCTTTGCGCAGCTTCGCCGGCGTCAAGCGGCGCATGGAACATTTGGGCTCGTTCGATGGAATTCATGTTTACGATGATTTCGCTCACCACCCCACTGCCATCGCAACGACTCTGAATGGTGTGGCTGCGAAGCTGAGAGATTCCGGCGAACCTTCGCGACTAATTGCCGTGATAGAGCCCCGCTCGAACACCATGCAGATGGGGATTCACCAGTCCGAGTTGAATGAAGCCTGCGCAGCCGCAGACATGATTATCTGGTTCAAGCCCAACCAGGCCGGCATCGATTTCAAGTCCCTGCTTGAAGAGAGCGCACAACCCGCCTATGCTTTTGATGAGGTAGATGCCATCGTGCATTTCCTCGAGGAGCGCTGCTTGCCTGGTGACCATATAGTCATCATGAGCAACGGAGGGTTCGGAGGTATTCATCAAAAATTGACTGAGACCTTCAGCAATTCCCTGATGAATTAAGCGATAGATTCCGGCGCATCATTCATTTTCGATTCTGACCCACTGTCCCATGGCCGACAATCAAACCATCTCCTTGTTTCCCCTGCGGGTCGTTCTGTTTCCCGGCAGCAAACTGGATTTGCAGATTTTTGAAAGAAGATATCTGGATCTGGTGAGCCAATGCCTGCGTAACGATGAGGGATTCGGAGTCTGCCTGTTGCGGGAAGGCGAAGAGGTCATTCAATCAGAGAGCAAGCAAACCATCCACCGTACTGGAACCTATGCAAAAATTGTCGATTGGGATCAGCTCGAGAATGGCCTGTTGGGCATTACCGTACAGGGTCTGGCCAAATTCCGCATTGTCGATTGCTGGCAGGCGGACAGCGGTGTGCTGGAGGCGGAAGCAGAATTCAGCGAACAGGACCGGGTAGGCGAAGAGCCGATTCCCCTGAGCGAAAACTATGCGGCCATGGTGGATTTGCTCCAGAGCCTGGAGAACCATCCCATGATCGAAGAGAATCCGATCAAGGTCGATTATGACAATTTGTGGGAGCTGGGCTGGCGTCTGGGGGAGTTGATTCCTGTGGATGTGGAACAGAAGCAGGAGTTGCTGGAGACGGATGACCCCTGGGAACGCATCAGCTCAATCGAGCGGCTGGTTTCTGCGATTGCTAACGAGGCCTGAAAATCTCATCGTATTGCCATCGGTTGGATAGTGGCTCAACTTGAAATTGATTCCGGAGTTGGTCGGACGAGCAATCGGCTGGCCTG
The DNA here is from genome assembly GCA_040218615.1 of Gammaproteobacteria bacterium. Classification (GTDB taxonomy): domain Bacteria; phylum Pseudomonadota; class Gammaproteobacteria; order Pseudomonadales; family Pseudohongiellaceae; genus UBA9145. The sequence continues at coordinate 783,744 of JAVJRC010000007.1, forward strand.
TTTCTGGACACGCCGTAAACCCATCCCTGGGGGCTCGGGAGCAGCATCCCTGCTGCTCACGGTCCTGAAACAGGCCAGCCGATTGCTCATCCTGATCAAGCCAGTGATATTTTCAAGTGGAGCCACTACCAGTCAGTGGGTGAACTCGCATCCCTTGCCTGACTGTCGCATAATGGGCGGCCTTGTGTTGAATTTACGCTGAAAAGTCAGAGGCATAGACGGTGCTGGCGCGACTGATCGACATTTCCGGATGGACCCATGAGCAGTGGCTTGCGGCCTGTATTCTGGCCTTCATCGTGGTTACTGTGATCGTGGTCCTGCATCGGCTGTACAAGATTGTGCAGCTGTCGCGCCGCCAGGCATACAAACCAAACCTGCGACCACTGCGGCGACGCAAGATTCGTCAATGAAATCATTCAAGCACAGACAAACCCTCTCTAGATTTTCGCTGATTGTCGCGGTGCTGGCTCTCAGTTGGTCTAGTCATGCCATCATTATTCGTCATGATGTGCTCTCTACTGACTACGAAGTTCGCGCAATTGATTACCCGGCGGTATTTTTCCTTGAGCGTCAGGGGAGTCGCAAGGTCTGTGTCGCGACTGTGATTCATCGGCAGTGGGCGCTAACGGCTGCGCACTGTGTTGAAGAAACCATGCTTGAAGACACGGTGAAGATGGGTCGTAGATTTGCTGTCGAAGTAGGTGGCCAGATGCGGGAAGTGGATCTGGTGATCAAGCATCCGCAATATGACCAGACTGCACCCGATGATGTCGACCTGGCCCTGCTACGATTCAGAACTCCTTCGGCACTGCCACTTCCTCTGCCATTGCAGCAACAGCAAAATGAACTGGGCCAGGAGGTTACCCTGCTGGGCTGGGGTTATTTTGGTCTGGGCACGTCAGGCCGGCAGTATGATGATGGGCGGTTTCGCCGGGCCACCAATCGGATCACCGTTGCCAATCGATATCTACGCTTTGAGTTTGATGACCCCAGGGATGCCGCCAGCGAGACCCTGGCCCTCGAAGGAGTGCCTGGTCTTGGCGACAGCGGAGGCCCTGCATTGATCGCCACCGATACCGGTATGTTCCTGGCCGGCATCGCCGTTGGTCAGATTAAAGACGAGAATTTTTCAGAAGAAACACAGGGTGAATATGGAGCGGTGGCAATCTACGAACGGGTATCTTCCCATTTGGACTGGATCGAGGAAGTAGTGGGAGCCGAGGTTCCGTTCGATAGCTAGGGGACCTTTTGAATTAATCAAGAGATCCCCAGGCGTGGTTTTATAAATTTCAATCTTGCAGGCAAGTGAAGATGGTTAGGAATATTCTGGTTTCGATTGTGCTGTTCGTACTCATTCTCGGCGGCGTGGGCTTTTATTATTTTGACTCCCTGGTAGTCAGGGGAATCGAAGTGGGCGGCAGCCGCGTATTGGGCACACAGGTGGATGTGGATTCAGCGCTTATTTCTCCAGTAGGGGGTGTGGGCTCCATATCCGGGCTTCGTGTCGCCAACCTTGAGGGGTTTCAATCAGACTATGCCTTTCAGATGGAAGAGATTTCTATCGAACTGGATGTGGGGTCCGTCTTCAGCGACGTGGTCATTGTGGAATCGGTCACTATTTCGCAACCCCAAATCACCTATGAGAGGTCTTTGACCCGGGATAATATTCGGGCCTTGCTGAACAATATCTCTTCCGGTGGTGGAGCCTCTGCCCCGGCTGATGAGGCTGCGTCCACGCGCCGTATCATTATTCGCGAGTTTCTCATGGAAAATCCACGGGTCAACCTGGTGGCCGCATCCATGGAAGCGCCGATCGCCCTTCCCAGTATTTCTCTGCGTAATATCGGTGAGGAAAACAATGCCGCCACAGTGGCCGATGCACTGCGCCAGATTCTTTCCGCCGTCAGCGCTTCCATTCTCAATTCTGACCCGCCAGTTCTGGACATGATCAGGGAAAATGTCGAGAACCGATTGCAGCAAGGAGCAGAGGAAGTGGAAAACGTAGTAGACGATGCTGTGGAAGATCTGGGAGATCGTCTCCGCGGAATCCTGAACTAGAGTTAATCAGTTATTGTATGGCTGGATTATCAACAGGGTTTTCCAGGCACTGATTCTGGTCTCCCGCCAGAAACCGATCCGTTCGTCCGGTCACTCTGTAGGCAATCAGCCCCACCCATTCCCTCACTGCTGTGCGCAGCTTGCGCAGGTTGCCTGCAAAGTCGAAATTGAGCCTCAGCAGATTCCCTTTGCGTGAGTAGTGATCGACAGGGTAGGCATGGACCGGCCAGTCCTGCTGGCAAAATATGGCTATCGATCTGGGCATGTGAAAGGCCGAAGTGATCAGAATCCAGTTCTCCCCAGGCTGTGGGTTGACCAGCGCCTTGCTGTTGGCTGCATTTTCCGCTGTGTTGCGAGACTCGCTTTCATAAAGGATGGCCCGTTCGCCCAGGGATAGTTGCTCATAGAGAAAGCGTGCGTAGTCGGCTGCCTTGTACTCCTGTTCTGTGAGCGAGCCCGTGCCGCCGGTGAAGACTAACTGAGCGCCCGGGTACAGATCTGCCAGATACCTGAATGCAGTGAGCCGCTCTCCGCCACCGCCAAACTCGACCTGGCCCCAGAGTTCCGACATCACCGGGTCGATGGCGCCGGAGAGCACGATCACACCATCTGCAGTGGCGGGCAGGGCGGCATTGGCCTGAAAGCGATTTTCCAGAGGGGCAATCAGCCATTCACCTACCGGGAATGAAGCGATCACAATTAAGAGCAGCGCACAGAGTGAAAGCAGCCGCCGTGACAAGCGGTTCCATCCGGCCACCATGGCAAACCAGGCACCGGCACCGAGGATCACTATCAGACTGTCCGGTGAAATGAACGCCCAGACGACTTTGGAGACGACAAAAAAGATGCTATCCATAAATGACCTGATTTTGCTCGCTGAGCCCCATGCTATCCCATCCCGGTAAAGCTGTTCATCTGCTGCCCAACGATTGCGAATGCGATGAATTTTGTTACTATCGAGCGCTGTATCTTATTCATTTTGTGGAGTTTCGAGTATGACAATTCAGGTAGGCGACAAGGTCCCTTCGGCAACATTCAAGATAATGACTGAAGACGGACCGAAAGACATGAGCACCGATGATGTTTTTGTCGGCAAGAAAGTGGTTTTCTTCGCTGTTCCCGGCGCTTTTACACCTGGCTGCTCCATGACTCATCTTCCAGGCTTCGTTGTGCAGGCCGATGCGATTAAGGCCAAAGGCGTGGATACCATCGCCTGTATGTCCGTGAATGATGCTTTTGTGATGGGTAGCTGGGGGCAAGCCCAGAACGCCGAAGAGATTCTGATGCTCGCGGATGGCAATGGTGACTTCACTGCGGCCATCGGCATGGAAATGGATGCCAGTGGCTTTGGTATGGGCACTCGATGCAAGCGCTTCGGTATGATAGTGGAAGATGGCACAGTTACCCATCTCGCTGTGGAAGCACCTGGAGAGATCAAGGTCAGCTCGGCTGAAGCCATTCTGGAAGCGCTCTAGTCATTCCTTACCAGGCGCCAGGTGCAACAAATAATATTTAGTCACGCTGGTAACAGACTACAATCGCTACAATAGATAAAACAAGAGAACAGCGATGATTACACAACATCTTGACTATTCCGACGGCGATACCGAACTGGAAGCCTATGTTGCCTACCAGGAAACCGATGTGCAGAAACCCCTGGTGCTCGTTGCCCATGACTGGAGCGGGCGCCGTGAGTTTGCTTGCAAGGCGGCAGAACGAGTAGCTGAAATGGGTTACGTGGGCTTTGCCCTGGATATGTATGGCAAGGGCGTTTTTGGGGCCGACGGCGATGCAGAGCTCAATAGCTCACTGATGAACCCCTTCGCTACCGATCGTGCCCTGCTGCGGCGGCGCATGCGTGCAGCGCTCACGGCGGGTCGTAATGTCCCCCAGTCCGATCCGACCAGGGTGGCAGCCATGGGTTATTGCTTCGGCGGAATGTGTGTGCTGGAACTGGCGAGATCCGGTGCCGATGTACAGGGTGTGGTCAGCATCCATGGCATCTTCGCACCCGGGGATGTGCCCAACGAAGCCATCTCGGCCAAGGTGCTGTGCCTGCATGGCCACGATGACCCCATGGTGCCGCCGGAACAGGTGCTGGCATTCGAAACCGAGATGACTGAGGCAGGTGTCGACTGGCAGCTTCATGCCTATGGGGGCACTATGCATGCTTTTACCAATCCTGGCGCCAACGATCCGGGATTCGGTACGGTCTACAACGCAGTAGCCGAGCGCCGGGCTTATGGATCCTTGACTGATTTTCTGTCCGAGATTTTCGAGTGAGCCAGATTCCGCTCCCTGTAGTATCAGAAAGACTATTCAATGACTAACGGCGGCGATAGCAGCTCCGGTATCTCCAGTTTCGATCAGATGCGAAACCGGATCGGTTTGATATTTGGCCCGCTGGTATTCGTCTTCATGCTCCTGTTCGTGGAGCTGGACCCGAACAATCCCCAGGTGACCCGCATGGCAGCAGTGATTCTGCTGATGGCGATCTGGTGGATCACCGAAGCGATCCCACTGGCGGCGACGGCCTTGCTGCCCATCGTGCTGTTTCCGCTGCTCGGCATTATGCGGGGCAGGGAAGTGCCGGCTGCCGGCAGGGTCGATCTGGAGACAGCCCAGTTCCAGGAGGGATTCAGTGCTGCGGATTTCGACATCATCTTTCCCAATGTCGCCAACCAGTACATGGACTGGATCATATTGTTGTTCATGGGTGGATTTATTGTTGCAGTAGCAGTTGAGAAGTGGAATCTGCACAAGCGAATCGCCCTGAATATTTTGCGCATCGTGGGCGGGCAACCCCATCGCCTGGTGCTGGGCTTTATGCTTGCCACCGGCTTCCTGTCCATGTGGCTTTCCAATACCGCGACCGCGCTGATGATGATGCCCATGGGTATGTCATTGATCCTGCTTTATGAAGAGTTGAATGCCGGGCTGTCGAAACAGGGCCAGGTAATCGATTCGCGCGCCCCCAATTTTTCATTGAACTTGTTATTGGGTATCGCCTATTCAGCTTCCATCGGGGGCTTTGCCACATTGATCGGCACACCCCCCAACGGAGTGCTGGTTACCCAATTACCGCAACTGTTTCCAGAAGCTCCAGAGCTGACCTTTTCAACCTGGATGTTATTCGCCCTGCCCATTAGTGCGGTTTACATGCTGCTGGCATGGACACTGCTTACCCGGTTCGTGTTTCCACTGCCGGCTTCCACTCCCTTCAGTGGCAAGGACTTTATCCGCGAAGAGTTGCGCAAGCTGGGCCCGATGGCGACCGAGGAGCGGCGTGTGCTCGCCGTGTTTGTCGCCTTTGCGGTTTTACTAATGACCAGGAAAGAGCGTCTGTTTGGCGACGACATCGATATCTTTGGCTGGAGTTACTATCTGGATCGTTTGCTGGAAGCCGCCGGGTCATCACCGGTTGGCTATATGATTGATGATGGCACGGTGTCCATCAGTATGGCGCTCACCTTGTTCATGATACCTGCCGGTAAAGCCATCGGTGGACGGCTGCTGGATTGGGATGATGCCAAAAAAATCCCCTGGGGCATTTTGCTCCTGTTTGGTGGCGGCCTGGCCATCGCAAAAGGGTTTACGACGTCCGGTTTGTCCGATTACGTTGCCGCCCAGCTTAATGTACTTTTGGGTGATGCCAGCCCACTGGTGATCGTGATCAGCACGGTAGGCATCATCACGGGGCTGACAGAGGTTGCCTCCAATACAGCGACCATCTCTTTATCGCTACCCATCATGGCCAGTCTGTCCCAGGCCATTGAGGCCCATCCATTATTGCTGCTGATTCCCACCACGCTGGCTGCTTCCTGTGCCTTCATGTTGCCAGTATCCACTCCACCCAATGCCATCGTGTATGGATCCGGTCGTATCCCCATTATGAAAATGGTCGTCGCGGGGGTCTGGCTCGATCTGTTGTCTGTGGTGCTGTTGACCTTCTTTGTCTATACCCTGGGCCATCTCTCCTATGGCGTTCTGGATGGTTTTCCAGACTGGGCCATGCCCTGAACCGGGCAAGCCGGATTCTGCAGTCTTACGTAAATAGCGGAATTGGTTCGCATTTTTCTCAATTCGGGTATTTTGGCGTCTGAGGGATTGTGCTAATGTGTGCGAGTTATTTCCCACGAATATTGCTCTATCGCAGAGCAGTAGGGGGTCTCAAGGGAAAAAGCTGGGAAGAAAACAACTATAAAAATGAAATGTGTGCTGTCAAAACTGCGCACTATTCACGACAATCATTACATGAATGACCACCATTCTATTGACGATGTGCAGAGTGACCCTTGCCCTGCAGGCGATGACAACTGTCCGAATCTCGCCGAAGTAAACAAGCTTCGCGACGAGATCAAGCAGTTGGCGGCGCTGGTGCGCACGGATGAACTCACCACGCTTAATAATTTTCGCTATTTTTCCCGGGCGCTGAGTCTGGAAATGGAACGTACTCGTCGATCCGGCCAACCAACCTGCCTGATCATGGCTGATCTCGACCACTTCAAGGACATCAACGATGTGCATGGCCATGAAGTCGGTAATGTTGTGCTCAAGCATATTGCCAGCCTGATCAAGAAAACCATTCGCCGCCTGGATATTCCCTGTCGCTATGGCGGTGAAGAATTCGCGCTGATACTTCCCGACACCGAACTGAAACAAGGTGTGCGCTTTGCCAACCGATTGCGATTAATAATTGAGAATTCGCCGGTAAAGGCGGGTGATTTGTATCTGGGAATTGAGGCGAGCTTCGGTGTCGATATTTACAGCCGGGGCGACCAGCTTACCGAGAAAGAATTTGTGGAACAGGTGGATGGTTTTCTCTACACGGCTAAGCAGGAAGGAAGAAACCGGGTTTGTCATGCCTCTTTTGACAAAGACTCGGCAGATGAATCCACCGAACCGGACCCCGCCTAAGCCGGTATCAAAATTTCCGAGTATCGTTTGCGACCATGGCCAGGTGATACAGTATTGCTGCCGTGGCACCCCAAATACGATAGTCCTCAAAGTGTAATTCCACGATGGCGCGTTGCTGATCTTTGAAACGCATGCTGGTGTGCCGGTAGGCATCCGGGTCCAGGATGAGGTCCAGCGGAACCGTAAAGATGTCTGCAACTTCTATGGGGCAGGCAACAAAATCCAGGTCATTTTCAATAATACCCACCACAGGTTTCACTCGAAATCCTGAAGGCAATGCGAGCTCCCCTAATTGCCCGACCACCTCTACCTGTTTTGGGTGCAGCCCTATTTCTTCATGACTCTCTCTCAGCGCAGTGTCGATTTCATTTTTGTCCTGCGGCTCCATTGAGCCACCGGGCAAACTGATTTGGCCAGCATGGCTCTTGAGGTTTTCCGAACGTACGGTAAGCACCACCTGACTGGCTTGATCACGCAGGCGAGTGACTGGAATGAGTACCGCAGCCTTGCGAAAACTGTGTAGCTGCGCCTGGGCCATTTCCTCCACTCCCTTGTCGGGGTGTGCAATGGGAGTTTCATCTTTTGCGCCAGGCGACTGGAAAAACTTCAGCAGCCTGTCATAGCTTTGTGCAGCGGTTTCAGATGAGTAGTCTGTCTTATCAGTCATGATTGCTCAGAGAGAGGTAAAAAAAATGCCGACATCAAGTCGGCATTTTTGGTTTTACTCCGCATGCTGCTCGATGCTAGCGGAAATTCCAGTTGATGGCGAAGAATGCTCTAACTTCCTGCCCTGGAAAATACCGGTCTCCGGTAAATGTAGTCCAGTCTGCACGCTCAGCATATTTTTCATTGGTGACGTTGAGGATATTCAGAGACAGGGTAATGTCGTCATCCACCTCATACATGCCACGCAAATTCAGCAGGTCATGGCCCTCATAGCTGGCTGTGTTTTCCGGGTTGGTAAAGTACTCGCCCATGTTGACCCATTCCAGTTCTGCCATCAGCGCCGAAGTAGGCCGCCAGGTCAGACGGGCGTTGCCGAAAATATTGGGCGCAGTATCAATATCATTGCCTTTGATATCGACGCCGCCGGAGATCAGGGAGTTCTTGTAAATGTGCTTGGTGAAATTAGCCACGCCTCGTAGTGACAGCGTATCGGTGATGTCGACACCTACTTCAACTTCCAATCCCTCGTGCTCAGTGTGGCTGCCATTCTGATTGGTACGCGAGCTGTCCCTGAGAATTTCGTTCTCTTTGACCATATGATAGGCACTGACTGTGTAATCCCAGGAATCACCAGCGCCAGTCACAGCGACTTCGAAGCTGTCCAGTTCTACACTCTCCAGATCGGCAACTGTCTGCGCGTTTTGCAGGCGATACAACTCAGTGGCCTGTGGTGCGCGAAAACCCCGTTGGGCACGGAATTGCAGAGTATGGTCGTCATTCAGTGCGTAACTCAGACCCAGCTTGGGAGAGACGTTGGTAAAGCCATCACTGCGATCGGCAGGCCTGCTGAATCGGCAACCACCAAACCCACAGGGATTCCCGAATTCATCGGTTCTGCCATCGATCATCAGGTTGTCGTAGTGATACTTGATGCTTTCCAGACGCAGGCCGAGGGAAATATCCCAGTCATCATTCAGGGACTGCTCGTAGTTCACAAAACCTGCTATCAGGCGAGCTTCAACTTCGTAGTCGTAGTGTTTGCCCTGGGGAATTGTGTTCCTGAGGAAAGCAGAACCTTGCGTAGGGTTAGGCTGGAATTCCAGCAGGGAAGCATTGGTGTCTTCGATATCAACGCCCAATGCCAATTCGGCTCCACTTGGCAGTGTGTGATATCCGGCAGCCTGAAGACCGAGGCTGCGGTGCTCAAAATCCTCGACCGGTTGTCCTGGCAGGAAATGCTGAATGAAGCTCATATTGACTTCACGCCAGTAGGGGGTCAGCACCAAATCCCAGTCGTCTACAGTCTGGGTAATAGAAGTCCAGACACGGGTAGCCCGGCTATCTCGATAGGCTTCCGGATTAGGGTTGGTCTTTCTTAGTACGTCATCTTTGTAAGCTTCGGTGCCAACAACAAACCCTGCAGTTTCCTGGTTCAGGTTGCTGACCGTAAATCCGCCATCCAGTTCGGTGCCGTTGTCGGTCGTATAATTGTACAACCAGGAGGCTTTCTGCTGGTCGACGCCAGAATCATCCCGATAGCCTTCTTCGGACACTCCGTTGAGCAGTAGTGTCTGTTTGAAATTGCCGTAGTCGTAGCCGATCGCACCTTTGACTCGATAGGAGCCTCTTGGACCGGCTTCCACACGCATGGAGCCGACATCACCGGGCTCCGGCAATACCACGTTGATCAAACCATGTACTGCATTGGATCCCCAGAAAGCACTGCCTGGTCCCCGAACCACTTCGATGCGTTCGGCGTTTTCGGTGTGCGCGTCGAACATCTCGTTCACATTGCAAAAACCTGATGACCGCAGGGGAATGCCGTTTTCGGCAACCAGAAATGCGCCACAGGCGCCCGCGCCGGTTAACACAGGTGAGCGAATCGAGGCGAGGCTTTCCTGGCCGTTGTTTCGATGCACATTCACGCCAGGCAACCTGTTCAGTGCCTGTTGATAGTGGAATGGCTGCACGAGGTTGAGCTCTTCCTGACCAATTACCGAAACGGCTGCGTTGAGGCCCGCCAGGCCTTCAGAACGACGGGTGGTTGAAATCACTTCGATTTCTTCAATGACCTGGGTACCGGCCGTCTGGGACAATGCCGGGTAAGCAGTCATAGCCACGCCAGTGGCGATGCCACTAACCAGAAGTTTGCGAATCATGTGTTCTCTCCATAGTTTTTGTAGTGAGTGACAACGTTGCTTTCGAGCCCTTCAGGCTTCTTTTTAAGCTTCTTCTCGTGTATCACAGGTGTCACTTTTAAATCGGCAGCGGCCATGTTGCAATTTGTTGCATTTAGAAAGGCCTGACTTGTATGCCGAGTGCTTTTTCTTGGTCCTTTCCAGTCTGTGGCGGTCAGCCCGGAAGCGAGCAAATATAACATAGGCGACCCCAAATTTCGTCTACTTTGCACGCCTCCGAGAGACCACGTAGACTAGCGGTCGCGCTTTAGAACGGAGTCATGCCGGGGAGCTGAATTAATGGAAACGAGAATAAGCAGGATGCTCGGTATCAAGCATCCGGTGGTGCAAGGTGGGATGCAATGGGTAGGCGTTGCCGAGCTGGCTTCGGCAGTGTCCAATGCTGGTGGGCTTGGCATCCTCACTGGATTAACCCAGCCGACACCCGAGGCACTGACCAGGGAAATAGAGCGCTGCCGTGAAATGACCGACAAGCCTTTCGGGGTCAATCTCACCATCTTGCCAACCATCAAACCGGTCCCCTATGAAGAATACGCCCAGGCAATCGTGGACTCCGGCGTCAAGATCGTGGAAACCGCCGGTCGAAATCCGGAACCCTTTCTGCCTCTGTTCAAGTCAGCCGGCATTACGGTCATCCACAAGTGCACATCCATTCGCCACTCCCTGAAAGCCGAACGAATTGGCTGCGACATGGTGAGCGTGGATGGCTTTGAATGTGCCGGTCACCCGGGCGAAGATGATGTGACCAACCTGATCCTGCTACCTCTGGCAGCTCGTCGCCTCAAGATTCCATTTTTGGCTTCCGGCGGTCTGGGTGATGGTCGTGGCATGGCGGCTGCACTCGCAATGGGGGCAGATGGCATTAATATGGGCACCCGGTTTATGGTGACCAGGGAAGCGCCCATCCACGAAAAAGTAAAACAGGCCATGGTCGATGCTGATGAGCTGGATACGGCATTGATCTACCGTTCGCTGCGCAACACGGCGCGGGTATTCAAAAATAGCGTTGCAGAAAAAGTCTTGGAGATTGAGTCCCGGTCAGAGCAAACCGATTTCGAAGACATCAAGGCACTTGTCCAGGGCGCCAAGGGTCGGGAATTATTTGAGCAGGGGGATCTGGATCGTGGTATCTGGTCCGCTGGTATGGTGGTGGGCTTGATCGACGATATTCCCAGCTGCCAGGAGCTTATTGAACGCATTGTTGCCGAAGCAGAATCCATCATCAATGAAAGGCTGCATGAATTGGCATCAGCTTAGCTTAGTTTAACCTAGAGGCGATTTACCAAGAGGTCAAAAATTGGAAGTTAAAGACAAGATTATTGTCGTAACCGGCGCGGCCAGCGGTATCGGCCGGGCACTGTGCGAACGGTTTGCGGCCGAAGGCGCCCGAGCCATTGTGGTTTCCGATGTGGATACGGTGGGCATGGCCGAGACAGTAGCCCGGATTGGTGATGACACTGAAGTCATGGGAATTCCCTGCAACGTAGGCAAAGAGGCGGAAGTAGAGAAGCTGGTTGCTGAATCATTGAAGCGTTTTCCGCATATCGACCTGTTCTGTTCCAATGCCGGTATTTTTACCCCAGGAGGGGAAACGGTACCGACGGAAGCCTGGCAGGCAATCTGGGATATTAATGTCATGGCCCATGTGTTTGCCGCGCGAGCTGTACTGCCAGGTATGCTGGAGCGTGGTGAGGGATATCTGCTCAATACCTCTTCTGCTGCCGGCCTGCTTAACCAGGTCGGTTCGGCACCTTATGCGGTTACCAAGCATGCGGCGATCGGCTTCGCTGAGTGGCTTTCCATTACCTATGGCAGCCGGGGAATCAAGGTGTCGGCGCTCTGCCCGCAAGCTGTCCGCACTGCCATGACTGCAGGTAGCGAGGAGGGCGGGGTCGCTGGCCTGGATGGTATGCTGGAGCCGGAGCAACTGGCGGATACCGTAATCGAAACCCTGGGAGAGGAGCGCTTTCTGGTGCTGCCCCATCCCGAAGTGCTAACCTACATGCGGCGCAAAACCGATGACTACGACCGCTGGTTGGGGGGTATGCGTCGATTGAATGATCGCTTTGCCGATGCCTATAAGGAGCGGGAGGCGAGAGAGGCAGAAGAAAACAATAACAATCAAGATAAAGAGCCGAGCGGCGAAGGCTAAAACTGAATCGCCGCGACGATAAAATCCTATGCCCGCAAGTTTCATCACAATTCGTATTCAAGATGCCCTGCTGACAGCAGTATTGGCTTGTGGCTTGGTTTTCTCAGGGACAAATTCCGCATCGGCGCAGGAACGTGTTGAACTGGCCGATGGTTCCACCCTGACAGTTTTTATGGTGCGCCCTGCGCAGACAACTGATGAGCCCAGCCCCCTGTTGGTTCTGATGGGTGGTGGGCCGGGCAATGCTTCCATCTCCCGGGACACTTCAATCTGGCTTGGAAGTGGTTTCGCGGAACGAGGCTGGATGGTAGCGGTACCGGTGTCTCCCAACAATCGGGCCTTCCGCGGATATGAAAACAATCTTAAAGTGGTGCAACTTGTTGATGCACTACAACAGCGAGAGGACATCGCAACGGGCCGAACGCTTCTGGCGGGCATATCCAACGGTGGCATGTCAGCGCTGGAAATAGCCCGGCGCGACCCGGATAACTATATAGGTGTGGTGGCCGTGCCTGCCGTTTCATCATCGGTATTCGATAACAAGCCCCTGGCCGATTTCCCCATCTACCTTCGCATTGGTGGTGCGGATGAGCTGGGCTGGGCCGATCGTTTCGAAGAGACTGTCTCGGTACTGACCGAAGCGGGCGTGGATCTGGATGCGGCAATACTGGACAGTGCGCCACACATGTTTCGCATGAATTGGGAGACTCTTGAGCCCTGGTTAAACAAAGTCAAGCAAGCAAGATTTACAGGAGAATCAAATGATTAGAACAACTATGAAATCAATCGGTGGGGGCCTGGTCGCAGCATTGTTTGCTTCCCTGAGTTTCGCTGCCGGTCCGGCGGCCAGCATTGACCAGTTGAGCTGGATGACAGGCAACTGGGCCGGGCAACTCGGTCCCAATCAGTTGGAAGAAAACTGGATTGCAACTGAGGGTGGTTCCATTGCTGCCATGGTGAGGATGACCGGCAATGGTTCTACCAGCATGTTTGAAATGATCACCATCGAAGAAGTGGACGGCTCCCTGGTGTTGCATATCCAGCAGTGGGATCCTGGCTTTCAGCCCCGCACGGAGTCTGCTCAAAAAATGGAGCTGGAAGAAATTTCAGCCAACAGCGTGAAGTTTCGCGCAGTCTCAGAAGGCGGTATGGCAACCCTTGGTTACAGCCATCCTGATGCGGACTCTTTCATCATCCATGTTGGCCGTCCGGACGGAAACGTACTGGATATTCCATTGCAGAAGCGCAATATCTGGGCTGCGCAATAATCCAGGCCTGTCAGAAAGCGAAACAAAGCGCCGGGTTGGCCAGCCTGGCGCTTTTTTTTGTCAAAACTCAGGCGTTGGCATTGTGCAGCAACTCGACCCAGTTGCCATCAGGGTCGGCCACGATGGCGATGGTAATGCCTTCACGGATAGTTTTAACCGGGACGACGACTTCCACGCCCTCAGCCTGAAGCTGGTCCACCAGGCCGACCAGGTCGGCAACATGCAGCGTCCAGTATCGGTATCCAGTCGCACCGCGAATACCACCCGGTGCCGCTTCGACTTCCGGACGCGGGTCTGTTTCGATAATTTTAACGATGGATTCGCCAGCTTTGAGTCGATGCATGACACCGCCCCCGGGCATGTCGATGACCGCTTCCAGATCCAGGTCAAGACAGTCACGATAAAACACCAGCATCTTTTCCAGGTTGTTGGTAATGATGCCAATATCGATAGCGGGTTTTTGTAGTTCAATAGCCATAGTGTTCTCAGGCAGCTCCCATGATGGCCTTCACTTCGAGGAATTCTTCGAATCCTTCTATGCCCCATTCACGACCATTGCCGGATTGTTTGTAGCCACCAAAGGGTGCGGAAAAATCCGGGCCGGCGCCATTCAGATGCACATTGCCTGTGCGTAGCTGGCGGGCAACCGTCTGGGCATGTTCCGGTTCTCCAGAAACATAACCTGAAAGCCCGTATTCGGTGTCATTGGCAATGCGTACGGCATCCGCGTCATCCTTGTAGGGAATGATGCAAAGCACGGGTCCGAATATTTCTTCCCGGGCGATGGTCATATCATTGCTCACATTGGCAAATACGGTAGGTTTCACGTAATAACCTTTGTCCAGGCCTTCCGGTTTGCCTGCGCCACCGGCAATGACATCGGCACCTTCCTCAATGCCCTTCTCGATCAGTCCCTGGATCTTCTTGTATTGGGCTTCACTGACCACCGGGCCCAGTCTGGTGTTTTCAGAAGAAGGATCTCCGACAGTGGCCTTCGCCGCTGCGGCCCTGGCTACTTCAATGGCTTCGTCCATTTTTGATTCCGGCACCAGCATGCGAGTGGGGGCATTGCAGGATTGTCCGCTATTTCCGAAACAACCAGCCACTCCACCAGCGACCGCCTTGGCGAAATCGGGTGCATCTTCCAATATGATATTGGCAGACTTGCCGCCCAGTTCCTGGGTCACGCGCTTGATGCCATCTGCTGCTGCCTTGGCCACTTCCCGCCCGGCTCGCGTTGAGCCGGTAAATGAAACCAGGTCGATTTCTGGATGAGCGGCAATGGCAGCACCGACTGTGGGGCCGTCACCGTTCACCAAGTTGAAAACACCTGCTGGTAAACCGCTTTCTGCAATGATCTCGGCAAGAATGTAGGCACTCACCGGTGACAATTCGCTGGGTTTGAGCACCATGGTGCAGCCCGTGGCAATTGCCGGTGCCACCTTGCAGGCGATCTGATTGAGTGGCCAGTTCCAGGGTGTGATGAATCCGCAGACACCCGCAGGCTCCTTGACGATCTTGGTAGTGCCGCGGATCTCTTCGAACTGGTAACTGTCGAGGATTCCCAGGGCAGTTTTGAAATGGCCAAGCCCACTGCCTAACTGTGCAGTCTTGGCGAGTCCCATGGGTGCGCCCATTTCATTGGAAATGGCCGTCGCCATCTCTTCGCCCCGGGCCTTGAGGCCAGAGACGATTGCACTCAACACCTGCTTCCTGTCCTCCACGCTGGACTGAGACCAGTTGGGAAACGCCGCGCGTGCGGCTTTCGCGGCGGTATCAACATCTTCCGCTGTGCCCATGGCAATGGTAGCGAAGGCTTCTTCGGTGGCCGGGTTGATCACCTCCAGTGTGGAACGCTGAGGTTCCACCCATTCACCGTTAATGAAAAACTTGTTGTACGCCGTTGTCATTCTGATACTCCTGTAGCCCGCCCTGGAACATTGCATTGGATTCGTAAATTAGAGCCCGTTAGTATAACCACAAAGGTGAAGAGGTGGCGATGGCTACGGCAATTTCAGAAAAAATCGGTAAGTGGCTGGCTGCTTATCTCAGCAAATCCATCGAGGGTTATCGTCGGCTGGATACTATTGCAGTCGAAGATCTTGCTGATGTGCTTCAGCCTGGAGATGTCGTGCTGGTAGAAGGCAACACCCGGATCAGCATCGCCATCAAATACCTGACGCAGTCCTCCTGGTCTCATGCCTGCCTGTTTGTTGGTGAGGCGGGTAGTCCCAGTAGCGATCTCACCCTGTTGGAGGCCGATCTGCAGAACGGCGTGCGTCTGGTGGCGCCGGATCACTACCGGGATCTCAATCTCCGAATTTGTCGCCCGAACAAATTGAGTGATGAGGACAGGAGCCAGTTGCTGGAATTTTCCAAGGGCAAGCTTGGCCACCACTACGACTTGAAAAATGTTGTCGACCTGATTCGGTACCTGATTCAGAAACCAGCCGTCCCGCAAAGATACCGGCGTGCCATGATCGCATTTGGCAGCGGTGAACCTACCAGGGCGATTTGTTCAACCTTGATAGCCGAATCGTTTCAGTCTATCGGCTACCCGATTTTGCCAATTCGGAGTGATGAAGGTATTCACGATCCCGCCGCGGAGGCAATGCAGGATGCTGTGGATGAGAGTCTGGACGAAGACGCAGAGATAGTGGGCGAGAAGGGCGAGGTGCCGGTTTACTACAAGCGCCACTTCACCCATTTCACACCCCGGGATTTCGACTTGTCACCCTATTTCCAGATCATCAAACCCACTCTGGAGAGAGGCTTTGACTATCGGAAAGTGAAATGGGGTGAGGCGAAACCGGGCGCTTCAGATAACGCCCAATAAAAGAGTCACAGCGGTTTCGAATTGCGGATCATCGCGCCGACTTTCGCTGGCAGGATAGGGCACGCTCTGTTCGGGTACCAGCCCGGAACCTTCCGTCAGTTGCCCGCTCCGCCCCTCGCCAGTAGATGGCAGGTACTCAAGAGAGCTTTCGTTCACTGCTGCAAAGCCGCCCAGTAACCCTGCTGTGACTTCTCCCAGGGTGATAATACGTTCGGCTTCGTCCAATTCTGCCGCCAGCTTTTCCGCAGCTCCCCGGGTGCTGCTATCGATCAGCAGTGCAATTGGCTTTCGGTAAGGATCGATGGGTACAGGATAACTTTCCTGGCCTGATACTGGGGCCTCAACAGTGGCGCCAAACATGCGCAGATGCTGGGTATCCAGAAAACCGTAGCTCCCTCGCAAATCCACGATGAGGCCATCACAATGTGCCAGGCCCTCAAGCAATTGCTGCAGGCTGATCAGGTCAGCAGTGCTGCGGGACAGGAACCAGGCTTGCAGGTAACCGATAGTTTTGTTGCCGGAGCTGAACTCCTGGACACTCTGGACTGTGGCACTGCGATAGCTGTCATAGAGATTTTCGAACACCGGAGTGACGCTTAGCTCCAGGTTTTGGTTGTTGCGTGAAATGTCCATCTCGAAGCGCAGAGAGTTGGGCTCAAGATCAGCAGGTGCTCTGTCTTTGTCGTTAAATGCGAATACGGGATGAAAAGGAATGCCGTTGACAGTTGTTATGATGTCTCCGCGATTCAGACCTGCGGCGTGGGCAGGGTAACCCTGCAGGACTGCGGTCACCAGAAATCCATCGGCAGTTTGTTCCCCGGCTATGCCTATATGGTTTAGCCGATGCCGTTGACCGTCAGCAGGGCTGTGAAATCCCTGGTAAAGATAATATTCCAGCTGATCCGCACCGTACACGTTGGGTTCTGCAGCCAGTATCAGGCTGGAATAAACGCAGGCCGATAAGCAGGAAATCAAGCAGGAAATCAGGCGATACTGCTTCATGCTAGAGCGCTCTCACTCCACCAGTTCCATTGCCCGTTGAGCAGCAGGGCGCTGATAATGACGTTCCCTCAGTGCCCGGTAACGGTCTGGTACGTCGAATTCGAAACGAATTGCCCAGTTAAACGTATGGGCCAGCAGGATGTCGGCTATTGTGAATTGATTGCCGATGGCAAATTCATCCTCTCCTATCAAGTGATCCAGGGCATTCACCGCTTTGGCAAACTCAAAGGCCGCGGTTTCAAACATTTTCGGGATACGATGTTCTTCCGGCAAGGCGAACCAGTGTTTGCCTTTGCTCCACAAGGGCTGCTCCAATTCCGCCAGAATGAAGCACACCAACTCATCAAGTTTGGCATAGACATCCATGCTGTTTTTGGGCAACAAGCCGGAATCCGGTGCACAGCGTGCGATGTAGTTAAGAATCGCTACGGACTCGGTCAGTATCAAGTCACCGTTTTCCAGGGTTGGAACTTTTCCCTGCACGTTCAGTTCCATATAGCTGGGATGCTTGGCACTGTCCGGGTCTTCGGGTTCGGTGCGCAGCTTCTTGTTCACATACTCATATTCAAGGCCTGCTTCTTCCAACGCCCAAAGGCAACGGAAGGAACGCGACTGCCCGAACCCGTACAATTTGATCATGTCAGTGCTCCCAATAAAAAATGGTGTGACCGGTTCCCCGACCACACCATTTTAGTCCAATTGAATCTCTACTGAGAATTAGTCAATAGCAAAACAATAGAAATAGCCATTTCCGCCGGTGCCGACCAGATCGCTCTGGCTGCAGCCGCGGGAACCATGCGCGCTATTCCATGAAGTCGGATTGGCACCACCGCCGGTTCGGTCGAAGTGACCTACCTGCGCAGTCCCGGAACCACTGGATGTCCAGTTGGAACAGGTGTGATTGGATCCGTCTTCTATTTCACGACCATCCAGGGTTGAGCCGGTCAGGATATCGTGCTGGTTAGGGCTGTCGCCACGACCATTCACAACATCACCATTTTCAGTCAGCGCCGTCTGCTTGTTGAGGTTGTTATTAGGCGCGTGAAGGTTGTTGATGTTGCTGGCAACTTCAACGCCGTTAACGTTGTACCAGGGACCGAAGCCTATGCGGTTACGAGCATCGACTGCCGGAGAATTGGCTGTGGCATGAGCGCTCAGATAGGCACGCCAGGTCTTGCCGCTGGAGCCGGCTGCTTCCGCCAGTTGCTGGCAATGGGCATCAGCACCTGCCAGGCCACCCAGGTCGGCACCGTTGCCAGAGCCAACGCTGGTAATGAAGAAACTCATTTCGTTTTGTTGCGAATTTACCGTGGTAAAAGTCGCCGCTGCAGCAATCATTGCTGCTGAGCCGAACAACAAACTTTTTTTCATCGATTTACTCCTCGATTGTTATTGCGTTTAGGGTTTTGTTTCAGGTCTACTTTCTCTTCTTGGTTTAGAAAAATTCCTAGTCTGCCAGGGCCAGTGCGGTCAAAGTACTACCGGTCTGCAGGATCACATACTGCTTGCCGTTGTGAACCCAGGAACTCATGCCATACCGGGTTGCTGCGGGAACTTCCACACGGTTCAACTCCTCTCCAGTCATCTTGTCCAGGGCAAACAGGTAAGGTGTACCATCACTCTCAATATTGCTGTAGATCAACATATTGTCAGTGACCACCATTTGCCCCACTGCGCCTGAGCCAGTGTTGCCGATATCGACACCCTCCAGGGTGGGCAGGTTCTTGATGCGATCGGGCGTGTAGCCGGCTGGCTTCCACCACAGATGATCGCCGGTGTTCATGTCGATCGCAGTGATTCGACTATAGGGTGGCTTGAACACCGGAATGCCGGCAGGGTGGCGTGGAGGCCGACTGCTGCTGGCGGCTGCGTAACGGGAAAGCGTGACTCCGGTAGGGGCCTCATAGTAGGTATCAGCTTCTTCCCCGGTGACCAGTACGCGGCTGCCACAGCTATAGCGCGACATGATATACATAACACCGGTGTCCGGGTCGGCTGCTGGTGGATGGGTAATGTTTACCGCACCAGATGGACACATGAGCGCGGCGATCTTGCCAGATTCATGGCCGCGTTGAATCGGCGGGTTGAATACAGGTCCCATGATGTATTCGGCGACCGCTGCCAGTGCCTGTTGTTTGATTTCGGGAGTGAAGTCCGCCAGCAGATCCTCGCTCGAGCCCACGTATTCAAACGGAGCGGGCTTGCTGGGAATGGGTTGGGTCGGGGAAAGCTGCTCACCCGGAACTGTGGAGGCAGGCATGGGCGTTTCCACAATTGGCCAGATTGGTTCACCGGTGGCCCGATTGAAGACATAGGTATAACCCTGTTTGGTGGCCTGGGCGACAACAGGGGTCGGGCCTTCATCGGTTTCCACGTCCAGCAGGATGGGTGCCGTAGGTGTGTCGTAGTTCCAAATGTCATGATGCACCATCTGGAAGTGCCAGGCCCGTTCGCCGGTTGCGGCGTTCAGGGCAATCAGGCTGGTGCCATACAGGTTGTCCCCGGGATGGTGGCCGCCGTAGTAGTCGATGGTGACACCATTGGTGGGAATGTAGACCAGGTCGAGATCAGGATCCGCCGAAATAGGCGCCCAGGAAGAGATATCGCCTGTGTACTGCCAGGCATCGTTTTCCCAGGTTTCATGACCAAATTCACCAGGCTGGGGTATAACATTGAATTTCCATTTAAACTCGCCCGTGCGCGCATCATAGCCAAGAATGTCACCTGGCACGTTTTCAATTCGGGATTGGTGGTAACCCTGCTCGGCGGAATTGCCGACTACTACGGTTCCATTGACCACGATGGGTGGTGAAGAGGAGGTAATGTATCCGCGCTCAAGTGGAATCCCCTCATAGGGGTCATAGGGGTGGCCCAGATCTTTCAGTAGATCAACCACTCCAGTTTGCGGAAAGCCTTCTATTGGTACGGGTTCGCCAAAGCCCTCCAGCGGTCGGCCGGTATCAGCATCCAGCGCGGTGAGGAAAAAGCCGGGTGAGATGGTATAGATGACATCGCGACCGTCAATATTGGCGTAGCCAACACCTTTGCCGTAATCAGCGCGCATGGAGTATTCCCAGCGCTCGGTATCTGGTTCCCGGTAGGACCAGATGGTGGCACCAGATGCCGGGTCAATGGCAACCACATGGCGGCGTGCACCTGCGACGGTGTAAAGCCGGCCGTTAATGTAACTGGGAGTCGATCGTCCACTTTGCGCTTCGAAACTGGCACCATCCCAGACCCAGGCGACTTCAAGATCGTCAAAATTTTCCGGGGTAATCTGGTCGGCGGGTGTTGAACGCGTGTGTGCAAAGTCGCTGCCCAGTGTTGTCCACTCAATGGTGTCTTGTGCGGTGGCCCAGGACCAGGCTGTAGCGAGACAGGCAGAGACGCAGAGTTGAATATAGCGCTGAAGATTTCGTGTGCTTCTCATTAGTGTTACCTCTCGGCTTCCGGGGCTGCGGGGCAGCCAACAGATTCACGGAAATCATGATGAGAGTAACTCAGCCACTTACTTTTGTCATGGGCTCAGAACAGGCACTTATCGCAAAACTGTTGGCTCCCAGGTTCATTTCCTTAACATAGTACCCTGCAGAATCCTGTGCCACTGTAGTTGCACGAGGAGACCCGTAATGGCGGGGTTTGCTGCGATGTTTCATGGGTAAAGTGATTGGCGTCACTCCCTGCAGCGGGCCCCAGTGGATTCTCCTGCTCGCCTTGACTAAAGTGAACACTGTTAGGGTTCTGGCAACCGCTGTTGTAACAATGCACTGGAAAAAGGAGGTTTTAAGTTGAATTGTTTTAAGGTGAGAGAAGTACTCTTCGGAGTTGTATTATCACTTAATGTACAGCCCATGGTGGCGCAGCCCGCCACTTTTGAAGACGGCATCTTGACCATTCCTCACGCGGCACTGATTGATGGAATGAGTCCGGTTTACTACTCCAATGTCCAGCTAAGCAGCAATGCTGATGGCAGTCTTTCTGTGGTTGCAGGTGAGCCACAAAACCTTGTGACAGTCGATTCCGTCGAAGTGATGATCATGGAATCGTTTCCCGTACAGGTGTCACTGGCAGTTTCTGGAAACAAGTCCGTTCCCTGCGTGGAACTTCTGCCAGCCGCCGTGTCACGTAGCGGCAATCAGTTTTCCGTGGTGATGGCCGAGTCTGTGCTGGGGCCAGCCGAGTCCTGTATTGCTGTAATCGACCCCTTTGAGCAGAGCGTCAGCCTGGATGTGGAAGGCTTGCCTGCCGGGACCTATAACGTGGATGTGAATGGCGTGTCGGCGGAATTCACCCTGGATATGGACAACACACTGGGCAATTAGGCGAATCCGCCTGTTTCCCCAGGAGGAACACCCAGCGTAGTAACAGTAAAGATGCAAGTGGGCGCAGTCCCGCGCTTGTACCTGGAATCAAAAAAAAGCCGCCATGCTTATTACGGCATGGCGGCCTTATTCTTTTTGAGTGTTACTGTTCTACTGACTACCAGCGATACTGCATTCGGCCAAACAGGTTTCTGCCCGGGCCAATCATGCGATTGCCCTGGGGTACGACACTGTTCAACACTCTGTTAAATCCGGTCAGGTGGTCCGTATACTGCTCATCGAACAGGTTTTCGACACCAGCAGAGAATGACAGGCCGCTATCAACTGCCCAGCTCAGAAACACGTTGGTCATGTCATAACCGTCTGTTACGGCATTGCTGTTGTTGGGGTTGGCCGGATCATTGGTATTGGTCTGGGAAATATCTTCCTGATCCGACACGAACACTTGCTCCAGTCGGGCACTGAAATCTGAAGTTTCGAAGAACAACGCGAGCCGCAGATTGTCCGGGTTAACCCGGTACAGAAAATCAGCGATATCCTCGCGCTCGGCATCCACTGTGGAATACATGCCTTCAAAGCGCCAGTTGTCATTGATTCTGAAGCCCAGAGTCAGCTCACCTCCGGTAAATTCTGCTTCGGTATTGGCGAACATCAGTGGAGTCGGATCTCCGTTGGCGTTGCCACTGACGCCAATGACAGCCATGTTGGTGGCGGGAACGCCCTGGATGTAATCATCGACATCACGTCGGTAAATTCGCGGTGATACGTAGAAATCGCCGTAGTCCCAGTCGAAGCCCAGCTCAACCTGGCGGGATTCCTCGGGTTGCAGTGCCGGATTGCCCACATAGTTGTTGCCATCGCCGATACCGGCATTGGCTTCCAGGGGAATCCACAAATAGCGCTCCTGGTACATGGGTGAGCGAACCTTCTGCGCAACCCCGAGCTCTACTACCAGGTTGTCAGTCGCCTGGTAGCGTGTCTTCAGCACCCAGTCGGTGTTGTCATCGTCCCGGGCCCGATTGCTGTTATTGAAGTTTTCGCGCAGCATCCAAACGGCGCGTGGCGGTGTGCCCATGGGCCACATGGCGGGATTCATATCCACAAGGCGAGCCGGGAAAGCATCCACATTGCCCGTATTCATTTCCACATCCGCCTGACGGATGCCCGCCTCCAGGTACCACACATCATTCAGGGTGGCCGACCATTGTGCGAAGATTGCGGTTTCTTCCACTTCACTGTTGTTGAAATTCTGCACAAAGAAGGGAGCAAAGTCCGGGTCATAGACTGTGGCGTTATGATCGGCATCCTTTCCTTCTATACCCACTACCATGTCTCCGACTCCGAGTCCGAAATCCACTACCACGCGGAAACCGGACTCGTCGCTGTCGGTAAGCACATTGCGCTTGTCATCTCCGATAAACGGCGGCAATGGCAAGCTGGAAAAATCCGGAGCAGGGCGGAGCAGGGAGTTGCTCATGCCATGATCCACTTCGGAGCCGTAAACTCTCACTTGCAGTCCGAAATTTTCGAACTGCCCACGGTACATGGCATTCCAGGTCTGGGTATCAAACCAGTCGATGTCCATGGGCAGGCTCGGTGTGCCCGTATCTTCCGTGGCAATCTCATGGTAGTGGATATCCAGGGAGTGAGTGCCATTGTTAAAACCATAGCCGAAGCCATACACATCCCGTTCATACCGGGTGGCCGCGACTTCACCCAGGGGGCTGTCGTAGTCGTCACCCTGGTCAAAGGAACCCACCCCGTAAACGCGATGATTGTCAGTACTGTAGCCGAGAATTCCGGAATAGCTGGAGCCGCTGTCGACACTTCCAAATGCAACTTCCGTGTCTCCGGTGAATCCGGCACCAAACGCAGGACGCTTCCATAGCGCTGTGGCGACACCGCCGATCCCACCGCCACTGGCAATCGATGCAATACCTTGCTCAACCACCAGCTCTTCCATCAGTCCCGCGGGGATATGGTGCAAGGGGGGTGCCATCCAGTTGGGCCCGCCACCATGAATCTTCATGCCATCGATAGTCACATTGATGCGGGGACCAAACATGCCCCGATACTGAATCTGGCCGGTGAGAGGCCCGTTGTTGTTGGCGCCACCACCGGGAACCTGATTCATGAGCTTGGCCGGATCCACGTTGGAACCGGTGCGGGTTGCGGTAAATTCTTTCTGAATAAACTCCTGCCGGCCGATGACGATCACTTCTTCGACGTTGTCTTGCTGCGCGAATGCTGGACTTGTCGTGGTCAGGCAACCGACAATGATTCCCGGCCAGGATAACAACTGCTTGTTTTTCACCAATCTCTCCCTGGTAACTGCGTGCCTTAATGGCTTTGTGCTAAAAAATTTTGGCGAATTATAGGGGTATGCAAAAACGATCGGCATGTGGCAAATTGTCGCGTAAACATTGAAATATTCGAAAAAAGCGCAATAAAAACATTGAGTTAAGAAAATTTTTGGGATTTGTCATAGTGTGTAACATGGGCTGAAATCCATTAAGTATTGATTCATGTCAATTTCCGTATAAAGCTAATTCAAAATGACTCTTTGTTATTGAATCGAATGAAAACGAATTTCACAGACAAGCTTCTCCAGTCAGTACTCTGCCTGCTGCTTTGTGCGCCTGTGCTTGGCCAGACATCCACGGATGTCAGTCAGGGCGAGCCGGAAGCAGGTGTACAGCAGGCAGAGGAATCCGATACAGCGGAAGAGGAAGAGATCAGTGAAGAAGAGCGGGCCCGCAGGGAGGCACGTCTTGCCGAACTGACTCAGCAGCTTGAGGTGCGACTGCGAGCGATTGAAGAATTGCAGAGTGAGCAGGGTGTTTATCATCCCGCGTTGATTGAAGCGTACTCCGATCTCGCTAATGTTCACGTGGAATTGGAGAACTATGACCAGGCCAGCCGTTATCTGACCGATGCCCTGCAAATCGCGCGCATCAACACCGGGCTGTTCAGCGAACAACAATTGCCAGTAATCGATGAGCTGATTAAAAACCATATGCGCAAGCAGGACTGGGGCGAAGTGGATGACCTGATACATCTGGATCATCACATTGCTTCCCGGGTTTATCAGCTCGAGGATCAGGAGTACCTGGCCGCCGCAGACGATTACGGCCAGTGGAAACTTAGAGTGTTGCGGGAGAACCTGTTGCAGCAAAGCGGTTCCGGGTTGATGAATACTGCAGAAGACCTGAGTGAATTCTATGAAAGACTCATTGCCAGCGTGGAATTTTCCGATGAGGTTGGCAGTGAAGACCTGTTAAAACTGCTACATGGGAAGTCCCAGGCAGATCTGAGTCTTGCCCGAGCAGTTGCGCAAACTCCCTATACTTATTTTCAGGGCACCGTATCGCGATACATTACCAGGCAGCGCTGCGAGAATGTGCGCAATGCCGCCGGGCAACTGGTACGCCAGTGTTATAGCGTTCAGGTGGAAAACCCGCGCTATCGTCAGTCGCAAATCGATGCCAAGCGCTTTGCAGTGAACCGATACACCCGTGAGGTGAACGAGGTTATCGAGAGAATGATGTTGATGAGGGATAGCAGCGATTCTCTCAATGCCCAGGAGCGCCGGCAGCTCGACACCCAGATTGCCAATCTGCAGGCTGAAGCAGAGACGATACGACGACTGGGCTACCGCAATTACCGCTTCTAGGGGCCTGATCGAACTTCCTCCAGCCCCCGACTGCCGCAATAAACTGGAAATTTTTGCCTTCCCGGGGTACAAAGGGGAGTCTGATCGATCAGGTCAGACTCTATAGATCTATGGAGGACATTATGTCTCAGTTAGCCACGCGCTTCTCCAGGTTCCTGATGACCGCCTTATTGGCATCAGTTGCTCTGGTAAGCCACATTGCGGCTGCAGTGGAAGTCGGCGATAAGGCGCCGGATTTTTCTTTGCCCGCATCAGATGGCAACACTTACAGCTTGTCCCAGTTCGCTGGCGACAAACCTGTGATTATTGCCTTCTTCCCGAAAGCCTTTACCGGCGGCTGAACTATGCAATGTAAAGCGCTGCGTGACAGTGCCAGAGAAATTCAGAGTTTCGACGTTGCATATTTCATGGCCAGTGTAGATACGCTGGAAGACAACACAGCTTTTGCCAACGAGCATGAAGCTGGATTTCCGATACTCGCTGACCCGAGCAAGGAAATGCCCAGCGCCTACGGCGTTTTGATGGATCGGGGCTTCGCCAATCGATGGACTTACTACATCGATACCGATGGCACCATCCTGAAGATCGACAAGGAAACCAACCCGGCAACGGCGGGGCGGGACCTGGTTCGTACCATGGAAGAGCTGGGTTTTCCCAAGAAGTAGCAATTATTTGCCAGAAAAACCCGATCATCTCCCGATGGTCGGGTTTTTTTGTGCGTGCCGTTCAAACTGAAAAGCCGCATTGCTTCAGTCCAGATACCTATCTAATCACCTATCCAATTACCTCTCCAGGCAATGTCTGGCACCTGGATTCTGCAATGATCGGGCTCAGATAACTGCCTGGTGCTGCAAATCGAAAAACTATTGCCGCCTGGAGGCGTCTAATCAGGCATGATGGCTAGGATCAGGCTGCTCGGTTGTGGCAGATTTGTCCCTGTGCCAGAATTGAAGCCCTTGTCTTCCTCTATTAGTGATTGAAAAGTCTCTGCGGAAATCCTGATGTCAAAAACCGGTCTGTTAACCATCGTTGGAGTCGCCGTGCTCAGCCTGCTCGGTTTAGTCTACCTGGCCGCAACCTGGGAGTCTCCGCAGGGTACCACCACCGTGGTCATCGAACCCCCGGTGCGGCCAGATCCCCGGCCTGCCCAGGCCCAGAGTTCAGGCGGCACTGGAACGGGAAGCTCAGCCCAGGACAACAGCATACTGCCGAGAATCCGAATTCAGCCCCAGTCCGAGCCTGCTGCACCAGCAGCGGAGCCCACTGTTGCCGAACCGCCGGTGGAAGTCACCGCAGAAGAGCCTGATACAGAGCCGGACGCTAACGGGCCCTCAGTGCCGGCTGTTCAGTTACCCAGCCTCAATGCCAGTGATATGTTTGTATTCAACGAACTGCGCGGACTGGAGAATGGGGCTGCGGTTGTTGCCTTGCTGGCAGACGACCAGATTATTCGCAAGTTTGTGGTTTTCGTAGAGAATATCAGCAGAGGTGCATTTCCACAGACCGGGCTGCCTTACAAGCCCCTGGGCGAGGAGATGCCGGTGCGTAATATCGACGAGAATCTGTTCGTCATGGAAGAGGAAGCCCACGATCGTTTCAATGAGGTAGTGGATACTTTTGTGTCTCTGGACCCCGATGCTGCCATGGCGCTGTACCGCTTGCTGTCACCGCTGTTTCAGCAGGCTTATGCGGAGATTGGTTTTCGCGACAGCAACTTTGATGAAACCATGCGTGCCGCGATCAATAATGTGCTGAGTACCACCGAAATTGAAGGGCCCTATCAGCTGGTAAAACCTTCAGTGATGTACCTGTACGCTGACGCCAGTATTGAAAACCTGCAACAGGTGCACAAGCAATTGATCCGGCTCGGGCCTGAGAATACAGAAAAACTCAAAGCCAGGCTTCGAGAGTTTCTGGAACGTCTCTAGCGCCTCTTATACACCTTTAATTCCTCACAACTTCACTATGGTAAATTCTCCCGACCAACCAGGCACAGACTCCGATAGTGCTTTGGTTAGCTCTGAATGGCTGGCCAAGCGTATGGCTGATAGCGGAATCGTCGTTCTTGATGCTTCCGTACCACCGGTTGTGCCCGGGTTCGAATCTATCAACAAGGAAGAGTTGAGAGTCATTCCTGGCGCCCGCCGCTTTGACTACGATCAGGAGGTTTGCAAGCCCAACAGCAGCCTGCCGCATATGATGCCCGGCGCTGAGTTATTCCAGCAGAAAGTGCGGGAATTGGGAATCAACAAGCATGATTTGATTGTCGTCTACGACGATGTAGGGTTGTATGCGGCGCCTCGTGCCTGGTGGATGTTTCGTGCCATGGGTCATGAGCGGGTGCTGGTGCTCGATGGTGGGCTGCCGGCCTGGATCGAGGCCGGGCATGAAACCGTAGCCGATCACCACAGACCAGATGAGGCAGGTGATTTCGTGGCGGCAAAAGACGATTCTTTATTTTGTGACTTCGAGCTTGTACTCACCGCGCTGGAAGATAAGGATGCCCAGATACTCGATGCCCGATCTGAGGGCCGGTTCAAGGGGCTGGAACCCGAACCCAGGCCCGGCGTGCGTGAAGGGCATATGCCCAACGCGAAAAGCCTGTTCTTTGGCAGAGTGCTGGATGAGGGCAAGTTACGTAATGCGGCAGAGTTGCAGGAAATTATCAGTCCGCTGGTGAGTCCGGAGCAAAAGCTCATAAGCAGTTGTGGTTCCGGTATCACTGCCTGTGTTCTGACCTTGGCTGCCTGGGAAGCGGGTTACCGAAATCTTTCAGTTTATGACGGCAGTTGGGCAGAATGGGGCATGCCTTCCCATCTTCCGGTCGTGACAGACTGAATCTTTCCCTGGCTCTGATGAACTAATCCTCAGGCGGAGCGAATTGTGAAAACAGTTCCTCGCCTGTCTTGTTCTCAGTCTTGTTTGAGAAGCTGTAATAAGTCGGTTTTTCGTCGATGAATACCTGGCTCTTGAATTCCAGGCCATCGAGATTTTCGAATACGCCTACAGGCACCATATGTTCTCCAGTGGGTTTGAGCCGGTAGAACAAATGGGTGCCACAGCTTGAGCAGAATCCACGCTCGGCCCAGTCCGATGAGCTGAACACCGAGATATTTTCTTCGCCTGAGAAAGAGATGTCCGAGCCGCAGTTGATCTCCATAAACGGTCCGCCGCCCCACCGCCTGCACATGCTGCAGTGACAAGCACCTATATGAGAGCTGGCATTGGATGCCTTCAATTCAACCTTGCCGCAGAGGCATCGGCCAGTTCCAGGTCTAGAATCGGTCATAATTATTCCTCATTCAACATTGGCTTCATTATGCTTGGCCTTGACTGGTTTCAAGGGCAGCTATGTTCCGGGAAGTACCATACATTCCGAATTTTGTTAGCCTCGAGCTCATACACAGCAATACTGCATTGGTTTCTCTCTACTCCACCCGCCGACCAGACTGCCTGCTCCAATGTGTGGACGAAAGGGCCACTCTCTCGAATCGAGAGAATATTGGACCGGGCTGAGGGCGTGCTTTCGAAATAAGCCTTCATGGAGTCACGCAGTTCAGATTGACCCGAGGCCTCAATAGACAGGTTTTGACCCGCCACGCTCATCCAGTGTAAATCGGACTCTGTTAGTTCAAGCATTGCCGACACATCATGTTGATTGAACGCTTCAATGAAGCGCTCCACGATGGAATAATTCTCAGCAGCGAAAACCAGTGGGCTAATGGAGGATAAAATCAGAAGCTCAGTTATTTTTCTCATAAGGGGTTCTCTAAAAGAAGGCAGTAACATATCAATTACCAATAAGTTCCCGAATATAGTTCATAAAACTGATTTTTCTCAGAGGCTATTCCTGTTTCGCAACTTCGAATTTAACGAATTCGGGGACATTCGAGAGTGTGCAATTCGTTGTCATCTGGTCACTATTAGGTAGCCCAAGTTTCATCCCGGTTTTGCTACGGTTCGATCTCAACTGGGGCTTATAGGACTTTCCGGCATGAGAGCGCAACATTCTGATAAAGTCGAGCATTTCTGGTAATTTTGCTAGACTCTAGCGTTGAACTTGCTCCGGTTTTACGTTCCGGTTTGCAAAAGGGAAGCTGTATACAATGAACGACAAACAACCTGGCGTGGTGGTCTCCGCGCTCTATCGCTTTGCGCGATTTCCTGATTTTGAATCATTTCGTGAGCCGCTATTGAATCTGATGCTTGAACATGAGGTGCGGGGCACACTGCTGCTTGCCGCGGAAGGAATCAATGGCACGATTGCGGGAAGCCGGGCAGGCGTCGATGCCATTTTGGACTGGTTGCAGCGGGATGAACGATTCGCCGGGCTGGAAACCAAGGAATCTTCCGTGGATGAAAATCCTTTTTACCGTAGCAAGGTAAAACTGAAGAAAGAAATCGTCACCATGGGGGTGGAAGACATTGACCCCAACGAGATTGTCGGTACCTATGTGGATGCCAGGCAATGGAATGATTTGATCGCTGATCCCGATGTCTTGCTGCTGGATACGCGCAACAAGTACGAGGTTGAAATCGGAACCTTCGAGGGGGCGGTGAATCCGGAAACGGAATCATTCAGGGAATTTCCAGCCTACATCAAGAACAACCTCGATCCTGGCCGACACAGGAAAGTCGCTATGTTCTGCACCGGTGGCATACGTTGTGAAAAGTCCACCGCCTATCTGAAACAGCAGGGCTTCGATGAGGTTTATCACCTCAAGGGCGGCATACTCAAGTATCTTGAGCAGGTGCCTGAATCAGAGTCTAAATGGCAGGGCGAGTGCTTTGTGTTCGACAATCGGGTCACTGTGAACCACAGTCTTGAGCGAGGCCAATACGACCAGTGCCATGCCTGCCGTATGCCGATCACCGCTGAGGACAAGGAAAGCGACCAGTATCAGCAGGGTGTGAGCTGCCCTCATTGTTTCGACAAGCACAGCCCGGAACAGATTAAGCGCTATGCTGAGCGGGAACGGCAGATGGAGCTGGCGCGGCAAAGAGGCGAAGAACATATTGGACAGGCCATGCAATCCACTATTCACAAGCGCAAGCGGGACAAGCTCAGTTTCAAGGACCAGCAGCGAGCTGTGAACCAGAAAACGAATAACATCAATCAAACCTCGATCGAATCAACTGATGAATAAAGAGCTGCCTTCCAGTCCCTACGGTGACTTTCTGGGAATCGAAATGCTTGACTATGGTGACGGCGAGGCCCGCTGTCGACTGGAGCTCAAGCCACAGCACCTGAATACCGGAGGTCGCGTCCACGGGGGCGTGCTTACCTCGCTTGCAGACACAACAGCGGGTATCGCAGTGCGGTCGATTCGGCCTGAGGGTAAGCTGACCGCCACAACTGACCTCGGCATTTCGTTTATTCGCCCGCCCAAAGGCGATGAGCTGGTGGCTGCCGCTCAAGTTATCCATCAGGGCCGCCAACTCTATCGAGTGGAAGTCGAAATTCATTCTGTTGGCAAACTGGTTGCGAAAAGCAATGCCACTTTTATGATTGTGGCGCCATTCGACCCCGCGTAATCCCGCAGCACGGGCGCCTGGACCGGCCTTGTGGCGTCCCGGGCCTGATAATGGTGAAGCTGCAGACTTGTGAACCAGTTCTCCCTTATGGAATAACCCCCGGGTTTTAATTATTCTGGGTAAACGCATCGAAGACTTCTGCGTCTTAGTGAATGAGAAGTCAGAGAGATCGGGTCTGGATAGCAGTAATTTCAAGACTTCGCCACAGGACCTTGCCTGTCAAGCCAACTGTGGTAATACTCACAATCGCATGGGGCTTATAAAACTGGAGTTTACAGATATGGAATATTCCTTGAACAAACGGCTGCTTGGCCTGGCCTGGCTCGTCTTCGCGGCACCGGCCATGGCGCAACTCCCCGAATTGGCCAATCCCTCAACCGGCAGCGGCGCCAGCACAACGGCGCAGTTTTTTGCTGGTGCCTCCGCTGACAATGGACTGAGTTTTGGCGACAGTTTCGCCTTCGACCAGGCGCTGGACATCACTGGTGAGATTCGGGTCGAGTCAGGTCATGTCGGCACTACGGGCAACCTGTATCTGGTGGCCCAGATAGGCGAAGACCTCCTGTACAGAGATTCCAGCGGGTCCTATCAGCCCTGGGATCTTAACGTAGCAACACTGCAGCCAACCACCGTGGGCAAGACATTGGCCACTGTTGAGCCTTTAACCATCGTTGATGATGTGCCCCTGGGTCCTGCGGGAGTGTCAGGTGTCACTCTCAATGTGTTCTTTGCTTACGATACCAGCGCGAACCCCGGTGAACTTTACTACAGCGGCGCGCCGCTGATGGTAACAATCGCAGAAGAGGTGATTGTACCGGACGATCCGCAGAGTCTGACCTTGTTTAATTCAAATATTCACACGCCTGTCATTCAGGGCAATTGTATTCAATGTCATGTTTCCGGTGGCACAGCAAGTGCGACGAGGCTGGTCTATGTTTCAGCTTCAGTCTCCAATGCGGCAACTCTGAACTACAATACTCTTCTTGATTTCATGCAGACGGCTTCCAATGCCACCAACCTGCTGATCTCCAAGCCCCAGGGCTCGCTGGCCCACGGCGGAGGAGTTCGCCTGACCCAGGGCAGTACGAACCTGTCTAACTGGATCGAGTTCGTCAATGCCCTCGAGGTTGATGCGCAGTAGTAAGATTCACACTCGGCAGTTGCGATAAGCTTGGCTCAAGTGTGAGCCACTTAACAAACTAAATCACTTCTACTTTCAGCGATACCCGGATTTCACCATAGTGAAATCCGGGTATTGTTGTTGGTGTTAACTTCACCGTGATGACTTACCTGTGGAATTCCACAGAATCAACAGTGCGCGAACAATGGTTTAATAATGGGTTAACGCAGTTGCAGTTTTAACGAAGTCTTCATGCCAAGAATTGAATCGTTTTTTGACCCCGCCATGGGGCTGACCGTCATTACTTTTTATGGTGAAGTTCGACCCATGGACCTGGTCAAGTGCATTGATCACTACTACAAAGGTCAGCGCTGCAATCTGGTTCTCTTCGATTTCAGTGATGCCACGATGGTGGCTACAGAACCGGAGATGCCGCGTCAGGTGTTCAGCAGGCCAGCCCGTTACTCCCGCAAAGGGGATCGAAAAGCGTTTGTGTTTCCGGTTCCGGTGGAAAAAGACCTGCGTCCGTTTCTGGAAGAGTATTGCCGGATTCAGGAAACCGGATCCAATCTCAATGTATTTGACAGTCTCATCGAAGCCAACCGGTGGTTGCTGGAAGAGCGGGAGGCTCACCGTGATCCCCCCTCATTACAATAAGTAGACAGCCTTCCCCGTGTAGTACATCACTGCCCTGAATTATGGGGGTAAACCCACACTGTGACCTTTGTGCTTGCTATTTCAGAGCGATTCGCTAGTATTTTTGCGCCAGTCAAATTCGCTGTAAACAAGCAGGAATAATTCAAGATGCAATGTCCCAAGTGCCATGGTGAGCTTGAACCCAAGGAGCATGAAGCTGTCAGGGTGGATCGCTGTAACAAGTGTTACGGTATTCTGGTGGAGGCGCACATGCTGTCCGAATCCTTCGCCCAGTGGATGGCTGAGTCCTTCCTGGATGTGGGGGCGCCGTCACTCGGTAAGAAGTACGACAAGATCGATGATATCGACTGCCCGGTTTGCAGTGTGGGAATGGATAAAATCGAAGATCCGGTGCAGACACACATCTGGATGGAATCCTGCCCTAAATGCGCCCGTGTCTTTCTCGATGCTGGCGAGTTAACCGATCTCAAATACGAGACCTTTTCTGACAAGTTCAAGAGCCTGCTCAAGGGCAAACGCAAAAAAGCGAATGCCTGAGCCGGCCTGATGTCCTGACAGGCTAATCGCCTGGTTGTGGAATGGAGGTGGTTATTACCGGCCCCATGCCCATGATCTGCACGGTAACTTCCTCGTCTTTCGCCATGTCGTAGTGATGACCGCCGGGTGGCTGATAAATAAAGGTCCCCTCTGGTACTGCCATCATATTGTCCGGGTCATAGATATCGGATTCCGGTCCCCAGGAGGTATACCAGGTACCCTTGATGACGGTGATATAGCGAGCCGTGGAATGATAATGGGGGCGGCTACCGGAACCTGGAGCGAAGGTGATCCGCATTACGTACATGCCCGGTTTGGAGGGGTCTCCATAGATAACTACGCTGCGCGATCCTTCAGCAGGCTCGAGGACATCTGGTGTGCCGATAATGAAGCCAAGTTCATCGGGCTCGACTGCCGCAGCAGCGGGGTTGAGAGCGGATACGAGCAGGGCGAGAGCGAGTGCCGCCAGTGAGGAAATAATTCGGTTGGTGCTGCGCATGGGGTGATCTCCTGTTGTTATTGCCGCGCAAGGTGTGCCCTGCGTGCTGTTGCAAACAAGCCTAATGCAGACCTGTTGAAATGCCAAGCTCAGCTTGGCAGAGTGAAATCCACCGCTGACAGCGGGAATAGGGGCATTGCGCAGGATAGCAGCGATTTCGCGGCTATTTGCCCGGGCCGACATGAGGCATTTTTGCTTCCTGTAACTTGAAATACCCTGGCTTCAGGGTCTATCTTGTCAGTATAGGAGTAAGGTAAAAGGTGACAATGGTGAACATGAGAACGGCAATGCTGGTGGTCGGTAGTGCATGCCTACTGCTTTCCTGTGCCAATCAGCCTCCCAATTATGCCAAGATGAGTCTGGTGGAGCTGGAAGCCTACAACGATGGCAAACCCATCATGAAGCAGATTTACTGTCAGGATGAGCGCCGGACCGGCTCGCACATTCGCAAAAAGTGGTGTCGAACGGTTGAGGAGTGGGTGCTTCACAATACCCGCGCCATGATGGCCCTGGATACTATGAATACGCGAAACTACAACGCCCTGAGAGGGGGTAACTAGCTACGGGTAAGTCTCGGTCTTGGTCAGGCCGGACAGGAATCGCGCCGTTAAAAATTTGCGCACAAAAAAGGGGAGCTGATGCTCCCCTTTTTCTTTGTTCCAAATTCTGGCTGTCACCAGCCCTCGCGGGCCGGTGACTGATCAGACTTAGAAGTCTACGCGGAATCTCGCGTAGTAGAACGCACCTTCAATACCCCAGGGCGAAGAACCAGCAAAGGTATTTCCTGAGCCAATTGTTCCGTCAAGGTTATCGATATCGATAGGAGCGTCTTCATCGAACACATTGTTCGCGCCGATGATGATCTGGTAGTTGTCAGCGATAGTGACAGCAGCTTCCACGTCGAAAATGGTTTCGCCGCTGTAGCAGTTATCGCGGAACAGACCGGGCGTACAGTCAATTGAGAAGCCCAGACCCAGAGGACCACGTGGAGTCGGGTCACCGCTCCAGTCGCCATCTATCCAGTCATCGTAGTAGCTGGCACGAGCCAGGAACCGCCAGTTGTTGTAGAAGTGGTTGTAGGTGAACACGCCACGGTTTTGTGGGTTGAAGTTCTCCAGTTCCACAACACGGTTACGAGCAACCTCGGAACCCGCATTGTCCACTTCAGTTTCGGTCCAGTTCCAGGCACCAACCAGGCTACCGTTACCGGCATTACCCCAGTCCAGATCCCAGGTAGCAACCAAATCGAGACCAGTTGTAGTGGTGTCGAAGTCGTTGGTATAGAAGGATACTGAGCTCAGGTCAGCGGCACCGGGAACACCCAGTTCCTGCAGACACAGGGCCAGGTTACCAACCGGGTTAGCAACGGCATTCGGGCAGTTCTGACCAGCAGGTACAGGCTGTCCGGAAATATCGATGGTACCGGTTTGAGAGATACGATCTTCAATTTCAATCTGGAAGTAATCCAGAGTGATGTTGATATCAGGCGTCACATCCCAGACCACACCAACAGAGAGGTTTTCAGACTCTTCTTCTTTCAACGCTTCCGCGCCCAGGAACTGGGCAATCGGGTTTGTTGGAGGAATCTGTCCACGCTGCTGCAACTCACCATCTACAGTAATAGTAGACAGCTTGGTCACGTTTTCCTGACCAGGAGTCGGGGCACGGAAACCAGTGTTGAATGAACCACGTACAGCAACCTCATCGGTGATGCGGTAGCGACCGGAAACCTTGTAGTTGAAGGTGTCACCGAAAGTTTCGAAGTCCTCATAGCGGAAAGCTACAGAACCGGTGAAGTTATCAGTTACATCGGCTTCGAAGTCTGTGTACAGCGCATAGTTGCTGCGTCCCCACAGACCCGCCTGGCTTGGGCTGAAACCGGCGAAACCGTGAGCACCAATGCTCAGGTTAGGCAGCGGAGTCGTGCCGTCAGCGTAGGTGTTGGAACCGTCAACGTTCTGGAAGGCAAAACGGCCCGCATCCCAGGAGTTGGTTTCACCGATCAGGGTTTCGAAAATCTCGTCGCGCCACTGACCACCAAAGGCGATGCTCAAATCTGAAGCAAGGCCATCAACAGGCATGGTGTAGACGAAATCGGCGTTGAGGGTCACTTCTGACTGGACGTTGGAGCCGATGTCGAAGTCACGCTGCAGCGCGCCATTCTGAATACCATCTGGGCCCAGTGAAGGGTTCCAGGTGTTGTTCAGGAAGAAGTTAACCTTGTTACGTCCGAAAGTACCGGAGATATCGTAAGTCAGATCAGGGTTGATCTCACCACGAACACCCAAAGCAATACTGGCGTCTTTCATCTGGCCGCCAAACTGAGGTGTATAACCACCCGGTACCACCTGGTTCATTACCCAGCAGTTAGCTGGCAATGCGCTCAGGGCTGCTTCGTCAGCAGCAACTACCGCGGGGTCAAGCAACACACCGTCACCACCGGAAGGAGGTGCTGGCAGAGCTGGACAGTTGGAAGTTATACCGGTTTGGCCGGCTGCGATGTTGGTATCGACTACCGCACGAACACCGTCGTTGGTGTAAACACCGCTACGGTTGTTGGGGTTACGGAAGAAGAAGCCGCCTTCTGTTTCACGGGCTCCGACGTTACCGAACGCATACACTTCCGTGTTGTCGTCTACCTGGATACCGGAGTTAATGAAGATGTTCCAGTTATCACGGTACTCGGGACCACCCCATACTTGTGCGTAGGGCTGGCGGATGCTGTTGCGCTGGGCAGTGTTGCCGCTGGCAATCAGGGTTGCCGCGTCAGTACGCTGGGTAGAACGAGACGTGGGATCTTGTTCCATCCAGGATGCTGTGACGTTGGCAAAACCATTAGGGCCCAGAGGCAGACCGAAGTTGGTCATAATCTGGGTCAACTGACCATCACCTTCACCGAACTCACCTGTTCTGGCTTCCAGTGTAAAACCGTCAGCGTCTTCTTTCAGGTTGAAGTTAATCACACCCGCGATAGCGTCAGAACCGTATTGGGCTGCTGCACCGTCACGAAGGATTTCAGTGTTTCTGAATGCGAGGGCAGGGATGGCTGAAATGTCAGCACCCTGTGAACCTGCAGCCAGTGAGCCACCCAGCTCGGCGATAACGCCGGAACGGTGGCGCCGCTTACCGTTGACGAGAACCAGAACGTTATCTGGTGGCAGGCCACGCAGTGTGGCTGGTCGTACAATCGTTGCTGCGTCAGAAATTGACTGACGAGTTACGTTGTAGGACGGCACAGACGTTCTCAGCATTTCGTCAAGATCGGCAAAGCCCATGTTGACGAACTCATCACCGCTGATCACATCAACGGGAACGGAGGAATCGGAAGCACTTCGCGCTGGGCGACGTGTACCGATGGTGACAATTTCTTCAACGATGTCGTCGGCTTGCTGTCCATAGGCAACCGGTGCAAAACCTGCTGGTGCCAATAGACCAAGCGCGATGGCTGTTGGGAGAACCCGACGAGCCAGGTTTGGTCGTTGTTTCATTTACTTCCCCTTTAAGTATTGGAAATTATTAATGCTCCGAAAAACTCGGAACTGAACTCAGCGATTGGAGAGGCCGAACAAAAGGTCTTCCCTTCGCCACGCAAAGTCGTTTGCGTAGAATAAGTTTCAGAGCGGTAAAAGTCCACAGAAAACATAAGAAATTCGGGAGCTTAGAGTGAAAAAGGAGCTTGATGCTGTGCGAACTTTTGGCCTGATTTAGTGGACAGAAATGGTTGGGAGATATGAAAAGCAGCCAAAATCTGGAAAGTCTTGAATAAATGTAGATAAAATTCGGAAAAAGACGCGAACGTGCTGGGATTATCCTTAAAGATTGTTTGCCAGGTCTAGCAATAGCCGGCATTGATGCAACTGCCGCCCTCAACCCATTCAATAGGGGGATCGGCATCCATGGCCCGCAGGGTATAGGAGTGCCCTGCCAGAGGGCTGCCGTCGAACCACCATAAGACAAAGATCTGCCCGCTGAACACACCAATAAAGTAATTATCGCTGCCGCCGCCAAAACCCGGCCACTGAAAAGGCGGAATGCCATTGGCGCCGGACTGGAACTGGATCGGATTGGAAACCAGGCCACGGAAAGCGGCCAGTTCCATGGCGTTCTTCAATGGTGTGGTTGCCAGAATAGCCTCGGAAAATCGCGCGCGCTGGCTGTACTGTTGGTAGGCTGGGATGGCAATGGATGCCAGTGTGCCCAGCACAGCCGTTACCGTGAGCAGCTCCAGCAGGGTGAACCCCCTTTGTTTCCTTGGTTTCAGCATATGCCAACCGTTGATTTGAATGGTCCGGATTATAGCGGCGCAACGGTCACGAGAAACTATTAAAATGAGTTATTTTGGGGAAAAGTGAGCGCTTCGGGTTGTGGTAGCGGGCAATAAGGCCGCATCAATCACTCGCAATGTCTTTGGTCGGAAAGTGTTGGTACAACGTAAACTGGGATCATGGGAGATTTGTTATGTGGGCGACTGCTGCGCACAGTGAAGTCAAAGGACTAAGGAGCAATACACATGGAACAGCCTAAATCTCTGGAAGATTTAGCCCCAGGTTTTATTCAGGAATTCTTCGATATGGGTGCCGCGCCAGGCATCCTGCTGTTTATTGCGGCAGCACTGGCCATCTTGTGTGCCAACAGCCCCTTGTCTGTGTACTACGAGATGTTGTTGAGTGTTCCAGTTGAGGTGAGGATAGGCGACCTGCAGATTCTCAAACCTGCGCTGTTATGGATCAATGATGGCCTGATGGCTGTGTTCTTTTTCGTTGTCGGCCTCGAGCTGAAACGGGAAATACTGGCTGGAGACCTTTCAGATGTTTCCAAGATTGTCTTGCCTGCTATCGGCGCCATAGGAGGGATGTTAGTTCCCGCACTCATCTACGTTTATTTCAATTACGATTCTGATCAGGGTCTACAGGGATGGGCTATCCCGGCAGCTACTGATATAGCCTTTGCGCTAGGCATTTTGGCACTACTCGGTTCCCGTTTGCCTACTTCCATCAAAGTGTTCCTGACTTCATTGGCAATTATCGATGACATCGGTGCGATAATCATTATTGCTGCTTTCTACACTTCCAATATTTCGCTGTATTCGCTGGGTGTTGTGCTGCTCTGCATTCCACTGCTTTACTGGCTGCACAAGCGCAATGTTTGCGACTTCAGTCCCTATCTCATCATCGGCATAGTCATGTGGGTGGCGATGTTGAAATCCGGCGTGCATGCAACACTTGCTGGAGTCCTGCTCGCTGCTTTTATTCCCATGAACAACCACAAGAATGTGGACAGCTGTCCTCTGACCGAACTGGAGCATGATCTCCACGGCGTGGTGGTTTATTTTATTCTGCCGCTTTTTGCGTTTGTAAACGCGGGCATCGACTTGCGCGGCCTGCAAAGCGAACAGATTTTTCACAGCGTTCCAGTGGGAATTGCCCTAGGGCTTTTTCTCGGCAAACAGATTGGGGTTTTCGGCTTTTGCTGGTTGGCGATCAAGGCAGGCCTGGCAAAATACCCCGAACGGATGGATGCCTGGTCACTCTATGGCACCGCGGCACTTTGCGGCGTGGGTTTTACCATGAGCCTGTTCATCGGCTCCCTCGCTTTCGAAGGCTCCGGCATTAACCAGGTCTTCGATGAACGCCTTGGCATCATCGTCGGCTCGCTCATGTCGGGCCTGGTTGGCTACCTGGTTTTGAACTGGCACCTGAAAGATGAGCCGGAGAGCAATTAGTCAAAACCAGAGTTTTGTCTCAGCGCCCTGGGCTGGAGTGTCTCGTTAGTTTTCTGAACAGCGTGTCCATCCCATCGATAATTGCGCGGGCGCAGTACAGTCCCGCTAATTTCAGTCTTTGGGTCATTGTGAGCAGACGCTGTGAGCGCCAATGGCGGCGGAGTTTCATCCAGGCGGGTTGTTGGTCCAGATAGAAGGCAAAGCGGCTCGATACTCTGGCCAGCAGGAAAGCCGCCAGGGCCAGGAACAGGATGCCAGGAATAATGGGCAGAACCAGCCCGACTACGCCGATGACGGCGAAAACTGCCACCACTACCAACATGGCGGCTTTTACCGGGAAGGGCAATTTATCTTGTTCTGAGTCAATGTTCATTGATTGAACGCTCCTCTCTTGATCGCACTTAAGCCTTGAACATTCACAAGCTTTCGAAGTCTCCAGGTAGAATGAATGCAGATTGCATGCCAGTACGTAAGCTGTTGATTCTGCTCGAATTAGATGAGTAGGCGGAACAAAGGTTGGCGAAATCCGCGGTGACTTGGCCGAATCCACCACCGCGGATCGATTGAGCCGGAATTGTCCGGTTAGAAGGATCAGGCAGGCTGCAACTCTGTCTTGGGAAGTTTTAGACGAAGCTCACC
Source organism: Gammaproteobacteria bacterium (assembly GCA_040218615.1). GTDB lineage: Bacteria > Pseudomonadota > Gammaproteobacteria > Pseudomonadales > Pseudohongiellaceae > UBA9145. The sequence continues at coordinate 823,545 of JAVJRC010000007.1, forward strand.
TGCGCCCAGCAAGGCTTGAACCAGGCAGGCTACAGCGAGAAACAGTGGATACTCCCAGCCACCGCCTTCGTTGGTAAATAGCCAGCCGGCGCCCCAATGTGTCCAGGTTGCTCCAAGGGCGATGACTGCCAGTACCAGTGCGGTTTCCCGGACCCGGAATCCTATAATCAACATCGCCCCTCCGATTATTTCAGCCGCCATAACAGCATAGGCTGCGATTGCGGGCAGCCCCAGGGATTGGAAAAAGTCCACGGTCCCTGGCACGGTAAATACCATGACTTTCAAGTAGGCGCTGTGGACTATAAAAATGGTACCCAGTGCAACGCGCAACAGAGTCGCGCCATAAGCTTCGGTGTTATTCATCATGCTGTCTCCTGAAAAGTGATTGGTCTGGATCAGCAAAGTTCGCTTCAAACTCCTTGCTGAGCCGATTTCAGGGCACACTATAGTGTTTGTAATATTGCAAATAAATTAGCAAAATAAGCAAATTGCGTTTGCAGGAATGCAAAACCATTGATGAGGCGCCATTGAAGTGAACTGGAATGATTTGCCGGTTTTTATTGCCATAGCGGACACCGGGTCGCTATCGGGTGCTTCGCGTCAGCTTGGTGTCAACCACTCCACAGTGTTCCGTCGCCTTGGTGCATTGGAGGAAGACCTGGGGGTGAGGCTGTTTGAGCGAATGCCAGACGGTTACATCTTGACCTCGACCGGTGAGCAGATGTTGCACCTGGCGAGAGATGCAGAAGCAGCGATTGACAAAATCCACCTGGATCTGGCGGGCAGGGAAATGATGCCCCGGGGAAAGGTGCGCGTCACCACGGCACCGAATCTGGCGCACACAGTTTTGACCGAGGCGGCGAGAAACCTAAGGCGCTCCTTTCCGGATATCACTCTGGAAATCGCGGTGGGGGACAATGACTACGACCTGAATCGGCGCGAAGCCGACATTGCCTTGCGGGCAACTTCTTCGCCACCCGAAAACCTGGTGGGTAAGAGATTGCGACAAATAGACTGGTGGGTTTGCAGCGCGAAGCGCGCTTCGAAGATTCCCGGCAACAGGAAGCAACTTGGTCATCAGGCCCTGATCGGTGCCGATGCGGCGCTGATGCGCTTGACTGTGTTTCAGTGGCTGGAAGAAAACTACAGTGAGCAAGTGGTTGCGCGCGCCAATGACCTTTCCACCATGGCGGCACTGGCCAGAGAGGGAATCGGCCTGGCCTTGCTTCCAGATGACCAGAAACCAGCAGGCCTGAATCGATTATTCAGGTTGCCGGAGTTTGCTGGAGAACTCTGGCTGTTGACTCACCCAGACCTCCGCTTTGCACCTCGAATTCGCGCAGTTTGGGAAGCGATCGAATCCGCGGCGGAGGGTTCGAGCTAAATCAGTCTTCCAGTCGTGCGCCGGTGAGCTGGGCGATGGCTGACAGAGTCACCTGGGCTGCATTGAGGCCGAGCCGGAAGTCATCGTCGGTGAATGTGGTCCACACATCGAGCGGCGTGTGCCAGGTCGGGTTCCAGCCTGCGCCCGTGTGCGCGCCGCGCTCATTCTCCCGCAGACTGATCGAAGGCACCGTGTTCATGAACACACTGGAGTCAGTGTTGGTCATGTGGGGGCCAACGGTGGCTGGATAGTCGGTGGTGTAGGCATCGGCAGCCGCCTTGAAGAAAAAGGCCAGATCCATGGATTCATCGACCAGGTCCGAGTTGGACTGGAATTCAATATTCACATCGGCCTCCGGGCGCTGGTCGCGACTGACCACGCCGTCAGCACTGGGCGCCCCGTGATCCCAAAGCATCATGTCGTGCTGGATCATTCCCAGCCAGGTGGGCTCCGGATACTGTCCTGACCCTGCAGGACTTTCGATACCCTGCAGATCATGCCGTTGTTCAAAGTAGGCGCGGGCTCCATTGAGGCCTGTCTCTTCATTGTTCCACAGGGCAAAGCGGATGCTGACATCGGTTTCAACGTCGGGAGCGTTAAAGATGCGGGCCAGTTCCATGACCAGTGCCGTGCCCGAGCCATTGTCATTGACCGCTTCATTGACGCCGTGTCCATCCATGTGTGCGCCGATAATGTACATCTCATCAGGGCGCGTGGTGCCTACCTTGGTGCAGTACACCTCTGAGCGTGGGCCGTTGACAGGCTCTTCTCGGTTCAATTCACGAATTCGCTCGTCGGGCTGTGCCATCAAATCACGATTCACCCCTGTGCCAACCCGGTAGCCATAGATAGATGAGCCGCCGGGGCCGCTGCCGTTTCTGCCGACCCTGCCTCCGGTTGGTGTGGTCAGGTCCACTGGCTCATTAGAGGCGGGTCGTCTCGTTCGAGGGGGAGAAGGTTCGGGATCGAAAACATACTCCAGCCGCTCGGTGGGGCAGCCATAAGATTGCAGTTGATCTTCGATCCAGTCCACGGCCCGGCGATTGCGTTCAGTACCCTGGCGGCGGTCACCGAATTGTGTCAGCCCCTTGATGGTGGCTTTGTAACTCTCCAGCTCCAGGCGGCTGACCAGTTCCCGGATGGTGTCTTCGTCCGTGTCCTGGGCTTGCACAACAACAGGTGTAACAAACAGACTGGTGGCCAGTGCTGCGACGATTGCGGTAGGGTTCTTCGATAAGCAAAATTTCATGATTTTCCTGATCCGGGTGACAATTCGATGGCAAACCAGCATAGGCAAGCTTGGTCTTTGTGTCTAGAATCGTGTGTAGAATCAATACTGTGAGTAGCCACCCCTAAAAACAACGAAAAAGGCAAGCGTAATGAAAAGACGTAATTTCCTGGCTCATAGCCTCACTTTTGGTGCAGCGCTCTCCACACCTTACTCCCTCTCAGGTGCCGCTTTCGCCGCCTCCATGCCGGGCGAGATTGTGGAGTTGGACGCCCTGAGCCTTTCTCGCGCCATCCAGGACAAACAGGTGAGTTGCCTGGAAGTCATGGACGCTTACCTGGCGCATATTGCACGCCACAATCCCGTATATAACGCAATCGTGAGCATGCCCGACCCCGAGCTGTTGCGACTTCGGGCGTTGGCCGCCGACGAAGCGCTGGCCAGTGGTGACAACAAGGGCTGGATGCATGGCATGCCGTTTGCGGTTAAGGATTTACAGGCAGTCGCAGGCCTTCCCTTCACCAGCGGTTCTCCCATGTTCGCGGAGCGTATCGCGCAGCAGGACAGTAATCTTGCCAGCAAGCTACGGGCGGCAGGTGTGGTCTTCATCGGCAAGACTAATACCCCCGAATTCGGTCTCGGTTCCCAGTCCTACAATCCCGTATTTGGCGCCACCGGCAGTGCCTGCAATCCCGATCTTACTGCGGGCGGAAGCAGTGGTGGGGCCGCCAGTGGACTGGGCACCCATATGCTGCCGGTCGCCGATGGTAGTGACATGATGGGTTCGCTGCGCAATCCCGGCGCCTTTAACAACGTGATTGGATTTCGACCCAGTGTGCATATGATGAGTGGCGTGGATTCTGAACCCAGAGCCCTGTCTACTTCAGGACCAATGGGTCGCAACACAAGGGATACCATCGCCTTGCTGAATACGATTTCGGCATCCCGGCTTGGTGGCCAGATTGATCCCCTGGACCTCAACGGTGTCAAGCTCGCCTGGCTTGGCGACTTCGGCGGGTACCTTGCAATGGAGCCAGGTATCACAGAATTGTGTGAGTCGAGTCTGTTGAGCGTAACAGAAGCGGGTGCCCAGGTAGAAAGTACCTTGCCATTGTTTACCATGAGCGATCTGTGGGAATGTTGGACTACCCTGCGCCATTCTGGTCGTGCCAGCATGCGCCGCTACTACGACAATCCTGAAACCCGGGATATGCTGAAACCGGAACTGGCCTGGGAGATTCAGCAATCCATGAATCTCACCGACGGCGATCGAGTTGCGGCCGGTCATATCCGGGAAGCCTGGTATCGGGAGCTGGATCGCTTGTTTCAGCAGTATGATTTTCTGGTCTTGCCAACCGCGCAAGTCTTTCCCTATGACAAGAACCTGAACTGGCCAAAACAAATCAACGGCCGTGCCATGGATACCTACCACCGCTGGATGGAGGTGGTCATTCCGGGCAGTCTTGGTGGCATTCCGGTGATTAACGTTCCGGTGGGTTTCGATGTGCAGGGTCGCCCCATGGGCATGCAGGTGATGGGCAAATTTGGAGAGGATAGAAAGGTGCTCCAGTTCGCCCTGGCCTATGAACAGATCACTGATTTCCTGCAGCAGCGCCCACAATTGCAGTCAGTGTAGTCGCCGGGATTAGTCAGGGCTCAGGCAATGCGGACATGAATCGAATAGCCCTGGTGATTCTTGCTGTAATGTCTGCAACGGCCTGGTCCCAGGACTATGTGGTTCCGCGCGACGAATACGGCTACCCGGATCTGAATGGTGTGTGGAACTTCAATGATTCCACGCCCTTCGAGAGACCCGAACGATTCGGTGAGCGGGAATTTCTCACTGATGCTGAGATCGAGCAAAAATTCACCCGCCTGCAGACCGGTGAACAGCGCCGGGAGCAAAACGAACAGGCTGTCTCTCAGCGGGTTTTGGAAGTGCCTACCGATGATACCGGAGCCTATAACAGTTTCTGGTCTTACTATGATGAGCCGTTTCCCAATACCAGGACTTCATTGATTGTCTTTCCACCGAACGGGCGCATACCCACCACGCAAAATGGGGTGATCACCCAGCGCTCACCGCGTCCCTCCAATCCCTGTAACGAAGGATTGGAGGTTATTGCCGATCGCCCGGTGCGAATCTCATTCGGTGCCGTGTCCTGCGACCGGCCAGAAGACTTCGGACTGGCTTCACGTTGCTTGCTGTTCCCCCAATCCACTGGTCCATATATCAAGGCCAATTCCTACAACAACAATATTCAGTTCGTGCTTACCAAGGATCATGTGCTGTTAGTCACAGAGCTGGGCAATGACCCGCGCATTGTTCCACTGGATGGCAGGCCGTTTCTGGACCAGCGCATTGAAACCTGGACTGGCAGTTCGAGAGGGCATTGGGACGGCGATACCCTGGTGGTAGAAACACGGCACTTCAACTCAAAAATGGCGGCCATTTTTATGCGTGACCGCGCCTATGGGTCGGCCGAGAATATGGTGCTCACGGAACGATTTACCCGGGTGGGAGAAAACGCCATGGTGTACGAATTTACGGTAGAAGATCCTGTCACGTTTACCGATCGCATTACCGCCATCGTGCATTTCTCCAGTCTCGATGCACCAATCTATGAATTTGCCTGTCATGAAGGCAATTACGCGCTCACCAACATGCTGCGAGCTGCCCGCCTCACTGAGGTGCGGGCAGAACTGGAATAAGCCATGGGTATTTGTCGGCGCAGATTTCTTCAATCATTGGCAGCAACCGGTCTGGCTCCGATGCTGTTGCCCGCTCAAGCGCAGGCTCAGTCCACCAGCGTGAATTTTATACGCACCGATGTGCTGTCTATTGCCTACGAAGAGCATGGCAATAGCGATGGTATTCCGATTATCCTGCTTCACGGATTTCCTTACGACGTGCGTTCCTTTGATGCTGTTGTGGCGCCGTTGGTAGAACAGAATTTTCGCGTGCTGTTGCCATACTTGAGAGGCTACGGCCTAACCCGCTTCCTCGATGCCGATGCTCCGCGTATGGCAGAACAGGCCGCCATCGCACAGGATTTGCTGGATTTTGCCGATGCATTGGGGCTGGATCAGTTTGCCATCGCCGGCTTCGACTGGGGAAATCGGGCCGCCTGCATCGCTGCCATATTACAACCAGAGCGAATCCTGGGGCAGGTCGCCATTGGCGGTTATTCTGTGCAGGACACCATCACTCCCACAGGGCCGGCACCAGCGTGGCTGGAGTCCAGGCTCTGGTACCAGTGGTATTTTAATACGCCTCGCGGTGAAATCGGTTTGCGAGAGAATCGCCACGATATTATTCGTTTTTTGTGGGACACCTGGTCCCCTCAATGGAGCTACAGTGATGAGGAATACAGCCGCTCCGCACCGTCTTTCGATAATCCTGATTTTGTGGATGTGGTAATTCACTCCTACCGGCATCGCCATGGCAATGCACCTGGTGAGGAGCGGTTTTTGGAGACAGAGAGAATGCTGGCGGAGCGGCCGCCTATTGCGGTGCCTGCGATCGTGCTGCGCGCCGCTGCCAGCGGGTTTGGCCCGCCCTCCGAAGATCCTTCTGCTGACCAGGCCCGATTCCAGGATTTGCGCGCACGGCGTATTGTGGCGGGAGCGGGTCATGACTTGCCCGCCCATCGGCCGGATTCGGTAGCAGATGCCTTGTTGGAGCTACTTGCGGTATAGCTATTTGGGCACTGGTAATGCCATGGTTTCCTTAACCAGTTCCATCACCACGTGGCTGGTGCTCTCCAGTACATCGGGCAAGGTCAGTAATGTGCTGCCCAGGAATTTTCTGTAGGCGTCCATATCAGAGACACGCGCCTTGATCAGGTAGTCGAAATTACCTGAGATCAGGTAACACTCCTGTACTTCTTCCAGCTTGATGGCTTCCGCCTTGAACTTCTCGAAGTTTTCCTGGGAGGTTCGGGAGAGTCTGATCTGCACAAACACGATCAGGTCGGCATCGAGGAAGTGAGGATTGAGCAGGGTGGTGTAGCCACTGATGACACCCTCCCGTTCCATGCGCCTCACCCGTTCCAGGCAGGGGCTGGTGGAGAGTCCTACTCGTTTGGCCAGGGCGGAGAAAGTGATGCGGCCGTCTTTTTGCAGCTCCCGCAGGATTTTCTTGTCAATATTGCTGAGTTCGAATTTGCTGGTCTTCGGTTTCATATCAGTAAATTATGCTGTTTAAATGAGATTATTTGAGAAAATATACTGAAATAAGGCTTTAATGCAAGAAATACCACAAACATTGCGGTCGCAGTGTTTCTATAATGCCGTCCATTAATCCTGCCATTGAGGCTGCTAGAAATGCGAATTGGTGTACCCAAAGAAATCAAGAATCACGAATACCGAATCGGACTGACTCCGGCTGGAGTCGCTGAGCTGGTCAAGCAGGGCCATGAAGTCCTGGTGCAGCAGGATGGGGGTGCCGGAATCGGTTTTAGCGATGAAGACTATCAGCGTGCGGGTGCTGTAATCGCCGAACAGGCGAAGGAAATATTTCAGCAGGCTGAACTGATTGTCAAAGTTAAGGAACCCCAGCCTGAGGAATGCAAGATGCTCAGGGAAGGCCAGGTACTATTTACCTATCTCCATCTGGCGCCAGATCCGGAACAGACCAAAGCCTTACTGGAGTCAGGTGCCACTTGTATCGCGTATGAAACCATCACCGATGATGACGGTGACCTTCCGCTCTTGGCACCCATGAGTGTGGTAGCAGGCCGATTGGCTGCCCAGCAGGCCGCTCATTGCCTGGAGAAAGCGCAACAGGGAAGTGGAATATTGATGGGTGGAGTGCCTGGTGTTCCCGGGGCAGACGTACTGGTAATCGGTGGCGGTGTCGTTGGGCTCAATGCCGCCCGCGTTGCGCTCGGCATGGGTGCAACCGTGACCATTGCTGACCGCTCCCTGGCTCGCCTGGAAGAAATAGACGAAATGTTTAACGGGCAATTCAGAACCCTGTATTCAACCGAGGAGGCGATTCGCAAACTGTTGCCGGAAACCGATGTGGTCATTGGTGCTGTGCTGGTTCCAGGTGCTGCAGCGCCAAAATTGATTACTCGGGACATGTTGCAGCTGATGCAGCCGGGTTCGGTGCTGGTGGATGTGGCCATCGATCAGGGCGGCTGCTTCGAGACCAGCCGAGCAACCACTCATCAGGAGCCCACTTATGTGGTTGATGGAATCGTCCACTACTGTGTAGCGAACATGCCGGGTGGTGTGGCTCGAACCTCGACCCTGGCCTTGACCAACGCCACTCTGCCTTACGTCAAGAAACTGGCTGGCAAGGGTGTCTACAAGGCCTTGCTCGAAGACAGGAATTTCACCAATGGCCTCAATGTTTTTAAAGGCATGGTGACGAATGAAGCAGTTGCAGAGGCTCTGGGTCTGGAGTTTCGGGAAGCCCGCAGCGTGCTGGCCAGCGAAGCACTTAAAGAATCGGCCTGAGCGACTAATGCTTCATTAAGTAATCTCTCTCCCCTGCCTGGAGGTTCTCTTGCGCGTCTCCTGCGTAGGCACCAGGCGGCTGCCTGTCTCTGACAGGCAGCCATTTTTTTTTACCAGCTAACCCAATCGTTTACATTGCCTTCCTGACAACTGGAAGGAACGAACTGAATTCTGCTCTGGGTGTTATTGACCGTGCAGCGGAAATCCAGGGTGTTTTCATCAACCAGCTTTACCTGCATATGCAGGCCGATGTCTGAATTCAGCCACTCGTCTCTGCGATGGGCGCGCAGCACAATCACCCGATGTGGCCCCTTGGGCTGGTACTCCACCCTGTCCCACATGTAGTCGCTTTGCCCGAACAGGGTTTCATAGGAATACCAGGGACCACCGTGGGCGCTGCCGTCTGCCGGCGGAGAGGCTGGCAGAATATCGGGTAGTGACCCGCGATCGAAAAACTCCGTTTCTACCCGGCGGCGCAACTCAGACAGGATCAGGATGCCCTCAGTCACCTGTGCGCGCACCGTGTAGTTGCGCATATAGGGCACTGCTGTGCTCAGCAGCACGCCGATAATGGCCGTGGTCGCCATTAACTCGAGCAATGTATACCCTCTGCTTTTCCTGCGCCCTGGCATTCTGGTTTTACCTGCAATCCACATTGTTCTATTCCACCAGAATCGGGGTTGGGTCACCGCGCAGGACATAAATATCAGTCAGTCCCAACAGGTCGGGTCGCGGATGGCTCACTCTCAGTTCACCATCGATGGTGGCCACATCCATTGGCATGCCTGCTTCGGGGCATTGCAAGGAGTCATCATAGCCATCGCCATTGGCGAATCGGGTGGCGATTTCCCAGAACACCAGCATGCAGTTCTCTATTTGGTTTCGCGTTGTTTCTTCCGCAATGATTTCCTCGGCTGAAAGCGGCCTGTTGCTTCCCAGGGAGTTAAAAATCTGGAAACCGATAAACACGCAACTCAGGATAACGATCCCCATGAGGGTTTTTTCTTTGTAATCAGTGGTGCTCTCGTGGCTGCCATAATCCTGCCTGCTGTGTTCGACGGCCTGCTCAGCCTCTTCCAGTAATGAAGAGACATTGCTGCGAGCGACTTCCCGTGATTTCGTTTCCACGAAGGATTGCAGTGAGGCAATTCCCTCGCAGTGCTCACAAAGCAGATTGTCATTTTGATAGCGCGCACAGACTCCACAGACTGGCTTGTCACAGTTAAGACAGCGACCTATGGCGGGGGCAGTGGGATGGTCTTCACATTTCATTGTGAGGCTGTGGATTGAGTTTCGTCTCATCAACATTATCGCAGAATCCCGGTAGGGTAAATTCCTGCTGAACTGCGTGGGACGCCGTTGGCATTTTCGATACTTAAAACCGTGCTAAACTGATCGCTGTTTACCACCCACGTTAAGTCTGTATACAAAGGGGGCAGCATTGGCCGGGCAACTATCAAAACCAGGGCGCAGTCGTCGTCATTTCATTTCCGATTCCGCCGCACTGGCGAAAGGATCGCTGCTGGTGCTCACTGTGCCAGCAATCATGACTGCGTGTCGCGATGCGCAGCAGGCCATTCTCAGCGGAGACGAATTTCAAACCTTGACAGAAGAGGAAGCTAACGAGTTTGCTGCCATGGCGGCACGCATTATTCCAAGCGATGAGACTCCGGGAGCAACCGAAGCCGGGGTTATTTACTTCATGGACAATGTGCTCGGAGATGAGTCCCGTGCAGAAATTCTGGAGTCGCTGAAGTCAGGCATGCTGGAAATGCAGACGGTAGTAGCGCTGGACTACAACGCACCCTATTTCCACACCCTCGACGCCACTCAGCAGGATGCCGTGCTTCGACAAATCGAAACCACACCGTTCTTTAATACCATACGTTATCTTACCGTGGCAGGAATGTTTTCCCTGCCCGAATACGGTGGAAACCGCAACGACATCGGTTTCCAGCTGATCGGAATCCCCGGGCATGGAGCCTGGTCACCGCCCTTCGGCTTCTATGATGCCGACTACATGGAGAAGGGGGAATAGCCATGGCTGAAGCAAGTGGTCCTTCGTTCCCCACTCGGGAAGAAGTCGATTTTGTCATCATTGGGTCAGGTGCTGCAGGCGGTGTCATGGCAAAGGAGCTGGCAACAGCCGGTCATTCTGTGGTGTTACTCGAACAAGGTCCACACCTGCAAGCTGCCGATTTCAATCATGATGAATGGGGCAACGATCATAACCAGGATCATATGTGGGGAGCACCTCAGGGACACCCGCAAACTTTTCGGAAATCCGAACAAGACCAGGCTGAGGAAAGATCTACAGTATGTGGTTACGCGCACAATGTGGGCGGCAGCAGCATGCATTTCTCCGGCAATTTCTGGCGCTTCCGGCCCATCGATTTTATGGAAGCCAGTGTCAGGGGCACTATCTCCGGAACCAATTTTGCCGACTGGCCCATCAGTTACGAAGACCTGGAGCCTTACTACACCAAGGTTGACTGGGAAGTAGGGGTTTCCGGCTTGCAGGGACCCTGGGATCCACCGCGATCAAGAGAATATCCCTGTCCGCCCATGCCTATTAAGGGGCCTGATGTCTTACTTGAGAGGGCGGCTAAATCCATGGGTCTGACACCTTATCCTGCGCCTGTTGCGATTCTGTCGCAGCCGCACAATGGCCGTCCTGGCTGTATTCACTGCGGGTTCTGTAATGGTTTCGGTTGTGAAGTGAATGCCAAATCTTCGTCCTTGGTGAGCATGATCCCACTGGCACTGGAGTCTGGTAATTGCGAGCTGCGAACTTACAGCACCGTATTTCGTATCGAAACTGATGACAGTGGGCGTGCGACGGAGGTGTTGTATTTTGACCGTGAAGGCAATCAGCAGGGGCAGCGCACCAGGGCAGTGGTGCTCTGTGCCAATGGTGCCGAAACACCTCGTCTGCTACTGATGTCGGAATCTGATCTGTTCCCCGACGGCTTGGCGAATTCGTCCGGCATGGTGGGTAAAAACCTGATGTTTAACGGTTACTCCACGGTTGTGGGAATGTTCGACGAAGAAGTGAACGGCTACAAGAGTGTCCCGGCTTCCAGAGTAGTCCATGATTTCTACGAACTGGACCCGGAACTGGGGTTCTATGGCGGTGGCGGCATCGATGCCCGTCATCCCTCCAGGGGCACACCATTGAATTTCGCTCTGTCTGTGGACCAGATGCTGGGTGGACCGTCATGGGGCAGTGAATTCAAGAACAACCTGGCCTATCAGTTCTCCCACATCGCGGCTTTCGATGGGCACACTACCTCCCTGCCTCTGGAATCCAACAATATTACCCTGGACCCGTTCGTTCGCGATCGATGGGAACGGCCAGCCATTCGTTGCACCTACATGGACCATCCCGATGACATCGCCACCATGGAGTGGTTTTACAACAAGTCAGTGGAATTGATGGAAGCTGCCGGTGGCAGCAATATCAGTGGCTTCTATGCTGAGAATGGACAGGAGGGTAATGTGCACCTGCTGGGCACTTGTCGCATGGGATCTGATCCGGCGACATCGGTGGTCGACGCCAACCACCGCAGCCATGATGTTTCTAACTTGTTCATCTGCGACGGCAGTTCACTGGTCACTTCTGGTAGGGGACAGCCCACCATGACGATTATGGCACTGGCTTTTCGTGCGGCTGACCTGATTAACCAGGCGGCACAGAGAAACGAAATCTAGCTCCGTTCAGTGTTCCCCGGATTTGATACGGTGTCAGACACCACTTAGTGTGTGGTGTCTGACACCAATTATCTAACTGGAATCAGTGTTGCTCGTCGGCAGACTTGATGCTGGCGAAAACCGAGTGGCTGCCATCCTTGTTGATTAGCAGGATGTCGTAGGGGGTAAAGCGGTCACCCATCTCCATGCCCGGCCCGCCGATGGGCATACCTGGCACTGCCAGCCCGAGTGCGCCCTGGGGAGGTGCGGCGAGAAACTGGTCGATGAATTTTTCGGGTATGTGGCCTTCGAACACAAAGCCCTCTGCTGTGACTGCGGTGTGGCAGGACACCCATTCCGGCTTGAGCCCCAATTCCGCTTTCACGGCTCCAATATTGTTCGGATGGTGAACGGTGGATGCATAGCCATTGGCATCCATGTGCTCGATCCAGCCGACACAGCAGCCACAGGTGGGCTCCTTGTAGACATTCAGAGTGATGTCATCGAGGGACTGGGCGAGGGAGGCTGGCGCTAGAAGCCATGCGGCCATGCAGGCAATAGAGCCGAGCAGGGAGGCGAAAAAGCGCCTGCGCATACGTAGCCGGGTGCTGAATAAGTCTGTTTTCATCATATTCTCCAGTGTTTCTGGTTCGCTTCCGGATGCGTTTGTGACAGGGCCGGATGAGATTGAATGCCAATATTATAGGCAGATTCCTTAAGGATTTGGGCAATCCCGTGATTTTCAAGCTTTGAGCCTCTCCAGGGTCAAGCCCCGAGAACTGGTTTTTATCTGTTCTATGCTGCCTGCCCAGCATTGCCAGTGCCCGCAGTAGTCTCTATTCTTGCTGGCTATGGTAGATATCACAGCTGAAAACCAGCCTGGGCCTAGAACGCTCACTTCCGGCCCGCTCACTGGCAAGGCCCGCATCCAGTCCATCGACACCTTAAGAGGGGTCGCCCTGCTGGGTATCCTGCTGATGAATATCGTCGCTTTCGCGAATCCTTTCGCAGCCTATCTGATACCCACTGTGGATGGAGCGGACAGTGGCATCAATCTGGCCACCTTCATGACCATGGATATCTTTGTCGAAGGCAGCATGCGTGCCATATTTTCCATGCTGTTCGGTGCCGGCATGTTGATCTTTCTCAACAAACCCAATAGTGACCCCGCCCAGGTGAAACGACTCTACTATCGGCGCACACTGTTGCTGGTTGCTTTTGGGCTGTTCAATGCCTACGTCCTGTTATGGCTGGGCGATATTTTGTATGCCTATGGCATGACAGGACTGCTTCTTTATTTCTTCCGCGACATGCCGGCGAGAAAGCTGGTGCAAATCAGTGCTGGCATATTTTTGCTGCTCACATTGGTACATAGCAGTGGCTATTTTCGTGCCACGACACTGGAAGCCGCCATGGCAGAAATCGAAGCGCTTCCAGTGGGCACTGAGCTTAGTGAAGAGCAATTGACTGTGGTGGAACAGTGGGACGCTTTCCTGCAGGAACAGTTTGTTGCGCCGGAGTTGGTGGAGCAGCAACTACAAATGATGCGATCGGGCTACCTGAGCAATTTTGTTAACGCGGCGCCAATCAACCTGATTCTGCAAACTGTTGGTTTGCTGGGCAATAGTTTCTGGGACGCCCTGGCAATGATGTTGCTTGGGATGGCCTTTATGAAATGGGGGCTGCTCGATGCTTCCCGCAGTTTGCGTGTCTACCTCACCATGACATTGGTCGGTCTGGGCATTGGCTTGCCACTTAACACCTGGGAATCCATGGTCTTCGTCAGCAGCGGGTTCGAGCTGTCCTGGTCCGCGTTTAACCGACCGACCTATGACCTGGGTCGACTGTCACTGGCCATCGGTTACATCGGTGTTGTCATGGTGGTTTGCAAGCTCGGTCTCTTCAAGTGGTTGCAGACTGTGCTGGCAAGAGTGGGTCAGATGGCACTCACCAACTACCTTTCCCATTCGCTGATCTGCAATTTCATTTTCATGGGCTGGGGGCTCGGCCTGGCAGGACAGCTCGAGCGTTATCAAATTTACTATGTGGTCCTGGGTATCTGGCTGTTCCAGCTAGTGAGCAGCCCACTCTGGCTTCGCTACTTCCGTTTTGGTCCTGCTGAGTGGTTGTGGCGAACTCTCACTTACCAAAGCCCACAGGCGCTGCGACTCACAAGAAGCTAAGGATTCGCAAAATTCTTTTCAAATACACCCTTTGCGCTCTTGGCGTGCTTGGCGAGAATAATTTGTATCATTGGTGGTAATTTCTCCCGCCAAGCTCACCAAGCACGCAAAGAGTAGTTACCACACCATGTTGGAAAAAATTCATTTCAACCTGGATACATTCCGGGAGTTGTTCAGGATAGCCCTGCCCATGGTGGTGTCCCAGGGCACCTTTGCGGTGATGATTTTTACGGACCGCTACTTCATGTCCCAGATAGATCCGGTGCACATGGCGGCTGCACTGGGTGGGGGAGTGGCCACTTTCTTCTCTTTCTGTTTTTTCTCTGGCCTGTTCTCCTACGCCAATGCCATGGCCGCACAGTATCTCGGTGCGGGTGAGAGGCATAAGTGCAGTAAAGTGGTTACCCAGGGCTGGATCATGACCGTGTGCTGTCTGCCGGTGTTGGCCTTGATTACCTGGGGTGTGAGCGGGCTTTTTGCCGCCATGGATCACGACCCCCAACAGGTAGAACTGGAACGAACCTACTATCACATACTGATGCTTGGCATCGTCTTTACCCTGGCCAAGGTTTGTATCTCTTCCTACTTCGCCGGTATCGGTCGTACCCATGTGGTGATGATTTGCGATGTGTGCGGACTGGTGCTCAACGTGCCTCTGGCCTATGTGATGGTGTTTGGTCACCTGGGGTTTCCAGAGCTTGGAATTGTAGGGGCAGGCATTTCAACGGCCATTGCGACTCTTTTTGCTTTACTGCTGTTCCTGGGTTTTTACTTTGCCAAAGAACATCGGGAGACGTTTCAGGTGGCCTGCTCGTTCGTGCTGGATCGGGGCATCTTGCGCAGGTTTTTGCGACTTGGATTTCCATCGGGTCTGGAGTTGTTTCTCAATGTTGCGGCGTTCAACTTGTTCCTGCTGATGTTCCAGTCCTATGGCATTACGGAAGGGGCATCGGCAGCCATCGTCTTTAACTGGGATATTCTTTCCTTTATACCCATGGTGGGACTCAACATCGCCATGATCAGTCTGATAGGCCGTTTCGTTGGTGCTCGCGATATGGAACGTGCCAACGAAGTCATCACTGCCGGATTCGTCCTGGGTCTGGTTTACTCGGCAACGCTGGCTATTATCTATATCACTTTTCGCTTTCCCCTGGTGGAAGTGTTCGCGCCGCCGCAAGGTGACTTCAGCGACATTCGTACCCTGTCGGCATTCATGATGATTGGCCTGTCCAGTTACGCCATGGCCGATGCGGTGATTCAGGTTTGCGGGGGAGTGTTGCGCGGTGCCGGGGATACCCGCTGGTTGATGATTGCCTCGGTTACTCTGCACTGGGCGATGCTGGTGGCCCAGTATTTCATCATTCGGGTGTTTGAGCTGGGACCAAGGGTGGCCTGGCTGGCCTTTTGCGTGATGATCTTTGCTATCGCGGTGGTCTTTCTGTGGCGCTTGCTGGGGAACCGCTGGCGGGAAGAATCACGCCTGGAAATGGTCATGGCGGAGTAGTATTCGCTCACTTGCAGCGGCCTGCGAATGCAGATAGCCTCTGAGGGTCCTCTGCACTGGGCAGAGGGAACAAAACCATCGATTCGAGCTCCAGCAAGAGAGACCGCCATGCACCCGAAAACTCCCCGAATTCTGGCCTCTGTGGCCCTGATTGCTGCCGCCCTGGTCGGTGGCACCGTGCTTTCCCAGTCTCAATATCCCCCTAATCTGCTGAGCCAGAAGGGCACATTCTCCCGGGGCGCGGCAGTGGCTATCGGCGAGCCTTTTAGCGGCGTGGTGACTTCCGCTGGAAAAATTGAGGGCCTGTTCCCGTTGCGCAGCACCGGAGTCAGTACGGCACCCTTAAAGACTGCTGCCGAAAGATTTCTTTCGACACTCAGCACCATCGATCTGAGTCGCACCCATTTTGCCATCGACGATCCGGAGTGGCGCGACTGGTCCAATGTGGATGTGGGCATCTTTCCCCGTCGCGGTATCAGCCTTGAGGAGATGTCGGCTGAGCAAAAGGCTGCTGCCTGGAACCTGCTGGAAGTCTCCTTAAGTGCCAAGGGCCTGGAACAAACCCGCGCCATCATGCGCACTGAGCAAACCCTGTTTGAACTCAACGGTGAGCCGATTCGCTACGGCGAGGAAAAATACTACTTCACCATGATGGGTATTCCTTCGGACGATGGCCCCTGGGGCTGGCAGCTGGATGGGCACCATCTGGTAATCAATTTCTTTGTGCTTGGGGATCAGGTGGTCATGACACCTGCGTTCTGGGGCGGTGAACCGGTTGTTGCGACCTCGGGCATGTATGAGGGTAATACCATCATGCAGCCCGAGCAGGATCTCGGCCTGGCATTGATGCAGTCGCTTGATAATTCGCAGCAGGCGGAAGCCACTATCATGCGCGAGAAGACCCGTAACTATCCCATGGCAGCAGCTAACGCGGATAACAAAGTACAGGATTACGAGGGGCTAAAGGCTTCTGAAATGAGCAGCAGCCAACGGCTGGCTTTGCTCGACCTGATCGAGGCTTACGTGGGCAACCTGCGAGACCCGCACGCTGCGGTGACCATGGAAGAAATTGGTGAGCATCTGGATGATACGTATTTTGCCTGGATCGGTACTGCCGAAGACGATGCGGTGTTTTATTATCGCGTACAAAGCCCCGTCGTCCTGATCGAATTTGATCATCAAAACCCGGTAGGTACAACCATGATTAATGAACCAGGTGTGCCTACCCGAGACCATATACACACTGTTATACGTACGCCTAACGGAAACGACTATGGGCGTGATTTATTGGCGCAGCATTTGGCCAACGAACCCCATTGATTTATACAGGAACATTATGAACAAATATCTGAACTTTCCGGGCACAGCTTTTCTGTCTGTCTTTTTGCTAACGGTCACAACGATGGCCAATGGGCAATCTCCCAATGCATTCGGCATTCCCACCGAAAAGGTCGCCAATCCCGCCGCTAATATCGTCGCAGCACCGGGGTCTCGCGGTCAGGGCTGGCTGGGCCAGGGCCGATCCGAAGTGATCGCCCGTCATGGCATCGTCGCCACCAGCGATCCGCTGGCTGCGCAGGCGGGCCTGGAAATTCTGCAGCAGGGGGGCAATGCCATTGACGCCGCCGTCGCTGCCTCTGCAGTGCTGGATGTGACTTCACAAAATGACACCGGCCTGGCTGGCGATCTGTTCGCCCTGGTCTGGGTTGCCGAAGAACAAAAACTCTATGCCCTGAACTCGGCTGGATTTGCCCCCGCTGGCTGGACGCCTGAATTCTTTAAGGAAGAGTTGGGACTGGACAGAATTCCTGGTCGTGGCGTGAATGCTGCTACCGTCCCGGGTGCGGTTTCAGGCTACGACGCCCTCTTGTCTCGTTTTGGCACCATGGGGTTTGAAGAGACCTTTGAACGGGCGGCACGTATAGCCGAGGAAGGCTGGGGTCAGTCGGAGCGCCGACACTCCGACCTGGTCAGTCAGCAGAGCAAGTTGCTGGAGGATCCCGACTCTGCTGCAGTGTTTCTCAATGACGGTGAAGTTCCGCCACTCTATAGCATCATCAGTAACCCGGGATTAGCCGATGCCTTGCGGCTGTTGCAGGAAGAAGGGCGCGACGCTTTCTATCACGGCGACATCGCCGATGCGCTGGTCGCTAAAATCCAGGCAGAGGGCGGCGTAATGACCCACGACGATCTGGCTGCTTTCGAGTCGGAATGGGTCGAACCGATTTCCACCAACTATCACGGCTACGATGTTTTCCAATTGCCTCCACCTGGCCAGGGCTGGGCGGGGCTGGAAATGCTGAATATCCTTGAAGTCTGCGCTCCTGTTCACGACTTGAACCTGTCTGCCCTGGGTCCTTCCAACCCGGATTACTGGCACTTTCTGGTAGAAGCGAAGAAGCTGGCCTACTCCGACCTGCAGGCTTATAACGCCGACCCACTGTTTGCAGACGTGCCGCTTAACAAGTTGTTATCCAAGCAGTACGCGCGATCCCTTTGTGATCGAATTGACATGGACGTGGCGTCCGAGCCCTCAGTAAAAGGCGGCCTCGATGGCGGCACCATCTATCTCACCACTGCCGATCGCTGGGGCAATATGGTGAGTTTTATTCACAGTATTTTTTCGGTCTACGGATCCGGTATCACCATTCCTCCTTACGGCATGATTCTGCACAATCGCGGCGTGGCGTTCTCAGTCGATGAAGATCACCCCAATGTGGTGGCACCGCGAAAGCGACCGTTTCATTCCATTATTGCCGGGATGGTCATGCAGGATGGTGAGCCGCTAATGACCTTCGGCAATATGGGTGGTTCGGTGCAGCCTGAGACCCATGCCCAGCATATGGTGAACGTCATCGACCATGGTATGAATGTGCAGATGACTACCGACGCGGCGCGATTCACCCACAGCCAGAACAGCAATATTCTCTCTCTGGAGCACGAACTCTTCAGCCTGGTGGGCAGGGCCTTGCAGGCCAAAGGTCATGATGTACGCTCTGTTAACGGGGGTCGCGTGGGTGGCTATCAAGGCATTCTGTTTACCAAAGACCCGAATCTGCCCAGACCGGTATACAGTGCCGAGAGCATCGCAGAAGATCATCCAGTCAATGGTATTTACCGGGCAGGTTCGGACCATCGCAAGGACGGTCAGGCAGTAGGCTGGTAACAACAATCGAATTTTCGGGGACAGACTCAAATCTGCCCCCTTGCCCCTCTGGAGAAAAACTCAATGGAAATGGCATCAGAGCAGCGTATTCCAGCTACCCGGGACTCGGTCTGGGCTGCTCTAAACAATACTGAAATCCTGCAGGCGGCAATGCCTGGCTGCGACAGTTTCGAAGCTGTCGGCGAAAATGAATTTACCGCCCAGGTCACGACCAAAGTCGGGCCAGTGAAGGCTCGCTTCAAGTTCAATGTCACTCTCACTGATGTGGACCCACCCAATGGTTACACCATCAATGGTCAGGGGCAGGGCGGGGCTGCCGGTTTCGCCAAAGGCTCTGCTCAGGTCAATCTCACAGAAGAAGGCGAAGACACCATTCTGGTCTACGTTGTCAAAGCCAACGTGGGTGGCAAGCTCGCCCAACTGGGGTCGAGGCTGATCGACGGCACTGCAAAGAAAATGGCAGATGAATTCTTCGGAAACTTCATCGAACTGGTAAGCGGCGAAGCCGAAGGACAGCAATAGTCGTTTCCCTCCTGACTCTGACAGCCGTCTCAGGTAAACTGCGCAGCAATTCAAGCAAGCATCCAATATCTCAATAGAAAGGCAATACACCCTATGACCAAGCACGTGCCCCTGGCAAAAGACAAGCATGCCAAGTTAAAAGTAATCGAATCCCATGATTACAGTCGCTACAAGAACCAGAACCTGATTCCGATTGTGGCTCTGGACTTCTTCACACTGGCTTCTGAATTCCCACTGGTTTTCGTCACCAATCAAGACACAGAGGAATTTATGCCGGTAGCCATTATGGGCTTGCGTGATGGTCAGAATCTCTACTGTCGGCAAAATCCGTTTCCAGCCCATGTTATTCCCAAGGGCTTTGGCAATGCGCCATTCGCTGTGGCTGCCGCTGATGAGAACCGTGAACAGTTTGTGGTCATGATCGATGAAGAGAGTGAGTTGCTCAGTGAGAGTGAAGGTCAGGCTTTATTCACCGAAGAAGGGGAGAAGACTGAATACGCTGACAACCGCATTGAAAACCTGGTCCAGGCCGCTCAGCAACGTGAGCAGACCGCACAGATTTGCAAGTTGCTTAAAGAGAGGGAGATGCTCACGACTCATCAGGTACAGTTGCAGCACCGCCCCGATGGTGAGCTCTTTAATATACAGGGCATCTACACTATCGACGAGGACAAGCTGAACGGGCTTCCCGATGAGGACTATCTGGAATTTAGGAAGCTCGGTCTCATCGCCATGATTTATGCCCATCTTACGTCCTTGCAGCAACTGCGTCGTATTGCCGAGATGCAGTACAAGGCTGACAAGGCGGCTTCATCGGATGAGTGGTCTTCGGACATTACCTAACTGAATCCATCTGCTGCTCTGGCCTGTCTCTTTTTTGCCGCCAATTACGCTCTGTAACCTGCCAGTAATTCAGCTCGTCGATTGAATTAGCCGGGGCGGAGCAACCCGAGTAAAATCGGGACAATATGCCTACAGGAAAGCATGTCATGAAAAACCTGTTATTAGCTCTTGTGTTGTTAGTGCCTGGCCTTGCCGCTGTGGCTCAGGAAGAGGAAGGCGAGGTCATTGTAATCTCCGAGCTTAGCCGGCCCGAGGTCCGCCAGTTCATCGAAGAAGCTGAAGATCAGTTTTATGCGATCTTCAACGCCAATGTGGATGATGATGATTTCAAGGTCACCTGCAGCAGGCAAACACCTACAGGTACCAACATTCCTGTTCGGGTGTGTGAACCTGAATTTATGCTCAGGGCACGGGCGGACAACCAGAATACTTTTCAATTCAATCGCGGTGCTGAGCTAAGCAATGATGCCTTGCGGGCGAGCCTGCAACCTGAATACGATCGACTGCAAGCCAAAATGGAAGAAATGACCCGCGAGATTCCTGAGTTTGCCCAGATTGCCAGCATTCTCACCCAACTGCGTGCCAGGCTTGCAGAACTCAGCAGGTAGTCCCTGATTCTATGGAAATAGTGAACGATCTGGATACTGCATCGCTGCATCAACAGTATCTCGAAACTGGCTATGTAGTGATACCCAACCTGTTGCGGCAAGAAGTGGCGGAGGCGGCTTACGAGAGTCTCAAGAACAGCGTTCCCTGGGAATTTCATTACCGCCCATTGAGAAGTTCGGGCAAGGTAGAGATAGTCGATCCACAGCGCTATGCTGGCATGAGCGACAAAGAGATCCAGAAGCTGGTACCCAAAATAGCGACGCTGAAGGATAACGACTTCTCATTTGCCTACTGTCGTTACACCATTCCTACCAAAATCCAAGACACACCCGAAGACGCGCAAGTACTCACCGAGATATACCGTTATTTCAACAGCCCGGAGTATCTGGGTTTAATGGCGGCAATTACGGGTGATGACAGCGGGCGCGAAGTGAGTACCTGGGCCTCCCGTTACGATCGCCACCACCACCTTTCCGTGCATATGGATGAGAGCCCGGGCCAGGGCCGGATCGCAGCCCATGTACTAGGCCTGAGCAAGGACTGGAAGAAGGAATGGGAGGGCTGTTTCGCCTTCTGCAACAGCAAGGGCAAACCGGTGCACAAGGTTCCGCCACAGTTCAATGCGCTCATTATGTTCAAGGTACCCAGGCTCCATCTGGTCACCCAGGTCAAGCCTTACGCGGGTGATTCCCGATACAGCCTGTTCGGCTGGTATAAATCCAAACAGGAATATTTTCTCGATTCCTAGACCGGGTTCATCGAGTCTGGTCTGATTCTTGGCTGGCACTTGGTTACTGGGCGGGTTCAGCTTAGAATCTCGCCCCTGAATAAAAAACTGACCCTTGCTGGTCCTCTTGAAACCCAATTCAACACGACGGCTTGATCTGAGCCCTGATTCTCCCAAATATGACTCCTGCTAAAAGCACTCCCCTAAACTTCTGGTCAGCCTGTTTTTTCTCTCTCAGTTTGTTACCTAATTCGGTTTTGGCAGACACCATTGTGAGTGTGCAAACCAATCTCGGTAACTTTACCCTGGAGTTGTTCGAAGACAAGGCCCCGGCCACCGTGGCGCATTTCCTGGCGCATCTGGAGGCCGGAAACTACCAGTTCTCCATGGTCCACGAGGCGACCAATACGACGATTACTGGTGGGCTGTATTTTTACAATTCCTGTAGTGAGGGTCCGATACCTGTTTCTTCCCTGGCTCCAATCCCGGTAGAGAGTACGGGACTGGAAAACTCCACGGGAACCCTTGCCATGGTGCCCCTGGCAAGCGATTCAACCATGGTGGGCGGGCAATGGCATATCAACCTGGGCCACAACCAGAATGCGTTCCCGCCCGGTCAGGAACCCATTGTCATTGGTGAAGTTGTAGAAGGAATTGAAACGGCCAATAACATCGCTGACGCCTGGCGGGTTCCCATGAATGTGAGTCTTTCGGTGCCAACGGTGAATTATGATGGCTTTCAACAGGTTCAATGTGGCTTGTTTACCCGTGATAACGTGGTCAAGGTAGCTATGGATTCAATCTCGGTGGATCCGCCCGGAACCAGTGATGCCGCCAATGTCTTTGATGAGAGCAGCAGCATGCTCAATATCAAGGTAGATGCTGGTGCTGAGGGGTTGTTGGCTGTTTCCCTGATGTTGCAGTCTACTGATCCGGTAATTATTCAGGCACAACCGGAGACTGTTTCTGTGCTTTCGGAATCGGTGGATGGAATAGCCACTTTTGACGGGGCTACTGGTAATCTGAATATTCCGGAGTTGGTTATCGGCGGGCAGGTGGCGTATACGGATGTGCTGTTTCGGTTAACAGATGCTGAGAATCTGTTTTTCACGCTGCTCTCTGCTAATACTCCCTGATCTTTTTTCTCTCTAGTTCTCCTTTGCGGCAGTGGCTCCGTTCCGGGCGCCTGCCGGGTACGGTCGTGCCCACGGTCCGCGCCCCTCCGGGGTCCCCTCCCTCCGGAAAGAAGCCTCTCACTGCGTTCGGTCTTTTTCCTGCGCTCGGCGCTGGCCCTTTACTGTGGGCCCGCCCATACCCGCCAGCCACCCTCAGGCACTGCAATCCTGCAGGAAATGTATAAGCAATGATTATTGAAAGATGTTCGATCTATGAGGCGGGGCCACCCTCGAGCAGCGAGCGAGAAGCGCTGGAACGAGGCGAAGGGATTTTTTGGGCAGGGAGTTTACAAACCGTAAATGACCTGCCCAAAAAATCCCTTCAACGAAGTGCCGGCGTTTCGCAGCCGCTGCGTCCCAGGCACGCAAAAGAAAAGGGGCCCGAAGGCCCCTTTTCGTGTTTAAGACGATTAACTAAGAGTTAAAAGTCGTAGACTGCTCGCGCGTAGAACACTCGATTCAACGGATCATGCAAGGCACCAAGTACCCCGGCAAATTCCGGTGATCGTTGTGGTTCTCTGTCGGTCAGGTTTCGACCACCGACTGTGAAGCTCAGCTCACCATCGAATACTTCGATGCCACGGTAGGTGTAGTTCGCATCCAGCTGAGTCCAGGCTTTAATGCCAGTCTCTTGGATTCCAGCAGGACGGTGGAAACCGCCGAAGAAATCCAGGTGGGTGAACAAGGGACCGTCGTAGTTATCGATTGCATCGATGTAACGAGTGATGGTGTTGACAGAGTGGTTGCCCATAGTCCAGCCGATTTGCAGGTTGGCCTTAATCTTGGGCAGCTCTGGTGCAGCACCAGTCTGGTCATTGTACTTGCCTGCGCCGTCAGTAATAGGATCATCTGGCTTGGACTGGTACAGGAACTCATCAATGTAAGTGGCTTGCAGACCGATGCGGAAATCACCCCAATCATTGATGCCGAAGGTGTAATTTGCCTGCAGGTCATAAGCAGTTACCTGAACGGTTTCCGCGTTACCAGCACCCAGTCCATTGATCTGGAGGATAGTTCCCAGGTCGTTTGGATCACGGATGATGTCCTTGTTGGAAGCCGGGTTGTTGATCCAGGCTTGCAGTTGGTCAAGGCTTGGCTTGGTATCAGG
>JAVJRC010000008.1:0-20438 GCA_040218615.1 Gammaproteobacteria bacterium
ATTGGCGGCGGTTAAGAGGATTTAATTACTTGGCCAAGGTGATAACCGGAGTGAAATTCAAAGACGGTATAGAGGTGACAACAATCAATCAGGCCGCCGCTTGATTCAACTGCCGAAACACCAGTTTTGACAATAGCTCAATAAAGTGTGCAAGATCGCTTTTCCTGGATTCAGGGATTTGATTTACAAGTTCAGTAATATTTTCTTTAAAATCATTAATACCGCCCTCTTTCAGCAACTTTCCGATTTTGCCTGTAACCTCCATTTAATGGCGATACTTTTCTTTTTGAAGTCTCAGCTCTATTTCTTTGTTTGATGGATTGTAATTCATAGTTGAAAGATAGATTGAATTTAGAATAGCACGATATCGAGGCGCCTCTCGGTCCCTAACAGCAAAACCGCGGTGAGGATCGGAAATCAGACGTCCAAAAACAACGAGGACGGGAGCGTAATTGTGCTCATAAAAGCAACAAGGACCATGGCAACTATCCCGATCATGGGTCATTTCGCCATCCAATCAGTGCCCGAGTTAAGTAGCTAGGAAATTGTCCGCATAATTGATTGTTCTTCAATTTCATTCTACTCTCTCACCCTCATCTAGATGGACAGTATGCATATGTGGCCGACAAGATTCTTACCCTAGATGCAGTCGCCCAGCACCTGAAGTTGACCGAAAAACGACCTATAGGTTGGCAGCAGAAGCCAAGCAGCCAGATTTCAAGGTAGGCGAAAGCTGGCTCTTTAATTGCGAGAAATTCTAAAAGCGGATTGCTGAGCAAGGTTCAATAAAAAACTGAATACGCTCACCTCAGTCTTTAAGAAAAATACTAGCAAGAATTGCTTATGTTAAAACTTGAAGATATCAAGAAAGACGCACAAATCAGAGGTATCCGCCCCCCATTCTTTTGTCGATTGGCATGAAGGTTAAACCTAAATAATTGAAGCTAGCAGATATTTAAGGGATGAAAAATGCAAGAATTAAAACAAGGTCAATTATTAATTGATGCCCCCAATGTAAGGGACACTTTAGTCCAAAGTTTTTTCGGTAATATTCCCCATGCCAAAAATATCGGCATACAATTTGTCTCTGCTGAACCTTACAAGTCATGCCTAAAAATACCCTATAAAAAGGAATTAGTGGGAAACCCGGTTAACGGCACGATTCACGGCGGTGTGATTATATCCATAATGGATAGTGTCGGCGGTATGGCCGTGTTTAGCTCTTTGGTGGCTATGGAGTCTATTGCAACCTTAGATCTACGGGTTGATTATATGAAACCGGCCGTAGTGGGGCAGAACATTTATGCCGAAGCTGAGTGTTATAAGCTAACCCAGTCTATTGCGTTTGTTAAAGGCATTGCCTATCAGAATGACAAGGAAGATTTAGTTGCGACCTGTATGGCCACATTTATGCGCTCGTCCTCCAGCTTGCCTATGCCCATTATGGATACAAAAAATGACTGAAGTAGAAGATATATTTTCAGAAGTACGCAAATCTAAAGATTATGCCAAAGCAGCAGAATTGATTCCTTATGCGCAGTTATTGGGCATTCGATTTAGTGAAGACGAGAATGAAGAATTACTTTTTTATTTGCCTTTCAACGAAAATAGTATTGGTAACGTTTTGCTTCCTGCGCTTCATGGCGGCGTGATTGGAGGATTTATGGAGAATGCCGCGATAATTCACTTAATGTGGACAATGGAGTCCATAAGCGTGCCCAAGGTAATCGACTTTAGTTTGGATTACACCTTGTCCGGGCGACCAGAGGATACGTATGCCAGTTGCGAAATAGTAAAATTAGGTAAACGTATTGCGAATGTAAGAATTCAAGCGTGGCAAAGCGATAGAAAAAAGCTGATCGCCGTGGCTCGCTCTCATTTCAATCTGGGGTAATCTAATTGTATATGCTTGATTGCTTGCGCGATTGATCCCCTGCTCTCCATACTCGTCGCTTCGAGCCAGCGCCGGAATGCGCTGTGATCCGTCGATGTCGCAATACACATGGAATATTTCATGATCCGATTGCGGCTCGACAATTTCCCGATCGGGAAATTACTGACTGAACCTGGCGTAAAAATTGCCCCACTGCCCCTGACCCCAGAAATCATCTATCAATAAGAAGCCGCCACGTAATAAATATTTTCCCGGGGTTCTCAATCTCTATGGGACTTGGAATCATGCGATCATGCTGTCCCACTTCGAGCATATAAAGGAAGGGATTGTAGAATGTCTCGAGTAGAGAACGTACTAAAGCCACCTCTCTCGAGGTGATATTGGTGAGTGGCACTCAACTAGAGACAGAATTTCAGTCCAATATTTTGGCTAATCGTCTACTTTTGCCCCCTGCTGTACTGGCATTTTGTTTCAACTTCCTCTCAGGCCTCAAGCAGGCCGAGTGCTATCCGGCTACCGTCCTTGGAAGACTCGCATTCCTCCCATTTCTAGCAAATGCATCAAAAGAGTGTTACGGTTCGTAACTTCTTTCCTGCATTCATTTACATTTATATATAAAGGCACACCATGTTTTCCTTAATATTGAATATGCCAATTACGAGATCTAATCCGATTTGATTGCAGTCGCTCAAGGAGGCCCCATGCAAAATCATCGCAACACTATCAATCGACTTTTTTTTGCCACGCTGGGATTATTGATGTCAGGACAACTCCTGGCCCAGGGCACACCACTACCAATCGAACTCCTGCCACTGGGAAAGGACATCGGCATTCGTTCGGGTCAGACCGTGACTCCAGCTTTCGAGGGTTGGTATGAAAATGAAGATGGCTCTATCTCCTACTCGTTCGGTTACTACAACCGCAATACACAAGAAGTAATGGAGATTCCAATTGGGCCCGCTAACCGCATCATCGGCGCACCAGACGGCGATCCCAATCAGGGGCAACCTACGACATTTGAGGTGCATCGCCATTGGGGCGTATTCACTATTGATGTGCCTGCAGATTACGAAGGTGAAATCGTTTGGCACCTGGAAAACCAGGGTAAGACTCATCAAATTCCCGCCAACCGCAATCCAGATTTTGTCATCGATGCAATTGTTGGCGATGCTAACGGCAATTTCCCACCCCAGATTCGATTCTCCGAGGATGCCACCTGGAGCCACGGACCCAGTGGAGTGACTACTGGCCCGTTGCGGGCGCGGGTAGGCGAACCATTGACTTTAGAGGCCTGGGTACAAGACGACGGCACGCCGGACCCGTTGATGGCCATTTTTCTAGGAGGCGAAAGCCGACGCGTTCCCCCGGTCAACCTGCAGTGGTTCAAGCACCAGGGACAGGGCAAAGTGGAGTTCAGCGAAGTCAGTGCCGGAATCCCATCAGAGGGCGGCAAGGCTGAGACCGAAGTCACGTTCAGCACACCAGGAAACTACATGCTTCGCGCACGCATCACTGAGCCCTCCGGGCCGGAGCGTGCTGGTCATTCACAATGTTGCTGGACCAACGGATTCGTAAAAGTTCAAGTATCAGAATAGTCATTCACCAAAGAATCAGTCTATTTCCAATGAAGGCAAGACCCTTCAGGAGGTTAATACTCATGCAACTTAAGTCAATTAATACTCAATTCTTTAAAGCCATCAGTTTTTTGGGCGCCGGAATGGCGCTGTTGGTTTCTGCCAGCAGCCTGGGTCAGGAATTAACCTGGGCAGAAGACGTAATGCCCATCTTCCAGGAGAAGTGCCAGGAGTGTCATCGACCGAACTCTATCGCTCCCATGTCTCTCATGACCTATGAAGAAGTGCGACCATTCGCCCCTGTCATCAAGTACAGGGTGGAGAATCGCGTCATGCCTCCCTGGCACCTGAATCCAGAAGTAGGGATACAGGACTTCGTCAACAACCGGGGCCTGACAGATGAAGAACGGGAAACTATTCTGGCCTGGGTCGATCAGGGTGCCATGCAAGGTGATATGAACAGAGCACCAGCAGCGCGCGAGTTCAATGATGAATTGATTTGGCGCCTCGAAGATCAGATAGGTACTGCACCAGACCTGGTTGTCGCCTCGGAGCCTTTCGACCTCGAAGCCGTCACCCAGGACAAGTGGTTTCGACCGGTCGTTCCAACCGGACTGACCGAAGAAAAATGGGTCAAGGCGATTGAGATCCGACCCATGGATTCTGACAGCCGTCGCGTTGTGCATCACGCACTCGCTTTTCTCGTGCAACAGGATGATGGCAAGCGTGGGTTGCCCGAGGATGTGGATGTACCGTTCGGCCCTAACTTGTTCATGGAATGGGCGGTTGGCAAGGCCGGCCAGATATTTCGTCCGGATACTGGAAAACTCATGCTACCTGGTGCCCAAATAATGTGGGAGGTGCATCTGCATGCCATGGGTGAGCGTGTTCCCAATGCCCAGGTTGAGATCGGAGTTTGGTTTCATGATGAACCCCCCGAGCATCGCACTATCCTGAGCATGTTGGACGCCCAGGGTCCCAATAGCCTGGACATACCACCTAATGAAATAGCCGTTACCGAGGGCACTTTTGTGTTGACCGCTCCGGCACGACTGGAAAATTTCCAGCCCCATATGCATATGCGTGGCAAGGCAATGTCCATGGAAGCCATTTATCCCGATGGTAATCGGGAGGTGTTGGCGTTCGTAGATAACTTTCAGTGGAACTGGCAGATTAACTACGTATTCGCCGAAGATGCGGCTCCCCTCGTGCCAGCTGGCACGATGGTTATCACCCGCGCATGGCATGACAACACAACGGCAAATCCCAACAACCCTGACCCCAACCAGTGGGTAGGCTGGGGTGATCGTACCGTCGATGAAATGGCCCACAACTGGGTCGATGTCACCTACCTGGGACAGGAAGAATACGAGCGGTTGCTGGCCGAGCGCAATGCTTCACTCTCAAGGCAGAGCGGTACCGACTAGAAACTCACGCCAACAATTCAGAATCGTCAAACAGGTAATTCTGAATCAATCAGCAAATAGCGGGGCCAGGGCAGATTGGATATTCGGTTTGCACTAGCCCCGTTTTTTGGTGCCATGCAAGCATCAAGGGCGGAATGCGGGAACCCTCCTTCGAGACGAGATTTCACATAGGGCTTGACCCTACTAAAGTGTGTTAGAGACGAGAGCATTGATAGGTTGAGTGGGGTAGCGCTGTGAGGCCAGAACCACCCGTTATGGTTGGGAGGGACACGGGTCAAAGAGCAACTTATCTATTGCGTCATGGATGACTACGGTGATATTGCTGGAGCCTTGCGAAGACCCAATCCGGATCGCTGCTGAACAAAAACGAGGCGAACGACGCAAGCTTTGTAAGCAGCAGAGCCTGCAGCGCGAAGCGCGGAGTTTTCAGGCATCCCAGGGCATAGCAAAATCCTTGATATTGCGCTTCCTGCTAAATACCAACCTAAATCCCCTCAGCATGTTCTGGATCGGATTCCGGTATGCATCCTTATATAATATTCAGGAGGGCTCACCAACTTACAATCAAGCGCTCGCCATTTCGTTACGTTATCAGCGCCACCAACCCGAACAAACACTCCTCTGCCAACTGGTAGACAAGTATTATCCGACAACAGTCACTAACCGAAATCCATTGAAAATGGTCAAATTTAATTTCAACCGCAGCCGTGCTCACACTCAGCTTCTTCTGAAGGAAGCACAAGATTCTTGGACGGAAATGCATTCTCTCGGATTGGATTCCAGCGCTGCGCTAAGTTCAGGTTTTAACTGATCTTCAAGCCGAAAGCTGCCTCGGGACATTCTGGTATCTGGCCTATACACAAAATTCATCTGAAAATTGGACTCCGGGCGGGTCTGGAGATACCTTAGTTTTTCCGTCCACATACAGAGATACCAACAATGATGAAAATCAGCTTCGTTGACTTTTTTGCCTCTGGTCGTGACAAATCAGTAGTGTGTTTCATTTTGGGCACGTTGCTGTTGTCTACTGCCTCATCAGCTCAAGATACCGTCGAATGGACGACTCTGGGCAATGACTTTGCTCACACCCGTTATTCCCCAGCCGATCAAATCAACGCGGATAACTTCGGGGATCTTGAAGTTGCCTGGACCTGGGACGGGGCAAGCTTCCAGGCGATAAGCGGTCGTTCCACCCCGAGCTACATTAACGGCCGGCTGTACACGGTTGCCGGTGCCCGCCGCCATGTGGTGGCCATCGACCCAAAGACCGGGGAGACCATCTGGTCGTATCGCGAGCCTAACACCGGCCGCCATGAGTATTCGATGCGGGCAGATTACGGTAAAGGCGTAGGTTATGGTCAGATTGACGGCAGAGATGTCATTTATATCATCTCACCTGCTTTCTTTTTAACGGCACTGGACGCCGAAACCGGGGCGCCCATGGAAGGTTTCGGTGGACCAATCCCCATTGACGGTTTTCCGCAAACCGGTGTGGTCGATTTGCTGGCGGATCTCGGCCACGCTTATGACCCATATGAAGGCATTCCGCTGGAGCGTGGCTATATCACGTCCTCTTCACCACCGATTGTAGTCAACGACGTGGTTGTAGTGGGTAATTCAGCGGAACAGGGCTATCTGCAATCACGGATTGAAAACGTGCCCGGCGACATCCTGGGTTACGATGCCCGCACTGGAGAATTTTTGTGGAAATTCAATGTTATACCGCAACCGGGTGAATATGGTCACGAGACCTGGGAAAATGATGCGTGGCAATATACCGGAGATATTTCTTCATGGGCTCCCATCTCCGCTGACCCCGAATTGGACATGGTGTACATTCCAACCAATGGGGTCACCATTGACTACTATGGAGGCCACCATCCCGGTGATAACCTGTTCAGTACCAGCCTGATAGCACTCAATGCGAAAACCGGAGAGCGGGCCTGGCACTTTCAACTTGTCCACCATGATATATGGAATTTTGACACGTCCACCGCGCCCATTCTTCTCGATGTAGATACCGGGCTTGGTCCCACACCAATAGTCGTACAAACGACCAAGCAGGGCATGGCTTACACGTTCAACCGCGCTACCGGCGAACCCATCTGGCCTATCGAAGAAGTGGCGATGCCACAATCAACGGTACCGGGGGAAAAACTCTCTCCCACGCAACCGATTCCAACCAAGCCGGCACCTTATGAAACCCTGGGGGTCACCCTTGATGACCTGGTGGATTTCACTCCAGAGATACGAGCGCAGGCAGTCGCGGCGGTAGCTGATTTTCAATTGGGCCCGGTATTCAATCCGCCACTGCAACGCAACCATCCTTCGGGCAAAGTCGCGCCAATGATCTGCCCTGCCGGCGCAGTTAACATTACTCACCCTACGGTAGCCGATCCTACCAGTGGTGTCTTGTACGTCGTTTCCAATTCGCGCTGCAGCTATCGGCAAATCGTGTCAGGTGAGGAAGCGGATACGTACTACGATGCACCGACCGGCGTTACGCTCTCCCGCTACGCCGCAGCCCGTGGAGGGCCCACTCCCCGCCATCCTCTTAACATTCCGCTATTGAAGCCGCCCTATAGCCGCATTACTGCCATAGACATGAATACCGGGGAACACTTGTGGGTGATACCAACCGGTGAAACGCCGCAACGGATTAAAGACCTGCCTGAGCTTCAGGGAGTGGATATCGGCAATACAGGTACCGGTAATGCCGTGCCTGCAATGGTTACGGCAAACATGCTGCTCTATGCTGATGTCACCAGCGATGGCACGCCCCATCTGTTTGCAGTCGACAAGGCAAGTGGGCAGGAAATCGGCCGCATCGAGGTTCCGGAAACCAGCCGCTACGGCATGAGTACCTGGGTTCACGAGGGACATCAGTATCTGATATTGCAAACCGCGTCCAGGCTGACCGCTCTGGCGTTACCTGAAGCGATCAATCAGCGTGGGGGCAGCCACTAACTGACATATCTAAAATCAAATGGGGCGAAAGTCTTCCAATTGGCAATTGCTATAGCGATTACAGTATCGAAGTGTTCTGCCCCATTCTGATTCGAAAATATATCGTTGCCGCCCGGGGTTAATTCTTCAGCCGTTGACCGTCTGGCCAGGCGGGCCCTGAGCGTAGTTGATTCACCGGGCGATGACCACGGTAGACGAATTTTTGCACGCGCTTCCCTTCGTAGGTCTCCGTCGTGTAGAAATTGCCAAGGGAATCGCTGACAATACTGTGGGTGCCAAAAAACATGCCTGGCTGCCTGCCTCCCTCACCCAATACATACATGACTTCGAGTGAATCCCGTTCCAGAATATGGACGACCATATTCGATCCGTCAGCGAGATAAATGAACTCCTGCTCGTCATCTGCTGAGAAGGCGATATCCCAGGTAGCGCCTGCGCCAACGGTATTCGGGGCAACCTGTGCTTCCTTTACAAACGTGCCGTCAGGACGGAATACCTGGATTCGGTCAGTGCCCCTGTCACAGACGTACAGCAGGCCATCATTGGAAGGCTCAGCACAGTGCACCGGACCGGCGAATTGCTGAGGGAGCGGTTCCCCCGGCTGATAAGTGATCCGGTCGTCCACCGGGCGATTGCCGTAAGCGCCCCAGTAGCGCTTGAATGCTCCGGTCGCCACATCGACGACCGCAACTCGCTTGTTGCCATACCCATCGGCGAAATAGGCTTCACCTGCGTCAGCATCGATGGCGATCTCGGCAACCCGGGAAAAGTGCTCGGTACTGTTGCTGTCGACGTCTTCACCAGGGGTGCCTATTTCCCGAATGAATCGACCCTCGCGGGTGAAAACCAGCACATGGGAGTCACCACCACCGTTGCCGCCAATCCAAACATTGCCGTTGGGCGCGACTTCTATTCCATGGTTTGATGCCGGCCAGGTATAGCCCGGGCCTGGGCCGCCCCAGGCATTGACTACTTCACCCTGAGGATTGAATTCAATGATTGGAGGTGCTGGGGTGCAACAGTCGGAAATTTCATTGTCCAGCCCGATCTCTTGAGTGGAAAAATTGTTCTCATCATTGCGGTGAACGATGTAAACATGGTCGCGCTCGTCAACTGCCACGCCGATGGTACTGCCAAGAATCCATTTGTTAGGCAACGGTTGGGGCCAGAACGGATCCACCTCAAAATAGGGCACCAGGCGGGCATTACTGGCAGCGACCACCGAATTTTGCAAATAGGACTGAGCCAGGCCGAGGGCAGACATTACGGCCACGCCCAAGCCAACGATCAATAGCGAATTCTTCTTATATTCCATTGGATTAACTCTTCTAAACTTTCATACACGGGGGTTGCTGATAATCTGGAAACTTAGGTAGTAATTCAGGAAACTTCCGTGATTGCCTCGACTTAGCATAGTTGCCAGATTGTCAGTGTCCCCCGGATCTTAGTCTACTGCAACTTGCCTGCTATTATTCTCCCGTGCGGGAGTTGCCGACATTCCCTTCATACCCGGGCTGGCCGTTGCCGCCTAAGGTTGAGAGGAGACGAGGTCGGAGTAGAAAGCCAGTCCAGCCTTTCTAACCAGACCTCATTTTTGACCCTAACGTTTATTACCTGGCGGTGTACTTGGTAAATGACCCGCCAGTCACGGGCAGGGATGCGGGACCTTCGGCCGCGAAGACGTTTCCGTCCGCATCCACTGCCACGCCTTCACCGGCGGTGCCCTGTTCGCCACGACTCTCGGTCTGGTAACCCGGGATGAAGGCGATGATCCGGTCTTCGTCCAGCGGCCCGATGCGCACCCCGCTGTGCCAGGGTTGATGCCGGTACGGCCCGGACTCGGAATCGATGGCATAGACCATGTCATCGTCGGTGATGAAGATGCCGCTTATGCGACCATAGCTGTAGCGGGACTCCAGGTAATTGCCGTCCTGGTCGAATATCTCGATGCGATGGTTGCCCCGGTCGGCCACCCAAAGGCGCCCCCGGGAATCGAATTCCAGCGCATGGGGTGTGCGGAACTCGCCATGGGCCGCGCCCAGGCGACCCCACTCCGTGATGTAGCTGCCGTCGGGGGCAAATTTCACGATACGACCGGTCTGGCCGTTGCGGCGACCTTGTTCAATGGCCTCCAGAGTGAGCATATTCTGACCGCTGTGGCCGTCGGCCACGTAAATGTTGCCTGCGGGCCCCACGATCACGTCATTGGGTTGATTGAAGTGGCTGCGATCATTGCCCGGTTGTCCCGCCGTGCCCAGGCTCATGAGCAGTTCCCCGTCGGGACTGAACTTGTGGACCTGGTGGCCCTTGCTGCCCGCTTCATTGCCTGCGAAATCCGCCACCCAGACGTTGCCCTCATCATCGACGTGAATGCCGTGGGGCGTCACCATGATGCCGGCGCCAAAGTTGGCAATCGTTTCGCCGCTATGGCGGTTGATCTTGAATATCGGCGCCACCGGATTGCTGTCGCAGTTAACGCCAGGCCCCCCGGCCGACCCCGAGCCGCAGCGCTCGTAGGCGACCACGTGACCATCGGTCGGGTCGATATCGATCCCCGCCGTGGAACCCCAGGACCGCCCGGCGGGCAGCTCTCCCCACTCGGTGTGGACTTGCGCGATGGGGTTGGGGAAGCCCTCGCCGGTGACGATATTGCCGGCCTGGCCCAGGACAGGGCTCGCCAAGGATGCCAGGCTGCAGATGCCGATCAGTCTGAGTAGATAGTTGTGCATAATCTCACCTCTTGTTGTTTGGTGTTTGATACTTTTCAAGTCGCGAATAAATGGGGTCAGAGTGGCATTTCCCCAAAAGTACGGACTGATTTATTGGAGAATTCTGGAGCGATAGTACAAGGTATTTCGATACTGATGAGCAGGCAATATACATACGCTTCGAAAAATCTAGCAACACATTCTATTTCGCGTCAAAGTAGTCTACGCTTCAATTTTGCCGTTGACCGATAATCCCACACTAACTAACTATGGTTCGCAGAAGTAGAAATCTTTGCTGCAATTACATACGTCTGAATAGGAGTATTCCTCCTATCGCCATATGTAAGCCGTTCTTTGTTGTAGCGCCCCAGCCATGGCGTTGCTGCTTGCCTAGCATGGGTATTGCTTTCGTGTAGTGCAACACATAATTATCCTGATAAATCGCCAATTGAAGTCCTGGCCGAGGGAAATGCCCTCATGTCCATCGATCTTTCAGTTGCCGGCATTACTGGCTGTTTTCTTCCGAAATTTAGACCAGAGAATGCCTTAGGGCGTAAGAGTATTTGTTGAATTCTTGGATTTTTCAATAATTCGTCAGCATTATCGATAAATTCGGCAGACTATTATGTTGAATTCCCCCAATATATCGATCCCTTTAGTCTTTGATCGCTTGAATTCTATTGTGTCAATAATTAGAAACTTTGCAAAACAGATGTTACGCCTGCTACGGCCTGACCTTGGAACTACTATCCCTTAGAAGATATACCTTCCCTGAATCTCTCTCAAGAAAGGGCCTGTATGTAGGCACCAATTTTGTTCCGTTAACAAGTCAATAGAGCGGAGAGCTATCACAGTTCAATAGAAATCTATTTGACCCTCAATAATTAGAACTAATTAGGCAAAATCAAAGGAGAGTTAATCTTGAATACAAAAAAGCACAGATTGCACTTGCTGTCTTCCGCGATATCCCTGGCCCTGGCCACCGGAATTGGAGATGTGTCGGCTCAACAGTCTCAGGTAGAAGAAGTCATCGTTACCGGTTCGTATATTCGCCGAACCGAGGGTTTCGACGCTGCTTCACCAGTCACGTCCTTCACCGCTGAGGATCTCGAAGCCGAGGGCACCGTCAACATGGCCCAGATAGTACAGAACCTGACCTTCAACAACGGTACGGGTACTACCAACTCTATTCAGGGCACCACTAACCAGATCGCCAACTTCAACTTGCGAGGATTGGGTGCCAGGGCAACACTGACGTTGATGGACGGCAAGCGGTCAGTCCAACAAAACGTTCAAATGCTGCTACCACCCGTGGCTCTCCAACGCATGGATATCGTGACGGACGGCGCGGCAACCATTTATGGTACCGATGCGGTGGCGGGAGTGGTTAACCTTGTTCCGTACAAGGCTTATGATGGTTTCAAGGTTGAGTACTACGAGGAAGGTGACGACCGGGGAGACTTTCGCAGGAATGAAATCTCATTCCTCGGTGGTACCAGCATCGACAATATTGACATCGTGATCGCCGGCTCCTACCAGGATGGTGGCACTCTCAGGTGGGATGAGCGACCTGAATATGTCGCAGCAGGCTTGACTCACAATGGGGGTTCCAATCCAGGTAGCTTTATTGTTCCTGTCAGGGACGCCAATGGCGACCTGGTTTTCGACAATGGCGTACAGCAAACCACACAGCGAACTGATCCTAATTGCGGCAGGGACGCGGTAGCCGACCAGGTGACATTTGGTAACAATGCCTGGGGTAATCCCCTTGGCAATCGTTGTTTCCTCAGCTTTGGTGATACGCGAGATTTCGTTGAGATGCTGGATACGACCAATCTTTACACCAATTTTAACTGGGAAATCAGCGATGACCTGTCTGTTAACGCGCAGGTCGTCTATAATCGTCAGGTGGTAAGGGGACGCACGAACCCAGGTAACCCGGGCTTCCGTGAGGACGACCTGCCTACTGTTCGGGGCGAATTACCAGGTAACACCTTTCGTGCCGTGTCTTCAGATGGTGCAGAATTGTTTGCCCAACCTCTACTGGACGGAAACGGCAATTTCATACTGGACGGCTACGGACGACGCATGCCCGCGCGCGACGCCAATGGCATGGTGCCACTGGCAGCGAATCGCTTCGCTGACATCAGTACAGATCCGCTCGGCGGCGTACCGTTCTATGAAGATGTTCGCATTACCCAATGGCTGCCGTTTGGTAAAGACGGCATTCCCAACACCTTGCCACAGAAGATGCAGGAGGATGGCGGCGTCAACATGGAATTGGATGACAATCGCACCTACAGGTTGTCGTTTGGCGCCGATTTTACCGTACCGTTCCTCGAAGGTTGGGAAGGCACGGCATTCTATACCTACGGCGAAACGGAACAGAACGATATCGCCCATCAGGACTTCAGTTTCAGTGCTGTCGAACAGGGCCTGAACTGTGACGTCATCAATGATGTCGATGCCTGCTTTAACCCCTTCGGCGCTGTGGATCCGCGCTTTCGTAACTCACAGCAGGTTGCCGATGCCGTCTTTACCCAGTTTCGTGAAGAGAACATCGACTCGCTGCACACCTTTGATGTCATTCTTAATGGTGAGTTGCCCTTCACAGATTTCGAACTGCCAGGCGGTGCCATCAACATGGCAATCGGTTATCAACGTCGTGAAGAAAGAGACGAAGACAATCCACCGCTGGGTGATGTCCTCAATGATCAGCTGATCGGAAATCAGGAATTACCGCAGACCGTTACCCGTGACAGTGACTCCTGGTTTGCGGAATTCGATTTTCCAATCCTGGAAAACCTGGCGCTCAGTGCCTCCGTCCGGGACGAGAGTTTCAGTACCGGTCAGGGCGAAGTCATTTCCAAGTTCGGATTGACCTATCAGCCGACGGACTGGCTAAACCTGCGGGCCACACAGGGTGAGGCGTTTATTGTGCCGACCCTTCCCCAGCTTAATCGTCCGGAACAATGTACTCTGAGCAATTTCGATGATCCGTTCACCCCGTCACAGGGATTCATTACTTCCTGTCGCGTCGGTAACCCGGATCTGGGTTCTGAAACCTCAGACAGTACTTCCATCGGTTTCGATCTGACCTTGTTTGACGAACTGGTTTGGTCCTTGACCTGGAGCGAAACTGACTTCCAGGACCGGATTGTAAGCACGACCACCCAGGATATTGCTCGCAGTGATTTTCGCAATTTTCAGGACTCCACGGGATTCGTGCCTACGGATGCACAGCCTGAGCCCACTGAAGATCAACTGCGAGCCTGGGTAAACAGCGGCCTCGCTGATCCGCGCATTGTGCGTAACGCGCTTTTGCAGCCGGTGAGACTCCTTCAATCTGACAGCAATGCCTCAGAAATGGTAGTAAAGGCGTTTGATACCTCACTGAGCTACGGTTTCTCGCTGGACGATGTCGGCCTCGATGGCTGGGGTAACATCAATATGCTGCTGAATGCCACTTACGTGGATAGTTACAAGTTCCAGTTGCAGTCTGACTCTCCAGTGCTTGAAGCTGTGGGTATCCAGAACAACGACTTCGGAGCGGTACCACCGATCCCTGAAATTCGCGCCAATCTGCGCGTGAACTGGACCATGGGACAACACAGTGTGAGCATGACTGGCCGTTACGTTGACGAGCTAGTTTTCGATGCCAACGAGTTCAGCTTCCAGCGGTTCTTTCCAGGTAGCACGTGGCGATCTACTGATGTCATCCGCGCATGGTCTCAAATGGACATGTTCTACTCCTACAGAGATCTGGAAGCATTTGGCGGCTCATTCAACCTGACCGTAGGTGCTCGAAACGTCTTTGACCGGATGCCACAAATTACCGGCATGATCGCAGGTGTAGCTGCCTCCCTTCAGGATCCATTGGGTCGTGTGATCTACGCGAGAGTCAACTACAACTTCTAGTTGCTCTTTATGGCTGAATGGCAAATCAACTTCATGCTCAAGTATCGCCCGGTCCTAAGTAGTAGGGCCGGGCGTTGTCTTATAAAACACAGTCTTAGGTGTTTGTTGTAACGTAACAGCACGAATCTTCAAATATTCCCTAGGCAGAGTCCATAGGTGGTTCGGTTTGTCGTTACCGTCGGGAAGTATCTCGATCAGTTCCGCGCAGGACTCCAATACAGTGACCGTTCTTGCAGGTTATATTCTGCAGTGAAATCCGGTGACGGTCGCCGAAATGATCGACCGTATCCCTGACTCACTGACGCGCAGGAATCCAGTCAATCAAATCGCTTTCAATATGATCTAGGCTTGGGTAGCAACGAGAACCTATTGCTCAAAGGCTAACATTTAAGCGGTAAGGACAACGATGCAAGAGCAAACCAATCGCATCGCCTTCGACCGCGTAGAAAGCATCGAAATCATTAGTGGCACACCAACAAATCTGATTGGCGTACGCAATAAAGGCCATATCATCAATGTGGTAACCCGCACGCCATATGAACTAAGCATCACTGTGACTAGCTATCTCTCGATATCAGGACGGCAAAAGCGAGCCTGGCGCAGGTATTTTCTTTAATCGCAGTAATGAGGTCGGGATTACAAGGTAAGCCTGGAAAGTCAAGCACAGCACGAAGTGTTGGATAGCCTGGAAAAGAGCTTCAATTGTATGGGCGGCTTCTCGCCAATCGATATTCGCAAGTTAGATCAAATAACGGATCAAACTGATCAGGTATTCAACAGAAATCTGTCCTATGGTTTCTCGCCCAATCAAAGTCTGCTCTGGAATTTACTGAATACGTAACCAGCCCCACCCCGTAATCTAGAGCGCACAATTCTGGACACGATTTCCATCCTCAGGCTATACGTCGTGAGCGGGAGTTCTGTGACGCCACCAGAGATTACTGGGAAAAGGACGTAGATTATAACCTGGGTATTGAAGATTGTGGTCATCTCCAGATTATCCCAATTTCAGCTCTCCATTGTAGAGTTGCTGTTCGTTATTCCTGCACGCCGGCGTTGCGGATGATCTTGCCATCAGAATCCTGGATTTCAACACGACCGGGCCTCTCGGCTTCAGTAGCGACTACGCCCTCGTCGTTTCTAAAACTCGTCGGCGTAAGGCCGGTGATTTCTTTGAAGGCCTTATTGAAGGAAGACAGTGAGGCGAAACCCACTTCGAAGGCGATATGGTGAATCGGTGCTTGCTCCGGTGCCAGTAGCAGCTCTTTAGCTTCCTCGA
Organism: Gammaproteobacteria bacterium; assembly: GCA_040218615.1. Taxonomy (GTDB): domain Bacteria; phylum Pseudomonadota; class Gammaproteobacteria; order Pseudomonadales; family Pseudohongiellaceae; genus UBA9145. Next base: position 15,768 of record JAVJRC010000008.1, read on the forward strand.
TTCGATGCTTGTTTAGAAACTGATTAAAATTGCGATAACCCAACTCGGCATTGATTACCTTACGTAACTTGTGTTCGCCTGCATGGATCTTCTGCGCCAGGTCTCCAATGGTGAGATGGGGTTCCTTGTACAATTTTTGCTCCTCCATCAGCTCGCTGATCCTGTTCAATATCCGTTGACTCACTGGCCGCAAATCTTTCACCGGATCTCTTGCAGCGCTATTCACAGGATACCTTGTACCCATTGTGGACATGGGCTGCCCGGCTGATTCCAGCGTAGCCAGATTGAGCAACAGCGCAAACAGAAAGATCATGGCATTGAAGAAAACCAAGGAGTACTGTATGAGCCCCCGTAGGACGGTGGCCGGTAAGGGAGCGAATGAGAAAAGCATGGCCAGTACAATCATCAGAGCCAATATACACACCAGAGCCACGGAAAATGGTACCCGCAATCGCCGTCGCTGCCCCACCAGATCGCCGGACTTACCACCAAGCGTGATAACGAGTACGTGGATAATCAAGCCCAGCATGAAAGGGTAGGACAACTGCAAAATCAGGCCAAATCTTTGCCCGTGGTCGGGGAAGACAACTGGGCCGATCGCGATAAGAAACTGGTAGCCGAGCAAGGCCAGCCACATCAGTGGTGAGACACGGTGGTCATCGTTAAAGAAATAATGCGCAGTTAACCACAGCACTGCCGGCGTCGCATACACGAATCTCTGCAACAGGTACTGGGTAGAAAAGCTGCCCCCCAGAGAGCTGGGCATGGATATCACGATGGCGATGAGACACAAACTAAGTAGTGCCACCAGGCGCGAGAGAACCTGATGGCGGTGAAATATAAGGTAATTCAGCCCTAGTAGCAGGAGCTGGGAAATTGCAAGGAAATTAAAAGCAAAAACAATCAGATTCATGTTGCCAGGCTTCAGTTCGAAAGCGCAACTCTTGAAAAAGAACTACGGTCAGATCTCCTGCAAGCTGTCAGCCAATGCCTTCCTGCAGTTTCCGACATGCGCCACCGCAAACCTTTGAGCAACTCCAGGACCTGCCGCTCCGCATTAGCGAGCAAGTCGCTGTGATTGCTGGAACGCTGGGGGGATCCTTGAGCGTACACGGACGACAACCACTTTGAGCCAGGCGGCCTTGCAACGGGACTCACCACAGAACCTGCACGACGGCACAGGGGCGCTTGAGCTATTACCCTCGTCCCGCCGCGGAACACTACCTGGCCCCTCCCATCCTGAAGTGTTGATCTACATCCGTTGCAAGATGATGGCTGCGGCCACAAGCTGGGAACACAGGCCTACCTGATTCTGTACTGCTTCCGCGAAGCTTATCCCGTGTCGCAATCACAGGCTACTCAAGCTGATAATGCTCGAAATCGAGTAGTTTTGTCACTATTCTGCAAGAATTTGCCCCCTAATTTGTGCTTAAATAAATGGACTTATGAAAAATATTGGAATGTGCAATGCGTATTGTGATTTTCGAGCTTCCAATCCATTTGCAACTACGCTGCTAGGCCTGTAGATACAATTTTCAATAAAAATCAGTTGAATAGATCCTTTTACTATCATCAATAACGCTAATTTTAACGAGGAGTTAAGCTTATGTTCCACTCATTTCACGCTTTATTGAAATTCGCGAACTTATTACAGAAAGGTGGCTTCCTCTGCTTTATCGGTCTCATTGGAGCTGCTCCGGGTCTCAACGCCCAGGAAGTAGCGGACCATGGCAACGTCACTTTCGCCGACGTGGCCCCAATCCTTTATGAAAACTGTGTTCAGTGCCATAACCCTGAGGGTGGTGCGCCAATGTCACTGATGGATTATGACACTGCAAAGCCGTATGCAGCGCTCATCAAGTATAAAACGGGCCTTCGTGACCGCAGGGGCGCTATGCCTCCCTGGTATGTGGAGAAGGATATCGGATTACAGTCGTTCAAAGGAGATATGTCCCTGTCGGACGATGAAATTGCGACATTGGCGGCCTGGGCCGATTCTGGCGCTCCCCTGGGAGACCCGGATCTGGTGCCGCAAGCTCCAGAAATCCCATCTGGCTGGGCAATAGAGCCCGATTTTATTGTGCGCAGTCCGACCATCGAAGTGGGTGCGAATGATCCCGACTGGTGGGGTATGATTGACGGTGCCGTCGATATTCCTTTGGAAGAGGAGCGGTATGTAAAAGCAGTCCAGGTAAGAGAAGTGAATGACATGGGGACCCATGGCTCGGGTCGTGAGACCGTTGGCGGCCACTACGTTGTGCACCATGCGGCCTATACCATCAGAAACCCTGGCGACCTTTTCCAGCTCGCCGGTGAAGGCGGCGGCATATGGCCGGTTCACGAAGTAGGTCGAAATGAGGATCGATTTGACGACCAGGTTGGCCCACTCATTAAACCCGGCTCCAAGCTCATTCTTCCCAGTGTTCATCTGCATTCCTCCGGTGTCGAAACCACTGCTTACCTGGAATTTGGCTTTGAGCTCTTCCCTCGGGGCTTTGAACCAAAATACGAGAGCGTGTCGGTGAGTATTGGCGATCTGGGTGATGGTGTAGATATCGACATACCGCCCGGGGAGGAGCTGAAGGAACTGCACGCTTACTCGGTACTCAAAGAGCACACCAAGATTATCGCTTTCGAACCGCACCTCCATGCGCCGGGTGAGAGGATGTGCCTGGAAGCCATTTGGGGTTCGCACCAGGAGACCTTGAGTTGCGTGGGCTATGATCACAACTGGGTGCGTAAGTACACATTCGCCACCGATGAACAACCTCTCCTGCCGAAGGGTACTATAGTCCACATGATCGGCTGGATGAACAATTCGGAGTCGAATACCAATCTTCCGGACGCACGCAATTGGCAAGGGTCGGGAAATCAATCTGTGGCCAACATGTTTCTGGAACTTGGCCTGGAAGTAACGCTAACCGACGAGCAGTTCCTGCAGGAAATGGCGGATAGAGTGGAAAAGCTGGGTGTAACCAAAAACGACTATGTGTGGGGATGCCCACTCTGTCTGGCGGGAGTTCCCACACCTGGTGCAAAGCCTGCTGGCGGGGACGACTAAGAACTCGCAACACCATAGACAGCGACAGCACCAGCTTTATCGACTCATTAGTAATTAAGAAGATAGGAGTAATTCAATGCAGCAAAATGTTGTAACCACACTCAGACCAGCATTCCGGTCAAAACTTGATGTAGTGTGCGCAATGCTCATTGCTTTGTTGGTTTTCATTGCCCCTGCAATTCAAGCCCAGGAACTCACGTACCTGAAAGGCCAGACGATCTCCGCAGCTTATGAAGGATGGATCGAAAAACCAGACGGCTCGCGGGCATTCCTGTTCGGCTATTTCAACAGGAACTGGGAGGAAACGCCTGATATTCCCGTCGGCCCGGCAAATTCCTTCGCGCCGGGTCCGGCGGACCAGGGTCAGCCTACGCGGTTTTTGCCACGTCGCAACCGCTACGTGTTTGAAGTCCCTGTCCCCGATGGCATGTCCGAGGATGACGAACTGGTATGGACACTGGAGGCGCAAGGCGAAGTAAGTAAAGCCTATGCATCACTGCGTAAGGATTACTTCCTGGACAACACCACAATAATGTCAGAGACAGGTGCTCTCGGTGGTGGTGTGAGTACCCCTGAAATTCGTGCAAACACCCCGCCAGAAGTGGAGCCGGCAGGGTTGGTTGATCGAATCGAAACCACTGTGGGGGAGCCTGTAACCCTTTCGGTTTTTGTTACAGACGATGGTCAGCCAATATCGCTACGCGGGTTATTAAGCTCACGCCTTAATCAACCTGAGTACCCCATTCGTGATGATGGCACGCTGATTCTGGAAGAAGCACTCAAGGAACCCAGCCAGGGAACAGTTGGAAAACAAAATGGACTGCATCACTCATGGTTTGTCTATAGAGGGCCGGAAGCGGGACAAGTGACATTCGATCCACCTCAGACTGTGGTATGGGAAGATGTCCGACCCTGGACGAACTCGCCGTGGTCCAACTTCTGGGAGCCTCCTGAATTGCCTGAAGATAACAAGTGGGTAGCGCGGGCCACTTTTGACAAGCCCGGCACCTATGTTCTTCGAGGGCGAGCCGACGACGGCGGTCTCTGGACTGATATTGATATCACTGTCGAAGTGAAACCACAGGACAGGTGACACGTTACACTACACTGCGTTCTTGGGTGTGGACATGAGTAAATCGCGGTAGGAATGCCGGTTAGACCGGCATTCCTACCGCGTCGTTCATGTTCGATTCCGGCGGTCCATCACCAGCCATCCCAGCAGTTACGGATATACCTATTTGCCGCCTGCTTGCCAGGCCCAATTTGCGTTTCGGCTAAAGAGCAGCCCCCTTGGTGCGGATCATTTCCCCTTTTCTGGACCCGTGCCTCCGTTCGCGCCCGCCTCGTACTTGTCTACGCGATTTCTACTCTTGCCAGTCCTATTGAATACCGCTTCGGTCGATGAATCCGTCCGCGTTGGGCATCTCTATTTCGAGCAGGGCTGATTTGTCGATCTGGGCATCTCGTTCCTGTTCCTGGATGGCGTGTATATACAAGACGACTTGGGCCACTACGGCTTCCGCCACACGCCACCCCCGAGCGTCGCACAGCTCCACGACCTGCTCCAGGTGATCAGCGAGCGGGTGGCCCGGTTTCTGGAGCGGCGCGGC
>JAVJRC010000009.1:0-349274 GCA_040218615.1 Gammaproteobacteria bacterium
CGGGTTAATCATGCCAGACACCGTCAAACCGAGGCCGAACAGCAAACCTGAAAGAAGCACCGGGGCCAGCCGGACCACTGAGTGAGACTTGTCCATCAAAGCAACCCCGTGACATGCCTGGTGACAAATACGGTAATCAACCATCACCCCCAGTGCATGCAGAGCCCTGCAAATACCCCATGCCTGTGAGTGAGAAAAGGAAAGCTGTGCACCGCGCTGACTACTGTCACCAGGTGATTGCAACTTGAGGTCCTGAAGAACCGGTTCGGACTGAACGAGATCCAGAAACAGATCAGTCATCTGACACACCTTGCAATTCAATTCCTCCGCCGCAATATCCGCAAACAGATCCAGCCATGCTTGTTCCAATTGCTAATCAGGTCTGTTCCCCATTCCTGTCTGATCAGTGCGTCTATCCGTTTGGGCACCGACGCGGGCAATGGGGCTAATGAATTGCCATTTAGATAGATGACATCGGCAGGCAGATTGAAGGATTTCCGATTGTGTGCCAATCCGAGTATAGGAAGTATAAGCGCTATGACCAAGCCCGAAACCTAGCGAACTTCTAGGCCCTAACTCGATTCGCGATTCCCTGGAATGAGATGGGGGTGAAACGATATTGCAGAGACGCGCCACTGGCAGCAGAGGCAATGTTCAACTAACGCGAGAAGCGGTTGTTGCGGATCGTGGGACCGATGGAGTAAGTGGGGTAGTAAGCGGGGTCAAAATAAATCTACAGTGGTTTAAGTATTCTGTTTAAAGGAGACTACACTACAGAGAGCTAACAGAGTCAGAGTACATATCCAATACTGCATTTTTACTCAGACCCCTATTCTTATAGTGTATGCTATCAACTTGGATTGAGGACCGGTGCGCGCAGCGCAGAAAGAGCGGAAGCTCTTTCAGGACTGAACACCCCGCAAAGGATGCCAGGCCATTGTCAATTCCGGGCGTTTAAAAAAGATTACTGTATTGCGCGAGCCTTATCGGCGGACGTACCCCTGCTGTGGGCCAGAATTTCAGGAATCTCGAAGTGAGGCAGTGTTGGTTATAGCGTAAATACTTCCTATACTAAGACCATTCCGGTTTAAACCAGCAAAGAAGTGCACTTAAGATGCCAGGTTGTAAGTGCCCCTACCTACTCTACATTGCTTTCTGTTGAAGTAGATCAAATTGGGATCACAGCCGTAGCTTCATTATAGTAGTTGGTTTTGCGTTCAGCTGAGGTGATTTTTGTCCAGTTTATCACTGTTAGGAATGCTGGCTGGCGGCGTGGGAATATTCCTTCTTGCAGTTGGCATGCTCACAGACGGCCTCAAGCTCGCTGCTGGTAGCGGTCTGCGCAAAATGCTGGCTAGCTCGACTCGCACTCCCATACATGGGGTATTGACCGGGTTTACCATTACCGCCATCGTGCAGTCCTCCAGCGCCATCACCGTTGCCACCATTGGCTTCGTAAACGCGGGTTTACTGAACCTCTCCCAGGCGCTCGGTGTGGTGTATGGCGCCAATATCGGCACTACTCTCACTGGTTGGCTGGTCGCCATCATCGGTTTCGATATTGATATCAGCGCATTTGCGCTGCCGATCATCGGCGTGGGCATGCTATTACGTCTGACTGGAGCTGAGACTCGTCGGGCTGCTATCGGTACTGCACTGCTGGGGTTTGGACTGTTTTTCATCGGTATTGACACACTCAAGGACGCCTTTGAAGGTGTAGTGGCGACTCTGGATATTGAGCGCTTTACCCTGGAAGGAATTGGCGGCCTACTCTTCTGCCTGGCCCTGGGCTTCCTGATGACTGTGCTGACCCAGTCCTCCAGCGCAGCCATTGCCATCACACTCACCGCAGCCAGCGGCGGCCTGCTTGGCATCTACGCCGCAGGAGCCATGGTAATCGGTGCCAATTTGGGCACCACTTCAACCGCCGTCATCTCCGTGCTTGGCGCCACCGCCAATGCCAAGCGCGTTGCCGCAGCTCATGTACTGTTCAATGGCATTACCGGTGTAGTTGCTCTGCTTTTGCTGCCACTGGTTTTCGTGATCGTGAACAGCATTGCCGAATTTCTCAATATGAATTCTGATCCGGCCGTTAGCCTGGCACTGTTCCACACGGTGTTTAACTGTCTCGGTGTTATGTTGATGTTGCCTTTCAGCGATCGCCTGGCAGCTTTCTTAAACAATCGATTTAAAACACAGGATGAATTGCTGGGAAAACCGAGATATCTGGATCAGAACGTTTCCATCACGCCGGCACTGGCGCTGGATTCTGCCACACTGGAACTTATGCACCTGTCCGAGTTAAGCCGTGAACTCTGCCACGATGTTCTTGCGCCAGGTAAGCTCGATAAAAAGTCATTGAAGGCTAAACACGATGCTATAGTGAAACTTGTTTTGGCAATAGGCGAATTCGTTATGCAGCTACAACGAGGCAGAATACCCAAAGAAGTGGCCGAGACATTGCCAGACATTCTTCGTTGCAGCCAATATTTTTTAACCGCCGCTGAACTAGCCATGGAGATTGACGAGCATACTCCAGTCTTGGAAGGCCTGCAGGACAAAAAGATTCAGTCTGCTCAGGCCAAATTCATTAATGAGGTACAGGAACTGCTGCAGACTATGGACGTATCCAAGCCTGAATTCTCTACCACCGGTTTCGAACAAGAGACAGGACTATTAAAATCACATTACGATACCTACAAAGCAGCTAATCTCAGACACAGCGTCGAGGTAGGTTTACCGGTCGAAATTGTTTCTGTACTGCTGGAAAACAGCAGCAATGTGCGTCGAATAGCAACACAGATGTCCAAGGGCACTTTGGCACTGAAGCGACTGCATGCATTGGTTGACGTAAACGCGCAGGAAAGGGAACAGCAGAATTTGCTGCATGAAGAGATTGTGAGTGACTAGAAATTGGGCACAATGGAGTCCATAGTAAGCCTGTTTGCCGATCCTCCGAGATTGCTGCAACTGGACATGCTGTTGCGCATAGTCGTGCAGATCGCCTTGTTTTTTTGCTCAGCGCTTTTCTCTGGATCAGAGACCGCACTTTTTTCTCTGACGCGCTACGACCTGCAACGCCTTTCACGAAAACGACACCCCCAGTCCGACAAGCTGCAAGCCCTGCTGGAACAGCCAAGACGCCTCATTGTGTCAATTTTGTGCGGTAATGAATTGGTCAATATTGCTGCGGCAGCAAATATGACCGCCATCCTTGTTGAGCTGTTTGGTGTCCAAACAGCATCATGGATGGCTGCCGTAGTCATGGTGCCATTGATATTACTGCTGGGTGAAGTGACTCCGAAGACGCTAGCAGTAATCAACCCAGTCTGGGCAAGTACCAGAATTGTTGCCACGCCGCTGAGTTGGTGGGTCAAAGTAATCAGGCCTGTAGCATTCATTGTAAGATCAGTGGCCGATTGGACAACCACGCGGCTGATTGGGCCGGAACGGGTCAAAGAAGACATCCTTCAGGTTGAGGAAATACAAACGCTGATCGATGAAGGAGTGGAATCCGGAGAATTCACCGCAACCGACAAGTCTCTCGTGTCAAACCTTATACAGGCCAGCACCAAGCGAGTCGACGAAATCATGACTCACAGATCCAGAGTGAAGTTTATTGATGGCAGCCAAAGCAGGGAAGACATTCGAACTCAAGTTGCCAGACAGCGTCACCCGCGAGTACCAGTCTATCGGAATAATTTGGATAACGTGATTGGATTTCTTCACGTCGAAGACGTGCTCGATTGGGATCCTGAACAACTCGAAACGTTGGGATTAGAGCAGTTTCTTCATCCAGTTCATGCTGTCCCGGGAACACGCATGATTGATGAGATGCTGGATTTTTTCCAGGAGCACGACATACAGGCAGCACTGGTGGTTAGTGAATTCGGTACCATTGAGGGCTTAGTCACCTTGAGCGACATTACCCGATACATGTGCACAGGATTATTTCAAGCGGAATCACCCCAGAGCGAGGTATTGTACACTGAAGAGGGCCGCTATGAGTTTGATGGCTGGATGCCAATCTCGCAATTCCGGCGACTACTCGGTCTCGGGGTGGGTGAGCCTAATATGACAACAGTAGGTGGTTTCGTTCTGCGCCATCTCGGTAGAATGCCCCGAGAGGGCGAAAGTTTCACGATTGAAAACATGCAGATCACCGTGCTGAAAATGGCCGGCCTGCAAATTGCCCGTTTGCAAGTTGAACCACTAGGGCAAGCGCCAATACAGAAACAAGGTGTATCCGCATGACGATGCTGGTTGCTTTGTTTCCAGTCATGATCGCCCTATTGCTGATTAAGGGGTTCTTTTCCGGTTCTGAAATCGCCCTGGTCAGTTGCGACAAGTTAAAACTGAAGACTGAATCACTGCGGGGAAATCGTAAAGCTTCTCTAGTACTTAAGCTGATGAAAACGCCGGAAACACTACTTACCACAACTTTGATCGGCACCAATGTGAGCACGATGACCCTCACTGTGATTGCTACTGCAACAGCGATTCAGCTGCTTGGACCAGGCGGGGATCTTGTTGCCATTCTTCTGCTTAGTCCCATCATGCTGATCTTTGGAGAAATCGTTCCGAAAAGTGTATTTCAGCAGATGGCGGAAAAGATTTCACTGGCTGTGATTCGTCCACTGGCCTTTGTGCGTCTGCTGGTGTATCCCTTTGTGCTCTTGTTTGGCTGGACAGCTCGGCACCTGGCAGTAAGATTCCGGCCAGGCGGTGGCCAGGTAGTCAGTCCTTATGCCACCCGGCAGCGCCTACGCCTCATGTTGGAACGGTCAGACCTTCCCGACCTCCCAGGTCTTGATCGGAATCGACTGCGCCGGGCAATATTGTTTTCTGATATGACCGTGGGCGAGGCGATGATACCGCTAGCACAGGTGGTCGGTGCTCCCGATTCAATCTCAATGAAAGAGCTATTGCAGCTGGCCAAAAAAGCAGGACATCGCCGAATTCCACTCTATGAAGGAAACCTCAGTAATATCGTAGCAATTTCGAACTGGAGCGTATGGCAAGAGTTTGCAGCAGATTTTGAAGACTCCGACTCTTCTGAGCACACAGCCAAAGCCTATTTTGTCTCAACCATGCAGAAGCTGGATGAAATTCTGCCAGTACTGACCGCTAGGAAAGATCAAATGGCCGTGGCGGTGGATGAGTTCGGTACTGCAGCGGGGATTGTAACAATGGAAGATCTGATGGCCTTGTTGTACGGAAATGTCGCTCAGCGATTTCATCATGGGCCCGAGGAAACGGATCAGCCGACTAGTGATGGTGAAGATGACGGTGGGAAATTTTTCCTCGAGGGTCGCACTCGGCTGGCAGAAGCGAGCGAACTATTGGACATTGATTTGCCGTCACGAGAATTTCATTCGGTTGCCGGTTTACTGACCAGTAGATTGCGTCGTATTCCGGTAGTAGGAGACAGTCTCGAAGAAGCCGACTACAGATTTACAGTGATCGAAGCGAACGAACGAACGGCAACTCTAATACAGGTAGAACCGGTCTAAAGCAAGCAGGGGGACACTAATAGTTCAATAGCTTAAGTGGGACCAATGAAATAACCATAGCCGACACCAATAACTTGATAACATTGTGAACTTAACTGGTTTGGGGGCACTTCAAAATTATTAAAATATTAGTATCTCCTTCTTGATTTGAGGGCAAGCTTACCAGATAGAACTAGTTCAGGCGATCCAGCATGCTGTAGGCAAATCGACTGGAAACCACGTTCATCTGAACAGAATAGAGCCCAGTGCGTGCGGTCATATACAACGTTCTGCCGTCGCTGCCGCCAAAGGCCACGTTGGCCGGATTCTGGGGCACCTCGATTTCCTCAATTAGTTCACCGGCTGGCGTGTAGATTGAGACTTTGCCGGCCCAGGTGAGATACACGTTGCCCCGTTCATCCATGGTCATACCATCGGAACCCTGGTCGGCAAATTCGATGCGGTTGGAAACTGTGAAGTCCGGATTGATATCATATCGGAATACTTTTCTCAGCTCAGTGCTCGCTACAAAAAGATGCGCGCCATCTTCAGTACCAATGATCCCGTTCGGCTTGGGTATATCGGTGATGATGGCCATCGCTTCACTTCTGTCGGGGCTTACCCAGTACACATACTCGCCGGGTTGGGTAGGCTCGCCTTCAGGATATCGATAACGGGGGTCGGTGAAGAAGAATCCGCCATTGCGATGCAGCCAAATATCGTTTGGACTGTTGAATGGTTGACCTTCGTAACTGCTGACAACGGCGGCCGCGTTGGAACGAGATTGTAAGCGCGTGATGCGTTGTCCCGATTGTTCGCAAATCAGGACCGATCCGTCTACATCCAGGGTCAGGCCATTGGCGTGGTTACTTGGCTCCAATGCAACACTGATTGAGCCATTAGTGCTGAGTCGGTGGATTCGGTTGTTATCTATGTCGGTAAAGTAAAGACTGCCATCAAAAGCGCGAACCGGCCCTTCCAAAAAACCAAAGCCGTCAGCCACCAGTTCTACTTCAGCACCAACGCGGATGAGGCCGGCGTTTTGGCCGAGACTACTCGAAACCAGCAGCATCCCCGCTACGAACAGGTCAAACCTTAGGCGCGGCCGTCGTTGAAATGTTCTCATTACTGTCTGTCCGATCATCATCCTAACCCCCGAGTCGCCATGGCGACCGTTCAAATAACAGTAATACGGGAATGAAGACCATACTACATTGAGGCAAATTCCGCATTGATCTCCAACAATATGCCGGACTTCCTGAGGATAAGAATTATTTCGTATGAATATTAGAGTTTTGCAGTTCTGTTTACACTCAATGCCTGGCTGCGTTGAGACAGGTTAAGCTGTGGAAGAATAACCATAGGGGACGCCAATATTATTCACACGCGCGACAAAAAAGTCCGGTCAATCAATCGCGCATCCAACAGCCATTGCTCAATTCCCCACCCCGAAAAGTTATCCACAACTAATTCAACGTTTGCCCACCGCCTATACATACCGACCATTCAGAAAGTTGTAAAAATTCGCACTTTTTATTGATCAGGGTCATGCAAAGCCTTGCGGAATAGGTATACTCAATCACAGGTTTGACACCAAATGGCTCTGCCAGGCGGTTGCAAGCCTCGAGTCGGAAAGGCACCAGCTTCGGTTGGGAAATGACTGGCTCGGGTTGTGAGTGTTCTGACTCATGTCGGGAAACTGGCGACGCGAATGGGGAACCGACCGGCTTCGGCTGGAAAGGGAACTGTTCAAATTGTGAGCAGACCGGGATGAGTTGGGAAAGGCACAACCAGGCGTTGGAAGCTGAACGACTTCGGTCGGAACGCTATCGACGTTGACTGGGAGCAGATCGACTTCGGTCGAAAAGCGAACAGTACCCGCGGTGCAGGGAATGTGCCGGGAATCACCAACTGTCAGCAGGGCCTCAAGGGCTTGACCCGGAATGGTCTATGGCACTTATGCAGGGGAAGCCCTAATTAAATGTCGCCGACAGAAGGTCCCGGAATTACGCACGACCTGATGGAACATTGCGGTTGGGGCGCTTCCATGACCCCGAAATTGCCAGAGAATCTGCATGGCCAGCAGCCTTTGACGAGTCCAAGCCGAAGACTATAAAAACCGGGATTTCGGTTCCGGAGGCGCCCGACAACGGACAGGCAGATCCAAGGAGCGATCCGCGGATTGGTCAGGAAGTTCGAGGGGAAGGGTTAAAGTAGAACTAACAGATATCGTGGCCCACCGCCTGATTCTAATAGCTCTATCTAAGGTCCTGTAAGGCGGAAGTCGCTTGCGGCTTCCGCCTTCAAATTTCTTATCGGCCTGAAATTATATTTGTTTAGTTTTTTCTCCACGCCGGGGCGATTCGCGCTCCAGATTCCCGGGCCACCCTAACACGGCGAAAACAAACGGATTAAGCACCCCAGCAACGACTCGTATTGGCGCCGCAATGCTAGCACAGACGATCGGGCGCCCCAGCCCCATTCAATGCAGCCATTTCCGTCTCATCGAGTAAATCAGCCAGTTGCAAACCGTCAGTGAGCTGCGCCACAGCGGCGACTATGTGCGCCCAGGTTTGCTGATTGGCGAACTGCATGCCAAAAACATCGAGCGTGCCTCCCTGATTGCGATATCCCAGCACGCTGGTTTTTTCTGGCCCGGTGTCGAGCTGGCGCAGTACTCCAATCATAACCTCCGGATGGGTATGACAAACCACAAGCCGGTGCTCGCAGTCGGGTACAAGTAATTTTATTTTGTCCGCAGAATGCACATAGGCGGCTTCGGCATCGTCTCTGGGAATTCTGAATCGCCCGGGCTCGAGCAAAGCCAGCAGGGAGTAGGGTACTGCACGCTGCTGCAAACGCGTGGCTGCCCGAAGCGCGGCCTGCAGCTGGTAGGCTCCGACCGCAAGTAACTGAACAAGCGCATTTGAATCATTGTGCAAAATCATCGCGCCGTTGTGCACCGCGTCTTGCGCCTGCTGCGCGTTGCACTCGACGGGTAACACGCCCTTGGGCACGACCACAACAGCAACCGCACCGGCATGCTGATACACCCTGGCCATGGCGGCTGTGGCAGAATTGGCATCGACCGGAAATAGAACCGGTGCGCTGTCAGCCATCTCTCCCAGCCAGGCTTCCGCCAATGTCGGATCCTGATGCGACTGCTCGTTCTTACCATTCTCCCAGGTATGGGAGCTGACAATGACGGGCAAGCCAGCCCAGGCGACGCTTCTGCCTGCTTGCTTCAGATTTCGGGTAAACAAAATTTCCTGGCGCATGGCTCCGAGCATTTTCACCGCGAATGCTTCATAGCTTACCGCTACATTCAAACCCTGTTTGTTTGCCAGTACCGCAGACACTACCGCCTCTTCGTTCAGTGCGGTAATCACTCCCCCAAGCAGCGACTCTGCAATGCCGGTTTCCGGTTCAGTGACGCGATGACGCAGCGTGTCCAGTGTCTTGTTTAAGCGGTTACTGCGCATTTCATCCGGGTTGCCTGCACGCATGCGCCGGGTGGGGTTTATTTGCATTAATTTACACAGCCATTCGTCAACTTGGGCCATGGGCGAGAGTTCCGCACCTAACGCGGCGTTAGCATTCGCGGGAACACGAAGCGGCACAATGTCCAACCTGCGCAAATAGTGATCTTTTTCCAGGGGCCGATTTTGTCGGCTGTGGGTCGCAAACGTCGCCGCCGCCGAAGCAAAGTCTTCTACACCACAATACAGGTTGGCGGCACCTCGATTGAATCTGGCCCGTGCTTCACGACTGTGTTTGGGATTGTCTACCAGCGGCAAGTTGTGAGCTGCATTGGTTCCTTCGCCGGGGAATCCATAGCCTTTGACAGTTTCCGCAATCGCATAGGGCAAGCGCACGGGGTAATGTAATTGCTGGTTCGAAATCTTTTGGTATTGCTCGCTAAGCGACTGACCCATTGTCAGTATTGCCCAGGCGAAGGCGGCAGGGTCGCGCCCATCTATTAATACCGGCGCGAAACCATTTAGTTTCAGGTGCCGCTGAAACCATTCTACTCCACCAGATTGCGCCATGGTGGTACGCTGATCAATGCGCCGGCCATTGGCAATCATTATTGGCATCACGTTTCCGGTGTCTTCCCCCCGCCACCAGCGCGGCGCCCAATCACTGCCCCGCTGCTCTTCGAAGGCTCCGTCACTAAGAAATATCACCAGTTCCTGGCCCGGCAGCGGCATGTGCATATACTGCAATTCTGCAAACCCGAGATAACCGCCTTCGCTTATACCGCCCCCGGTATAGACATTAACATGGCTTCCCAGCGGCGCCACGGTCCGGCCGGTCGGGCCGATAACGTAGCTATAGAAGTCCTGGCACAAAGTGCTCAGGCCTGCGTCCGTCAGTGGGTACCGCTCGGCTTGCTCCTGATCGATATTGCGCAGCAAGATATTGGTACTTTCTATGGCCGCCACGCTGTGACCCTGGCCCATTAACCAGGCCCGAGTATGGCCGGAAAAAGCATTGGCCAGAAGATAACCAATATAGGCAGGCACCATATTCAGTGCGCCGCCGGTGTGCCCCTCCGGCGCGGCTTTAAAATCTGCACTGTCCAGCTCCCGGCCGTCCAGGTAGACCTTATCTGCGTAGGTCATATGGACTGTCAGCCACATTCCCATATTACAAAGCACATCAGCCGCTTCCAACAGGGCGATCGCTTCTTGCGCACTGCAGGGGCCATACTCTTCGATGTTCTCCAGCAGCGAATTAATGCGCGCAACGGTCTCAGCCGAATGGTGAATGACGCCTCTTCCCTTTGACCAGCGCTTGAATTTCTCGTTCATATCAGAGCCTGTGCAAGTGCATATAGTGCTTGTATTGGCGTAGCATTTCGTCGGCTTCATCAACCGGTGTCAGCCAGACCTGGGTAGTGGAACCTGGCTTTTGCAAGGCGCTCAAACCATTGGCTGCGACATTGGCTGATTCGTCAAATTCTATGCAGAGATGCTCCAGGTTTTGCAGCAGTAGATTCCTTATCTCTGCCTGGTTTTCACCAATACCGCCGCCGATGGTCACGGCATCGATACCGCCTAAAATAGCGATATAGGACCCGATGAGCTTGCGCAAGTGATAGCAATAGTATTCCACAGCAAAGCGAGCAGATTTGGCCTCACTGGCGAGTAGCTCTCGCATATCCGCAACGCCGCCACTCAATGCCTTCAAGCCGGATTTGTCATTGAGTAACTCCTGGACTGATTCCAGCGACATATTCTCGTTGCTAATGAGATGCAAGACGATGCCCGGATCGATGCTGCCACTGCGACTACCCATGGGCAATCCTTCCATTGGCGTAAAACCCATGCTGGTATCAAGCACCACTCCGCCAAGCCATGCAGCTGCCGAAGAACCACCACCTAACTGTAGCGTGATAACTCGCTGAAAACTTCCCTGTGATTGCAAGGCACGCATCTGTGAGCGGTGCGCCAGACCATGAAATCCATAGCGCTGAACCGGCCATTGTGGCGATACATTGTCTGCCAGGGCGTAACGCCTGCTGTGGGGTGGAAGCTGCGAGAATAGCCCGGAATCGAAAATGGCAAGTTGTTGAGAATCAGGCCACTGCTTGTCTATCGCATCGATTAATGCCAGCGCCAGAGTATTATGCAAAGGGGCAAGAGGCTGCCAGTGCTTGATGCGCGCTCGCAGCTCGCTATCTATTTTCTCCGGCGCTTCTGAAACAGACCCGGCGTGCACAATACGATGCAGGACAATATCAGGGCGCTGGTGACTGGTTAAAAAACTTTCAAATGCTGCAAATATTTCATCCTGGCTGCCGCTGAAAAGTATTTCCTCGGATTTTTCCCTGGCCAAGTCTGTACCCAGCAACTTCAGTGAAGAGCTTCCTGCATTACAGAGCAATACTCTTTCAGCCATACCATACCCAATCATATAGTTGATTGCTGATGCAACGAATAATCTTGCGGGTGGGAAGTACTATTTTACCAGTGGCTTGTCGACTTAAAAACTAATCTGCTCATTTGGTTCCGGCATGAGCACTGAGATTCCGAGTTCGGCTTCGAGCCTGGTGGCAAGAACTTGCATCGCGAGCATTTCACCATGCACCAAGGCGAATTTCGTGCCCTGCTCAAATGCTTTTGCCCACTCAACCAGCTCAACCTGGCCAGCATGGGCCGAGAATCCACCCAAGGTCTCAATTCTGGCGAGAACTGCAAATTCATCGTTGAACATCCTGATCTTCTTAGCCCCTTCTACCAGATTTCTTCCCAGGGTTCCTTGCGCCTGAAAGCCTGCGAACAGCATGGTGTTTTCTTCGCGCCAAATGCGGTGCTTGATATGGTGGCGAATTCTGCCGCCCGTGCACATGCCGCTTCCAGCGACAATGATTGCGCCGCTTTCAACTTCGTTTATCGCCATGGAGTCTTGTGGGGTCTGGCTAATTTTTAGCGTTGGGAGAAATTTTTCAAGTGATTCCTTATCCGCATCCTCCAGAGACCGTATGTCATTGTCGTCCAACAGATGCAACCATCGGTCGTAGACCCTTGTTACTTCAGTTGCCATGGGGCTATCAAGAAACACCTGCCAATCGTTTAACAGGCCCTCATGGTATAGCCGCCCCAGATAAAAAATAATTTCCTGGGTGCGACCGACCGCGAAGGCGGGAATCATAATATTGCCACCACGCTCCCACGTTTCACGCAGTATATCGGTCAGTTGTGAAATCGTTTCTTCCATACTTCGGTGGTTTCGATTCCCATAGGTGCTTTCCATCAGCACCAGATCTGCCCGTGTCAGTTGCTCAGGATCATTCATCAGCTTGGAATCTTTGTTACCCAGGTCACCCGAAAAGACCAGGCGTTTTTCCTTACCCTGTTCTGTGAGAGTAATTTCAACGATGGCAGAGCCGAGAATATGACCGGCATCAAAGAAACTCAGGTTGGCTTCAGGGCTTAAAGATCGCGGAGTACGATAGGAAATGGGTTCGCACATATCCAAAACCTGCTCGACATCATTCTCGGTGTACTCCGGCTTGAGTGCTGGCTTCTTGCCCTTGCGCTGTGCATGCAATGCGTCGCGCTCCAACTCTCTTTTGTACAACCCATAAGCGTCGTGCAGCATTATACGCAGCAGTTCCGCTGTGGCCGTCGTACAATAAATTGGGCCGTTGAAACCCCGGTTGACCAGTTTTGGCAGCAGTCCGCTGTGATCCAGATGGGCATGGGAGAGAATCACCGCGTCCAGTGTTTCAGGATCGAATTCGAAGTTATCCCTGCTCAGGCGACTGGTGGGGCTGCCACCTTGATGCATGCCGCAATCGAGAATGATTCGACCAGTTGAAGGTGATTCCAAGAGATGGCAGCTGCCCGTTACTTCGCGCGCTGCACCCAAAAACGTTACTTTGGCCACTGGTATCCTCAGCTTATTTGCTAGTTATTGAATTAACTACTTCCATCATAGCTCATAATTTCTGCGGTAGCACCGCGAGTACTACGTACCAGTAAGCTCTGATTGTTTAAGTCTTGTTAATTCAGTCAGCAGCCTGCTTTGCATAGGCATTATAGGCTTAGCAAAAAGCCCCAGAATTGCGGCAGATCAGCAAACAGTTGGATACACGACACAAATTCAAGCTTCTGTTTGATGTCGCTGCTAATATTAAACTTTCACGTCGGACACTTCCTTGAAAGTCACTGGCCGGCTCACTTATCCTGAGATAGGGTTTAATGAGTTTTAAAGCAATGCTTAAGAATATCTGATGAGACATATCTATTTTGTGACGGCAGCGCGCCTGGTTGCGGTGTCGGTCTTTACTACCGGGCGTCAGGCAGGAGACCCATGCCATGAGCAATGAAGGCCATGAGAAAGATAGCAATGATCGCGTTGCCTGGCATAAGCTTGCGGCCAATGAAACATTGGCAAGACTTGAAACTTCTGAGTCCGGGCTCGCAACCAGCGAAGCTGCTCAGCGTTTGCAAAAAATTGGCCCTAATAGTCTCGCCAAGGCTCGCAAGCGCAGCGCGATTGTGCGCTTTCTCATGCATTTTAATAATGTTCTGATCTATTTGTTGATCGCTTGTGCCGGGATTTCGCTGCTGCTTGATCACGTGTTCGACACTTTCGTTATTCTGGCTGTGGTAATTGCCAACGCAACCATCGGCTACTTTCAGGAAGGCAAGGCCGAGAAAGCGATGGAGGCTATCCATAAAATTCTGGCGCTAAAAGCCTCGGTTTTACGCGATGGCGCACGCAAGACCGTCGAGGGCGAGAGCCTCGTTCCCGGAGACATCGTGCTGCTGGATCCGGGAGACAAAGTTCCTGCCGACCTGCGTTTGATATCCTGCCATGGGCTGCATATCGAGGAAGCCATTCTCACCGGGGAGTCTGTTCCGGTTGAGAAGCAAAGTGAGCCCGTTACCGAAAGCGCCGCACTGGGCGACCAAACCTGCATGGCCTTTAGCGGCACACTGGTTACCAGTGGGCAAGGCCGGGGGGTGATTGTCGCCACCGGCGAAAGTACCGAAATTGGGCGTATCAGTGATTTGCTGGCGGGAGTCGAGGAACTAACGACCCCGTTGGTGCATCAGATGAATGTATTCGCCAAATGGCTTACGGCCGTGATCATCGCTGTTGCAGGCTTGCTTTTGGCTTATGGTTATCTGTTTCAAGACCTGCCGTTTGCAGACTTATTCATGGCGGTGGTTAGTCTGTCAGTTGCGGCTATTCCTGAAGGCTTGCCAGCTGTTCTTACCATCACTCTGGCTGTTGGTGTACAAGCAATGGCCAGGCGCAATGCTATCGTCAGACGTCTACCTGCCATCGAGACCATAGGATCGGTTTCTGTGGTTTGCACTGATAAAACTGGCACATTGACCCGTAATGAAATGATGGTGGTGTCTGTTGTAAGCCATGAACACCAGTTTACCCTTGATGGGCAGGGATATGAGCCAAATGGCACAGTCAAACTTAAAGGCAATGAAATTCAGCCTGCTGACTATGAAATTCTCCAGGAACTGAGCCTGGCGGCAATGCTTTGCAATGATGCTTCATTGTCGAATCGCGCTGGTGATTGGAGCGTGGACGGTGACCCGATGGAAGGTGCATTGCTGGCTCTCGCAAGTAAAGCGGGTCTCAACCCGAGTCAGGAGATAGCCCGCTGGAAACGCACTGAAGCGATACCATTTGATTCGAAGCACAAATTCATGGCGACCTTGCACACTGATACCAATAATAAAGCCCAAGTTTCTGTTAAAGGCGCACCGGAACAGCTGTTTGAAATGTGTAAGTTTGAGCGATCAGCAAACGGTTCCTCGCAACCCATCGATGCTGGCTACTGGCGCAAATCTGCCGACAGCATAGCCGCACAGGGTCAAAGAGTATTGGCCTTTGCGGTGAAATCTGGCGGGCCGGGGCAGCCACAGTTGCACAGCTCGAATATCGCTGAAGACCTGGTACTGGTGGGCCTGGTTGGGATGATCGATCCGCCCCGCACCGAGGCCATCGAGGCTATCGCCGAATGCGCCAGGGCCGGAATCAGGGTGAAGATGATCACCGGTGATCATCGAGGCACGGCAGCCGCTATTGCCCGCCAGATCGGATTAGTAAACCACCAAAAGGTCTTAACTGGTTCTGACCTGGACGTGCTTGACGACCAGCAGCTTGCTGAAACAGTCATGGAATCAGATGTCTTTGCGCGAACCAACCCGGAACACAAGTTACGCTTGGTAGTGGCCTTGCAAGTCCAGGGTGTGAGCGTTGCCATGACCGGCGACGGGGTTAACGACGCGCCGGCACTCAAACGAGCAAACGCCGGTATCGCCATGGGCCGAAAAGGTAGCGAGGCAGCAAAAGAAGCGGCAGATTTTGTGCTTGCCGACGACAACTTTGCTTCAATCGCGGCAGCGATTCGAGAAGGCAGAACAGTCTACGATAATATCAAAAAGGTAATAAGCTGGACATTGCCAACCAACGCCGGCGAGGCACTTACCATAATAGTAGCTCTGGTGTTTGGCATGACACTGCCAGTTTCACCTATACAGATACTTTGGATTAACCTGATTACCGCTACCACCCTGGGCCTGGCACTCGCGTTCGAGCCGACTGAAGAAAACACCATGAAGAAACCGCCACGACCAATAGATCAGCAGCTCCTCGGCACAGAACTTTTGTGGCACATCATTCTCGTTTCTATACTCTTCGTAGCGGGAATTTTTGGCGTGTTCAATTACGCATTGGGTCAGGGCTATTCCATTGATCTAGCGCGAACGCTTTCGGTCAACACACTGGTTGTCATGGAAATTTTTCACTTGTTTTTCGTGCGCAATATTTATGGCACTTCGTTAACCTGGAGAGCAGTCCGAGGGACGAAGGTTGTGTGGGCAACTGTTGTTGCTATCACCCTGGCGCAATTTGCGATCACCTATATACCGCCACTGCAACGCGTTTTTGGCACCGCTTCTGTGTCCTTTCTAGACGGATTGCTTGTTATCGGTATTGGTGTGGCGCTATTTGCTGTTGTTGAAATTGAGAAGCAGCTACGGCTGCGCTTAACTGCAAAGAGAACGACGGTCGTCCGGGCTTAGGCCATTTCAGCCGATACCAGGGTAAACTCCTCCGGGTAGTGCGCCAGGGTCACCCAGCATGACTCGCTGGTCCGGCTCTACCGAAGACCGCAGTGCAACACCGGGGAAATCCGTGCCCAGCAATGCCACCGTCGAAACCGGCGCTCCCGCGTTGATGGTTTGCTGGGGACTGCCGCTCAGGCGCAAATCCAGGCTTTTTTATCATGAAGTGGTCGTTCATGTGTGGTCTGTTCGGATTGGCTTACCTATCCCTGTCAGGAGGCGGTTGCCAGGGCCAGTGACCCTCGATCTCGAGGTGCAGGGTTACGGTAAGAAAGGACCGAATCAGGATGATCAAGCCGAGAATCAATACGTTCTCGAGCGATTCGGCAACGATCACTGTGCGAATGATGTCACCTGCTATCAGGAATTCCAATCCAAGAATCACTGACCGACCCAGTTTGCGCCGGAAGTCTATGAATTCAAACTTCGACTGGGACTGAAACAGGCTTCTGGCATAGGCCCAGGCCGACACAGAGGAGCCGATCAGTATGATCATGACACCAACCGTTTCGATCGCGTAACCTGCGGCGGAAATCAGATCTGTAAATTGCACCATGTGAGGAAGCCCGACCCGGCCAGTTTGCCTGTGTCAGCATGATCACCGGCCTGCCCACCTCAGCTAGCGCTGCAAGATATGCCCGTGCAGCAGAGCATGGCGTGGCGCAGAAAAGTAGATTCAAGCCCGTTATTAACTGGTTAGTCGACTCCCAGAGTAGTGTATTTAACTTACTCACAGCATGATCTCTGTCAATAGATCAAAGCACTCTAATCCCTTTGATCTCTAGACTTCGGTTAACTTGCTTTTCTTTGGTATCGGGATGCCCGTGGAAGGGTAAAATAATTGCTATTCTTTGATTTCTACAACGACGCGGTATAGTTTTCCGGCAAGATTGCCAAAGTCACCGCGCCATTAATGGGCTCTACTGTATTGAATTCAGGCGTACAAAGATTTTTATAGAGGACAACAAAACGCAGATAGAAACAATGGTGCCTGCTTTGTCAGAGCGTCAGAACAATTTGATCCAGACATTACTATAAACAGAAAAGAGCAGGCTTATGATTGATCAGCAAGATACCGGCAAGCCCTCGCCATTGAGCGAGGAGGACTATCCATCGCCCGATTCGGTGCCAGAGACACCGCAGACCCTCTCACCGACTTATATACCCGCTTATGCCGACCAGGAATTTTTGCGCCGGGATGAGCTGCGCGCGGTACGGTTCCAACTGGAACTGATGAAACCAGACTTATTGCAGAGGGAACAGAACATCAAATCCACGGTTGTGGTGTTTGGCAGCACCCGGATTAAGCAGCCGGAGGAAGCCCGGAATCTTCTTGAAGCGGCTCGCGCAGCGGCAGCCGCAGATCCTGATAATAAAGGTCTACAACAGAAGCTCAGAATTTCGGAATCGTTGTTTGCCAAGTCTCATTATTATGACAAGGCTCAAGAGCTAGGCCAGCTCATTGCGACGGAAACTGCTGTGGAAGGCAACTGCGAAGCTGTGGTCGTTACCGGAGGCGGGCCGGGGATAATGGAAGCGGCAAATCGCGGCTCCTTCGAATCCGGCGGCAAGAGTATCGGCCTGAATATCATACTTCCGCGGGAGCAGTATCCTAATCAATTCATCACCCCGGAGCTCTGCTTCCAGTTTCAGTACTTCGCCCTTCGCAAGCTACACTTCCTGCTTCGCGCTATCGCGCTGGTTGTTTTCCCCGGGGGTTTTGGCACACTCGATGAGTTGTTCGAAACCCTTACCCTGATCCAGACACAAAAAATGGCGCCACTGCCGATACTCCTGTTTGGCCGCGAATACTGGGAAAAAATTATTAACTTCCAGGCCCTTGTACACGAAGGCACAATCAGTCAGCAGGACTTCAAGCTGGTTCAGTTTGTAGAGTCGCCGCTGGAGGCCTGGAAAATTATCAAAAAATTTCGTCTGGACCGGGAAACTTCAGGGACACCCTGATTTATGGCGGTGAAGAAGGCCAGAATGCAAGAGAACGTTGTGAACCTCCCAATTTATCCATACAGCAAAGGAGTAGTAATTATTGAACTGTCCACTTGACGGGAAAGCTTACGCAAGAATCAAGGGGACTCAATGAGGTCAAGTTGAAACTGACTTGCGTCAACAAGTCATCCTACTCCGCCATCTATAAACTATAGATGCAGAGTCAGCGGCAATACGGGGCTTCAGTTCTGTGCGCAGCAACATTTAGTACCTCCGCGGACAAAAGATTGACGGAGATCAATAAGAAAACCATTGCCTGAACTAGAGTCAGTCCAAACACACAATCCAGCGATGCAGGAGAAAACTATGGCGACTATGAAAGCAGCAGTTTTTGTAGAGCCGGGAAAAATTGAAATTCAGCAGCGTCCCATTCCCGAGCTTGGTCCTACTGATGCCTTGCTCCGGGTAACTACAACGACTATTTGTGGAACAGATGTACACATACTGAAGGGCGAATACCCTGTTAAACCAGGTTTGATAGTGGGTCATGAGCCAGTGGCAGTGATTGAAAAGCTCGGCAGCGCGGTAACCGGATACGAAGAGGGGCAACGGGTCATTGCCGGCGCTATTACGCCCTGTGGTCAGTGCCATCCCTGCCTCGATGGCGATTCCAGTCAATGTGGCGGCGAAGCGATGGGCGGCTGGCAATTGGGTAATAGCATTGATGGTTGTCAGGCTGAGTTCGTATTGATCCCAAATGCTCAAGCCAATCTGACCGCAATACCGGACAGTCTCAGCGACGAGCAGGTGTTGATGTGTCCCGATATCATGAGCACCGGGTTTGGTGGCGCTCAAAGTGGTCATATCCGTATTGGCGATACGGTGGTGATCTTTGCTCAGGGTCCGATTGGCCTCTGTGCCACTGCGGGTGCGAAACTAATGGGCGCCACACGCATTATCACAGTAGATGGAGTTCCAGAGCGACTCGCTGTATCAAAACAACTTGGAGCCGATGTAACGATTAACTACAAGGAAGAGGATCCATTGGCCAGGATCATGGACCTTACCGACGGGCAGGGAGTTGACGTTGCAATTGAAGCACTGGGGACACAGGAAACCTTTGAGTCATGTCTTCGGACATTGAAGCCCGGCGGTACGCTGTCCAGCCTTGGAGTTTATTCCGGCAAGCTTACTATGCCGCTGGATGCATTGGCGGCTGGTCTCGGTGATCATAAAATTGTCACAACACTGTGTCCTGGAGGAAAGGAACGGATGCGACGACTTCTGGCAGTGGTCGCTTCGGGTAGAGTGGATCTGACTGCCATGGTCACTCACCGGTTCAAGCTGGATGATATCGTTGAAGCTTATGATCTATTCAGCAATCAGCGTGACGGCGTGCTCAAAATAGCTATTACCCCATAGCGCAGGAAGTAACAAGCGGGGGCAGACGGTTTTCTCTTTCCTTTTCACTCAGCGAAACCACTTCGGTTGCCCGGCAATCCACCCATCTGTTATGGTATTTGGCGGCTGATGGGTTTATTGACCTACGTCAATGGCTTACTTCGCAAATAGATTAGGCTAATCGTAATCTGTATTTTCAGAGGTGTTATCTGTGCTTGTAAGGCGTTTATCTTCTCTGGCTTCTGTAGGAACCGGTGTGTTTCTGATTGCTTTCCTGTTGTTGGCAGTTGAGTCGGTGAGGTCTGTGAGTCCGGCTGAGGCGCAAACCCGGGATGGTCAGGACCAGCAGGCATTGCCCAGCAATGTGAACACTTGTCTTAGCTGTCACAACAATCCAACGGTGACATCGATATTCCAATCCTCACATGGTGATAGTGCCATCCCCGGTTCGCCCATGGGTCTCTCAGGTTGTGCCAGTTGCCATGGCGAGAGTTCGGAGCACGCCAGTGCAATGCAGCCGCCTTCAGTGGTTTTTGGGGAAGGGGGTAGAATTTTTTCTCCCAGTGATGTGCAAATACAGAACCAATCCTGCCTGAATTGTCATGAGTCGCAGGAGACAGTACATTGGACGGCAAGCGTTCACGAGTCGGCCGATCTCAGTTGCGCTTCCTGTCACACCATTCACGCCACACAGACTGCGGCGATCGAACAGCTACGAGATGCCAGCGTTTGTTTAAGTTGCCATTTGGAGCAGCGATCACAATTAAACCGGCGCACTCATCATCCGATTAGTGAAGGCTTAATGAGCTGCAACGACTGCCATAACCCGCATGGATCGGATGCTGTTGCTTTGATGTCGCGAACCACGGTCAATGAAACCTGTACCACTTGCCACACAGAAAAGCGCGGACCGTTTTTGTGGGAGCATCAGCCAGTTAGTGAAGATTGTACTACCTGTCACAACCCCCATGGCTCCACTCAACTCAGCATGCTAAGTGTGCGCCAGCCGTTTCTCTGTCAAACCTGTCACTCCGACGCATTCCATCCCAGTAGTCTCTACAGTGCTACCGGCATTCCCCCTAACGGGGCGCAGCAAAACCTGCTAGGAGATTCGTGCACCAACTGTCATTCGACGGTGCACGGCTCGAATCATCCATCAGGTTCGCGCCTCACTCGTTAGAGGGCAGGCCAATGTCAAGAATGCTTTTCGCTCGGTTTACTCTTCACGGGGGAGTCTTGACAGCTACATCTTTGCTGCTGCAGTTCTGGTCTCCTCAGCCATTGGCGCAGTCTACCGTCGAGATCGGTGTCGGGTACAATAGTGAAGATTCCTACCAATTAGGACAGTATACCGGCCTCACTCAATCAGGGGGGTTTGGTATCGGCGGCTTTTCTTTGCAGGGTCAGGCCAGTGAAAATCGATACTGGCGCGCCAAGGGTAAAAACCTGGGGATTGAGGCGAGAAGCCTGGCGGCAGAGTATGGACGTCGCGGCAGCTATTCAATATCACTTAGCTACGAGCAATTGCCGCATTACCGCTTCAACGATGGCCGTACGCCGTTTAACGGCAGCGGTTCACTGCTGCAGACTTTACCAACAGACTGGGTTGGAGCGAACTCGACTTCTGGCTTTTCTGTACTGCCCGCCAACCTCAATCAGGTCAATATCGATACCCGGCGAGAACGCTTTACCGGCACTTTCGAATGGCAGCTCAATCCCGAGTGGCAATTGCACAGTGAATACCGTCATGAGATCAAGCAGGGCAGCGAAACTCTGGGGTCAATCTTTGCCCTGCATGGTGGCAACCCCAGAGGCTCTGTTTTGCTTCGCCCGATAGACTTTCAGACAGACGAATTCAACATAGCGCTCAGCTATAGCAATGCCACCACGCAGTACACATTCGGTTACAATGCCATGCTGTTCAGCAACAAAGATAGCGCCTTGCGTTTTAGCAATCCTTTCAACCATTCACAATGGTCCTCCGGCGCCAACTTCAGTGATGGTGCAGTTGGCCAGATAGCTCTTGAGCCAGACAACAATTCCAACCAGTTTTCGTTTTCCGGTGTCCATCGCCTCAGCGACGCTACTCGCTTGAGTGGCAGTGTCGTTTCTTCTCGCCTGGAACAGGACGACAGCTACCTGCCCTATAGCAGTGTGTTTCCTTCCACGACTCCGCTACCAAGAACCGATCTTGATGGTCGTGTTGATAGCCTGGTTGCAAGTCTGAATTTGTCCACCCGGCTTAATCGTCGCAGCACGCTGCGTTTGCGCTACAACTATCGGGAGCGGGATAACAAGAGCCCGCAGGATATCTATTTGCGCGTGGTAAATGATTCGGTTCCCCAGGCCAGCCTTGTGAGCAGTCAGGCCAGAGTCAATCGAATTTATGATCTGGAGCGCAACAGGATTAGCGCGGATTTGAACTACAGGATGAGCGGCAAGACACAGTTGGCGGCGGGCTATGAATTCGAAGACACAGACCGCACCATGGTAGATGTGGCAACCACTGAAGAAAATACTGGCTTCGTAAAACTCAAGTTCACACCATGGGCTACGTCTCGTGCCTGGATAAAACTGAGCCGCTCGCAAAGGGAAGCATCCGAATACATCAGCACAGTCCCGTTTGTTGCTGGACACAATCCAGACTACGTAGCAACTTTGATGGGCGATCAA
The DNA here is from genome assembly GCA_040218615.1 of Gammaproteobacteria bacterium. Lineage (GTDB taxonomy): Bacteria > Pseudomonadota > Gammaproteobacteria > Pseudomonadales > Pseudohongiellaceae > UBA9145. The sequence continues at coordinate 22,121 of JAVJRC010000009.1, forward strand.
CTGTTCGAAAACGATCCGTTGCTGCGCCGATTTCATCTGACCGACAGAGACAGGGATGAGCTGAGTGCCAGCTTGAGTTTATTTCCAACTGAAGTAATAGGGGTGAATTTTCTGGTGTTGATCGCGGATGACAAGTATCCAGACGCCAAGGTGGGATTGCAGGAATCGGATAAAGGCAGTTTCTCTACCGACCTGTCTTATACTCCTGCCGCAAACTGGAGCAGCAGTCTGTATTACAACTATGAGACCTACCGTAATCAGCAGGCTGGATTTGCCAGGCTCGGTGGTGGAAATCCGACTCCGTTCTACCCAGAGTCAGTGAGAAACCCGGCCAATAACTGGAGTATGGATAGCGAAGACAATGTTCACACCATTGGCGCCGGGATCGAATGGGAACTCATGGCAGGCAGACTGGACCTTTCTGTGGACGCGAACTATACCGATGCGGCCACTGAAACTCGCCCTCATACTTCCGGGCAGCCTTTCCAGGTCTTTCCGGATATCACCACGCAAATCACTACCTTGTCATTGGATGGCAGTTATCAGATGAATCCCGGCCGGGTATTATCCCTGGGCTATCGCTATCAACGTTTCGAATCTGCTGACTGGGCGCTGGATAATGCCACGGTAAATACCTTGTCCAACATCATGCTTCTTGGCTATCAAAGCCCTCAGTACTCAGCACACATATTCCAGGCTTCAGTAGTCATTGATTTGTAGTAGCAGGTATTGTTAGCGAAGTTTCTCTAATGCCCGCAATACGTCTCGACGGCTGAGATGGCCAACCAACTGGCCATGGTCCAAAACCGGGTAGCGATGAAACCGTTGCCCGTAGAACCGGTTGGCGGCATCGACGATACTGGCGTCTGCCGCAATGGTCTCCACCTCTTTGCTCATATAATCGGCTACCTGACCACCGTATTCAGAATGATAGCCGGCATTCAATACGACACGTATACAATCTCGCTCTGTCAGAATGCCTATCAGGTTTCCTGCCTCGTCGACTACCGGGGCCGCGGCGATATCGTGCTCCAATAATGTATGAACGGCACTAACAATCTCTGTTTCCGGACGCAGGGTCACCACCTGTCGACTCATATAGTCCCGTACTTTGACAGTTTTTTGCATCAGGGCCTCCGATGGCACACACCGTTACATAGCGTACTTGATTGACAGGCCTCGCCGGGTAGCTTTCGACACCCCGCATGCATAGGCTTTCCCCGAAACACAATGCCGATTGCCAGTGCCAGGGTGCTTAAGGTGAAGACAATAAGACTGCCAATAAATAGTGCCATGCTAATCCCTCAATCACCGAAATCGTCAAAAAAGATGTTGTCTTTCTCCACTCCGAGCTCATCAAACAGATTACTCAATGCGGCTATCATCATTGGCGGTCCGCACAAATAGTATTCACAGTCTTCTGGTTCTGGGTGATCTTTTAGATACTGTTCGTAAATCACTTGATGGATGAAACCGGAAAGTCCTGACCACTCATCTTCCGGCAGTGGCTCCGACAGCACCAGGTGCCAGGTAAAATTATCATGTTCTGCCGCCAATCGTTCAAATTGCTCGACGTAGAAAGCCTCGCGTAAGCTCCTGGCACCGTACCAGTAACTGATTTTGCGCTGACTTCTGACTCTCAGTAGTTGGTCGAGGATATGAGACCGCAGCGGCGCCATGCCAGCTCCACCGCCAACGAAGATCATTTCGGCACCACTTTCCTGAACGAAAAATTCACCAAAAGGCCCGGAGACCTCCACCATATCACCGGGTTTGAGCCCAAATAAAAAGGAGGAAACGATACCAGGCGGTGTGCCACGTTTTGCTCCTGGAGGAGGGGTCGCAATCCTGACATTTAGCATCACGATGTCTTTTTCGTCAGGATAATTAGCGATGGAATAAGCTCGTGCAGTTGCTTCCTCCGATGTGGATTCAAGATCGAGCAACCCGTTACGCTTCCAGTCTTTCCTGAAACGCTCAGCGATGTCGAAGTCAGTGAAGCGCAACTGATAAGGTGGGGCCTCTATCATCACATAGCCACCAGCGCGAAACTGGAATACTGGGTCCGAGGGCATCTCGAATACAAGCTCCCTGATATAGGTTGCTACATTTTTGCAAGAGCGAACCCGGCATTGCCAGCTCTTTGCAGAAAGCACTGTATCGGGCAACCAGATACGCATGGGTTCCGGCTTTTGGATAGTAACCTGGCAGGCAAGACGCAGCCCCTCGGCAGCTTCCCGACGAGAGATGAATGAAGACTCAACAGGGAGAAGAGAGCCGCCCCCTTCCAACACTTTTACCCGACATTGACCGCAGCTGCCAGTCCCTCCACAGGCAGCCGGGATGAGCATGTTGTTGTCTGTTAAAGCGTCTAGTAGTTTGCTTCCCAGGGGTACGTTTAAGCTCTGGTCATCATTCACTGTGAGTGTGGTGTTGCCGCTGGGCATTAAATACGATCGCGCGGTGAGCACCATCGCGGCCAGTGCCAGCACAATGCCTGTGAATAGCGCCACTCCTAGTATAATTTCTTGCATGATCAGAATTCGATTCCCGTAATGGAAATAAAGGCCATCGACATTATCCCGGTAGTAATGAAGACGATGCCGAGCCCCTTGAGGCCTTGGGGGACGTCGCAATACTTCATTTTTTCCCGCAGGCCCGCGAGCGTAATGAGTGCCAATGCCCAGCCCATTCCTACGCCAATCCCGTAGACTGCACTTTCTGCAAAGCTGTATTGCCGTTGCACCATGAACAATGAGGCGCCAAGAATTGCGCAGTTCACGGTAAGTAGAGGCAGGAATATGCCTAACGTGCTGTAAAGCAGTGGGAAGAAGCGGTGCAACACCATCTCAAGAATCTGGACCATAGCAGCAATGACGCCGATATAACTGATCAACCCCAAATAACTAAAATCAAGATGTCCCAGCCCAGCCCAGCTTAGTGCGCCATCTTGTAACAAATAGGTGTAGATCAAATTGTTCAAGGGTACCGTGATGCCTTCTACCAGAATCACAGCCGCGCCGAGACCGATAGCAGTCTTGATTTGCCTGGATACTGCAAGAAAAGTGCACATACCCAGAAAGTAGGCCAGAGCCAGGTTTTCGATGAACAGGGAGCGAAAGAAAAGGGCAGCCAATGATTCCATTAGTTTTGCCTCTTCGAATTGATATCCATAGGGGTGAACTCGGGCTGTTCTGCTTGTGCAGGTTTCCAGCTTCTTACCCCCCATATGATCAGGCCAATGATAAAGAAGGCACTGGGTGGCAAAAGGAACAAGTCATTAGTTTGAAACCAGCCACCCTCATCCGCAGGACTGAAAATTTGCACTTCCAGCAAAGCCCCGGTGCCGAATAATTCGCGAACAAACGCCACGCTCACAAGTAGCAGGCTAAAGCCAAGACCGTTGCCGATAGCGTCCAGGAAACTGAGCTGAATCTTGTTGTGTGCGGCAAAGGCTTCGGCGCGCCCCAGTACGATGCAATTGGTAATGATCAGGCCGACAAATACGCTCAAGGTTTGGGAAGTCTCGGGGGCAAATGTTCGTAGCAGTTCATCCGCCACGATGACCCCGGAGGCGATCACTGTCATTTGCACGATGATACGAACCGATTTGGGTAAGTGTCGTCGCAGGGAGCTGATCACGACATTTGAGTAGGCGAGCACAGAGGTCAGCATCAAGCTCATGATCAGAGCTGAGTGCAGGGAATTGGTGATTGCGACTGCAGAGCATATACCGAGTATGTGTAAGGTAACTGGGTTTTCGTCAACAAGTGGTGACAGCAGAGCCTGACGCGCACGAATTGTCATAGCGCACCTTCCGCCGATAATTTGTGCAAGAACGGAGCGAAACCGTGAGGCCCCAGCCAGTAACGGACCAGATTCATTACCCCATTCGCAGTGATTGTGGCGCCCACCAACCCATCTACTTGATGGATCGCCGTGTCTGATTCAGGATCAACTGCCCCACTGTTGATGCTGAATTGCAATGTGCCCTGATCATCATACAATTGACGGCCCTGCCACTGCTCCAGCCAATCAGGGTCCTCGATGGCGTCACCAATCCCTGGTGTTTCACCATGTTCGTATATTGTCATGGAGTCTATTGTGTTGAGATCGTTCTCCAGAACCAGATAGCCATAGATGGTCGACCACATCCCTTCTCCATAGACAGGCAGGACCAGTCTTTGCAATTCGTCGTCATCAGTCGCCAAATAGACTGGTACCAGCCGCGGTCGTTCTCCTAACCGGGCGCTATCCTCTGCAGGAGGAATGGGCACCTGGAATTCCGGGTCGTCCGCAAGGGTTTGCAGATCGAGGCTGTTTGCGTCGTAAGAATCATCGAACTCACCCTGACTCAGGTCGACGATTCGTGACTCCAGCCCCTGAAACGCATTGATAATCTCCAGGTCCGACATTTGATCAATATTGCTTGTGACTCCGCTGGCCTCGACGATTATTCTGATGCGTGCCAGGTCCTCGTAAGCACGCTGGATTGGTTGTAGTGTTACAGCGGTCACCGTCACCAGCACCGAGCAGACCAGAGCAGTGCCGACTACAACCAAAATCGCTTTTGATGGGCTGTCGTTATTCACGGGTAATTTCCTGCCATCGTCGTCGACGTTTGCGCACATGAATCTCGATAACGACGAAATCAATGATGGGGGCAAACAGGCTGGCTAACAGCAAGGCTGACAGGATGGCACTTTCTCCTGCAGGACTCGCCACCCGAATCAGGATCACCAACATGCCCACGAGCACACCATAAGCCCAACGCCCGGGATTGGTTGTCGCGCCGACCGCTGGATCAGTTGCGAAAAACACGGTGCCGAATGCCAGTCCGCCAAGTATGGCATGCCAGCCCCAGGAAACGCTGAGCATGGAAGCAGCGCCATCAGCCAGGTAGTTAAAGAGCGAGCCGATGGCTAGTGTACCCAACAGTGCGCCGGATAGAACACGCCAGGATACGGTGCCAGTGAACAACAGGTAGGCTGCCGCCAGCAGGCAACCCAAAACTGATGTGGTGCCTAGAGCGCCAGGTTCACGGCCAAGAAATAGATCCCACCAGCCCAGACCGACAGCTGTAATTGCTTCAACTCCCCCAGCAGAAGCAAGGCTCAAGGCTGAGAGTTGTGGCCTGTCGGACACGGGCACCCAGTTGTCACTACTGAACACCGAATCGGGATAGGCCAGCCACAGAAACAACAGACCCAACACCACGGGGTTTATCAGGTGACGACCTGCTCCCCCGTAGACGTGTTTGCCAAAAATCATCCCGAAGCTCAAGCCGAGCATCGTTGCTCCAATAGGTGCTCCCGCAGGCAGGAATAACGTATATAACCAGGCAGAAACCAACAAGCCCGCATCCAGTTGACGATTGCGCAGGACAGAGAAAATCACATCCCAAAATGCCGTAACCAGCAATGCCGCGACGAAGAGCGGCAAAAAATAAAGCAACCCAAGCATGAAACAAGCCAGGATATTTTCCGGGTCCGGCCCAAGCCCCAGGCCTTGTAGTATGAGGCCACGCCAACCCGGTATCCGGGCCAATTCAGATTCAAAGAGGACAAGGTTGGATTGATAACCGACATTCCACAATCCGATAAGCCAACAGGGTATTGAGGCAATGAACAGATTATTCAATAAAATAGGTACGCAGAGCCTGCCGCGAACATAAGGTGCGGTATCGTTTCGGGTATTGGGAGAGTCCGCTATCCGATCTATCAGCAGCAACACCCATCGCACTGTCTTCGATAGCGGGTTAACACGAGAGTTGGAAGCCATCTTGTTAATCTGGGCAAGCATCAACCTTCCTTTTGTATCTGGTCAAGATTGGCACGAAGAATAGTGCCGTAATCTAGTCTTGCTGGGCAGACGAAGGAACTGAGTGCGAGGTCTTCTTCAGCTAATTCCAAACAACCCAATGTCTGGGCTGTATCGGTATCCTTTACCAGCAAGGCTCGAAATAGTGGCGTTGGCAATATATCCAGTGGAATGACCTGCTCAAAGGCTTCGGTTGGCATTATGGCTGACCGCTGTCTGCCACTATCACTGTCGAATTGGAGGGTTTGGCGCAGAGCCAGAGGAGATTTGAACAAGCGTGTGAGAAGAGTTGAATACAGACCGGCAACTGGTCCTGGCTGAGGCGGCTCCGGCTGCTCAGCAATCAGTGAAATCTGATGGTGATAGCGGCCGAGAAAGGACTCAGGGCCCTGGGCGTTGAAGCCATCGAGTATCGAGCCCGAGAGTATTCGGTATTTGTTATTCGGATTAATTCTTTCTGACGACAGCTCTTCAACATTGGCACCAGTTCGAGTCCGCCATATGCTGGGCTTTATACCGTCGTTACCACCCACGCTAATGATGCGTTCAGTTGCTAACTGACGAGTCTCAAACAAATGGCCAATGGCGATGACGTCCTGATAGTTGATATGCCAGGACACGCGTTCGCGTGAAGCAGGGTGCAGATGGTGAATGTGTGTGCCAGGCAGCCCAGCTGGATGGGGGCCGGAAAATTCAACTCGTTGAATCTGTTTGCCTTCGGGTTCCGGCCCCAACCAATTTGAGGCGGTGCAAAGAAAGACAGGCACCTTGGCAAGCGCGGCAACCACTCTCATACCAGTGGCAAATTCCTGCAGTTTTTCAGCAATCACCAGGTTCGGGTCTGCTGACAGGGGGCGTGTATCAATGGCAGTGATGAAAAGTGCAGACGGCGTCGAATCTGCAGCAGGTATATTATTGAAAGGACGCGTTCGGAAACCAGTCCAGGCTCCTGAATTCAGCAGCAATTCCCGAATGCCTGCGGCGTCAGTAATATTGGGCAATGTAAATTTTTTCGCCGCTGCTGCAGATTCATCCAGCTCGATGACTACGGAAAGCAATCTACGACGCTTGCCGAGGTTGACTTCGGCAACCCGGCCCGAACCCGGCGCAGTAATTTGAATAGCCGGATCGTGTTTATCCAACAGCAAGGGTTCGCCAAGAACAACCGCCTGGCCTGGTTTGACGAGCACTCTGGGGTTCAGTCCAATAAAGTCGCGCCCCAGAATAGCGAGGGTGCTTACTTGCGGTGCCGCACCGATGACCTGCTCAGAATTCAGACCGAAAACCAGATCCAAGCCCTTATTGAATTCTAATTGCAAGACCACAAGTCACCAAAAATATAAGTATAAGCCTGCCGACTATCTACTCAAAAAACGAATCCTGAGGCAATAGTGAAGTAGGAATTTATATTTGTTGCCCTTAGATATTTCATCCAAAAAGGCTCAGAAAATGGGCCACTGGCATAACCCACAGGCACGCCAGAGTAGTTGGCTTGACTATGCTGTAACTGTACTTCCTAAGCCATTTTCATATATTGTCCTCGATCAAAAAACCTACCCCTTAATCCGATAAACTATGCTTAAGTGGCGGTTTGCCCTGATCGGATAGACTGGTACTCATTAATTCTAGCCCACAGTATTCCTCGATTCTGCGCTGGTCAAATTCTCGATTGCTGATTGACGGAATGCTACTTTTACAGCGACTAAGTTTGTTCTCCAACCCATTACAGGAACGTCGTCTATGAAAAAATGTGACCCACTCCGAACTGCGCGAGATCGCATCGATGAAGCGGCAGATTTTGTTCCCGGTTTGCAGAAAGGTCTTGTTGAGTATTTTAAGGTACCGAGGCGAACGTTGATCTGTTCCCTGCCTATTGAAATGGATGACGGATCTGTGCGGGTCTTTCAGGGGTATCGAGTGCTGCACAGTACAGTATTGGGCCCAGGAAAAGGCGGCATCCGCTACCATCCCGCCGTGACCCTCCATGAGGTGATGTCTCTTGCATCATTGATGACATGGAAGTGTGCGCTGGCCAACCTGCCATTTGGGGGTGCAAAAGGAGGCATCATCTGTGATCCGAAAACTCTTAGCAAGGGAGAACTCAGGCGGATTACGCGTCGCTATGTTGCAGAGCTCGGAGACGATATAGGGCCACACACCGACATCCCAGCTCCGGATGTTTATTCGGATGAGCAAACCATGGCATGGGTGTACGACACCTATCATGCCTTTCACCCTGGAGAAAACAATCGGGCTGTGGTGACCGGCAAGCCGATTGAACTCGGTGGTTGTCTGGGAAGACTCGAAGCGACAGCTCTGGGGTGCCTTTTTTCAGTCCAACGGGCATTGAATCAACTACAGTTGCCGGGATTAGATTCAATTGAAGGCAAGAGAGTCCTGGTACAAGGATTTGGGCAGGTTGGCTCCATTGCCGCGCGTCTGTTTCGAGATGCTGGCGCAGTAGTGATCGGTGTGGCCGATTCAAGTGGTGGCATCGTGGATGAACAAGGGCTCGATCTGGAAGCCGTTCATCTGCACAAGATGGCTGAGAACACAGTAGTGGGAACAGCCGGCACTCGCACCTTGAACAATGAAGACTTCTTGACTGCTGAGTGCGATATTCTTATCCCAGCTGCTTTGGGAGATGCGATAGATGCAAGCAATGCAGAGCGTATCTGTGCGAAGCTCATTGTTGAGGCTGCCAACGGGCCTGTCACACCTGAGGCCGATTCGATATTAAACGAAAGAGGAATATGCGTGCTGCCTGATATTCTTGTTAATGCTGGCGGTGTATCTGTCAGTTACTTCGAGTGGGTTCAGAATCTTGCGAATGAGCGGTGGGGACTTCAACGAATCAATGGGCAACTTGAAGATGTCATGATTAACGCCGTTGATCGTGTCGTCGGCAAATGGCAGGAACTCAATAGCACTGCAGAAGCTGACCCGGACAATAATATTAGCCTGAGAACGGCGGCTCTGGTTTCTGCTATCGAATTGGTGTCCAGGGTAACGATTCAACGGGGCGTTTGGCCATGAGCCGACAAACCATTTTCTTGTCGAGAACTTGCAAGAGATACGCGATAGATGAGAACTATCATCGGATTTGAATTTCTAGACTATATTTATAAAAGAAAAATAATAGACTGTAAGGGTTTCGTTCAAATAAAGAGGGTCGAGGTAGGAAGTAGTGGGTCGATTTTGATTCTCGATGAACCAACACGGCGGAAATGAACGGACAATTCTCTAGAGCTGGCTTTTTTGCTGTCTGTTTGCGGCCATGATCAATCCAGATGCTCCAGAAATGAATGAGGGTACTCAACATCAGCCATGGCATGCCAGTGCTAATGAAGAATTCTGAAAGCGTTCTTACGGGCGTCGATTTGGACAGTATGGATGATTCTCGGTTGGTCGAAGTTGTAGCCGATACGGATGTATTTGCGCGCACAAGCCCAGCACACAAGCTACGCCTTGTCACAGCTTTGCAGTCTCTGGGTCTCGTTGCAATGACCGGAGATGGTGTGAATGGTGCGCCTGCTTTAAAGCGGGCTCATGCTGGGATTGCCATGGGCAAAAAGGGCAGTTAGGCTGAGTGTAAGCACAGTAATGTGTTGAGCTAACCAGTACTAATTGCACGTGAGGCTTGACCATATAATCATGTATTCATTTTTTTGAATCTGGTTGTATGAAACGCCGAAAATTGCTCCATGCATTTTCGGCATACCCTCCATCCCTGGAGGGCAAGCAACTCAATTAACTACTTCAGTACAGAGATCTTGTATTTAAAACGAAGTACTCCAAGTTACAGACATAGGTCGCTCCAGCGCATCTCTGCGCTCGCGACATAAGTGCATCCGTGCACAAATCCTTCATCGAATTGTAAGAACATAATGTAAAGCGAAAGCTTTACGTCGTCAGAATTGCCTGACGACAATAGCGAGCGTGAACCACCTGGCTCCATACCGAACTCAGAAGTGAAACCGCTCAGCGCCGATGGTAGTGTGGGGTTTCCCCATGTGAGAGTAGGGTGAGGAGCGGTGCGCGAAGCGCAAAAAGAGCGGAAGCTCTTTTAGTGACGAACGACGCGCCAAGGGCCGCTCTTGCGCATCCATGCGCCCGCGGCATTAGTTCTGTCCGTGAACGTCATGGCGCGGCTGGGGCCAAAGAAGAACTCAAATGCTGCGCCAGGGATGGCATGAATTTTCTATCATACGACTCGCATCAGGCATCCCGAGGCGTAGTAGCATAAGAGTAAAAGAAACTTGGTCGCCAATTCCTTCCTGGCGAAACCAATTTACCCACCGAGGCAATAGTTGCTAATTTGAGGGCAGAAATCGCTTCCCTGCAATTTCCGGGTTCTTCGTGTTTTAGCTGCAGTGTCTCTTGAACCACATCTCGGCAGCCTTGATCAAAGCCATGCCCACTATCTTCCCCAGTACGCCGGGTATCAAGTCCGCGATCATCTTGATGAAATTCATTATCGCTTCTTTGTTTTTGCACAGAAAATCCGAATCTATTCCGGCTATTGATGCGCGTGCATCTGGGCTTTCCATTGCCGCTTCCACTTCCTTTTCCAGTTGTGCCAGTGCTTCATTAGTAAGTAACTCCATCATGCTTTCTCCTAGTTCAATGGTTTTTACGGGGTCTTGATCCCTAACCGACTTCGATGGTCAGGTTCTCGGTTGGGAATTTGGTTAGTAAATCTGACCAAACTGATATTTAGCTCATAGGAGCCTTCGTTCGCTTGTTCTCATAAATCTCTTCCCAGAGTTCCGTTTCTATGTAAGCGGTTCTGTCTATGCTTGCCAGTTTTCCAGTGCTGGAAAACTGCATTCCACGAACTCGATCCAATAGTTCGCGTAGAGGTGTCTTTTTATTCAGTTTGGTAACGATGGTATGGCCCAATAGCTCAAACACATTCACTGTTACAGGCAGCACATACTCATCATCGTCTTTAAAACCAGACATGATTTCTTGATCAAACCTGGACTCATCCCAATGGGATAGGGTGGTCCCAGGGCCATAGTCTGTTTCCACGAGCATGTTTTTTAGTTCTGGAAGTTGGCGGACATATTTTTTATGAAACTTCCCTGTGGTTGCGCTGAACAATTGCATCCATTTGTCCCACCCCATGCCAAGGGTATGGGCAATTTCATGAATGAGTGTGCCGACAATTTCTTCCTCATCGAAAGAATTCAGGTAGCGCTTGTTGAACTCGACAACGCCGTACCGAACCCCGTCTTGTGAATAGGGTCTGTAGGCTCTGGCAATGGTGTTTCCGAATCGTGAAAAAGTGCCCAGACGAATCACTATAGGTTGTTTGGGCTCGAGGAAGTAATTCCAGAAACTGCAAGCAAGCTTTGCCGAACCTCTGAGAATATCCTTGTGATCGGATGTAATATGGTAGGTAACTAGTGACATCGCTGATTCCCCTCTTATTGTTTGTTTGAATCGATCATCCAGAGTAAATTTCGAAAACCTCCACTAATATTGTGGGGTTAGAAGGCGAATTAAAATCACCCAAATGGGTGACTTTGATTTTTCTTTTCGTGGCGAAATCAAACTGATTGACTTGATTGACGGAAGGGGAATGTCTGAGTGAAGGAATTACAGCGAGTGCCTAGGTGTTCGTTTCGGTTGTCGGGGATACAAGGAAACAAGAGGACACTGACAACTTAGCAACTTAAGGGAACGCGGAAGGCACCCCTTGCCCAATCAACCGAATCTTCGTTTCTACTTAAGCTCCGACAGCTACATCGAGACGCATCTTCTTGCTACTAAGTTGCTAAGTTGTCAGTGAGGCTCCCCCAGCTCATAGCTCCACGGGCTGCCCGTGGGGAGTTGTCAGATAGGCTTTGCGCCAGGCTTCTATTAAAGATTTTATCTCTTCTGCGCTGGCCAATTCCTTTTCGGTCAAAACCATTTCTAGGGCAGCGATCCAGTGTTTGTAGTAGGTATCTCCTGTGTCCGGGTCACCTTGTTGCTGAGCGCTTTTTATCGCGGACCCCAGTGACTGCGACCATTCACTGCTGCTCAAAGCACCCTGTTCGATTAGCGCAGTGACCAGAGCAAACACCTGAGCTTCCCAAGGCTCTCTGAATACTGGCTGCTCCATGAGGTGGTCACTGGTTATTTTGCTCATGGCGTCAGGTGTTCAAGATATGGCTCCCACAAATCAATCCTGACTTCATGGGCTTGTGCATCGGGGCCGAATAATTCAACGCCAGCAAAGGCCACACAATAGAGAGGCTCGCCACGGCGAATGCCCCTGGCATGATCGTCGGCATAGATGTGGCAACCGTAGCAATCGGCGATCTCCCCGATGGCGCCTTGCGCATACGCAGGAGCGCGTGTGTGACCACGATGCTGGATTTTTCTTACGCGAACTCTGTCGCCACGGCTGAATTTCGCAGCGGACTCTGCGGGCAACGCGGTAGGACTGCCACCGGCCAGTATTTTTCTGGCTGCCGCTTCGTCAGGAATGCGCAAGCCTGCAGAAGCCTGTTTTTCCGCTAGCCGCTTTTCCTCCAACAGGTGTTGAAGCCCCGCCAGCCAGTTTTCGTAGTAGCTGTTGTTCAGGTAATCGAGAGGGTGCTGTCGCTCCCGTGCATACCTGGATTCATCAATATTCCAGCAACCCAACATACCCGTTGCCAGAGTGAGGCCAAACACACGTCGTTCCCATTCCGCATGAAAGACAGGCTCGTCAGTTTCCGGCTCTGGATTGATCGGGCCGAGACCGTGCTTTCCTCCCAGATCATGGGCGCCATTCATTTCGCTACCTCGTCCGGGTCCAGGGCAAGTTCTACACCGATCATGGCGTTGCGCGTCACCAGGGTGCGCAACTGCTCTTCGCTCCAGTCTTCAGTGCCCGGGGGCCGCATGGGCAATACCAGATAGCGCATCTCCGAAGTGGAATCCCAGACGCGAATATTCACATTTGGCTCCAGTTCAGTACCGAACTCGGCCAGTACCGATCGCGGCTCACTGACTGCCCGGGCTCGATAGGGTGCTGATTTGTACCATACGGGCGGCAAGCCCAGGACTGTCCAGGGATAACAGGAACACAGCGTGCAGACCACAAGGTTATGGGTCGTGGCTGTGTTTTCCACCACCTTCAGGTGTTCCCCTTGCCTGCCTGTAAAGCCCATACCCGTGACTGTAGCGGACGCATCCTGCAGCAATGCCGTCTTGAATTCCGGATTGGTCCAGGCACGAGCCACCACCTGAGCGCCGTTGTGGGGCCCCACTTTGTGTTCGTAGGTCTCAATGATGGCGTCCAGAGCCGCTGGGTCCACAAGGCCTTTTTCAAGCAGCAGAGTTTCCAGCGCTTTGACACGGAGCGTGAGCTCTGAAGGGGGATCAGTATGGTCGTGACTTGTCATTCGTGTGCAGTGATCCTGGTTAAAACTGAATTGCGCATCTCGAATGCAAGGCATCCAGATTTCGTATTCAATGGTTTCATGGTCTCAAAAGGAATAGCAACCAGCAACCGTGGGTGATCGATAGCTGGCAGCAAAGCATTGCAAATCCACAGCGAGCATAATTGGGGTCAGAGTCAAATTTGGGGTCAGAGTGAATATACAGTACTGCATATTTACTCTGCCCACTTTGTGTTAACGCGCTGTGCCTAGCCCGGGTCGCCATCTCCATTCTCGATTGCAAAAGATGCCTGGCAAGAGCAATATGACAGTCACCAGATTGCCAAACTCTAGTGGAGTCTCCTGCAATGATGAAACCCATATCGGCACTACTGTTCCTCTCCTGCCTCACCCTGTTAGGCTCCACCGCTCTTGCCCAGGGCGCAAACCCCTTTATAGGCACATGGGACATTGATCTAAGGCAATCGGATTTCGGCAGTGTCACCGCGCCGGCCAATATGTCCCGCACCTATTTTGATCACGGTGATGAGACCTACACCTATATGGTGATTACTACAGCACAGAATGGCTCTCTGAGTGGTACTACTTCCCGTTACTCCTATAGTGGCGAGCAATATCCAATCGCCAGCTTTAATCAGGAGCAGCAAGCGACAATATCTTACCGGAAGGTGGGTGAGACGACCGTGAACTATACGGTGTATTTGAATGGCGAGGTGCAGCAGATAGGAGCTAAAGTTGTTACGCCAAACTACCAGCAACTCAGCATTGTTATTCAGTTTCCAAATTCTGACCAGGATGACCAGGTTCTGGTATTCAACCGGCGCAACTGACAAATTTTCTCACGCAAGCTCTCTCAGTGGCGAAAAAAATCAGACCGTCACAGATCCTGCCACTGAGAAATCTGAATTCTCCCTAACAACTTGTTCTGCTCGCGTGCGGGATCAATGATCAGGGCTTCCCCCTGTGCGATGTAGGGGTCCAGATTCGGAAAGCTCGCCATGATATTGCCTGAGTGGCTGATGAGCAGTCGGTTACCCGATACAGGCTTCTGCTCCAGCTCTGCCAGCAAGGTTTCCAGGCGTTCAGGAGTCACACCCACCATCCTTTCTTCCAATAAAAAATCCCGAACTATCACATCTTCAAATCCGGCGTACTCGGCGGTTTGCCGGGTGCGAAAAGTGGGACTCCGTTCTACCGAGCTGACAGGGATACCAAGGCGTCGAATAGCTTCACCAAAATTCCTGGCATCTGCGCGTCCTTTTTCGTCAAGCTGTCTTTCCAGTCTGTCGTTTCCAGGTGCTGCTGTATCCGGAGTAGGCAATTCTCCCGGCGCATTGGCATGGCGCATAAAAATGATGTAGCCGCCATCTAGCAGCAAAGCAGCAAGCTCTTCCGTCGAGTACTCCTGGCCAGAGCTGCCGTAACTGAAAGCACTAAGCGCTATCGCAGTGAAAGCAAAAATTGTTCTACGGACCATGGGAGTTCCTGAATAAATAGGGTCGGAGTAAAAATATATTAGCTCTATTGTTCTGTTTAAAGGCAACTCGGCTAAGGGGGGCTAACAGAGTCACAGTACATAACCGATATTGGATTTTTACCCCGATCCCTTTTCTTAATAAGCCTTGTGTTTCCTACTCCATCAGAATATATCTGTGCATACAGAGTCAACTAGCATCTGGTCGGTCGCACAATCCACAGGAGCTATCTGGAATCTAAATCGTTCAATAAACTCTACCCCATATACAGTCGTTCCTTTCAGTATTAGTTCCTGAGATTCTGTAAACGTGCCGGTATCCACTAAAAAAGCAAAACCAAAGAAAAGATCCAAACCAGCGATGCTTTCTCCAGAACTGCTTTCCAGTACTGTTGTAGTTTGATCATAGGTGGAAGGTAAGTTTATCTGAAACCTACCTGGACCCATAGGGATTACAAGGTCTGGGACATTGTCAAATACCTTGCGCACTTCCAGCACCGTCTGAGTGCTGATGTCTTCGGCTTCACTCCTGAGAACCACATTATAAACATCGCTTGTCCCCAGAATATTTGCCGCTTTAACTTCGTAGGTTACTTCAACAATATCGCCTTGTTCGTCAACTACTACATTGGCATGATCTTCACAATCTGGTGGGATGGCAGGTAGGGAAATCAAACTATCAAAATCAAGAATGAAGCTGTCCTGCGAAAGAAGAGAGTTGAACTTAACAGCAGGAGTTTCTGATTGTAGATAGCCTTCCAGCGACAAGCAGTGAACGCTTAGCTGGCCAGTTGCAGGATCGAACGAGGCAGATAGGAGGTTACGCTCGTCGAGAGGGTTGGCGGATGCTGTAGCCACTTTTAGCACAAGCAAGACTGAGGCAACTTTCACAACATGGAGTTTCAACAATTGCATGCTTCCGGATCAGGTCAGTAGAGGTATTGAAAACTTAGCAACTATGAATAGTCGACTAAGTTACTAATTTATCAGTGTCTTAGTGTCTTCGCTAGTTACTTGCTACTAGCCTGATAGCTCAACTACCTAGTCCCCTATCCTCGGCGCGGCCAAGTTGATAGTATTTCCTGCTAGAGCCTTCATGGACAAACGGTCAAACATGAATAGATACGGGATTTCTTTCCTCTTGGTGGCTGTGAACAGCCTCTGTTTTTCAGCAGTGCAGGCTGCCGAAGAATCAAGCTACATGCTGTTGGCAATAAGCAGCCCTTCAGGAATGGGAAGCTATGAGCTGGTTTTTGAGAATGTCGATGAAAACAATATCGTCAGGATTATGGATCCAGCCACAGGCAATCGCTTCAGCATTAAGGGCTCTCCGTTTCTATTGAAAGAGGTGGCTCCGGGGCGATACTTTCTGAGCGCGATTAATTTCGTACACGATTCAGACAGCCAACGAATCGTAGAGTTACGAGATAGCGATGAATATATAGAAGTGCCGGCCCGTAGCATCAGCTTTATAGGCAGCTTGTCTATAGATGTTCAAACTCTGCAGGGGACTGCAAATACTGTGGAGATTGAATACGAACCCAAGTCGGAAGTTTTACGAGCGGCAGTGGCCGAGCAGGCTGAATTGTTTCGGTCACATGATGTATTTGTTACTGCGCCTGGATCAGAGCCAATTGTGATAGAAAAAAGATTGCTAGGCCTATAGTCAAAGCCGGCACGAAAACTCAGGTTTGCCCAGCAAGTAGACCAAGATCAGAGGGGTCAGAGTAATCTGGTCTAATAGTTTGATACTGGAACCATTTGAGTGGATCAAACTTCTCTGATTTCACAGATTAGCTTTGAGTCTACGCCCTTTCAAGCTACCAAACATTCAGTTCTCCCCATCGGTCCACTGTATTGTCATTGAAAGGCAAAAGTCAGTGAGTACAATGTAGCTCGCTGATGCCAGGAGCCCACAATGCGCACTCTACTGAAACGACGGCTTTTCTACCCTTTACTTGCTGTGGCTGGTCTCCCCACCCTGGCTTGGGCCCAATGCGATCCAGACCGGCCCGGTGTTGAATTCGCAACAGGTTCCGTCTTTGTGGACAGCAACGGGGATGGTCGCCGAAACGGCAGTGAATCTGGCCTGAGCGGCGTGGCTGTAAGCAATGGCTGCAATGTGGTATTGAGCGATGGGCAGGGTAATTACCGTATTGATATCGCCGCCAATGAAATCCTGTTTATAAGCAAACCCGCTGGCTACAGTGTACCGGTTGACGAATTTCAGGTTCCCCGGTTTTTCTATCGCCACTATCCCGATGGCACGCCGGAGGAAATCGCTGGCACCGCTGTGGAGTGGTTGTTCCCGGTGATCGAAGCCACTGGGCCTTTGCCCACTACCATCGATTTCCCACTAATCCCGGACAACAGTGAGCAGGCCAGTTTTCTGGCCCATGGCTTCGCCGACACCCAGGCGCGCTATGACCTGGGCCAGGACATGTTGCGTGAAGACTTGGTGAATCCCTTAATCGGCAATCCCTACCAGGTGGAATTTGGTCTCACAGTGGGTGACGTGGTCTATGACAATCTGGCACTGTACGAGCGGCACAAACGCATGATGAGCCTGATGGCAATCCCGCAATGGAATCTCCCTGGCAATCACGACCTCAATTTCAACTCGCCGAATGCCTACTTTGCCAACGAAAGCTATAAACGCCATTATGGCCCCACTTACTATTCCTTCAACCAGGGCAATGTCCATTTTGTCGCTCTCAACAATGTTGAATATGCAGGTGCCGGCCAGGAGTTCGCCGATGGCCGCTACCGTGGCTACATCACCGACAATCAATTACGTTGGCTGGAAAATGATCTGGCCCATGTGGCTACTGACAAACTCATTGTTATTGCCACGCATATTCCTCTCATAACAGAAGCCACAGACTCAAACGGCACTACTGCTACCGGGCCCAGCACGGAAAATTTCTCCAGGCTATTGGATATCCTGGCACCATTTCAGAATATCTATGGTCTCGCAGGCCATGACACCAGCAACAGTTGGAAGGTGGAAATAGACCACCAGCATGGCTGGAGCGGTCAGCCCTGGCTGGCACATACTCTGGCCGAGGTGCGCGGCAATGGCTGGGACAGCGGGCCGAAAGACCTGCGTGGTGTGCGTGACGCCATGATGCAAGATGGTAATCCCAATGGCTTCTATCTCCTGCATTTCGATGACACCAGGCTGACCCCGGAGTTTATTCCCTTCCCCTTTGGGGCCGATGCCGCGCAGCGACTGCGCATCACGCTGGATCCGCCCTTAGCTGAGGAGCCGCAAGGCAGTATCAATCGAGGCGTATTGCATCGAGATACAAAATTGGTGGTCAATCTGTTCGACGGCGGTGTGCGCGATTCGGTTTGGTACTCGCTTGATGGCGGCCCGCGACTCAGCATGCAATATACTGTGCGCACAGACCCCTTTGCAGAAAAGGCCTACCAACGTTTTCTGGATACGGACAGCGCATTCAGCAGCCCGACCCTGTCCTCACATATCTGGGAGGCAGAGCTCGGCAACGAGTTATCAACCGGACTTCACAGCATCGTAGTTACCAGCGAAGATGAATTCGGGCAAAGGCAGCGCGGCAATTTTACATTCGAAATTTTGCCCTAGCCTGTTGCTGACTCCGCAAACCAGCAGGAAAACCGGACAGCCACACAGTGAAAAACGCACCTCTTGACCAGGCATTCGACCGAATTTGGGCATCGTCGCTAACTCCTGAGCAGAACCTTATCAACCAACTGGTGAATGATTCTTTCATCAGCCCCAGCCTGCGGGAAAGCATCTCGCAGCGCGCACTGGAGCGTGTCATCGCTCTGCGCGAGGGTGGCGCCACACCTTTCCTTCAATCCTTCCTGGCCGAATATGGATTGTCTACCCAGGAAGGTGTGGCGCTGATGTGTATGGCAGAGGCATTTCTGCGTATACCCGATGCGGCAACCCTGGATGATCTCATTGCCGAGAAGATCACCGGGTCCAACTGGCAATCTCATTCCGGGCAGGCATCTTCATTTCTCGTGAATGCCTCGACCTGGGCCTTGATGCTTACGGGGACACTACTTACGGAAAAACAAAATGAGGGATTGGTTCGCACCATGGGGGAGCTGCTAAGACGACTCGGTGAACCCGTAGTTCGAGTGGCCATGTCCGAAGCCATGCAGCGGCTGGGGCAACATTTCGTTTTGGGTGAGACCATCGATAATGCCCTGAGTCGCAGCGAAGGTGATCATCGCTATGATGACTACAGTTTTTCTTTTGACATGCTGGGTGAATCTGCGCTGACGCATGAGGACGCAGAATCCTACTACCTTGACTATCAAGCAGCACTGACAGCATTGGCGGAGAAGGCGGGCCCGGATATTAGGAGCAACTCAGGAATCTCGGTAAAGTTATCAGCCTTGCACCCGCGCTTTGAGTACCGCCAGAAATCTCGATCCGGCGAATTGCTGCTTGAGCGAATGAGCAAGCTGACCTCCCTGGCAGCAGACGCGAATCTCAACCTCAATATTGATGGTGAGGAAGCGCGTCACCTGCCATTTACTCTCAAATTATTTGAGTCGCTGGCCAGGCAGAAAGAAACCCGGTCATGGCCAGGTCTTGGCCTGGTGGTGCAGGCTTATTGCCGAAATTCTTTGCAGATTATCGATTGGCTCAAATTGCTAGGCAATGAATTACAGCGGAAGTTGATGGTCAGGTTGGTGAAAGGAGCCTACTGGGATAGCGAGATAAAACATGCACAGGTGTCAGGCTTCGATTCCTATCCGGTCTTCACTCGCAAGCAACATACGGACGTATCCTATCTTTGTGCTGCCAGAAAACTACTTCAGTCAACAAACGTAATCTTTCCGCAGTTCGCAACCCATAATGCCCATTCAGTTGCCGCAGTGCTGGTAATGGCAGGGGAGATGGGAATAGGTACGCAGGACTTCGAATTTCAGCGCCTCTATGGAATGGGTGAGGCGCTGCATGAAGACGTACGTCGTGAACAGGGTACGCATCATCGTATCTACGCACCGGTGGGAGAACATGAAGACTTGCTGGCCTATCTGGTCAGGCGATTGCTGGAGAACGGAGCCAACAGTTCCTTTGTGCATCAGCTTACCGATGAGAAGGTCCCGGCAGAAGCTATCGCTGCCGACCCTTTCAGTCGCTGCGAACCTGGTACCAAGAATCTATCTCGAATTGTTGAGCCTCCATCCCTTTATCCTGGTCGGGTTAATTCGTCTGGCTTCGATCTCGACAACCCTGTACAGCTTGATCGCCTTGAATCGTTGCGCGAGTCATGGCGGGAACATCGGTGGCAAGCTTTTCCCCTGCTGGATCATGAAATGGAATACGGTGAATCCAGAAACGTAATGAACCCCGCGTCGCCGGGCGATCTTGTGGGTACCGTATTCGACTCGACTGATTTGGTGGTTGAAACAGCCTTTGTGACCGCCAAGCGGTCGCTCCCGGAATGGTCGGCGCTGCAAGCTGGCGAGAGAGCCGCGATGTTGGAACAGGCGGCGGATCTTTATGGTGAACACTTCGCGGAATTTTCTGCCCTGTTGGCCCGCGAGGCTGGTAAGGCACTGGATGATGTCATTGGAGAATGGCGAGAGGCCATCGATTTTCTTCGCTACTACGCGCAGCAGGCACGAGAAAATAAAGCGCTGCAGAATCACACGCCAGCGGGAGTGTTTGTCTGCATTGCGCCCTGGAATTTCCCGCTTTCGATTTTCACCGGGCAGATTGCCGCGGCCCTGGTCACCGGCAATGTGGTGCTGGCAAAACCAGCCGAACAGTCAACCCTGGTGGCATTCAGGGCAACCCAGCTATTGCACGCGGCGGGCATACCTCGCGCCGTCCTGCAGTTACTCCCCGGTGACGGTGAATCAGTAGGCAGCCGCCTGATCCAGGATCCACGACTCGATGGCGTATGTTTTACTGGCTCGCTGCCAGTTGCAAAACTCATCCATCGCAGTATGACGGCCCATGCTGCGCCACAGGCTCGCCTGATTGCAGAGACTGGGGGAATCAACGCCATGATTGTGGACAGCACCGCGCTGCCAGAGCAGACAATCGGTGATGTGCTCACGTCGGCTTTTTACAGCGCAGGACAACGCTGCTCTGCCTTGCGCATTCTGTATCTTCAGGAAGAGGTCGCGGATAAATTTATCGCCATGCTGATCGGTGCTATGGACACACTGCATTGTGATGACCCCTGGAACAGATCAACCGATGTGGGCCCCGTTATAGATACCGAGTCCTGTGAACGTATAAATCGCTATATCCGGAGCAAGAGTTGCCTGCACCAGGTGAGTGTTCCGCAAACCGGACTCTTTGTGCCACCGACTCTGATCGAGGTGGCGGGCATTGAGGCCATCGAGCAGGAGGTATTCGGCCCGGTTCTGCATGTGGCCAGGTATCAGAGCGAGAACCTGGATAAAGTGTTGTCAGCTATCAATGTTGCCGGTTATGGCCTCACTGCGGCAATACATTCTCGATTGACGCAGCGAGTAGACCGCTGCATAGATGCGCTGAATATTGGCAACATCTATGTCAACAGAAATCAGGTCGGTGCGGTGGTCGAATCCCAACCATTCGGCGGACGGGGGCTCTCCGGCACAGGGCCCAAAGCTGGCGGGCCTAACTACCTGGCCGCGTTTACGCGGCCGGCCGAGACAGATGCGGAATCGAGGCCTGGCAAAAAATCCGGCGTGGAACTCAGCCTCAGCAAATTACAGACCGTCGCAAACGAGCTACATGGCAGCGACTGGCAATACATGGATGATCGAATCAGCGTGCTGAAAAGAGTGTGTCCCGACTCTTTATCTTTGTCTTCCTGTGATATTGAGACTGAACTGGAAATGCACGGTCCGACCGGAGAGCGCAATATCTATGAGCTCCGGCCTCTGGGTCTCTGTGTCTGCCTTGGACCTGGCAGCATCAATGCCCTCGAGCAGGCTTTGCAGGCACTCGCTTTTGGCAATCCTGTGATTATTTGCGGGTCAAAGGACCAGGTGCTGGAAGAGCAAGTCCGGCAACTTCGAATGCTGCAAGCTCCGATAAGTCTGCTTGAGGGCTTTCCCGAGATGGATGCCCTGAAACTACTAGACGAGCTGGCATTAGTCAGTTGGTGTGGAGACGATAAAACTGCGCGTGAGATTCTGTGCAATCTGGCAGCGAGAGAGGGCCCTCTGGTGCGTTTCAGCAGCACACTGATTGACCCCATGATGTACCTTACCGAATGCCATGTGTGCAGTGACATCACCAGTTCCGGTGGCAACCTGGAACTGATGGGAGCAGCGGACTAGTTTGTACTTGCAGCAATCGCAGCACTAGTTCCAGCTCGACCGTCATCTCCCGATTGAGTTTAAAGAAAACCTCCATTGACCCGCCAGAGATGGCATAATTATTGGAATACTGGGGCTTTCACCCAGTTTCAGTGCCCCCTACATGGTTTGGCGAGGCTAACAGACAATCTACTTTTCGGGTTGAACGTATTACAAACTGGGACATAACAAGGATATCGGGAGTGATGCAATGAAGATTGGTGCGCCAAAGGAGACTGCACAAGGCGAGGCGCGAGTGGCGTTGACACCGGAAAGTGCCGAGCGGCTCCAGAAACTGGGGTATGAATGCCTGGTTGAATCAGGTGCCGGCGCGGCGGCTTCAATCACCGATGCTGCCTACGAGGCGGCGGGAGTCAGGGTTGTCAGTGCGGCAACCGAGTTATGGCGCGAGGCAGACGTTATCGTCAAGGTCCGTGAGCCCTCCACGGAAGAAGTCGAAGCGGCCCCGGAAGGCAAGACCTTGATCAGCTTTATCTGGCCAGCGGCAAACGAAGAATTGCTGGAAAAAATGAAAGCCAAGCGGATGACCGTATTGGCCATGGACATGGTGCCACGCATCAGCCGGGCTCAGAAGATGGATGCGCTGTCTTCGATGGCGAATATTGCGGGCTATCGGGCAGTGGTGGAAGCCGGCAACAATTTCGGCCGATTCTTTATGGGGCAGATGACGGCAGCCGGTAAAGTGCCGCCAGCCAAGGTGCTAGTGGTAGGCGCTGGCGTGGCGGGGCTCGCTGCTATTGGCACCTCCGTTTCCCTTGGCGCCATTACCATGGCCTTTGATGTGCGTCCGGAAGTGTCGGAGCAAATTGAATCCATGGGTGCTGAATTTGTTTTCCTGGATTTCGAAGAGGCCCAGACTGACGGGGCCGAGACAGGGGGCTATGCGGCGCCTTCCAGCCCGGAATTTCGCGAAAAGCAATTAGAGAAATTTCGCGAGCTGGCGCCTGAGGTGGATATCGTTATCACCACGGCACTGATTCCCAATCGTCCCGCACCGGAGTTGTGGACAGAGGATATGGTTGCGGCCATGAAACCGGGCTCAGTGATTGTGGACCTGGCGGCAGAGCGAGGCGGCAACTGCACGCTCACCAAAGCCGACGAGAAACTGGTTACTGACAATGGTGTCACCATCATTGGTTACACGGACTTCCCAAGCCGCATGGCAACCCAGTCATCCAATCTCTACGCCACTAACATCCGCCATATGCTGGATGACCTGACACCGGAAAAAGACGGTGTGCCAGTGATCAATATGGAAGACGATGTAATCCGCGGTTCCCTGGTCACCCACGAGGGTGAAATCACCTGGCCGCCACCGCCGCCCAAGATCAAGGCTATTGCCGCTGCGGCCCCACAAAAGAAAGAAGCAGAAGAGAGTGCTGAGGCAAAGGCTGCGCGCGAGCTGGCTGAAATGAAGCAATCCTTAAATCGCACAGCGATGATGCTTGGTATTGGCGGGTTGCTTTGTCTGGGGCTGGGTGCAATCGCACCGCCAAGCTTCATGCAACACTTTATAGTCTTTGTGCTTTCGGTGTTTATTGGTTTCTATGTTATCTGGGGAGTCGCTCATTCGCTACACACGCCGCTAATGGCAATCACCAACGCCATCTCTTCGATCATTATCGTTGGCGCCTTGCTGCAGATCGTTTCCGGCAACAACCTGGTGTTGGGCCTGGCTGCGGCTTCGGTGTTAATGGCCTCGGTCAATATCTTTGGTGGCTTTCTGGTTACCCGTCGCATGCTCGCGATGTTTCAGCGGAGTTAGACGATGCATACGAACGAAGGACTCGTAACCGCAGCCTATGTAGTGGCCGCTGTACTCTTTATCCTGGCGCTGGGCGGGTTGTCCAACCAGGAGAAAGCCAAGCGTGCCATCTGGTATGGCATTGTTGGTATGACTCTGGCGGTTGCTGCAACCGTTAGCACGGCTGGCGGTCAGATTGCGCTCATCGGCTTGATGGTCGGACTGGGTGGCATAGGCGGGTGGATTGTTGCCACTCGTGTGCAGATGACCCAGATGCCTGAACTGGTCGCCGGATTTCACAGCCTTGTGGGTCTTGCTGCCGTATTCATTGGTATCAATGCGGATCTGGAAATGGGTTCTGCACTGGCGGCACGAGAAGCCGGTACTGTCGATCAGCTGGCAGGCTTTGCAGCGACCATCGCCAGCAAGACAGATGTGGAACTCGGCATACTCAAGGTGGAGTTGTTTCTTGGAATTCTGATCGGGGCAATTACCTTCACCGGTTCCATAATCGCCTATGGCAAGCTGGCCGGAAAACTAAGCTCGGCAGCCCTGACTCTGCCTGGGCGCCATGCGCTGAATCTCGGTGCCTTTATTGCCTGTTTCGTTCTTGGTTACCTGTATCTTGAAGGTGCGGGTCTGTGGACCATGATTGCGGTTGCGGGGATATCAGGGCTCATTGGTTGTCATCTAATCCTTGCCATCGGCGGTGCGGACATGCCCGTCGTGGTTTCGATGCTGAACTCCTACTCCGGATGGGCAGCCGCAGCCATCGGGTTTACCCTGGGTAACGACTTGCTAATCGTGACCGGTGCGCTGGTAGGTTCGTCTGGCGCCATTCTCTCCTACATTATGTGTAAAGGCATGAACCGCTCCTTTGTCTCAGTAATTCTCGGCGGCTGGGGCGGTGAGACCCAATCGGCTGGCACCGTCGAAGGCGAAATGATCGCCGCCGACGCTGACGCCGTGGCCCAGGCGGTGCAGGATGCGGATAGCGTGATCATCGTGCCGGGCTATGGTATGGCGGTGGCACAGGCCCAGGGCTCTGTTTCGGAATTAACCAAGCGCCTGCGCGCGCAGGGTAAATCTGTTCGCTTCGCGATCCACCCGGTTGCCGGCCGGCTTCCGGGACATATGAATGTACTGCTGGCTGAGGCCAAGGTGCCCTACGACATCGTCCTGGAAATGGAAGAAATCAACGACGATTTCCCGCAAACAGATGTGGTCATCATTATTGGTGCCAACGACATCGTCAATCCAGCCGCCCAGGACGATCCGGGTAGTCCGATTGCTGGCATGCCCGTGCTGGAAGTGTGGAAGTCTCGCCACGTGTTTGTGTGCAAGCGCGGTCGTGGCACGGGTTACTCCGGAATTGAGAATCCGCTGTTCTTCAAGGAGAACACACGTATGTTCTATGGAGATGCCAAAGCTTCCATGGACGAGTTGTTGAAGGAGCTGGATTAATACAATCGGCGAAATGCAACACCAGGCTGATTAAGAGCGTCCTCATTTTTTAGTGGCCAAATTCAAACTATCCGAATCAGACTTACAGTTTAGCGCGATCCGCGCCAGCGGGCCTGGTGGACAAAACGTCAATAAGGTGTCGACGGCAGTTGAACTGCGGTTCGATATTCTCTCTTCCTCTCTACCTGCGCGAATCAAGTCTGAACTGTTGCGCCTCAATGACAGGCGCATCAATAAGGATGGGACCATCGTGCTCAAGGCACAGCGCTATCGAAGTCAGGAGAAAAATAGGCAGGATGCAATTGATCGGCTCAGTCAACTGATCGAAAAGGCCGCAACACCGGCCAAAAAGCGCATTGCGACCAGGCCGGGGAGGGCGGCCAAGGAGCGACGGATAAGAGACAAGAAAAAGGCCGGGGAGAAGAAGGCGCTTCGAGGGCTGGTAAAGGATGAGTAAGAGAGGGTGTGAAAATCAATTGGCCCGGAATTAAAGTACAGTATTGGTTTAACTTGACTCTTGTTTTAATGTAACAATCAATACATGCAAGAGTGTCCTTCAAGGATCCAACCAGTCTATTTGGATAATCGATTTATAATTCATTAACCCCATCTCGCCACAGCCACCTGTCTGCCCCAGCTTCTCCTGGATGAACTATCGTAGATCGCCTCGCCCGGAAGTTGACCATGATCGTGTGGCGCCCAAATTCGTGAGCAGCTTCCCCGGGCACAAACTGTTCAAAAAAATCCACCGGTGCCAATGAGGGGTTGAGAGAAATCGCATCAGTCCATACCACGAGGCGAGCTGGTTCCAGTTCTGATTGGGATTCGCTGTCGTGACGAAGAAACGCTGCAGCGCCAATCCCAGGCGGTGGCACTAAGACCCTAAGCCATCGGTCACTGCCATCGAGGGCCGCAAATTGATAAACGGAGTACTCCAGGCTCCCTATGGTTTCGAGTCCAACATAGGCGCCTGCATAGGTGGATGTGCCCGAAATATTGCCCGCGTAGTCAGAGAGCGCTCCCTGTTCTCGATTGTAGTTGTTGGCCTCCCTCATCGTGCTGAGCCGAAAGGAACTTTGTAACAATCCAGCCCCCAACACCAGGCACACAGCAATCACCACAAACCCTTTGGCAATACTTTTTTTACGCCAGCTCAAATAGAGAATTACAAAAATGAGAGGTGAGCCGTAAAGGCCAGCTACCACCAGAAAATAGAAAAATTGCTGAATAGTGGTTAGGGGCATAGTTCAGGATACCAGTAGCTATGTGGTTGCTGTATCTACCTTACAACACCAAAATGCAATAGCCAGAATAGATTGCACAATAAATTGAACCGCTTACCCTGCCGATCACTTTCTTACTCAATACAACATAAAGTAAAAGTAATGCCGCGCCTGTTAGAAACCAAAGATCTCTCCGCAAGTATTCGGCTGGTACTTCTATATCGGTAAGTGTTCCTGTCACGCCAATAATCAGCAGTATGTTGAACAAATTACTGCCAATCACATTGCCAAAAGCCATCTCCGCGCTACGCCGGTAGGCGGCTATCACGGTTGAACTTAGTTCAGGCAGCGAGGTTCCCAGAGCCACCATGGTACTGGCTATGGCGGCTTCGGAGACGCCCAGGCTTCGCGAAACTTCGACCGCGCCTTCCACTGCCAGATTGGCGCCGACGGGCAAGAAGATGCAGCCCAGAATTACCAGGCTGGCAATGCTCAGGTTTCGCGAGGGTAGACCAATCACCTGTTCCAGTTGTTCTTCAACCTGGGAGGCATCAAGGCCTGGCAGCATCGCTTCGCCTCGTACCGTCCAGATCAGTCCAGCCAGCAATATGGTCAATAATAGCGCTGCCTCAATGAAGCCTATTTCACCTGTCAGGCACATCAAGACGAACAGAATGGAGACCAGCAGCATGGCCCACGCCTGCTTTTTCATCGACTCATCGAGGCAGACCATCGGATGGATAAGTGCGGGAACACCCAATACCAGCAGAACATTGGCGATATTGCTGCCTACCACATTGCCGATGGCGATTCCTGGTAGATTATTCAACGCTGAATGCACTGAGACCACCAGTTCGGGGAGAGAAGTACCCAGGGCCACGACAGTTAGTCCAACGATGACAGGCGAGAGGGAAAGTTTGCGTGCTAGCGCAAGGGAGCCTCGCACCAGAAAGTCTCCACCTACCAGCAGATAGATGCAGCCCCCGAACAACATCAGGTAGCTGAGGGATTGGCTCATGTGGAGTCGCTCTTGTCTGACTCCCGATCATCCAGCAACTCATTAATCGCTGAAGCCAGGTGTCCGACTTCGTCTTCCGACACGACTTCGGCGCGCAACTCTGTTTCACCTTCCCTGATTCTGTCCACGACTTCAGCCAATCCCTGCAGTGGACGCGCAAGATAAATCCCCAACAGCGTGCCGCCGAAAATGGCGAAAGCAGACAGTGACAAGCCAAGGTCAATCATGGAGTCTCGTAACTCTAATAGCGGAATGCGTTCCTCTGCTTCATCGAGCTGCACTGTTAGCCCCCATTCCACTTCTTCGAGGAATCGGGTTGCCGCCCATGCCGGCATATTCCGATAGCTGGTTTGACCTTCGGTATAGATTTCCTGCTCGCCATCTACGGAAGCAGAGATAAACCCTGCCAGTGAATCAGGGTCAATTTGATCAACAGTTGCATGTCTTAGATCATGCAGCACCTCGATATCGCCGTCGCTGTTTTCATGGGCGATGATGGTCTCGCCATAGTCACCAAGCCCGGTGTAATCTTCCGATACTGATAACAGGTCATCGGCAGTAAAAGCTACCCGCAGCTTCCCGATCACTTCCTGTTCAAGTTGCAAAGGTGATTCGAATGTTACCCAGTTGGCTCCTCCTTCTGAGAGTACTCCGACATAGGCAACGTCTGTCACGATACCTTCGGAACTATCAATAATTCTCTCTGTGTTACCAGCGCTGCTGATTCTGTTGCCCGCGGCATCGTAAAGCGTGATTGCAACGACACTGGGTGTGGCACTTTGAGCGTCGCTCAATATGCGCGTCATTTGGGGCAGGGTATTGGTGTTGCCTTGATTGTACTGACTAAGAGAAAGGCGAAGCTGGGTGCGACTGGAGACGAGGCGAGTCCGGTCGCTCCAGCTTTCGATGACTTTTTGCAGGTCCTGGGCTTTGCTTTCAGCCAGGGCGTTGAGTTGCCTCTCTGAGATTTCCTGCAGCATGGATGCCGAAGTCTGATAGGCGAAAAAGCCCAGCAACCACATGCTTCCCAACGATACCGAGATGAGGAGGATGGCAAGCTTGGTGCGTATATCCATAGTGGGAACGGAACCCTATTCAGAGTTGCCTGAGCTATGAACAGTATTCAACACCACGCTCCCCAGCTCAACTATTATCGTCTTCTCTTTCAATTCATTGTTTGCGCTGAAGCGTATTCAAGAACCTCATCGTAGCCTGAGCAGATTAAATACTGCTCAGGCTATTAAGCTGTCGAGTTACTTTACCGGAATTCGCTTGCTTGTTGCTCGAGCTTCCGGCTCTTGAGGGGGTTTAGGCACGTTCAGGCTGAGTACGCCATCGGCAAAATTCGCCTCGATGTCAGATTCGGTTGTACCCGGCGCTACGCTAAAACT
The DNA here is from genome assembly GCA_040218615.1 of Gammaproteobacteria bacterium. Lineage (GTDB taxonomy): Bacteria > Pseudomonadota > Gammaproteobacteria > Pseudomonadales > Pseudohongiellaceae > UBA9145. The sequence continues at coordinate 50,963 of JAVJRC010000009.1, forward strand.
GCGACTGATCATCCCACTGGACCTCTCACGGTAGATGACTTTGCCCTTTTTCTTCTCCTCTGTTTCGGTATTTTTTCTGGCAGCGACGGTCAACACATCGTTTTCCAGGGTGATATCTATGTCTTCCTTCTTTACACCCGGCAGGTCTGCATGGATCTCATAGGCATTTTCAGTTTCGTGTACATCAACTCGCATACCCGCAAGATTGTCATTTTGGGCTTCCCGAAGGGCGGGCCTGCCAAACCCATGGAATAAGTCGTTAAAAATAGAGTCGACGTCAAAAATCTGGTTTCTTGGAATCAAGTTCATGGATATACCCTCCTATATCAGGCTGATCTCTATGTAGTCACTGACCAATGGTGGGCAGTGGTTTATATCTACTCTGGTATTCAACATTGGGATTACAGTTGTAGATTCAAGGGTGGCCAGGATGCTGTTAAACAGCTACTTGCTGAATCTTTGATGTAAGTCAATGGAATCAGGGTTGTGCTTTACAAACCTGAAGTTCTCACAGATTATTATTTCAGGTGCTATTTGCAGACGGTTCGATTCGCATTCCTGTTCCCATGGGCAGTCCGATGCAAAATTTGACGAAAGCAACTATACCGAGCGCCATATTGTCATAAATTGGCTCTCGGGCTGAAACGAGCGTTCAATATAAAGATCGGAGCCTGCGAGACATGTCAGGGGTCGGTCGAGACTACTGCGTACTTGTCCTATTCGCTCAGAGCGCCACCAATCTAGACAGGAATTCGGTTTAGCGATAGCCTCTTGTACTTCCTAGACACCGGTGCTGTGGTCGTAAATGACAACGTACCAATCAAGCAAAAGGTGAAAAAGGAATGATGACCACGATCCGGTCAGGCAAGAATTTGATGCTGCTAGGGCTAGGCATGCTGGGCTTGGCCCTCATCACCCCGGTACAGGCAGCGGATATCTGGCTGGTGGATCTCGATGATGCCATTGGCCCCGCCAGTGCTGATTTCACCATCCGTTCCCTGGAAGATGCCGCGGAGGCAGACGTCGAACTCGTGGTGGTCCGCCTCAATACCCCGGGCGGTCTGGATGGCGCCATGCGCGATATTATTTCTGCCATTCTCGCTTCACCAGTTCCTGTGACCACCTGGGTTGCTCCCGGTGGTGCGCGTGCCGCCAGCGCCGGCACCTATATTCTCTATGCCAGTCATTTCGCAGCCATGGCCCGCGCTACCAATGTAGGTTCTTCGACACCGGTGAATATCGGTGGCGGTGGTCCTTTACCCATACCCTCAGTGCCGGATCCCTCAACGCCTGAGGAAGAAGGGGCAGAGCAGGGACAATCGCCCGAACTCGGTGGCGGCACCATGGAGCGCAAGGTAATCAATGATGCCGTGGCCTATATCAAAGGGCTGGCGGAATTGCGAGGCCGCAACCAGGACTGGGCGGAAAGCACGGTGCTTGAGGCTGCAAACCTGACCGCCTCGGAGGCGTTGGAACTAAACGTTGTTGATGTCATCGCCAACGATATAGACGAATTGCTCAGCCAACTCGACGGACGTCAGACCGAGATCAATGGCGATATTGTTGTTCTTGATTTGAGTGATCCTCAGGTCAATCTGGTTGAACCGGATTGGCGTCATGAATTTCTGTCGCTCATAACCAATCCCAATGTCGCCTACATCCTGCTTATGATCGGTTTTTACGGCATCATCCTGGAGTTTTACAATCCAGGGCTTGGCATACCTGGTATAACAGGTGTTATTTGTTTGTTGCTGGGCGCCTATGCCCTGCAGATGCTACCAATCAACTATGTTGGCCTGGCGCTCATCGTGGTTGGCTTGGGCTTGATGATATTCGAGGCCATGTCACCGAGTTTCGGCGTGTTTGGCCTGGGCGGCGCGATTGCCTTCGTTTTGGGATCCGTCATCCTGATGGATACGGACCTGGAAGCTTTCCGAATCTCGCTGGCAATTATAGGAGCCTTTGCCGCGGCGTCGGCAGGGGTTTTCATTTTCAGCCTGAGCATGCTCATTCGAGCCCGCCAGCAGAAAGTTGTTACCGGTGTCGAGGCCATGGTAGGCAGCACCGCGGTTGCCCTGGAGAATTTCGAGGGTAGCGGGCATGTTCGTGCCTTCAGTGAAAACTGGAAAGCGGTTTCCGAAGAACCTATCGAGAAAGACAGCGAAGTCCGCATAGTCGGAATGGACGGCCTCGTGCTTAAAGTCAGCAAACTGGAGTGAATCCTATGGATACTTTTACTATTGTCCTCGCCACTGTTGTCGTTGCGTTGTTGTTTAGCACGTTTCGGATCCTGCGGGAGTACGAGCGCGGCGTCATATTCATGCTCGGCCGCTTTTACAAGATTAAAGGCCCAGGCCTGATCATAGTCATTCCTGTCCTGCAGCAAATGGTAAAAGTTGATTTGCGCATTGTGGTATGGGACATCCCGACCCAGGACCTGATCACCCGGGATAATGTGTCGGTAAAAGTGAATGCGGTGGTTTATTTCCGGGTAGTCGATCCTGAAAAAGCGATCAACAATGTGGAAGACTTCATGGAAGCCACTAGTCAATTGGCACAGACGACCTTACGTTCGGTGCTGGGCCAGCACGAACTGGATGAACTGCTGGCGGAACGTGAAAAACTGAATGCCGATGTCCAGGAAATACTGGACCAGCAGACCGACAATTGGGGCATCAAGGTATCCAACGTGGAGATCAAGCACGTCGACCTGGATGAGAGTATGATCCGGGCCATCGCCAAGCAGGCCGAAGCGGAGCGAATCCGCCGCGCCAAGGTAATCCACGCCCTTGGTGAATCCGAGGCCTCGGAGAAGCTGGTAGAAGCGGCAAAGCAACTGGCGCACCAATCCGAATCCATGCAGCTACGTTATTTGCAGACCCTCACCGAGATCGCCAGTGAAAAAAGTTCAACTATTGTTTTCCCCCTGCCCATGCAATTGGTGGAAAACTTCACCCGAATGCTGGGTAAGCAAGCAGGTGAAAAAGAGAGTTAGTAAACTTCAGCTGCTTGCGACAGGTCTCAAGCACTAAAAGGGGCTCAGACCTGTCATAAAATGACAATGTAATTGTGCGGTAGCCACAATCGAGAATTACCAATATACAGCTAGAGGTTCTGGGAGATTTGCAATTTCCAGAAAATTAGGAAATTCTTGCGACTTGGGTACAGTGTAAAAATTACTTCTTCATACAGTGAGGAATAAAACTGTGACGGAGTACAAGGCAAACAGCGAAGACCAAAGACTGAATCTCGCTGGATAGGCCATAACCGTTACCATTAGTAAAACACCTATGGTCGGAACAGCGATCGAAGGCAGGATGGCATTTTGATACATCACGATGTTGACGTAGGGCCCCACCAGAAAATAAAGCAGCATAGACAGCGCAGATAGCCGGCCAAAATTCTGACTGATCGCTAACATGTCCAGGGTGCCATCCTCTGGGGCAGACAGGGCCATTTCTGCAGCACCATAAAGTGATGCGGAACCAAATACCAACACCAGGAAGTCGAGAAAGGTCCATTCCTCAATCGAACGCAAGCCCCAGCCTACCCACCACAATTGCAAGATGTACAGGAAGATGCTGAACGCCCACAGCATGGAAGACCAGTGGAAGATCACGCGTTTGTAAGCGCGCGTGATCATGGCCATGGTGTGCAGCAAGCGGGTAATCGCTAAACCGAGAATGATTGAAACCGCAATGAATATGTATTCGTGCTGGGTCATTCTATTTTTGCCTCAATGCCGCGGTGGCGATCAATGCGGTGGCGAATTCGTAGGCCAGGGCGCCGTAGCTGTAGATACTCACCGTATCAGCAGTTACCAGCAGAGAGATTAATCGAGCGCCTGCCAGGGTGCCGATGGCAACAGCGAGTAGCAGCAGTCCGGCACGGTAGAAGTCTGGTTTCAACAATGCCAGCAGGCAGAATATACCGATACCAGTCTGCAGTCCGCCGTACATGGCACCGATTTCAGCGAAGGCATCTCCGTTGGTCATGGCGAGTCCGGCCGCGCCGGATGGAATGGCCGGTGACAACAGGCTGACCAGGCCGTAAGCAATGAATACAAGGGACGAAAGGCCCAGGATGGATTTGCCTAGTAGCATTAGAAGTTCCTGTTTCTGTTTCCGCGATTGGGCCAGTAACACTTCAGGGAAGCGAAGCCTTTTACCGGGTTGCCTGACGATTATCCCCCAACAAGTGCGGAAATTTCTTTTTCAAGCGCCGAATAATCGGCCAGTTGCTTATATAGCTCCTCAACCGTCTGGCCTGCAATGACGCCCAGGATGCAACCCAGAACCGCACCCCGATGCACATTGTCTCCACCGAGGTTCGTGTTGGCAATCAGGCCTGCCTGCAGAGAGTGGGAGTACTTGTAGGCCAGGTACAGCACGCAAGGCCAGGAGTCAGTGATGTAGCAGGCGGACGAAAACAGTTTGCCCACCACATCGTTGTCACTATAAATCTTTGGCACTATTTCCGATAGCTGCAGGCTGATGCTGCGTTTGCTCCAGGCGCTTACCCTGGTCGCGGCCGCATCCTGGTCATCGAGGAAGAGCAACTCATCAAGCAGCCCCACATAGTCGGCGCACACTTTGGCCAGATACTGATCCGGGTGCGTCAGCTTTAGATGTCGGGTACAAATTTCGATCACTTTTGGAAGCTCGGTGCCTCGCAGTCGCTCTGAAAATACGATCGGCGCGATAGTGACCAGCCCTCCGATTGAAGCAGTATCGTGGGTGACGGCACCACAGTCTTTGGCCGGCTTGCCAGCCAGATAATTGGCAAAGAAGCCACGATGATAGGACTCCGCGTAAGTGTCCGGGTGCCGTGGGGGATCTGAGGTCATCAACTCGATGTACGCCTGGAGAAAAAGATCCTCGTCATATCTGCCCGCGTTACAAGCCAGTGATCTCATCACCGCTCTCGCGCAGTGGGCGTTGAGCGTGTTTTCCCCTGCTTTCATACCATGGTGATAGTGTTGATTGGGCTTGTCCCAATACTGCCTTCGGCCTTTCAGGATCACATGTCCGACAACCTCACTCTCCGAATCGTTTGCTGCCTTTGGTCCTCTGCCGCCGCTACTGGTCGAATGCAGCGACATGATTGAAGAGGGATGGTGATCAGGCGCATCCTCGAAGCCCGAGATACCGCCACTGAACTGACGATAAATATCCATGGGGTTGTAATACCAATGCACCGGCATAGCCAGGGCATCGGCAACAAACAAGGACTTCAGCCCGGCGATGGCTTTTTGTTGAACAACAGGTGAAACGTACATGAGAGATTCTGTAATTGGATATGCAGATTAAACGTTCGTAATGCGCCAACGGTTCAATTTCCTTGTCATAGTTTTTCAGGGGGCTGGGACAAATATTTTGAAATGGGAATGCCCAATCATCTAGATGCTACTGCCCTGCATATTCAGTATGGGCCGGCCCACTGACAAAGCCAGCTTCCAGTGCAGATTTGAATTCCAACGAGGATGATTCGTTCAGGTGTGGAGGAAGTTCAACTCAATCTCGAATGGTCAGGATTTCATTCTAATCAGGGCTTGAACAGGAGAGTGCTACTCTATTCCTGAAAACACAGCAGGGCACCGGTGTAGCGTTGGGCTTGTTCGGCAATGTCAGCCACGCTGAGGTAGCGGGTTGCGTCAGTGGCCTGCACGGGTTTGAAGCCGTTTGTACCGAGGAAATTAAGAATTACATTTCCAGTAATTGAGAAGTTGACGTTTTGAGGCGTGGCGCCTGACTGTCGCGTGAAATATTGCTCGTTGGCCATCGAGACTACCACGCCTATCACGTTCCCTGCGCGATCGATCACCGGGCCGCCACTATTGCCGGGCTGAATCTGTGCCGAAATCTGAAAAGTACCGTTGTCGTCGTTCAAACCAGTAAGACCACTGACCACACCAGTAGTCAGATTGCCCTGGGACGAGAGGTCACCCAGCAAGGGAAAGCCATACACGACGATCTCATCGCCCAGCCGCGGACGCTGCAGGTTCAATGTTGCAGGTACTGTTAGCAAATTAGTTGAAAGCAGGGCCAGGTCAGCGTCAACATCGGTCGCAATGACGGAAGCCGCCACCGGGTTTTGGCCAGGCAGACGAAAAGTCAGATTGTCGCAGCCTTCTACAACATGATAGTTAGTGAGCAGATTGCCAATGTCATCAATGGTAAAAGCCGTTCCGTTTCCCAGGTTGTCTTCAGGTCCATTGCTTCCAGCTTGTTCTGAAGATTCACTGCCTATTCCAATTTCGGTAATAAACAGGGTGGCTGGAGTATAGATGGCGCTCTCTTCATAGACGCCAACCCAGACATCATAAATACCCTCCTGGGGTGCCAGGAATTCGATACCGGCGTTAAAGCCCAGCTCTTCGCTGAAATCATCATTGCAATACCAGCTTCCATCAGGTGCATTCACCAGTATGACTGTATCCACTTCAGCCTCACTGATGAATCCCAGCGGATAGTCAAACTCGGCACCCGAATAGGCAATACGCAGGTCCGGAGAATCACTGACAAATCCGACACAGTTGGAATCTGCGGGTTCTCCCAGGTCGATAACGCCGCCAGCATACAGGACGTATTCCGCCGGATCGGGTTCGAACCCGGATACCAGTTCGATAGAACCAAAGTTGGGCTCCAGGTCGATGTCCTGGGCCACCGCACTATGCGGCAACACCAGCAAGACAGCAGCAAGTAAACGCCACAGGGCTTTTCCGCTGGGGAGGGGCCTAATTGGAAGCGCCATTGAAAATCTCCCGGGTAGTATTGGCACTCTTTGCCCTGATGGCTTCCTGCTCTGCTGATGCTTCACTAATCTGATCGACAAACGAATTGAAGATAGCCAGATTTTTGTCAGTATTGAAAACGTACTGGTCATTTTCGACAGCCCAACTAGCCTGGGACAGACTTAGAAACCTGACCAGTTCATCTATTTGGTTCACTACCTGGCGCTCCAGCTCCCAAATCTGCTTGGCCTGCTCCAGGCTTGTTTCCAGTCGCTTGTCAAAAGAGGTCTGGAAAGATTCAAGGGATGCCGCGGATATACCCCAGTCTAATGCTCCATCGCGGTAATCATAGGCTGCCTGTATGTTCAATTCTTCATATTTGTCGACAATCCCCAATGCCCTTTCATTAATGAACTGACTTTCAGACAAATCGGTGTCGCTCTTGATGCGGTCTCCATCAAGCAAATTGTTAAAACCAATCGCTTCAAGCTCGGTAATATAATCATTGTTGTTAGAGATAACCTGATTGAGGTATTCAGTCAGGTTGGCTTCGAGAATGCCCAATTCACCCTGTGCTCCGCTGGCATCGGGGCTTGGTGCGAGCGGTGTCATTCGGCCATCCTCGCTATCTCTGTCATCCAGTATGGAGAGCAGATTATCCTGCATTCGGGCCAGTGATTCGGTCTCGGCCTGTGAGCGCCGCTCGGCAGTGAGGTATCCGCCGCTTGTGAGTGAAGCAACGATGACAACAAACGCGAAAGACTTCTGGTTTCTGGTCAGGTGCTTGCCAAGAAAATGGGCGAAGCCGAAGAAGATGATGGTGCCATAGGCAACATTTTCGCCAATATGAAATGAGATGTTCGTGTTTGAGCTGGTGGAAAAAACGAATTCGTAAGCAAACAGGGCTGCACAGATAGCAGCTAGCACAATGAAGGCTATGGCGGGCTTTCTCTCAATTTCCGCTTCTTCAGAGACATCTGACTCTTCTTCCTGCCCTGATGCTTCTGCTTTTTCTTTCCTCTGTTTTGTTGCTCTTTTCTGGTAGAAATCGAAGATCAGCACCGAAAAGCCGGCGAGCATAATCAGCAGAACCACGATGATTCCCAACGCCACCCATGTCTGTGTGCCCTGGGAGATGCTACTGAGTGCGTCGTTCAATATGGGGATAAGTACTGACGCGATGATGCTGGTAAGCACAATGCTGAGCAATACCGAAATCAGGGCGGGTCCGAGATTCTTCATGTGGGGTGCCTGGAGATTGGGAACCTCTGTTATCAGGGTTGAACTTAGAGGAACTGCTCCAGTGCCACGGTTTCGCCGTTCACCGTCAACTCAGCATCACTGAGGCTCGCGTCCATCAGGATGCGGCCACCGTCAATGCGCAGGTAGCCTTGTTGTACGTAGGGATCGACCATATCGGCCAGGGGTGAGCGCATGATGGCCGCCTCATCCAGCGACACGGTTAGTTCGAAGCTCAATACTTCGAGAATCTGTGTCGCCTCAATACTGTCCATGTCGGTGACGCCCGGCATTCCACGCCAGTCGATGTGCAGGTCGATACTATGGTCCCCATCGAAAGCATTGGCCTCTACCAGATTGTTGAACACCAGACTGTTCTGAATCGCTACTGTCACCATTTCCTCAGCGTACGCTTCGACCGGGTTGGTGCCTGCCGGAGGATTGTTGTTTATAGAGTTCTGGATCTCCGCGAGCATGCGGTAGTAACTGCGAATCAGCTCGCTGTGCAGCTCATTGATGTCCATGGTCCAGTTTATCGACGTCACCGGGATGTCGGAATCAATGCTGGCAATGCGAAAATTCTGACGAATGTCGATCTGCTGTGGCCCTGCGGCTGAAGGCTGCAGTTGCGAGCTGGCACTGATGTTACTGACACTAAAAGGAAAGGGAGCGCCGCTGCTGATTGCCGGAATCACCAGCATGGCCATACTGGGTGCTAACAGATCATTCATTTGCTGGGTAGAGCTTTCCAGGCTGAGACCGGCAAGGGTAAATCCCATCTGGGTTGCCGGCTGCTCAGCACTTAGCTGGCCCATGTCGAACTGCAACACCGCCGACAAATCCGGATTGGTGGTAACGCTGCCATTCAAGCCGGCAAAGGTTAGTTGGCCATCGGCATCGCTGTAACTAAAAGGTGCCATGTTCAGGCTCAGCTGCAGAGTCTGGTCCAGGCCGGCCAACATATCGATGCGCACCTCGGGAAGTTCCACCGACATGTCGGCGATTAGCTGTGTTAATGCAGAGCTATTAAGAGAGGGCACGATCTCGGCGTAGGCCAGGCCCAGGCGCGGTCCGTCCGGAGTCAACAACAGCGGCCCGTGGGAGATATCAAACAGCACTCGCACAGCCAGGTCGTCCTCATCTGCCAGAGCGATGTAACGCACGTCCAATTCGCCTTCGCTGCTGAACCAGCCGTTGTCAAAGCGAGTCTCGGTAATTTGCAATTGACTGCGTGTTTCCGGGGGCAGCAACTCCAATACGCTGTTCATGGTGGCATCGCCAACACCCATTCCGATCACCTTGGGTGCAGCGGCTGCGGCCGCCACCAATGCCGCGGTGACGCCCAGAATTCCATATAAGATTGGTTTTTTCATGGCTGCTAGTTCCCGATCAGGGTAATGGTTCCGGCTTCGAAAGCCGCACGGCAGTCGTCGGCATCTCTGGCGCGGTCTTCGTCGAAACTGACCGCGGCCATGCCTTCGCCTTCAAAGCGAGGATCGTCGCATTCGCCGTCATTGGCGAACACGCTGCTGTTGTCGCCGAAGTCAATGGCGGCATTGGGCGATTGACGAACAGGAGCAGGCGTGAGACTGGCTGTGTCTGGCATGCGATTGCGGTTACTGTCGCCGGGATTGAGTGTGTCGCCATAGACAGTTCCGCTGGCGAAGATGGAACCATCTTGTTGGGTAGGGCCATCAATATCGCCGCGAGGTGTGCCAATGGTGTATGTTTCCTGCGGTGGGGCAGCGGGCTGCGGGGAGGGTGTTCGTGCGGGCGCCGCAGGAGGTGGCGACGGCGAAGCACTGGCTTGAGCTACCAGGATTACCTGGCCGGATTCAAACAGATTGCGGCAATCGTTGGCATCGCGCATCTCATTGCTTGCAGAGGTAGGCGTTGCGGCTCCTGGTCCATCGAAGCGGGGATCGTCACATTCGCCGTCATCGGCGAAGACGCTGGTGTTATCGCCGAAATCAATACCGTCGCTATTCACTATTACGTCGGTGCTGGCGGTATTGCTATCGAGGTAAGTCAATGCGCCTTCCAGGTAAAGCCTGCTGCAGTCACCCGCGTCGATGAGTTCGGCACCGTCGAAGGTGAAGCCAGCAGTACCAGGTCCTTCAAAGCGCGGATCATCGCATTCTCCGTCATCAGTGAATGGGCCGCTGTTGTCACCGAAATCGATTCCCGTAAGCGCGATCATTGCTTCACGGTCATAGTCTGAGTTCCCATCTCCGCCTACGTTGAAAGGCAGGGGCAAGGAACCAGCATCGTCTCCGGGAATCGCCTGAAACGCTTGCATCAAAGCAAGCATGACTTCACCAAAAGGACCCGCATCAGCCATAGCAATTGGGCTGGTTGCAGTCGAACTGCTGCTAAATACGTCGGTTTCGCCGCTTAAATTCATGTCTTCGGGTTCAGCAAGGCTAATCATGCCGGCCTCGAATTGGGTGCGGCAGTCGGTAGCATCCTTGAACAGGTGGTTGCTGCTGCTGCCGAAAGCCATGCCCGGGCCCTGGAATCTGGGATCGTCGCATTCGCCGTCGTTGGCAAAACCGCTGCTGTCGTCGCCAAAAATAATATCGCCATTGAGATCGAAGCTCGCCGCGTAGACTGCATCTTCCTGGCCAATAGAGATCGAAGTCCACTGGGTTTCATCGACTTCGGTAATGGCCAGTAGTGTGGAGATTGATTCGGCACCCATGTCATAGGTGCCAACCCAGATCTGATAGTCGCCAGACTGGGGGTCATTGAACTGGACACCCGAATTGGTACCACTTAGATAGGGGCTGTCGTCATTGCAGTGCCAGTTGCCCGCGGGATCGTTAATGGCCATCGTGATGTCCAGATCCGAAAGAGCAAACACACCCAGCGGGTTATCACCGGCCTCGTAGCTGAGCACAAAATCCGGCTGCGCAAAGCGGATGTAGCCATTGCAGTTGTCGCCCAAACTGAAAGCCTGGTCTTCGCCACCTGGCGACACGGCCACCGAGTAAGGAGCCTCGGAAAAACCCGCTTCCAGACTGATGGATCCAAATAGTGGCTCGCCGTCCAGGCTTTGTGCGCGAGCAGTGGTAGCCCCTTGCGCCATCACCATTAGGATCAGGGTAAGGGCCCACAGTTTTGGGAAATCGGTGCTTGAATTGCAGTTGGAATCGAGCACCTGGGGAATTGATTGTCCGTGCATGAGAAATCCCTCGGGATGCCCAGTCTATTCAAATTAACGGCATGATTGCATTTAAGTATAACAGCGGATATTCAGGTTTCGCGGGCTTCTGAAGCCTAAAAACGCCAACCAGTTCGCAAAATACCATGTACTAGTTAGCTAATTCAGTGCTGCCGAAGCGCTGGCCTATGGAAACACTAAGGTGCAGGCGGTGAGCGATAAGGGTTGCCAACAGAAGAATGAGAGCTAGAACAATTCGGTAAACTCGATCATGAACTTTCTGCTGTTTAATTGATCGGCTTAGGGTTTTTGCCGATTAACTGGCTGGGCGAACAGCCATATTTTTCACGGAAGTGTTTCGAGAAGTGACCATGGCTGAGGAAGCCACACCGGTTTGCTGCCTGGGACACCGATGATACTTCCCGGTTCTCCAGCATCCGCCGAGCATGTTCCAGACGAATGTTGCGGATCAACAGATTTGGGCTCATGTCCGTTTCCGTCTTCAGTCGTCGCAACAAGGTGGCCCGGCTCATGGCCATGGTTTTGGCCAGAAAATCCACATCCAGCAGCGGATTATTGATATTGTTTTCAATCAACGCCTGCACTTCTTCCCGCAAGCTGGTTTGTGCCGATGCTGGTTTCGATTTGGCTCCCTGCCTCAGCTTCAATCTTTCCCCTGAAGTGACTTCTGATTTAAACCTGTCCATGGATTTTTCCATGGAGTTCAGCTTTTGGCCGACCATGGCTTTTTCCCGCCGCAGTTGAGAGATTTGCAGGTGGATCACCGCCGACATGAGGCTTGCCTCAATGATGAGTCCTGCGGTCCAGATTAATCGAGCAGTTAATTCAGGGTCTGCGAACATGCTTCCCAATCCGGAAAACCATTCCGGCCAGACAATGATGATCAGGGACCAATGATAGGTAATAAAATGTATGCCGAAGGCAAGCAGAAAAAGCAGGACAGGCCAGCGCTTACGTGCTGTCGGCTCAGTACAGGCAATAAACAGCAGCAATCCCATCAGGGTAACAGCGACCATCTCTGCATAACCATAAATGCGGGGCGGGTCCAGAAACTGGAACAGCGGCAAGAACAGTATTGCCATTGCCAAAGCTCTGATGATGCCCAGCCATTTTGAAGATACTTCACCCAACAATTCATGACTGAAAACCAGGAGGTAACTGAAGCCGAAGGTCATGGCCATTGATGACACAACAAACTGGGAAAATCCGTCTGTCCAAAGCCCCAAACTGGTCGGTATGCCACTGTAGAAAACCAGGCTGAGGGACACGCTGAAGATGTAGAAACAGTAGATTAGATTCAGCCGCTCCCGCGAGAGGTAGAGGTAGAGGATGTTCTGAAAGTTGAGAACTGCGAGGACAAGTAAAAAAAACAGCATCAGCGGAGAAATTGCCGGGGTGGCCGCATCCAGATAGGAATCCCAGACCGACAAGGAAATGATCCCACTGCTGTGCAGGATTGTGCCTATTGCCATGAGCGCCGCCATGAGCAGACCAAGGCGGTTGACGACATACAACAGGTCCGGGTGTTTCAGAACGGGTCCTAAAACCGGTATCTGTCCAGTGGATCTGGATAGCAATTCAGCCAAATCTGGACTCCTACTTACAACCTTCGCTTCGATTTTCCTTTTCTGCGCCCGTCGCGCTCGCGACCAGCGAATCTTTCGTTTAGCTGGAGGTTAGGGGACTGGTTTTGGCCCGTATGCATCATCCCCTGTTCCATTTGCGTCATTATGCCCAAAAGTCGTTGAAATTGCAGGCAATTCCGGCAGATTGCCGGCTGTTGGCATTGCTCTGCAGAAGCCACAGAAACTGCATTAGAGCCTGTGCCCACTAACCCAGTTCTACCGGCCCCATGACGAATTGCCTCAGCGGTTCGACGCCGGTTTTCACGAAACAGCGACAGGCAGTATTGGCGGAGCGTAATCATGGCAAACAATGACTACAACGAAATCACCGGCACCGAGGGAAAAGACAAGCTCAAAGGCACCGACGGAAACGACTGGATAGACGGCCTTGCTGGCAATGACACGCTGCAAGGTCGAGGAGGCGACGATGTCCTCATTGGTGGCAAGGGCAAGGACAAACTTAAAGGTGGCAAAGGCGACGACCAACTGGACGGTGGCGCTGGTAATGATTCTCTGGACGGAGACGACGGTAACGATGTACTCACTGGCGGGGATGGTAAGGACAAGCTGAAAGGGGGAAAAGGCGACGATCAACTGGACGGCGGCGCTGGCGATGATTCCCTGGACGGTGACCGCGGCAACGATGTGCTGGTGGGAGGCGCGGGCAACGACAAACTGAAAGGTGGTAAAGATAATGATCAGCTCTTCGGCGATGCCGGCGAAGACTCGCTGGACGGCGACTCTGGGGATGATGCGCTGACCGGAGGTGCCGGTAACGACAAGATAAAAGGCGGCTCCGGTTGGGACACGGCATTTTTCAGTGGCGACGTGCGCAGTTATCAGTTCTCGGGCGGTAAAAAGAAGAAATACAAGAAGCTGGATATTTCAGGACCAGATGGCAATGACGAACTGGACGATGTAGAACAGCTTGAATTCGATAACGTTACTGTCTATCTCGATGGGCGGGATAACGTCCCCCTGGTCGAATCTCTCACAGCGTCCCAATCCGAAGACAGTGATCCACTTGAGGTAGACACGCTCGCTAATGCCTGGGATTTCGAAGAGCCAAACCTCAGCCTGGTCGCAGTGGATCCGGGTAACTATGGGGGTCTTGTTTCATTCAACCAGGCTTCGGGGCTTATCAGTCTCGACCCCGGTACAGCCTATCAGTCACTGGCCAGCACGGAATCGGCTACGGCGACACTGCAGTTTACGGTTAGCGACGGCAGCAATGAGGTAACGCGGGATCTGAAACTCACCATCGAAGGTCGCAATGATGTACCGCAGGTGGAATCGCCGTTGGCCCAGGAGACCAACGAAGATGCCGCGCCACTGTCTGTGGATTTATTGGCAGGTGCAACAGACATCGATAGCGGCGATGAGCTCAATGTAGTGGGCAGCAGCTTGCTGCAACTGAATGGCCGCAGCAGTGGCTGGAGCCTCAGCGGGAATTCGCTGGAAATCACGCCCCAGTCATTTACAGATTTGGCGGTCGACGAAGAGGAGCGTCTGGATTTTAGTTTCGATATTGCCGACGGCAACGGTGGTATTGTCAGCCAGACCATCAGCATTCTGGTTCAGGGTCGCAATGATGCGCCAGAAGTCATCGCTCCGCTCAGCAGTACCAGCAATGAAGACGCTGCACGCTTTGACATTGATCTGCTGGAGAGTGTCAGCGACGTTGACGCTGGCGACATTCTCAATGTTGACACCGCAAGCTTCGTTCAACTTGGCGGGCTAAGCTCCAGTTGGAGCCTCTCCGGCAATACTGTGACCATAGACCCGAGTGTGTTCAATGAGCTTGCAGTCGGCGAATCCAGCACACTGGAATTCTCATTTAATGTGGTTGATGGCAATGGCGGCTCGGTACCCCAGACTCTGTCGGTAACTATCGAGGGGCGCAACGACCTGCCAACGGTAGTCTCGGCACTGGTTGCGCCCACGGATGAAGATGCCGCGGACTATTCCATCGACCTGCTGGCCGAAGCCAGCGACGTCGATGCCAGCGATGTGCTGACTGTCAGCAACTTCCAGCAAACAGCCGGTCGCAACAGCGGGTGGACACTGGCTGGCAATGCCCTGGATATCTCCCCCGGCGCATTCAACGATCTCGCCATAGGCGAAAGCGAAACCCTGATGTTCACCTTTGATATCGATGACGGTAACGGTGGCAGTGTCGCCCAGACAGTCAACGTCAAAATCGAGGGGCGCAATGATGTGCCCGTGGTGTCAGCTTCACTGAATGAATCCACCACTGAAGATGTAGCCAGCCTCACTATCGATCTGTTGGCTAACACCAGCGACGCAGATGCCAGCGACATCTTGAGAGTCACCGATGGCAGTCTGGTCCAGACCGCCGGTCCTGATACGGGCTGGAACCTGGCAGGAAACACGATCGAAATCGATCCAGGCGTATTCAATCAGCTCGCAGTTGGTGAAAGTGAAACGCTGGCATTCGCTTTTGAAATTGATGATGGTAACGGTGGCAGCGTCGCCCAGACCTTGAGCCTCAGCATCGAAGGCCAGAACGACGCGCCGCAAGTGGCGGCGGCGCTGGTTGAATCCAGCAATGAGGATGCAGACAGCTTCACAATCGATCTGCTAAACAGCGCCAGCGATGTGGATGCCAGCGACACCTTGTCTGTTGCGCCTGGCAGTTTCAACCAGACCGGCGGCAGTAACCAGGGCTGGACGCTTCAGGGCAACAGCCTTGTGGTGAATCCTGCTGTATTTAACCAACTGAACGCAACACAGACCGAGACCCTCGAATTTTCCTATGCGATTGAGGACGGCAACGGCGGCAGTGTGGCGCAATCCCTGTCGCTTGCCATCGAGGGCGTTAACGATGCCCCATCGGTGGACGGTCCCATTGAAGTGAGCATCGATGAAGACGCGCCAGCCTTGCTGGTTGACCTGCTGCAGGGGGCTTCCGATCCCGACAACAACGACTCCCTGAGTGTGCCGCAAGCCGGCTTCACGCAGCTCAGTGGCGGCTTTCCCATCCTGTGGACGGCAGAGGGCGCGCTACTGGATTTCACCAACTTTGAGTCGCCGCTGAATCTGCTTGCGGGCGAGACCGAGCAGCTCAGCGCCAGCTTCGAGATTGTGGATGATTTTGGCGGCACCGTTACCCGGCAGCTCAATGTGACCGTGGTGGGCGTTAACAACCCGCCGGTGATCGAACAACCCCTGGTCATCGATACCGATGAAGACAGCGGACTCATCAGTATCGATCTGCTGGCAGGCATCACCGATCCCGATGGCGAGGAGCCTGTGCAACTGGATCGGGCCAGCTTCCTGCAGACCGCAGGCCCGGACGCTGCCTGGACCCAGGCGGAAGACTTTTTGTTGCTGAGCACCTCCCAGTTCGACGCCCTTGCCGCCAATGCAACAGAGACCCTGCAATTCAGCTATACCGTCGCGGACGACGAGGGCGCCGAAGTTGAACAGACCCTGACCATCAATATCGCCGGTCGCAATGATGCACCGGTGATACAGGACGCCGCTTTCGATTACGGCCATGAAGACGGTCCCAGATTGGTAATTCCACTGGATGAACTGACCAGCGATGTGGACGGTAATGGTCCGTTCGAGTACAGCATTACCAGCAGACCTTCACCAGGCGCCATTTTTATTGACCAGGGCTTATTGTACGTGTCCGGCGACACCGGCCAGTTTAATTACCTATCGGAGGGCGAGACGCTGGAGTTGGAGGTGGGGGTCCAGGCGACAGATCCGGAAGGGGGCAGCAGTCAGGAAGCCACCATTACCGTGCAGGTGGAGGGCAGAAACGATCAGGCGTTTCTGACAGATCTAGAGTTCATTGACCAGACAAACCACCCAGCCATTCCTTTACCTGTAGAAGAGGACTCAGGACCCTGGTTTATCGGGTTTTATGGCTTTACCGAACCCGACCTGGCAGACACCACTACCATCGAAATTGTCCAGGCACCTGCCAAAGGCATCGTCGAATTTGCCCCCGACGGCAGGATGTTTTTCGATCCCAATGGCGAATTCGAGTCACTCAATGATGACGAACTGGAAACTGTCCAGTTCAGCTTCCGGCTGAGCGAAAACTATGGGGGAACAACTTTTAAAGGTCCGATATTCGAATCTAGTCCCATTACTGTCGTCGGGAAAACAGCCCCGCCGGTCGTGTTCACTAATGAACTGCTGTTCAGCGCCGAAGACCGTAGCCTGTTCGGTTCCGGTGCCGCCAGTGCGTTTTCGGTGACCGAGCGCTTTGGCATCGATTTCAACTACGAATTTTTTGAAACCATCATCAATGAGGAGACCATTGAAATCTTCGGTGAAGAACTGTTTACGGTTCCCCAGGTGCTTTTTTGGGGTGAGTTTTCAGGCTTTATCGATCTACAGGTTTTGTTTGGTGCCACGGATGGCCTGGCGGATCTCGCCTTGCCCGTGCAGGTTGAGTTCTCGGTGCCGGAAGAGGCCCTTGCGGGCCAGTCAGTGCTGGTCTCCACCGACTATGAATTGCTGTCCCCCGACTCGGCCACCACCACCGATCAGGCCGGATTTGAAATAGTGGGTCCCAATTTTACCTTTGCCCTGGAGTTGCTTTACGACCTGCGAGCGTTTCAGGCGATAGTCTTTGGGAATGAGATACTACTGCTTTCCCCCGAGTCGCTGATTGATCTGAGCAATGTGGAAACGGTCAACGACCCGCTGTTTGGCACCCTGGAGCGTGGCGATGCCCTTGTCGAAGCCACTTTCACTGACAATGTGTCATTCAATATTCCCGCGGGTGAGCTGGAAGACTTTGTGTCCATCGGGTTCAACTTTCCCAATCTGGATACCAGCAGTGAATTCGATGACGGCGCCGGCACGTTCGTGTCCTCCGAGGATGCGCCCTTCAGCACCCTGGAACTCGACCTGGATGCACTGGTCACAGCACTGACCGGACTGCCTTTCTCGGTCTCCGCAGACGCCTCTGCGGGCCCGTTATCTGTTGAAGCGGCGGTGGATTTCTTCAATGCCGCCTTCGCCGGCAGCCTTACCCTGGGCCACGATGTCACGCTGCAGGTTGACGATTTTCTGGTGGATGTTTTCGATACCTCAAGTGGCACACAGCTAGCGGACGATGTAAAACTGGGCCAGAGTTTCCAGATGACTGTCCCTGAAGATCAGCCTCTTGGCGAACTGAACCTGCAGGCCGTGATTGATCTGGAAGCGAGTCTGGCGCAGGAATTCGATCTGGGTCTGAGTCTGGACTTTATCATTCAGGCTCTTGGCGCCAGCGTTGAGGCGGCGTTCACGGACTTCGTCAGCGTGTCACTGGATGCCATTGGCCCGGTGATCGATGAGGAATTCAATGTGTACCAGTCTGATATCGTGGATCTGGGTGAGACCAACGTTCAGATTACCGGCATCGCGCCACAGACTGTGGACTTCGGGTTGGAAATTGTCTGACTAAATGGGGTCAGAGGAAAAATACAGTACTGTATATTCACTCTGACCCCATTTTTCGAACTTCATTTCTATCCGGTCATTCTGCGTACGGATTGATGTATCCTGCCGGCAACACACGTTCGGGGTCAGGTCTGACACTTACCATCTCTACTCTTTCTTCAACTTCATGCCAACCATGAAAGACCCCCGCCGGGATAACGATGATGTCTCCTTCACTTACCAGGCGTACCTGGCCATCGCCTCTGGCAACTGATGTGGCGAAACTCTCCCCTACCAGTTCAGTCACAATGTCGCTGTCTGCAGGGATGTCGTTCCTGCCCAACATGGTGCCGCCTGTTACCAACACGCCGGAGCCTTTGGTGATGTAATAAACTTCGGATACCCGGGTATGCACAATACCACGCACGGGCTCATCGGTGGCCACAATGGGATCGCGAAATAATACGCCCACAGCAACATGGGAATTGCCGATATCCACGACTTTTACCTGGCGATCGACCCGCCCTTCGGGAGCATGTATCACGGCCTGCCACTGCTCATAGGCTATATCGGTCGCGTGATCGATGCTGTCCACCTGTGAGGCCGCGCTGAATACAATTAGTGAACAGGCGGTAATGATTGCGATTGATAAGGCTTTTCTTGGCTTTGACATATCAGGGGCCCCTGATTCCGAGTGAAACGATGAGCATAGTGTGGATGGTTACGTTAGATCAAGGAATTGCTCTGCAGTGCAACATTCAAAAGGGTCTAAGTAGTCAATTCTCCTGACCCAGGCGAACTGAGCAGTGTAAAAGCCCAAATTACTCTGTCCTCTTTATAAATACAGGCGTTTTGGAACTCTTTTGGTTTGGCGAATCGGGGCGTATACTCAGGACAAACGGCAGTACTTTCGATAGTCCTCAGCAAGAAGGCCAGCAGGAAGGAGAGAACCATGGGTTCGAAGAAAACTGATCGAAGGGAATTTCTCAAGAAGAGCGCCGCTATGGCAGGCGCTGCGGCTCTTGGAGCCACTGCCAGGTCGGCGACCGGGCAGCTTCCCGGGCCGGAAGCCCAGATTCCAGGCACACCCGAGCTGGTGGCCTACGGCAAGCGCTCTCGCTTTGTTAATTCTGAACGGATTCCACACGGTGGCCGACCATCCCCGGACACCTTTGGCCTGGATTTTCATATCGCCACGCCACTGCAGGACCAGGTCGGCCTGATCACTCCTTCATCCTTGCACTATGTAGGCACCACCCGAGGATCATTCGTTCCAGATATCGATCCGGACAAGCACCGGCTGATGATTCATGGCATGGTGGATAACCCACTGGTGTTCACCCTGGATGAGCTGAAACGCCTGCCCTCGGTGACGCGCCTGCATTTCATCGAATGTGCGGGTAATCGTGCCAACCGCCGCCATACCACAGTGCAGGAAACCCATGGCATGACCAGTTGCGCGGAATGGACGGGTGTTCTGCTTTCGACGCTGCTCGAAGAAGCCGGCGTTCAGGATGGAGGCGACTGGATTATTGCTGAAGGCGTGGAAGAAGTGCTGGGCACTTCCAGTATTCCCATGACCAAGGCCATGGCGGACTGCATCGTCTGCTATGGAATGAACGGTGAGCCCGTGAGGCCCCAACAGGGTTTCCCACTTCGCCTGATTGTTCCCGGCGGTGAAGGCATCCTCAATGTGAAGTGGCTCCGGCGCATCAAAGTGGTGGACCAGTTCTACATGACCTATAACGACTACGGGCATCTGCGGCAGGACCCTGCCGATGCGGCACTGAGTTTGCAAATCGGGCCCAAGTCCGTCATTACCTATCCCTCCGGTGGACAGCAATTGCCCGGAGCAGGATTCTACGAAGTGCGCGGTCTGGCCTGGTCCGGTGGCGGTCGGGTCGCCAGGGTCGAAGTCACTACCGATGGCGGTGCCACCTGGTTCGATGCGGATATTCGTGGTGAAGCCCATCCCCATGCCCACACCGCGTTCAGTTTTAACTGGACCTGGGATGGATCGCCCTGCGAACTTCAGTCCCGCTGCATCGATGAGTTGGGATCCATTCAGCCAACCCGTGAGCAAGCCATTCGCTACTGGGATGACAAGGGGGGTTCCAATCGCGTCAAGGGTCAGGACAATTCCATCCAGCCCTGGCGTATTGAAGCCGACGGGAGTGTGCACAATGCGATTGCTTAGGTTTTTGCTGCCAGCAGTATTGCTGCTGGGCTTCGTTGTCGAGGCGCAATCACCCACCTATGGCGTTGGCAGGCCCCCTACGGATGCAGAGATCAAAGCCTGGGACATTTCAATCTCTCCTATCACCGGAGACGAGCTGCCCGCAGGTAGTGGCACCGCTGATCAGGGGTCAGAACTGTTCCTGTCCAAAGGCTGTGCCGGCTGTCATGGCACCGACGGCCAGGGCATGTTGGCACCACGGCTGGTCAAGCGCGACATCGCGACTCCCGACGATCCCTGGCAGTGGGGGCGCATCCTGCCCATACGTGCGCCTTACGCACCGATCATCTGGGATTACATCAATCGAGCCATGCCACTGGGCGCTGAAGGTACGCTTACAGCGGATGAAGTTTATTCGCTCACCGCATTCCTGTTGTATCTAAATGATGTAATCGAAGACGACGAGATGGTCCTCGACCGGGAAAGCTTGCCCAAGATTCAAATGCCGAATCGTGACAACTGGGCGGAATTGCCAGAGTGGTTGCCTCATCAACCAAGGCTGGTCGGTTACCCTTACTGAGAAGGGTGCAAGAAAATTCTCGCAATTTAAAAAGCGGGCATTAAGCTGCCAAGCTAATTGTTATCCTTTTCCGATTGCTCCGCTCTCTCAAGCTGCTGGCAGATCGTCTCCAGAATTTGCACGCGGGCAAACTTTTTGTCATTTCCTGCCACCAAAGTCCAGGGCGTTGCGCTGGTGCTGGTGTGGCTTACCATGTCGTTGATGGCGTCCTCATAGAGATCCCACTTCTCTCTATTGCGCCAATCTTCTTCGGTTATTTTGTGTTGCTTGCGTGGATCTTTTTCCCTTGCTTTGAATCGGCGTAATTGCTCTTCCTGGTCGATATGCACCCAGAATTTGCACAACACCGTGCCGTGGTCTACGAGCTGCTCTTCAAATTCATTGATTTCCTGGTAGGAACCTAACCACTGCTGCTTCCTGGCGAATTTTTCTACGCGTTCAACCAGCACACGACCGTACCAGGACCGGTCGTAGATCGTCATATGACCGCCGCGGGGAATATGGCGCCAGAATCGCCAGAGATAGTGGTGCGCAAGCTCTTCGTCGGTAGGAGCGGCAATCGGAATCACTCGATAAAGACGCGCGTCAATGGCAGCGGTAACGCGCCGAATAGCGCTGCCTTTCCCTGCACCATCCCAGCCCTCGAATACCATGACGGTGTTGCGGCGACAGCGAAACATCTTCCAGGCCAGTTCATGCAGTCGTCTCTGCAGCTCGACCAGCTTCTTGTCGTAGTCGTTCTCCTCAAGACTTTGGGAAAGGTCAACCCGGTCGAGCACAGTGGCTTTTGAGGAGTCGCCTCGCAAAATCGATGCAACGATATCTTCATCGCGGTCATCTGCCAGAGCACCGCTTGCCGTGTCCCTCTCTTGATGGTCATTTGCAAGGGCTTCCTCCAGCGTCTTGACCAGAATCGACCCCATGGCGAGATCCCGGTAGTTCATATCGGAAGCCTCTATGATGTGCCAGGGTGCACATCCGGTATCCGTCAGGCGAAGTGCACGTTCCGAAACTGCAATGAATGAGTCATAGGACCTGGAAAAGCTCTCGAGTAGTGGAGATTTCTTGAGTTTACTGACCTTTGCGTCGGCTTCCAGTCGCCGCTTTTGCTCTTCCTTCGGTAGATGAAACCAGAGTTTGAGAATGATACTGCCGTCTTTGCTAAGCGATTGTTCCAGATCGTTGATGCGCGTTAGCTCCTGATCAAGATCTGCTTGATCGGATTTCTGCAGTGCAAGATCTACGATTGGTTTGGTATACCAGGAGCCAAACATGATCCCGACGCCGCCACGAGCTGGCAGGCAGCGCCAGAACCTCCAGTAGCGCGGACGTTGTTTTTCCTCATCAGTTTCATCCCAGAATGCGTGAGTCTCAACATCGCGGGTATCAAACCAGCGGTTAAGTCGATCGACAACCTCACCTTTGCCGGCTCCCTCTACTCCCGACACGATAATAATCAGCGAGCGAGAAGACTGCCGCAGACGTTGCTGTAGCTGCAGCACGCGATGGTGTAATTCTCGCTCAGCTTCCTTGAAATCTGCTTTGGAAACCTTGCGATTCAGTTCGGCGGATTCAAACATTGTTCTAATCTAGCCTGCTCTGGTCACCTGTTGCTTGTGCTGCATCAATATTTCGCGTTCACAGGGAATATGCACCTGGGTGAATTACTGTCAGAGTGCCAGCGTTATGGATCAAGAAAGGATTATGGTTCGCTTTGAGGCAAAAGCGTGCTCACGAAGTGTGCCGATCCTGCTTTTGCACAAGCCGGGATCGGAGTCTTCCGGGACATCTTGATTTGAGGCTATTTTGGCTATCAGTGTGCTTGTAATCCAGTTCCTTATTTCTACGCTAGCGATCCGGATTCGCCAGGTCTGCTTCGGCCGCGATATAACCAAATGAAGCCCAACTCGAGCCTGCAACGATGGCGCGCAGCATTTCATCGGAGCGTTCACGTTCGCCGTTGTAGTAGAAATAGTTGGCGATGCCATAGGCCACTGCCGCATTGCTGGGGTCGTCCCCATTTGCCGCCATCATCTGCTCGATTTCCATTTCACCCTTATAGAGCAGGCAAAGCTGGTGGTAACTCATATTCTCGATGATGTTCATATCAGCACTGATACTATCCAGCGCCCGGGCCGCTTCCGCCTCGTTGCCCATGCGGCGCAAAATCATGTAAATCCAGTGGCCGGTGGACACCAGGTTGTCATCGTTGCC
This sequence comes from Gammaproteobacteria bacterium, assembly GCA_040218615.1. GTDB lineage: Bacteria > Pseudomonadota > Gammaproteobacteria > Pseudomonadales > Pseudohongiellaceae > UBA9145. The sequence continues at coordinate 74,123 of JAVJRC010000009.1, forward strand.
CCCCATATTGAATCCATTGCGGAACGCAGCCAGTGCTTCGGGCCAGTCCTGCCGTAGATAATGAGCGAGTCCAAGGTGGTACCAGACGTTGCCCTGGGTCGTAGTCAGGGGAATATTCCGGGCATTGGGCAGGCCGTCAGGTTCGATCTGCACGGGCATGCCCTCCATAAGTTCAACCGCTCGCTGAAAGTCGGCAACGGCACGATCGAACTCACGAATTGAGATATAGCGATGACCGCGGTGGCGGTAAAAACGGGGATCGGCAGGGTGTTTTTCCATACCCTCACTAAAGATTTCAATAGCACGGCGGTAGTCGCCGGCGTAGGCTGTGCGACGACCAAGCCAGATGATGGCGTCAGCATCGTTGGGGTTGGCTTCATAGCTTGTCCGGGCATCGGCAAGATTTGCCAGGGATTGTGCTGAAGGCTCGGCAGGGTACAGCGCCCGACCATCTACCGAAATTGCCTGGGCACCATCTGGTACTTCGGGCAGTAGCTCGGCTGCCCCCAAGTGTTGAGTCGACAGTAACTGGCCGGCAATCAATAGGGACAGGCAATAGCGAATGAGTCTCAATGGTAGTTCCTCGATTGTGTAGTGCTAGGGGATTTGTTTATCTTACTACTTTATCAGGGCCACTAAGTACTGAATTGGTCGGATGCCTGTCAGGATAAATTGAACAATGACCGATGCGCTCGAGCAAGAGAGGAAGTCGAATTCCCAATGGCGGCTCAGAACTCAATTTCAGGGGGCAGACTATCATCAGCAACTCCTGGAGAATGAGTTCCACTCCCAAGAGCAGATTGCAGAACGATCCAGTGCCCGCTTAAAGTCGGTATTGCGACACGCCCTGCGGGCCGTACCCTACTATCGCCAGTTGTGGCGCGAGCAGGGAATCACTCGTGCGGATTTAACAGGTGCGGAAGTGTTACCACAGCTGCCTGTTACCCAGAAAGCCACGCTCGTTAATCACGCCGAGAGCTTGTTAGCGACATTTCCATTATCAGGCCAAACTGCTGGTGGAAAGACGCAAACCGCTGGCACCACAGGCCAACCAACAATCGTGTCTCACAGTCAGGATTCTCTGGCGATGTTTGCCTGGTTGAAACAAAGAGAGTTGCGCTGGTTTCGGGTCAATCCCCAACAGCGATTATTGTCGATCAGACCGTCTGTAGACTTCCCCAAGTTGGCCAATGGCGATTACCTGGCAGACGGGAAGTTACTGAAATTACCTGCCTGGCCGTATATTGGAGCTTGCTTTCAAACTGGCCCGGCATGGGCATATAACACAACCAACCCGGTCACGGAGCAGGCGAGGATCCTGGATGAAGTGAAACCAGGCTTCATCGTAATGCAGGCCTCTTGTTTGGAGAACTTGTCCATGCAAAAGCTAGGGGCCGAAGCTGTCGGGACATTACAGGGTGCAAACGCAATTTCCCAAACCCTGACCCCCGCCATGCGTAACCAGGTGCAATCGGCTCTCGGCGTGCCTGTGTTTCAAAACTACGGACTCAATGAGATCGGCCTGGTGGCATCGCAGTGTAGAGAAGGGGGCAGGTATCATATTCACAGTGAACACTGTTATGTGGAGCTACTGCGGGAAGATGGGAGTCCTGCTGAGCAGGGAGAATATGGGCGCATAGTCATAACAGCACTGACCAACTCGATAATGCCCCTGGTGCGCTATGAAACTGGTGACTTGGCTGAAGTAGTCGCTGGGCCGTGCCCCTGTGGGCGAAACCTTCCTGGATTTGGTGAGGTGCTGGGCAGATACCGCCGACTCGCCTACCTGCCGGAGGGATCCTATCAGAGGTTCTCTGATATACACCTGGCACTCTACGAATTCGCAGAACGAAGGCGCTCCGCACTGCACCGGTTTCAGGTCTATGAGTACCTTTCCGGTGCTTTTGAAGTGAGGGTAGATTGTGATCCGGCAATGTACGAGGAGCTGGAGCAACTCATTCGCTCAGCCTATTTCAATGCCTGGACGAAGAATGAGCCCCCGGAGTTGACTATACTGCGGACCGACCAGTTCCATGGGGGCGGCCTTACCAAGTTTCAAATTTTCATGTCGGAATTTTTCCCCGATGCGGACATTGGAAATCGTAAAGGACAACAGAAAATAGAGGGGCAAGAATGAACCTGCCCCTTGGTTCCAGCCGCTAAAGTTGCTAAGTTCTCAGTGCTCTCAAGCTTGCGCTCATCGGAGACCAATAATGCGTAAACGATTCCAGTCCCCCAACCAGACTCGACGGGATTTCCTCAAGAAAGCGGCCGTTTCTGCCGCTCTTGCCGCCAGTCCCTTCGGCACTGCAATGGCCCAGCTACGACGTGTCGAAAGGATCGGAATACAGTTGTATTCCCTGCGTCAAGAGATGGCTGCGGACTTTGAGGGTACTCTGGAGCAGTTAGCCGAGATTGGCTTTACGGAAATGGAATTCGCCGGATACCACGGCAGATCACCAGCAGAAGTGCGAAGAATCCTCGATGGATTCGGGCTTACCTCACCTGCCGCCCACGTGTCACTGGATGCAATTCGCCAGGACCTGGACCGGGAGATTGAAATTGCCGCCACCATCGGTCAGCAGTACATTGTGGTACCTTCACTGCCCGGGGATGAGCGCAGCCTGGATGACTACCAGCGTCACGCCGAGACACTGAATAGTGCAGGTGAAAAGGCCAAAGCTTCTGGCATTACCATGGGCTACCATAACCATGACTTCGAGTTTGAGATACAGGAAGGCGGGCGTATCGGCTACGACATTCTCACCTCCCAGACTGATCCGGAGCTTGTCGTGTTCGAGATGGATTTATACTGGGCTGAGCACGCCGGCTATGATCCGAAATTCTACTTCCTGAAATATCCCGGTCGCTATCCCATGCTTCATGTGAAAGACCGCAGTTATGCTGGTGAGATGGTGGATGTGGGTCGCGGGTATATCAATTTTACCGAACTTTTCAGCTACGCCATTAAAGGTGGATTCCAGCACTATTTCGTCGAACACGACAATCCCAGCGATGGCATTAATTCCATGACCTACAGTTACAATACCGTTCGTGACTTGCGCTTCAAGTCATCCTACGAATTGCCGTTCTAAACACACTCTTGCCAATAAGAAGGAACACATCGCCATGACCAGACGCCTGTTACTGTCATTTTTCCTGAGTTGCCTTTTTATTCCGTCAAGCTATGCCGAGGATGTCTACAGGGATTGCATCAATCTGGTCACTGACTACGCTTACTACCGTGATCAATATGATGCAGTGAGCTTCTCCAGCCTCTTCACTGAGGATGCGTCACTAACAGTCGGCAATCAAACCTGGCATGGTCGCGACAATATACGGCAGAGAATTGAAGGTCTGGATAGCAGCACCACTATCCGACACCTGATGAGTACGATTCGTATAGAACCAGTTGATGAGCTGCATGCTACCGGTGTGAGTTACGCCACTATCTATACGGCAGCCGATGGTTCAGGCACCACTGAAGGATTTGCCATCATGGGTGAGTATCATGATGAGTTTGTGCTCACAGAAGCTGGCTGGAAAATACAGACACGCGTGCTACATCCGGTCTTTTCCTACGAAGACCAATAAGGCCTGGCAAACAGTCAGCGTCACCAAAAAGGCTTCTCCTCATGTTCAGTTCAAAAAACCTCCTCGTAATCGCCTGGGCTCTGATCCCTATCTGGATCGTCGTGGGTCAAGACTTCACTCCCAGCCTATTTGATCGTGATGATGGGCAAATTCCCCTTAATACCAGCGATCCGAGCTTCGACCCCTGGAGCCAGCTGCGCGATTCAGAAAACGATCCGACCCGAGAGCCGGGGCCATTTTATCCTGGGCGTCTCAATAACATGGGAGTGGTGACGTTCTTTAATTTGCCCGTTGCAGTTACCGAGGCTGACCTGGTCGCAGGCGAAGTTGATGTCGCCATCATGGGTGCTGAAATTGACATGGGTGTGGGCATGCGTGGCGCCAAATATGGACCCGGCTCATTGCGGGAAAGCCTGGGTGTGCTGGGAGTAGGGCAGTTGCCCCATATGCACACAGGAGTTGCGTGGCAGCGGGAGCTGCGCGCAGTGGATTATGGCAATGCGCCGATCGATCGGCTCAGTGTGGAACGCAGCATGACGCCAGTACGGGAAATGGTACGCCAGATCGCGTCTACCGGTGCCATTCCTATCGTCATTGGTGGTGATCACTCACTGGAGTATGCCGATGTCGCCGGGGTCGCGGATGTTTACGGCAAGGAGAATGTGGGTGTCATCCATTTTGATGCGCACTACGATGCCGCTGGCGATAGCCAGGGTGGTCACCTGATTTCCCACTCACAACCCATCTACCAGCTTATCGAAGAAGGGCATGTGCTTGGTGAAAATTATATTCAGGTTGGGCTCCGTGGATTTTGGCCCGGCGAAGAAGGATTCGAATGGATGCGGGAGAATAATTTCCGTTATCACACCATGGTAGAAATCGAACGGGATGGTTGGGATGCTGTGATGGAGCGCATTCTGGCAGAGGCCAACGATGGCCCCGAATACCTGTACGTGTCTTTCGATATTGATGTGCTGGATCCAGCCTTTGCCTCGGGCACCGGTACGCCAGAACCCGGTGGGCTGATGCCGCGAGAGGTATTCCCTTTAATACGCGCACTGTGTACAGAGAACAATCTGGTTGGGTTCGAGCTGGTTGAATTGAATCCGCTGGTAGATCCTGGCTACACCACGGTGATGAATGCCAACCGGGTTGTGCAGGAATGCCTTACGGGCATCGCCATGCGTAGGATTGGCATTACCGACGGCGCTTATCTGAATCCGCTTACAGTTGAGGATGGGCAGCCAGACAATCTGTAAACCCTGGCTATCTGGGTGCCGCGATTACCTGGCGTTGTTCCCCGATTCCCTCGATGCCAATGCGAACCACATCTCCGGGCTGTAAGTATTGAGGAGGATCCATGCCATCACCCACGCCCGCCGGGGTGCCAGTGAAGATGATGTCTCCGGGATGGAGCGTCATGAACTGACTGAGGTGGCTGACGATTTCCTTTACCCCGAACACCATGTCTGCGGTGCTGCCTTGCTGGCGCATCTCACCATTGACTTCCGACCAGATGGATAAGGCCTGAACATTCTCAACCTGATCTTTGGAGACAAGATAAGGGCCTACTGGTGCAAAAGTATCGGCTGACTTGCCCTTGGTAAACTGCCCGCCACGTTCCCGCTGAAACGCCCGTTCCGAAACATCGTGACCTGCGGTAAAACCCGCTATGTGGTCAAAAACTTCGTCTTCAGAGATGTACTGGGCACGCTTGCCGATCACCACAACCAGTTCTGCTTCATAATCCAGCTTGTGTCCGTTGCGAGGCTGGATAACCTGATCGAAGGGGCCGGTGAGCGATGAAGTGGCCTTCATGAAGGTTAGCGGCTCGGTCGGTAGCTGTACTTCCATTTCCGCGGCGTGATTGATGTAGTTAAAACCGATAGCCACGATCTTGCCTATACCTGTCAACGGCACACCGAGACGAGGGCTGCCTGGCACGACCGGCAGGCTGTTCTGGGGAATGGCTGCGATCTCATCCAGTGATGCCTGGGATAGTGTTTCCGGCGTAATTTCGCTCACGTGGGCAGAGAGGTCGCGAATCTGGCCCTGAGCATCGATCAGGCCAGGCTTTTCATTCCCGGCCGGACCGAACCGGACCAGCGTAACGTCCGCTGAAGCGGTGCCTGCAATTAGAAAGAAGAAACATAGAGTGCCGAGGAAGTGTGTTCTTAGTTTTGCCATGGAGGATTCTCTGCTTGCTTGTGATTATTTTGAACAGTCGCAAGTATAGCCAAAAAGTGCACCGGGTTGTCAGGGTGTCCCTAAACTAATCCTCAGTTGCTATAGTGATCCCTATTCCTCGCAAATCCGGGTCTGTTTGGATCAGTGCTGAAGGATAGCCGAGGTCTCTCGCCATGCTTGCGTGCTGGCTGCTCAGCTCTGTGTTCCCCAATCTGGAGTATGCGACTGCTGCATCATAATGAGCCTGGGGATCGGAGGCGCTTAGTTGCAGTAGGTCTTGCAGGGTCGCATTTAAGCGCTGCTGATTTCCGAGACTGCCGTAGGCAACCATAAGGCAGCTTAGAACGTAAGAGTCGTCTGGATTAATCTGTAAATGGCGCTGCCCCAACTCGATTACTCTTTCGAATAATTCTGTCGCTTCATCCTTTCCAACCTGGTGCCAAAGTGCATCACCCAGATTTCGCGCGAATATTGCATTGTCGGGTTCTCTTTGAAGTGCCTCTCGGTAGAGTTCCGCGGCTGCGCCATACTCACCCTCAAAAAAGTAGACGGTTGCAAGAGTGTTCTGAATGCTTCCGCGTCGTGGTGTGTTGGCATCCAGCATATTCTGGAGCAGCTCTTTTGCCTCGGTAAAAAACCCTGCCAACAAGAGGTTTCCAGCCAGATTGAACTGCGCGCTTTCACTTTCAGGATTCAATTGCAGGGCAAGACGTGCTGGTTCGACTGCGTCGGCGTATCGACCCTGGTTAAAGTAAAGGTTTTGCAATGCAGAATAGACAGCAGGGTCGCCCGGTTGTTCCCGTAACAGCTCGGTCAATATGCTTTCAACAAAAATCGGATCCTCTGAAATATAGGTGCGTGCCAGCCCAAGTTTTGACTCAAAGTGTTGAGGATTGATTTCAAGAGCCGCGCCAAAATAGTCTCGGGCTAATTCCAGTTGTCCCGAAGCGGAATATATTTGTCCCATGGCCTCATGAACTTCCAAGGAGTCTGCATCAAGAGTCAGTGCTCGGAAGCAATTTCGTTCTGCAGTCTCGAATGCTTCTATCGACCGCAACGCTCGATACTCTCGAACGTAATGTCCGCACAGGCTGGCATAAGGCAATGGAAATCGAGCGTCCTCTGCCAGGGATTGTTCAAAAAGTCTTACTGCTTCTTCCTTGTCTGTTCCCCTCGCCGCAGTCATTAATCCCCTAAGGTACAAGTTATAGGCATTGGCATTGGTTGTAAGTAAGCCGCCACCTGCTGGCTGCAGATTGAAAAACTCCAGGATTTCGCTCACCACCAGATCGTTAACAACGTAAATCTGTGCGTTCTGAAAATCTCGTTCCCAAATATCTTCTCCGGCCTCCACGTCAAACAGGCTTGTCGTGAGCTCCATGCCATCAACCCCTTGTGCGAGCGTCCCGTCCAACACAAACTGAACGCCCAATTGTTCCGCGGTGCTTGCTGTATCCATGCCCGGTTTCAACGCGGCAATCGCATTGCTCGAAGCCAGTCTGATCTGGGAATTGTTGGCTAGACGGACCGAAAGCTCGTCGGATAATCGATCCAGATGTGGTTCTAGCTGATTGGAACTACCTTCAAATGGCAGAATAGCGAGGCGAATTAATCGAGGTTCATTAGCTTGCTCCTTTTCCGCAACATCCCATTGCTGAGAGATAAGAACTGAAATACCCAGGAGACAGGTAGCTGCTATGGAAAGGATGCCAAACCCGAGGGGTTTCCGACTGTCGTGTTCACTGGCATCGGTTTCCACCAACCCTGATTTGGTCAGGTCAAAAAACCAGGAAAGGACTGCTATGCAGGGGAAACCCAAGATTGCTGCGATTACTACTGATCTCTGAATCCAGGGTGGCAGGAGCAACGGCTCCGCGATGACATCTGTCACCTGGAGGATCAGCCATGCGGCCATGGCATAAAGAAGCAATGAGCTCAGTACTTTACGCCGGGAGAGTTCCTGCAATAGTTTTTCCACGGATTAGGGATCCTGATTGTCAGCAAACTGGCACGAACATACGGCTTTTCAAGGGCTTACAGTAAACATCTTTGCACGAGATAGCAATAAATCGGCTTCCAACGGGGTTAGCGCCTGGCCTAAGGGTTCATGATCGAAATACGCATCGTTATTCTGTCGCAAGCTGCGCTGAATTCCCGGCGTACGTTCGAGAAACGGCTCGCCAATATGGTTGTTGCGATAGCCTGCCTGTTTGCTATTGTAGCCCTCTGGGATGTTATGAGGAGAGTGGTGTTGTCATCTCATGGTAAACAATGGCAGTTGCAATCCGAAAATCTCGCTCTGCCCGATGAGTGTTCAAAATCAATAATAAAGAACCAATAAATAATAAAAACCAATCAACTAAGAAGGTGCTGGCAATGATAAACAAGAAACATGTCAAGTTGGAACTCAAGACTTCTCCTGATTCACAATACACGCAGGCCGTAAATGGCGATGGGGACGCAATTGATTACTGGTACAAATTCTCAGGGGGATCTGATGGCAAAGGCAATGTTGAGGTTAAGAAAAAGAACGAGCCAACGGAAATCAATGTCAAACTTTTTCGTGGATCGAGCGGCGTATATGACATTGTAACCGGGTTCTGGAAAACTAAGCCAAAGGCGAAGATGTACTTCAAAATTCCAACCCGAAACAAGTTGACGATCATCAATGAAGCCAACAGAAAAGACGACGTCACTTACACCGTTATAGTCACTCCAAAGGTGGGTCACAAGCGCTTGATTTTGTGTGATCCTCGAGTTACCAACGAATGGGATGAGAACCTGGGTAAGCCTAAAAAGCGGAAAACAAAGGCTGCCAAAAAGAAGCTAGTAAAGAAGAAGACAGCCAAAAAGAAGACAGCCAAAAAGAAGACAACCAAAAAGAAGGTTGCTAAGAAACGTTAATGCGCTCGGTTTGCGCTGGGCTGGCAAGGGACTACAAACAGCTTGTCATAATGTTCACCAGTGCCGAGTCGATTTCTGATATTGGCGTCCCCACAGGATTTTAAAATCCTTTGCTGTAATAAAAAGCCCCACTCTGTAACCCAGGGCGGGGCTTTTGGTTTTTTATAGGTAGGCGTTTAATGAGTTAATGCACTCTCGTCTTTCTCATCTACGAGCTCGCGTTCCTCGCGCTTGCGATGCTCGAAGAGCTTCGCCTTGTTCTCGGTTTCATCAGAACCCACTTCTTCTTTGGCTCTGGGGAAAATATCGTTCTCTTCCTCTTCCATGTGGTGCTTGTAATCGTGAACGAGCGTCTTGAACCGGTTCAGCCACCCTGGGCTGGACATGTCCATCTCGTTCAGCTCGTCCATTAGCTTGTCCAGTTTCTGGTGCTCATGAACTGAGTGTCTCGCGTCTGGTTGCCCCTCTTCGGTAGCGATCAGGTCGGCATAGAGCGTTTGTTCCTCGGCTGCAGCATGGGCCTTCACGTCGTAGTAGAACTGGTTCCAGGCATCCTGCCGCTGTTTTGAGTCGCCACTGGTATCCAGCAATATGTCGAGCAGTTTTCTGTGCTTGTCGTGGTCTTGCTTGATTCGTTGGTAGATTGACATAGTTACCTCCTGCCACTGTATACGCGGCTCATGGAGATATGGTTTACCTGGATTTTGTGACGCCCGTGAGTGCCCGCAGTAAAGAGCTTTGGTTTTTCAGACACTATTGCCCTATTAAAAACCAGCAAATTTCTTACATCAGTTTTCTAAAGCAAACCGGGAAAATTGTCGTAATTACAGAACCTGCAGGCGCCAGTCGTCTGTACCCATCATGTCAATAGTTGGTGTATCACGATGGTATCTTACGGTACGAACTCACGTGAAATTATGGATCGCAAGGAAATCCATGATGTGTTGGTCTCGGCCTTGATGCATCAGTGGTCGTTTTCCTATCTCGCCATGGTGAGAAATCATCTGTCTTCCCAATCCACACGTTTATACAGCGTCAGCCCGGATTACGACAGCATCACAGTAAGCGGTGCAGTACTGGATGCCCTGACGCATTCCATGACCAACAGGCTGTACTTCAACGCCCGCAGTGGTGGCATTTCCATCCTCTTCAATTCGACACTGGTGCTACCGGCGGAGGGCAATTCTTTTGTTGGCAAACCCAAGTTCTGCAAATTCGAATTTCCGGATGCATTGCGCTACTCCCAGAAACGCATGGCGCTGCGGGTGAATCTCACCAATAAGCATGAAATACCGGTCACTCTGTTTGTGGATCTGGACAAACGGTTTCATGGCAAGGTAGTGGATATTTCCGAGACCGGAGCCAAGATCATGATTGAAGGCAACATCGTAAATCATCTGAAAGGAGCGGAAATTATCAGTGATTGCCAGATGTTGATGCCCGACAAGTCCTGTATTGAAAACCGTATCAGGGTATTAGGCCTGGTTTATGACCCGGACCGGGAGGTGAGTTATCTCCGCTGCGAATACGTAGAGACCAACATCAACAGTGAAGCGCAGATCAAGAAGCTGATCTTTGATGAGGTCAGCAGAAACAAACGACTAAAACACGAAGCAGTGATCACCTAGTCGAAATCTATCTGGTCAAACAGACTGCGCAGCCCAGGGACCCTGCCTTTGTGGTTCCCGATTTTTAGTCGAGGTCGTAAATCTCGCCGATTTGCACGACTGTGTCGCCGGAATTGCTGATACGAACATAGCGCCAGGGGCTGCCGATGTAGGGCACGTCGTAATCACCTGGAATTTCCGGATCGACTTCGCAGGCCGCCCATCTCTGATTGTCGTTGCTTACTTCCACCGTAATGGGCACATTCAGATTTGCTCCGGTGATTCTCACATCAGCCTTATAGCCGTGATCCTCGATGCGCCGCCTGCCAAAGTCTGCCACGAGACTGCTTCCTGGCTGCAGGCTGCCTTTGCCTTCTCCATGTGGTGGCAGAAGCTTTGCCCGGCCAGTTTGGCGGTCGATGGAAGCAGGTTCAATCCTTCTGTTTTTCAAAAATGAAGTCCAGACAGAAACCAGGAAACACCAAAGCAGTATCAGGCACAGGATCGCTGTCAATGACAGCAACAGGTTGCCGATGCGTTCCGGATAGCGGAGAGGTGTAGACCCGTCGGCAAATATCGCAAGCGCTACATTACCCAATGCATAAAGCACCGCAAGCACACTGAGCGCCACCATGACCCAGAAAATTTGCTGCAAAACCGCATGCCGGGCAATCTTCAGGATCAGATAAATATAGACAACCAGCAAGGGGCCGGTGGCTGTCAGGTTCCAGACTTCAGCGCCCAGAGATGTTGGATCGATTCCAGCAAAGCGAGCCGCCATCGACACCATAAAAACGGTTAGCAAAAACCAGAGTATTGGCTCGGAATTCCACTGAATCGGGATGTGGTGTTTTTTGGTGCCTAACAGATCGTTGAAGTAGGCCAGCATACCGATATACAGCCCGCTCGTCGCCAGGAGTGTGAAATTAAACAGATCGGCCGGTGATGTCATTGACCCTTCCTCGCTGCGAGGTTATTGGAAGACATTCGAATTGTCAGGGACAACCCCACTTACAAAATATCGTCCCTGTGTAACAGTAGCGTAATGTGGCTGGGTCAGTCAGCTGTTTTTTGCGTAAAAACCTTGAAGAGAGTGGCTTTCAGATCATTAATAAACTGGTCGCCAGCGCTGGAACATTGGCACGGCTAATTACCGTTCACTAATCTCCTATAGCGGCTCTTATGGCCTCGGCAGTGAATCGGGCCCGAAAATCTATCATCTTTTTTCCCAATTCAACGGTTTCGTTGAGTGGCGTAATTGCCACCCCGTTGATGGTAGCCAGTCCGGCATCCACCCGTTGATCATAACGAACCTGTTCCGGGTCGGTGACCATCATCATGGCCGTTACCCAGATATCGTCGTGATAGCCGTCATGGTCGCCCTCTGCCACGCCCAATACCCTTTCTGTGTATTGCTCGGTTTCTACCCAGCCGGGATCGTAGAACTCGCGAACAAAATGGATGCGAGCCCCCTGGTTGCTCCACTGTTTTTCGAGACTTTCTGCAACAGTGGCCATGCCCCGCTGGTTGCCGCCGCTGTCGCCGATGAGGACCACATCGGTAAAACCGGATTGCTTCATACTGTTGGCGATGTCTGTAAGCAAAGCGACATAGGTTTCCTGGCTTAGACTGATGGAGCCGGGGAAGAGCATGGCCCCACTGGGTGGGTCGATATTCCCTTCGGGAACAAACTTGACGATGGGCGCACACAAGGCATTGCCCAGCTCCGCTGCGATGGCAGGACAGGCCGCCTCCAGAATCAGGTTGTGTTTGCCAGTGGCCAGATAAGGCCCGTTTTCCTCGATCCCGCCCGTGGGGATGATCACTGTCGTGGTGCCGTCGGCAATGAGATCACGGATTTCCATCCAGGTGAGCTCTTCCAGCCAGTAAGAACTGCCAGCAGCGATAGGCCGCTCTGCGCCAAGCTGGGCCTGAAGCTCTGCATCTTGCTGGGCTACGACTGCAAGCGCCTGACCAATAAGAAGTAGTGACAGAAAAATTTTCACTGGATTCATGTTCGCTGCCTTCATGCTCGAAATTTACTGCATCAGGTTGCCAGGATTGGCAACAAGATTCTGAATTGATAAACAAGACTATGCCACAGTTAATCAGTTCATTCGATATCAACGAAAACACTCGCTATTGACAGGGCGCTGAAAATCACAGCTAATTCGCGCTTGGATTCCAGCACCCATACCTAAACCCAAGCAAGGCAATTAGAGCGCCCGTTGTTCTTTCAAATTACAGTCAGTCTTCTTAAGCCGTGAAATTAAAAATATTCATTCGCCGACTGAGCATAGTCGCCGCGCTGATGTTCGCGCTGGTTGTCATCGTGCTTGTGCTGCCACCAACCCGGACTGCAGGCAGTGGCCCAATCCCAGCACTGGAGGGAATCAGCGAAGATGAACTGCTCGCTCGCGGTGAGTATCTAACCACTGCAGGTAATTGCATCAGTTGCCACACGTCACCGGATGGTGAGCCCATGGCTGGCGGACTGGCCTTTGAAACACCGTTCGGCCGGGTGTATTCGACCAATATCACTCCGGATAAGGAAACTGGAATAGGGGCCTGGTCAGATTGGGATTTCCTCAATTCCCTGCGCCATGGCGTGCGGCCCAATGGTGAGCAGCTCTACCCGGTATTTCCCTACACGGCTTATACCAGGCTCAATGATGCAGACATCGCTGCCATGTTCGCCTATCTGCAATCGCTGGCGCCGGTCAGCAATCAGGTACCGGAAAATCAACTGAGCTTTCCGTTCAATCAACGCCCACTCATGAAATTGTGGAAGGTGGTGTTTTTCGATGCTGGAGCCTTTGAGCCAGAGCCACAGCAGTCGGAGCAGTGGAACAGGGGCGCCTACCTGGTTGAAGCCCTGGCCCATTGCAGTGCCTGCCATACACCGCGAAACGCTCTCGGGGCCGAGCAATCCCGATTGGCCTTTGGCGGAGGCGAGTATCTTGACCGTGTCAGTAGCGGCGAGTTTCGCCCCTGGTCAGCACCTAACCTCACTTCCAGTGAGCGCGGTTTGGGCTTGTGGTCTCAGCAGGATCTGGAAGCTTACTTAAAAACCGCTCGCAACGAATTTATCGAGTCCTATGGCCCAATGAATGAAGTCATTCTCAACAGCACGCGACATCTTTCCGAAGATGACATCGTCGCCATGGCCACTTACCTGAAACAGTTGCCTGCGATTGATGAAGCTCCCGGGCTGCCGGTAGATGCCCAGGTCATGGGGCGCGGGCGCACCGTGTACAACCTGCACTGTGGTACCTGTCACCTGCCCACCGGTGAGGGTGATCCCGAGATGGCGCCGCGGCTGAATGCCGGTAGTCTGGTAGTGCAGTCTGACAATCCAGCTTCCATGATCAATACCATCCTTTACGCCCCACAGCTTCCAGAGCACGGTCTGCCGCAGAGATGGCGGGAACCCATGGAAGAATTCCAGTATCTGCTGGATGATGAGGAAGTGGCTGCCGCAGCGACCTATATCAGAAATTCCTGGGAAAATTCGGCCGGCCTGGTCACCGCTGAGCAGGTGGCGCGACAACGCTAGCTGGACAGCCTGCCCAGCTCCCGGGACCTCACTACCACGGCTGGTGCTATACTTTATTGGAAAGACTTCAGGAAAATTTCATGTCCGAACAGTTTATTGGCAGCGTTCGCCCCACATTGCAAGGTTTGTTGCTTGTGCTGTGTTGTGCGACCTTGTTTGCCTGCAACCAGGAAAATGAGAGCACTGCAGAACCTGCAGAGAGCGCGTCTGTGGTCAGGACCCGCTTGCTCACTGGCGCTCAATACTCCAACAGCATTGCCCAGGTGTTCGGTGCCGATATCAGTGAAAGTGTCTTGGCTCCCATACCGCCAATGGACAGAACCGATGGTTTGCTCACTTCAGGGGCGGCCTTTGTCGGCATTACCTCTGACCAGATTTCCCAGATACAACTGGCTGCCGCCAGCATCGCAGAAAAAGTGGTGGATGAAGACCATCGGGACTTCCTGATTCCCTGTCGCCCTGAATCTATTTCTGCAGCCGATCCAGCCTGTGCCGGGCTATTCCTGTCTCAATCAGGCAGATTGTTACTGCGACGGCCACTGGAAGAATCACAGCTTGCGGAACTGGTTGATATCGCCGGCTACGCAGCGCAAGAAACCGAAGATTTCTACGAGGGACTGGCCCTGGCACTGGAAGCTTTGCTGATCAGCCCCGAGTTTATTTTTGTGCTTGAGAGTGCAGAGCCCCATCCTGACCAGCCAGACCTGATGCGCCTGGACAGCTACTCCCTGGCCTCCCGTCTGAGTTTTTTCCTCTGGAATGCTCCCCCCGATGATGCCCTGCTGCAGGCGGCAGAAAGTGGCGAGCTGCACACCCGGGAAGGGCTGGAGCGGGCCGTGGATCGGATGCTGGCCAGTGATCGTCTGGAAGAGGGCATGCGCAATTTCTTCGACGACATGCTGGCCTTCGACGAATTCGAGAGTCTTGCCAAGGACCCGCTCGTCTATCCCATGGTCACAGGCACCACATTGCAGCATGCCCGCGAACAGACCCTGCGCACCATAATCGATCATCTATTAATAGAAGAAGCAGACTATCGGGATTTGTTCACCACGCGCAAAACCTTCATGTCCATGCCCCTGGCGACCCTGTATGGCATCCCCACCGCAGAAGGCTGGCAACCTTATGAGTTCGATGAGGACAGCCCACGCATCGGTTTGCTGACCCATGTCAGTTTCCTGGCGGCCAACTCCCATGCTGTGCGCAGTTCTCCCACCTTAAGAGGCAAGGCACTTAGGGAGCGATTTCTCTGTCAAAAAGTACCCGACCCACCACCCAATGTGGATTTTTCCGGACTGGAAGAAGCTGAAGATGCCTCCACCGCGCGGGAGCGATTGGCAGTTCACAACAGCAACCCTTCCTGTGCCGGCTGTCACCTGATTACCGACCCCATGGGGCTGTCACTGGAGAACTTCGATGGAGCCGGCATGTTCCGGCAGACCGAGAATGGTGCAGAGCTGGATATCAGCGGAGAGCTGGACGGCATCTTCTACGATGATATCGGAGGCCTGGCCCATGCCCTGCGGGACCACCCGAAGCTGTCGGCCTGCCTGATCAACCGGCTATACGCCTATGGCACCGGCGGGCCGGTGTCCCTGCGCTATGACCGCGATATTCTGAGCTGGTTCGAACAGCAATTCGAACAGGCAGACTACCGGCTACCCCAGTTATTGCGGGAGCTGGCGCTCAGCCAGGCATTTTCCAGCATCAGGCCGGAATCCCTGGAAGCAGAATCAGCGACCCCCTAGGCAGCTGGACAGCCAGGAAAATGTTAATATTGCCGCTTCAAGTGCTTGGACAACTTTCTGAACAACACTAAACAATCGGGCTAAAGGCAGTGTAGTGCTGGCCAATGGAGACTATCTGATGAGCAAGCTGAGTCGTCGTCGATTCCTCAAAGGCGCCCTCAATGGGGGTGTGATTACCCTTGGGCTGCCCTTGCTCGACATCTTCCTTAATGACAACGGCACCGCCTTTGCCGATGGCATGCCCATTCCTACCCGCTTTGGCACCTGGTCCTGGGGCCTAGGCATGAGCGAGTCCATCTTTGTCCCCCGCAAGACCGGTCCGAATTTCGATCTGCCAGAAGAGATTGCTGCGCTGGAGTCGGTGCAGAAGCACATCAATCTGTATACCAATTTCCATGTCTTTAAAGACGACGCACCGAATCTTTGTCACCACTCCGGTTGGGTAGTGCTGCGTTCCGGTATTGCTCCCATGACCCGGGAAAACCGCCCGGGCGAGACTATCGATGTGGCCATTGCGCGCCAGCTTGGCAACGCGACGCGATTTCGTTCACTGAGCGCGACCGCTACCGGAGATGTCAGAGACAGTTTCAGCTACGAAGGGGGTAACTCTGTTAATGCACCCGAGTGGTCACCGCTGCGTTTTTATCAGCGCTTGTTCGGGGAGAATTTTCAGGACCCTAATGCTGAAACCTTTACCCCAGACCCCGCAGTCATGGTGCGCAAGAGTGCACTGAGTGCGGTTCAGGACGATGCGCGCAAACTGGAGAAATCGGTTGGTGCGGCTGACCGTCAGAGACTGGATCAGTATTTCACCGGGCTGAGAGATCTGGAACGAAGATTCGATTTGCAGCTTACCAAGCCGGATCCACGAGAAGCCTGTGTGGTCACCGAGGCGCCTTCAGACTTGCCCACCGGGCTCGATGCGGATCTCGTCGCCACCCGTCACCGAATGATGACAGATCTCATGTTAATGGCAGTTGCCTGCGACCAGACCCGCGTGTTCAATATGTTTTACGCATCGGCTTTTTCAGCGACCACCAAACCCGGTTATGACAAACCTCACCACACGGCGACCCATGAGGAAGCGGTGGATCCCGAGCTTGGGTACCAGCCGAATACTTCCTGGTACACCCGTCGTGCCATGGAAGAGTGGGCTTATTACGTTAACGCCCTGGCGAGTTTCAAAGAGGGTGACGGCACCCTGTTAGACAATTCCTTTATCTATGCCACCACCGATCAGTCTTTCGCGAAGATTCACGCCATCGATGGCATCCCCATGTTCAGTGCGGGCACTGCCGGTGGCAAAGTGAAAACTGGCCTGCACATCGATGGAGCCGGAACGCCTGGCTGCCGCCTTGGCTACACCGCTCAGCGACTGATGGGTCTGGATATAGATTCCTGGGGCGACAAGAGCAACAACACATCGAGTGAGATTAGTGAGATTCTGGTTTAGACCCAATATCGGGTCAGTTCTCCCATTTTCTGTTATCGCCTTGTTGGTCGCTGGCTTCAGCACCGCGGCTGACGATTCGCAGTCAAGCACCGAAGCCTATCGGGAAGTGCCGATGCCGCCAGGATTTCGCGTGGAGGCTAGCCACGAAGGTCCGGTGTTCGCAGATGCCAACGGCAAGACTCTCTATAGTTGGCCACAACACAAGTTGCGCAACGGCTATAGTGGCGAACCCAAAGGCACGCCCGCTTGCTATGACGAAGTGCTGACCGTGACCGCTGGCTTCATGAGTCCTTATCCGCCCGGCATCCAGTTACCCGATATCGAGAACCGTCCCAGCTGCACAGATTTGTGGCCACCGGTTTTGGCCAGCGAGTCGGCAGTGGAAGAGGTGGAGGAGATAGGCAAGTGGACAGTTGTCGAGCGTCGTGATGGCAGCAAGCAGTGGGCCTACGATGAACAACCCCTGTACACCTCGGTCAGGGACGAACAGCCTGGTGATGTGCTGGGCGGTACACGTCGGCGCTATGGCGGCGACTCCCCGGCACTGCGCGTGCCAGTGGGTCCTCCCACGCTGCACCCACCTGGCTTTGCGGTGAAGACCACGTCCATCGGTCGCATGCTCACCACAGCCAGGAATGAGTCGGTATACAGTTTCGATGGTGATACCGCTACCAGTAGTCGCTGTCAGGACGACTGCCTGGATAACTGGCGCCCGGTAATCGCACCCGCGCTGGCCCGCCCGCAGGGTGAATGGTCTGTCTATGAGCGCTCACCTGGAGTGAGACAATGGGTATTCCGCGGCAAGCCCCTTTACACCCATGTACTGGACCAGAGCTCCTGGTCGCAGGAAGGGAGCGATGTGCCCGGCTGGCACAATGTCTTCACCCAGAAGGCTCCCGCCTTCCCGGACAGTTTTACTGTGCAGGCTACATTGTCGGGTAATGTCCTGGCCGATGCGGAGGGCAAAACCATTTACCGCTACAACTGCGGTGAGGATTCACTCGACCAGTTGGCCTGCGATCATCCAGATGATACCCAGGTCTACCGTCTTGCCATGTGTGGAGGAGGCAGTGCTGAAAAATGTCTCGAGTACTGGCCCTATGTCTTGGCAGGCGAAAATGAAGCAAGCCCCAATCGCCTGTGGCGAATTATTGAGATCGATCCTATGACAGGGAAGTTTGCCGAGCCCGGCCAGGAAGGCGCCCTGCGTGTCTGGTCCTACCGGGATCGACCCGTGTACACCTTTGCCGGTGACAGCAAACCCGGCGAAGTAAACGGGGGAGGCACCGGTGAGTGGCGTGGACAACGCAACGGGCTTAAAGCTTTCTGGTTACGCGATGACTATATGGGCGGAATCCTCTGATGCAACAATTAAGCAAGATATTCGTTTGTTTGCTCGCGAACCTGATTCTGCTTGTCAGTTCTGTTCATGCCGATGAAGGGCTACTGAGAAACGGCAGGATCGGTTACGTGATGACGGACCTGTTCTGGTCGGTTTACCAATCTGAAGATGGCAGTGAAGAATGCCCGCGTGGATTCAATGACGGGCCCCGTGAACAATTCGAGCAACTGTTCCCTGCGCACGAAATGCTGTCGGTAGAAGAAACCCAGCTATTGCAGGAGATCGAAACCTGGCACCCCACTACTGAGCCAGATGGGTTTGAATTTCTGGAGGTAGAAGGGGCGCTGTCATGGGGGCTGAATCTGGATGACGAGATCAGTGCCAATGATTTTACCCATCCGGACGGGACGCCTGGCATTGACAACGAAGTCTATCGTGCAGTCGGTTGCATCATCGGTTTCAGAGGTCCTGATGGAGTCGAATATATATTCCAGAACAAGGCCATCGTCGATGAGCGGTATAACCGCATGATGATCGAGCTGACCGGAGTGGATGATCTGCAAAACGATGAAGCGGTTACGGTCAATGTTTATCGCGGGCTGGATCGGCTGTTGACTGACGCCACAGGTTCCAGGGTGGTGCCAGGTGGCACCCAGCGGGTTGACCGGCGGTGGGGTGAATCCCTGATTCGGCAGGTGCAAGGCAGGATTGTCGACGGTGAATTGATCAGTGACCCGATTGACGAGCTTGTTATTCCCTGGCAGAACTTGCGTGTGCCTTCCATTCAGCTGTTTCGGGATGCCAGGCTGGTACTCAAGCTGACTGAGGAAAATGCAACAGGGATCCTGGCCGGCTATGCGGATGTGGATACCTGGTATTACCAGTTGATCCGCAACGATTCCACTCATCACCTGAGCAACGGGCAGATTTCAGGTATCTCGCTTTACAAGGCGCTGCGACGGCTGGCGGACGCCCACCCGGATCCACAGACAGGTAAGAACACGGCTATCTCTACTGCGCTGGATATTAAGATGACACAGGTTTTCGTCATTCATCCAGATGGGGATGCAGCTAATCAGAGCAGCGACTAGGCAAAGTTCTCAAGCCACTCTTAAGTCATCCTCAAGCCACCCTCAAGTTAGCCCAGTCAGGATTTCCTGAACCTTCTCCATTTCCCGCTCTGTGCCGATGCTGAATCGTATGGACTCTACCAGTCTTGGGTGAGGAATTCGGCGAGCGACGATTCCCGCTTCAGTGAGCGCATTCCAGACTGCCTCGTGGTCTGAGAAGAATACCAGCACGAAATTGGCCACGCTGGGCAGGATGACTGTGGTGATGGGCAGATCGGTGATGTTGCTGCAAAATTCGGTGCGGATCTGAATAATCTGGGACACCTGCTCCTGCATCAAACCAATTGCTTCCTGGCCAAGTGCTTGCAGCGCGATCTGGGCACAGGGGTCAGCCAGGGGGTAGGGAGCGGCAACCTTGCGCATGGTGGACATCACTGGCTCATTCGCCATCAGGTAACCCACATGCACACCCGCCAGGCCGAAGGCTTTGGATAGGGTGCGAATGACCACCAGGTTGTCGAAGTTTTTCAGCTCAGTGGCTACGGTCTGTTGTGGACAAAACTCGATATAGGCTTCATCAACCGCCACCAGCGCCTTGCCCGCGAAGTGCCTGGCGATAGCCAGAATGTCTTCACGCCTGAAGCTGTTGCCGGTCGGGTTGTTGGGGTTGCAGATAAAGATCAGTTTCACGTCATCTGCTGAAGTAATGGCAGGTACATCCAGCTGGTAGTCTTCGGTCAGTGGAATATCAAGGACACCGGCATCCTGAATTTCCGCGCAAACCTGATACATGCCATAGGTGGGGCTGCTGATGATAATTTTGTCCTGACCTGCCTTGCAGAAGCCTCTTAACAATAGATCTATGGCTTCATCGGCACCTCTAAGGGCCAATACCTGATCTGCCTGTAGACCGGCATAGTTTGCATAGGCTGCCTGTACCTGATCCGGTCCCTGATCGGGATAGCGATGATACTCAGACGCATCCAGCGATATGGGCTGGCGCGGAAAAGGCAACTCATTGGCATTCAGCCAGACTTCACCGGAACCGCCAATGCGCCTTGCCGACATGTAGGGCTCCAGCGCTTCAATATGGGGATTGGCAAGATTGATCTTTTTCATGGTTCAGTCCAGTAACAAATGTCCTAACAAGACAAACAGGGGAATGGCGATAACAGTTCGCACCAGGAAGATACCGGCTAGCTGCCAGATAGTGGTTTGAATCTTCGAGCGCAGAATCAGGGTTCCAATTTCTGACATGTAGATCACCTGGGTAACTGAGATGCCGGCAATAATGAATCGCGTGAGTTCCGAGTCGATACCGCTGCCGAGTACAGCCGGCAGAATCATGTCGGCAAAGCCAACCACCATGGACGGTGCCGCTGCTGCCGCTTCGGGAACAGCAAGGAGTTCCAGGTAGAGTCGAAACGGATAGGCGATCCAGTTAAACAGGGGTGTGTATTCCGCCACGATCAGCGCCAGTGTGCCGATGGCGATCACGGTTGGTATCAAACCAAACCACAGATCCAGCAACTTGAAACCACTGCGTCGCATCTGCGCGGGCCAGGGGTCAGCCTCGCTGGCTTTGTTGACCGCAGACTTGACTGCCCAATTCCAGACTGACTCTCCCTCCGGCACCAGTTCACTGTGTTTTGCCTGGCATTCATAAGTAGCCGGGATAGTGCTCAATGGGGGCAGGCGGCAAACAATAATAGCGAGGACGATGGACACTAACGCTACTGACCCATAGAACTGCAGAAAAATATGGGTAATATCGAGGATGCTGGCAATCAGCAGGCAGAACGCCACCGAAGCGAGTGAGAAAGAAGAAATAATGCTGAGTGCTTCCCGGCGATTGTAATGTCCCCTTTCATACTGCTGGGTAGTGACCAGTGCGCCCAACGGTGCCGCACCAAGCCAGGACGCCATGGCATCGATTGCGCCTCGACCCGGGAGGCGGAACAGGAATCTGAAAAATCCGGAAAGCAGTACTCCTGCGAATTCCATGATGCCGTACTCCGTCATTAAGGGCAGCAGGAAGATCACGGCCAGGAAGAGCGTCATGACCGTGGGTACCAGTTGTCCCACCATGGTTTGTCCGGTATTGGCACCCCAGACCATCTCGGGCCCAAGCTCGAAGAAGACCATGATGGCAACCACGGCACCAATAATCCGCAAAACCAGCCAGGGCCAGCTGACTCGAAATAACTCGGCCAGGACTCCGGAATGGATTCGGCGCCAGGAACAGAAAACTGCCAGGGCGGCAGAGCTGAGGGCGATCAGTAGAATGGCTTCCGATAAGACAGGGTCCAGTTGTTCCCGTAGAAACTGGGCAACAACGGCGACCAGGATGGTGTTGCTCCCGTCTATGTCGAATGGCACGAGAAACAGGAGCAGGCTGAGTATTGAAGGAACTACGAACCGGAGAATACTTGCAGAGGTCTGCTTGTGACCGCTATCGAGAGCTTGCTTGTCCATGAAATGCCAGTCTGCCTGTCGCCGGTAAGTGCCTATTACAGCAGTTTCAGTGAAAACTTACGAATTGATCTCATTCGCTCTTGGCATTGAACTCTGCGCGCCCTGGCGAGTGACAGATGTTGCCGCAGCACGGCAAGCAAAGCGCACTGCTTCCGAGAGCTCTTCGCCAACGGACAGTGCGAAGGCAACTGCGCCATTGAAGCAGTCGCCTGCAGCAGTGGTGTCGACGGGCTGTACCGTGTGTGCTGGTATCATCTCGTGATTGCCCTGGCTGGCCAGCAGCACTCCGGCTGCACCCATGGTCAGGGCTACATGCTGGGGCCCCCGCTCAAGTAATAAGCCGGCTGCCTGAATCGCGCTATCTACATCCCTGACCTCGACGCCGGTGAGGGCTTCAGCCTCGATTTGGTTGGGCGTAATCAGGTATAACTTGCTTAACAAATCATCTGAGAGCGTTTGCGCTGGAGCCGGGTCGAGAATAACCCGGCACCTTTTATCCGCAGCAAGGTTGACTGCATGGGTCACGGTGGCCAGGGGAATCTCCAGTTGCAGCAAGACCACAGCGTGTAAAGGCAGGGAGGCCAGAGCTGCATCAAGGTGCTGCACGCTCAGTGTGCTATTGGCACCCGGTGCCACTACGATCTGGTTCTCACCCTGCTTGTCGACACTGATCAGGGCCACGCCGGAAGCCCTGGCACTGTCCTGATTCACATGGTGGCAATCAACGGTTTCCCCTATCAGGCTGGCTTTTGCTGCATCACCAAACAGGTCGCGCCCGAGATTGCCGACCATGGTGACCTGGCCTCCCAGTCTGGCCGCAGCTACTGCCTGGTTGGCACCCTTGCCCCCGCCAGTCATGAGGAACTCTCGGCCAAGCACGGTTTCTCCAGGCCGAGGCAGGGAGTCTGACGAAACAATCATGTCTGTGTTGATGCTGCCTATAACAACGATTGGAGAGCGCTTTTCGTAATTCAAAACACTTAACCTTTGGATTGGCGCAGGGTTGAAAGATAGAACTGCAGCACTGCCGCTGCATCGACACCGGTACACAGTGTGCTGTCAGGAATATTATCCCAGGCCTCAGACACGTATTTTCGGTCATCGTTGCCATGGATAGTCTGCCCGATTGCAATGCCTTCCGTCACTACCCTTACTGGTTGGCTGATAGTGGTGAACAACTGAGGCTTGAGGAAATAGGCCACGGCAGATGAGTCATGTAATGGACACTGCGGTTTGCCGCTAATGGATTGGTAAAAGTTCAGGTAGTGTTGCAGGCAGTCGTCAATAAACTCTCCAGCAGCACCTGCATTCTCCGCCAGCTCCTGGATAAATTGCTTATCCATCACTACTTCGTGAGTGACATCAAGCCCGACAATGGCAGTTGGAATAGAGCTGGTAAAAACAATGTCAGCAGCTTTGGGGTCGCTGGCTATGTTGGCTTCTGCAACGGGCGACACATTGCCGCGGTGACCCTGATAGCCAAACGCGCCTCCCATCACCACAAGTTGTTCAACTCGATGCGCAAAATCCGGATCTATGGCGAGCGCTGCTGCGATATTGGTTAGCCCACCTACAGCAATAATGGAGATATTTTCTGTCGATTGCCGGCTCAGCTCGACCAGCGCGTCCGCGGCAGATTCGGGCTCAGCCTGCTTGCGAGGTTCAGGCAGCTCGATATCACCCAGACCATTGTTGCCATGCACATGTTTCGGATACCCCTTACCGAGGCGAGTAGACAACGGTTTGGCTGCGCCTGGATATACCGGCACATCGATATCAAACATCTCGCATACGGCCAGAGCGTTGCGGGTTGTGTTTTCCACACTGGCATTGCCAAATCGGGTCGTGATGGCCTTGATGCTGATCGCTTCAGCAGCATTGAGGAATAGCAGAGCCATGGCATCGTCAATGCCGATATCGGTGTCAAAAATTACGCTGCCCATTGAGATTCCTGAACGGGGTTTCGCCTGGCCCTAACGGGAGAAGTGGCCGCAGTATACTTCGATCGGTTCACGCTGCCAGCCGATAAAACGCCCAATTCTGGGGCACGTGCCGGTTTTCTGCCCCAAAAATGTTCCCAATTTCGGAGCTGCTCAGGACAAAAATACGTCTTGGTAGCAAGATTGGGGAGAATAATTGCCTGCCATTTAGGTTGCCGCTGCAGGACCAAGGCCAGTTTGGCTACAGGCCCCATGAACAGGCGCTCTTGTGAGCCTGGTGCCAGACCCAATGCAGTCAGTTGCCGGGACCTGGGTGCTTTCGATCTGCAGGAAATAGTGCCCAGGGGCTTGATAACCGAATATTCTTTTATTTTCTAAAGAGTTAACAGAACAAAATGCTCGTGGATGCCGTGTAGAAATCTGTCCTACACAGACTGGTATCAATGTTGCAAAGCAGGTGCCTGTACTTATAATGCCAAGCAATGGTCAATTAATAAGACCGTGCTTTACAACCACATTCTTGATCTATCGAGTCGGGTACCCACATGAAAAAATCCAATTCCCGGCGCCGCCTTCGCGGTGGTGCCATAGCCCTGTTGACGGCTGGTACGATTCCATTCAGCCAGCAAATCCTTGCACAAGAAATTGAAGAGGTAGTTGTTACCGGCTCCAGAATCGCCCGTGACTCGAACCTTACTGGTGCATTGCCAGTGCAGTCGGTGACTGCTGAAGATATTCGTTCATCCGGTGAATTTAACCTTTCGGATGTGGTGAATGATGTGCCTTCTTTGCTGCAGTCAGTCACCTCCGAACAATCTATTGACGCAACCGCTGAATTCAGTGACGGCGCCAACGTACTGAACCTGCGTGGTCTTGGCGCCGAACGCACACTGGTGCTGGTGGATGGCCGACGTCATGTAGGTGGCCTGCAGGGCACCAGTGCGGTCGATATCGGATCTATTCCCCCGGTTCTGGTTGAACGGGTGGAAGTGCTTACTGGTGGTGCCTCTGCTGTTTACGGTGCAGACGCGGTTACCGGTGTGGTGAACTTCATTCTTCGTGATGATTTCGAAGGTCTGCAGGTGGATGTGAATACTGGCATGTCCGAGTATGGAGATGCCCAACAGAATTCACTCGCCATTGTTTATGGTGAAAACTTCGATAACGGTCGCGGCAACATCACCGTGGCATTCGATGCGCGCAAAGACGACGGACTGAAAATGGGTGAGCGTGCCGATGGACTGGCAGCAGGCTCTTCCCGTGACTGGGTCAATCCGGCCTTGCGGTTTCAGCAGGGTGATATCGGCTCAGGAACTCCCAATTTTGCTCAGTATTACAACTACGCCAACACGGGCCTGACCAATTTTGGCCTGCCCATTCCCAGTCAGGAAGATTTCATCACTGACTATACAGCCCAGTTTGGTAGTGCGCCGACTCTGACCAGTGCAGAAACAGCGCTGATTAACCAGGCAGCCAATGCGCCTCAGCGTGCAGTGCTGCCATTCCGCACATTCCCGTTCACTTCCGGCTACGGTTACATCATCCCGGGTAACCCTTTCACCTTTGCCGGTTTTGATCCCGAAACCAATATCGACCTCGATGGCAATGGCAATCCGGATTGTCTGGATTCCTTTACTGGCTACAACTCAGTGTTTGGCGCAGCCTCATTCGGTGTTGTCGGCGGTTGCTGGAACGTGACTCAGGATGGCCAGTATCGACCGGTGCAGGACGGACTGGTTGCTGGTGACTTCCAGGGCTTCGGCGGTGATTCCTATAATACGCTGGGCACTGCAGAGCAGGATATCCTGCTGCCGGATGACAAATTCACACTCAACTTTCTTGGCCACTATGACCTCACCGACACCACAACGGTTTACGGTGAAGCGAAAATTGTGAACCAGGAAACGAAAACCAACAATGCCCCCAATTCTTTCTGGGACTTGTTGTTCGGTGCACCGGACAATCCCTTCCTGCCTGAATTTATTCAGCCGATTGCGGATGCAACAGGTGGTGTTGCCACGACAATCGATCCACTGTTGATTCCATCAGAGCGTTACACCGAGCGCGATACCTACCGGGTCGTCCTGGGTTTCGAAGGCGAACTGGACAATGGCTGGAGCTGGGATGTATCGGCCAACTATGGTCGCTTCGATCAGACCATTCGCCAGACCGGGTCCATGGTCAATGATCGCTTCTTCGCTGCTATCGATGCGGTGACAGACCCGGCTACGGGTCAACCCGCCTGCCGGGCAGATGTGGATCCCACAGCGCCGGCGCTGAACACGCCATTTGAGATTCCCGCCTATGAGGCTGGTTATTATTCCTATACCCCGGGCAGCGGTACCTGTGTGCCGCTTAACATCTGGGCAGGCCAGCCCGGCGTCACCCAGCAAGCCATCGACTTTGTGTCGGTGACCGAGTTTGATGAAATCGTTATCGACCAGCTGGTCTTCTCGGCCTCTCTGGTTGGAGACAGTGCAGACTGGTTTGAACTGCCAGGTGGTCCTGTCGGCTTCGCAACGGGTATCGAGTGGAGAGAAGAATCTTCCGATGCCAAGTTCGATGACTGGCAGCGTGGTGTGTTACCTCCTGGTTCACCGTTTCCTGCCGGAACTCTGCTCAGCGATGTTTCCGCCAATGACTCTCTGACTTTCCGCCCGCAACTGGCGGTCAAGAACGAGCAGGGTGAGTTCGATGCCACGGATGTGTTCCTGGAACTGTCCATGCCCATCGTCAATGAAATTCCCGGGTTTGAAGAACTGACCCTGGATGTGGCTGGTCGCTGGTCTGATTACTCCACAATCGGCAACACCGAAGCCTGGAAGACCAATCTGATCTGGGCACCCATTGAGGACATCGCCTTCCGTGGCGGTGTTTCCCGTGCGGTGCGTGCTCCCAATATCACTGAATTGTTTGGCCCGGAAACCGGCCTCAACTTCCGACCCATCGACCCCTGTGATGCAGCCCAGATTAACGCACTGGCAGCAGAAGACCCGACCCGGGCACAGAATTTCCAGAACAACTGTGTCGCCGACTTCAACAGCTTTGGACTGGATCCTTTTGATGCCAATGGAAACTACGTCTATGCCGATCCGCTTTCTGCTTCCTTCGGTGGTCTGCAAGGCGGTAATCCAAACCTGACAGAAGAAACTGCAGATACGGTTACTTATGGATTCGTGTTTCAGCCAAGGTTTCTGGAAGGCTTCAGCCTGACTGTAGACTACTGGGATATCGAAATCGAAGATGCTATCCAGTCAGTAGCTGCCCAGGATATCGTGGACGGTTGTTATCAGGGTGCTACCCTCAACAGCAACTTCTGTGGCCTGTTGGGCCGAAACACGACTCCAACTTCGGCTCAGTTTGGTGGCTTCAATTTCATTCGCTCTACCGACATTAACTTTGCCAAGCTGGAAACAGATGGGTTTGACGTATCAGTCAGCTACACCTTTGACATCGCTGCCCATAACTTCGAAGTCAGCGTCAGCGGCACCAAGGTTAACGAGCTGAACAACTTCACTAACCCAACCGATCTGAATGAAGTGGACGTGGAACTGGGCGAAGTGAATCGACCCGAGAAAGCCGGTAATGTGTTCCTTGGCTGGAACTGGGGTGACCTGCGAGTGGGTTGGCAGTCTCAGTATCTGGGTGAAATGCTCGTGAGCTTCCTGGAAATTGATACTGCACGCACCCTCTATGGTGACTCTGTGTTTATGGATGAAACCTGGATTCATGACCTGAATGCCAGCTATAACATCAACGACGGTCTCACTGTCTTCGGTGGAATTAACAACCTGACACAGGAATCTCCATTTGCTACCGATCATGCTTTCCCGGCAAGTCCTCGTGGACGTATGATCTTTTTGGGTGGTACTTACCGTATGTAATCGCTCTCTGCAATTCGTTGCAGAAATTCGCGATCAAACAAAAGGCCCACTTCGGTGGGCCTTTTACGTTGAGCGGGTTGTTAGTAGAAAAACAGGAGGTAGAGGGTTTCTGCCTTTGTCATTGCGTTCTGCTTTTCTAATGAGCAAAGCCTTCAGTCTTCAATCTTTAACATTCAATTGAATTTGTCCCGGGAAATTATGATGAAACGATACCAACACCTAATGATTTTGCTGGCTGTAGTATTGAATCTGCATGGCTGGACCTATGCTGCTGAAAACACAGAAAGCGAACCCGCAGAAATCCCCGAACCCACTCTGTTCATTACGGAGCACTCAGGCCGCTTCAATGGGGAGCGTATCGATTATCAGGCGATTGCGGGTGAAACTTATATTCGAGATCTTGAAGGTGAGCCCAAGGCTTCCATCTTCACCTTCGCCTACTTAAAAACGAATCTCCAGGAGGGAGAAGTTCGACCTGTCACCTTTATCTGGAATGGCGGGCCCGGGTCTGCTTCTACCTGGTTGCATATGGGAAGCTATGGGCCAAAGCGTATCGTGGTGCCATCCGACGGGGAGCACGCTGGCTTGCCGCCCTATCCCGTGATGGACGCTCCGGAAACGATCCTCGATGTCACCGACCTGGTTTTCATTGACCCTGTAGGTACCGGATTCTCGAGGGCGCTGGGGGAATACGAAGGCAAGGATTTCTGGGGATTGAAAGAAGACGCTGATTCCATGGCGCTGTTTATCAGGACCTGGATTACTGAACACGGGCGCTGGAATGCGCCGAAGTTTCTGTTGGGGGAAAGCTTTGGTACCACCCGGGCCGCTGCAGTCGCCCGTCTACTGGAAGAAGACATGGCTATTGCCCTCAATGGCATTGTCTTCATTTCTCAAGCATTGGACTATCAGGGGTCCACTCCCTATGTGCGCGACAACATAGTTTCCTATATCACCTACGTGCCAACCATGGCAGCCACAGCCCTCTACCATGGCCGGGTACAGCCAGCGCCAGAGAGCCAGGAGATTTTCCTGCAGCAGGCCAGGGATTTTGCCACCAATGAATACCTGCCAGCCTTGTTCAAGGGCAACACAATCAGCCAACAAGAGTACCTGGCAGTGCGCGACCGATTGGCCTATTTCACCGGCCTCAGTACGGACTATATCGATAAGGCCAACCTGCGCGTGCAGGGCACCCGGTTTGCCAAGGAGTTATTGCGCGATCAGGGTATCGCTCTGGGCCGAAGCGACTCTCGCTATACCCAGGACCAGATTGATGATCTCAGTGCAGAGTCAGACCGGGATCCTGCCAGCGATGGTATCTCTGCTGCTTATAAAGCTGCCTTGATGTCCTATATGCGCAGCGAGCTGGATGTGGATTGGGACCGGGCCTACCTGCAACCAGCTCATCCTGACCTGAGTAGCAACTGGCGCTGGCGCACGGTGCCCGATGACTCGTCCTGGGAGCCTGCTTACGTCAATACTGCCCATGATTTATCAACGGCGCTGAGAATCAATCCATCCCTGCGGGTGTTCGTTGCCTCTGGCTATTATGATCTGGTGACGCCGTTCTTCGATGCGGAATACACGCTGAATCGCCATGACATTCGCGCCGACAGGATCGACTACGAGTATTACCAGGGTGGCCACATGATGTATGTGAATGAACCGGAGAGAGTGGGCTTACTGGATGACACCCGGCGATTTATTCAGTCGCAGATACCAATGCGTTGAGTCCAGTGATAGAAGGATTCGGTAGTGGCTCAGTTTGAAATTGAGTACCGAGTTTGGTCGGATGAGCTAAGTGACTGGGAAATCTCCAGAAAATGTTCAACTTTACCAATAGCTAACATCTGCTTGGGTGCTTTGCTGCGAGACAAGAAACAGCATTTCGTGGAATTCGGCAGTGAATTCGAGAGGAGATTGGCTAGCTGTGTTGTTTTGGAGTGACTAGCGTCCAGGGATGGGAGCGCGGGAGGGCCAGGGATGGCCCAACGGAACGGAAAAACAATACAGCTAGCCAAGCTCCGGCGTGCACGATATTTAACACAAAATTTTCTGGGGATATCCCAGGCTCAGTTACATTTTACAACTTCTTCACAATCAAGCGTTCGCTGATTTTTGTCTCACGCGAGCATTAGAGCTGAAAGTCGTAAACCGATCCGATTCGTAATAGCTGGCTCAGTTCATCCAGCGCGACACGGCATTCTGTCAGCAACGCCGGGTCTTGCAGATCTGCCGCGCTCAGGCTGTCACGGTAGTGGCGCTGCACCCAGTCGCGCAAATCGTGATACAGGGAATCATCCAGCAGCACTCGTGCTTGGGTATTGGCAATCTGGTCTTCATCCATAACCACGCGCAGGCGCAAGCAGGCAGGACCCCCACCATTGTTCATGCTTTGCCGCAGATCGAAGTAGTGCACTTTCGCAATTAGTGAGCTTTCCCCTTCGAGCCATTGCAGGTAGTCATGTACTGGCCTAATTTTTTCGCATTCACTCGGTACGACAAGCGTGGCGCCATCGCTATCTGGCACGGTCAGCAACTGGGAGTTAAACAGATAAGATTTCACAGCTTCATCAAGTGAAACTTTGTCTGCGGGTACTTCCAGAATTTCCAGCTCATCAGCACCTGCCGCATTCATGGCTGCATTCAATTCCCGGTAGACCTTGTCTTTCTCCGCGAAGGCCAGCTCGTGATGAAACAACAAGCGTTGGTTGCCCACCGCAATGACATCGTTGTGAAATACACCAGCATCGATGGCTGCGGGATTTTGTTTGGCAAAGACCACCCGGTCAGACTTCAGGCCATGACTCCTGGCAATGGCCTCACTCGCCTGCAGGGTTTGCCGGGCGGGAAACTTCTTTGGGCCTGTTTGCTTGTTGCTGAGGTCATCACCATAAACAAATAGTGCCACACCGGGTTCGCCGTATTCGTTACAGAAGCGAGTATGGTTGGCGGCTCCCTCATCGGCAAAGCTGGGGCCAGCAGGCAGGGGAGGGTGGTGCACGAAGCTGTCCTGATCGAACATCGCTTGCAACACCCGGGAAGTAACCGGTGGCTCAATCGAGCGATGAAACATGGAGCTGAGGTTGGCCGGAGTCAGATGAGTCTTGCCATCACTTGTATCAGCGAAGGGTGAAATGGTTGCCGCATTGGCTACCCACATACAGGATGCCGAGCTGGTAGCGGCCAATAAATGTGGTGCTTCGGCGGCAGCCTTCTGCAGTAGTTCAGTTTCGGATCCAGTGAAACCCAATGACTTTAGCGTAGGAATGTGGGGACGTTCCTGTGGCGGAATGACGCCCTGTTTGAGTCCCATTTCAGCCAGTGCCCAGGCTTTTTCCAGCCCTTGCAGGGCGGCCTGTCGAGGCGAGGAAACCTGGCCCCCGTGACTGGCGGAAGCCACATTGCCAAAGGAAAGTCCGGCATAGTTATGGGTCGGTCCGACAATGCCGTCGAAATTGACTTCCCAGGCTGTTATCTCTGCCACCACTGCTTCCTGCCTACAGCTCTATGCCGGGTGGCAGCGTTTCGGGCAGGGTGATTTTATCGCCCAACATACTGGCCATGGGATAGGCGCAATAGTCTGCTGCGTAATAGGCGCCGGGTCGGTAATTGCCGCTGGCGCCAACCCCACCAAATGGTGCTGCACCGCTGGCACCGGTAAGAGGGCGATTCAGGTTAACGATACCTGCGCGTATGTGATTGCAGAATAGTTCCCAGGACTCAGCACGATCTGACAACAAACCAGCGGACAGGCCGTAGCGGGTATCGTTGGCAGCCTTGATGCCCTCTTCGAGGGAATCTACCCATTGCAGTTGCAACAGTGGTCCAAAGCATTCTTCATCGTCACGCTCGGCGACTCCGGTCACGTCCAGAATACCGGGAAGCACCAGTGCCTTGCTGCTATAGGGTCGCTCAACCGGGGACAAGGTTTTGGCGCCGGCCTGTTTCAATTCTTCGGCAAAGGCCATGACATTGTCTGCCGCCTTATTGGAGACGACAGGTCCCATAAAACAGTCGTCGTCATAACCTACCTTTATTTTGTCAGTGGCAGTGACTAATGCCTGCAACAATTCCTCGTTCTGAGGCGTTCGCAGCATAATCAATCTGCGCGCACAGGTGCAGCGCTGACCAGCGGAAATAAAAGCAGACTGGATAATGGTCAGGACCGCTGCCGGAATATCCGCGACCTGGTCGACCACCAGCGGATTGTTGCCCCCCATCTCCAGTGCCAGCATTTTCTCAGGATGACCACCAAATGCTTTGTGGATGGCATGACCCGTGCGGGAACTGCCGGTAAACAACAGGCCATCGATGTCTTCCGCATTTGCCAACAGGCGGCCGGTGTCTGCTTCTCCCTGCACCAGGTTGATCACTCCCTTGGGCAGCCCTGCTTCTTCCCAGCACTCAATCATGCGTTCGCCAAACAGAGCCGTGAGTTCCGAGGGTTTGAATACGATGGTATTGCCTGCCAGCAACGCAGGAATGATGTGCCCATT
The DNA here is from genome assembly GCA_040218615.1 of Gammaproteobacteria bacterium. Lineage (GTDB taxonomy): Bacteria > Pseudomonadota > Gammaproteobacteria > Pseudomonadales > Pseudohongiellaceae > UBA9145. The sequence goes on from JAVJRC010000009.1 coordinate 106,385, forward strand.
GGGAAGGTGGCCGGGGAAGTTATAAGGTCCCAACACCACAAACACACCAATGGGTCGATGGCGCAGGTCAAGCTGCACACCTCCCGCTTCAGATTGCTTGTGCCCGGTGCGCTCATGATAGGCCTTCTCCGAAACCCCAGCCTTGGCAATCATGGTGCCAATTTCAGTTTTGCTTTCCCACAATGGTTTGCCCGTTTCCTCATGGATGACATCCGCCAACTCATCTTTGCGGGACTCGATGATCTCAACGAAACGTTGCACATAGGTTTTGCGTTCTTCAAAACCCAGCAAACTCCAACTGGCAAATGCCTGCCGGGCAGCGCCGACTGCAAGTGAAACCTCACTGGATCCTGCAGCCAGGCCTGACCAGAGCACCTGGTCTGTGACCGGGCTGGTAGATTCAAAGTTCTGGGTACCGGCCCGCAGCCATTGCCCATCGATATAGTGCTGTTGTTTATTTGCCATTTTTACTTGTCCGAATTTCCAGGATGCGTACGCGATCTCCAGCATCTACCTCAATTAGTCCAGCGGCCTGAGCCGGCAATACCAGTTTGTCATCTGACTGAATCTGCACCGGAGACACGGTGAGTAAATAGTTGGCAAGCTGACAGTTGCTGATGATACAGACAGCGTCGGCTTCCTCCTCAGGGATATCCTTGTCAGTTATTTCGGCGACAGTTGTTTCCCGGGAGTTCTTGATGGATTCGATGTCTTCGCGATGGGTCTGCATCACCGGGCCCGCATCGAAGATATCGATGGCCCCTTCATAATTAAATCCTTCCCGCTCTAACAACTTCATTGCCGGTGCTGCGTCATCATGGGGCTTGCCGATTACCGCCACTGCCTCATCGGGCAATAGCTCAAGGTAAACCGGAAAGCGCGGCATCAGGTCCGAAATAAACTGGGCGCCATTGACTGCGCTGATAAAGTCGGCCTTGGCAAAAGGCAGGTTAAAGAATTTCTTGCCGAGATGTTCCCAGAACGGCGAGCGCTCCGATTCATCCAGCCATCCTCTGATTTCAGCAAAAACAATGTCGCTGAACCGTTCAGGAAAATCACTCATGAACAGGAAACGACAGCGGGACATAAACTGCCCCCCATAACGAGTGCGATACTCAGGCAACAGAAACAGGGACACCAGTTCGGTCTCGCCAGTAAAATCGGTAACGAGATTTAAAAGGTTGCTGGTTATCCTGATATCCAGTGCTTTGGACACCTTCACATCCTTGCTCAGGCGATAGTTGTAAAACGCATGGCTGAGCCCAACGCCGGTGACGATACCCGCGGTGCCGACTATGCGTCCGATTTCGGGATCTTCCATCACCAGAAAGTAAACACGTTCGGTTTCCGGGTCTGGTGACTCTTTCAGGCTGGCCTCCACCAGGGCCAGTTTCTTCTTCCAGGTAGATTCCTCAAAAGGCATTGAAGTCATGCCCGGCGGCAACACGGCCGACAATTGCATGAGCTCTTTCAGATCACTCTCACGGGCGCTGCGAATCAGCATCAGTTAGCCTCCTTCAGGGCGATGAGCTGCTCGCCTTCAGTGGCCAGTCGTTGCAGCAGCAACAAGCTCAGTTTCGCGCGTTCAGCAAGACTGTCCACCAGCATGTATTCCTTGTCAGTGTGGATGTGGGCACCCAGCACACCCAGGGTGTCGATATTGGGCAAGCCGGCATCGGCCATGTTGTTGCCGTCGCAGCAACCGCCAGTGTCTTTGAAGCCCACTTCTATATTCAGGTCCTCGCCACATTGGGCTGTCCAGTCCATTAGCAACTGGTGACCGGGCGTAACTTCTTTGGGTGGCCGCGTAAATCCGCCGTGCAACTCAAATTCCGCTGCTTGCTCGCTGTTCCATTGTTGCAGCAGTTGTTGCAACTTCCCGGCGATGTCTTGCTGGTCAGCCTTGCTGTGGCAGCGGATATTGAACTGGCACACTGCGGTATCGGGAACCACATTGTAGGCTGTTCCGCCATTGATCCTGGCGATATTGACCGTTAAACCCCTCGGCAGGTCGGTAAGTGCAGCCAGGTCTATCATGGCATTGGACAGGGCCAAAATAGCATTTCTGCCTTTTTCAAATTCTCTTCCTGCATGGGCCGATTGCCCTCGAGCTACTAAAACAAAATTGCCCGACCCTTTGCGTGCCCGCGACAAGGTTCCGTCTGCGAGAGCAGGTTCATAAATCATGCCGGCATGTGCCCGCTTTGCCGATTCGGCAATCATCTGTTTGGACCCGTGTGAGCCTGTTTCTTCGTCCGCGTTGAGCAGCACTTCCCAGCCGAGGCGATCATCACCGGATTGCTCAAAAGCCTGCAGGGCGGTCAGCATAACCAGGATGCCGCCTTTCATGTCTGCAACACCTGGTCCTTTCATGACATTGTCGTCTGCCAGGGCAGGGACCTGAAAGTGATGGTCTGCAGGAAACACCGTGTCCATGTGTCCCATCAAGAGAACCTGCACCGGAGCCTGGGGTCGTTTCCTGAAGTTCAACATCTTGCCGTACTGCAGGGTTTGTACATTTCCCTCCAGGTCTGCCAGTTGAGCTTCTGCTGATGGAAGCGAGGCAGCAGTGTCGGCTACGGGCGTAAATAACTCGGTAAATGCTGCTTCCATTTTTTGCAGGCCTGCGAGATTGCCAGTGCCCGAGTTGACGGATGAAAGTTCCAGCAGTGTCTCTACCAGACGTTCCTGCTGGGCATCGATCCATTTGAGGGAGTCGTTTGGTTTCATTGCCGCTGCATATCAGCCACTGCTGCCTTGATGGTGGAGAGCGCCTGCTGCACGTGCTGGTCAGAAACATTGAGTGGTGGCAATAATCGGATCATGTTGTCTCCGGCTTTGCCCACCAGTAGTTTGTTCTCCCGCAACTTGCCCATAAGTTCAGTGTTAGGCTTTTCGCATTTCACACCGATCATGAGTCCCAAACCGGTGACTCGGGAAACCACTTCAGGATAGTCCTGGGTTAACTGCTCCAGCTCCGAACGAAGAACATCGCCCTGTTTCTTTACGTTTTCCAACAGACCTGGTTCAAGCACCAGATCCAGTACCGCATTACCCACGGCCATGGCTAGCGGATTGCCGCCGAAGGTGCTCCCATGAGTACCCACCACCATATGTTGTCCAACTTCTTCCGAGACCAGGCAGGCTCCCAGAGGGAAACCGCCACCCAGGCCTTTGGCAGAGGCCAGCACGTCGGGTGCGATGTCGAAAATTTCATGGGCGAATAGTTTTCCGGTTCGTCCAACGCCACACTGCACTTCGTCCAGTACCAGCAGCAGGCCATTGGCGTCACACACTTCGCGCAAATGCTTGATGAAATCCTGGGTGACCGGGCGGATACCGCCTTCGCCCTGAACAGGTTCGATAATAATGCCGGCTGTATGCTCGGTGATGGCCGCATCGAGCGCGTCCATATCTCCCCAGGGCACGTGGTCGAAACCATGATCGGTGGGGGCAAAGTTCTGCACATAGGAAGGATTGCCCGATGCGGCTACCGCGGCGATGGTACGACCATGGAAGCTGTCGCTGAAACCGATGAGGCGATAGCGTTCTTTCTTGCCGATGGCTGCCTGGTAGCCACGTACGGCTTTGATGCTGGCTTCAATGGCTTCGGTGCCGGAGTTGGCGAAGAAAATTCGGTCAGCAAAGCTGTTTTCCGCAAGACGCTGTGCCAGACGTTCGCCTTCGGGTATCCGGAACACATTGGACAGGTGCCAGAGCTTCTCTGACTGTTCATTGAGCGCCTTCACCAGATGGGGATGTGCGTGACCGAAGGCGGTGACTGCGATGCCACTGAGAAAGTCCAGATAGGCGTCGCCATCAGCGGTAAACAGTTCGCTGCCACGACCATGGCTAAAAACCAGGTCCTGGGGAGGGCTGTAATTGGGCCACAACGCCTCTCGGCTGTGGGATTCCTGATCCTTTTGGGATTTATTTTGCTTGGCGGTTTGAGTCACTGCGACCTCCATCGAATATTCTATGTTGTATAGCTTACCAAACCCCCTGCCAAAGGAGTTACTGTACACTTAACATCTGATAAATAAGCTGTTTTCATTCAATCTCGAAACCGAATAAAATTCGGGTTACCTACCAAAACGACCGCCGGTTGGCGTTCCCAGAAGCTAAAAGACTGATGCGAAGCTCAAAATTGGACAGATTAGACCTGCGTATTCTGGAAATCCTGCAACAGGATGGCCGAATTACCAACCAAAAACTGGCCGAGCAGGTCAATCTGTCCCCCAGTTCCTGCCTGCAACGAGTACGCCGCCTGGAGCAGGAAGGGGTCATCGGCTCCTACCACGCCCATCTCAACCTCGATCGCATCGCGCGACATATCATGTGCCTGGCGACGGTTTCCCTGAAAAACCACACCCAGGACGAGTTCAATGCTTTTGAATCCCTGATCAAAACCATTCCGGAAGTGGTGGAGTGTTATACCGTGAGCGGGGAATCCGATTTTCTGCTGCGCGTCATTTGCCCGGATATGAACCGCTATGTGGAGATCAATGATCAGCTGGTAGCCAACAGCAGCTACCAGGTTACGATTAACTCTTATGTGGTGATGAAGGAAAACAAAGCTTTTAGCGGGGTTGATCTGAAGACCTTGCGCGAAGTTCCGAGTTCAGCAGAGTCGCTGAATGTTGCCAAGTAGTGTGCGAGCCTTCACCTGGAGATGGGCTGCACAACTATGCCGTTACTTTCAGGGGATCATCAGCAAATTGAAGTTGTGTCAGGTTCATCGTCTTGGATAGACTCAAATAATGGTATCACCAACCAGACGCCTGAAGACAGGCGCTGGTCTAATGCGCAGCATTGTTCATTTTCCCTTGGAGAGACATCATGTCCAGAGTTTTTGCCGCTTTCGCCCTGTCTGTTCTTATGCTTTCTTGCCAACCTGAGGCGCCTGTTGCCTCCGCGGCTGAAGTAAACCAGCAATCCGCTGCCCCCGAATACATGAATCCCAACCCACGGGCACCTTACTCAGAGGGCGTCCGCTATGGGGGGTTGATTTTCCTTGCGGGCAAAACCGGTGGCGCCGGAGAAAGGGGAGTGCAACCTGAAACACGGCGGGCCCTGGAGTCCATCCAGGATGCGCTGGAGCGCTTTGGCTCGTCCATGGACCGGGTGGTGAAGTGCACGGTATTCCTGGTGGATATGGCCGAGTGGAGTGCCATGAACGAGGTTTACGCCGAGTTCTTCCCGGAGAACAAGCCAGCTCGCACCGCTGTTGGAATCAGCCTCGGTGGAGACACGCGGGTAGAGATCGAGTGTATCGCGGCTGCCTAGGTCGCGAGGTATTGACCGTCACAATTGGCCGCTTGGTTATGGCTTGGCCCCGATCAGGCGGCTTTTGAACGGTCGTTAAACTGGAATTGTCAGTCAAATCTCCCACAAAGCTCCCATGATTTGGGGCCCTGTTGAATTCACCAGTGCCTATCGCAAATCCAGGTTGGCTATTGTCTAGCGAGCCGTGTTTAAATCAATCCTGACCCACATCCCAATTATAATGGTTAGGAGCCGGGGCATGGACCAAGCCAAGTCAAACAGCAGTCTTCTCACTGTGATCATCACTGGAATCGTCACCATAGTCACCGCCTATGTTTCTGGAATGGGAGGTGTAAACAACCAGCTGGTTTCATCTATGGATGCCATCGAAGAATTTGAAGCCAGGGTGGAGCAATCTTTACCCCATGTGCAGCCGGTAACGTTTGGCTCCAGCTTTCAGGTTTTGGAAATTAACGAAGAAGATGAGTCCAGGAACAATTATTGGCTAGTGCGGGCATTTATCGAAACGGGCAATGATGACCCAAATGTTCTCGCCACCCTGCGTGACAACAATGGCCTCGGTTCCAATCTGGTGACCCTTTGGGCCAGCGCACGAACAATTGGAGAACAGAAAGGCATCCTGTTGACTGTAGTAACGACCAGAGAGGCCTACGAAGAAATAACGATTCCTAATGACTATCATATTGTCGTTAATGTGTTTCAGCACGGAACGCAAAAAGAGGACTATGGAATTCCAGTTCGATACGGTGGAACCTAAGCATTAAATGAACACCAGGTGAGCTCACACCCTGGAACGGTGTTGAATTAGCACAAACAAGCTGTAGTCGCCCGAATAAATAGAATAAAACAACGAGGCAACCATGAGTTCAATCAAAGACAGCGGATTGGCCGATCGCGCGGAAGTTTTCGCCAAGGAAAAAGAAGCGATAGGAGTAAAGGACGATTATTCTGCTCTTGCAATATCCGGGGGTGGTATAAGAAGCGCTACATTTGCTCTTGGTGCCCTGCAAAATCTCGCAAAGAAAAACATCCTCAAAGAATTTGACTTCCTGTCCACCGTCTCTGGAGGTGGATACATTGGGGGTTGGTTAACTGCCTGGAAACATCGAGTAAAGAACGGCATAGAAGAAGTTTCGGAGACACTGGGTGCGAGCCGGTCAGAAGAGCCGCACGAGATTAAGCACTTACGTTCTTACTCTAACTACTTGTCTCCAAAGGTTGGAGTCACCTCGTTCGATTGGTGGGCTTTAATTGCCACCATGCTGCGGAACATGTTGCTGAACTGGACAGTCTTCATTCCAATGCTGATGGCATTTCTGATGCTGCCCAGACTGTATGCTGCCAGTGTCGCTTTCCCGGAATATTTCCTCTACCCGGAGATAATGGCTGACGGTACGCCAGATTATACCCTTCCAGCTCTTGATGTTATCGCTAACAGCATAATTGTTGCTTACATTTTACCTTTGATTGCCATTGTCCTCTTCGCAATAGCCATAAGTAATGTAGTTCGATACCTGCCCAGCATGGGGAATAAAGCGCACACTACCGACGATTTTATCGTCACCGTATTGGTGCCGATAGTGCTGTCGGTCTGGGCGCTTGATATCTGGAACAACCTGCATTTTATGGGAACAAGTTTTGGACAAACACCGTTTATAGAATTTGTCATTGGTGCGGGCTGCACGTACCTGTTATCACTTGTGATAATGATGTTCTGGAAAGTTAAGTTGACCAGTAAGCCAGTAACCTTACTCCTGGTGCCATTCATTGCCATCCTGATTCCTACTGTTGTTGCCTGGTGCACATACAACCAGATTCTCTGGTCTCCAACAGAGAGGCATATCGTAGGGCATTGGGCAGAGTATGTGACTTTTTCACTGCCACTGGTTATTGGTGGGATCGTCCTGGGAATGATGCTGTTTGTTGGCTTGACAGCCAGCGTGCTAACTGACGAAGACAGAGAATGGTTCGCCAGGGCAGCCGGCGGGCTTCTCCTTGTCACGATTTGCTGGTTTTTGCTTGCTGCCAGTGTGTTGATGCTGCCACTGCTGATTTTCCAGTTCGCCGAAAGCATTGAGCAGAGTCACTATTCGGTCGCAAATGTGATTGCAGCATCGGGAGCCGCACTTGGTTGGTTTTTGTCATTCGTAGGCAGAAAGAGTCACGACTCAGAATCCGTAGAGAAACATCCTGAAATGTGGAAGTTTCTTCTGTCGATTGGCCTGGCTTTGTTTTTGCTCATCCTCATCGTAGTCCTGGCAATACTCTCTAATGCCCTTCTCGTGTTTTTCCATCATGCACTTGACTTTATATGGGTTGCATGTGCTGACGGGTCGCTGGTTTGTAGTGAAAAACACCAATTAACACTCGATTATAGATGGCAGAATCACGAGTTGCTGATCGGGTCGTCCAATCCGCCAGTTCTTGTATCTTTAACGGTTTTGCTCCTGCTGATAAGCCAGGTATTCGGCAAGTGGGTGAATACCAATATATTCTCACTACAGGGTATGTACAGGAACCGATTGGTTCGTGCCTACCTTGGGGCTTCTCGGGATGAGTCTACCCGCAGGCCCAATTATTTCACTGGTTTTGATAACGCTGACAACATTCAGTTGGGAGACCTTGATCCAACACTGCGTCCATTCCACGTAATCAATATGACCCTGAATCTGGTAGGGGCAAAGAAGCTGAATTGGCAACAGAGAAAGGCAGAATCATTTACAGCCTCAGCATTGCATTGCGGAAACAAATATGTCGGCTATCGACCCTCATCCAAATACGGAGGCGCTCGAGGCATGTCGTTGGGCACGGCGATCGCTACATCAGGTGCTGCGGCAAGCCCAAACATGGGATCCTACTCCTCACCCTTACTGACTTTCGTCATGACTTTATTCAATACCCGCCTGGGAATCTGGTTAGGCAATCCCAACAGTTCACGAACGTGGAGACACAACAGTCCTAAATCTGCATTTGTTTCTCTATTGGCAGAAGCGCTGGGTATCACTAACGCCAAGAATGAATATATTTATCTCTCTGATGGAGGGCATTTTGAAAATCTTGCGATCTATGAAATGGTAGGTCGTCAGTGTTCAGATATCCTGATCCTGGATTCCAGCATGGACAATACGGAATTGGGTAATGCAATGCGGAAGATAGAAGTAGATATGGGTGTGGGCATTCAATTCAGGCCTGGCCACATTGCCGCCATGGAGAATCGACAAAAGCGTTGTGCACTTGCAAACATCCTCTATTCCCAGGCCGACGATAAGGCAAAGGATGGCCGGCTCATCTACGTAAGACCTATGCTAACGGGGAATGAATCCCCCGCGATCCTGAGCTACACCATCTCATCGCCAACATTTCCTCATGAATCAACGGCTGATCAATGGTTTGATGAATCTCAGACCGAATGCTACCGGCATCTCGGTTGGTCGACGATTCAAGACATGACAGATGGGTTTGAGGGACAAGGAGTAAGAGAGCTGTTTGAGCATCTTGAAAAAAATTACATGGCAGATGTGGCCAGCGAGGAGATGGTTCTCGCAGAAGGTCTCACACCTGCCAGCAGCAAATGAAGGCAAGTTCATTGATAAATCGCACCAGTCGTATGCAGGGGTCGTTGTAAAGTCGGGATCTCATTTTAAAAATCGCCAGATAGAGGGACAGAATAATGTTAATAACAGTAGAAGATAATTGCTTCAGTTCTGAAAAAGCGGCCAGGAAATCTCTGCAGGAGAAATGGGCATTCGTCATGGATATCGATTTTCCTGCGCTGGTAAATAACCCACACTGGCACAGTTTCGACAGTTGCCTCTATTTGGTTGACGGAGAAGTCACCGTTACCGATGTGGAGGCGAACAAGTCAGTTACGGCAAAGAAGGGTAGTACGATAAATTTTCCTTCACGAGTAGTGCATTTCGAATCTACTGATGGCTACAAAGTGGTAGCAGGAATGTCGGAAAAACCAGCTGATCTCATGAAAGTAAACCTGGACCCGGATAAGCTTTAAGTTCGGTTTGCATAAATTCTGTCTGGTTCAAGACGCAGAATGCATATTGCGATTCAGTGTGAGAAACCCATAATAAAATTGAAAAGTGAGTAGAACTATGAAGAAGCTCCAAATTATTTACGGCGTATTGGTCTGCGCTCTAGCTTCCTGTAGTGACGAAGCCCCGACTCCAATGAGTGGTTCCGAAAGTTCGATGTCTTCAGTGCCTGGTACCTCCTGGGAATCGATACAAGAAGCAAGGCAAGCCGACCGGCAAGCCTATATTCAGGGCAAACAAGAAGCCTTTGACTGGTTTGCTGATTTCCCCTTCGGCAGAGATGATGTGCCTGAGTCGCCTTGTACCGCCACGAGCGAGGCACAGTGTGGAGTCCCGTATATTCTCTTCAAGCTATTACCAGAACTGGACCCCGACAGTTGGGGGTCTGGTGATAATTTTCTTGATGTTGTTGGCCTCTTTGAAGATGAGCGTTTGCCTGGATATCCCGTTCCCAGGGGTATTGGTTGGACCGGGATGGCCCGTGAGGAGAATGCTCTTGATTCCCAGGCAGACCATGCCTCATTCACTTGCGCCGCGTGCCATGTGGGGCGTGTGCGCCTGGAAAATGATGATTACCACTACATTGACGGAGGCATTAACGCAGAATTCAATATCGTTTCTTACCGCGTAAAGGTCTTCAATACTATCCAGAGGTTACTGGGCGTGCAGGACCCACAACAGATTTTGGGGCTACTTGCGCAAGCTCAGGGCGGTCAGTCCGTGCCGCAGCTTGAATCGGCTGTGCAAACTGTCCTTGCTGCTTTGGATGAAGTTTCTGCCAACAATCGCAATTACTTCTATAACGACTACGAAGGATATGGTCGCCAGTTTGATGCCGACTACGAAGCCACCCAGATTGAATTGTTCAAGGCCGGCGCCCCTGGCTACATTGGAAAATTTATTGGTTTCGCAACAATTGAGTACATGGCATTTGGGTCCCTGGTTCAGGCTAATTATCAAGGATTTGAACAGGGCGCGCTGGCAGGGCAAGGTGGGATGGCTGATGCTACTGGCATCTCGACTTCGCTTCCAGCGATGTTGTATCAACTGGACAGTCAGAAGTATGCAATGTTTGCGTCATCAAAGCTTCCTCCGACTCCTGGGATCACTGATTTTATGGCGCCCTGGGAACAATCCAAGCGGCGGTCACGATGGAATGCAGATCAAACCGAGCTGATTGATGGTGGCGGTCAATACAACGGAAACATTCCCATTCCCATGTTTAGAACGCTTGCTGCTGAACTTGTCATGGGCTATGGAGCCAATACAGACCTTCGCATTTCAGCATACGCACGAGATCTGCTCGAAGGCTTGAGTGCTGAAATCTACCCTTTCACCGTTGACATGGACCTGGCAGCACGCGGAGAAGTTCTGTATGAACAAAACTGCGCGAGCTGTCATTACGACAACAATGGCACAGTCTACAAGAATCTGGGCACCGATATGGGACGGGCCATGGTGGTCGATGCTGAAGGGACTGAAGTTGGAAGAGCCGGTCTTACCGCATTTTGTTCCCCAACAACCACTGTTGTGTTGGAAAATGGAGAATCCCTGACACCCTGTGCGGAATTTGAAGGTGTGTCCCTTGCAGGAGAGAATGCGAAGTTTTCATTTGGAGATGCCGCATCACACGAGGGGTATCAGGCACTTCCCCTGGGCGGTGTCTGGGCACTCGCGCCTTACCTGCATAACGGATCGGTGCCGACGATCTATCATTTGCTCGTGCCGGGCGAGAGGCCTGACAGTTTTGTAAAAGGGCGACTCGACTATGACCAGGAGTTGCTTGGTTATTCCTGGGATGGCTTTGACAGTGCGCGTCCGGAAGAGGGCTACCTGTTTGATACAACAGCATTTTCAGCTCTCAGCAAGCAAGGCCACGATACTGACATAACTACAAATGGAGAAACCTGGAAGCTGGACTGGAGTGATGACATCGACGGAGCCATGGCCATCATTGAGTATATGAAAACACTATGATGTCAGTTCCCCATCGATCTGTGGGGGCTGATCAAGACAGTTTCTGATTGTAAAGGGTCAGCTCTCACAGACATGGGTCGTAGCGCATAACAAGCTGGATACGTAAGCGATTTTACGCCAGGCCCACGGTGACGGTTTCCTGTCTAACGATACTCCAGTTGCATGCTTGGATTCCGTCCAGAAAACCATGGACTTTCAATGAGTTAGTATTTAGTCTCTTTAACTCGTGAAAAGGACTAACATTAGCTCAGTCTCCCCACTTGATTAAGGGGATTGCCGATTAAATTTGGAACTGATGCAGTGCTAGAGTTTTGTCCCTGAACTTTCGTCAACACTGAAGGCTGAAGGATAAAACCAATTGGGCGAGTATAAGGCCAAGCTAAAACATTTCTGGGCGGAGCTTCGTCGGCGAAAGACTGTTCGCTCCGCGCTTGCCTATTTAATATTAATTGCGGCAGTCGCCGGATTTGCTAACGACATCCTCGATCCATTCGATGCAGACTGGATTAGCAGATACTTAATCATTGGCCTTGTGGCCTGTTTTCCAGTTGTACTGGTGCTTTCCTGGATTTTTGATTTCTCACTCCAGGGCATTGAGCGCACAGGAGATGCTGATGATTCCGATAGCGATCAAGTCAGGAGTACTCGCCGGCACCATGACATCAGTGCCGATCATATATCCATTGCAATCCTGAGCTTCACTGTGAGTTCGAAGCCTGAAACGGACGAAGACAAGAGCCTGGCAGTGGGTATTGCGTCAGAGATTAGTGCCTTGCTAACTCCAATTCAGGATATACGGGTGAGCTCCAGAGCAACGATATTTGATTGGAGCAGCTCCGATGCGGGCAAGAAGAAAGCGGCAGACCAACTCAATGCAGACTTCGTACTAACCGGAAGCCTTTACAGAAGCGGAGATAATATTCGCGTTTCTGCAGAGCTGAGTGAGATGAATTCTGACTCAATAATCTGGACCAAAACCTATGATCGCGAGATCGAAGACTTATTCGCGGTGCAGAAGAGTATCGCGGAGTCGATCGTAGGCACTACCCTGGGGCAAGTCAGGCTTGCCGAATCCAAACTGGCGACCCATACGCCTATGCATCAACTGGATTCCTGGGGCTTGATGCAACGGGCTTACTACTTTTGGCTTTATAATTTCACGCCGGAAAATATTGCCAAAGCCATAGAGTATCTTCAGCAAGCCATTCGCCTCGATCCAGAGTATGCAGCCCCCAGAGCAGGGCTGGCTATGCTGCTGGGGAACTTAATCACCAGCCGCTACGCCCCCGATCCTGATGCCGCCAAGGCCGAAGCTGAGAAGATGGCCAGCGAGGCTTACAGACTGGCTCCCAATGATGTGGAAGTTTTAGAGGGTATCGGTGTCTCCTGGATGAACCTGGGCAAAGGCCACGAATCCGAAAGGGTGCTCAGGCACGCGCTGGAATTGGCGCCATTAAACCTGATCTGTCGCGGGTACCTGGCAATGACTTTAGGATTCAAAGCCGAGACGGAAAGCGCCACCGAAGCGAAAGCCATAGTTGAGGAGAATTTTCGAATAGCGCCTGAGCACCCGTCTGCCGCCTGGTGGTCTTACTTCCTGACAGTGGCAGAGCAATCACTGCAAAACTATGAAGCATCAATTGAGTCAGGCTTGAAAGCCATTAGTGGTCAACCCCATTTTGTGCATACCTACTATTTCCTCGCCAACGCCTATATTCTGCTAGGTGACCGCGAGACCGCCAACGAGTATCTGGAAAAAGCCATAGCGATTAATCCCGGCTACGACGCTGATTTTTTTATGGAGACTATTGACCTGGTTTCCAGGGGTAGCCCCGGGGCAATCAACCTCTATCGAGGTATCAAGCTCCTGCAAGAGGAGACAAAGTCATCCGGGTAAGATGATTCCCAGGGTGCACCTCAAACGCTGCCTTGAGCTTACTAAGCTCACGTAAGGGGCTTTCTTAATCCACCGCTTCCGCAGATTCCGAGACAGCAGGACCAGGAGGCAGTAGCTGTCTGGGCTCATAAGGTTCATCCAACTCCAGTGCCGGCGCTGCTGTATCGTCATACTGCTGCCGATTGGAAGCAAAGCGATATTTGGCAATCTCATCATAGAGCGCTTTTCGAACCCGGTTAAAGACTCCAACGGGCCGGTGATCTTCCAGCGAATGCCATGGGTTGAATGACAGGTTTTCACATGCTTCATTGCGTTCTGGAGTATCGAAATCTCCTTGTATCGGATTATCCAGGGCGGGAATTTCAATCGTTGCTACTTTAACGAACGGAGATTTGTCCTGGCTCCACACAATGGTCGCATCTTCGACCGGCATGAGTTCCCCTGGGACCTGGCGCTGTACCATGAAATCGAAACACACGGGGCCAGCGCTGAGTTGTTCTTTCATCCGCAATCGTAAGAAGTTGTAGTTATTATCAGATGTACTCCATCTTCCACTGTGTTGTCTCAGGGATTGACCATCTGTTATTGGGCACTGGGTTGGTTTTGCACTGAATTTAATGTAATTGTCATGACCCAGCTCATAAGCCGATGCGCTGAAGTACTGTTCAGTTAAAGGGGTCTCGGGAGGAGGCTTTTTGGTGCCGGCTACCAGTCCTAATTCTCTCCAGTGCCAGCTGAACGGATTCCAGCTCCAGCCGTTGAGGAAATAACCGAAGTTATCATTCTCCGCAAGATATTTTGTCAGTTCAACATAGTCATCCAGTTCCCTGATGAAATAGTTTTCACTGTTCATCATGACAAAATCCTGGGTGTCACTTTCAGCAGACAGGTCCAGCAACTTCTCGCCCTCGACTCCCAAGAGCTTCACAGCCATCCCGCGAGCATCTCTGGCACTGTCGGGGTGAAGTGCATAGTCACCATTGGAAAAGCGAATGATGGCATCAAATTGTGCAGGCTGCTCTAGCACGCCATATTGATATTCATTACTCAGCTCTGGAACTGTGAATCTTGCATTAACGCAACCGTGGCTTTTTATGTGAACGTCACGCCTGAAGACTACAGGTCCAGTTGGTGGGTTACCTTCTCCTATCTCGAATTCGTCTTCACGAAAAAAACCAAGGAACCAGTTTTTGTTATTGCCCTCAGGTGTTGCGTCTCCCGCGAAGCCTTCATCAGTCAGGCCATCGCGGGTATTGTTGATCATCACCGTGGCCATCGCAATCGCACCAGGCATTGCTGCATTTTCTCCGGGACTAATCACTTCGCCCATTGGCATATTGGCCCGGTAGCGCCATTCCTGGAATGCACCTACGGCTACTGAGACAGCAACGACGATAAAGAAGGTTGCCAGCAATTGTTTGAGTATTTTCTTTATCATCAGGTTATGCCCCTTCATCTACTTGATAGTATTGACATTGTTTACTGTCAGGCGACTCGAAGTAGCGATCAAGTTTATCGAGTATTGAATCAACCCTGGCTGAAATTTCGTCAGCGGGTGCGTTGGGTACCTGGTGGTTACGCAAATACTCCTCCAGATTACACACTTGCTGTCCCGGCCACAGGTCGCCTATCTCCTGTATATTTTCTGGAGAAGAAGGAAGGCTATCGTCTATAAAGCTGACAATGAGGGAGTAAGTTTCATTGAACAAATCGGAAAGTGGGGGATCATCAAGGTGTACTTTTAAATATTCGATGATCTCCATGCGCTGTTCATGAGAATAGGCCGGGCCGATGACACCAAACTGGAATGGCTCTGCGTTGGCGAGGAACGGGTTGTCCGACGGCAGTCTTTTGGTGTAGCCATCGCGAAATTCGTGTCCGGTATTGGTATTTCCCGAAATCCGGGTATCAAGCAGGATACCTTCATCCGGATTGTCCAGAATTTTGAGCCCAAGGTGGTCCGGGTCGAAGAGATTGTGGCCCATGTGAAACTCAACATCCCTTTCATGCTGCGGACTCAGTAGCTGGTAGATAGTTCTGACAGAGCCATTGTGCAGATAGGGTGCGGTTGCCCAGGCTCCACCCAGGGGCCTTGGCTTGTATACCAGCTTCACCTGTGGAATATCCAGAGCGTCGAATCCATTCAGTTCAGCTTGCCTTTCTGCACTGACGCCTTCTCGTTCGTAGATCTTCTCCCTCATAATCAGGCCAAAGAAGTTAAGGCCTTCACCACTGGTCACTGCGGTCAGATCGATAGCATTGAGCCGTTTTTCCCTGGCCTGGTTTTGCGCGTACCACTCCCTGAGCCAGCCGGCACAGGCTGCCCGCAAGTTTTCGGGCAGGGCGCGTTGATAACGCTCCAGCCCGGTCTCTCCGTTTTCATTGCCCAACAGCGACTCAGGATAAACCAGTTGGGGGCGAGCAATTGAACATGCATCGTGAACCGTCGCTTCAGAATCTGGATTGGGATAGGGGGCATTGAAGTCAATATCGAGAACGCGTTGAATGCGCTTGGTAATCTCGGAGCTGACCACAGTTTTGACTTCGTCCTCTGTCAGGTTGGTATCAGACAGGTCAAAGGTAAGCTCTACGAAATTCTCTGCTGCATTGGGATCCGTGCCTATTTTGTCTACTGGTATTTGATAAAGGCGCCAATGGGGTTGTTCTGCTGTTTTGCCAGGCATTTCAATGGCTTTTTGCCTTTCCCCCCAGGGATGGGGCCCGTGGCATCGTTGGCAGGTTCTTATAAACTCAATTCCTCCGCGCATTGCCTTCTCTTCGTCGATTTCTGGCAGATACTCTTCATCCCAAATGGGAGGTCTAAGTTTGCGAAGGGTTTCTTCGATTTTGTGCAACTCATCAATCCTGGTAGTGGTTTCATAGCGAAATTCAATTCCGGTGGGCAAGCCCGAAGTGCTGAAGAAACTAAAAGAAGCACCAACTCCTAATGACTCGCCCAGATTTCGCGCCATAGGTTGTGCAACCGATGCGCTGTATTGCACCCAGTCAAATTTCCAGATGTCCCAAACCGGCGGATAACTGACTGGGGCTGTTACCGGTTTGTAATTGTTTGGCGTGATGTGGTCGCCAAATACTGCGTTGGCGATGCGCGTGAGGGCATCTGTTCGAGCGTATCCCTCCTGCATGGGCGTCAAGCCGTGACTTATCTCGGTCCACCCTACCCCAGCTAAAGTGTCTGCTGTTTTTTTGAATTCCTCTTTCAGTGCTTCTTCGGCTTCAGCAAACCCACTTCCATCGACATCCCGGTCCTCGAAATGGTCGTCCAATACCGCATGGGCAAACCGATCAAATTTAATCGGGTTATAGTAGGTGCTGTACATGGCAGCTATCAGAACCGGCACAAAATGAGGAGGATTAGAGGCCGTAAACGCATGCATTCCCTGACCTCCATCGATTCGCAGAGAGGTTATGAGGCCGTTGTTTTCAACCCGTAGCTCACCGGTATGGCAGGTTGCGCAAGTGATATCCACCACCCAATCAGAGAGCCTTGCATCATAGTGTTTGGTAAATCCCACTGGCAGATGATGAGGATTGAGATCGGTTGGTACCAGGTCCACCATAAAACCAAAGTTGCGCATATTGTCAGGTGAAACCAGTTTTTCCTCCCCCCAGGGTTCCTCAAGATTCACTAGCCAGTGATAACGCATATTCTTCAAGGTGTTTCCTGTACCTTGAGGCGTGTAGTAATAAGTTTGCCGATCGATAGATTCCAGGTCTGTGCCCCATCCCTGGTCCTGGATAACAATCGTGGCCGGCGGAGGTATGCGAGGAACCTGTGAGTGGGGGAAGTGCATCAAGGAGAACAGGAAAACTGCGAGCCCTACAACAGCAACCAGAGCCGCTCGCCACAGGAACGCCCAAACCTGACCTAAGGTTAACCGGTCGACCCAGCTGGCGAAAGATCTGAGTGCAGCCCTGGGAAAAGAAAAAATGAAGAAAATGAAATGAACAATACCAAAGTAGAGTGCTTTCGCTTTTCTCCAAAGCCAGAGCAGCGGAGCCTCTCGAAAAGCCTTGTACTCCATTTTGAGCGTCTGCCAGGTTTTTGTAGCTACCAATTTGGCAGTATCGATGCATCGTTCTGCCAGAGATTTTATTTTTTCGAAAATAGTCATGACTTTCCTCGATTTATTCTTGTTCTCTAGAGTCCAGGGCCTTCTAGCAACTGAAATTAGGTTTTAATCCGGCGATCCGGGATGGCATGCTTAACAGGTATCCAGATCCGCCACAAGTGATGTAGGCAGTCTTCAGATCGGTGCCTCCAAAACAAAGGCTTGATGGCATAGGGGCTATTGCGCCGTCGGGAGACTTGATTTCAATGAAATCCAGTACGTCACCTTCTGGAGACACCACGGTAATTCCACCATTCAAATTTGGATCGAAGCCTTCCGGCAACATGGTGACTACATAAAGGTTGCCTTCACTGTCCACCCTCATCGAATCCAATACGCTAGAGCCTATGAATTCGCCGGTGACCAGATAGGAACCATCAGTTGTTTTAGGGTTGGGTTTGAACGTACCGCCAGGGGCTATTTCGTATTTAATTACCCGCCGCTCGTAGCTCAAAGCGATATAAAGCCATTTTTCGTCGGGTGACAGGGCAATGCCATTAGGCGAGTTGAGTGGATAGAACACCTGCTTCAGGCTGGTTTCTCCGGGGGCCATATAGTAGACGGATGTAATGTCACGCTCGAAAGGCCTTTGCTTGCCAAAATCTGATATCCACATCCCCCCAGCACTATCCACTACTCCATCATCTGGGCCACGGAGTTTATAGGGTGGTTTACATTCGCTAAGGCCGTGAGCCTTGAGGGCTGCTGGAGGTATTTCATATTCACCAAAAAGCTCAGTTACCTCTCCGCTTCCGAGGTTGACCTTTTCGATCTTTCCGCCCGTATAGTTTGCAGGCTGATTACCCCCAATCCAGAGCGTTGGATGGTCACTGCCTGGCGGATAGGAGAACCATTCAAAACCTCCGCAGTTGCAGATATAGGCATATTGCTCCCCATTAGAGCCGGTGGGAGCCATGGCCAATCCGTTCGGCCCACCCGGGATACTGGCAACTTTTTCAGTGCTGCCATCGGGGTGGACACGAGTGAGGCGTTCGCCACGAATCTCTACCAACAGGATACTGTCGTCTGAACAGTATGCTGGTGACTCGGGGTAGGCGAGATCTTTGGCTACAATTTGGGTCTTGGAGTTATCCAGGTATGACATATCAGCGGCTCCCTTATTTTTATTTGTCGAGCCTTAGGCAGCTGCTACCAGAGAGTAATCCTGATCATACCTATTTGAAGTTGCTGGGGAATTCCACCATATGGACAGGTTTCGGAACTTCCCAAGCCCATGGCTATTCAATAGGATATTGACGAGATGTTCAACTATAAAATGCTCGCCCCGATCTTCACTCTGCCACTCCTCTACCTGTCAGCACTACCCTGTTCACGTCACTGATTCTTCTAACTGGTGGATGACAGTCACCAGAAGTTGCGTTTCAGCTAACGATCATCGTAGGGTATAGAGTCGTAAGTGAGAATGCTCTGCGGAAACCATGTGTATTCATACAGTAGACTGAGATCAAGCATGGGCACACGCGGATAGTCCATGGCTCGGGTGCTGGCTCGAACCCGGTCAAGGTGCGCCTCAGTAGCACACTCACCCGTCTGGGTGATATCTCCCAGACCCCTAAGCATCTATATTCCTACCCTATGGAATACCTTACGTGAATTAACGAGGCGTAGCCTATGGCTACTCAGGACCAGGGTCTTACCCAATAATAGAAAGAAAGAGGCTTGATATGAAAGAACTAATAATGGACTTAGGGAACTTCTTGAATGCGTGGTTAATGGCGATTGTCGAGCCAGCCAAAAAGTCATCAGCGGTAGAGAATAAAACTGCCCAGAAAGGCTCCGGGAAAAAACAAGATGACAATGATGAAGACAGTAAAAAGAGCAAGAACAAAGAGAGCGATGATGACGACGATGATAAGGACGATGACGATAAAAACGAAGGAAAGAACAAGAAAGACAAAGACCTTGATGGAACCGATGACGATGACGTCATAATCGGCACCGACAAGAATGACAAGATTGACGGCAAAGGCGGCAACGATGAAATTCAGGGCCTGGCCGGAAACGACAAGCTGGATGGGGATGACGGTGATGACAGCCTGTTCGGTGGTGACGGAAACGATGATCTCGATGGTGGGAAGGGTATTGACTTGCTCGAAGGTGGAGCAGGTAACGACAAGCTGGAGGGCAAGGACGACGATGATGTGCTTATCGGCGGCGCCGGTAATGACAAGCTGAGAGGCGACAAAGGCAACGATGTTCTCGATGGCGGAGAGGGCAACGATGACCTGGACGGAGATGATGGCAATGATGTCCTTCAAGGCGGTGCCGGGAAAGACAAGCTGGACGGAGATGACGGTGACGATTCTCTAAGCGGGGGAGAAGGGAAAGATCATCTCAAAGGTGGTAAAGGCAACGATACACTTGACGGTGGCGAAGGCGATGATCACCTGGATGGTGGTAAAGGGGACGACGTTCTGCTGGGCGGCGCTGGTGATGACAAGCTGGACGGCGACAAAGGCAATGACACCCTGGAAGGCGGGCTGGGCAAAGACGACATCCGTGGCGGTGATGGTGACGATGAAATCATCTGGTCGGCTGGTGATGGCGAAGACAAAATCCGTGGCGGCAAGGGCAATGACACATTCACTCTCAACACTTCCGATACCGTTCAGCAAACTGTATTGCTCTCAACCAATAACAAAGGTGAATTGATTGTATCGCTGGATGGTGGCGCCGAAGGTGGCGAACTTACCCTGAGAGAAATAGAAAATTTTAATCTGCAGATCGGGCAGGCTGGAGCGTCTATTCAGCTAGGCAATATCGACGGCGATGTGTTGGGCGATGAGCCTCTGGACTTGGGCGGTGGCGAGGGCAGCGATGACATAGACGCCAGCAACAGCAACCAGCCGGTCAATATCGATTCGGGAACCGGTGACGACACCGTCACTGGAGGCAACGCAGCAGACACCATCAGCGGGGGCGAAGGCAGTGATGTCATCACTGGTGGTGGTGGGGACGATATCATCGATGCGGGAGTAGGTGATGACAAAGTCATCTGGAAACAGGGTGATGGCAACGACACCATCGATGGTGGTGAGGGGTTCGATGAAGTCGACCTCACTCTTGATCCCACAAACCCCAGCACCTTGTCTATTTCAGCAGACTCAAATGGCAATGTCATTCTTGTCAGTAGCGACGGCTCTCAACTGTCTCTTGACGGTGTGGAAGACATCGTCATCAATGCGGGGTCTGGCGGATCTTCAATAACGATAGGTGACCTCACAGGCACCGATATTGCGCAGGATACACTCTACTTCGTTGGTGGAGCTGGTGCGGATTCACTGGATGCCAGTGCCACTGACCGAAGAATCAATGCGGTCGGAAATGGCGGCGACGATACGCTGATATCCGGGTCGGGTAACGACACCCTTGATGGTGGTGACGGCAACGATGTGCTCGATGCAGGCAGCGGTACTGGCGTTGATACCATTCTCGGCGGCGCCGGTGACGACAGGATTAGCGCGACACTTGGCGACGAGCAGGCTGCCAGCCTTGCTCTCGATATCGTTGATGGCGGTGCGGACAACGATGAGCTGGAAGTGCTGTTTGTTGAGCCCACGCCGCATGACCTGTTTCTTCGGGTCAGCAGCAACGGTGATGGATCGTTCACGGTTACCAGTCGTGATGGCATTGTTGAGCATGAAAACCTGCATGTTTCCAACGTGGAGACCCTGCGCCTGGTAGCCGGCGAAGGCGCCCTCAATTTTGAACTGAATACCTTGAGCGATACCAGCCTGGCGGCAAACGGCGTTGAGTTTGTTGGCAGTGCTGATGGCGATTTCCTTGATGCTTCTGTTACCGATGTTGAGGTCAATGCCAACGGTGCGGCTGGCGATGACACCTTGCTGGGTGGTATATCCGCCGATTCACTGCGCGGTGATACTGGGAATGACAGCCTTTCTGGTGGTGATGGTGACGATGTCCTCGTTGGTGGCGAAGGCAACGACATTCTGGACGGTGGTGAAGGTTTTGATTCCGCTGACTACAGCGATGCAGCAGCAGCTGTGAGCGTTAATCTTGGGCTTTTTACGCAGCAGGACACTGGCGGTGCGGGTGAAGATACGCTCGTCAACATCGAGTCAGTGATAGGCAGTAGCTTCGATGACAATCTCACAGCAGGAAATGCAGATAGTAACCTGATTGGCGGGGCAGGCAATGACACGCTCACCGGCGGTGACGGTTTCGATTTTCTCAACGGTGGCGATGGCAACGATAATCTGGTCGACCCCAATAATGGTTTGCTAAGTGGTGACGCTGGTGATGACTTCATCGACGGTACGGCCCACTATGAAAACGACAGCAACGGTGTTTTCGTAAACTACTCAGATCAATCTGTTGATGTTCACGGCGACGGCAGTCTGGTCCTCGCAGCAAGAACAGCAATTGACGGCTACGGTGATACTGACAGCTTTGGTGCTGCCGCCGTCAATCTGCATGCCTCCAATCACGATGACCATGTTACAGGTTCAAACGATGGGCAATTTATCTGGCTGAGAGCCGGGGACGATACCGCGTTTGGTCTCGATGGCGATGACAGTTTTATCGCCGGTAGCGGCAATGATGTATTGGACGGCGGTGCTGGTTTTGACTGGCTTCGCTATCAGGATGACGGCTTCGATGGAGCAGGTCCCGCCAGCCAGGGTGTCAATGTCAATCTCGCAACCGGAGTTGTGCTGGATGGATTTGGTGATACCGATACCGTGAGCAATTTTGAAGGTGTCATTGGTTCGGAATTGAACGACACACTCACGGGCGATGACAATGTAAACAGACTCTTTGCCCGCGGTGGCGACGACACTATTCATGGAGGCGGCGGAGACGATGTGCTGGCAGGATGGTCTGGCGATGACCAGATCAACGGTGATGACGGTGATGATACTTTAATTGGTGACGCCGATAATGACACTATGTCGGGTGGTGCTGGCGCGGATACCTATAACTTTCAAACGTTTTCTGTAAGTGGCAATGCGTTTGGGCATGACACCATCACTGATTTCGATACCGCTGAAGACATTCTCGACCTTTCCCCATTCGAGATCGAAAACCTGGGTGACTTCCAGTCCAGGGCAACAGACGATGGCAGCAACACTGTAATTACGATTGATGCCGATCGCAGCATTACAGTGAATGGCGTAACTGTTTCGGAATTTACTGCCAGCAACTTTATCTTCGCAGATCTAGGCACTGGAACTACCGGGTCTGAAGATGACGACGTTATTGATGGCACTGAAGATGCAGACAATATCGATGGCCTCGGCGGCGATGACGTCATTAATGGTCTCGGTGGTGATGACACCTTGTACGGCAGCGCGGGCAACGATTTTCTTGATGGTGGAGCTGGTGCCGACAGCCTGTTTGGCGGCGAAGACGACGACGGGTTAATGGGGGGTGCAGGAGCAGATTTTATTGATGGCGGTACTGGAGTTGATACAGTCCAGTATTCCAATGATCCCGCATCAGTCACTGTTGATCTGAGTAGTGGCACAGCGACAGATGGCTATGGCGATACCGACTCACTCGTCGGCATTGAGAGAATCATTGGCTCAGTTCACTCCGATACTCTGACCGGTAACGACGAAGACAATTTTATTAGCGCTGACAACGGTAACGCTGGCAGCGGAGACGATGTCATTGTTGCAGGAGGTGGTAATGATTACATCTGGGGTGGTCGTGGAATTGATACGGTAGATGGTGGTACTGGACTGGATTTCATGTCCTTCAGTGCCGATGACGTGTCAAATTTTGGGCCAGGCCTGAACTTCACTATGGCAAATGACGGCTCTATGGTGGTGACCAATACAGGGAATGGGGAAGTTGAAAACTCCATTACTGGTATAGAAGGAGTGCTGGCCTCCAGGGGTAACGACACATTCCTTGGTAACGACCTGGACAACTTCTTCAATCCATTCTTCGGAAATGATTTTGCCGACGGTGGTGGCGGTACTGACACGCTGTACTTTGGTTTATTCAATGGCGTCCATGTGGATATGGAGCAAGGTACTGCTTTCAGACCCACACAAACCTTCTTTGGCACGCTCAATTTCGTTAATTTTGAAAACGTCATGGGCAATGTCAATGACGATACTCTTATCGGCAACTCAGGTGACAATGTTCTCGAAGGACTCGATGGCAACGATACCTTAAGAGGCGGAGACGGCGCAGACACGCTACACGGCGGTTCGTCTACGGTGGTGCCTCTACAGCTCTTCATGGGCTCCGACGATCTCGACCTGGATGGCATTGACATAGCCGACTACAGCAATGATCCGGCGGCTGTTTCCGTAGTCCTCGCTGCAGGCACAGCCACTGATGGCTGGGGTAACACCGACACTCTGATCAGTATCGATGGCGCCACAGGTTCCGAGTTTGCTGACAGTTTGCTGGGAGACGATCGTGACAATGTTTTCGAAGGGCGCGGTGGCAATGACACCATCACCGGCGGATTGGGTGCTGATGGTTTTATCCTCTCTGATGATGGTAATGACGGTGCTGCATTTGGCCTCGATGTTATAACCGACTTCGATGCAAGCGAGGACTATATCAATGTCGAACAGTTTCCAGACATTCAGTCTGTTTCTGATCTGACTATCTCACAGGATGGTCTCGATACACTCATCGGCTTCGATGCATCCAACACAGTCCGCCTGACTGGCGTGACAGCATCTGCCTTGAGCGATTCCAATTTCGCATTTGCTGTTTCCCAGAATCTGGTTGGCACAGAAGCCGACGATTCCCTGAATGGTGGCAATGGCAATGACACCATCGCCGGGCTGGGTGGAAATGATTTTCTGTCTGGAGGTGACGGTAACGATGTTATCGATGGCGGTTCAGGCAGTGATCGCATCGAAGGCGGCGCGGGCAATGACAACCTGTCCGGTGGTCTCGATAGCGACTGGGACGATTTTCGTGGCGATGATGGCGACGACGTGATCAATATCGGCCCCGGTGGCAGCTACGTGGAAGGCGGCGCCGGCGATGACACCATTACCGGTACCAATGACTGGTGGGACCATGTGGTAGGTGGAGAGGGTGATGACACCCTGATTGACCCGGATGGATCAGGCTTTCTGGTTGGTGGACCTGGCAATGACACCATCAGTGGACAAGCAGTTTATCTCTATGATCCGGCTGGGGCTGCTGCCAATCTCGACGGAGTCAACTGGGACATCTTTGGCGATGGTTCCAGAGTGATCAATTCGCGGGAGGCGGAAGACGGTTACGGTGACATCGATCAACTGTCCAGTGGAACTGAGCAGGTGGTGGGTTCTAACTTCGATGACTTCATTCGCGGGTCTGAATTCAGAAACCATTTTGACAGTTATGCTGGCAACGACACACTGCTGGGCCTTGATGGCGATGATAACTTCAATCCCGGAAGCGGTAACGATTACATCGACGGTGGCGATGGCTGGGATCACCTGGGGTTCTGGGACCTTAATGAGGATGCGGCTGGCCTTGGCACACAAGGTGTAGTGGTCAACCTGTCGAGTAGTGATTTTGACTATGGTGGCGGCATTGCCCTGGCAAATACCGTGGTGGACAACTACGGCGACACTGACTCGGTCTTCAATATAGAGTCTATCAATGGTACCCGTTTCGACGATGTCATCATTGGTGCCGAGTATCACAATTGGCTGAACGGGAGTGAGGGCAACGACAAGATCTTTGGCGGCGATGTATCAGGAGATAATCTGGTTGGTGGCCCCGGTAACGACTTGCTGGATGGTCAAGGCGGTGAATGGGATACAGCGTGGTATCACTTTCAGGGGGAAACTACCGGAATTGTTGCTGACTTGTCTGCTGGAACTTCCACCGATGGCCAGGGAGGCACCGATACGCTGGTTAGTATCGAGAACATCGAAGGATCTGAATTTGATGATCACATTACCGGTGACTCCAATAATAACTTCCTGTCAGGTAATGAAGGAGACGATGTCTTGCTTGGCGGGGCAGGTGATGATGGTCTGGCTGGTCGCGATGGAAATGATCAATTGTTTGGCGAGGCAGGTAACGACTACCTGGACGCCTCGGCTGGCGATGATCTCATGGATGGTGGCAGCGGCGATTACGACGTGGCCAACTATGGTCCCTGGGTGGGCACGACCTCAGGTGTGTCTGTCAATCTGGCCAATATTGTCAACGCCGGAGGGTTTACCGGTGTAGCGGTGGCCACTAATGGATTTGGAGGCACTGACTATCTGCGGGGCATCGAGAACGTCAATGGAACCGACTACGATGACAACCTCACTGGAGATTCCGCAGACAACCGCCTTGAGGGATTTGCCGGAAACGATCATCTGATCGGCGGTGACGGCAATGATCATCTGCGCGGCGATGACGACTTCGATATTCTGGAAGGCGGCAATGGTGATGACTGGCTCAATGGTGGAGAAAACGACGATACCCTGACCGGTGGCAGTGGCAGAGATGAATTCTTCTTTACCCAGTTCACCAACCAGGACAACCCAACCAGTTTTGGCGAAGATACCATTACAGATTTCAACGTCAGTGAAGACGTGCTGAATCTATACCGGGTACCACAGTTTCATAGTCTGGAAGATATTCAGGCAGCAGCAGTGCAGGACAATGCTGATGTGTTGATTTCCTTTGTTTCCAGCCCCAATGGAGTTCCGGAAACCAATTCCATTCGTTTGCAGAACATAGATCTGTCCGATTTGCCCAATATGGATATTCGCATTGCACCGATTCAGGGAACTGAAGGAGACGATGTGCTGGATGGTGGTCCAAGTGGCGAGTTCATTGAAGGACTGGGTGGCAACGACACACTGAATGGTAACGGAGGGGATGACCATCTCGAAGGTGGCCCAGGTGACGATCAGCTTAACGGTGGAGACGGCTTTGACTTCCTGATTGGTGGCTCTGGATTCGATATTCTTGATGGCGGTGCCGACGATGACTGGGCGAACTACCGCTGGACAGATGCGACCCAGGGGCTGGTTGCAGATTTGTCTCTGGCCACAGATCAGGTCAGCAATGATGGCCACGGCAGTGTGGACACGCTAATCAGCATTGAAAACATTCAAGGCACGGAGTTCGCTGATGTTATAACTGGCGACAGCAATAGAAACAGTATTCAAGGTCGTGAAGGTGATGATGTTATCGATGGCGGTGCCGGCGACGATCACCTGGAAGGCGATGAGGGTAATGATCAGGTGTTCGGTGGTGCGGGATCGGACTGGATCAATGCAGCTCCCGGAAACGACTTATTCAATGGCGGAGATGACTTCGATTCCGTCAGCTACCGCTGGTGGCACGAGCCCTCGTCCGGTGTACAGATTGATTTAAGCCTGGGCACCAATCAAGTGATAAATGACGGCTTTGGTGGCACAGATACCCTGGTCAGTATCGAAAACGTATTAGGCAGTGATGTTGCTGACTCACTCACTGGAGACGCGCTGGACAACAGTCTGCATGGAGAAGGTGGTGATGACGTAATCAATGGCGCGGCTGGAGATGACTTTATTGTCGGTGGCCCCGGCAATGACACCCTTGATGGCGGTGATGGTGACGACACGGCGGCCTATCCATTCTGGTCTGACGTTAATCAGGCTATTGATATCGATCTGGAGAATAACATTGCCAATAACGATGGCTTCGGAGGTGTGGATACTCTGCTGAATTTTGAGACCATTCAGGGATCTCAATTCAACGATATTATCCGAGGCGATTCTTTAGGCAATAACCTCAGAGGTGGAGACGGTGATGACCTTCTCGTACCTCGAGGTGGAGACGACTACGTAGAAGGAGGCAATGGCGCAGACACATTCGTCTATGCCGACAGCGATGGCAACTTGCAGTTCGACACCATTGGTGACTACGAGCCAGGAATCGACCTGATCGACCTACAGAGCGTTGGCAGCATTACCGATTTCACGGAGTTGGGCGCAGCCGCTACCGAGAATGGTTCGGACCTGCTGATCGACCTGGGCAATGACAATACTCTGGAGCTAATCAATGTTGGCCTGGCAGACTTGTCATCCAGTGATTTCCTGTTCTAAGAGCCAGGTAAAAAATCTCTCCCCTTACAGCCCTCGACCTCACGGAAGAGGGCTTTTTTATGCAGTTGTCTGAAAGCACCTGGAGAGAATCGTAGCCTTTGCAGTCTCGGTGTTAGGTTTCGAATTCCCTGGGTGTCGGGGCGAGTCTTCACCGGGAAATAGCCTTCAGAAATTGCCACTCACCCGGAAAGTGTAAACAGCACCGGTATTCGAACAACGATTTTCGAACTCTTCCAGGATGCCATCGCGTACATGGCCTACATAGCGGAATCGTTCGCGGCAAAAAGTTGAGTCACGCAGGTTTCTCACATCCAGGCGGAAAGTCGTGTTCCCGAAACCGATCCATTGGGCGAATGCAGTAACAAACGGTTCCCGAAAATCAGACTCCACATCTTCGATATCGTAGCGCATCTGGTCGCCATCAAAGCGGTCCATCCACTGCAGACCATAGTTGAAGCGCCAGCTAGGCACATCATGGCGAAACCCAAAGGTGTAGCTACCACGGTGGAAATTGTCGAAGCTGCGATCGATATCCTGAAAAGGATCCCGCACTTCAGAGTGGCGCAGTGAAAAACCTGAAGTGATCAACAAATTGGGCATGTTGATCATTCTCATGCGTATATCGCTTTTCACGTCCAACACGTACATATCGCCATTGCCGATATTGCCGACTGCAGAGAGGAGCTGGTCTTCCGTAGACACATCAATCCGCTGCTTAAAGTCTTTGTGGCGATGATGGTAGGCATTCGCGCTGATCACGCCCACATCATTGGGTAAGCGATATTCTGCCAGGAAATTGTAGTTCCACCAGTAGTCAGGGCGCAGGTTGCGGTTGCCGGACAAGGTGTTGGAATCCTCGTCTGTAGTGTCAGTGACGGCAACGAAATCGACGAAATTGATTTGCCGAACTACTTTTTCCACCAGGAAGCGCAACTGAAGTTGTGGGGTGATATCGAAGCGGTAATCAAATTTCGGCTTGAAAAACGAAAAGTCCCTGACCTGACCAAAGTCGCCACTTTGCTCAATTTCTGAAAACTCGTAAAGCAGGGAAGTCTCCAGGGTCATTCGCGAATTAATTTTCCAGTTGTGGATTGCGAATGGCTCGAAGCGCATTTCTTCCACGGTGGTATCGGCATTGGGCACATTGACCGGCACCAGGCCGCCATGCAAGTCTGAAGGCGTGCCTGAGGAAGAACTCACGCCAAGAAGCAGATCTGAATCCAGAATGGTTTGGGCGCCTTCGATACCAAATTCAATATTCTGGCCGTCGAATAAATCGGTGGTATAGGAAGTTCTTAATATGCGCTCGGTGATCACATTGGAGTTGTCCAAAAACAGCGTTTTTTCTTCGCTGCCGTCGTCGAGCAGGTTGAAGCGCTCCCGGGTATTTGCTGTGTTGTTTTCATTGGCAATCACCAGGGCCTTGAATCGATCACCATTGTTGAAGCGGTGTTCCAGATCGGTTCCGATCTCCCAGTTGAACTGTTCGCCGGGAATCAAATCGCGCTGGTAGGTCGGATCGAAGGCTCCGTTGCGTATATCGATTGTTGTGCGATCTACTGTCGTGGGGTTGTCGTTCTGTGAGTAGAGCGCATTGAAGCGGGCACTGGTGTTACTGCCGAATTGATAATCCAGGTTGGTAGACAGGGTGTAGCTGGTTTGATCCCGAATGCGGTCTTCGATGACTATATCATTGGGGGACAGATCACCGAGGATGCTTTCTTCATAGCTTTCCTGATGATCATAGCGGGGCTCCGCCTGCAGATTGAACAGATAGTCCAGGTTGCCTGTTTGTCCACCATACGTTACCCGGCCACCGGGCTGGGAATGATCATCAGCATAAACGTCGGCATTTAACTCATAGGACAATGAAGCAGAATTCATCTCTTCGAACAGCACTATATTGGCAATCTGTGTGCTGCCTCGTACGTCCAGTTCGCCGCCAGTGCCGCGAATAATTTCAATGCGCTGAACCTGATCGGCGGTGATTCGGGCCAACTGGTCCTGGGTATTATTGTTCTTGCCTGCTGTGCGCTTGCCGTTGATGAGGATTTCGATACCGCCACCGCCACCACCGAGACCGCGACCGCCGCGGCTGGCGTTCGAGGGCCCGCCGCCGCCACCATTGCCGCGCACATTCACGCCGGGGATTCTGTTCACCATATCCAGCGCGGTAATGGGCTGGAATTCCGCAAAATATTCCGCTGAATACAACACCGTGGAGTCATCCCCGATGTTGTCCTGGGCTGCGATATTGCCAGTGATTAATGTTACGAAGATGAATCCAGATAGTTTAAAAATCCAACTTTCTGGTCGTGGTTGCTCTCTCATCCTGATCCCTGCCGGTTATTCGCCCTTATTGTGGGTCTATTTCGGCAAATTATAAGGCGGCGAGAGCAGCCGGATTGTCACAAATTGTCAGTGAATTGGAACATTTATCTACACAGGAGAGTCCAGCCGACGGAACGAAGGTCCCGCAGCCGCCCGGCGCAGTCGGTATCAGGCTGCCAGTGGCGTGCCATGGTGAAAGTGGGAAGGGCAGGGTAGCAGCGGCCACTAGCGGGCATACCGCTCTGTCGTTGTAGCAGGGCATATCAAGACACTCCCGGTTCCGTTGCTGGAACCGGGAGTGTCTTCAATCCTGCTGCCGGATAAACTGAACCTTACTGCTTGGTTAATCGGGCACAGTACGAAGTAATAGACTCTTCATCCAGATTTGTGAAGCAATACTCGAATGCAGTTGCGCCTTCAAACCAGAGGTGGCCGCGCCCACCGCTCTCGGTGATGAAAACGGCCTCATCACCGGCTGAACGAATCGATCCCCAGACATGAGCTCCAGCATTGCTTGCCGGAGTTTGTGAGGTTCGGGTTCTGCCGATAAACGTTTCTCCATCCTGGGCATCAATGATCAGTTCAAGATTGATTTCGTTGATGACTACTCCTCCCCGGTCGAGCCTGTCCCTTTCGATATTGCCAGAGCTAACTACCCGCACTGCGCCAGTCCAGACACCTACCATGTCGGGAAAATTCTGAGCGTGAGTGGGGAAAACCAGAACTGCAGCTACTGTTAATGCACCAATTAGCGAGATCTTCATGGTCCGCCTCCTGAGTGTGTTTATAGAGCTGAGATTGGAGCTGTACGGTTATCATCTTGCGCGCCTGCTGCAGGGAAATCAATCGAATTCCAGCGCTAAAACTGACGGGTAGAAGAGCTGGCTGGATCGCAATCATTCGCTTTTCACTGTATCAGGACTGAAAACTGTGACCCTTTAAATACAGGGGATTCAACAGCCAGGGCTTGCGTCTCCCAGACTCGACCCGGTTGACATGGACAAGGCATTAGATTGTAGATAGCCTCCCTAACAGTTCGATTCCTGACCACCGCCTGTGCTAGTTGTCCCTGCAACCAGCACTCGTAAATATTCTCCGGTGTAATTAATTCGAGGAGGTCGTATGAAAGTCTCAGAAAAAGAAAAAAACGATCCGATCAATCATTCCAGGCGAAAACTGATACAGGCTTCCGCAGCGCTGGCTGCAGGAAGTTTGGCAGCGTGCAATTCTGACAATAGCCAAACTGGCAGTGCACAAATCGCAGGGTCGAATTCTGATGAGCCAAACTCTGTTGCACTTCCCGACTTCGATGCGGCACGGTGCACAGATCAACTGACTGCCACAGTAGGACCGGAACAGCAGCGCTTCGCCCAGTGGAATGAAACCCTGCGCGCTTCAGCCGCTGGTCGCGAATCTGCCTTTGTCGACCTCAATGCCGTCGATCACAACCTCAGGCTGGTGGGAGAAAAGCTGGGATCGAATATTGGTTTGCGTTTGTGTGCCAAAAGCCTGCCCAGCCTGCAACTGCTCGAATACATGATGGTGGCGGCATGCACCAACAGGATCATGGCCTTCTCGGAGGGCATGGTGCGTGACCTGCTGCTCCGCTTTGGCAGTGATGTGGATATATTGCTGGGCCGGCCGGCGACTGTACATGCCCTTGCGCGAACCTTCGCCACGCTGGATCAACAGGGCGAAGGGCAGAACCCGGCGGGTGGGGTTCGCTGGCTGGTGGATACCCCCCAGAGCATGCAGCAGTTTGCGGATTTCGCCGCTGAGCGGGCTGAGCTAATCAATGTCTCCGTGGAGCTGGATGTGGGCCTGCATCGCGGCGGAGCTCGCAATAATGCCCAGCTATTTGCCATGCTCGGAATAATTAACGATTCGGAGCATCTTCATTTCAGCGGCTTTATGGGCTACGAAGGTCATGTGCCTTTTGTCTCGCTGGAATTAAGCACTCCGGAGGCAGAGTTTACAGCCGTGCAGCGTCGCTATGCCGAGTTCATACGCGTGGGGCGCGAAGCCTATCCCGATTTGTTTGCAGAGCCACTGGTTTACAACAGCGGCGGCAGTCGCACCTACCACTACTATGCCGATGATCTGGAGACGCCGGTTAATGAAGTGGCATTGGGCTCTGCATTCTTTTATCCGAGCAATTTTCACAACCTCCCCGAAACAGGATTACGCACTGCCACGTTTTTTGCGACACCTGTATTAAGGAAGCTGGACCCGGCAGAGCTTTATCCTGATGCGGATCTTTTGCCCCAGCTCGCCGAAGAACAACCCGACTTCCAGGTGTGGTATGTGATGACGTCGGGGGGCTTTCCTGGCGATCGCCATTACCCGAGTGGTCTGGTGAACAGTCCCACTTCTTCGGGCGACCCGAGTCGTCTCGTCAATATGATGCCGAACCAGGGCAGGTGGCTGGGGTCGAGAGACCTCCCGCTGGAGGTTGGCGATTTCATCTTCTACCAACCCTGGGAAGCGGATGCGGTGCGCTGGCTTGCCTATCTGGATGTGTTTCGTGGCAATGATTTGGTGGACCAATGGTCGACGTTTCAGCCAGGTATTCGCCTGGCGTGACTGTGGAATCCAGATTCGGCTCCCAACTGGAAAGTCTGTCTCGCTACCAGGTTCGGTCCCTGCTCCGAAGTGTATGAAGAGCGCGTGAGATAGGCCGTTCGTTGGTTAAAAATTGACCACATCCTGAGCCAATTCGAGTTGGAAGGCTGCCCGCAAAATCCCTATACTCACAGCTCCTGTTTGGCAGGAGACTAGCTGGTTGCCTGGCAGCCACAGACTTCCTGATAACAACAACAAGACAGCCATTCGAGATAGGTCCAAATGTCAGAAATAATTTCTCAGTACGGGATGATCCTGTTGGCGCTGGCCTGCGTCTTCGGTTTCTTCATGGCCTATGGCGTCGGTGCCAACGATGTGGCGAATGCCATGGGCACCTCGGTTGGCGCACGCGCCATTACCATCAAACAAGCCATCATCATCGCCATGATATTCGAGTTTGCTGGTGCCTACCTGGCAGGTGGGGAAGTAACTTCGACCATTCGCAGCGGAATCCTCGATGCAGAAACAGCCGGGTTTGATACCAACCCGGAGCTACTGGTGTACGGCATGCTGGCGTCCTTGCTCGCGGCTGGTGTCTGGCTGCTGGTGGCTTCCCTGAAAGGTTGGCCGGTGTCTACGACCCACTCCATCATTGGTGCCATTATCGGCTTTGCGGTGGTGGGTGTTTCTGCCGACGCGGTCATGTGGGGCCAGGTTGGTTCTATTGTGGCGAGCTGGGTGATCTCTCCAGTGGTTTCCGGAACCATTGCATTTTTCCTTTTTCTGAGTGTGCAACACCTGGTATTGGACACTGACGATCCCTTCGCCAATGCGAAAAAATACATTCCCGGTTACATCTTCCTGGTGGGCTTTACGATTGCCATGGTCACTTTGGTCAAAGGCCTTCGGCATGTTGGTCTCGATCTTAGCTTTGGGCAGTCTGTTTTTTATTCTATCGGTACTGGTTTCGTGACCATGCTGATTGGATTCTTTCTTATTTCCGGCATTACTGAAAATCCTGATGAAGATCCTGATAATCGGTTCGCCAGTCTTGAGCGCCTGTTTGGCGTGCTGATGATTTTCACCGCTTGTTCCATGGCGTTCGCCCATGGCTCCAATGACGTGGCTAATGCAATTGGGCCACTTGCCGCCGTCAACGGTGTGATACAGAGCGGGGGTGTCTTTGATACGCAATCTGTGCTCCCGGTATGGATACTGCTGCTGGGCGCTGGTGGTATTGTGATCGGTCTGGCGACCATGGGTTACCGGGTCATTGTCACTATTGGACGCAACATTACTGAATTGACACCCAGCAGAGGGTTTGCGGCCGAGTTGGCTGCCGCCACCACCGTGGTCATTGCCTCTGGCACAGGAATACCAGTTTCCACCACGCACACACTGGTTGGAGCGGTACTGGGGGTGGGAATCGCCCGGGGTATCGCAGCGCTGAATCTGCAGATAGTTGGAAAGATATTTTTGTCCTGGATTGTCACCTTGCCAGTGGGTGCCGTGCTTTCCATTATTTTTTTCTATCTGTTGCGCTTTATATTCGGATGATCTTTCGTTCAACCGCTCGAACAAGAGATATCGAGGAAGAGAAACAACATGGCTAGTGTGATTTCAGAATTACTTGGAAACTCTCCAATCAAGCCATTGCAGGAGCATATGGAAAAGGTATGCGATTGTTCGGCACTGTTGGGGGATTTTCTGCAAGCGGCTGCAAGCCGTGACTGGCAGCAAGCGACCGAGCTGCAGGGGCAAATCGTCAAAGCGGAAAATGAGGCTGACGAGATCAAAAACAACATACGCTCTAACCTGCCCAAGTCCATATGGATGCCTTTCGCCCGTTCCGATGTGATTGAGTTACTGACCATTCAGGATCGCCTGGCCAACAAGTCCAAGGATGTGGCTGGATTGATGCTGGGTCGGCAGATTGTGTTTCCGGAGCCCATCACCGGGGCGGTTTCGGAACTGTATCAATTGAGTATGGATGCGGCAGTGCAAGCCAAGGCTGCGATCGGTGAGCTGGATGAATTGCTGGAAACCGGGTTCTCCGGCAAGGAAATCAAACTGGTGCAAAACCTCCTGGATGAGCTCAATGAGATTGAGAATCAGAGTGACAGTGCCCAGATCAAGCTGCGGCGGACCTTAATGGGGCTGGAAAAAGACCTGCCTCCGGTGGATGTGATGTTTCTGTACAAGATCATTGATCTCATTGGAGATATTGCTGACGTGTCCCAGCGGATCGGCAACAGGTTGCTGCTGTTAACCTCCAAATAGGCCCGAAATTCGCCAGTTTCCGACGAATTGTAATATTTCTGTCATATTCAGCGCCTATAGTGCCTCCTTATCTTTCTACTCTTTATTACCGATAAGTTGAGGCCAGAGCATGACTGCTTTCCCGAGACGATTTTCTTCGTTACTCACCGTTCTTACATTCAGTGTTTTCGCGTCATGGGGCGTAGCCAATGCCGCCGAAGTGGACCAGGGGATACCTGAATACTCCCAGGTCAGCGGCGTTTCCGGCAATCTGTCCAGCGTGGGATCAGACACCCTGGCCAACCTGATGACTCTTTGGGCGGAAGAATTCAAGCGCTTTTACCCCAACATCAATATCCAGGTGCAGGCAGCAGGTTCTTCAACTGCGCCGCCAGCCCTGACTGAACGCACTTCCAACTTCGGGCCCATGAGCCGGGAGATGAAAGACAACGAAATCGAGGCTTTCGAATCCCGCTACGGTTACAAGCCCACTGCAGTGCCGGTAGCTATTGATGCTCTGGCTGTATTTGTGCACAAGGACAACCCAATTCAGGGCATGACACTCGAGCAGGTCGACGCGGTGTTTTCTTCCAACCAGCGCTGTGGCTATTCCCAGTCCATCAGCAACTGGGGCCAGCTGGCTATGCGCGGACCCTGGGAGCGTCGCGATATTCAGCTTTTCGGTCGTAATTCAGTTTCCGGCACTTATGGTTATTTCAAGGAAGTGGCTTTGTGTGACGGGGACTTCAAGAGCAACGTCAATGAACAGCCTGGCTCTGCTTCGGTAGTCCAGTCAGTGGGCACATCGATTAATGGCATCGGTTATTCAGGGATCGGTTATCGAACGTCCAATGTCAGGGCAGTACCCTTGGCACAGAGCGCGGACGGCGAATTCGTCGAGGCCACCGCCGAGAATTCTGTGGCAGGCAAATATCCGCTGGCAAGATTTCTGTACGTGTACGTGAACAAGGCGCCAAATACACCTCTGCCTCCATTGGAGCGTGAGTTTTTGAAACTCGTCTTGTCACGCAGTGGACAGGAAGTAGTGGTCAAGGATGGCTATATCCCATTACCGGCTCGAGTGGTCAATGGCATGATGGAAAACCTTGGCTTGTAGCTGACATTGTCAGCCGCTAAAACAATTTGATTGAAGGTTCGGTTCTGTCATTGAACCGGGCCTTTTTTCTTGAGTATTTCGAAAATATTACAATTCAGACATCTTGTTGCAACATTACGCCAATGCAACATTACTGCCAAATATCTGAGTAGCAATTGATGGGCAATACAACAAAACAGCAGGAAGCAGACGCGCAATCGCCAGCGGGCGAAGACGCCGGGCTCTCGGTGTTGCAACAAGCCGCCGGGCGATTGACCCTGCGTCGTAAAGTGCGCCATATTCAGGATCAGGTAGCCCATGGGGTTATCTCATTCGGTGGTATCAGTGTCATCATCACCATTTTGCTGATTTTCTTCTATCTGTTCTATGAAGTAGCCCCCTTATTTGAATCCGCAGAAATTGAGCAGATCAACCAGTATGCCCTGGATCAGGCAGAGGATTCTCAGACTTTGCATATGGCGATTGAAGAGCAGGCGGAAATCGCCATGCATCTCAATGCTGCGGGTCTGATGAGCTTCTTTAATTTCTCCACCGGCGAGACCATTTCCCAGACACAGATTGAGTTGCCAGTGGGCAGTGAAATCACCAGCTTCGCTGTAGGCACAGAAGAGAGTGGTGTGATGGCGCTGGGACTCTCCAATGGACAGGTCAAAGTGGTTGCCCATGAATACCAAACCAGTTTTCAGCAAGCGGACAACACCCGGATTATTACGCCTCAGCTCAGCTTTCCGTTTGGCGACGAGGCCTATCAGCTATTTACAGACGCACAGGTTGTAGATGTTGCGATCCGGACGCAAGGGGAAAACATGACCCTTGCCGCGCTCGACCCCCTGGGCAGGATTCAGCTATTACAGGCCAGCAAGCAAACCAGCCTGTTTGCCGCCTTTGATGGTGGTGGTGACAGCAGCTTTGATGTCGAGCTTGCACCTGAGGCCATCACAGCTGTTGAAACTTCAAATCTGCTCATAGATGGAGATCGGCGTTGGCTGTTTGCAGTGAGCGAAAGCGGCCTTGTCAGGGTGGCAGATCTGCGGGAAGTCTTGCGGGGTGAATTTGCCGGGTTTGAAATTGAAACCTTTGTGACAGAAAACGGAGTACGGCCGACCAGTATCTCTTTCCTGCTCGGTGGCGTTTCCCTGCTCGTTGCCGAGGAGTCCGGCCAGATCAGTCAATGGTTTATCAGTAGGCAGGGAGAGGACACCCGCCTCAACAAAATTCGGACTTTCGACGCATCCGAATTGCCGGTGACCGCGCTGACGGTCGAGCAAAGGCGTAAAAACTTTGTCAGTGGCAATCCGGACGGCAGGGTCTCCATTTATAACACCACGGCTAACCGTGCTGTGTTCAGTGACAGCCTGGTTTCTGCAGAGATTGCCGGCCTGGCTTTGTCTCCCCGTGGTGATGCGCTGCTTATCGAAACTGCAGATGGCCAATTCTCTGCCTGGGATGTTCACAATGAACATCCCGAAGTGTCCTGGTCCGCCTTGTGGGAACAAGTCTGGTATGAAGGCTATTCGGAGCCGGACTACATCTGGCAATCTTCTGCCGCCACCAATGAGTTCGAGCCCAAATATTCTCTGGTGCCGCTTTCGTTTGGCACTTTAAAAGCTGCTTTCTACGCCATGTTGATTGCGGCACCGCTGGCCATCTGTGGCGCCATCTTTACGGGCTATTTTATGGCCTCGTCCATGCGCAGGAAGGTCAAGCCGCTGATCGAATTCATGGAAGCCTTGCCAACAGTGGTGTTGGGTTTTCTGGCGGGGTTGTGGCTGGCGCCGTTTGTAGAACAAAACTTGTTGGGCATTTTTAGTGTGCTCATTTTGCTGCCACTCAGCATTCTGCTGGCCAGTTTTATCTGGATGTTTTTGCCGAAAGCAATTCGGCATGCGGTGCCGGACGGTTGGGAAGCGGCAATCCTCATTCCGGTAATCATTGCCTGCGGATTTTTCTCTTTTGCGATTGCCAGTCCGCTGGAAGTTCTGCTGTTCGATGGTGATCTTCGATTTTATATCACCAATGATCTGGGTATTGCCTATGACCAGCGTAATGCCATGGTGGTGGGTTTCGCCATGGGCTTTGCGGTGATTCCCACAGTCTTTTCCATCGCTGAAGACGCCATCTTTACCGTACCTCGCCACCTTTCCTACGGCTCGCTGGCGCTGGGTGCAACTCCCTGGCAAAGCCTGGTACGAGTGGTGTTGCCCACAGCCAGCCCCGGTATTTTCAGTGGCCTGATGATCGGTCTCGGTCGCGCAGTGGGTGAAACCATGATCGTATTGATGGCGACCGGCAATACACCAATTATGGATATCAATATCTTCGAAGGGATGCGAACGCTTGCTGCGAATATCGCAGTGGAGATTCCGGAGTCGGAGGTCGACAGCACCCATTACCGAATCCTGTTCCTGGCTGCCCTGGTGCTGTTCAGTTTTACCTTTGTCATCAACACCGCGGCAGAAATCGTTCGCCAGCGACTTAGAAACAAGTACAGCACCATATGAATAGAAAAGTGAAAAAGTGGCTGACGAAGGGCACTCCATGGGTCTGGTTTAATGCCGGTGCCGTGGCATTGAGTATTGTGATGGTAATTGGCCTGTTGCTTATTATTACTGTGCGCGGCATGAATCATTTCTGGCCTCGCGATGTTGCCCAGGCTACCTACAACCCGCCGGTTGCCTTTGGTGAGCAACAAGCCACCGAGCTTATCGGCGAGTATGTCGAGACAGAAGAAGTCAGCGCCATTCAGCTTGCGTCTTCGGGCATACCAGTGGATGAGTCCCAGGAATATTACAGTCGGCAACTCATGAAGTTCGGGAACAGGGATCTCACAGGCGCGGACTTTGGCTGGGTGCTCACTGACTATCTTTCTGATATTACGTACCCGGACGAGGTCGTGGTTCTGGAGCGTAGAGAGTGGGGAAATTTTTATGGCTTCCTCACTGGACTGAAAGAGAACGGTACTGACCTGAGTCTGCAGGGTGATCCAGACACACTCTGGGCCGAATTTAATCGTCGGCTTGAGCGAGCGCTGGCCATATACGATGAAATCTATGACATCGAAAAGCAGGACATCGGCGAAATCAACTACGATGTCGAAAGACTCCGACTGCGAGAACGCAGGCTGGAGTTGGATGGTGAAGCGACACCTGAACGATTGGCAGAAATTGAAGCAGAGCGGCAGGCCCTCGATCAGGCCTACGAAGCACTGCAGGGTGAACTGACTTCTCTCTATCAGGATATCAACAGAGATGCGGCCGTTTTTGTCGCCGCCAACCAGCAGGAAACGGAAATCAGTCTCTCGGAGATAGTCCGTGCCTATCAGCCGAATACCATGAACGTGGTACAGAAATTGGGCGGCTACTTCAGCAAGCTGGGAGAATTCCTGACCGACGAACCACGAGAAGCCAACACAGAGGGAGGCATCTTTCCTGCCATCTTTGGTACTGTGGTCATGGTCATGCTGATGTCCGTGTTTGTTACGCCGCTGGGTGTTGTTGCTGCAGTCTACCTGCGCGAGTATGCCCAACAGGGAATTGTGACCCAGACGATTCGGGTTGCCGTCAACAATCTTGCGGGTGTTCCGTCCATCGTCTATGGTGTATTTGGACTGGGATTCTTTATTTACATCATCGGTGGTGAAATCGATCAGCGATTCTATCCCGAGGCCTTGCCGGCACCGACCTTCGGTACACCGGGTCTGCTATGGGCGTCACTTACACTGGCTCTGCTTACGGTACCAGTTGTAATCGTTGCAACCGAAGAAGGTCTGGCCCGAATTCCTCGCAGCGTGAGAGAGGGCAGCCTGGCCCTGGGTGCAACCAAATTTGAAACCATCTGGCGGGTTGTATTGCCCATGGCCAGCCCCGCCATGATAACTGGATTGATTCTGGCGATTGCCAGAGCGGCGGGCGAAGTGGCTCCGCTGATGTTGGTGGGAGTAGTGAAGCTGGCACCGTCATTGCCAGTCGATGGCAACTATCCCTATATTCATCTTGAACAAAAATTCATGCACCTGGGATTCCACATTTATGATGTAGGTTTCCAAAGCCCGAATGTGGAAGCTGCAAGGCCACTGGTTTTTGCCACAGCACTATTGTTGGTAATTGTAATCGGCATGCTGAATTTCAGTGCTGTCATGCTGCGCAACCACTTGCGAGAGAAATACAAGGCGCTGGATGTTTAGTTACTCCACCTGGAACACACAGAATGCAAACACAATATTCAAATCAGGAGCAAACGGAAGTGCAAGAGTCTTCAGACAATGAGCAATCAAAGTCAGTTCAGCCAGATGAGCTGCAGACCTGCATAGAAGTGGAAAACCTGAATCTTTTTTATTCCAAGGATTCCCAGGCGCTCAACAACATCAATCTGTCTATCCCCCGCAAACAGGTTACTGCATTTATTGGTCCCAGTGGTTGCGGAAAGTCCAGTTTGCTCCGGTGTTTCAACAGGATGAATGATCTGGTCGATGATTGTGTGATCGAAGGAAAAGTGCTGTTGGACGGTCTGAATATCTATGACAAGACCGTTGATGCCGCAGATTTACGGCGCAGAGTGGGGATGGTGTTCCAGAAGCCGAACCCGTTTCCGAAGACCATTTACGAAAATGTTGCCTATGGACTAAGAATCCAGGGCATCAATTCCAAGCGGGTTTTGGACGATGTGGTCGAAAATGCCTTGCGTTCTGCCGCATTGTGGGATGAAGTGAAGGATCGCTTGTATGACAATGCTCTGGGGCTTTCGGGCGGTCAGCAGCAGCGCCTTGTGATCGCCAGAACCATTGCGGTAGAACCGGAAGTATTGTTGCTGGATGAGCCTGCATCAGCGCTCGACCCTATTTCAACCCTGAAGATTGAAGAGCTGATTAGCGATTTGAGAGATGAATACACCATTCTCATCGTAACCCACAATATGCAACAAGCCGCGCGGGTTTCCGATTTTGCTGCGTTTATGTACATGGGCAATATGGTTGAGTTCGATGCAACGGATACTATTTTTACCAATCCGTCGAAGAAACAGACCGAAGATTACATTACCGGGCGATACGGTTAATAATCACTGCGGTTGAACGATATAGAAAGAACGACATAGAAAGAACTTTTTAGAAAGCGTGAGCAATTAAATCAGCCCAGAGTTCCAGGGCAGGCCTTCGGGTAATATTATGAATTCAAAGATCGAAAATCACAGCCAACATATTTCGCAGCGTTTCAATGCTGAGCTTGAAGAAGTCAAGACTAGCATGATGAAAATGGGTGGCATTGTGGAAAAGCAACTCAGCAATGCGATCAAGGCCCTCGCTGAAGTCGACAGTGGTCTCGGGGCATCGGTAATGGCAGAAGACGATGTCATCGATTCTCTGGAAGTCAAAATCGATGAAGAATGCAACCTGATCATCGCACGCAGGCAACCTGCGGCAAGTGATTTGCGACTGGTTCTGGCGATCATCAAGGCAATCCGGGACTTGGAGAGAATTGGCGACGAGTCTTCCAAGATCGCAAGAGCTGGTGTGAAGCTTTCTGAGCAGACTGAATTTCCCAAAGGCATACTGGAAGTTAACAACCTGGGCGAGAAGGTTACCCGGATGGTCAACAGGGCGCTCGATGCATTCGCCCGCTATGATGCCGAGGCCGCCCTAGCTGTGGCCCAGGAAGATGCCAAGGTGGATGATGAGTACAGTATCGCCATGCGCTCCATGATTACCCACATGATGGAAGATCCGAGCAGCATCTCCAAGGTATTGAACGTGCTCTGGGCGCTTCGCGCGATGGAGAGAATCGGAGACCACGCTAAAAACATCTGTGAGCACGTGATTTATCTGGTCCAGGGTACAGACATTCGTCATGAAGACCTGGACAAAGTGGCCAGCCAGGTCATCCCTTCCGACTGATTCGATGCTGTTGCAGTGGACAAAGCTGCAGTAGCCATCACCAATAACTTTTCTCCAGAGCGTATTGAAAGCCCTGTCTGATTTTATTTCAGTATTTTGACATTCCTGTCAATTTGTCACGAATCTGTAATATTTCCCCGCTATATTTCTTTCCCAAAATACAAGGCCTGTAGCCAAACTGGCCACATTCAACTGCCTACATTTCAAGACACCAGACCGGGACCAGGAACCTCCTCAGGAGCTAATCATGATGAGAAGATTAAATCGTTTTGTGGAATTGATGCTGACTTTGGGAGTGGCCACGCTCGCTCTTACGAGTGTTAGCGCAAAGGCGGCAGACAAGGAGCTGCTGGACATATTGCTGGGTAATGGAGCCATCACCCAGGCTCAATATGACTCCCTGCTAGAGCAGGAGACCCTGACCGGGGATGACATCCTGTCACAGCCAGTAGCCGTCGATTCAGCAGCCCAAAACACGATTTCTGACATCGTAGTAAGACAGATCGAAGAGCAGATTCCGGTAACGGCCAGCCATGAAAGCTCCGGGTTTCGACTGGAAACCAGAGACGGCAACTTTCGGACTGACTTGCAATGGCGCGCTCAAACACGATTTACCACTCCTTATCGCTCCGACCCGAGACAAATCTCATCATTCAATGGTGAGGACCAATACAATTTTGAAGCACGACGCCTGCGCATGAAAATCGGCGGGCATGGCTTCCAACCCTGGATTCGTTACTATTTTGAGGTCGACCTGCAGCCTTCACGGGACGTGGATGACGGCAGCGCATCGTCCAGCTCACGCGTCATCGACTGGCGCCTCGATCTGGCTAAATGGGACTGGGGCGGATTCCGCATCGGTCAGTGGAAGATAGACCTGAACCGTGAGCGGGTAGACTCTTCCGGGCGCCAACAATTTGTTGAACGGTCTATAGCCAATCGCGTTTTCACCATGGACCGACAGGTTGGTGTCCAGGTTCGAGGGCACCTGTTCCAGAATACTCCAGCAGACATGCGTTACTACGCAGGGGTATTCAATGGTGAGGGTAAAAGCGTCAATAATCCCGATGACAACCTGATGTACATGGGCAGGTTGCAATGGAATTTCCTTGGTCGTGATTTGCCCTGGCGCCAGACTGATGTCGAGTTTACCGAGCAGCCCGCCGGCAGCCTCGCCATCGCTGGCTTTACCAATAAGGGTGCCTGTACCCGTTGGTCTTCTTCCGGTTGTGGCAATCTGGACGGTTTCGAAAGGCCAGCCGATGCCGCCCCTGATCAATATGACATCAACCAGGTGGTGCAGGAATTTGCTTTCAAATATCGCGGTTTCTCTGCCCAGCAGGAATATCACCGCAAGCGAATTACTGACAGTGTCAGTGGTGTGCAGACTGAGCTAACTGGCGGCTATGTTCAGGCTGGATACTTTTTTCACTACCTGATCCCTTCGATCCCACAACCGCTGGAACTTGCTGCTCGATATGCCTACGTGGATGAGCCCAACAGGGTAGACCTGAGTCTGGAAAACCGTCGCGAAGAACTCACCATCGGTGCGAACTGGTTCTTTGCTGGCCACAATAACAAGATTACCCTTGACTATTCGTGGCTGGATATCGACGACTCCCAGCTGTTCCTGGAAGAGTCTGATAACCGTCTGCGACTGCAATGGGATGTATCGTTCTAATAGCTGCAAACACGCAGCACTCAGTCAGAACACTGCGCTAGTGGGGCTGGTTACCGGGCAATAAAAACAGAAAAAGCTTTTATCTTCTGTTTAGCAAGTAACCAGTTTGCCGCGTTCAACGCCTGTGTATCCTGTGATTCGCCAGCCTGAATCATCTCGCGCCAGGAAATACACCACTCCCCCCACAGACATTTCCGATCCGTCTTCGGCATAGCGGGTGTTGTATCCGCTGACGATGGCAGCGCCTTCATTCAGCACACAAACATTTTCGACTGTGTATTCCGAGTGATCCCAGCCCCGTTGCAACAAAGAGATGAGCGAACCCTGCCAGCTCACCAGGGCCTCATCGCGACTGGTGTAGACATTCATGCCATTGTTGCCAAAGGTCATCCAGGGGATGGTGAACACCTGTTCCGGAAGTGCCTGCATATTGCGATCTGAAAACAGATCGTAATAAAGATTCATGTGTGCTTCGGCTTCACTGGTAACTTTTGCTGTTGTTTCTTCGCTTTGAGCCCACGCTGGATTATGTGCAGCAATAAGAATCGTGAGGGTTATACAACGCAGAGTGGTTTTTGAAAAAAGGTAATTTCGCATTTTTGGCTCCGGAAATCAGGGTTGCTTGTTTTTGAGGGATTCCAGCATCGATAGAGAATTCTGCGAGTTTGCTGAAGAGAAGAATCTATCAATGATAGACTACCTGCGTCGCAATTGGTTAGAGATTCTAATTGATAAAGTAGAGGCTGGTTTATTCATGCAAGCAAAGATAACAACGATTAGAGCTATTAATGCACAGAAGAGCCGCGGCGGTGTCCTGCTGTATGCCTTGTCTGGCGTGGCTGTGCTGGTAATCAGTGCTGCCGCTGTCTGGTTTATTGCCTGCCCCTGTGAGCGGATGCCAGGAGCTTATCTTGCCGGTGAGCGAGTGGATGAGCCGATTGCTGACTGGACCTTCGCCAACCAGGTTGAACTCTGCCAGATTCAAACCCGTTCCGGGATTATCCCCCACGCCATCAATCTCAATTGCATGGCTGACAATAGTGGCGACTTGTTCCTGAGTTGCTCCCAGTGTGAGGGTAAGCGTTGGTCGACTGCGGCCCTGGAGAACCCGCAGGGCTATATCAGACTTGATGGGCAGGTTTATCCAATCAATTTGCGCAGACTCAGCGATAGCTCGGAACTGGACAATGCCTGGCAATCACGCGCGCGAAAACTCGCTGCCTTACGTGGTCAGCCACTGGACGAAATTCCGCAGCGTCCCGGACACTGGTGGTCATTTCAGGTGACATCGCGAAGCTAAAGACCTCGCCAGCCCATATGACCAATGCTCAGACTCGCCTATTGCAGACGGTTGTAGCGCTGCAGAATTTCTCGCAGGCGATCATGATCGAGTGCCTCCGCACGATTGCCATCTCGCCCCACCATGGTCTCAGCCGCCACCAGCGCATTGATAATTGCTTCTTCGGTTGCCGCT
Organism: Gammaproteobacteria bacterium; assembly: GCA_040218615.1. Classification (GTDB taxonomy): domain Bacteria; phylum Pseudomonadota; class Gammaproteobacteria; order Pseudomonadales; family Pseudohongiellaceae; genus UBA9145. The sequence continues at coordinate 151,075 of JAVJRC010000009.1, forward strand.
ACCGTGGCATCAAACAGAGGGCTGATGCGTCCATTGTTCAGCATAGTCAGTGGCGCCACGGGTCCGGTGCTCGCAGCACCTGGATTGGCAGTGGAAAACGCCAGGAAAATATCACCAGACCCGTTTGCTGCAGTTCCTCCGGTTCGGGCCAGGCCCAGGGAAGCCCGACGGGCAATTCGTTTTAGCTGGTGCGGCAACAGTGGTGCATCAGTTGCGACAATAATAATGATTGAGCCCCGGTTGACTTCCTGTGCCGTAGCGACTTGCTGCGGATTTACAGGTAAACCAGCCTCTTCGCGCATGATTTCCTGACCTACGGGAACGCCAGCAACAGTAAGTTGCCTCAGCCCACCAAAATTGGCTTGCACCAGGACGCCTACCGTATAAGTGGTATCAGAGTCCGCGATACTGACCAGGCGTGAAGAGCTGCCAATGCCACATTTAAATCCCAGGCACCTCATGCCGGTGCCGCCGCCTACATTGCCTTCCTCGACTCTGTCGGAGCTGGCGTTGTCGAGGGCTGCGTAGACGTGTTCCGGCCGCACGTGAAACCCATTGATGTCATTGAGGGAGCCGTCATAGGTTTCGGCAACCACAGGTAACATCCATGGCTGAAAGCTGAGTCCTCGTTCTGCCTGCCAGCTGATAAGTGCATCGCGAACCACGCCCACACTGTGAGTATTGGTAATAGCAATAGGTCCTTCCAGGAAGCCTGACTCTTCAACCCAGGTCGTTCCGGTCATTTCTCCATTACCATTGAGTGCAAACCACCCTGCGAAGACCGGGTCTGCAGGGTTGCTCCCTCGGGGAATAATAACCGTGACACCCGTGCGGACCGGACCGACCCCAACCTGCAACTCTCCAGAACCTTCGATCAGTGTGGTATGGGCAACACGAATACCGGCTACATCGGTGATTGAATTGAGGACGCCAGTATTCCCTTCGAAGGGAATACCCAGGTCTCGTGCGCGCAATTTCTGTTGTGCTGCAAGCGGGGTTGTAAGAAGAGTTGTGAGCAGAAAAGTTGTGGCTACCAGAGCAAAAATTGTTGATCCCCTGTGCTTGCTAAGTATTCTCATTGCTTGTTCCTGATCGTTTGCTGTCCCGAAAATTCGGCGAATCTGGTCATGCTGCGATTCAAGCCAGCCAGTCACCGCAGAAGGTGGTAGCCAGCCAGCATTGCCGGATTGCTTTGATTGTCAGGAGTTTATCAGGATACGTAGTTAATGGTACTTGTCATGGCAGGCCGGTGCTGGATCAATCTGTCTTGAGGTTTGGTTTTGAGATTGACACTGGACTCTAGTAGTCTGTTTCCAGTTCTGTGGAGATTCCTGATGAATAATTATAAAAACGGCAGTATTTTCCTACCTTCCTCCCGTCGAAAATTTCTGTCCAGTACAGCTGAAGGGGCTGCGGCGGCACTTGCTCTCTCTATGGCCTCAGTTTGGCCTGCGGGCGGCGCTCAGGCTCAATCCGCAGGTGCCAATGCTCGTTACGCCGGGTACAGAGATGAATTGGAAAGACACAGCATAAGCGCAATAGAGAGGAGAGTAGTGCAGAATCGCTGGCCTCGTCTTGTGGGCAAGAACTCACGGCTGGATGTGCATGGCTGGGGCAGGGACAGCACGATTCTCGTTATTCATTGCGATTCGGGAGCGTCGGGTTTCGGTTATGCACCGGGCGTGACCGAGGAGCAAGCGACAGCGTTGGCTCAGGAGCACAGGGGAAAACGCCTGACCGAAGTATTTGATCCAGCCACAGGACGCAGGGGTGGAGTCGTCAAGCAACTGGATTTTGCGTTGCACGATCTTGCCGGCGTTATCCTGAACTTGCCAGTCTATGAAATGATTAGTGGCAACAGCGTCCCTCTTCGCGTACCCCTGTACAGTGGCATGATTTATTTCGATGATCTTGAGCCTTTCGACCAGCAACCGGGAATTGACCAGGTACTCTTTAATGCAGGTGCAGATCATGCTTATGGCTACCGTCAAATGAAAATCAAGGTTGGTCGTGGCAGTATGTGGATGCCTCGGGATGAAGGCCTTGAGCGTGATATTCAAGTAACACGAGCCCTGGCTGAAGCCTACCCGGATGTGGAGTTTCTGGCGGATGCCAATGACGGGTTTACGGTTCAGGAGACGCTGGATTATCTCGAGGGTATCGGTGACGTCGAACTGTTTTTCCTGGAAGAGCCATTCAAGGAAAACGTCGAGGGTTTCTCAACACTCAGGAATTATCTGGATTCCGTTGGTAGTAAAACTCTCATCGCTGATGGTGAATTTCAGCCGGATCAGGAGCAGCTGGATGATTTGATCAGTCGCGGTTTGTTAGACCTGCATCTTACTGATGTCTATGGGCTGGGTTTTACCGAGTGGCGTGCATTGATGCCAACGCTACAGGCGAGAGGGGTGGTGGCATCGCCACACAACTGGGGTGCCCGCCTGAAGACTGTCTACACTTCGCATCTGGCCTCAGGACTTGGGAATGTGCCAACAGTCGAAGGTGTCACCGCGTTTAGCAAGCACATCGATTTCAGTGACTATGATCCGCAAGAGGATGGCAGTATTGTTCCTCCGCGTAAGCCGGGATTCGGCCTGGTGCTTGCCTAGTTGACTAGACCTTGCACTCTACATTGGAAGGGCCTGTAGAGCGACTTTTCCTGGTAAAATTTTGCTTTGCGTCGGTGGCCAGGCCGGAATGCTTGACTGCTCTGGTTTTGTTGCAAATTCGTATCCTCAAAAATGAAACTGCGTAGTATCCATTACCCAGTGAACTGGAAAGATCCACAAAAAATCCCGGGTCTTTAGAATCATTCCGAACACCATGGCTCCCAGTGCAGCATCCGCAATGAGGCTCAGCAATTCCTGAGGTGTGTCTCCGCCGGCTAAAAATGCGGGAATATGGGCAGCCGCAAAAGCCACGGCAACCAGCAGCACAGTCTTACGAACCGAGGTAAGAGCGGATAGCCGGGAAAGGAACATGGCGATAAGGAGATCCTCGAAAAATACCTGAACTGGAAAATCTATATTGCCTGGTCGAAGTGGCTCTACAAAAAGAGTTGCAAGATCGATTTGCGCCGGTGTGGCAAGCCAAAATGTGAACAGGGCGACCACAGCAAGTATCAGCCCCAGCGTCAGCCGCCTGAACCAATTCTCCCTGACCAGAAATAAACTCACCGGGCTGGGTTTGCACAAATACAGAAACAGGAAAACCGGAGAGAAAATCAGTAGCTGGTTCAATGACTCAGTCAAGCCATCCCACGGGGGTATTGCGGGTATCAGCAGATCTGCAGTATAGAGCTGACCAATGCCTATGATGGCTGCCACTGTCATCAGGAGATAGAGCAGTTCCCGGCCGGGTTTGGCAATAACCAGTTGTTTGGGGGTGGGAATGAACTCCGGCTGAAAGTGCTGAATACTGAATCGCAATGCAGTAACCACAGCGTAGGCAGAGAACAAACCAATGTAGTGGTCCACGCCAGGCCTCCTGACTTGGTCGTAATGATTAGCTCGAAGTACCGGACCTTGTGGCTTGTGATCCAGTGAACCTGATTACGCTATGGTCGTGACTGGAACCAGTCGTTTCCAGTATTTTGGGATTAGTGGGCGCGTTCGGGGACTAATGGGCAGTGGGTTTTAGTTGCCGGAAATGGGCATGATTTTTTCGGGAAATTGGAATCAGTGGCGAATTCACATCGAGCCGGGCAAAAACTGTGCGGCCTCGAGAGAGAATCGCCGCAATGCGTTGAGGATTGACCAAATACGAGCGGTGGCATCGCTGCGCCAGGTTGCCCGGTAATTGATTGGCTATTTCCTGAAGTGAGGATCGCAGTAACACCTGGTTTACACTGCCGGCGTTGTGGTACCAGACTTCAACATAGTTACGCGCCGCGCGTACGAACAATAGCTGGTTCGCTTTAAGGTGCACAACCTCGCCTTCGCCAAGACCCTGTAGCCGCAAGGTTGCTGGAATTGCCTGTTGACTCTCACTGTTTTCCTGGCCCCCCTCGGTGCCATGCTGCCATTGCAACCAGGCGATGTAGAGCGCAGCCAGCACGGCCAGAAACGGGAATACAGTCACTGAAAAGGAAAGGAGAAAAAACCTGCCCCAGCCAGGCAGGGTCAGGGGGGCATTGAAATACCATCCCCAGTAGGCGTACCAGGCCAAAGAGGTAAGCACAATCAGAGATACCAAGGCCGATATCTGCTTGGCTATGGTCCAATTTTGGCACGAAGGAATGAACCGAATTAACGGCATTGCCAAAATCTTAATCGAATAAAATATGATCACAATGATTCCGCCGTAACCCATCAGGAACAGGGTTTTGTCTTCACTGACAAAATCAGCAGTACCGTAAGGTTGAAACACCAGTAGAAACAAACTGACAAAAATACCGCTGCCAACAATCGCCAGAAATTCTGTTTTCCAGCTTCGGGGCGAAGGAATGGAGGCGAAAAGAAATTCGGTCATGACTTTTTTTGAGACATTCAGGCAGATAGAGACATTTATACTGCAAAATCTCGTGATTGCCGAGTCTGGAAAGGAAAAAACAGTCTGAATCAACAAGCTCGATCGTATACCTGCATATTCTGACTTAAACGTTTGCTAAGATTGTATGAGTCAGACTTACCGTTTGAGGGTCCGCGGAAAGGTGAATTGTCATTGTGTAGGCACTATTTCCTATTAGGCGACTCGCAGATTAGTGCTCACCGGACGACTGCCAGGTACCATCTAAGGCCCTGTGAGTTAAATTCATGGAGATTTCTTGGAAAATTCTGAGCAGGAAAAGTTCGCTTTGCCAACAGCCACAAAATCCGATTCCGAACCGCGCAGGGTTGGGATCGAATTCGAATTTGGCGGCCTGGATTTGGAAAGTGTGGCGCAGATAGTCACGGATACTCTAGGCGGTAAGCTGGGAGAAAAAAACGCGGCCGAGCAAAGTGTGGAGATTGATGGTCTCGGCAAGTTCAACATCGAGGTAGACTGGGACTTGCTGAAGCGCTTGTCTGACAATAAGGATGTTCCCCAGTTTCTTACACAGGCATTAAGCGATTCGGCCACGGTCATCGTGCCTATCGAGATCGTATGTCCTCCGATTATCCCGCAGCAACTGAATAGACTGGATGGTCTTGTGGAAAAGCTGCGCGAAGCCGGAGCGCAAGGCACAGAACAATCATGGATGAACGCTTTCGGATTGCATATCAATGTTGAGCTGCCGGATTGCGAGGCTGAAACGCTTGACCGGTATTTGAAAGCCTATGTGCTGTTGCAGGATTGGCTGGTTAAGCAAAGCGCGGTTGACCTCAGCAGGAGGGTAACGCCGTATATTGATTTATTTCCCGAGGAGTACCTTGTCCAGGTTCTGCGCAGGAGCAAACCTGAATTAACTGATATTTTCGAAGATTATCTGCAGCACAATTTGACCCGAAACCGTGCGCTGGATTTGTTGCCGCTGTTGGCGCATTTGGACGAGGATCGAGTGCGCGCAAGCATCGATGACAATCGAATTAAACCCAGGCCAGCTTTCCACTATCGCCTGCCTGACTGCAGGCTGGATAATCCGGACTGGTCACTGGCCGAGCCATGGGAGCTCTGGTGTGCTGTGGAAAGACTCGCGGATAACAAGGAGTTGTTGGATCAAGTGGTAGAACGAGCCCTGCAGGATGAGGCAGGAAGGCCTGCGCTGCTGAACAAGAATTGGTGCGAGCGTGTGAGCGAATGGCTGCCCCAATCCGAATAGGCGTAACCGGAAACAGCCGGAAGTTTACGCCGAGCTGGTGGTGTATCAGTTTTGCACTTCGACTGGTTGGTGCGAAGCCCATCCGCATCAGTACCCGCCATGACCAGGCAAGCATCGACACACTGGATGGCCTGATCATCAGCGGGGGTGATGACATCAGCCCGGAACATTATGCTGGCGAAGATTTACCCAGTGCCAGGATAGACCATGAGCGGGATGCGCTTGAAATCGATTGGATAAAACAAGCGCTGGAGGCGGATATCCCGCTATTGGGGATCTGTCGCGGTTCACAGCTCATCAATATCGTATTGGGTGGTTCCTTGCATCAGGATTTACGCCAGCTCCGCGTTCGTACCTACAACCGGCCCGGGTTGCTGCCCACCAAACAGGTTTTTCTTGAACCAGAAAGTGAAGTGCAGCGAACGACTGCCAGATCCAGGCTGTGGGTTAACAGCTTGCATCACCAGGCGATTGACAAGGTGGGAGAGGGTTTGTCGGTAGTCGGTTGGGATCTGGACGATATTACACAGGCGGTTGAGCATGTGGATGGCAAACGGATCATCGGGGTGCAGTGGCACCCGGAATATCTGTTCTATCTGCCCAGTCAATTGCGTCTGTTTCGCTGGATCGCCAGGGCAAGCACGTAGATGCTTCTGGCATATCTGTCTCTCTTTGCTTCGGCCTTTCTTGCCGCAACGGTCCTGCCTTTTTATTCCGAAGTCGTTTTTGTGGGTTTGCTGCAGGCCGATTACGATCCACTGACTTTGATCGTGGTAGCCAGCGTGGGCAATGTGCTCGGGGCGGTAGTGAACTGGATCCTGGGAATCTATATCCAGCACTTCAAGGATCGCCCCTGGTTTTATTTTTCACCCTCGCAGATCGAGCGGGCGCAGAACTGGTTTCAGCGCTATGGCTACTGGACATTGCTTCTGGCCTGGGCACCCATTGGGGGTGATGCGCTGACCCTGATCGCTGGCATCATGAGGGTCAGGTTGAGCGTTTTTCTGATCCTGGTTTCTGCCGGCAAGGCGGGGCGTTATGTCTTCCTGGCCTGGATAAGCAGCTATATTTGACAGGCCGCAGGGTTGGCCAGAATCGAATTTAATTTGCCAGGTGATCAGAGATTACACGGATGAAGCCGGGTCCATACTTTTCCAGTTTGCGCTCACCCACCCCGGAAAGTTCTGCGAAAGCTTCCATGTCCTGGGGCATTCGCACACACATTTCCTGCAGGGTGGTATCGTGGAAAACCACATAGGGTGGCACGCCCAGTTCCTCGGCAAATTCCCGTCGGCAGTCACGCAATGCCTCCCACAGGGCAATGTCGACATCCGGCGCCAGTTTTACCTTGCTACGTTGCCTGGCTACTTTCTGCTTGATGTCTTTACGCAGTTCAATAGTCTCTTCGTTTCGCAATAGGGGCCGGCACTTCTCCTCCAGTCGTAGCGCGCCATAGCGGTCCAGGTCAACGCTCATGTAGCCGCGGGCAACCAGTTGCCTGAACACGGAACGCCACTGGTTGTTGTCCAGGTCTTCGCCGATGCCATAAACCGGAAGATGTTGATGGCCGAACTGGAAGATCTTGTCGCTGTTGGAGCCACGTAGTACATCGATCAGATGGTTAACGCCGAAACGCTGCTCCGTGCGAAATGCTGCGCTGAGTGCCTTGCGTGCGGCTTCGGTGCCATCCCAGGTTTGCGGTGGCTGCAGACAGTTGTCGCAGTTGCCACAGGGCTCATCGAGCCGTTCACCGAAATACTCCAGCAATGCCTGTCTGCGACAACTGGTGATTTCACACAGCCCCAGCATGGCATTGAGCCTGAACTGCTCGGTTCGTTTGTGATCCTCACTCTTTTCGGTGCCGTCCATCATCTGCCGAAGCTTGATCACATCCTGCAGGCCATAAATCATCCAGGCATCCGCGGGTTCTCCATCTCTGCCGGCACGCCCGGTTTCCTGGTAATAGGATTCCAGGGTCTTGGGCATGTCCAGATGGGCAACGAAACGCACGTCCGGTTTGTCGATGCCCATGCCGAAGGCGATGGTGGCGACGATAATTACCGCCTCCTCGCGGAGAAACTGTGCCTGATGCTTGGCGCGCATTTCGCTGCCCAGACCGGCATGGTAGGGCAGGGCGTTGAAGCCCTGGTCTCTTAGCCAGGTTGCAGTCTCTTCGGTCTTCTTGCGTGACAGGCAGTAGACAATGCCGGCGTCGTCCGGATGTTCATTCCTGAGGAATTTCAGAAGCTGCTGCTTGCCATTTTGTTTCAGGGCAATGCGGTAGCAGATATTGGGCCGGTCAAATCCTGCAATAAACTGCTGCGCATCCTCCAGTTGCAGCCTCGTTACGATCTCCTGGCGTGTGCGACTGTCGGCAGTGGCGGTCAGGGCAATGCGCGGCACCTGGGGAAACAATTCATGCAGCAGGCTGAGTTGTAAATAGTCGGCACGGAAGTCGTGTCCCCATTGGGAGACGCAGTGAGCCTCGTCAATGGCAAACAGGGCAATCTCAGAATCACGCAGGAGTTGCAGGGTGCGTGCCTGGGTGAATCGCTCGGGCGCTATATAAAGAAGGTCCAGCTCGCCGGCTTGCAGTTGTTGTTCGATCTGTTCAGTTTCATGCTGGCCAAGGGTGGAATTGAGAAAGGCGGCCTTCACACCCAGCAATTGCATGGCATTGACCTGATCCTGCATCAATGCGATGAGCGGTGAGATCACCACACCGCAACCGTCTCTAATCAGGGCAGGGACCTGGTAACAGACAGATTTTCCACCACCCGTAGGCATAAGTACCAGGGCGTCGCCACCGGCAATCAGGGTATCGATGATTTCCCCTTGTGGCGGGCGAAATTCGCTGAATCCGAATACGTGCTGGAGAATTTCGGCGGGGGATTGCATCAGGTTGGAAGTCATCAGCCTGTAAGTATAGTCACTTTTTCCGTGAGGGCACTGATATCTTGGTATCTCGGGGCAATTGGACAGGCCCACAATCACCAGCCGCCAGGTCTCCCAGCCTAAACATGACTGCAAATGTAAATGATATTGATTCTCATTTAAAGATCAGTTAAGCTGCCCGCCTTGTTGAATTAAGGAGGCTTTCGAGCGATGTCCCGCACTATTTTTAACCTGGCTGGTATTACTTCACTGGCTGCCACTCTGGCTGCGCCGATCGCAGTTGGGCAGTCCTCAGACGATGCAACCATTGATGAGATCATAGTCCGTGGCCAGTATCTGTTTAGAGACCAGGTTACTGCCCTGAGATCCCCAACACCTATCCTTGATGTTCCCCAGAGCCTGTCCATCGTGACGGCTGAGCAGATTACCCAGCAAGGCTTCACCAGCGTTGGCGACATTATTAATTACACACCCGGGGTCAATACCTCCCAGGGTGAAGGGCATCGCGATGCGATTGTATTTCGGGGTGTGCGTTCGACGGCTGACTTCTTTATTGATGGTGCCCGGGATGATGTGCAGTACTACCGGCCTTTATACAATCTGGAGCAGGTGGAAATATTGCGTGGTCCCAATGCGCTGTTGTTTGGTCGCGGTGGTACCGGCGGGATCCTCAATCGGGTGACCAAGAAAGGCGTCATCGGTGAGAGCTTCACCGATTATCAGGCTGGTGTGGACAGCTTTGGTGAACACAGTTTTCAAATCGACAGCAACTTTGATACTGGAGACAACTCGGCATTTCGTATTAACGCCTTTTACGAGAACCTCAGCAATCATCGGGATTTTTACGATGGCGACCGGTTTGGAGTCAACCCCACCGCCAAGTTCCGCCTCGGTTCCGGCACTATTCTGGATGTGTCCTATGAATACGCGGATCATGAAAGATTCATCGACCGGGGTATTCCCACAGGTGCGGATGGGCGCCCCGTGGAAGCCTTCGAAGAGGTCGTGTTCGCCGACCCTGACCTGAATACCACCGAGTTGCAGGCGCACTTGTTTCGCGCCGCGTTGCAGCACGAATTTACCGACAACTTCAAAGGCTACTTCAACGCGTTTTACGGTGACTATGACAAGCTGTACCAGAACTTCTATGCATCCGGGTACGATGAACTGGCTTCGCCTCTGGAAGTCACCCTGGATGGTTACCTGGACACGACCCAGCGCGACAATACGATTCTGTCCGGCAATGTTATCTGGGAACCGGGTACTGGAAATATCAACCACACGATCATCGCCGGTGGTGAATATATTGACACTTCCTCGAACCAGGACCGGTACAACTCTTTCTGGAACACGACTGCAGACGACAACGAGACCTTTGCAATCACGCGGCCGCTGGTGCTGCGTGGTGGCGCTGGTGTCAATGCCTCCGGCGCAGCGACCAGCAACAGTTTCAGTACCGACATCAACGATGACACGCGAGTGGGAATAGACGTACGATCACTCTACATCCAGGACGAAATAGAAATATCAGAAAAACTGGATCTGGTAATTGGTGCGCGCTACGACAGCCTTGAGATTGACGTGTTCAACGTGGTGGCTAACGAAAGGCGCAGCCGTAAAGATGATGAGGTGACGCCACGGGCTGGTCTGGTTTTCAAGCCCATGGAAAACATCTCATTTTACGCCAGTTACAGCGAATCGTTTCTGCCTCGAAGCGGTGAACAGTTTGCCAATATCAATGGCAGCAATAACCAGCTTGATCCCAATACCTTCACCAATCTGGAAGGAGGTCTGAAGTACGATATCAGCCGGGGGCTCAGCCTGACTGCAGCCTTTTTCGAGATCGAGCAGAGCTCTCCCCAGGTCGCTGACAATAATCCGGAAACCCTGGATGTGATCGATTCGGAAATTACCGGTTTCGAAGCGCAGCTTCAGGGCCAGCTCACGGACAACTGGTATCTCTCAGCAGGCTACAGCAACCTGGATGGGGAGCAGGTCAATCGAACAGGCCCAACCGGCCTGCGCCCACGGGAACTCCCGGAACATATGTTCTCGTTGTGGAACACCTACCAGGTCTCAACCAATCTCGGGTTTGGTCTTGGGCTGACCCATCAGGATGAGAGTTTTATTGATAATGGCAACAACGCAATCCTGCCCAGCTACACCCGGGTGGATGCGGCGGCGTACTACGACTTCTCGGAAGATTTGCGGATCCAGGTGAATGTGGAAAACCTGACCGATGAGCTCTACTTTCCAAACTCCCACAGCACCCATCAGGCCACTGTGGGCAGACCGCTGAATGCCAGAGTGACTGTGACCAGCCGTTTCTGAGGCGGTTTATTTAGACGAGCTGCAGCCGTAGTGGCTGCAGCTCAGGGTTGGGGTGATAGTTTCGGAGAGTTCAGGAATTGTTTCTGTGGCAACTGAAACATCCGCCTGACACCCTGCCGGCCATGTAATAGCGGGGCGGGTTGTCTTCCGCCCCTCTCCTGGCCTGTCGCACGATAGAGAGAACCGTACTCATATCATCGCGCAGGAATCTGTGGCGGGTAGTCAGGTCACCATCTCTTAGCCTGTCGGCAATTCGTTCGATGTTCCTGAGGGAAGTTACAATCTCATCCTGATCTGCCAGATCCTCCACTTCTCCCATCATCAGTATCCTGTCCAGTGTTTGCAGCTCAAACGCCAGATAATGCATATTGGTACGTAATTCTTCACCATCAACCAGGTCGAATGGCGGTGCATCGGCAATCTGGGGGAAACCCGAGTCGGTGCCATTACAGGCTATGAGCAGGGTGCTTGCACAGACTGCCAAAATTGAACGTAGTGCAGGTTTAATCGTGATTTTTTGCATGGAAACTACTCCTGATGATTCCACAAGATAACTAGTCGTCACACTTCTTCATCTGCTCGCCACAACAGATTTCAGCATGCTGCATTTCATCCCCGCAGGGACAAGGCTTTTGGTAGATCAATTCACTTCCGCACTTCTCGCACTGGTAGCGGTCACCGGTTTCTCTGGACATCAACTTACTCCTCAAGGCTATTAATAACAGGCCACTGCACAGACCTTCCCTTCAAGCGTATCAAGCATGGGGTGGAGTGGCTTGATACATATCAACGATAGCGACCTTCGATTCAGCTTTGATTCAGCTCAACTGGCTCATCCTGCGCACTGAACAATCGCAAGACAGTCTTTTGGGGGACAAATGAAACACGTAATTTTGCTGTTGGCACTGCTGGCGAGTGCTTGTACGAGCTCGACAGTTATCCGGTCATCAGACCCGGAATCGCGTATCTATGTGAATGGTGAATATATGGGTACCGGTGAAGCTTACTATTCGGATGAGAAGGTCGCTTTCTCGCGCAACAAGGTAGAAATCAGGAAAGACGGCTGCCGACCCGAATATCACAGTTTCCGTCGTAACGAAGAAGCGGATGTAGGGGCCATCATCGGTGGATTTTTCCTCACTGTGCCTTTTTTGTGGGTCACCGAATACAAGCCTTACCGCAGTTACGAGTTTGGCTGTGAAGCCAATGTATCCGGTTCAGGCTGAGCGCATCGGAAAACCCGGGCACAGATATTCACAGTGCTGAGAAGTATTTTTAAATTCGGGATTTCAGTGGCATGACTATATACTCCGCCTATGTCGCTGCTTTACTGCTCAATAGAATCAGCCCGGGTTTTCCATGTCTGATGTCCGGACGTATTTCGTATATCCGGGCGATCTGGCAACACAAACTGGCGGTTATCACTACGATCGACGGTTGATTGCTGGTCTGGAGCAACTGGGTGTTGAAGTCGAATGCCTGTCGTTGCCCAATCATGGTCATGACGCGACCGACAGGTTTCAGGATTCAGCGCGGGCCTGTTTTGCCAATATCCCGGATCAATCCCTGGTTATCGTAGACGGACTGGCGTTCGGGTTGCTGGACGAAACTGCCGTGGCTGAAGCCGAGCGCCTCAAGTTGCTCGCACTCTGTCACCATCCCCTGGGCCTCGAATCCGGACTCGATGCGGCAAGGCAACAGGCACTGCTGGCATCCGAGCGCCGCGCACTCAGTTGTGCTCTGGCCACCATCGTCACCAGCGAGTTCACTGGACAAACACTCACCAAATCATTTGATGTGCCAGCCGAAAAAATAGTGGTGGCACTGCCAGGCACAGACCGCTGCGAATTTGCGAGCTGCAAGGGTGACCCTCCAACTTTGCTCACGGTGGCAACCCTCACCTATCGAAAGGGTCACGATATCCTGATCGCTGCCCTGGCTGATTTAAAAGACCTTTCATGGCAAGCCGAATTTATTGGTGGACTGGATTTCGATTCCCAATGGGTGGCTCAGCTGCGAGACCAGGTCAACGGTTTTGGTTTAGCTGAGCGTATTCGATTCCGTGGTCAGGTCGAGGACGTCAGTGCAGCGTATTTGCAGGCCGATCTATTTGTCTTGCCCTCTCGCTTCGAAGGCTATGGGATGGTTTTTGCTGAAGCCCTGGCGGCAGGATTGCCGGTGGTTGCAACCCGGGCCGGAGCCATTCCCCACGTGGTGCCAGCCAGTGCCGGGATGCTGGTAGCAGTAGATGATGTGACGGAGCTAGCTAAGGCGCTTCGTCAGGTAATCAGCGATACTTCCTTGCGCGCCGGGTTACAGCACGGCGCAAGGGCGGCCGCGAAGGCCCTGCCAACCTGGCAAGACTGTGCTGCCAAAGTCTACGGCAAACTCAAGGAGCTACTCTCACAATGACGGGTTTCAGTATGGATTGGTTGAGTTTGCGCGAGCCTGCCGATCTGGATGCACGCAATACAGAGCTTTTGGACCTTGCCCTGGATTTTGCAATGACAGCGAATGAGTCGGCTTGCAGTTGCTGTGTTGATCTTGGTGCCGGCACCGGATCGACCTTGCGAGCCCTGGCCAATCGGCGTCCTGCATGCAAAGAGGCGCTGAGCTGGCGTCTGGTCGACAATGATGAAAACCTGTTGCAAGCAGCAATGCGCTATCACGGGCAGCAATGTCAGCTTGAAATTTACTGTCAGGACCTGGGTCAGTTAGCTGCGCTGCCTTTGACAGAAGTGAAGCTGGTGACGGCCTCGGCCCTGTTTGATCTGGTTTCTGCCAGCTTTATTGATGGGCTGGCTGCGGGTATTGGCGAACAGCCAGGCGCAGGACTTTATTCGGCGCTCAACTATGATGGAACCCTGTCCTGGTCGCCAGAACATCCGCTGGATCAGGCAGTGGTGGAGGTGATCAATCTGGACCAGAAAAAGAACAAGGGTTTCGGCCCGGCCCTCGGGCCGGATGCTGTGTCCTACACTGAAAAAGTCTTTACCGAGCACCAGTTTGAGGTGAGGACAGCCTCCAGCCCCTGGATTTTGGGTAGTGCGTACAGTGAACTGGCAGCTGAGCTGGTTCGGGGAATAGGCAGGACGGTGTCAGAATATTCTCAAGTAGACTCGCAACAGCTCAATGAGTGGGTGAATTTTCGACTTGCCCATGTGGTTGACGGCGAGTGCAGGGTCGGTCATCTGGATTTGCTGGCAGTTCCTGCCGAAAAGTTCTAATGTGTTGGCTACACGTATTTGCGCTCGTCGTCCGGCTCAGAATGAACTGAATCAGCTCGATTGCCGTAGTACCCAGCATCTGCGCCAAACAAGCCCGAAATCGGAGTCACTCATGATCAATTCCCATCAGCTAAGAATAAAGATTGGTTTAGCACTGCTGCCAGCACTTCTGTTTGCCGTGGGTCAGAGCCAGGCCGAAATGCAGGACTGGGAGATTGATCCAGAGCATTTTTCAATCGTATTTGCTGCAGAGCACATCGGCTATCAGCAACAACTGGGATTTTTTCTGGAGGGGTCAGGTAGCTTTCGTTACGATCCGGAAACTATGGAGTTGGAGTCAGGAACCGTGGAAATCCAGGCCGACAGTGTTTTCACTAATCATGATGACCGCGACGATCATCTCAGCGGAAGAGACTTCCTGAATGTCCGCAGAAACCCATTGATCGTATTTGAGGCAAGTGAATTTAGGCCTGCTGAAGGCGGCAACGGTGGCAAATTGATGGGCAACTTGACCCTGATTGGCGAGACCCACCCGGTCACACTCGATGTGACTATTAATAAAAGAGCCGAATACCCCTTTGGTCACCGCCGAGAAACGCTGGGCATCTCAGCCAGCACAACCATTCTCCGAAGTCTCTGGGGGATGGATTATGGTGTATCCAACGACATGGTCGGAGACGAAGTATCGTTGCGTTTCGAGTTTGAAGCTTTGCAGCAGTAGCACGAATGAGAGCCGGCAGCACCGATCACCAATCCCCTTAATTATTTGCTAACCGTATCAGTCCTTTACGGGTCAGGTAGTACATCGTAAGATTGTCCGTCATGCCAAAATCCAATACCACTCGTCTGGCTAACGCCCGGATCCCAACTGAGTATGGGGACTTCGAGCTGAGCTATTACAGCAACTCACTCGATGATAAAGACCATCTCAGTTTTCACATGGGAGAAAATCTTTCCGGTGCAGACGTTCTGGTCCGGGTACATTCGGAATGTCTCACCGGGGATGTATTCGGTTCCCGCCGATGCGACTGTGGTGAGCAACTGGACCGATCGCTGCAACTCATCGCTGCCGAGGGCAGAGGTATGGTGATCTATCTCCGCCAGGAGGGTCGGGGAATCGGCCTACTGCAAAAAATACATGCCTACAACCTGCAGGATGATGGCCACGACACCGTTGATGCCAATCTCATGCTGGGGCACAAGGCGGATGAACGCGACTACTCGATCGCAGCCCATATACTTCAGGACTTTGGTATCGATTCAATTCGGCTCATCACCAACAATCCGGACAAGATCAACGCGCTGGAAGAAGAAGGCATCAAGGTCAGCGAGAGGGTGGCCCTGGATATCGAAATGTATCCGGAGAATTCGCGTTACCTGCTGACCAAGGCAGAGCGGATGAACCACCTGTTGCGGGTCAAAAACACCAGGACTCCAGTTGTTGAACGAGACTCCCATGAATCTCAATCAGCAGATTGAATCGTGGCTTGAACAACGCATCGCTTCATCTATAGCTGACGACAAGCCATTCATCACACTTTCCTATGCCCAGAGTTGGGACGGCAGCATTACTACGCGCTCCGGTGAAACACTCAGTTTCAGCGGTGAAGAATCACTGAAGTTAACCCACCAGATTCGCAGCCTGCACGACGGGATCCTTGTGGGCGTTGGCACCATTCTCAGTGATGATCCTCAACTTACGGTTCGGGAATGGAAGGGTGATAATCCGCAACCTATCGTATTGGACAGTCATCTGCGCACACCTGCCGCCGCCAAAATTTGCCACCATCCAGACAAGCGTTGCTGGATACTGACCCTGGAATCCGGCGCCGATTCAGTCTCTGAACAGGTGGATCTGTTGCCTGTGGAAACAGAAAACGGGTTGGGAAAAGGTGAGCTCAAAGATGAAGTACCGCTGGATACCGCAATGAAATTATTGCGACAACGGGGAATCCGAAGCCTGATGGTTGAGGGCGGAGCAGCGGTGATAACCGCCTTTCTTCAAGCACGGATGGTGGATGCCCTGATTTTGACCGTGGCCCCCAGGTTGGTTGGCGGCTATAAAGGTGTGGGCGACCTGCAGTCGGCGGGCAGCGCCGAACAGTTTATTATTGAGCCCATCCACTATGCCCAGGCAGGTGCAGACCTGATTGTCTGGGGTGATCTGCAAAACAGCGGGAGCGGAAATTGAAAGCACGTCAGCTCTGGTTCAATGGGCCCGCATCGGTGGAAGTCCGTGAACAGGCACTCCCACCATTGCTGCCTGGTCAGGTGCTGGTTGAAAATCTGTATTCTGCAATCAGTGCCGGGACTGAGTTGCTGGTCTATCGCGGCCAGCTCCCGGATTCCCTCTCGCTTGATGATAGCCTGGACGCGTTTGCCGGTGAGGCAGCCAGTTACCCGCTGCAGTATGGTTATGCTGCTGTGGGCAGAATCATTGAAGTGGGCAAGCAGGTGGACCCGGCGACCAAAGGTAGAACGGTATTTTCCTTTCAGCCCCATGCCAGCCATTACCAATGTGCTCTCGACTCCACACTTTTGGTACCAGACGGCATCGATCCGCGAGCAGCGGTATTCCTGGCTAATATGGAAACCGCGGTCAATCTGGTTCACGACGCCCGGCCCCTGTTGGGTGAACGCGTGATAATTATGGGGCAGGGCATCGTGGGATTATTGGTGTCCAATCTGCTTGCCCAATACCGGTTGGCTGAACTCGCCGTGTTGGAGCCGGTAGAACGTAGAAGAGAGTTGGCCGAACAAGCTGGCGTACACTCAGCCCTCTCACCTGACTCAGCATCGGCGATGTCAGACTTGCGCAAACGCCTTGCCGTTACCGAAACCCACGGCGGAGCGGATGTGGTTATCGAGCTTACCGGAAATCCCGAGGCCCTTAACCTGTCTCTGGAATTGTGCGGCTATTCCGGGCGCGTGGTAGTGGGAAGCTGGTATGGAACCAAGAGTGCCAAACTCAATCTGGGCGAACGCTTTCACCGTAATCGCATTCGGCTTGTCAGCAGCCAGGTCAGTACAATCGATCCGAAGTTGAGTGGGCGCTGGGATAAAGCCCGACGATTCCAGCTAGCCTGGGAGATGATTCAGAAATGCGAGCCGGAAAAATATATTTCCAATAGTATACCTCTCGAGAACGCGGCTGATGCGTATCAGTTACTCGATAGCGGTGATGAGAGTGCCCTGCAAGTTATTTTTGATTACCAGAGTCAGTAAGAAAATCAGTTGCGGCATCCAGTGATAGGCACAAAATTTTAATCAGAGAGGCAGTGTGCATGTATACCGTTGCAGTAAAACAAGATTTGATCGCAAGACATTACCTTATCGGTGGCGATTGGGGTTCGGAAAATGACCCACACTCCCATCACTATGTGATCGAAGTGAAGCTGGAAGCAGCAGAACTGGATGAGCACGGCTATCTGGTGGACATTGTAAAAATTGAAGAAGAGCTCCAGGCGGTAGTGGACTATTTTGGCGAAAGCATGCTCAATGATTTGCCAGAGTTTGCTGGATTGAACCCCAGCATCGAGCATTTCAGTCGTATTGTTTGCGAGAGAATGCTGGCAGCAATTGCGCCCCCAGGCAGTGGGCGCTTTACTATCAAGATCTGGGAAAACGATACTTGCTGGGCAGCCTACACAACAGATTATTAGAACGGTCGGTGGTCGCAGGGTTCAGGTTTGGGAGAGGCCCTGTTCCGGTATCTTCTGCAGTCCGGGAATGAAGGCAGCTCCCATTAACAAGATCAGCACATCTCGCAGTCGCATCAGGACAATCAGGGCGCTTGCCGCAGACAGGGGCAGGGCAAGCGTCTGAAATGCCCAGAACAATGCCACCTCAAGACTGCCTATGCCGCCCGGCAGCGGCATGAGAAAGGCCAGTCGCATCACCACAAACAGGAACACAAATCCTGGTATGGTCACTGGCACCTCGACAAACTCCAGCAGAAACCAGAACTCAATCAACATCCCCGCCCAGGCCAACATCGAAACCAGCAGAGAATAGGCCAATGCAGGTTTGTGCCCTCCTACCACTTGCTGAAGTGTCTCGTGCAGCCTTGACCAATGAGCACCTGCGGCCTTGAGCTTTTCGTGCTCCTGCCAGGGCGCAGTGATTCTGTTTACAAGCTTGCTAATTCTGCCGGGCCGATTGAGTAACATCCACGCCAGCAGGCTCATCACAATGATGAGGCCTGCCAGGATTGCAGCAACGATTTGCCAATCGACACCGCCGATGGAAGCGGTGGTAATCAGTATCAAGACTGCAATCAGAAGCACCGCAAAATTGGTCCAAAACTCATAGAAGCGATCAAGCCCTACGGCGAGCAGTGCGACGAACCCAGGGAACGAATATTTTTTCCATAGCCAGTACACCTGAAATGGCTCACCACCAAACTGAGGTCCAGGTGTTACAAATGAGACCAGTTGGCCAGCCTGGCGAATGCGCAACAGGCTGAACAAGCCAATTGGGAAATTCAGGGTCTTGGCCAACACCAGCCAACGATAGGAGAGCAGGGCAATGATAAGGGCGTTCAATGCCAGCCAGGCCAACCACTGCCATGGCGCAAGTGCGGCAATGAGCGTCAACGCTGCGCCCAGTGGCATCTGCCCAATAATCCACGTGGCCAGGGACAGGGCCACGGCCCAGGTCAGGAATTGCGCAGTTTTATTGGAAATGCTCAAGCGCCGTCATACCGATTCAACCAGCGGTCATCTTCCATCCACAGGCTAAAGCGACCGCTGCCCAACAACATCGACCATACAACGCAGCAGAAGAGTGCGTAATCTACTGTTTGCATGGGCTGACCAATATAGTACCAGCCCAGTAACCCTATAAGCAGAAGGCAAAAATATCGGCCAGCGAAGCCCAGCAGTATGGTAATGGCCGCCAGGGAAAAAGCAGTGCTGGCGATAATGCTGTAACCGGCAATACCACTATTGGCCATTGGGGCCGACCCGGACTGGATTATCGAAATACCTAACAGAATCACTATGGCCATGCGCAGTGCTGGTTGAAAGAATGTCTGGCTAAAGAAAGTCAGTTGGCGAAATACAGCATCAGCCAAAGAATCGTCCCGATTGATGTGTCCACTCACGATCAGCCAGTCTATGACAAACCCGATCAGGGCAGGCAACATGAACGCGAATCCTGCAACGACAGTTACAGGAGGATAAAACAGTGGCCATAGAGCGACGACGAGGAATCCCATCTGAAAACCCGCCCAGGCCCGTCGATGCATGGCTGGAGGTAGAGGATAGATTGCTTGTCCACGCGCCTTGCGCCAGATTAATCCCAGATGAAACAGATAATAGGCTGCTCCCATCAGCAGATAGCTCCAGTGTACCTGCCCCCAGCCGTAGGCCAGTAGTGAGGCAACGGCAAGGCCCAAGGCATCTGAAACAACATCGAGCTCATTGCCGAGCAAACTGCTGTGGTGAGTACGACGGGCCACAAATCCATCGACACGATCGAGCATTGCCGCCGCAAAATAAATCATTCCAGGCAGCCAGGCCAGCGCAGGCCCTTCCGGCCATGGCTGAAACAGGAACCCACCCGTGGCTGCGATCAGCCATGCGCGCAGCAGAGTAAGACGGTTAGCCCAGCCCAAATTCTGGTAGAGGGGCGCGCCTGCTTCGGGGCGATTGAGATGCAGCCTGCGACGGGTCTGGAAACAGGCAAAGATCCAGATGACTCCGCTCTGTAACCCCCATTGCAAAGATGCCACCGGAGTCAATTGAGTGGCCACAAAGGCAGCAAGTCCAAGCCCTGCAACCATGCCGATGCCGGCTATCCAGAATAGCTCTCTCTGCAAACGGCCAGTTTCACTAGCTGCCTCGGTTGGTCCCGGTGATTCTTTCATCGGGCCACAATACGATTGCAAGGAGGGATTTTCAAACACTAAGAAGAATCAGAGCCGGCAAAAGTTTCCGCCATTACATATTTCTGGAATGTCTGCTATTGCCCGGCGTAAATGTTTAGGGCTCGTATGAGATGCAGATCACACTGAGTGGGAAAGAAATTCAATGGCAAGAGGGCTATAATATCGTGCTTAAAGACCAGGCCCTTCGAGGACGTCAGCCATGACAAATCAGGAAAATGCTGCCTACGCCAGAGTCTCGTGGCAGAGATTCAATAAAGAAATCACAGGGGAGCTGGCTCGGGCTATTGTAAGCGCGTTCGCGCTTGTGGCTGTCGCCGATGGTGATCTGGCGGAATCTGAAGTCGATAGCTTCGTAAAACTAATTTATGAGAATGAAGACATTCAGGCGGCGCTGGACTTCAAGCGTTACGAGCCGCTTTTTCGAGACATCAGCGGCGCAATTTTGAGCGACCCCGAGGCTGGCAAGGAAAAAGCATTGGAATCAATAGCTGCCGTTAAGGGCGACAGTGATCATTGCGATCTGGTGGAATCGGCTGCGCAGATAGCGCTGATGGCTGATAACAGAGAACGTGAATCCGAAACTCGCGTCCTGGGACTGATTCGAAGCGCACTGGATAAGCAGTGAAAATCTTGTTCAGCTGGATTGAGTCCCTGGGTTGAGTTCCTGGATTAAGCATTGGGTCAGGCCAGACCGGAATTATCGAATCCAGCCCTGCGTTTTATCAGTTCTTTTCGAACAATTGATTCGGAAAATAAGAATATAGAAAAGCAATCCTTTCATTTACTTTCAACGTTAACCAGATCGTGTAGTGATGGTAGAAACCTGGAAGTTGATGATGAGCAAAGCAGTTCTCATTTTTTCTGTATTACTGGTTCTGACAGCCACAGCTGAATTATTTGCGACAGAATCTAACGGTGCCTCAACCCAATACGGAGATTCGCGCCGGGAAGAGCTTGTCCTGAAACAACATCTGGAAGATCTCAGCACTGTTGCCGGGCCTTATGGCAACGCCATGATCGAGGCCCATGATCAATATGGCCAATTTCTTTTGAAAGAAGAGAGATACGAAGCCGCTGCTGAGCAATTCCGACAGTCCTGGCACCTGAGCCGGATTAATTTTGGCCTTTACAGCGAGGAACAACTTCCCCATCTCAACCAGTTGATTGAGGCGCTGTCCGAAATGCAGCGCTGGGAGGAAGTTCATGATCTCCATCAGCTGGGCTTTCTGGTCAGTAGTAGAATCTATCCTCCTGATGACCTGCGCTATGTACTGGCTGCAGAGCTGTATACCGCCTGGCAATGGGAGGCTCTGACACAGAACAGGTTGTCCAGCAACTCGGTCAGTGCTATTCAATCTGCTCGTGAGCTTAGTGAGCTCTATCAGCGCATTCTCGAGAAAATTGAAAATGCGATTCCTGGTACTTCGGTTCATACCTTGAATCTTATCGTTGGCAAGGCGAGAACAGACCTTGCTATCGCACAAAGTGTGGTACAAATAAGCCGCTATGGCGGCAGCTCTGGAATGGGGCGCGCGTATTCGGGCGCTCGCTGCCGCCAGGATGCCTACCATGCACAACGCCGGAATATCGCCTGTGCGCAATCCGGGCAAGTGAGCTTCGATCCGATGGCAATGAATCATCCGCCCTTGTCCCTGTCTCTCGCTGGCCTGTATATTCAACAGGTAGACGCCGCACTTACGAGGCTTGAAGAAATTCTTAACAGCGATAACGGAATCAGCCGTGGTGAGAGAATCTGGATTGAAAATCTTTCAGCTGCGCTGAAAGCCGAAGCTGAATCATTGCTCCAGGCAGGTCGGTAACGGTACGCGGACTGGCAATCTGATGAATCGAAAAGCTCCGCTCTGCACCAAGGACTGTCTGAATTAACCAGAGGGTCCTGAATATTTAAGCGAATCTGCTTCTAACTGGCTGCGTGTTTATTGGGCTGCTATTTTGTGCAAAAACCTGGAACTTCAGTCCATACCTCAAGGGGAACTACCACCAAGGGAGATGTGCATGGTGTCTCAAGGACAATCGAACTGATCTATTATCGTAGTGAGCCCGTTATTGAGTTAATCAACGTTTGATTCGAGGAATCGAGTATGTCGAAGAAGATCTTATCGGCTGCAGTTGCAGCTTATGCAATTACCATGGCAGGCAGTGTTGCGGCTGAAGGTTTTTATCTTTCAGGTGCCCTTGGTACTGTCGACC
Source organism: Gammaproteobacteria bacterium (assembly GCA_040218615.1). Taxonomy (GTDB): domain Bacteria; phylum Pseudomonadota; class Gammaproteobacteria; order Pseudomonadales; family Pseudohongiellaceae; genus UBA9145. Next base: position 173,369 of record JAVJRC010000009.1, read on the forward strand.
AGAGTAGCTCAGACAATGTTGGGTTTTTTACTTCTCCTTTCACCACGGGAACAGTTACCAATGTCACTCCTCCGCTGGAAATACCAGTTGGTGCAAGTCTGGGTTGGAGAACAGAGTTTGATAGCGATGTAAGCTTCTCCGGCGCATTCGGATACGACTACGGCAGGCTGCGCGTGGAGTTGGCGCTCGGCCAGCATGAAAACGACATCGCTCGACATGTGGGCGTAACTGCGGCCGGCATCGATCTATCGGCGATTGACGCAGGTGTGCTGATTTCTGGCAATACTGAAGACCTTGGCATTACAACATTCGGGTTGGCCAACGAGGGAGCAGGGGAAATCGACACCACCAGCATCATGCTCAATGGCTACTACGATTTCGAACTTGGCAATGACCTCACGCCGTACATTGGGCTAGGTGTAGGCGCTGTGGATTCTGACGTATCGTTTGCGCCTTCACAAACTCCTATTCTGGATGATGGCGACAGCGGGTTTGCCTGGCAATTTATCCTGGGAGCTGAATACCGGGTCACCGATACAGTCAGCTTTTTTGGAAATTTTCGCAGATTCGTAGCGGAAGATCTCGAAGTCGATGTGGACTTGTTGCCAGCTAGCCTGGACATCGAAAACGATTTTCAGGTTTTTGAGTTAGGCCTGAAATATTCGCTTCCCTTCTAAATTTAAGTCCCGCTTTCAGCCTCTCATTAGCAACGTTGAGGGGCTGGGTCGGTTATCGTCAAGAGATCATCCCCGGGTGCTGGTTTACCAGTCGAAAGCATGGCCGACTGTTACAGAATAAACCCAGGGATCCATCTCAAAGTATGTGGAGACAGGTCCGGAAATGGTTGAGTTAAAACTGGCATTACTGTCTATATTCATTCGCCACACGGAAGCATTGACGAACCACCCGTTGTCCAGTTTCCAATCCACGCCTGCTCTTGCAGACATACCGAAATGCTCGTCCAGTTCCAGGCCCTCTGCGCCCATTTCCAGTCGTGCCTGGGTGGACAGGGAATCATCGAAGAACTTGGTGTAATTGATTCCAGCGCCCAGGTAAGGCCGTAGGCGACTGCCCGGTTGGCCGAAGTAATACAGCGCACTGATGGCGAGAGGCAGTTGCTTGGTTTGCCCAATGTTGGTGGTTGTGAGCCCATACCTGTTCAGTCCGGAAATAGTCAGGTCATGTTCAAATGGAGCCGTAATCATTGCCTCAACGGCGAATGAGTTGCTGATCATATAAGACAAGTTCAATCCCAGTTGGGCGTCGTTGCTGAAATCTATACTTGATCCTGCCAGCAGACCAGAGGTGCTACTTTGCACAGGACTGCTGCTGACATCGGGATCAAAGTTCACGACCCCCAGGCGGAATGTGATGTCTCCTTTTTCCTGGGAACTGGCCGCTGGTATCATCGCCAGTCCCAGGCAGAGGCTGCACAGCAAAGGCAGGTAGCCTGCTTTAGTCCCATCCTTGCCTTTGTTATGTTTCAATAACTTGTTGTCGGATACTGCATAATTCGATTTCATCCGCCAGCTCCAGTAGTTTTTCCAGTCCCTATCTTAGCTGGCATACCGCCGGAGTCTATTCGGACTTGGTTGCTGAATACTTCTGAAAAACCGAATAATCATCGGCTATTAGTATCGAAGAAAACGAATCATTGAATTCCGCGTCTGATACGCCGGGATCATGAAGTCACAGTCATTTTTTCGATGGGACAAGCCCGGAAACTAGCGTCCCGCTGAACTCAACGGCAAAGAGGCAGGAAAATTAATCAGATCCGGGAGGTAGAGTATTGCTGCCTTCCCCGCGATTCGGATAGAGGACTCGAGAGTGGTCCCACAAATTGTTTTCACTCAGGAAGACATTACTTTCATAGGCGGACAACGATTGTGGGCTGAGATTAACGTTGGTGACACTGGACATGGCTTGTACCCCTTCCATGAGTTGCCTTTGCCAGCTTATGCCGAGATCGAGATCTTCCAACAGATCCAGATAGCGTGGATCCACCAAAACATGGTCCGGGAAATACATTTCGACTTTATGCGCCATAACGGAAAGGCGGCGCCAGTCAGCAGGACTGAGAGATTGCCAATAGCTGATTCCAGATTCTATATCGCCAAGAATGAAACTTTTCACACCATGACTCAAATTGTAGTTCGGATTCGACAGGTTGCTCTGCTCAAACAGATCCCCGGACTCTATTGACCGTCCCCATAATCCGCTTATGGTTACCTGGCTCAGCATCGTGAATGGACCTTCCTCGTCTATGTTCATTTGCTTCTGTAAATACGAGGTTGCCTGTTGATAGTCCCCGACAAAGGCCAAGCCCCGGATCAACGCTGACATGATGCCAATATGGTCGGGGCGCTCCAGAAGAATTCCCTTCTGAGTTTGGATCAATTTGTCAGGAGTCTCGAAGAACGTCTGATACAGCCAGGTGGAGCGTCGAGGAATCTGGAAGGGTTCTTCGTCTGAAACGCGACTCAGGAATTGTGCCGCTTCGTCATAAAGCCTGGCTTCTGCTAACAGAGTGGCATAACGGGCATAAGAATACTCGTCAGCATTCCCGGACAGTATTCTTTCGCGTAGAGTTGCTTCAATCAGAGCCAGACTTTTAGATTGCATGCTTAACAACTGGATACGCATTTCCACGAGTGTTGCATGCCCGGGATTGATTCGGGAGACTTCCCTGATTGCATCATTTACCAAAGATTGTAGTTCAATGTTTCTCGCCTCATGACTGTAGGTGCTAAGACTGCTTGCTGCTCTTACTAATCCAACATAGGCATTGATAAAGCCCGGATCCTCTTCTGTAGCCACGTTGTAGTGGCGAAGTGCGTGTTCGAGGTCGTTGTGATTTGAGTTCCCCGCATAGAACCCTGCTTCAAGAAAGTTACTGTAGGCAATGGGGTTGGAAGTTCCCCAGTCTCGCATCTCCGCATATTGCTCTTCATCGAGATAGATACTCAATGCAGAAACAATGCTTCTGCCTATCTCGTCATGAACGTCAAATACCTGGGAAGAAGAAATATCAATCTGGTCTGAAAAGGCAATAGAATTGTCGTTGGCATTACTCAGATTGACTTGTAGCCTCAGTTCATCCCCTGCTTGCTGCACATTGCCACCCAGTACATAGTCAATATCTTCGGCATAATTTGACTGCACATATTGTGTTGCGGCCAGGTCGCCAAAGCCGCTTACGATAACTATGTCCGGCAATTTTGAAAGGTGGGTAACCAGGCTGGAAGGTAATTGGGCAGCCCAAAACAGATTGCGTTCTTCAACGTTAATATTTTCTATCGGGCGAACCAGTACAACATGAGTATTCTGGTCCTCCCAGACGCTTCCAAACCAAAGACTTAACAGCACCATTGCCAACAATACACTGCTTGCCACAAAACCAGTTCTCCAACTGATTCCCCAATAAGGCCATTCTTGATTTGATCTGCCGTCCGGGTTCGGACTGGCCGCAGATTCCTCATGCTCAGGTTTTGCAATCAGTGCATAACCACGTTTCGGGTAGGTTTTGATGTATCTGGGATTGTTGGCGTGATCGCCGAGAGCAGATCGAAGTTCGGCGATGGAATTGTGTACTGCATGGTCGGAGCTTACTGAATTGCTCCAGTGCTTATCCAGTAACTCAGCACTTGAGACAACCTGACCATGTGACTCAATCAAATAGTTAAGGACATCCATTGTGCGAGGCGACAGTTTGACTGTCTCGCCGGTCGCAATGTTCTCAAGAGTGCAGGTCTGTGAGAAAACATTCCAATCTAACAATTTAACCATCAAGGCTTCCTGTCAGAAACTACGGAACCAATTCCCTTCGCTTCAGCGCAGTAGGAGGGGTGTTTCAGGAACGTAAAAACTAGCAGTTTTCGGTATTCGTTCCCATTTATGAACTGTAACTTATTGTGACTTAAAACTGGCTCCAGGCCAGAGCCCCCGTGGCTTCTGGGTCTATAAATTCCTCTAGTTTTTCTTGAGAAAGTTCAGAGAGTAAATGGATGTGCTCTGGAGGACTCGGCTCTTCTGCATCAGCGAAAATTCCTCTACCAGCTCAATGACTCAATCAGGTTGTACCGAATGCAATCAAGAGTCAGGCGGTAAAAACCAACCAAGAGTGCAGTAGAGTGAAAATACCAAGTACACAGGCCTTGCAACTTGCTGTAATTGCTCACAAGAATGGTGAGCTGGAAAAAGCGGAACGGTTTTATCGAGCCATTCTTGATATTCGTGGTGACTTTGCTGTCGCGAAAACAGATTCCGGCATTACGGCTGCTGCGCACAACAATTTGGGGTTTATACAACAGCATCAAGGAGACCTTGACGCTGCCATCAAGAGCTATCGCGAAGCAGTTAGAATAAACCCCGGATACTACGAGGCGCACAACAACCTCGGCTATGCACTGCAGCTCAAAGGCAAGGGCAGGGCGGCGATAGAAAGTTTCAGAAAGGCTATCCAATGCAAACCAGCTTTTATCGAGGCGTATCACAATTTAGGACAGATTCTGCGGAAATCCGGCAGCCTGAAGGACTCGGCCGATTGCTATCAGCAAATAGTCAACCTGATTCCTGACAATCCAGATGCGCACAATGCTCTTGGGGCCGCGTTGCACCTGAAAGGAGATCTGGAGGCTGCCATCTCATGCTTCAAAGAGGCGGTGAGGCTCGATCCACGATACAGCGAAGCCTACAACAATATGGGTGGTGCTCAATTGGCCCTTGGAGACCCGGATGCGGCCATTGCGAGCTGTAAACGAGCTATTGAGATCAGGCGGGACTATACCAATGCTTATCAGAACCTTGGTCACGCGCTGAGTAGCAAGGGTGACAATGAGGCTGCCATTGATGCCTACCAGCAGGCGCTGGCACTGGAGCCGGGCTCGGCTAAGGTCTATAACAGTCTCGGCAATGCCATGAGGGCTGAGGGCAGATATGAAGAGGCGCTTCAATATTTTGATGTGCTCAACGAGCCAGAGTTCATTAAAGCCCTGGAATCTAACCTGGACAAAAACAACTTCTGGCTTAACACAAAGTCTCAGGTTCTTGAGTGCTTGTTTCATCTTGGTCGGTATGACGAGTTGCAGGAAAGGCTGGGACGACTTGCTGACTCAGGTGACATTAACAGGCGTGTGTCAGCCGTCAGTGCATATGTGTGCCATCAACTCGACATAGAAAACAGGCATCAATTCTGCAGAAATCCGATGGAATTCATACACATCGGAAACTTACGAGACCACATAGTAAATGTCCCTGGGTTCATCAGCGGACTTCTGCAAGAAGGATTCAATGAAAACCAGGTCTGGGAACCAGAGCATGGAGTCACAAAATCTGGGTTCCAGACTCCTAACACGATTTTTGAAGCTGGTGAATACTGTGCGCTGCTGGAGAAGTTTCTCCGCGAAGAAATTGCTGCATACCAGGAAAAATTCCGTACGGCAGATTGTGCATTCATCAACTCCTGGCCTGACGAATTCAATCTCAAAGGCTGGCATGTTCGGCTGGTGAAGTCTGGCTATCAGCAGTCGCACATCCATCCTTCGGGATGGTTATCCGGCGTGGTGTATCTGAAGACACTGAAATCAGACAGTGATGCTGGGGCAATAGAATTTAGTCTTCATGGCTATGATTTGCCTGTATTAAACAGCGACATACCGACACGGGTTCATCGCCCGAAGAGCGGAGAAATTGCACTGTTTCCTTCCTCGCTCTTCCACAGAACAATTCCTTTTTCAGAGGAGACTGAACGCTGTGTTATCGCCTTCAATCTGGTTCCTGCATCGTAGTTGGAATTTTTAACAGTAATTCCTGACTACTCCGGGGCATTGCTCGCTCACATTTTGTAATAATTTGACACCTTTCCCGGTAGTTTCGACACCTCATTGCGGGCATACTTCGCCCTGATTTTTAAGGGAAAATTCCCTGTATTAATTCGATTGCCGCCCCTGGAGCGAGGAATTCATGAGTACCCCTGTTTTGAGAAACAAGCTGGTGTTGGCAGTTAGCCTGACTTCAGCCCTGATGTTGTCTGGCCTGGGCGCCAATAGCGCTCTGGCCCAGGTGCCGGTGACTTCAGACGATGCCACTGTCACCTACCCGGCCGAGTATTTCGCCCAGTTTCAGCCCTATTCGGTCAACGACATGCTGCAGCGTATCCCCGGTATTAATCTGGCCCAGGGTGGCGGACGCACCCAGGGTGGACCCGGTGGCACCAGCGGCAATGGCCGCAGAGGACTGGGCGCCGGTGGCGACCAGGTGCTTATTAACGGTCGACGCATTGCGGGTAAGGGCAACGAGGGCAACTCCCAGCTTTCCCGCATTCCAGCTACTGAGGTGCAATACATCGAAATCATTCGCGGCACATCCGGCGATCTCGATGTGCGTGGTGGCACCCAGGTCATCAATATTGTCCTGAACGAGGCACAGTCCAATGTGAGCTTCGCTTATGAGGTGAATGTGGACCGGGCGCTGGACGGTGAAATCATTCCCGGTGGCAAAATATCCGCCACTGGACAGAATGGGGCTTTCAACTATTTTCTCAGTGCCGAACGGGAGCCACGCTACGGATTCCGCGATGGCTTCGAAGAAGCCTTTGATGAGGACGGCAATCTTATCGAAACCGTCAAGCGTGATGAGGTCACAGATGCCTGGCCGATCACGCTGCAGGCTAATATGGGCTACGAGTTCAGTGAGCGGGATACGGCAAACCTGAACCTGCAGTGGACTGGCAATGATCTGGACATGGATACGGACCGGGTCATCACCGGGTTCAGTGCCGGGTCCATAAGCAGTCAGGTCATCGAAAGAGACACGCAACCGACCGACGACAGTTCCTGGGAGGTCGGCGGTGACTATATGCATGTGTTTGCCGATGGCAGTCGCTGGAAAACCCTGTTTATCGTTAACGAATCGGAAAACCAGTTTCAACGGAGTCGTTTCAAGGTAAACGGAAGTGACGAAACCCGTGACCTGTTTCTTTCCAATTTCGAGAATAACCAGGAACGAATCGTTCGTTCATCCTATATTTTTGATCTGGCAGAAACCCAGTCGGTGGAAGCCGGGGTGGAAAGAGCGCAGACGATTCTCGACACTTCCCTGCAGCTGGGATTGTTAACCGGGGGAGAAACCGACCCACGCTTTGGTGGTCTCACGCCGATTACCGATTCTGTCGGCACCGTGGAAGAGATGCGCTATGAGTATTTCGCTATCCACAACTGGTCAATGAATGATCGCATGACCCTGGAAACCACCTTGCTGTTTGAAGACAGCACAATCTCCCAGACCGGTAGCCTGTCGAACTCCCGTGATTTTAATTTCTTCCGACCCAAAGTGGATTACCGATTCGATATCACGCCATCCATCCAGTTTCGCGCCACTATTGAAAAGGATGTCGCCCAGCTTAGCTTTCGCGACTTCACTGCGGGTGTCGACCAGAGCGACGACGAGCAGAATGCGTTCCAGGGCAATGCCGAGCTCAGGCAGGAACAGTCCTGGCGCTATGAGGCCAATCTTGAATTCAGGTTGCCCAACGACACGGGTGTGATCAACACCAACTTCTTCTATCACGATCTCGAAGATTTGATCGACAACGTGGATGTGTCCCGGGATGGCGAGATCCTGTCTGCACGCGGCAATATTGGCAGCGGCGAACGCTATGGATTCAATTTTAATAGCAGCTTTCGCCTGAGCTTTATCGATCAACCCAATATGCTGTTAACGGCCGGTCTCAACATGGAAGAATCCACGGTCACGGATCCATTTCTGGAGCGGGAGCGCGAACGTTCACTGCGAGGCGGTGGTAGCCGGTACAGCATGGGATTTCGCCACGACCTTCCTCACCTGGGGAATACCAACTGGGGCTTTAACTTCAACAGGGAGTTTTATAACGACTTCAAGACCTGGGACATCGACAAGGTCGAGCAATATCCCAAGGACTTCTTCTGGTTCACCTGGGTAGAAACCCAGGCCTGGGGCGGACTGGTTTACCGGTTTGAAGCGCGTGACTCTGGCGAGCGTTGCCGTATTCGCACCCGTTACACCGGTGGCACCATTGCCAACGGCATTATCGATGAGGTGGAAGATTCCTGTTCTGTGAACGGCCCTGTGTATGCCATCAAGATTCGCGGAACCTTCTAAAAGCTGTTTTAGTCGCGATCGAATTCGCCGGTAACAGGTCAGGTCTGACAACTGGCCAGCCAGTTATTCCGGTCACTCAGACGATTATTTTTGACCAAGCTGCAGGCCTCCCATTCAGGGAGGCCTGAGAAACATTTTCCGTCTATACTCCCTAACAATTCAAATATTTCAAAGCCTGCTGGTAACGCCGGCGCATGCTCCGTATTGGTGATTGGCAAGTGGATATAACACCACCCAACAGCGCGACGAGTTCTATTCATCACTGGATAGAAGAACGCAGCCGTGGTGCCCAGATAGCCGCCGGTTTCTTGGTGGTCCTCACTCTTGCCCTGGCAACGATGGTTGTCTATCTGGCAGGAGGCTCTTTTGTTGTCTATACCCATAGCATGTATGTGCCTGTGGTCATTGCCGGCCTGGTTTTTGGCCTGCGCGGCGGTCTCGCTTCGGCATTGGCGGCGGGGTTGTTATTGGGGCCTCTTATGCCCTTTGATGTCGCCACCGGCGAGATGCAATCAATTACCAACTGGATTTATCGACTGGTCTATTTTCTGCTGGTTGGCATAATCGTTGGCAGCTCATCGGATTTGATTCGCAAATATATCAAGCGATTGAGGTGGCACCTGTTGCACAATCAGGTCAGTGAGCTGCCTAACCGGGACGCTTTGCTGGTGACCTTGCAGAAGCTAATGGCTGGTTCCAGGGAAGGTAGATTCGCAACCAAAACTGTTCCCGGTCTGTATCTGATAGACATCACCAATCTCAATGAGCTTTCCCTGAAGCTCGGCCCCAGAATCGAGAAAGCCGCAATCCTTTCCTTGGTCGCCAAGCTTGAAGCGCAGCTCAAGCCGGGAGAACTGATTCACCACATTCGAACCAATCGGCTGGTGATTCTCACGGACAGCAAGGATGAAGCCCGGCAAAAAGAGCTGCGCGCACTGGTTGAAATGTGCATCAGCTCTCCAATTGAGTTTGAAGAGATTCCCTTGCTACTGCATTGCGTCTGGTCGGATATCGTAGTTGATGATCTGAAGCGGGATCCGCAGGATTACCTGCGCCGCCTGGAAATGGCAGCCAACGAGGCTCGGGTGCAGCGTATTCAACACACCCACTACAGCCGTTCTCTGGGTTTGAAATCCAGAGAAAACCTGGCAGTGCTTGGACTGCTCAAACATGCATTCGACGATGGTGTGTTGCAGCTTCGTTACCAGCCCAAGTATCGACTCAGCGATCACAGGATTTTGAGTGTAGAAGCATTGATGCACTGGAAAGATCCTGATCGTGGAATTGTTCCGCCTTCAAAGTTTCTGCCACTGGCGGAGGAGAGTGCATTAATAACACCCATGACCTTGTGGGTATTGGAGCGGGCTGCCCGAGACTTCCTGTCCCTGCGGGAGTCAGCACAGGGCGATTTCCAGTCCGTGGCAGTCAATATTTCGGCGACCAATCTCGGTCATGATTCTTTTGTTGCAGACATCGAGAAAATGTTGTCTACCACCGGCATGCCCTCCCATTGCCTCGAACTGGAATTGACTGAGAGTGCGGTGCTGTCGGATCTGGACATAGCGGCGGATCGCCTTAACCAGCTAACAGCCCTGGGCATTCGTTTGTCGATCGACGATTTCGGTACCGGGTTTAGTTCCTTGCAGTACCTTGAACGATTTCCGGTATCCACAGTAAAAATAGACCAGTCATTCGTCGGTGCAATGATGGCCACGGAAAATAATCGCAGTATCGTCAAATCGACTATCGAGCTGGCACATGTTCTCGGCTTTGACGTGGTCGCCGAAGGTATAGAAACCCAGGAGATTGAAGATCTGCTGCGAGAGATGGGATGTGACTATGGGCAGGGCTACCTGTTCAGCAAGCCTGTCTCAAGTGAAGAGTTTCGTCAGTTGTTGCAGCAGACAAAGCAGCGTTCACAATCTGAAGAATCAAACCAGACCACTGCTGATTACCGATGATTTTGGCCCAGCCGGGCCAGGTTATTTTTCCAGTTTCGCCACTTTATCCAGCACGGCCTGGGTCTGCGCGTCACGATAGTGTGTCAGACGGTCAGACAGGGTCTCATCGGCTATGGCCAGGATCTGTGCAGCTAACAGTCCTGCATTGGTGGCGTTATCGATTGCCACGGTTGCAACAGGGACGCCGCGCGGCATCTGCACAATAGAGAGCAAAGAATCCTGGCCCTGCAGAGCAGTCACTGCAACCGGTACACCGATTACGGGAAGCACGGTAAGCGATGCCACCATGCCTGGCAGGTGTGCTGCACCTCCCGCTCCGGCTATGATGACTCTCAATCCTCTGGCTTTTGCCGATTGGGCGTATTCCACCATGCGCTCTGGCGTTCGGTGCGCTGACACGATGGTGAGTTCGTAGCCAACCTCAAGCCTTTCGAGTATGTCGGCGGCAGCCTGCATGACAGGTAAGTCCGAGTCACTACCCATGATGATGCCTACCTGGGCCTTTGCTGAATCAGTCAAGAGACTTTGCTCCTCTAACCGTGATTAACTGGCGAATCTTTTTTGCTTTCTCGAGCGCATCGTCTACGGTTTCACCAGTAATGGTGACGTGTCCCATTTTACGACCGGGAAAGCATCGGGCCTTACCGTAGAAGTGAATATGCACATCTCCATCATCCCCGATTCCAGGTGCCTGCTCAATGACAGCTTCCCCTTTGTAGCCGGAAGCACCGAGCACATTGAATAATACCGCAGGTGATAATTGATCGGTATCGCCCAGTGGCTGCCCGGTCAGTATGGACAGTTGCTGGACAAATTGGGATGTCTGGCATGCCTCTGTGGTGTAGTGACCACTGTTGTGGGTTCGCGGAGAGATTTCATTGATCAACAGCTTTGAGTCTTTGGTGAGGAACATCTCAACACCGAAGATTCCCATGCCGTTCATGGCAGCGACCGCATTGCTTGCCAGGTCTTTGGCCTGATTCAACAACTCAGCATCCAGTCGTGCAGGTGCAATGAGATAGTCGAGTACATTGCCACCTTCGTGAAACATCATCTCAACAGGTTCATAGGTCCTGATGTCGCCTTTCCCATCAGCAGCCACGATCACCGAGACTTCCATGTGGCGATCGATGTATTGCTCCAAAAAGCCGGCAACCTTGAGGCGATTATTGTTATCGTCTGCACTACGCAGCACGGCAACACCACGTCCGTCATAGCCCCCTTTTGCAGCTTTTTGCACCACAGGAAAGCCAAAGGGCTGGTCGGTAATATCTTTATCTGCCGGGTGTGCGACAAAATCCGCTGTGGGCAAGTCGAGCTCTCTTAACCACTCTTTCTGCAATAGCTTGTTGGTCACCCTGGCGAGTAGTGAGGGATGGGGAATGACAGTGTGGCCCTGTTCGGAAAGGGCGGTGAGGGATTCTACACAAACATTTTCAAGGTCAACCGTGAGGATGTCGGTTTGCGCCGCCAGTTCCTCATAACCTTCGCCAGTGGCAGGCTTGCCAGGCACGTGCTTGCCGCCCACAAGTGCAGCCGGACATTGCAGGTCTGGATCCAGCACGAAGATCTGGTGATCAGTTCCATTGTTGGCGTTGGCCAGATTGCAGGCTTTCACCAGCATGGCTGCCAGTTGCCCGCCGCCAATAATCCCTATGCGCGCCATGATTAATTGCTCAAAAAAGCGAGCTATTGTACACGACTTAATCTGGGCTTGTCTTTGCCCGACTGACCAGTCTCTCTGGGGTCAGCCGGGGAGTACAGGCGATAAACGCTAGCGGGCTGGCCTGAATGCCAGCAGCACATTACCGGCCACCTGGCTGAATGATCCGTAGCCAGAACCTACAAACACCATGCCTGATCCTGCCGCTATGGAATGACTGTCGATGGAGCCACCGTACCCTTCCACACCATTGACGGTTTCAAAATCCGTCGCGGTATCGTATTGGAACAACAACTCACCCGAATCAGAATTGAAGATGAAGAGTCGGCCATCGAGTCCGGCCGTGATCACGGCTCCGTCAACAGACAGGGGTGCCGCAGAAAAGCCATACAGTGCCTGGCAGCGTCTGAGTCGATCGCTGCGATGGTCGCCACAATCCGGTTCCACTTCGTAGTACCAGCTTGGTTCACCGGTACCAACAAAGTAGGTATAAAGGCCGGAACGACTGTTACCGTTCATGCCAACAGGATCATTGATAGTCAGAAAGGCCCGCTCGGAATTCACTGCAATACCCCAGTGGTTGCCACCCAGTGCCGTGCCTTCTCCAACCCGCTGATTCCATACCAGGGCACCGGTGTCTGGATCCAATGCCCACAGATCACCGGATTTCTGTCCAGCGATCAATAACTCCCGTTCTCCCGTATCCACCAGGATCGCTGGGCCACCGAAATCGAAATCCACCGAATTGGTGTCATCCAGAATGATGCAGTTAGGTCCGCCGGCCGAACAACCGAAGTTCCACATGTCATTTTCCAGCGCCTGAAACACCCACTTTTCTTCGCCTGTTTCCAGATCCAGGGCGATGATGGCATCGCTGGTGTTGGTGGTGGGGTGGGATGTGTTTTCACCGGTGGTGACATAGATCTGGTTGCGCTCGCTATCGATCGTCGGCGTAGTCCAGATAGGCGCCCCAGACGGTCCGCGTTGCCTGACGCCAGTGGAACTGGTTGCACCAGTGTATTCTGCTGCCGGCATGGTGTGGTATTCCCACAATTTTTCACCGGTGTGCACGTTCAGAGCTGTCACGGCGCCATGGTTTTCACAACATTCATAACGAGGGTTGCCGCCGGTGATCACGCCGGAACCGGAGACTGGAACGATGATTCTGTCCTCGTAGATGACCGGTGTACCTGTAAGCATGCCCTGGTTGTCGCTTGCCTGCCCGCTGGCAACCCAGTTGGCTTCGCCGGTTTCTGCATCGACAGAATGAATCATGCCTGCCTGGTCACTGAATACCAGAGTGCCCCGTTGCTCGATAACATCGTAGGCCATGGATGAGCGCAGCCGGGTTCCCGGCTCGTAAACCCACTTGGCGCAACCGGAATTTGCATCGAGAGCAAAGACCCGGCCGGAATCCGTGGCTGAATAGAACACGGTAGAGCCGACAATGACCGGGGCGGCACGCATGCTGGAAGTTTCCGGAAAGGCAATGGCCCAGGCCAGTTCCAGGTTTGACAGATCAGCGGTATTCAGCCCGGCCTGTTCGGCTGCCAGATGACGGGTGTTGTTACCATCACTTGCCGTATAGGTAAATGAAGGAGCCTGGCTTAAGTCTACCGAGCGCATATCGATGGAACATAGTGTGGCTGCTACCCAGTCCTCATTATCATCCTCGATATTCTGTTGCTGGGCCGAGGTCGTGTGTGACACCGTGAAGAGCATGGCCAGGCATAGGCTGATATTGCTGGTCGCTAACAATCGCTTGATAAAGGAAAGCATAGAAAAGTCCTGTGCGGCAGGATAATGAATGGAGCTCCAAAGAGAGGTCCCAAGTTGCCGTGCTGCCGCATAATCTGCACGTAAAACCCTGTGGTGAAAATACAAGAATTTAGGGTTTAGTACCACCTTGGGCCGCGTTCAGTGGTCTTGCTTGTCAATGGGCAATACGCAACCATGGTATCTTGCAGCCAAATACAGATACTGCTCGAACCGTAAACCCAATCAGGATAGGCAACTCATGAGCAAATCAGAAGATCCAGGGCAAGGGAAAACCAGGCTGGAGTCGGACAGCCTCGGCGAAATCGAGGTGCCCGACAACAGTTTGTGGGGAGCGCAAACTCAACGGGCGCGACAGAATTTTAATTTTGAGTCAGACCGATTCCCGGCAAGGTTTGTCAGCTCGTTTGCGCTGGTAAAAAAAGCGGCGGCAATAAGTAATGGCGAACTGGGACAGCTTGAAAAAAGCCAGGTAGATCTCATCGTGCAGACTTGTGATGAGATCTTGCAAGGCAAGCACAGCGATCAGTTTCCTTTACCAGTATGGCAGTCTGGAAGTGGCACTCAAACCCATATGAATGTGAATGAAGTGATTGCCAACCGTTGCAATGAGCTGGCTGGTCACGGTCGAGGATCGAAAACACCAATTCACCCTAATGATCATGTAAACAAGGGGCAGTCAACCAATGATGTATTCCCCACGGTCATGCATCTGTGTACCTGTCAGGCACTGCAAGAAGATCTCTATCCGGCGATCAAGCGCTTGCTGAACCACCTCGAGCAAAAAGTCGAAGAGTTTGATGCAATTATCAAGACTGGTCGAACCCATATGATGGACGCAACACCAATCACTCTTGGTCAGGAATTTTCAGCGTTTCACAGTCAGGTAGAGGACTGTTTGCAGAATCTGGAACATGCGGAACTTCCGCTTCGCAAACTGGCCATTGGGGGTACGGCTGTTGGTACCGGTCTGAATACCGAATCGGGTTGGGCAGAGGCTGTGTGCAAAAACATCAGCGAACTCTCCGCATTGGAGTTCAGCAGTGCCGACAACAAGTTCTCCCAGATTGCAGCGCACGATGCCCTGGTGCAGCTCCACGGAACCATCAATGGCTACGCCTGCAGCCTGTTAAAAATTGTCAACGACCTCCGCCTGATGGCTTCAGGTCCGCGTTGTGGTTTGCACGAGATTTATATTCCCGCCAATGAGCCTGGCAGTTCCATCATGCCAGGGAAAGTAAACCCTACCCAGATCGAATCGGTGTCAATGATCTGTCTCAGGGTAATGGGCAACAACCTGACGGTGAGTCTCGCTGGCAGTCAGGGACAATTTCAGCTCAATGCCTATAAACCGGTAATCATCCATACAGTGCTGGAATCCATTCAACTGCTGGCCAATGCTTCGGAGAATTTCACTGCGAGTTGTTTAGCGGGCATCAAGCCCAACCGGGAACAACTGAATACTTACCTGAACCAGTCGCTGATGTTGGTAACGGCCCTGAACCCTGAAATAGGTTACGACAAAGCCAGCAAAGTGGCACATTATGCCTACGAAAATGACACCACTCTGCGCAGTGCCGTAATCGAACTCGGTTTTATGAGTGGAGAACGATTTGACCAGCTGGTCGACCCTGCGGAAATGTTGGGGCACGATAAAAAGCCTGATTGATTATGTTGATTCACTGAATCCTTAAGAAGATCATTCAACGATCCATCAATTTCGTTTCACGGCCTGATCGAAAATTCTGTTGCATCAATCTCACTCTGAAAATATTTGCCAAGGGTTCGCCACTGAAAAAACTTTCCCAGCGTGATAGTCTTGAGCCATGCTGAAAAAAGTGCAGCAGGCAAAGCTTTACCTTACAAAGTACTCCAAGTCTTTTGCCAGCGGAGAGCAGTCTGCGTTGGTGAGAAGCGTAGCAGTTGGCGGCAGCCTGGCCATACTCATTGTGATCACCATGCAGTTCCGATCTTCTCCTGTTCCCGACTTCGATGAACTCGAGGCTGGTCCGGAACGCAAACAAGCCTTTTTTGATTTTCTGCTTCCTATAATAGAAGAGCAGAATCGGGAGATACTCAAAATCAGGGAAGAGCTGATTTCCCTGTCGAAGACTCCTGAAAATCTCTCATTGTTCGATCGAATGGTGGTTGACGACCTGGTCGAGTTTTATGAAGTAGAAGATTTTAGTTATGACGAGGCCGGGGATTGGGAAGTCCTTATACGGCGTGTCGACATCATTCCTCCTTCCATGGCTTTAGCGCAAGCGGCAAACGAAAGTGCCTGGGGCACGTCCCGGTTTGTTGAAGAAGGAAATAATTTCTTCGGTCACTGGTGTTTTGAAGAAGGTTGTGGCCTGGTGCCGAACAGCCGACCTGCGGGAACAAGCCATGAAGTCGCAGATTTCGATTCGGCAGAAGAATCTGTAGAGAGATATTTTTACAATATCAATCACCATCCAGCCTATCGGGAGCTGCGTTTACGCAGAGCCGCGTTGCGTGACCAGGATGAACCCATTCTTGGTTTGGATATGATTCAGGGTTTGCAGCAGTATTCCGAGCGAGGGGATGCTTACATTCAGGACTTGCGTTCCATGATTCGTTTCAATGAACTCAGCGAGTACGACACTTGCGCCGCCATAGAAATCTGAGTAGGCCTTGGCGGCTTTAATTTTTCATCGCTCGGGCATTTCAATACAAAGACTAGTTCTGTGAAATTGTAATCCCGGTTAACCACTCCACATCTCCCCCAAGTTGCTCGTTACCAGGTGGCATACCGTTAGCCTGAAGAATGTGGGCGGTTATGGCAGTTGCCTCAGTGGTGCCCAGACTACCCGGCTGGTCAAGGGGCATGGTGTTGGCAATGCGCAGATACAGCGCACTGAGAGGGACGCCCACCCAGATAGTCTGGTAGGCAGGCCCGCTGAATTCCTGAATGCTGTGACAACGCACGCAGTGGGTGTTAAACAGGCCTTCGCCCCGCGCAGCTTGCTCAGCCGTGAAGATACCATCCAGTGTCGACACCGGTTCCTGTTCGGCACAGCCGGCAAGCAGTGCGAGCGTTGACGCGCACACTGCTGCCCAGGTGAACTGCTGCAATCGCTTAGGGGCGGGGTGGATTGTCATACTGCAGTGGCGCCGGACACTCACTTCCTCGCGCGTCTCCGCGCACCCAGCTCGCCAATGCCATGCGTTCCGGATCATCGGCAGAGAACCAGCGCCTGCCGCCATTGTGCATCAGGTCTCCGCCGGCATTTGGGTGCAATGGCTTGTGTAGAAAACGACTGCTGTCCGGTCGACCGGGATCGATCAGATAAGCCAGCGATTCAAACGCCTGGCGGGATTGCTCTTCCGTCCAATAGCTTCCCTCCGGAGGAGGGATGGCAAACTCGCCACTATGGCATTCGATACAGGGCATGGCGTTGTCGATAGGATTGACGAAGATCGGCTGCACGCAGGAGCGAAAAAACTCAAAGTCGACTTCGACCACCGGGTCGGCTCCAGCGTTGGGATCACCTGTTGCTATCCACTCGGCAATAATGCGGTACTCACTGTGATCTGTGCTGTCCCAGAAATTTCCACCCGAGTGCCTGTCTCCACCTGCGGTGGTTGCCAGAGGCGCCAGCAGCAAGCGGCTGGTCTCCGGCGCGCTTGGGTTGACCAGCATCGCAACATTTTCGAAATTCTGTCGCGATTGTTCTTCGGTCCAGAATACGTTGCCATTTTCTTCGGTCAGCGGTTGCAAGCCCAGAGGTGCATTCGCCTGGGTAGTGTGGCAGGCAACGCAGGATGTGTCTGTGCCGACAAAACCACCTCGATGACGCAGGAATATGGGTTCGACTGCGCTTACGTAATACTCAAAATCCAGGCCCTTGTTTGGCGCTACTGCACTGCTGTCCGATTGAGCTGTTTGTGTTGAAGCAGTAGAAGCGGGTGCAGATTCCTGCTCGCTGCAGGCGATCAGGAATAGTGCCAGGGAAATAACCAGGGTTTTTAATGAACTACCTGCGCTCATTGTACTTCTCCTTCCCAGTCTGCAGGCATGATAGCTGTAAATATCCTCTTGGGTGCCTGACCCACCGGAAAGCGATGGATGACCTCCTGCGCCTGGACGTCTACCACCGCGGTTTCGTTGTGCCCGGATACACCAACCCAGAGATAGCGGCTGTCAGGCGTGGTTGTAATCCAGGCGGGATTGCCGATGTAGACACGACCGATATATTCATAGTCCGGAAAGGTATAACCATAAATGTGAGAGGTGGCACGACTTGAATGCCAGACCTGGCTCTGGTCGGGTAAGATCACAACACCATGACTGGGTGCGCTCTGAATACCGTCGGCTGTCTGGTCTGAGCGGTCCCAGGATCCTTCCGGCGGGCTGACTTTGTTCATCAACTCCTGAGTGTCCCAATTGTATTCCCAAAAGCCATGCCAGCCACCAACGTTGACCAACAGCGAACGAGTTGAACCATCCGGATTTGTGGTGAAGGCTATGGGGCGCACTCCGCCGGTGAATGGGTTCTGGGAATAGGGGACTGACAACTCCCAGACTACTTCATCGGTTTCCGTGTCGATGGCGATTATTTCGCTGGCGCCGATCATGCCGCCCACGGCGTAACGACCATCGGGCGTCACAAAGGTATTGTGAACACCACCGCCGGTTTCAATATTGGCGATAATTTCATGACTGTCCATATCGATGACCTGAATCAGAGGCTCTCTGATTATGGCGACATAAACCTTGCGTGCACTCATGCTCGCGGACAGGTTATGCGGGCCATTGGCCAATTCGATACGGTCGACCATCTCCAGAGTGCGTGTGTCGACAACATCTACCGTGTGGTCGTGCTCGTTGGTGAAATAGTAATAGGTGCCGTCCGCATGCACTGTGGCGCCGTGATTATGGGGCAGGTTTTCGATGTAACCCACTTGCTCCATGGTGCTGGGATCGAAGATATAAACATCATCACCCGCCGAGTTCGTCTGCAGGATACGAACAGGACGATCGGTTATGGGACCGTTAACGGTGTCTACCTGATAAGTTTGGCCGGAAGCCGGCAGGCTGAACAAGAAGGAGAGGAACAGGCAACTGCGGAATATCTTCTTCACGGGGACCTCCAGTTATTGTTGGTTTTCAAGGACTTGGCCGGGATGTGAGCCGTGCACAGACAGGCAAAGTAGCACCCTCAAGGGCTAGCCGCAATACTGGCAATCTACCGAACTGTTGCCCCAAGCGCGCTTTGTTGTGACCGGGCGATCATTATCTCTGGCGTCGGTATCTTGTCACCGATATCCAGCAGGGTCTGGATCATGGAATCACCCGGTTGGATTTGCGCTGATTCACCACACATGGTGAAATATTCATCGATCATTTTATACAGTTGGTTGATAGGTCGAATTGATACGTCGAATTGATGCGCAAGAGCACCATGGGTTTTAAACAGCTAAGAATAGGCTTGTCGGACAGATTCAGCAGCATCGCGAAGGGGCTGCTGTTTGTCGTGCTCGTGGGCTTTGGATTTCCCATGGCCCTGCAGGCTGCCAATTCAGACCACACCACGGACCGGCTACTCAAGGCAGTAGTGCCTGGCGCAGATTTTTTTGCTGACAAGGCAGGCGATCCTCCGGTTTATAAAGCCTACAAAACCGATCCCGAAAGTGGTGAGCGCACGCTCATTGGATACGCTTTCGTCACTCCGGACGTACCGCCCGAACCCAATGGTTTCAGTGGTCCCATCGACACACTCATCGGCATGGACCTGGAAGGCACTATCGTTGGCTTGCGGGTGATCTACTACAAGGAATCCTATCGTTACACACTAGGGGACTTCTTCTCCTGGGGTTTCGAAGAGCAATTCCCTGGCAAAACTGCGGCCGACCGGTTTTCAGTAGGCCGTGATATCGATGGCATTTCCAGAGCCACCATTTCCTCGAAGGCAGCAGCCCGAGGTATTCGCCAGGCCGTCAGAGCGGTCACCGAAGCCTACATCGAGAACTAGCCTGCTTGCCCGGGAAGTCTGTATTCAGGCTTTCAAATCAGCCAGATGTAATATCCCGTTTAAATCTGTAACAAATTGATTGGATTTAGCACCCGCAATCGGGGTCTAAACTGACAATGGGGATCAATCTGGAGCCCCCGTGGTCTGGGGTCTGTGGGCGTTCACAGTGAATTAGCAGCAGAACCTGGGCGGTGCTGGTCGACTATTTTGGAGAACTGGTCTGTCCTCCACCGGATGCCCAATCCTTGCTACAATCTCGTCTCTTGAGCGTCCGCTGATATCGGCCCTGCAGGCCCCGCGGCTCTGGTGAATTCCCACCTGAATCAAGACTGAATGAAGCGACAAAAAAGACAGTGTTCTTGGATCGCCCGAAGTACGATAATTCAGAGCAAGTAATCGTACTCTTATCGGGTTGAAACAAGTGAAATACAGAGACAGTAAAAAGTCTGGAATAAAACAGTAAAGACCAGACATCCGGAGAGCCTTAATGACCAGAACCAACCGATCCATTTCGTCATTCATCATCAGTGTCAGCCTGGCCGTCGTTGCCCCGGCAGCGATGAGTCAAACCGGCACCAGCGTCTATGAAGGAGACTGGCCGGAATATCATGGCAACGAGTTGGCACAACGCTATTCACCGCTGGACCAGATTAATGCCGAGAATGTGGGTGATCTGGAAATAGCCTGGCAATTTTCTACTGCGAATTTTGGTCCAACAACCGATTTCAACAACCCATCGACTCCCCTGGAGATCGATGGTGTGCTTTACGCCAATATTGCCAGCACGCGAAACGTGGTCGCACTGGATGCGACTACCGGACAGGTGTTGTGGCTGTGGCGACCGCAGGAAGGAGAGCGTTTTGATGAAGCGCCCCGTAAAGGTGCTGGTCGTGGAGTGGCTTACTGGACTGACGGCTCAAACAAGCGTGTTATCGATGTAACGCCAGGCTACCACCTGGTGTCACTGGATGCAGAAACCGGTATTCCAGATCCGAATTTTGGCGACAATGGCATCGTTGACCTGATGGTTGGTCTGCGCAACGCCGACGACCCGCGATTTCCGTATCCCGACATCGGACTCTCCGCCGCACCATTCGTTATGGATGATGTCATCGTGGTGGGTGCTGCTCACCGTGTTGGTATGCGACCGCGTTCCAAAGCCAACGTAAAAGGTGATGTTCGCGGCTTTGATGCACGCACCGGTGAATTACTGTGGACCTTCCACACCATACCCGAGCGTGGCGAAATCGGTTTCGAAACCTGGCTTGATGAAGGTGTCGAATTCACAGGAAACGCCGGTGTTTGGGCGCCTATGTCCGGTGACCCTGAGTTGGGTCTGGTGTTCTTGCCCGTAGAATCTGCAACTGGAGATCGCTATGGTGCTGACCGTCCAGGCGATAATCTGTTTACAGGCTCTGTGGTTGCTCTTGATATCAAGACAGGTGAGCGACAGTGGCATTATCAAACCGTCCACCACGATATCTGGGACTGGGATCTTCCAGCAGCAGCAATTGGTGCTGACCTGCCCAATGGCCGCAATGTCTTGATGCAAATTACCAAGCAGGGCTGGGTGTTTACCTTTGATCGCGCAACCGGTGAGCCAATCTGGCCAATCGAGGAATTGCCAGTACCGCCTGGAGACGTGGCCGGGGAATACTATTCGCCCACCCAGCCTCATCCAACCCGACCCGCGCCTTTTGATCGTGGCGGCTTCACCGAAGACGACCTGATCGACTGGACCCCGGAAATCCGTGCCCTGGCACTGGAGGCGATCGAAGGCTTCCGACTCTCTCCGAGTGTGTACTCACCACCATCACTGGCCGAAGCCGATGATGGGACTCGTGGCACCTTGAGCTTGCCTTCATCTACTGGTGGCGCAAACTGGGAAGGAGCTGCCGTGGATCCGGAGACAGGTATTCTCTACGTGCCTTCACGAACCGCCTTGGCAGTGATGTCACTGGGCAAAGATGAAAGTTCCGACCTGGATCTCAGTGCTTCCTTTGGCGTGCGTGTGCCCCGGGTGCAGGGCCTGGATATCGTCAAGCCTCCTTATGGCCGGGTGACCGCCATTGATATGAACTCAGGTGACCATCTGTGGATGATCGCCAATGCCGATACGCCTGACCGTATTGCCAATCACCGCCTGCTTGAGGGCGTAGATATTCCCCGCACTGGTATACCCACTCGGGCGGGCGTGTTGCTCACCAAGACTTTGTTGTTTGTAGGTGAGGGAACAGGTGGCCCCGGAGCCAGCCCTATTTTCAGAGCTGTGGACAAGCAAACCGGAGACATCATTGCTGAAATTGACCTGCCCAATAACCAGTCGGGTCTGCCTTTTACCTATGAGCACGATGGCAAACAATATGTTGCCATGTTCGTGAGCGGCGGCGGCCAGCCAGCACAGCTGGTGGCTTATACCTTGCCGTAAACTAAAACAGGAGTTTAGTACCATGCGAAATTTACTGAAACGAGCATTACCAGGGATAGCGCTTTTCGTTATTGCATTACCGGTGAACGCGGCCATGTGGGTTATCGACCCCGGGATGTCCCAGGTTGTCTTCCAGTATTCTTACGGAACAGATCCTTACGAGGGTGTGTTTACCAATGTCGACGCAACTTTTGACATCGACCCCATGCGTCCCGGTAGCTGCAACTTTGATGTCACCATCCATATTGAAGACATCGATGTAGATTCTCCAGAAGTGCTGGATTACCTGCTCGATTATGAGTTGTTTGATGTGGATACCTGGCCAACGGCTACTTTTAAAGCCGAGAATTGCCGGCTTACAGGCGTCACTTCATTCGAAGCCGATGGCATGCTCACTATTCGTGACCAGACCCACCCGATGACTTTCCCTTTCGATCTCAACATCGAAACTTGCGACGGGCAGGTTTGTTTTCACCTTACCAGCGAAGTTGAATTACTGCGCCTTGAATATGGTGTGGGACAAGGCTATTGGGCGAATACTGCAGAAGTGCCCAATGAAGTGACTGTGAAGGTAGACGTCTACGCAGTTCAACAATAAGCAGTTGCTCAAGCAATCTATAGGTTAATCCAATGACTTCAATTACATTTTCAAATCTTGGCCGCGCAATATTGGTTGTGGCTTGCTCGGTTCTGCTGGCATCCTGTGATCGACTGCTGACGCCCGATCAAACCAATGAAATCACAGAACTGCGATCGGGCGCCTACACGCTTGACCCCGATCATGCTGCTTTACTGTTCAAGCTGAATCACCTCGGTTTCTCAACCTTTATCGGTCGATTTACCGAGTTTGATGCAACCCTGGATTTCGATCCGGAAAACATCGACGCTGCCAATCTGGAAGTGATTATTGATATGTCCTCAATCGATGTGAATCTCCCGGAGTTCGAAGAAGAACTCCGTGGTGACAACTGGCTGGATGTTGAAGCCTATCCGCAGGCTTCCTACCGCACCACTGGCCTGGTTGAGGCAATAGATGACAACAACTTCGTCTTCGCTGGCGACCTGACTTTCCATGGCGTCACTCAGCCGGTCAACCTGAATGTGGAATTCCATGGTGGCGGACGCAACTTCCTGACCCGCAGCTATACCCTGGGGTTTTCAGGCAGTGCAACATTCCTGCGTTCGGACTTTGGTGTAGATCGATTTACCAGTTTCGGTGTTGGCGATGAAATTGAACTCGAGGTGCATGTGGAGTTCATGGAAGGCGGCGACGAGGAAAGCTAGTTCAGCCAATTATCTGTTTGAGTGTCAGTGTTGCCTGAGTCAGTATGGACTGGGTCAGTACGGAATGGTCAGTACGGAATGGAAAGAACAGGCAATGGACCGCAGTGAAATCAGATTAAGGCTCGTCCGAAAGGGTGGGCCTTTTTTGTTTGGTCAATCAGAGCCACAACCACGCAGGGTTTAATGTTTCATTGGGAATTGCAGAATGGTTAAAAAAGGCAATCAGTTCACTGTAATCTTCGGTAATGTAATGCTGCTCCTGGGCTTCTGGGTTACGCCAGCTTTTGCCCAGTCTGTCGCCGTCACTCACTGCCAGGGAGAATGCCCCCAATATACGTCGCAATTGACGGCGAATCGCAGCAACGTGGTAATTCATCATTTGTATGCTGCCGGTATCAATGGGGAAACCGGAGTGCCGGACTGGTCAGCCTATCGTCTCACCGGAGAAGCGATCGGTGTGGCTTCCCTGCTTCCGCGCACCTGGCAACCGGACCGCCTTGTTGCCTTCACACCACTGGAAGACATAATCACTACAGGTGAGGCAGAGTTCCGCCTGTCCCAGTCAATCAGTAACAGCAACAACCCCTACGCAGGAACAGGGGCTACGACTGTGAAGCCGGAAGACCGGGCGCGGCTGGCCCCCATGACCAGTTTTGCCAACACTCCCTATTGGTCAGACCTGAACAATTTCAGCAATATGGTGCCCATGCCGTCTGCCTTGAGACTCGGGCCCTGGCTTCGCCTGGAGCAGAGAATTAACAGTCTGGCAAAAGAGAAGGGCGAGCTCTATGTGATTACCGGGCCCTTGTATCTGATCGATAATCTCAGCGTCGCTCCATCGAGCCAGGGTCTGAATCCTGCCGCTTATTACAAGATAGTTCTCGAAGGCTCCGATGCGGCCACATTCGTCTTCCCGGAAAACCTGAGCCAGACAGACAATGTTTGTGACTATCTGGGCGACTATCAGGATGTAGAGAAAGTCTCTGGCATTCGGTTTTTCCCATCGAATACCGGCGTTCGGCAATCCGAGGCACTCATTAGCGACCTGGGTTGCGCAAATTGATACAAGCTGTCTGCATGCGCCTGACTTCCGGGCTCCGCACTTGCCTGTTGCTCACGGT
Source organism: Gammaproteobacteria bacterium (assembly GCA_040218615.1). Lineage (GTDB taxonomy): Bacteria > Pseudomonadota > Gammaproteobacteria > Pseudomonadales > Pseudohongiellaceae > UBA9145. The sequence continues at coordinate 197,734 of JAVJRC010000009.1, forward strand.
GTTGGCCCACGCAGCTACCAGCAGTGCGCAACCGGATTTGTCGGGAGTATGGATGCTGAATGGTCCCTCCCTGGAACGTGAGCTGCTGCTGACTGAGTTGGGGCAGCAAATTCAAAACGATTATGACCTGCTGGTGGATGATCCCAGCCTGTACTGTGTACCTGCCAGCACTTCCAGGGTTTGGGCAAACCCCAATGTGCGAATCGTATTCGAACAATTGCCGGATCAAGTGTTGATCAACTATGAATTTTATGACTTGCGCCGGGTCATACCCCTTGGCGATGAATCCGTTCTGCAGGACCAGCCCAGCACTGCCAATATACAGGGCACCTTTTTTAAAGAGATGGGTTCTTCATTCGCGCACTACGAAGGCGATCGCCTGATTATCGAGTCGAGAAATCACGCGCCGGGATATATTCGGACCTCGCGTGGTGTTCCCCAGGGCGAGAACACAGTGACCCTCGAAGAACTGTGGATTGAAGATGGTGAGTTGCGCATCGTACACACCTACATCGATGACACGCTTTATGAAGTGCCGTTTGTGCTGGATTACCGCTTCGCCCGAATCGAAGAGGGGGAGCTGCCTTTATATGAGTGTACCGATGCAGATTACGACTGGTTCTACGAACTCAACAACAGCGAAGAGGAAGCGAGCCAATGAGAATCTTGCTGCTGATGGCGATGCTGTCCTTTGCCCACCTCGGCCTCACGCATCATTCCACCAATGCCAACTTCACCCGGGAAATCATCTCAGTCTCCGGGGTGATCGAAAGCGTGCGTTATCAGAACCCGCATTCGTCAGTGCTGATCAAGCAGACCGATGATGCCGGGGTCGAGCGATTCTGGTTGCTGGAGTCCGGTGCCCGGACCACCCTGAAGCGACGCGGTGTGTTTTTTGACCAACTGGAAATCGGAACAGCCATCACAGCCACCGGCAGAAAAGGGCGGCGGGATTACACCATGTACCTGCAAAAGATCACTTTTGAAGATGGCACTACTTTTATACCGGAACCGGACCTCAATCCCTAGTTGGCAGGCACTCCTGGTCAGCTCTGAAAGCCACGTAGCTAGCTACAGTCAGCCACTTTAGCCTGGCTCGCTAATACCATCGGAATTTCCGATGGTACCCATCGAAATATTTCGTTTTACCGATCACCAGCGGCTCTGTAAGTTAAAGACTGTACAGAAAAAACTCATCTATTCAGTAGCTAAAGGAGCAATTCAATGCTGAAGCGAGCAATTTCCATGATTACCGTGGCCGCAATCGGTCTCACTCCGATTGTGACCATGCATTCTGCCATGGCGCAGGATCAAGTAGCGACCAACGACTACTGGTGGCCTAACCGCCTGAGTCTGGAGCCCTTGCGGCAGGTCGACGACAGTGCGAATCCGCTGGGTGAAGATTTTGATTATGCCGAAGCGTTCGCTGAACTGGACCTCGATGCCGTGAAGGCCGACCTGGAAGATCTGATGACCACTTCCCAGGACTGGTGGCCTGCAGACTTTGGCCACTATGGTCCATTTTTCATTCGCATGGCCTGGCACAGCGCCGGGACCTATCGCACCATCGATGGTCGCGGCGGTGCCGACGGTGGCATGCAACGATTCGCGCCACTGAATAGCTGGCCCGATAATGCCAACCTGGACAAGGCGCGACTGTTGTTGCTGCCAATTAAACAGAAGTACGGCAGCAGTCTTTCCTGGGCTGACCTGATGATTCTCGCCGGAACAGTGGCCATGGAATCCATGGGCTTTGAAACACTGGGTTTTGCCGGTGGTCGAGTCGATGCCTGGCAACCGGAAGAGGTCAACTGGGGGCCTGAGGGTGAGTGGTTGGCTGCAAACCGACGCGACTCACAGGGCAACCTGGACAGACCTTTTGGTGCCACGCAAATGGGGCTCATTTATGTAAACCCGGAAGGTCCGGGTGGCAATCCCGATCCCCAGGCAGCAGCGGATGCCATTCGCGAAGCCTTTGGTCGCATGGCCATGAACGATGAAGAAACCGCTGCATTGATCGCCGGGGGGCATACTTTTGGCAAGGCCCACGGTGCTGCCGATCCTTCACAATATGTCGGAGCTGAACCTGAGGGCGAGAGCATTGAGGCCCAGGGTCAAGGCTGGTTAAGCAGCTATGGCAGTGGCAAGGGTGCAGACACTATTACCAGTGGACTGGAAGGTGCCTGGACAGCAGACCCTGCGCGGTGGACCCATGGTTACCTGACCAATCTTTACACTTATGAGTGGGTGCAGTCGGAAAGTCCTGCCGGGGCCACACAGTGGATACCCGCACGGGGTGCGGCTGCCTCTCTGGTGCCGGATGCACATGATCCATCACAGCGTCATGCGCCAATAATGTTTACCACTGACCTGGCGCTTAAAGTGGATCCTGCTTACCGTGAAATCACCAGCCGCTGGCTGGATAATCCGGAAGAGTTTGAAGACGCTTTCGCCCGTGCCTGGTTCAAACTGACTCATCGCGATATGGGCCCGACTTCCCGTTACCTTGGCAGTCTGGTACCCGATCAGCAGTTCGCCTGGCAGGATCCGATTCCTGAGCCTGATTACCAGATGATCAATGATCGCGACGTGCGTCGTCTTAAGGAAGAGATACTGGATTCCGGTTTGTCCGTATCTGAACTGGTCCGGGTTGCCTGGGCCTCAGCGTCAACCTATCGTGAAACCGATATGCGTGGCGGTGCCAACGGCGCCCGAATCCGGTTTGCACCACAGCGAGATTGGGAGGCCAATGACCCGGCCGAGTTGGATCGCGTCTTGAATGTACTGGAAGGAATCCAGAGCGATTTCAATGACAGAAATTCACGCCGGCAGGTGTCCATGGCAGACCTGATTGTGTTGGGCGGTGCCGCGGCTATCGAACAGGCAGCTGCAGAGGCGGGCTTCGAAGTGGAAGTGCCTTTCGCTGCCGGTCGAGGCGACGCGCTGGAAGCGCAGACCGAAGTTCAGTCGTTTGAACATTTACGACCGACTGCGGATGGATTCCGCAATTTCTTCGCCGCCGGCAACAGCCGATCACCAGCCGAGATGCTGGTTGAAAAAGCCGCGCTGCTGGATCTGACGATTCCTGAGATGACTGTCCTGGTGGGTGGAATGCGTGCGCTGGATGCCAACACTGGAGGTTCAGATCACGGTGTCTTCACAGACCGACCGGGAACTCTCAGCAATGACTTCTTCGTGAATCTGGTGGATATGTCTACCGAGTGGTCTCGCTCATCTTCAGATGAGGGAATTTACGAAGGTCGGGATCGAGATACCGGAGCACTGAAGTGGACTGCCACGCCAGTCGACCTGATCTTTGGTTCTAATTCAGAGTTGCGTGCAGTTTCCGAATTTTACGCATCCAACGATGCCGATGAAAAATTCGTGCACGACTTCGTCGACGCCTGGACCAAGGTCATGACACTGGACCGGTTTGATCTACAGTAGTACCAACACTCTTCCAACAGGAAGAGCAGGCAATAACAAAAAGGCGGCACTCGTGCCGCCTTTTTTGTGCGCCGCTAATCATCAGAAAGATACACAAGTAAAACTGTGCAATTGGGCGCCGGTGTCAGCTTAGCGGTTCCCAGCATTCACTTACTTCGTTGCTGACCAGGGTGCTCACCGTATCCCTGATCATGGGATAAATAACTTCATTGGCGACTGAGTGATCCAGATGTACCAGATTGGGGTAGGCGTTTATCTCGATCAGCTTCGCTCTTGAATTGGCCTCTACAACAAAATCGCAGCCAAGAATCGTATACTGCTCCCTGTCACTCTCAGCCATGAGGAACGGAAGCTCCCGGATAATCTTTGTATTGCTTCGCTTCAGTTCTGCAAACATTGCCTGCTCGCTCTCGTCGGCAAGCGCTGGCGTCACAGCAGCGAACTCGGTGCCACCTCCACTGTAACGCAGTGAGACCTGGACGGCATAGTCGGTTGAATTGCGGTCATACGCTTCGCCATGAATAACCTTGTACCAATGCCGATGCAGGTAGCACTGTCCGTTCCAGATCAACAGATAACAGCGGATCGTATACTTGCGCCCGTTTATCAAATCCACATCGACCAGCGCCTGCTGGAGCACATCGTTTGGCTGCAGCCGAATATTCTCTAGCTCTCGATATTTGTGACAGCTCACCTGCTTGCCGCCAGCACCGTGCCTGTTCTTCACAAACCACAGGCCCTCAGGGTGGGCTTTGATATAGGGAATGTCCGCTGGCCTGGAAAAAGTAAGAGGGAAGAGGTCTGAACGCGCATTGAGAATTTCTCCGAGCTGACCTTTGTCGTCAATCGGGTTGGTTACATCTCTGGGCAGTACCCTAAAGCAATATTTGTAGAGTGACCGGTCGAATCGCGGAAGCGGGCCGTAATAAGAATCCCAATAGGTGAACATCAGGTTTTCATCGATCGCCGGAACGGTTTCTTGCATGACCTCATCCACCGCTCTTTGGAACAGCCTGGCTGCCCTGTTTCCGATAAATTCAATCATATGCTACTTTTAGCGCCGTCAGCGATCCTGCCCGGGCAAGAAAGTGTCTTCAGGCAGGCATTGTACCCTGCATCAATCCACGAGCAAGGTCTGTTCCGTTCAGGGAGTCTTAATTGCACAATATTGATAAGGATGTTTTGGCGAGCGTCGAATCAGCGCTGCAAAGCGGTAGTCTGTTTCGCTATGCCGACAACAACGGAAAACCCAGTTTTGCCCGCCAGTTGGAAAACCGTTTTGCCGAACTGACAGGCAGTCAATATTGCCTGGCCCTCAACTCCTGTACTTCAGCCTTGTATGTTTCTCTTATCAGCGCGGGTGTAAAACCGGGCGACAAGGTACTTATCCCAGCTTTTACTTTCATTGCTGTACCCAGCGCAGTAGTTCAGGCAGGTGCCAATCCGGTACTGGTGGAAGTGGATGAAAATTATGTTATTGATTTGCAGGCGCTGGAATCCTCCATCACAACCGATACCCGATTCCTGTTGCTCTCCTATATGCGCGGACGAGTTCCAGATATGGACAGCATCATGGATATTTGCCGGCGTCATAACATCACGGTGCTGGAAGATGCGGCCCACAGTCTGGGAGTCAAGTTCGATGGCCAGTTGACTGGAAGATTCGGCAGGGCAGCGGCTTTCAGTTTTCAGTCATACAAACTTCTGGATGCGGGCGAGGGTGGATTGCTTGTCACCGATGATGTCAACTTGATGGCTCGCGCACTAATACACTCTGGTTGTTACGAAGAAAATTTTCGCAAAGACGGTTTTACCAATGATTTGCTCGATAGTTTGACCGCCCTTGCCAATGCTTTGCCGACTTACAATTTCCGCATGTCCAATCTTTCAGCGGCGGCTCTTTTGCCACAAGTCGACAGGATCGATGAGCGCATCAGCAAATACAACGAAAATTATGCAACCCTCAGCGAAGTATTGGGCAGATCTGACAAAATTCGCTTGCCTGAGTTTCATCCGAAACTGTCTCCGGTCTGTGACAGTTTGCAGTTCTTTATAAAAGAAGATATTGGTGAGGAAAACATGCTGTCTATGCGAGATACTTGTGCCGAGTTAGGAGTGCCGGTGAACTTGTTTGGGCAGGATAACTTTAACGCCCGCTGCTACTGGAACTGGAAATTTATCGAACCGCAAGAACTGCCGAAAACACGGGCGCTTTTGCAAAGAACAGCGGACATTCGCTTGCCTCTGACACTCACCGAGACTGATTTGGTTAAATTGGGGAACACAATCGTCCAGACACTCTGAGGGGCGCGGGGCTGCTCTGCATTGCTGCACCAGGTGCTCTAATGGTGCCGGTTTTGTGATCCCAGCCGCGATTTTGCCTTTTGGCGGTCGTTACGCTTTGCCTAAGGGCAGGATTCTCAGCTACTATCAGCCGCGGTTAGGAAAGACATTTATCAGGAGGTCTTCTATAAGGAGACCTTTGGAAAAACTGCTTCTGTTTAGAGTGCCGGCCCGATTCGTTATCAGGAAAACCGGGTTCGCAAACAGGGAATAGCGGGAAAGGATTAAACTATCATGCAAGAATTGAATCTCACGGATGGCGATCTTACACATCGGCAGGAAATCATCCAGTTGCTGAAGATGTCTATCGAACAGAAGTGGCAATATTCCTACGTCACCAAGATTCGTAACAGGATATCCACCCATTCCCTGCGCCTGGTTTCGATTAACAAGCAAGATGCTTCATTCTGCGTCGAATCCGAGAATATGGATGCTTCTGCTCTCGCTGGTAAATCGGTCATGTTTCGTGGGCAGAGTGGCGGTGTCTCTATCGTGTTCCAGGCCAAAATCGTTGAAGAAACCGATCCGGAGTCTCACCAGTCGTCCCTGTTCAATTTCGGTTTACCCTACAAGATCGCCTGCACACAACTTAGAAAGACTGTCCGTGTCAATCTTGAATCCTGGGGAGAGGTGCCGGTCATCCTCTATTTGACTAACGGGGCAATGCTGGAAGGATCGGTCATGGATATTTCGACTTCCGGCGCCAAATTTCGTGTGAATCAGAATCTGGGCAACGAATTACGAAACCTGCAGATTGTCGATGCCTGCAAGATCACGCTGAGCGATGAACTGATTCTGCAATGCGGCGTCCAGCTCATCGGCATGATCAACGATGAAGAAGCCTCGATTACATTTTTACGTAGCCAGTTTGTGCATATGAAAACAGGGGATGAAGACAAACTGGAATCGTTCATTAATGAAAAACTCGCAGAGCATGAATGATTCGGGGCTTCGCCCTGCGCCTGTCTGAGAAATCCCAAGCCAATCTATTTAAAGGATTTCATGCCAGTCATCGCCGGGCTGGTATCCTGAAATTCGCAACCATCGGTAATCGGGTAATTCGTGATTCGCGACCACTGTATCCTGCAGATTATCCAGTATCCAGCCTTCGACTTCGACCACAAGGTGCCCAACAGGCAGTTTCCCCAGCTCCTTGATCTCGCAGTACACCAACCGACTTCGAATGTTTCTTTTGCTCAATAACACGCGGCAGGCCAGACAAAACCCATCGCAATCATCTCGAATGGTTTGCTGTCCGTTGTAGTGCTCAGGGGGCATGGTCCACTCTTCCAGGCCAATATCCCTGGTAAATCTGAAATGAGTCTTTACTCGCCTGAAAACCGGGATCAACTTATAGCGAATGCTTTCGTTCATCCGCAAAACGCTCGACTGTCGTTGCTGCGCAGTTCGATACAGCCATCCGGTGGTCGCGTAACCTGCCCGGTTCGAAAAGGTTCTGGTGGGGTGCGGCCCTGGGTGCAACTGGCTAATAAAAGCGGTCCAGAGACACCGAATAGACCTGCTATGAAAATAAACGAACGTCGACTGGCCATCTCTGCCTCCTCAAACTAAATACTTATTGGCTGAGCAAAGAACTCAATTGTTGCTATTGGTAGGACGGAGAAGATGGCTGATTGTTACATGCCGCCAGATCGGCACCTTCCTGCGGAAAAGAAAGTATTGACATTCGAAAAAATTGTATCACAATACTAATACAATGAAACAAAGTGAAAAGCCTTTGCCATGAATATCACCATCAATCTCAAAGATGGGGTGCCCATTTATCGCCAGATATCGAACCAGGTTCGATACATGGTGGCATCAGGCATTCTGCAGCCTGGCGAGGAAATCTCGCCAGTGAGGACCTTGGCGCTGGCGCTCAACGTCACTCCGAATACCGTAGTGAAAGCCTACAATGAACTGGAAACCCTGGGCGTTATTTACAAACGCAGAGGTGCCGGCACGTACATATCAGATGCTGCGGTAACGCTGGCTGATGAAGAGAGATTGCGAATCATCCAGCAACGAATCGATGCCTTGCTGGCGGAGGCACACCAGTTGAATTTCAGTCATCAGGAGCTGAAAGAGTTACTGGATGATCGCAAGGAAGAAATGGAGCAAGGGGAGGCCTCGTCATGAATCAAACGACAAACAATATCGTTGTGGAGACCATGGGTCTTGGCCGGAAGTTTGGCAAGACCCAGGCACTCATCGACATCAATCTGAAGCTCGAGCGAGGGGTGGTTTATGGCCTCGTTGGAGCCAATGGGGCAGGCAAGACAACCTTGATCAAACACCTGTTGGGATTGTTGCGTTGTCAGCAGGGTTCGGTGCGGGTGTTTGGTGAAGACCCTGTGTTGAAACCGCAATCTGTGCTGTCTCACATCGGTTATCTGTCAGAAGAGCGCGATATTCCTGACTGGATGAGTATTGGGGAATTCTGTGATTACGTGCATGCTTTCCATCCGGCATGGGACGAAAACTACGCCAGGGAGTTGTTGGAATCATTCAATCTGACCCGGGATAAGAGAGTTGGAGATTTATCCCGGGGAATGCGTGCTCAGCTTGCATTGATTGGTGCTGTGGCACACAAGCCAGATTTACTGGTTTTGGACGAACCTTCCAGTGGGTTGGACGCCATCGTCCGCAAAGATATCCTCAATGCGGTGGTCAGAACGATTGCAGAAGAAGGTCGCACGGTCCTGTTTTCTTCGCATTTGCTGGAAGAGGTAGAGCGCCTGTCTGAACATGTAATTATGATCCAGGAAGGCAGCATTGTTGTGGACGAGCCGATGGAATTCCTGGGCCAAACCCATCATGTCTCCGAATTCAGATTTAGTGACGTGCAATCAGCCCTGCCTCGGCTTGATGCAGTCCTGAAAACTTCCGGGGAAGGCCGTTCCTGGAATGTCATTCATTCCAACTCTCCGGAGCAGCTACACGAATCGTTGCGTGACTTGCAGGGAGAGCTGATATCCACGCGGAACGCGAGCCTTGAGGAGATCTTCATCGCACGGGTTGGGCGAATTCAGCAGCAAGAAGGGATTTCACTGTGAGAAGTCCACAATCGGCCCTGCTTTGGCTCTGCTGGCAGCGTGCACGTAGTCCGCTGGCATTGGTGCTTTCCGCAGTCTTCGGGATGACTACACTGCTGCTGGTCTATCTGGATGTCGCGGAAACTGAGTATTCGAAAGCCAATGTCGTGGCTTTTGTGACTATGGTGGGTATCTGGATGTTGGGGCACCTGTGCGCTTCGAGGCTGGGCAAATCAAAAGCCCAGGGAGTCGGCTTTCCGCTTCTGATTGAATTCAGCTATCCAGTCAGCACGATTAAATTAACCACGATTCCATTTTTCTTCCTGGTGACTCTACTCTACAGCAGCTTTGCGTTTTCTTCCTGGTTACTCTGCTCTTTATTCTCCTTGCCAGCTCTCGATCCGATGATTCACTTCATAGTGCTCGAGTATTTGATCATCGTGACATCGGTATCCTGGGCGACCAACAATGGCTATGAGTCCGCCTGTTTCTGGATAGCACTGATGCTCCTGTTCTTCCCTGGCTGGTTGATACCGGATTTCAGTTTTAACGGACATACCGGTGAATTTATCGCCGGGAGTTGGTCCAGCGCACTCGCTCCCGCATTTCTTGCGGCCAGTGCCTTCGTCTTACTACTCTATGGTGTGCGCAAGCAGCGTTCAGGTGAGGGTTTGTTGTTCTCCTCTGGAGCAAGTCAGTTTCGTTATCCAGGATTGGTGCTAGCTGAGGTTTTTCGCGGCAAAGGTCCTTCCTGCCCGGTGTCGTCAGCAAAAGATGCTCTGGCCTGGGAGCAGAACCAGTTTCGTGGAGCCCGGATTGGGGTAGGTATGGGAGCTACTATTGGTGTCGTAGTGATATTGATACTCAGTCTGCTGTCTTCACGTGAAGGCTGGATTGGGCCCATGGAACTGGATGATGTGATGAGCTTTGCCGTTATCTTGTTCTGCAGCATATTTGTGGGACATCTTGCGTCATCTTTTGGTGTGAGTTATGTCAATGGCGCGGCTCGAATTGGGACATTTCACCGGACACTTCCTGTTGGTACCGCCACACTGGCAGCCATTCGCTTAAAATCTGCGATGCAATGTGTATTGATCGCGGGTATCACCGAGCTGGTAACTATCGGTTTGCTTGGATTCCTTGTGCTGGATAATTTTGCCGCTGTGTTCGCTGAATTTGTCAGCTATGTGAACAGCATCCTCGATCAGGGCCTGCTCTACGGCGCTTTGCGTCTGGTCCTCCTTGCCTGTTTGATCTATATCAGCATCGTTTTGTGGGCTGTATTCATTAGCTGGTTTGCTATCAAATCCCGCCAGATGGCAATCGTATTCTCAGGATTGGCTATCTACGTATTGTTGGTTATTTCCGGGCTGGTAGTGTTCACTGAAGGAAGTGGATTTCTCGACGCCACAAGAATGGTAGGGGATATCCATGCAGGAATATTAAGCCTGCTTATCATCGTAACGGCTGGCTATTTGTTTTCGATTTTGATTAGAGAGGAAGTGCTCTCCAGGGAAAACGCCTTACTTCTTCTGGCCGCCGGGATCGCTCTGGCATTCTTGCAATTTGCTGACCTGAATTTTTTCGGTGCACTGGATGCAGAGGCTTCTGTATTAAACGCCGTGTATTCTCATACATTAGGTTTGCTCCCTCTGACCGTAACAGTTCTCGCGCTGTGGACTCAGCACAGAATCAGGCATGGTTAAGATTGCAGGCGCGTTGGAGTAATGCTTACGGAGTAGTTTGAACTGCAGGAATTCTGCTTGGTACTTGCGAATTCAAGAGCTAATACGGGTGCTAATCCGGAAGAAGGGGCAGTCCTTCGGCTTGCCAGCGTAGCAGGCCGCCATTCACATTGGCGACTTTTTCCAGCCCTGCATTGCGCAACATCTTGAATGCCAATTCAGACCTTTTCCCGCTGCGACAAATCGTCATCACAGGTTTTTCAGTCGGGACTTGATCGGTTCGGTCTTTCAGCTCGTCGATGGGAATCGAGAGAGCTCCTTCGATATTGCCTTTTTCTTCATTCCGTTCGGCCCTTGATCGAACGTCGAGCACTTGCACTCTGCCCAGATTGGCAGCAACCCATTGGGGTGAAACCTCCAGAATACCGCCGTAAGTCGTGGTCACGGGAGCCCAGTCCGGGCGTTTGGGCATCTCATCCGCTTCGGGGCGCCCAGCCTTCAGGTTTGCCGGTACTGCGATATCCAGTTTCTTTGGATGGGGCAGGTGCATGGCTTCCATATAGCCCACAAAATCTGTTTCGTTCGCTTCCCCACCTATGCGGGGATTCAGCTTTTTCTCTTCACCAATGGTACTCGCCGTGCGTCCGGAATAGTCATGGGCCGGATAAACAATGCAGTCATCAGGCAGGGCAAAGAGATGATCCTTGATGGAGTGAAAGAGGCGAGAAGCGGAGCCCTGTTGAAAATCGGTACGGCCGCAGCCGCGAATCAGCAGGGCATCGCCTGTAAAAACCATGGACTTGTCATCCAGCACATAACTGACGCAGCCGTCGGTATGCCCTGGAGTGGCGACTACCGAGAGGGAACGCTTGCCAAAAGCAATGGGACGTTCCGTGGTGGCTTCTTCATCCAGTTCTTCGATTCCAGATGCAGCCGAAGCGACAATCTTGCACCCGACTGCGTTTTTTAATAGCCAGGCCCCGGTTACATGGTCGGCATGGCAATGAGTTTCCAGGCAGGCGACCAGGTCGAGGTTTAGCTCTCTCAATAATGAGTGGTCTCGCTCATGTTGTTCGAAAACCGTATCGATATAGACAGCCTGCCGGCTTTCGGTATCGGCAAGCAGGTAGGTGTAAGTACCTGAGGTTTGATCGAACAGTTGTCTGAAAATCAGTGAGGAAGTCATGGTACCTCGAGAGTTTTAGTTATTACGGTTGGTCAGGATTTATTGCTTTGCCATTCATTTAAAACCTGATGCGCTTTCTCCTTATCGAAAACGTCACCTTCTTCACCGCTTACCGGCGAGGTCAACTCAATGACGTAGCCGTTGGGATCCCTGAAGTAAATGGACTTAATAAAGCCATGGTCGGAAACACCACGGGTTTCGATGCCGGCGTCTTCGCCTCTCTTTTTCATGGCCATCATGTGCTCGTAATCGACTTCCAGGGCAATGTGGAGGTCGAAATCCCGCTGCTCTTTAAATTCAAAAGGTTCGCCGGGTTCCTCAAAAAACGCCAGCGATGAGCCATCGCCCATTTGAAAAAAGCTGTGCAGAACATTGCTTTCCCTGCCGGATTTGGTTTGTTCGATAACGAAGCTGTGCACCAGAGGTAAGCCGAGAAAATCTTCGTAGAATTTTCGGGTTTCCTCGGTATCACGACAGCGGTAGGCATTGTGGTGTAGCCCCTTGATCACATTACTCTCCGTGGGTCTCTCTAATTTGAGTTCTGATTTTAACACAGCCACCTTTCCCGCAAGCTCTCACCCTGTTGCCCCGGCGTAACAAAAAGTGCGATAAAGAGCCTCAGAACCATGATTGAACCAGCCTACGACTAGCAGTGAATTGCGGGAGATCAAGAATGAAGAAGATATTGTCTATTGTATTGTTCGTGGCAGCAGCAGTGGTGAACAGCAGTGCCCAGGAGCTGCCTGAGGCGACTGACATTACCGCCATAGAGATTGATGCGTTTATTGATGCATTGCCAAAAGATCGAATCAGTGACCGGGCGATTCGAGTGCTTGACGTGGGGGGTTACAACGCCGGGGTGTTCGGGGTATTCCGGCCAAAGTCTCAACCGGGCCGGGCCATTCGTCATGACACGCCGATTACTGAGATTTATTACATGTTGTCTGGAACCGCCACTCTGGTGACGGGGGGACGTTTGGAAAACGAAGAGAGTACGGGCAACAGTCGCCTTACTGGTCAGCCCAACTATGCTGGCACGGGTATTGTTGGCGGTGTGAGTCGAGTGGTCGTCCCGGGCGATGTGATTGTGATACCCGGAAACACACCCCACTGGTTCTCCAGCCTGGAAACCGATATTCGCTATCTGATATTTCGGCCAGATCCGGAGAGCATGCTGGAATTGCGTTAGCTTGCTTGCGACCAGGTATTCTCTGATTAACTCAGAGGATCTCTAGCTCACCAACGCCAGTTCAACCTCGTCGGTGCTGTATGTTGCTTCGTTGATCAAGGACTGCAACTGAATGACATCTTCACCGCTGAGGCCTTCAAATTCACAGCGCAGGACACTGACTCCGCGCTCGCGATCGTAGGCAATGCCTCGAATCAGCGCGCGCAAATCCAGCAATTCCCCATCGGGAAGAAGCAGTTGGCAGTCATCGATGGCCTGGGCCGGTTCCAGTTGGTTGCGAAGGTCTCCCAGCAGTTGAATCTTGGCACCTGTTGTTGACAGGTCCATCAGCTGACCGTCAAAGCGTCCACCCTCCCTGGCGAACAGATTCACTTTGACTTCAGGCTTGTTGCGAAAGTTGATTCGCACAGCCTTGCGCAATTGAGTAAAGCGGAGTTTTCGTGGAAATTCGAACTTACACTCACAAACAGAGGGGTCCAGGTTTGACGGTTTTGGAGCGGCGTTAAAAAGCAGAGTCAAGCCGCCGCTTTGGGCGCGAAAAGTCACAGAGTGGGCTTCTTGTGTGGCAACAGTCAGTACTTCGCTGTCGACAATGAAGTTGTGATCGAAAACATTCACATCGAGCACAGTCACCTCTTCTGAACTCAGATGATTGCGGATCATCTGCATGCAGCTGAACTGCCACTTCTGTAAAAAGGCCAATTGAAGAAAATCACCAATTTCATCGGCATCGGTGCTTTCTCGGCTAAATTCCGTATCCAGTTTCATAGCGACTCCACCTGGTACAAGCTCACGGTAATTAAAGGAGTATTTAGCTTAGGGCATCGCCGAATTCAGATAGTTACAGAGATCACAAATTCGGTTCGAACCAGGTCCCACAGGCCCATAAAACGGCGGCTTATTGGGATGGAGTTCGCAGTTTCAGGCTCTGGCAAAATTCGCACATTAAGTTGCAGGCACTGGCGCTGAAAAAGTCTGGTGGTCCAGCGGGCAGTTGGGAATGGCCATGGCGGGAAATATTGGCGGAGGCTGTGCTTGAGTCTGGGTCTCTCTGCGCTATACTGCGCGGCGCATCTATCATGGTGCTACCCTGGTGCTGCATTGAGGAAAACCATCTCCTCCCATCAATCTGAACTCAGTTCCAGAACAATTTTGCGCGGGATCCAGGGGTCCATCCAGTTATGAAAGATCTTACCGAAGGTTCGGTAGTCAGAACCATACTGGCCATGGCCATTCCCGTGGCTGCCAGTATGTTGTTCCAGACCCTTTATCTGCTCGTGGATCTGTATTTCGTGGCGGCCCTGGGGGAAGACGCAGTCGCCGGGGTGGGTACCGCGGGCACCTTGATGTTCGTGATTATGGCGCTCAGCCAGGTATTGGGTGTGAGCGCGGTCGCTATGATCTCCCAGGCGGTGGGACGGAAAGAGCGGGACACGGCCAACCAGGTCTTTAACCAGTCGCTGGTGTTGGCATTCCTCTGTGCGGTGCTAACACTGATTCTGGGCTACAGCCTTGGCAGCAGATATCTGGCTGGTATTTCGGCGGATGCCGGAGCGCTGGAACAAGGCAGCATCTTTCTGTACTGGTTTCTGCCGGCCATGGCATTTCAGTTTCCCATTATTGCCATGGCGTCATCATTGCGGGCAACGGGCATCGTCAAGCCGGCCATGGTTGTGCAGGTGCTGACAGTAGTCCTCAATATTATTCTGGCGCCCATTCTGATCGCAGGTTGGGGGCCAGGTCCTGCACTGGGTGTCCTCGGTGCGGCTTTAGCCACAACCCTGTCCTCAGTCGTCGGGTTTCTGCTGTTGGTGACTTATTTCATCAAGCTGGAAAAATACGTGGAGATCCGGCCCCGCGACTGGCGCCCGCGTTTCGACATCTGGTTGAAGATGATGGACATCGGCCTGCCGGCAGGAGGCGAGATGCTCTTGCTGTTCGTCTATTTCTCGGCAGTGTATTTCCTGATTCAGGACTTCGGTGCCACGGCCCAGGCCGGTTTCAGTATCGGTGGCCGGGTCATGCAATCAATCTTCATGCCCACCATGGCAATCGCGTTTGCTATCGGCCCGATAGTAGGGCAGAGCTTTGGAGGTGGTAAGCCTGAACGTGTCCGGGAAGCTTTTTACAAGGGCATTCTGCTTAGCTCGGCGGTCATGCTGACAGTCACCCTGGTGTTGCAATGGAACCCGGGCCTGGTAACCAACTTCTTTACCGATGATGTGGCTGTTGCCCGGGTGGCCGCGGTATTTTTGCAAATCGTATCCTGGAACTTCATTACCCAGGGGATCGTATTCACTGCCTCGGGCGTATTTCAGGGCCTTGGCAATACTCGACCAGCCCTGCTCAGTTCCATGCTGCGCATACTGGTTTTTGTGCCGCTGGCAATGATGGTGAGTTCGCGCTCGGAGTACCGGATAGAACATATCTGGTATGTCTCGGTTGCCTCGGTAGTCATCCAGGCCTGTTTCAGTATTTGGCTGGTGCGCCGGGAATTCAGGAAACGATTCGGTAACCAACAGGAACTGCTGTCAAAACCGGTGGGTAAGGTGAGCAATGAAGCGCAGATTCCCCAATGAGCAAATGCGGAAAAGTTTTACTTCATTCTGTCCCGAAAATGGCGTCGACAGAGAGACACGTACCGGTCATTTCCCCCAATCTCAACCTGTGAGCCTTCCCTGATTGGATTCCCTTCGGCATCCAGCCTAACTACCATGGTGGCCTTCGCTCCACAGTGACAGATAGCCTTGAGTTCTTTCAGGTTGTCTGACCAGGCCAGGAGATACTTGCTGCCTTCAAAGGGTTCTCCTCTGAAATCGGTGCGCAGTCCATAGGCGAGTACCGGAATATTCAGATTGTCAGTGATCTCGCCCAACTGGAAAACCTGTTCCTTGCTCAGAAATTGCGCCTCATCTATCAGCAGGCAATGCAACTTCTCTTGTTTGTGACTGGTAGAAACCAGATCATAGAGATCATCTTCTGGTTTGAAAGTATGGGCTACCGATTCCAGGCCGATCCGTGAAGCCACTTTTCCCACGCCGTAGCGATCGTCCAGTTCCGGAGCAAGGATCATGGTGTTCATGCCCCGTTCTTTGTAGTTGTAACTGGATTGCAGCAGGGAAGTGGATTTCCCTGCATTCATGGAAGAGTAATAAAAATAGAGTTTAGCCATAGTGTCGCAGGTGCAAGATTTAAGTCTATTCGCTCTGCTAGTTGGAAGGGGCGGAACCGATAAGAGACCGGGCTGCCTGATCGACATTGTCGATGAAAAAAGCCATGAAACGGGCCATCCGCTCCAGCCCCGGAATCGAGATTACCTCTGTGACTTCGCCACTGGTGTGATAAAGGGGCGGGGCCTGCATGGTGGTAACTATGGGCACGTTAGCAATGCGGTAGCCACCGCCTTCGCCACTGGCCATGGTGGAATTCGTGGACATGAAGTTGGTGCCATAACGGGCGGTACCTTCGGTAAACAAGTCCTGCAAATAGGCTGATTCATTGTTTATGCCAGCAACGATGGGCGCTTCGTAAGAATCAGCTGTATATTGACGGTAGCCATCATCGAAAAGGAAACGGGCTGGGGCGATGTTGCGTTGTGCGACGTGCTCAAGGTTGAAGATCAGCACAGCATTTTCAAACAGGTCTGGATTCATGCGCACGGCATTGCGTGGACCATTCAGCCCCGAGGTGTGATGGCCTGCTGAAACGACAAAAACCAGATTGCGCTGTGGCTGTTCATCCCTGGCAGCGAAGTGTCGTGCCAGTGCCAGCAGTACAGCCAGGCCATCGGCATTGTCACCAGCACCATCGAACCAGGCATCGGCGTGGGCGTTGATTACTACTGATTCGTTGCTGCGACCCGGGATAACGCCAATGGCATTGATTGCCTGCAACTCACTATGCGACTCGCTACTCAGACTCATGCTCATGCGCAGCTGCTCAAAGGTGCCGTCCTCAGCCGCGGCATTCATGACCTGGTTCAGAAACCAGCTATCCTGTCCGCCCAGATTAAAGCAGGGGCCGCCGCAATTGCTGAAATCCCTGACCCTTTCATTTCCCGGCTGGTCCACGAGGGTGATAACCGCGAGTGCACCTGCTGCAAAAAGTCGCCGTGCGGAAGGAACTGCACTGCCACGTTCGAACACCAGGTGTGCCTGCGGTGTAACCTGCTGAATGGCGATTTTGCCAGCGACATCGATGTGTAACAGTTCTGCTGCCGTGGCTTTACCTACATAGACAATTGGTGCTGTGAGATTACCGCCGGGTATCTGAGAAGGCGCCAATGCCATGGCGGTTTCAAAAACCACATCCTTGCTGCCCTCACCAAAAGCATCGTTGCCAAGCAAACGCAGCTCCCATTGTTCGGGTAACCACAAACTGGCATCGTCTTGCTGATAGATGGTTTGTTCGCGCACTTCATCGATACCTGCTGCGCGCAACTGCCGGGCAGCCCATGCAATGGTGCGATCACTGGAAGGGAAGCCGCTTACCCGACCCCAGAGTTGATCTCCCCCCAGCTCTCTTTCAGCCAGGCTTTGTCTGGAAAAGCCCACTATGCGCTCAACATCTTCAATGATCCGCTCACCGCGCAGATGGAGATAATCTTCTTCGCCAGGCGGCACCACCGCCGGAGCTGGTCCACGTGCTCCCATGGCGACGGGTGTGGAGTGGGGTGTTAGTCCCGGTGGTAGATCCAGACCGAACCATGGGCCAGTGGCTTGCTGTGCGTTCGTGTGAATCGAGAACAAACAACAGATTGCCAGGATTCCTGTTGCGAATGCCAGTTGTCGCGAGTTGCAGACAGGGCCAGTCATGGTTTATTGCCCGGATTCAATTTCTTCTCGTCTTGCGCCGGCAAGTATTGCGCTCAGTGCATAGTTGCCTTCGTGGCAGGCAAACTCATAAACCTTGCTGTCAGTTTTCAGGAATCGCGCCTCGCCGCGCCAGGCTTGTGCGTAGTAAACGGGATCTTCCACAATGAACTCATAATTCATTTGTTCATCAGAGACCCGGGTGAACCGTTCTATAACCTTGCCTTGCTTGGTCAGGCTGATGCTGGCTTCTTCCTGCATTTCGCTGAAGTTGGTTGTTTCGACCACCAGGGTATCCCCATCCCAGTAACCTACCGACTCGCCGAAAAGCGGCGCGATGCTGGCCATCTTGTGCTCGCTGTTCATGGGGATGATTCTGGCATGGGAAACCATCTCCGTTCTTATTACTACGTAATCAGGTGTCTGCACAAATTCATAGTTGTTGTTGTAGAGCCCGTTGATCATCGGAGGGCCGACTCGCATATTGGTACTGATGCAGCGCTCTGCCAGTGGGCGCGCTTCCGGCCCGTCGAAACCCGAATTCTTTGCTCTTAACGCTGCCCGGCGCCTGCTGCCTTCTTCGCTGTAAGGAATACGGCCATCGGCTGGGTCCACGATCCAGGAAGTGCGGACTTCACCATTAATAACGCCAAACTCAGTACCAGGATCGATCCAGAATGCATTGTAACCGCGGCCACGGGGCAAATCCGTTCCATCCAGCAGTTGTCCGGGAACGAGATTATCGTCGGTGGCCAGGCGGACATTCTGGGGATGCTCTACCGTCGCACCAGCTACTTCGTCATCCGACAACACCAGGCTGTCATAGCGGGCATTCCGCTCCAGGGTAGTAATGGACGCATTACTCCAGGTGCCCTGCAAATCCGGTTTGCCAGCAGTAGTTCGAGGAGGTTCGTAGCTCTGACCAAGCGTGATTGAAGACAGACTCGCCAATAGCCCGAACAGAAAGGCCTGGAGGATGTTCTTTTTATTCATTGTGGCTTCCCGCATCGGAAAAGTTTCACACCTTTTTACCACTGTTGTGGCCGGGCTTCAAAGGGCGGCGGCTGCAATAGCCTATAATAGTATTGCCGAACGGAATTTTTAGCAGTAAGTGGCCGACGAGCCTGAAAGCTGTGCCAGGTTGGTTCGGGATTCCTCACAGCGATTGGCCATCATGGTGGGGCTGGTTTCCAACAGGTCATTGCCGGCGGCTTCGGCCTGCAGTTTCAGGTGGGCGAAAATTTTGCGACCGTTATAAGGTACGGGCGTCAGGTAGCCCTCGTCGTTGATACTCGCCGGCAGGTATTTCATCCTTACCCAGCTGCGGACATTGCCGCCAATTAACATGATGCGTTCGTTCCCGGGATCGAGTTTGACCACAATGTCACAATGAGTGCGGGCACCCACACCCAGCTGCCGCCGACGAGACTCTATTGTTTCGTAGCTGGGGCGACTGCCCCGGCAGAGCATGTCGCCGGGTTCGATGGGCTGCTCTCCAGTATCGAATGCGATATAGGCCGACAGGGACTCGTTGTCGTCCCTGGCCGTAATGGCCTGATCGATATAACTGTGATGGGCAATGGCCCGGCGAAACAATCGGGGATCACCCAAACCGCTTTCGCACATTACCCAGGAGATAAAAGCAGCAGACCACGGATTTCGCCATCGAGATCCCGGGCCCCGGCTTTGCCAGGATTGATTTTGCCGCTCCAGTATCCAGGCACTGTCAGGTGTTGAGGACCAGTAGCCGGCAATGGAGTTTGCCACCCGAGTAGCCTCCCTCGGGTCGATCAGGGTCCTGCGCCAGGGTCGGCGTTGGTAGTCCGGGTTGGAATCCCGGGTGGGTACCAGGTCGAGTACGCTGTAACCGAAGTAGGCCCATTCCTGAACGGCCACATTGACAATTCTTTGCCGCAAGTTTTCCGGTGAAAGGGCACGGCATTCGCGTTGGATGTAATGCATATCTCCGGGCGTTCCGGAGACCCGAAGTGAGGGAGGCTGCACATCAAAAGCCGCTGAGGGCAGGCGGTCATCGAATTGAGTCTGGCCAAAGACTATTGGGGCAGTAATGAGCAGTCCCAGTGAGACCAGCCAGTCCATTCTTTTCACAGCTTATTCCGATTCCATTCCGGTGTTAACAGCATGAAGGATTATTGGTTCATCAATTCTATTGGCTTTTGTGGTTCGATGCCACGTTGTGATTTAACCGGAAGTCGTCAGGGTTGTCTGCAGTTTTCATTCTGCGCCGCAAGCTAAAATCAACCTCGGACAGCATGGGGCTGATAATGTGGGTGAGCGAATCTTTATCGATATTGCCTGATTATTCTGAATACAGGGCTCACCTGGGTGGGATTGGCAGGTGTCGGGATTCAAGCTTGTCTCACGCGCATGGTAGAAGGGCTGAAACTGGTCCATGGCCTGAGTCCTGGATGCTGAATGCCTGTTCTTTCCCGAATCGCCCTTTACTCATCGCAAATCCCTGAAATTTGAGCAGATATTCTGTTCCTGAGTGGCACAGATTCCGCTACAGTACACCTTGGGCCTGAATTTCAATTCTGGTTTGAGTTGCAGCTCTGATTGATTCTGCCTGAACCCATAACAAATAAAAAAATCACTAAATAACAAAGGGTTAGTTCCATGTCGTTCCGTCTCGGTAAGTTCCGGCTTTGCTTGTTCTTCTGTCTCTTGCTTTCAGCTCCGTCACTGGTGGCCCAAGAGTACGACAACACTGGGGTCATTTCAGGCACAGTAAGCAGTGGCCATGGGCCGGAAGCTGGCGTTTGGGTCATAGCCGAGACTGACGATTTACCCACCCATTTCACCAAGATCGTGGTAACCGATGATTCGGGCCGATTTCTGTTGCCGGAACTGCCTGACGCCCTGTTTAAAGTGTGGGTTCGGGGTTACGGGCTGGTGGACTCCAAACCTGTGCAGTTACGCATTGGTGCTGAGGATGTGAAACTGAGAGCGTTTGTCGCTCAGGACCCGGCGCTGGCCGCCCAGGTTTACCCGGCTAATTATTGGTATTCGCTATTAGAGGTGCCGGGAGCAGATGAATTTCCAGGTACTGGTGCGGATGGCAACGGTATTGGGGAGGCGATGTTCAGTCAGGACCGTTGGCTGGACATGACCAAACAGGGTTGTCAGCTCTGTCATCAGCTGGGTAACCAGGCAACCCGCTCCCTCGATCATTTGAGCCATCTCGATTTTGACTCCAGCGTGGAAGCGTGGCGGTATCGAACTGCCATGGGAATCCGTGGTGCTTTCATGGCAGGTTTCGCCAACCGGTTCGGGCCCCGTGGCCTGGAAATGTACGCTGACTGGACCGACCGAATAGCGGCTGGCGAGTTACCACCGACACCTCCACGCCCGGACGGTATCGAACGTAATGTAGTCATTACCCAGTGGGACTGGGGCAACGAGTCTTCCTATATTCACGATGAAATCACCACAGACAAACGCAATGCGCATCTGAATGCGGGTGGCAAAGTGTATGGTGTGGATGGTGGTCATGGCGCCTTGCTGGAACTGGACCCCTATACCCATGAGTGGGAAGAAATCGTTATTGCAGTCAAAGACAATCCAGACAATCCCGCCGTGTCACGTTTTGCCCAGGTCTTCCCGGTGCCTTCTGCCTATTATGGGGATGAAGCCCTGTGGCAAAGGCCGGCAGATCCCCACAACCCCATGTTTGATGAGCTGGGTCGGGTATGGATGACCACCAAGGTTCGCGGCAACGATTTGCCCGAATGGTGCCAGCAAGGGTCGGACAACAAATTTGTTCAGTACTATCCGACCAGAGGCAGCTCCCGGCAAGCGTCCTACTATGATCCTGCTACCGAGGAATTTGGCCTGATCGATACCTGCTTCGGTACTCACCACTTACAGTTTGGCTGGGGTGAGGAGCGCATGCTCTATTTTAGTGGCGGCGGTGATGTAATCGGATTCATAAACACAAGAGTCTGGGATCAAACCCACGACGAAGAACTCGCCCAGGGTTGGTGTCCCATGGTTGTGGACACAAACGGTGATGGTCGCATTACCAAACCCTGGAACCAGCCGGTGGGTCCACTACGAGATCAGAATGAAGGCGGAGGTGGCGGTAACCTGGTGGACGTGGACCTGGCCCTGGATACACGCATGAGTCCGGGCAGTTACGGGATTATCGCAGACACCCGGGAAGAAGGAGTCGCCTGGGGTGTGGGTACTGAATTCCCCGGCAGAATTTACCGTCTCGATATTGGCAATAACCCGCCAGAAACCTGTATCACCGAGGTGTATGAATTGCCTGTGGTGGATGGCAAGCCGCTGGGATTTGGTCCCCGCGGCATCGATATGGACAGCAACGGCATCATCTGGACCGCACTTTCCGGCAGCAGCCATATTGCCAGCTTCGATCGCAGCAAGTGCGAGGTCACCAATGGGCCCTCGGTAATCGATTCACAGCACTGCCAGGCAGGCTGGACCCTGCACGAAGTGCCCGGTCCTGACATGAAGGGTACCGACCGCAAGGCGGACTTTCACTATTACAACTGGGTAGATATTTTCAATACACTGGGCCTGGGAGAGAACGTTCCCATTGCCACAGGATCGGGCTCGGATTCCCTGATTGCCCTTGTTCCCGGAAGTGAAGAATTTGTGCGTATGCGGGTACCTTATCCTCTGGGGTTTTATTCCCGGGGCCTGGACGGTCGCATTGATGATCCTGATGCCGGGTGGAAAGGCCGCGGTGTATGGGCAAATTATGGCACGAATTTTAATTGGCACACGGAAGGTGGCAAAGGCACAACCAGCAAAATGGTTAAGTTTCAGATTAGACCTGACCCCTTATCAAATTAGAAATATCTCGAATACATAGGAGAGAAATAGTGAGTACAGTTCAAAAAGCAGGAATCGGAATCGGTGTTTTAATTTTTGGGGTCCTGATCTTCTGGATATCAACAGCGCCGTATCTCAGCAACCAGGGACTCGGACGAACACCCGGTCTGATTATTGGCGGGACACTGACGCCGCCACCACCGAACAATGACTTCACCTATCTGAATGGTTCGGTGCAAGGCCCATTGATGATGAAGCAGGCAGGATTTCCTCCTTTTGTGGTTTATCTCTCATGGGTGGGCGCTGAAGGCGGAGTGATCACCGCGACCCGACCCGACGGAGGTTACTGGGCCCAGCGTGTCAGAGAGCGTGGCGGTGATGGCTGGCTGCGGGTAGGTGATGAAACTTTCGAACTGGAGGCCGTGGAAATTCTTGACGAGCGGCGCATCCCGATGATGACACAGTGGGCCGAGAAATCGGGCCGAACGCTGGATGAACCGCTTTATGAAGGTTCTGAGCCACTGCGTGAATGGGAAGTGTTCTTCTGGCAACCAAAAACCTGATCAATAGCCAATCTCCGTCATGCACAATATTTTATCCTAACCAGCGAGTGGAGCCGATGAAACTACTTCAAGACAAGCAGCTAAGCCGTCGCCAGTTTTTAGGCTCGGCAGCAACTCTTGCTGCAGGCTATGGCCTGGCTGGTCAGACTGCACTGGCCGCGGATAACGGAATACCGATTCCGGTTGAGTCCATCAACCACATGACCATCGCGGTATCAGATCCGGCTGCCTCGCTGCAGTGGTATCAGGGATTGTTCGGTCTGCCCATCGCTGCCCGGCAGGGTGGGACGATTGTGTTACAGGTGGGCGATGGCCCGCAGTTCATGGCAATTGGTGCCAATCCCTCTGACAATCCTCGCATCACCCACTACTGTCTGGCGGTGAACAATTTCGATGATGAACGTCTGGTACAGATTCTGGCCGAGCATGGTGTCGCCAACACCGGGCAATCGGGAGCCATGCAGTCTCGAGTGAGAATGCGCGGACCCGAGGTGGGTGGTGCTCCCGGAGGAACGCCCGAGCTCTATTTCGGAGACCCGGATGGCATCGTGGTGCAATTACAGGATACGGCTTATTGTGGCGGGGCAGGACTGCTGGGTGAAGACTGTCTGGCCAGGCCTGAACCGGCACCTTCCGAGGGGTTAATCAAGCTCAGGGAATACAACCACTTTACCTGTTTCGTTTCAGACGCCGCCCGTTCGCAACAGTTTTATCAGAGCCTGTTCGGACTGCCTATCGATACCTATCAGGGGGCTATGCCCATTTTGCGAGTAGGTTCGGGACGAGAATTTCTGGCCATGCCCCAGGTGCCTCCTTTGGCGGGTCGCATCCACCATGCCAGTCTCAATGTGGATGAATTCGATGTGGACGGCATATTTTCCATCCTGGAGGATTATGGGCTGACTGTGCTGGGTGAAGGGGGCAATGCCACCGGACCGCTGCAGGCCTATGTGACCATGCGTGGAGCTGATCGTGGTGGCGCGCCCGAGGGTACACCCGAACTGTACTTTACCGACCCGGATGGCATCCTGATACAACTGCAGGACAGGCGCTATTGCGGCGGTGCAGGTTACTACGGCGAACAATGCGGCACCGTGTCTATTCCAACCGGCCGCAACCCATAGATAGGATCGAATGAGAATGTCATGAACAAAGCACTCGCCATTGCAACTGTGATCATTCTGGCAGCACTTCTGCTGTTAATAGATTCCCCTGTTTCCGAACCAGCAGTGGCGCAAAGCTCATCAACAGTCTCGCCCCAACGGGCCTTGCTCAATCAATATTGTATCGCCTGCCACAACCAGGCCATGGTGAACAGCTCGCCCGTTGCTGGCGAGAATCTGTTGTTCACACAACTGCGCAGTCTGGGTCTGACCCTGGATACGGAAAACGTGGACGATGTGTCGGAAAATCCGGAAGTGTGGGAAAAAGTCGTGCGCAAATTGCGCGTAGGTGTGATGCCACCACCGGACAATCCCCGCCCCGGCCATGAAGATTACACCGAATTCCGCGTCTGGCTGGAAACCCAGCTGGATTCAGCCGCGGCAGTGCAGAACAATCCTGGTCGAACCCAGGCTTTTCACCGGCTCAATCAGACCGAATACCGGAACGTGGTGCGAGATCTGCTCCACCTGGATATCGATGTGGACGAGCTCATTCCCGCAGATCCGCCGGACCAGCATGGTTTCGATAACAATGCGGAAGTGTTGTCGCTTTCTCCTGTGCTGATGGAGCGCTACGTCACGGCGGCGCACAAGATCGCAGAACTGGCGGTGGGTGCTGCGCCTCGTGGGCCCGCCATCAAGACTTATGAAGTGCCGCTGAATTTGATTCAGGACGATCGGCTTAGCGATGAGCTGCCGTTTGGGTCAAGGGGCGGAACTGCCATTACGCACACTTTTCCGGTGGACGGTGAATACAAGATCACGGTCAAACTGCAAACCAACTACGTGGACTTCGTGCGGGGCTATGATCAGCCACACCAGATGGAGATCAGCCTCGATGGCGAATTGTTGCAAATAGTGGAGTTTGGCGGCGATGCGCCTGGCACGCCAGCCCCGTATAGCTATGCGGGCAATATCCGTGGCAGCGATGACTGGGAAGAATTCATGATGGCCTTTGCCGAAGAAGGATTCCAGATACAGTTGCCGGTGAAAGCAGGACCACGAGTGATTGGCGCCACTTTTCCCAGAGAGATGTGGGAACCGGAAGGCGTTCAACAGCCGCGCCTGTTTGGTTATCACCTGGCGGTCACCGAATTGCCCGATGCCAATCCTGGTGTCGGCAGCATCCAGGTAGAAGGACCATTGACGGTGGACGGGCCAGGTGACACACCTTCCAGACAGCGCATTTTTAGTTGTGCGCCTGCCAGCGCCGATGAAGAGCCAGCCTGCGCCCGGGAAATTCTCAACAGTCTGGCCCGCCAAGCCTACCGGCGACCTGTCAGTGAAGGAGACCTGGCTGAACTCTATCAGTTCTTCGAAGCAGGGCGACAGGAAGGCGGATTCGATACCGGCATCCAGTTTGCGTTAGAGCGTATCCTGGTGGCACCGGACTTCCTGTTTCGTATTCAACAGGACCCGGCAGGGCTCGGTCCTGGAGAAGCCTATGCCATCAGCGATGTGGAACTGGCTTCGAGGTTGTCATTTTTCCTCTGGAGCAGCGGTCCGGATGATGAACTGCTGGAGTTGGCAGAAAATAACAGCCTGCGCGACCCTGGAGTCCTCCAGGCCCAGGTGGGGAGGATGATGGCGGATGAGAAAGCCGATGCCTTTATTAACAATTTCGTCGGCCAGTGGCTTTACCTGCGCAACCTGGACAATGTTTACCCCTTGCCGAAAGCATTTCCCGAGTTCGATGAGAATCTTCGGGAATCCTTCAAGCAGGAAACCCAATTATTTATTGCAGACCAGATTCGCGCCGATCGGAGTCTGCTGGAATTACTGAGTGCCGATTACACTTATATTAACGAACGCCTCGCTGAGCACTATGGCATTGAAGGCATTTACGGCAACCACTTCCGCAAGGTAACCCTGGATGGTAACCAGCGTGGCGGTTTACTGGGTCACGGTTCCCTGATGACAGTCACTTCCTATCCCAACCGGACCTCAGTGGTTCTGCGTGGCAAGTTTGTGCTGGAAAACCTGCTGGGCTCGCCACCGCCAGAGCCGCCGCCGAACGTGCCGGCACTGGAAGAAGCAGGGGAGGACGGCCGCCAACTCACCATGCGTGAGGCCATGGCACAACATCGTGAAAACCCGGCCTGTCGTGTGTGTCACGCGGCCATGGACCCCATCGGCTTCTCCCTGGAAAATTATGACGCCGTGGGCAAATGGCGCGACATGTTCGCCGGAGTAGACGTTGATGCCTCGGGCTTGTTGCCGGACGGCGCTGCCTTCGATGGCCGCAATGGCCTGCAAAATTTATTGCTGGATCGTCCCGATGATTTCGTCGGCACGGTCACAGAGAAATTACTGACTTACGCCTTGGGGCGTGGGGTCGAATATTATGATATGCCTACAGTGCGCTCGATCGTGCGGGCAGCCAGGGAAGATGACTATCGTTGGTCGTCGGTAATTCTTGGTGTTGTCGAGAGTGCAGCCTTCCAGATGCGGAGAACACAACTATGATCATCACCAAGAAAAAGTTATCGCGACGCACTGTGTTGCGTGGACTGGGCGCCAGCCTGGCGCTGCCACTGCTCGATAGCATGATCCCTGCCTTGTCGGGTGCGTCTGCCCAGGCAGCACAGCCGACCAAGCGGCTGGGTGTGGTCTATGTTCCCAACGGCATGGCCATGAAAGCGTGGACGCCGGCCACAGAAGGGTCCGGATTTGAAATCACCCGTATTCTGAAACCCATGGAATCCTACCGGGATCGCATGCTGGTGATCACCGGGCTCAATGGCCCCATGAGTAATGCCGGTGTACACGCCAGCGCGTCCACTCGCTTCTTGACAGGCGCCATTCCCAAGCGCGCGGAGTCGGATTTGCAGGCCTCGGTGTCCATCGATCAGTTGATGGCGCAACGATTCGGTCAAGAAACACAACTGGGTTCTCTGGAGCTGGCGCTGGATCAGAACGACGTGTTCGGCTCCTGCGATATCGGTTTCAGTTGTCAGTACACCAGCACCATTTCCTGGCGTGATGAATTTACCCCGCTGCCCATGGAAACCAATCCGCGTCTGGTGTTCGAGCGATTGTTTGGTGACATTGGCACCACAGATCCCACGGTTCGTTTACAGCGCATTCAGAAGGACAAGAGCCTGCTCGATTCGGTGACTGACCGGGTGGCGGAACTGAACAATGCTGTGGGTGGCGAAGATCGGGCCAAACTGGAGCAGTACCTGGATGCGGTACGGGATGTGGAACGACGAATCCAGATGGCCGAAGCACAGAGTGGGCGTGAATTGCCCAATGTCACCCAACCCTCGGGCATACCAGACACTTACGAAGAACATGCCAAGCTGATGTTCGACATGCAGGTGCTGGCCTACCAGACGGATCTGACCCGGGTGGTGACTTTCATGATGGGCCGGGAACTGAGCGGGAGGACCTTTGCTGAAATAGGTGTGCCGGACTCTCACCATCCCACCTCGCATCACCGTGACGATCCGGTGCTCTACGAGAAGGTCACCAAGATTAATGAATTCCATACCAGTCTGTTTGCTTACTACCTGGACAAGCTGGATGCTACGCCCGATGGTGACGGCAGTTTACTGGACAACATCATCCTGCTCTATGGTGCGGGTATGTCAGACAGCAACCAGCACAGTCATCGTGGCCTGCCACTGGTTCTTTTTGGCGGCGGGGCGGGCACCATGAAGGGTGGACGCCATCTGCGCTTCCCGGAAAACACGCCCATCAGTAACCTGCACCTGACCATGCTGGACAAGCTGGGCATGCCGCTGGAACAAATCGGCAACAGCACAGAAGCACTCAATCTGTTGAGCGAAGTCTGACGCCTATGCGGAATCCGGGTTTGCATCGCGGTGAATCAACCCGTGTCAGTGTCGTACTGGCACTGCTGCTTGCGCTTGCATGGATGGCTCCTGCAGCCGCGCTTGATCTGATCGAAGCGGCACGTACTGAGAATGTCGCAGCCCTGCGATCACTGCTGGCAGAAGGCACCGACCCCAATGTCTCACAGCCAGATGGCGCTACGGCTCTGCATTGGGCAGTGCATCGCGCGTCCAGGGACATGGTCGAAGCCCTGCTCAGTGCAGGTGCCGATGTGAATGCGGCCAACCGCATGGGAGCTACAGCGCTCAATATTGCAGCCCTGAACGGCGATGCGGATTTAATCGAAGTGTTATTGCAAGCGGGTGCGAACCCAGATCAACAATTGTTACTGGGTGAGACGGCGCTCATGTCGGCAGCACGCTCTGGCACGGCTGAAGGTGTGCAAATGCTGATTAACGCCGGTGTTGACGTCAATGCACAGGAACAGTCCCGTCATCAGACTGCGCTGATGTGGGCCGCCTCCCAGGGTCATGTAGAGGTTGCCCGGAAATTGATTGCAGCGGGCGCAGATCTGGAAGCGCGCTCCAAGGTGCGGCCCATGTTGATGTTTGTGGATGCCACCAACGGGGGTGCTTTCGACCAGGGAGTGAAGGAAAACCTCGGTGGTTTTTCACCATTGCTATTCGCGGCCCGCAGCGGTCATATTGAAGTGGCTGAACTATTAATCGATTCCGGTGCAGATATCGACGGAGCTGCCGGCAACGGCGCCAGCCCGCTGGTGATTGCTACCCATAGCGGTCATACAGAGCTGGCCATATTGTTGCTGGAAAAGGGAGCTGATCCCAATACTATCGGTGCCGGTTACACGGCATTGCATGCGGCGATCTTGCGCGGCGACATCAGGACCGTAGTTGCCCTGTTAGCACAGGGCGCCGATCCTGATGTGCGGGTACAAAAACCGACTCCGGTACAGCGAGCCAGCGAAGACTGGGTATTAAAAACTCCATTGGTGGGTGCCACTCCTTACTGGCTGGCTGCCAATTTTCGCGAGGCAGCCATCATGAGGCTGTTGGCCGACAATGGTGCCGACCCACTGTTAACGAACCTGGAACAATATCGCCGACTCCGTGATCGGGCTTCAAGGGAAAACCCTCCCGAGCCGGAAGTCATTGGTGGTTTTGCCAGCGCAGCGCACGCAGCGGTGAGAGGTGACAGCACCCGGGACCGATTCTACGTACAGGCTAACCCTGATCCTGTAGGCGAAGAGCGCAAGGCATTGGAATCACTGCAAGTAGCGCTGGAGCATGGCGTTAATCCCGATCACGAGGATTTTACGGGTGCTACCGCGCTCCATGATGCCGCAGCCAGAAACCTGGCAACCGTGGTTAGGGAGCTGGCTGAACAAGGTGCCGATCTCAATAGGTTAAATGATCGTGAACAGACGCCACTGGACCTGGCCATTGTTGCCGAGCAACGCCTGGGCAGGGGCATACTGGCAGAAGAGACGCCGGATTATACTGGTCCGACTGCCAGGCAGGTGTTGGAGAGTTTGGGTGCGTTGAAGGCAGACCAGTTGACCAACTGAAATGCCGGAATCCTGTTCGCTTTTAAAGTGACTCAGCTCGATTCGACCGCGTTATGAGCCTCTACTCCAGCGTGTTCCTCGTCATTCAATAGATCATATTTGGACACTTTCCGGCAAATCGTCGCTGGAGAAGTGCCCAGTATGCGTGCTACTTCGGATTGCTTGCCCCCGGCGATTTCCAGTAGGGCTTGCAGTTGCTCACGTTCAACAAATTCCAGGTAGTCCTGGTTGGCATAGGAATAGTTTGAAAATACGACCCGCTTTAGCTGTCGCACCAGAAACCAGGCCTGACGCCATTTGAGTCTGAAAGTAATGACTTCATTCCTTGCCAGATACATAAGCACCCATATAAAGAATGTTGAAGCCAGAGGCATCAGGATTGCCGTTGATGAATTGAACCCTTGTATCTTCAGGAAATTAACGCCAAAGGAAATCAGGAATATTGGAGTCAATGCGATAAGCAGGATTTTTGATCGGGTTCTGATGTCTTCATCTTTGCTTAGCAAGCCAAATATCAAGCTGCTTACGGCGATAGCCAATGCCAGAAAAGCATAGATCTGCAGGAGCTGATAGGCCGGTCCGGGAACGCTTACTATCGTGTATCCCACGTGCTCATAGCCAGTCACCAACTGACGCACCACCAACAGATAAGTAAGATAAGTCGCGAACAGGGTAAGAATGGGTACCGTTGCCAGCGCAATCCTGTTTCCAATGGTTCGCGCGATAAAGTAAACCACCGCTGGCGAGATAAAAAACAGCGACACCATGAGCCCGTCAATAAAAAGAAAGGAAAGTGATGCGTTGGCTTCGAACGTCCAGTAGCCGAGAAATTCGAAAGCATTTTGCGCAATAAACAACAATGACAGCACAACAAAAGCAAAAGTTATGCTGGTTCGGGTTGTCACCTGGGCCAGAATCAGAGTTTTCAGCACAACGCCAAGCAGCGCAAAAACACCGAAAAGGTAAAATGCAATCAAACGACGCCGCTCCGCCTATAGCCAAATATCAGTGATCGCCAATCTATCGAAAATTGAGGGAAATGCCAAGATGTGTTGAGGCGATTCCCGAACCCGTGAATACACAAAATATCTTCTCCAGCGCTTGCAGTTGACCTGATTCTGACAACTTGTCCCAGCATACAGGAAATGTCGCCGTGGTCAGGTTGCCCAATGTTGGAAACGTGGCGATGGACTGTTCGGGCTGCAGACCAAAGATGTCCAGATATTTCAGGAATGGGCGTTCACCGACCTGGTGAGGTATGAGGAAATCAATATCGTCTTTTTTCCATCCGAACCGGTCCAGCGACTCCGGGATCATTCTTCTCACAAGTCCGATAGTCTTTGCACAAATTTTACCCATTTCCATGGCAAACTCGGGCTCTCCCCCATAAGGCACATTGGTGAAATCGGCGAAGCACAGCTTGGTCTGACTGGAGTCACAACGGGTTTGGTGTCCGACAATTCCACTTCGGTCTTCAGAAACTCCTACAACCATGGCTCCACCTACATCGCTCACGGTCATGCCGCCAATGGATTTTTCAACACTCTCTTTCCCCAGCTTTCCGGTTTTGAACATATCAACCAACATCTGGGTTTTCAGGCTCGGCACTTCGCCGGTGCAAAGAAGGGCGTAGTTGATGGTGCCAGCCGCTATTAATGCCTGGGCGGTCAACAGGCCGGTGATGAGACCATGGCAGGCATCGGAAATGTCCCAGCACAGCCCTGGTTTGATGCCCAGTTCATGAGCCACGCGGTGCATGGTTGCGGGTTCCACATAGTCGCGGTCTATTCCGCAGAAGAATGCAGCACCGATCTGGTCCAGCGGAACGCCGGAACGTTCAAGCGCAATTCTGCCAGCGTCAATAGCCAGATCCCCCGGTTTCGTTCCCCTGGGAGCATGTCTTGTGTGACTGATACCCATCAGGCGTTCGACAGCGTCATTGGGGTATCCGAGGCGGTCAAATCGTGCTTCTTGCAGTAAATCACTGGTTGCTACTGCCTGGGGCGGCAGCACGGAGCCGCAGCCGTAGATGGTTGTCCTGTTCATGTCTAATCCTCGTGAAAGCCTGTATTTATAAGGGTTATAGAGGGATTTCAAAAATGAAATCCCTTAAACTCATTATCGGCTATTCACGAACAGGTACAATAGATATGAGTTCTCAACTCAAAACTGGGGATTTCTCCAGTATCTGACAGCTTAGGCAGGCTGAATCGGAAAATATCATTGCTGGCCGTGGACAATGTGTCTGGAATGGCGCAGCTGTGGGTCTGTTTAACACTCCCAACAAGGCGATACGGAGACTATGGCTTGCCTCAATGCCCCAGTGGCTGACCAATCAAACGGGAAGGATCTGCGTCGGGTCTCGGCACATACTTGTCAATCCAGGGTCCCCCGAATTGGGCCACATAGAGATTGCCTTCTGAGTCCACACTCATTTGATGGGGCAGGGAAAAACCACCACAGGCTCCCGAATGGTCCGGATCCAGACCGGCGGCAGCAACTGCCTCATCGTCAGCACAGGTGAAGCCGGGTCGGCCCAGGGACGACGCTTCGCCGTAGGTTCCAAAGTAGTCCAGTAGCTGACCGTTGAGGTTGTATTTCAGAATCCGGTTCAGGGTCGCGTCGAGAATCCAGACGTAATTATTCACGTCGATCATGATAGCCACGGGATCCCAGATGTCTGGCCATTCGTCAAGCAGCGTGCCGTCTTCGGTAAAAATTTGAATGCGGTGATTCCTGCGATCCGACACATAGATTCGATTGTCACGGTCTACTGCCACTCCGTGAATCAAATCGAATTGACCGGGGCCATCGCCGACCGAACCAAACTCGTACAACAACTCCCCTTCTGAGTTATAGCGCACGATGCGTCCATTCTGGTAACCGTCACCCAGGAGGAAATCCCCGTTGGGCAAAAAGGCGAGTACAGAATTCTGGCCAAAATCCAGAGGCCCGGGGTTTGGGTTTTCCCGCGGGTTTGGGCCACCTTCGCCAAATACGGGGTTGGGGTCTTCCATTTGCAGCAACAGTTCGCTGCCGTCGTTGCTGAATTTAAGAATGGCTTCGTGCACACCGTTGCCGCCGCGTTCATCCACCCACACGGCGCGCTCCGGGTCATAGGGATTGATATAGATCTGGTGTGGGCGATTGAAGAGGGAATCCCACTGGGACCAGTTCTCAATAATATTTCCGTCGCGATCAACTACCACAAGAAAATTTCGCTGCCGCTCGTTCTGGCCACCGGGTTGTGGATTTCTGCGCTGGTCTCCCCAGATGGTGACCAGGATTCTGTCGGGCGTATCCGGCCAGACGCCAGCAGCCTGACCCCAGGTCCAGGTTTCATCGTGATCCGGTGCCGGCTTCCACCAACCTGGAATCACGTCATAGGGGCCATTACGGTCGTCGCCTCCTTTGGTTATTTCAAACCGGGAAGAGGGCAATTCATTTTCTACTACGCAGGCAGTAGACAATAAGGTAGCAACTAGTATGAGACCCAGACTGATACGCTTCAGCAACATTTATATTCTCCGCAAAAAATCCGGTACTGGTTCAAGTTTGATTCTAAAACTGTGCCCGACCGGCTGGCAGTCAGGTAGGGTTGTGTGAGACACGCCGTAAACCCGGCCCAGCCGCCGATCACAGATCGGCGTCGTTCGCCTGTCGCTGCGAGCTTCGTTCGCAAAACGCTCGGTCTCACCCCTGGGGGCTCGAGAGCAGCATCCCTGCTGCTCACGGTCTCACACAACCCTACCTGACTCCCAGCCTCGTAGTTCAGTGCATTATTCAAAATGAACCACTATAAAAAATCCTTTGTTCTTGTTTTCTTTCTGGCACTTTGGTCAGGCTTGATCGTCACTCAAGCTTGCTTGCGCCCGTAGCATAACCGATTGCCTCAACGCCTCGCTATTGACTGAATTGCCGGGGATCAATCATGGCTGGCTGCTTGCTGTATGTGTGAATGCCCGGGGCAATAAAGTGATGGGTGTTCACATGTCAGGCTTTGAATTAAAAAGAAACTGGTTCCGGTGCCTGCAGCCGTCGCAAATCCTTAGAAAAGCAGGGCCATTTTTGCTAATCTTCCTGCGGTGCTATTGGCTCCGTTCAGGGTCGGATTTCGCAGCTGCTGTAACTCGTGAAAATCGCCGGAATTCAGGGGCCTGGACGTTAGAGCAGCATTAGGCCAAGGCCCAAAATAGGCTCCACGTGAGCCAACTGGAAACAACAATAAAAGCCCAAAACTTGATGAGGGGCTCTCGATGAACAAAGCCGTAACCGCTGTCCAGTCTCTTTTGCTGGGGTTAATTCTGGTTGGATGCGATTCTGCCAGTGATCAGGAAACGGCAAGCAGCGTTTCCTCCGATCTCTCTACCAATCCCACTGTTGTAAACAGTGCTTCTCCATCTCCCATCGATTCCGCTACTACCGTTGTCGCGGATGCGTCCGAGTTGACAGGCGTGGTGCAGACCTATTGCCAAGTTTGTCACAACGACGCATTAATGACAGGCAACCTGTCACTGACAGGATTCGAAGTGGAAAATGCGCCGGAGCATGCCGAAACGGCGGAAAAGATGATTCGAAAGTTGCGCGCGGGCATGATGCCGCCGCCGGGCATGCCCAGACCAGAACCCGAAACACTGTTGGCTCTGGTCGAAGAACTGGAAACAAGCATTGACCAGCATGCCGCCGAAAATCCCAATCCCGGCGTCAGAAGATTCCAGCGACTCACCCGCGCCGAATACGAACAGAGTGTTGCCGATCTGTTCGATCTGGAAATCGATGCCGGTCGCTGGCTGCCACAGGACACCTACCTGGGTAATTTCAATAACCTCTCTGCGGCCCAGGGGCTGTCTACGACTTTATTGGAATCCTATCTGCGGGCCGCCGCAGAAGTCAGTCGACTTGCCCTGGGTAATCCAGATGCCTTGTCTGTTTCTACCAAATACACCAACCCCATTCACGTTTCCCAGCATGCCTGGGACCATCTGGAAGGCACACCATTTGGCACCCGTGGGGGCATGGTAGTCACTCACGATTTCCCCACCGACGGGGAATATGTCATTTCCATCGATACGCTGTTTGGCAGGGGAATGCCCGGCCACGACATGGATATCAGTATTGATGGCAGGCCCGTGGCCCAATTAATGTTGCCCCACAATGGTGACCGCAGCATACCCATACAAACCAAACCCGTTTTCGTACCAGCCGGTCAACATCAAATCGCTGCCGCTTTTATCAAGCGTATCGAAGGGCCTTACGAAGACCGACTGAGTCCGTTCCTGTGGTCGTTTGTGGGTGGAGAAGACGCGCAACAGTGGGCCAACTATGGCATCACAGCCCTGCCTCATCTGGCCGATTTGATGGTCACCGGACCCATCACTTCTGCGCCCATTTCGGAAACCCGCAGCAGGAACAAGATTTTCTCCTGTTACCCAGCGAATGAAAGCGAGGAAGCAGCCTGTGCCAGAGAGATTGTTTCCCGCATTGCGGCACAGGCCTATCGGCGTTCCGTTAATGAACAGGACCTGGCCGGACCCATGGCCTTTTATGAACGCTATGCAGAAAATTCTGGCTTTGAGATAGGTATTCGCACTGCGCTGCAAAGTATTCTTGCCAGCCCGTCTTTTTTATTCAGGCTTGAAGAACAACCGGGTGATGTGCAGCCCGGGCAGCTTTATGAGCTGAATGACAGAGCCCTGGCTTCCCGCATATCATTCTTTATATGGGGAACCGTTCCCGATGAAGAGCTCAGAGCCCTGGCCGACAGTGGTGCCCTGTCAGACCCCAATATTCTTCAAGCCCAGGTTGAGCGCATGCTCGCGGACCCCCGATCCAAAAACCTGGCCACCAGTTTTGCCTCGCAGTGGTTGCGACTTCAGGAAGCGGAAAAGAATGATCCCGAACCTTATCTGTATCCTGATTTTACCGGACAGCTTAAAGAAGACATGGTTGAGGAAACCCAGCTGTTTTTCGACAATCTGATCAGGGAAGACAGGAGTCTGCTGGAGATTGTTTCTGCCGACTACACCTTTGTTAACGAAAGGCTGGCTAACCACTACGGTATTGAAGGCATCATTGGCGACGATTTCCAGCGCGTCACTTATCCCGATGAATCCAGACGCGGCCTGTTAGGACATGGCAGTGTGTTGATGCTGACCTCCATGTCCAACAGAACCTCGCCGGTGCTCAGAGGCAAGTGGGTGATGGAAGTCATCATGGGCAATCCGCCACCACCGCCACCGCCGGACGTGCCCGCGTTGGAAGCCACCGGAGGGGTAGAGCCCGGAAGAATTCTAACCACCCGGGAAAGGATGGAAATCCACAGAGAGAATCCGACCTGTAACGCCTGTCACCAATTCATGGATCCTATAGGGCTGGCGCTGGATAACTTCGATGTCACCGGAGCGTGGCGCATTCGGGAAGATGGCAGGGAACTGGATACTTCGGGTACCTATTATGATGGCACTGACATCACCAGTCCGAATGATTTAAATGCAGTCTTGATCAAACGCCCCATTCCAATCGTGCGCAATTTCACTGCCAATCTCCTGGCCTATGCCATGGGAAGACGAATTGAATATTTTGATCAACCCACCGTTCGAAAAATTGCAATCGATGCAGAAGCGAGCGACTACAAAATGTCCTCATTCATCCTCGGAGTTGTACGCAGTGATCCGTTCCGGATGATGCAGGTTCCTGTTACCAGTACCGAATCAGACGCCAGGTCCGTTGCTACAACGGGCGGGCGAAATCTGGGAGTACAGTAAGGAGAATAGACCAATGAAATTCATTACCGGAAAACATCTTTCGCGCAGGGCCTTTATCGGGCGCATGGGCGCTGGTGTGGCGCTGCCATTCCTCAGTGCCATGGTGCCGGCAGGGCGTTTGCTGGCACAGGGCTCTGAGTCAGCCACTCCTGCCCGACTTGTCTGTATTGAAGAGTCCATGGGATGTGCAGGCGGCAGTGACTGGGGACATGCCAGGAACCTGTTTGCACCACAGGAAACGGGCAGGGACTTCACCATCGGCAACGACAGTCAGTTAAAACCGCTGGAGGCTTTTCGGGAATATCTCACTGTGGTCAGCTCCACCGATTGCCATATGGCAGATCCGTTTAATGCAGATCAGATCGGCGGCGATCACGATCGTTCCACTGCGGTGTTCCTGACCCAGGCCATGCCCAAGCAGACCCAGGGCTCTGACATTCATATCGGCACTTCAATCGATCAACTGCATGCCCAGCGGTTTGGCCAGGACACTGTACTGCCATCACTGGAGCTGTGTATCGAAGAGATCGATCGCGGTGGTGGTTGTGCCTATAACTATCATTGTGCCTACACCACCTCTCTCGCCTGGGCCACCCCAAATCAGCCGCTACCGGCTATTCGCGAACCCCGTGCCGTGTTTGAAAGGTTGTTTGGTGCCGGGGATACGGAGCAGGACAGAATTGAACGAAGAATGACCAACAAGAGCATGCTCGACTGGATGGTGACGGAAGTCGAAAGGCTGAACAAGTCTCTGGGTCCGGCAGACCGGGTGGCTCTGGATGAATACCTGCAACACATTCGTGAGGTGGAACGTCGCATCCAACTGATGGAAGCACAAAACCTCAATGGAGAAGACCGACCCATGCCGGAAGCGCCATCGGGCATTCCCGGAACCTGGGAAGAACATATGGAGCTGATGTTCGACCTGCAAGTGCTGGCCCTGCAATCGGATATGACCCGGGCCATCACCTTCAAGACTGGTTTCGACCAGTCCAACAGGACCTTCCCGCAAAGTGGTACCAACAAATCCATCCATGGTGCTTCCCATCACGGCAATGTTCCTGATGACATTATGGACTTCCACAGAATCAATACCTATCGCATGGGTGCAGTCGCTTACTTCCTCGACAAGATGAAGAACACCATGGACGGGGATCGATCATTGCTGGAAAAAACCGCCATCGTCTGGGGATCACCCATGGGCGATCCTAATCTGCATAACCACAAGCGTTGCCCCTTGCTGTTAATAGGGCATGGCAATGGTGCCCTGGCCGGGAATATGCACATCGCTGCGCCTGAAGGCACGCCCATGGCCAATGCGTTTGTCACCCTGATGAATGGCATGGGTCACGAGCTGGACAGCTTCGGCGACAGCAACGGTGCGCTGGACCTGACCGTGTCGGGGGCGAGGTCAACTATTGGAGCGGCAGTGTGAAAGCAACAGCTCTGAATAGTCTTGCCCGACTCCGGCTGACGACCCTGGCCGGACTATTGAGTCTGGTGTTTGGCTCCACTGCAGTTTTTGCTGATGAGTTAATAGAAGCCACCCGCGCCGGAGATGCTGAAGCGGTTGCCAGGCTGATCGACGATGGAGCTGATTTAGATGCGGCGATGGGCGATGGCATGACGGCACTGCATCTGGCTGCCCAGTCCGGACAGCTTGCAATCGTGGAATCCTTGCTGGAAGCCGGTGCCGAGACAGACCCCACCACCAGAATAGGTAACTATACTCCGCTGCATATCGCCAGTAGCCAGGCTAAAGGCGATATCGTTCGCGAGCTTCTAAAAGCCGGTGCCAAGGTCAATGCGATCACTTCCAACAGCCGGGTTACGGCCTTGCATTTGGCTGCCCAGGAAGTGGGTGGCGCGGACGCGGTAAAGGCGCTGCTTGAGTACGGGGCCGATCCCAATGCGAGGGAAGGCTCGTCCGGACAAACGCCGTTGATGTTTGCTGCAGCGAAAAACCGGGCGGACTCAATTGAATTGCTTTTAGCGGCAGGAGCCGATCCGTCGCTGGCTACCAATGTGATCGATGTGCTGCAGGAAGTTTATGCAGACCGCCAGGCCAGCAGTTTCCTGCAAAGAGAACTCTCTGATTACATTAGCAGTCTCAATAACGAGGGTGCCATGGATGCTGACCAGGTAGAGGCTATACAGGCGGCAATCCAGGCGCAGCGGAAATATCTGCAATCGGGAGAGGCTTACCAGGGCTTCACCCCTGAAGCATTGATCACTTACCGCCCGGACTACCCGGAAGGTCCTGATCTGCCGCGGCCGCCCTACCGTGAAACGCTGGTTGGTGTGACCGGTGGCATGACCGCACTGTTACACGCCGCCAGGGAGGGCAACACCGAAGCGGCCCTGGCATTAATAGAAGGCGGTGCAGATGTGAACCAGGTCAGCGGTGGAGATGAAACCTCCCCCTTGCTGATCGCAACACTCAATGGACAGTTCGATGTGGCCATGGTGTTGATAGAACACGGCGCCGATCCCAACCTGCGGGCGACCACCGATGGTGCCGGTCCGCTATTTGCCACACTGCAAACACAATGGGCACCCAAATCAAACTACCCGCAGCCTCGGGCGCAGGATCTGCAAGATACAGAATATCTGGAGGTGGTCAACGCGCTGCTGGAAGCAGGTGCCGATCCCAATGTGCGGCTAAACACCCACCTATGGTATTTCGAATATGGCCTGACCAAGATCGGCACCGACCTGAAAGGTGCCACGCCTTTCTGGCGCGCGGCCTATGCGCAAGACATCGAAGCCATGAAGTTGCTGGCCAGCCATGGTGCCGACCCCAACATCCCGACCTCCTGGCCCGCTCCTGAAATGCGCGAGCGCCGACAGCAGGATGGCAGGCAACAGGAAGATTCCGGGCTGCCGTATATACCCACCGATGCTTTCAACGCTTACCCCATCCATGTGGCGGCAGGCGGAGGGTTTACCGGTCTTGGCTCCTTCAGTATCAGAAACGTGCCAGGTAGCTTTATTCCAGCGGTTAAATACCTGGTGGAGGAACACGGGGCAGATGTCAATCTTCGTGACTCCTGGGGTTTTACACCCATGCATTACGCCTCATCCCGGGGCGATAACGAATTGATTCGCTATCTCGTCTCACAAGGCGGCGATGTCAAAGCGATCACCCGCTTGGGTCAATCGACGGCCGACATGGCGCGTGGTGGCCGCTCGGGTTTCTTTACCAGAGTGGCGTATCCAGAGACTGTGGATTTGTTACAGGAGTTGGGTTCTACGCTGGAATGCCTGCACACGCATTTTCTGGATACCGGGGATTTTTGCGAGTTGGCGGGGGTAGGGGATCCCTGGAACCCTGAACTGAATTAATACATTAAGTTTCATTCTAATCATCTAGTGAACCTGTTTAGGGATGCCAACTATGTTTCGTTGTTGTTCGGCTTTGATACTGGCATTGGCTTTGCCATCGGTGGTTTTGGCTGCCGAAGATCCTGACATTCGCCAGTTGATGACTGCTGAAGAGTTTGCAGCTTCGGGAATCGGTCGCTTGTCCAGTGACGAAATCGAGGTCATCAACCAGTGGCTGATACGCTACACGGCACAGGATGCCGCTGAAATACGGGACAGCAGTCCCGCGGTACAGGAAGTCGAAAATGCTGCCATCAGGAGCAGAATCGACGGAGAGTTTAATGGTTGGAATGGACCGACTCGATTCGTTCTTCAAAACGGACAAATCTGGGAAACCAGAAGTTCAAGGCGCTACAACTACTCTGCCACTGACCCCGAAGTCGAAATCACCAGAAACTGGATGGGCATCTACCGCATGCGGGTATTGGAAACCGGCCAGGCTATCAACGTCAGGCGCGTAGAGTAATTTAAACTAATTCGTTCTGCCGCTGCCTGCCCCATCGCTGCAAACGCCACTTCAGGAGTAAGGATTTCATGAATAGAATGAATCATTATGGTCGAGTCACCTGGCGCCTGTACTGCTTGCTGCTGTCCAGCTGGCTTGTTTCCGGTTTTGTCGTAGCGCAGCCTGCTGACTATCAGGTTCCCAGAACCGTGGATGGGGTTCCTGACTTTCAGGGCATGTGGACCAACAACACTATCACGCCCTTGTCCCGCCCAGCTGAATTCGGCGACAAACTGGTGCTGACGGCTGAGGAAGCTTTCGCCCTTGAGCAGCGTGTGGCGGAATACACGGAACAGCAGGACCAGCCCAGCGACCCCAATCGTGAGGCTCCGAGCAAGGGTCGTATTGAACTGGCAGACAGCTACAATAATTTCTGGTTCGACGATGGCACCAAAGTGGCTCGCTACAACGGTGAATTTCGCAGCTCGCTAATCGTTGATCCTCCAAATGGGCAGATTCCTGACTACACGCCGGCTGCTGAAGAGCGCATCCGCCTGGCACGGGAGGAGCGGGAAGCCCGTGGTGCCTTCTTTGGCCCTGAGTCGCGACCGCTGGCGGAACGCTGTCTGCTCTCGTTCAGTTCCAGTGGCGGGCCGCCCATGCTGCCGATTCTCTATAACAACAATTACCAGATCGTGCAGTCTCCCGGTTACGTCATGATCCTGGTGGAAATGGTACACGACGCCCGGATCATCAGAATCGATGATGACCCTCTGCCAGGCTCACACAAACGCTGGCTGGGGGATTCGATAGGCCATTGGGAAGGCGACACATTGGTGGTGGAAACCTCCAATTTTAATCCGTCGCAACGATTTCGAAATGCCTCCGACAATTATCGGATCACAGAACGATTTACCCGCGTCAGTGATGAAGTGATCAATTACCGGTTTACCATTCACGACCCGGATACCTTCGTGCAGGACTGGTCTGCGGAAATCCCAATGAACCGATCAAGCGATCGGCTTTATGAATATGCCTGCCATGAAGGTAACTACTCCTTGCCTGGGGTGCTGGCAGGCGCCAGGCTCGATGAAGTTGAGTCGGGAAATTAGATGCTCAAGAAAGTTGGTAAATGGCTTGGTGTCCTGCTGGCTGTAGTCGTTGTTGGAATTTCTGTGGCATATGGTGCTATGAGATTCCATGATGGCCCGGTGGAGTTTTATCCCTGGTTTACCATCAGCATCGGAGGGCCTTTTCGTAGCGGAGAGTTGACCGAATCTCCTTCGAGCTGGGAATTTCTGCGGGACCGTGAAGAGATTGAAATCCAGACAATGGACCCGGTCACGTCGCGTATAGTTTGGGTCCCGGTGGTAGATGGCCAGCTTTATATTGTCAGCGGCTATATGAATTCGACCATAGGACGTCTGTGGAAACAATGGCCGGCATACATGGAGCAGGACAACCGAATTCTCATTCGCGTGGATGACAAGATCTACCAGCAACGCCTGGAACGAATAATGGAAGGTCCGATTGCTGCAGAGGTGATGTCTGAAGTAGCGCGCAAATATATCGGCGCACCGGCAACGGTCAATCCGGC
The DNA here is from genome assembly GCA_040218615.1 of Gammaproteobacteria bacterium. Taxonomy (GTDB): domain Bacteria; phylum Pseudomonadota; class Gammaproteobacteria; order Pseudomonadales; family Pseudohongiellaceae; genus UBA9145. Next base: position 239,547 of record JAVJRC010000009.1, read on the forward strand.
TGCCGGAGCTGCAGTGACCAGTGGCTCGGTGTGGTTATTTAAAGTGGTTGATAGCTAAAAAACTACTTGTTGCATAAAGTTGCATAAAACATAAAAAAAGGGGTCAGACCTCCAGTTGGTCTGACCCCTTTTTATTATTGGCAAGTTATTAACTGGTCAGTTAATCGGACCCACTTCGCTGCTGGGCAGCCCGCGCATTGCGCTCAGCCAGGAGCCGCTCGAAGTCTTCCTGGCCCAGGTAGGTGACATCCACCCAGTTGTGGGCCATTTCATCCACGGTTCGATCCCCCCAACCAACCCACTGGTTTGGATCCGGGTTGTTGGGATTGTTTGCCGTATTATCGTGCCAGGCCCGGGTAATGATCATGGTGCCTGCAGGAACCAGGGGTGCGGCGTCCTGTTCAAAGACGTAATTGATCTGCCAGTTCCACTGGAAATTGTCCACGAACGCCAGCACCTCGCGGTTGCCGTTGGGATAGATGGCTTCCATGGACATGGCCTTGCCGCGCATATGCATGTGGGGCTGAAAATTCTCCAGGCGCGCCGGTGCGCTTAGAACAAAGGTTCCCTGGGTAACGGCGATTTCATTGGGTGGAATATCAAGGCTGTGGGGTCCCTGGGCATCCAGCATGCTCAGGATGGTGCGGTGTTCCGGTTGTTCGTCGTGATACCACACGCCAATTTCAACCTGGGCGTTGGGCACTCGTTCACCCATGGCGTGCAGGTGGACTTCCCACATGATCTGGGAGCCAGGCAACATCAGCTTGCCGGAGTTGGGACGAAATATCTGGCCGGCTTTACCCACAGCCCATTCCATGAACAGGCTGGGACCAAATGGAATATCCACATCGGTGGGCAGGCCTTTGCGTTCGGTATCGTTCTGCAACAGAAAGGCCAGTGCGTGGTGAACCACCTGGCGACTTGCATCATCTACCGGACGAATCTCGATAGCCTTCACCCACTTCTCTTCGGTGAGGCCGGTTTCAATAGTGGGTCGGAACCATTTGTCCTGGGTGACGGCGGCCAGGTCGTAGGGTTCAGACTTGAGAGTCAGATCCGGCGGCGAACCCATCTGGTCTTCCAGTCGCCACACCAGGGCATCATCGAATACCAGGGGTTCAGGTGCTTTGTTCATGTCGCCCTGCAATGCGCCCTGGTCCACCCAATCGATGATTGTCTGGCGTTCCGCCTGACTCAGACTGCGGTCGTCAACAAATTCCTGGATGCCTACCTGTGGATTGAGATGCCAGGGTGGCATCACCCGGTTCTCCACGCGGTACTTGATTACCGGTGCAAAGGGACGCACCTGTTCATAGGTGAGCAGCGCCATGGGTGCAATAGAATTGGGCCGGTGGCATTCCTGGCACTTCTCCTGGAAGATCGGCATGACATCTTCCGCCCAGGTGAGTTCATCCTGTGCCGCTGCCAAAGCCGGCATCATGGCCATGGCCGCAGCGACCAGTACTCCCCAGTGTGCATTATTGAGTGGTTTCATTTTTTGTAACTCCCTCTGCCGCCGGTTGGCTGCAGAATTCAAAAGACTGATTCGATTACTGAACGTTAACTTTCAAAAATCCGTTGCTCCAGCAACATTGAGAATGGCCGGACATTTCCGGGCCGGTGAATTCGGTCAAGCGTGCGCGGATGACATATTCACCAGGTGCGGAGAAAGTGGCTTCGGTGCTGGCGGTGCCGCCATCCACAGGAATGGAACCATCAGGCTCGCTGAACTCAACCTCGCCTGGGCCCTGATGCTTGAACCAGGTGACGGTTAAGGGCGGTTTTCTTCCGCCGCCAACCTGGCTGGCAAAACTGGCCATGAGGCCGGTCGCCAGGCCGTCATCCTGGGCCTCTACATTGATTGAGAGTGGGCGGCCGACTCGTGCATCCACCGGGCCAGCGGTAATCCCTGCAGGACCGTGTCCCCAGTCAGAGTCCGCCGAGAATCGCAGTTGGGGTGGGAAGTTGCCACCGGCGTCACCGGCAATGGCGTCGATCACGTAATCCAGGTTTCGATTGGCCGCAATATGGAAAGTCTTGCCCTGGTTTTCCAGGTGCCAGACTATCTCTTGGTCATAGTCAGGTGGAATTTTCACCGTGAACACGCCCCAGTGCCGTTCCACATCGAAGTGGGTTGGCTGTCCCTGGTCGGGGTCGCCATCGGGCGCGCCGATGATACGATTGGCGGGCCCCACAGGAATATCCAGTTCCTGTTCGGTATTGCGATTGTAGTAACCGAAAGACAAGGCGATCTGGCCGTCGTCATCTTCATACCAGCCTTCATAGGCGGGAGTGACAGTTTGGCCTGATTTGATGCCGATGTCTTTGCCCAGGGGCAATAGCTCAATGGGTAAGGGTGTGCCCTGGGCCATGATGCCAGATGCAGTCGCCAGGCCACAGCAGACCAGGAATACACGTACTAAAGGGGAAACTACTGATTGCATACGATCTCCTTGAACGGCAGTAAATTGAACCTGCCTGTTCAAACAACTCTTCCGATCTGGAACGTACAGTACATCTACGATTCCAAATATTTATACAGTGTCGCAGTGCCTGTTGAAGACCTCGCGCCATTGATTAATACGACAGTTTTAATTTTTCTTTCTGGTTTCAAAGGCCCCAGTGGGGCGTTCATGCTGGAAAGATGTAACCAAGGGTAACACCAACGGCAGTCTGCTGTCACAGTCAATCGGGAAGTGAAAGTACCAGTAGCTCTGGTATGGGCGTACTTAGCAGCGGCAGTGCAACGTACTGCTTGCCGTCCACCGCATAGCTCATGGGCGCACCCCCTGGTGTGGCTGGCAGGTCAATTGCTGCCAGTTCTGCGCCGGTTGCTTTATCCCTGGCGATTAGTCTAGGTCCGTCTCCGATATTCTGTGCATGAATCAGCAGACTGCCGGTTACCAGCACCGGGTGCCGACCACCGCCACCCAGAGGTGGCAGATCTACGCCTTCCACAAGCGGATTGTTTTCAATTCTGGTGGAGCCATCACCATTGGGCACCTGCCACAGGATTTCACCGTTGTTCATGTCGAAGGCGGTGATGGTGGAGTAGGGGGGTTTCAGTATGGGCAAGCCTCTCGGTCCTGGTACACCGCTGTTGGACAGGCGGAAGTAATTGAAGTTGGATGCTTCATCCTGGCTGACCATGATGGGCACAGTGGGGTTATTGGAAGAAGGAACAAACAAGGTATTGGTTTCCGGGTCGATGCCAGCACCGGACCAGTTGGCACCCCCACCAGCGCCAGGCAAGAGTATGGTGCCGCGATGGCCATCCTGCTCGGACAGGCTGGTGGGGGTATACAAGGGCCCGTAGGTATAGTTTTCCAGTATGGCCATTGCCTGGGTTTTGATCTCGGGCGTGAAATCGATGACATCGTCTTCAGTTAACCCTTGCCGCGCGAACGCAGGGGGTTTAGTGGGGAAGGGCTGTGTGGGCGAGAGACGCTCACCCGGTATCAGGGGTTGTTGTGGAACCGGCCGTTCTTCAATGGGCCAGACCGGGACGCCAGTCGCCCGGTCAAAGACGTAGGTAAAGCCCTGCTTCGTGACTTGCGCAATGGCCTTGATCGCTCGCCCGTCTACTTCGATGTCGATCAGGTTGGGAGCCGCCGGCGTGTCATAATCCCAGATACCATGGTGAATCATCTGGAAATGCCAGACCCTTTCTCCGGTATTGGCATCCAGGGCTACCAGGCTCTGGGTGAACAAATTGTCACCGGGGCGATGACCACCGTAGAAGTCATTGGTCGGTGCCTCGGTAGGCAAGTACACATAACCCAACTCCTGATCCGCGCTCATCATGGTCCACACACCACCGTTGCCTGTGTAGCGCCAGGACTCTTCCTGCCAGGTCTCTACTCCATACTCCCCTTGTTGGGGAATGCTGTGAAATGTCCAGATCAGTTCACCGGTGCGTACGTTATATCCCCTGACCCAGGTGGGCGGGCGTTCCTTCATGCGCGGACGATTGGAGGTAATTTGCTGGACGACGACTACATCGCCGACCACTACGGGTGGTGAAACAGCGCCCAGGGGCTGCGCGCCTTGCCAATCCATCACATCACGCTCGGCTCGGGGAATGCCATCGGTCATGTCAATGCGCCCACCGGCAAAATTGTTATCCACCTCGCCGGTTTCTGCGATTAATGAAATGACATAACCGTCGTTGGTGCTGGCGATAACACGGGATTCATCGCCGTCACTCCACCAGGCTACGCCACGATGATGAAAGCCCAGCGGGCTGATGGGTGGGCCCGACAAATAGACTTCCGGGTCGTGACTCCATAACATTTCTCCACTGGCGGCATCCAGCGCCGCCACCAGGTTGAGTGCAGTGAACATATAAAGCACACCGTCAACCATCAGCGGCGTGCCTTGCAGCCTGTTGAATCCCACGTCGGCATCACGCCCTAACAGCGCATCGAAATCCAGATCACCGTCAATAGAGAGCCAGCGCCAGGCTATTTCCAGGTCTGAAAAATTTTCGGCATTGATCTGACTGAGGCTGGTGTACTTGGTGGAACCGGAATCCGCAGCATAGCTTAGCCATTGGCCGTCAGTACTGCCATATTGCGCCGTGGCAAAGGAGCCAAGCAGCAAGGCGATGGCTGCAATAGCGAGCCTGCTTGCAGAGACTTTATTGAGCATTATTGTTCCTGGGTCCATTGGTTTCTTAGCGCCTCTCGATCTACTCGTTGTCCGCGCAAATAGACACTGTCTATCTGCCGCGTGTTATTGATGTCATCCAGGGGGTTGGCATTCAATATAATAAAGTCCGCTGCCTTGCCAGGTTGCAGTTCTCCAACCTGGCTCAGGCCAAAAGCTCTGGCTGCGCGTGAAGTGCTGGCAACGATGGCTTCCATTGGCGTCATGCCCATGCGAACAAACAGGGAGAGTTCAACATGGTCTGCATAGCCAAAAAAGTCACCCACCGCACCGGCGTCTGTTCCCAGAATGATGTGGTCTCTTAGTTTGTACAAATTCTCGGCAAGCATGTCAGAGCGTTGTTCTGCTTCTGCACTACGCACGACTGGAGGCGGCGTGTAATTCTCATTCAGACGCTCCAGTACGCTGTCTGGCACCTGGTCAGAAAAGAATGCGTCCTGAAATGCGGGAATGTAATAGGGTTCCCTTTTGGTAATCATCCCCAGCGTTGGCACTATGAACACGTTGTTCTGTCGAACCATGGCCAGATATTCGTCATCCACTTCTGTGTCGTAGGGCATGTGGATGAAACGACGATTACCCAGACTCACCAGAGACTTGTGATCGGCCAGGGTGGTGGCATGGGCGATGATTCGCATGTCATAGTTTGCTGCGGTATCCAGTACCGCACTGTATATTTCCGGCGCCAGCTTCACCTGGGCGCCGCGCCGCTCATCTCTGGCATCCACCCAGATCTTGGCAATACCATAGCCCTGATTCGCCAGTTCCCTCACGGTGCGAACTGCCTGCTCCGGGTCGGCAACCGGATGCACGCCCCAGTAGTCCGGGTCATCGGTAAATCGAGGATTGGGTCCTCCTCCAGGGGAGCCCATACCGGGTGACAGGTGATAGCGAGCGCCACCAATATTGCCTTTGAGTTGTTCCAGCTTGACTCGTCTGGCGACTTCTTCCTTGTCACTGCCCGTGGAGATTATTGTCCCGACACCGTAATAGGCATGACGGTAAAGATGGTCGATCAGGTTGGCATCGGTGAAGTATTGGGAACCCCAATCACCATAGGCTTCCCATCCCAGATGAGCATGGGTATTGACCAGGGCCGGGATGATAGTCTTGCCGAGCAGGTCATGCATGACTGCTTCCGCAGGAATCTGCATTGCCATGCTGTTGCCCACCTCCAGAATGACATCATCCCGGACGAGCAGCGTGCCGTCTTCAATCAGCTCTCCATTGCCAATAATGAGGGTGGCATTGCTGTAGACCTGAATGGGTTCGATGGAATCGGCTGGCTGGGAGAAAGCCAATCCTGCGCTCTGGAAAACCAGTGCGGCAATCGTATTGGTAATCGCGATTCTCAGCCTCATCAATTGCTTGACTCCATGATTGTGTGGTTCAGCAGGTGATATCAGCATACCAAGAATGGCGGATATCCTCGCATCGTAATTGCAGATTTAGAACCCGACCTTGAATCAAGCCTGTTCAGGCAGGTTCAGGCCCGTGTCAGTGCGACAGGCCGGGCAGGCAAGGCTTTGCTGACTGGGTTAATATTCAGTAGGATTCCGGGCAGGTTTAATGGCTTGTGGAACAAGCGCCGGGCCTGGCTGCATTTCTCAACAATCATAATAACTGAGGGAATTTCCCATGTTTATCAAATCCTTGTTTCGTCTCCTCCTGCTGACTATTGCCCTGGTTGGGTTCGCCAATGCGGACGATCACCTGCCCATAGTTGCGCCGGAAGAAGTTGGCTTTGATGCTGCAAAGCTCAACCATATTGAGACCTTTTTTGAACAAAGAGTCGCAGACGGGGAAATCGCCGGCATTGTGACGCTGGTGGCACGTCACGGCAAGATTGCTCACTACAGCGCGGTGGGCTATCAGGACGTGCAGCGTGGCATTCCCATGCAGACGGATACTATCTTCCGCATCTATTCCATGACCAAGGCCATTGCCACTACCGCCTTGATGCAGCTCTATGAAGAAGGCGCTTTCCAACTCACCGATCCTCTCTCTCGGTACATTCCAGAGTTCGCCAACCTGGAAGTGTTGCGCACACCAGGCAGTTCACTGGACGACACCGTGGAACTGCAAAGAGCCCCGACGGTGCAGGATGTCTTGCGGCACACGGCAGGACTCTCTCACGGACTGGGCAACAGCGAATATGACCAGCGGTTTGTCGGCTCAGGCATCTTCAGTACCGAAACCTCGCTGGAAGAAATGATGACGCTGCTGTCGGAAATTCCCTTGATGAATCAACCCGGTGCACAGTGGCGCTACAGTGTTGGCCCGGATGTGGCATTGCGACTCGTCGAAGTGCTCTCAGGCATGCCTGCCGATGAGTATCTGGCGCAGAAAATTTTCCAACCTTTAGGCATGTCCGATACGGGCTACTGGGTGGGCCCGGACAAGGCATCGCGGCTCGGCCCGGTGCACTGGATGCGTAATGGGGAACTTGTGCCTATTGATGAAGAGTATGGCCACCCCCGCGGTGGTGTGCTGGTGGAACCCTGGTCGGTGAACAGTTACACCTTTGAGCATGAATTCAAAGGTGGCAGTTACGGCCTGTTATCTACTGCGGAAGATTACTGGCGCTTCGCCCAGGCCATGTTGAATGGCGGTGAGTTGAACAATGAACAGATTCTGGGTCCGCGCACGGTCGATTTTATGGTCAGCGATCACCTCAGCGAGCAACAGCGTTTCACTCCCGCTACCACCTGGGGACTTGGTTTTTCCGTGGTGGAAAATCAGGGCCAGTTAGGTATCCCGTTTAGTGAGGGCACGTTCTTCTGGGGTGGCGCAGCCGCGACCACGTTCTGGATCGATCCCGAAGAGGACCTGGTGGTGGTCGGTATGACCCAGCACATGGCTGTACCAGGCACCGGAGCCATTCGCGGGCAACTGGCCGCCCTGGTGTATGGCGCGATCGTCGACTAGAGGCGTCGATGCAATAGCCGCATGAGCGCAGCAACACCACCACTGGACGGTATCACCGTAGTCGCTATCGAGCAGGCTATCGCTGCACCCCTGTGCACCCGGCAGCTGGCCGAGTTGGGCGCCAGGGTCATTAAAGTCGAGCGCCGGGATGGCGGTGACTTTGCCCGGCATTACGATGACCGGGTCAAGGGCCTGTGCTCACATTTTGTCTGGACCAATCGTAGCAAGGAAAGCCTCACGCTTGATCTCAAGCACGAGGGTGCTGAACTGGTCCTGGATCGCTTGCTCGAGTCCGCCGATGTGCTGGTACAGAATCTCGCCCCGGCTGCCCTGCGTAAACTGGGGCTGGGCTTCGATGAGCTCAGCAAGCGTTTTAATCAGCTGATAGTCTGTAATATTTCCGGATACGGCGAAGAGGGGCCCTATGCGGACAAGAAAGCTTACGATTTGCTGGTACAGGCTGAGGCCGGGTTTCTGTCCGTCACGGGACTGCCTGATCAATTTGTCAAAAGCGGGATCTCAATTGCCGATATCGCGGCAGGCATGCAGGCTCACGGGGCCATACTGGCTGCATTGATTCAACGTGGCAGGACGGGTAAGGGTAGCTGCATCGACATATCCATGCTGGAGGCTATGGTGGAGTGGATGGGGTTTCCACTTTACTATGCTTACGATGGCGCGGAGCCACCGCCAAGGTCTGGTTCCGATCACGCCAGTATTTATCCCTATGGCGTATTCGTTTCCCGCGATCAGGAAGTGATCATGCTTGGCTTGCAGAATGAACGAGAGTGGCGAGTCTTCTGTGTTGAGGTCCTGGATGCGCCAGACCTGGTTAATGATCCGCGCTTTGACAGTAACGCAGCGCGTTCGGGGAATCGGGGCGACTTGCGGGAAATTATCCAGTTGCTGTTTTCGACTAAAACATCCGCAGAGATTTGCGCCGGACTTGACGCGGCCAGTATTGCTTTCTCCCATGTCAATGACATGGCTGGCGTTTGGAACCACCCACAGTTGCGATCCTTGCGACGTTTTGTCGAGATTGAAACTCCCCAGGGCACAGTCGAGACGCTGCAGCCACCGGCCAGAAACAGCAACTATCAACCAAGACTCGACCCGGTACCTGCGCTCGGAGAACACACTGAACAGTTGCTCACGGAACTGAATTTTTCTGCTGATGAAATCAGACAGATGCGGCAGGATGAAGTAATCTAGGAAAACGAACCTATATGCAAATTGCCAACGGGGTATTCGCTGTGAAAAGCTCACTCAAGATTCTGCTAATAATGCTAGGCTCACTAACCGGATTGACGGCACTGGCCCAGGAGTATCAGGTGCCACGTACCGAATGGGGTGTCCCGGATTTCCGCGCCGTATGGAAACACGCCTCCATTATTCCCCTGGAGAGACCCAGGGAGTTGGGTGACAAACGGACTTATACCGCCGAAGAAGCTTACGCGATTGAGCGAGCAGAACAAGAACGATTCGATCAGGACAATGAGCCTCTCGATCCCGATCGACCACCGCCTGAGGTGGCAGATTCATTACCGCCCATTGGCAACTACGATTTGTTCTGGCGCGAAGACGCACAATTCATTCCCACTATCGATGGGGAGTTTCGCACCTCCGCCATTATCGATCCCCCCAATGGACGATTGCCCGAATTGCAGCCGGAAATGGCCAGCCTGTTGCAGGAGAGACGCCGGGATGACCAGGACACCCGCGGTCGTCGCAGTGACGGCCCGGAGGGGCGCAGTTTGGGAGAGCGATGCCTGGTAGCTTTCGGCAATCTGTCTGGACCAGTCATGAGCCCCATCATTTACAACAGCAACCTGCAGATCGTGCAGTCGCCGGGTTATGTGGTGATTATTGCCGAGATGGTACACGACGCGCGCATCGTAAAAATTACTGACCAGCGTGGTCCGGCCGCAGAAGAACATCGCAAGTGGATGGGAGATTCCATAGGCTACTGGGATGGCGATACCCTGGTGGTAGAAACCAAATATTTTAACACCTGGCACCGGTTTCGCGGATTGCCGGTGGACAACCTGACCGTGACTGAGAGGTTTCGCCGGGAAGGCGAGAACAAACTCGTCTATGGTTTTACGGTTAATGATCCCACCCTGTTCACCACCGAGTTTACCGGTGAGTATCCCTTGTCACGCATGGATGAGTCTTTGTATGAGTATGCCTGTCACGAAGGCAACTATGGCATGGTGGGTATTCTTGCCGGGGCGCGAACGCTTGAGGTTCAGGCTGAGGCAGAAGACTAGCTGACAGTTTCCTTGTTGATGGAAATCACAGTGATGGCTTCCTGTGTCAACTCCCACTTGATGTTCAAATCAAACAGCGACATACCGTAGCGTTTTTCATCCTGTTCTTTCACTCGCCAGGCGGGGCGCGGGTCCTGCCGTAGAATGGATGTGATGAACTGGCGTAATTCGGAATAGTCTGCTTCCAGACTATCAAGAGAACGCTCCGCTTCAACAGAAAATTGCACCGCCATCTCGGACCCGGGTGGGCTTTCGGCAAAACCTCCAGCCGCGTCTTCGATGCTGTCTGCATAGGGCAGGTAGGGTTTGATATCCAGGATGGGCGTGCCGTCCAGTAGATCAATACCAGCCACGTTGATGACAAGTTGTCCTTCCTTCTCACCAATATCCAGCAGTTCTACCACAGACATACCGATGGCATTGGGTCGGAAAGGTGAGCGGCTGGCGAACACACCAACCCGGGTCTTGCCACCGAGGCGCGGGGGTTGCACGGTTGGGGTCCAACCCTGTTCAGCCGTGGCATGAAAATGAAACAGCAGCCAGATGTGAGAGAAGGTTTCGATTTCCCTGAGGGAGTCGCGGCTTGCAAACTCTTTTTCCAAAATCACCTGGCCCTTCGCTTCGCGTACCAGGTTCGGTTGCCGGGGAATCGCAAATTTCTGCTTGAATGGGCTACTGACAAATCCTATGGGTCGATACTGCAGCACACTGGATGGCTTGGAGTCAGTGCTCAATCGCGCATGGCCTCGTAAATCATGCCAGTGGCGATATCGGCGGTGAAGGGGGTGTCCGTAGGCCCACCCCATTTCTGCACCATATAAACCAGGTAGAAATCGTTTTCTTCGTCGACAATGAAGATGGTGCCGCCAATACCGCGCCAGCCAAAATTATGTGGCCCGTTTGCATCGCCGGTAGTTGGCTGCAAGTGAAATCCCAGTCCCCAGTCTCCGCTGTCCCCATAAAAGAAATAGTCACGGGATACCTCAGAACCCAAGGTCTTTTGCCGCATTTGATCCAGGGAGCGTTCACTGATGATCCGGTTGCCATTGAGTCTGCCACCATTGAGCAGCATCAATGAGAATCTGGCGTAGTCTTCCGCGGTGGAATTGAGTCCGTGTCCCCCGGCCAACATGCCTCTGCGAATGGTGTTGTCTGTCATCGGGCCATAGATGGGCTCGGCGATGCGATAGGCTTTGGGGGTGGGTACCCAGAAGCTGGTGTCTTCCATGCCAAGGGGATCGAATATTCGTTCTTGCAGCAGTCGATCCAGCGGCTGACTCGATGCTACCTCCAACACGGCGCCCAGCACATCCGTAGAATGACCGTAATGCCAGGCCGTACCAGGCTCGAATAGTACCGGAAGCTGACCGATGCGTGTCGCCAGTTCGAGAGCGGTAATACTGTTAAATTCGCGCATGAATTCGGCACCCGCTTCATCCGGATCGGGCCCTGTCAGCACATCGGGAAAACTGTCCCGATACATTGGTCCAAGCGGCGTATTCATGGCGAAAGGCTGCTGGACGATTCCGGATTGGTGAGTCAGCAGATGCCGCACGGTCATGACATTCTGCGCCGGGCTGGAAGTGCCGGTATCCGGATCAATTACTCTTAGATTGGCAAAGCTGGGAAGGTACTCACTGACGGGATCGTCAAGGCCGAGCAGACCGTCTTCTACCAGGGACATAGCGGCAACACTGATCACTGGCTTGGTCATGGAGTAGATACGAAAAATCGTGTCCTTGTTGACCGGAGTAATCCCGGCAGGCGTCTGGGTCCCGACTGCTTCGTGCACGCCAACACCTTCTCTGTTGCCAACCCACAAAAGCGCTCCGGCGAAATGTTCGGCATCCACGGCCCGTTGCATTTGCCGTTTGATCTGGTTTAACTCCTGACGGTCAATATTAAAATTGGATGCATGAATAGGTGTGAGAACCGCTCCCCCGGTAATGCCCTGGGGTGGAAAAGACACATCAAAGGAAGTGCGCGATGTGCAGGCCGAGAGCAGGCAGAGGCTGAGCAACAGGACAGGACGAATATTCAAAAGGAGTCTCCTCACAGGACGTGCATTTGAGGCAATGGCTACCGTTGTGGCGATTAGCCCCGCGGGTCCGGTTTCATCTGCTGTTTGAATCGCTTGAAATTACGCACATAGGTTTCGGCACTGGCAACCAGCGCCTGCTGCTGTGGTTCGGTGAGCTGCTTGATCACTTTGGCAGGTGAGCCCATGACCAGAGAGCCATCCGGGATTTCCTTGCCTTCTGTCACCAGACTGTTGGCACCGATGAGGCAGTTGTTGCCAATTTTCGCGCCATTGAGCACCACCGAATTGATGCCAATCAGCGAATTGTCGCCTATGGTGCAGCCATGCAGCATGACCTTGTGGCCGACAGTGACATTCTTGCCGATGGTGAGCGGCACACCCGGGTCGGTATGTAATACTGAGCCATCCTGAATATTGGAATTTTCGCCAATACTGATGAGTTCGTTGTCGCCACGCACTACGGCGTTAAACCAGACACTGGCATTGTTGTCCAGCCTTACCAGCCCTACCACTGTGGCATTGTCGGCCACAAAGTAGTCTTCACCAGTAATCTCGACTGTGTGTTCTCCCAGACTGTAAATCATTATGCGCTTCCTTGTGGGCTACTGAGGCGGAATTGTACCTGTTGCACAGCGGGATAGTCTCGCGTGGCCCTGCAGCTACAGTGGGAACAGCCAGGATGCCCCGTGCAATGGCTTGAATAAAAGGTGTGGGTCTATGCGGGCTGTTGTAGACTTGAGCGCAAGAACAATAAGCCTAACTGCTAAAATCAATAACAAACTCAATAATAAAACAAAGAGAACAATAACAGGAGGAGTCGCAATGTCGTCCCGAGTTCTAATTTCATCTCTTTCCCTATGTCTTTCCATGGCCGTGGCGGGTACTGCCACAGCGCAAAGCGCTGCCTTTATTTCCGGTGATGGGGTACCTGACCCCAACCCGGTAGTTACAAGAAACTGGGGCGAGTTGCCCGCAGGCAGAAACTGGGGCTCCACCGCAGGTATCGATATCGATCCCAATGACGGGCATATCTGGGCCTATGAGCGTTGTGGTGCCAGCAGTTTTGGTGGCGGCGTACCAGTTAACTGCGACACCAATCCTGTGGACCCGATTTTCAAATTCAACCGCCACACCGGTGAAATCATGGCCAATTTTGGTGGTGGCATATTCCAGACCCCACACGGCATCCATGCCGCCGAAGATGGCACTGTCTGGGTCACGGACTTTGCTTCCAACCGCGATGGCACCAAGGGTCACCAGGTTCACCAGTTCAGCGCCGATGGCGAGTTGCTGATGAGCCTCGGCGTTCCCGGTACTCCCGGCAACGATTCCCGGCATTTCAACCAGCCCAACGATGTGATTGTCGGGCCAGATGGCAGCATCTATGTTTCTGATGGTCACAATGGCCAGGGTATGACCTCCAACCAGGCCATGGAAGAAGGTCGTGCGGCTGGCAACACCGCCCGCATTATGAAGTTTGCCCCAGATGGCACCTTCATCAAGCAATGGGGTCAGATCGGTGTGCGCCATGGAGAGTTCAGAACGCCTCATGCCATGGAATTCGATTCCTATAATCGACTCTGGGTAGCAGATCGTGGTAACCACAGAATCGAGATATTCGACCAGGATGGAAACTACCTGGAGTCTCGCTATGCCTATGGCCGCATCAGTGGCCTGTTCATCACCGATGACAATATGGTTTACGCCATCGACTCGGAGTCCAGCCCGACCAACCACGTTGGCTGGAGAAACGGTGTGCGCATCGGTCCGGTTGAAGAAGACAAGATCGTTGGCTTGATTCAGCCGTTTGAGAGACCCGACCGGGTTGGACAGGGAACGGCTGGCGAAGGTGTCGCAGTAGATGCCGATGGCAATGTTTACGCTGCAGAAGGTCCCAACTCCCTGAGCTGGGCTGGTGGCGCATTCACCAAGTACTCCAAAAGATAACAGTCAAGCAATCAAGAATAGCCCGCGCAGCCATTGGCTACGCGGGCTTTTTTTATGCTGAATATTAGAGCTCTTCCTCAGGTGTCAGACACGTGTCTGACACCGAATGGAGAATCGCTTGTCTCAGGTGTCAGACACGTGTCTGACACCTACCAAGGCGTATTTGAATTATTCGATTTCGATCAGGACATCGCCCGGTGTGACGCGGTCGCCTTTGCTGACGTTGATCACTTTTACGGTGCCGGCGATATTGGCATTGATTTCTGATTCCATTTTCATGGCCTCGGTCACCAGCACTGCCTGGCCGGCAGACACATCATCGCCTTCCTTGACCAACACTTCGACCACATTGCCTGGCATGGCAGCGGTGACATGGCCCGGCTCGGTGGCCTGTTTGCGCTTGCTCTTGCCCCCGGAATCTTCCGCGTCATATTCATTCAGTGGCTCGAAGATAACTTCTTCGGGCATGCCGTCCAGGGACACATACAGTTTGCGGCGCCCGCTTCCCGTTTCGCCTACACCGGTAATGGCGACGTCATAGGTTTCTCCATGGACATCGATCTTGAATTCGGTGGCTGTCTTGCTGGAGGGTCGCTCGCCTGCATCGCTCGGCAGCAGGACCTCCGGCTCGAGGGTGCCGTCCTTGCGCTGCTGCAGGAATTCTCTACCCAGGTCAGGAAACATGGCGAATGTCAGCACGTCTTCTTCGGTTTCTGCCAGTTCGCCAATGTCTTTACGCAGCTTGTCCATCTCTGGCGACAGTGAGTCGGCTGGCCTGTCTTCGGAATAGCTCTCGTTACCAATGGCTTTCTTGCGAATGCTTTCGTCTACATCAGCCGGAGGCTGGCCATAGCCACCCTGCAAGTAACGTTTAACTTCGTTGGTAATGGTCTTGTAACGCTCACCGGCCAGCACGTTGTACACGGCCTGGGTGCCAACGATCTGGGAGGTGGGAGTGACCAGGGGAGGGTAGCCCAGGTCTTTTCTTACCTTGGGTATTTCTGCAAACACATCCCGAATTCGGTCCAGCGCATTCTGGTCCTTAAGCTGGTTTGCCAGGTTCGACATCATGCCGCCCGGTACCTGGTTGATCTGGACCGAAATATCTTCACGGGTAAATTCACTCTCGAACTGGTGATATTTTTTACGGATATCGCGGAAGTAGTCGCCGATATGGGTGAGCTTGTCGAGATCCAGTCCCGTGTCGAAATCTGTGTCTTTCAGTGCCGCCACCTGATATTCAGTTGCGGGGTGTGAAGTGCCGCCAGCGAAAGAAGATATGGCCGTATCGATACGGTCCGCTCCAGCCTCAACGGCTTTAAGCTGGCACAGAGGTGCAAGACCGGAGGTGGCATGACTGTGAATGGCCATGGGCAGATCCACGGCTGACTTGATGGCTTTCACCAGTTCATAGGTTCCATAAGGCGTAAGCAATCCAGCCATATCCTTGATGGCGATGGAATCGGCGCCCATGTCTCTCATCTCTTCGGCCTGTTTAACAAACAATTCTGCAGTATGCACCGGGCTGGTGGTGTAGCAGATTGTGCCCTGTGCGTGCTTGCCACTCTTCTTGACCGCTTTCATGGCCGTTTCGATGTTGCGCAAATCGTTGAGCGCATCGAAAACACGGAACACGTCGATGCCGTTGTCTGCAGATTTTTGTACGAAGGCCTCAACGACATCGTCGGCGTAGTGTCGATAGCCCAGCAGATTTTGCCCACGCAGCAACATCTGCAGACGGGTATTGGGGAGTGCCTCACGCAATTGTTGCAGGCGAACCCAGGGGTCTTCTTTCAGATACCGAATGCAGGCATCAAAGGTGGCACCGCCCCAGACTTCGAGTGACCAGAAACCAATGGCATCCAGCTCCTCGCATATAGGGAGCATGTCCTCAGTGCGCATGCGGGTTGCAATCAGGGACTGGTGTGCATCTCTCAGGATGACCTCAGTAACTTCAATGCGTCTGCTGCTCATTTATCGATCCTTTTGTTGTTTTACCAGCCAGCGTAGGCTGCAATGGCTGCTGACAGAGCCAGGGCAACATCACTGGGATGGCGCTTGTCCGAATATTTTGACAATTCCGGATGATTCGCCACAAAACTGGTGTCGAATTCGTGATTGCGAAAGTCTTCGTGTTTGAGAATTTGCTGATAGTAGTTGGCAGTTGTTCGAATACCGTGCAGGCGCATGTCATCGATGGCACGTTGCGCCCGGGCGACTGTTTCTTCCCAGGTCAGAGCCCATACCACCAGTTTCAGGCACATGGAGTCGAAATAGGGTGGTATCTCATAGCCCGTGTAAATTGCCGTGTCGACTCTGACTCCTGGGCCACCCGGTGCGTAGTAGTGGGTGATGCGGCCAAAGCTTGGCAGGAAATCGTTTTTCGGATCCTCAGCATTGATGCGAAGCTGCATGGCATAACCACGAAAACTGATGTCCTTCTGCTGATAGGAAAGCGGCAAACCTTCGGCAACCCGAAGTTGCTCACGCACAATATCCACGCCGGTAATTTGTTCGGTAATCGTATGCTCAACCTGAATGCGTGTGTTCATTTCCATGAAATACACGTCTTCACCCGCAAGCAGAAATTCAACCGTCC
Source organism: Gammaproteobacteria bacterium (assembly GCA_040218615.1). GTDB lineage: Bacteria > Pseudomonadota > Gammaproteobacteria > Pseudomonadales > Pseudohongiellaceae > UBA9145. The sequence continues at coordinate 256,000 of JAVJRC010000009.1, forward strand.
CGGCGCTGCGGTAACCAACCGCCTTCGCGGCAGTGACCGCCAATTCTCCCAGGCGTTCGCGCATGTCCGTGTCAATTTGCGGACTGGGCGCGATTTCAATCAGTTTCTGGTTGCGGCGTTGAATGGAACAATCTCTTTCGTAAAGGTGGATTACGTTTCCCTGGGAATCCGCCAGGACCTGGACTTCAATGTGCTTGGGGTTGACCACACATTTTTCCATGAAGACTTCTGCAGATCCGAAAGCCTTGGTGGCTTCCGAAATGACCCGGGGAAATTGTTTGCGCAGATCATCTGGATCATCACAGCGGCGAATACCTCTGCCGCCACCGCCGGAAGTTGCCTTCACCATAACCGGATAGCCAATACGTTCGGCTTCGGCCAGGGCCTCATCTATATCTGCCAGATTGCCATCGGAGCCGGGCGTTACTGGCACGCCCGCTTCGATCATCGCCTGGCGAGCCTGGGTTTTGTCACCCATCTTCTGAATGACTTCAGAACTGGGGCCAATGAAGATGATGCCTTTCTCCTCGCAAAGCCGGGCCAGTTCGGGGTTTTCTGAGAGAAATCCGTAACCTGGGTGAATGGCATCGCAGCCGGTTTCTTTGGCGAGGTTGACGATACGCAGAGGGTCGAGGTAACCAGCCAGTGGATCGCTGCCCAGGGAGTAGGCCTCCGTGGCCCGTTTAACGAAGAGCCCATAGCGATCAGGCTCGGTATACACGGCCACCGAGCGAATGTCCTGTTCGGCACAGGCGCGCACGAGTCGGAGAGCGATTTCGCCCCGGTTCGCAATGAGTACCTTCTTGATGCTACTTTTTGTCATGGGGCCGTTATTAAACAACCTAAGCGTGGGGGAAGCAAACTGCTGTTTGCACAAGACTTTTTCGCCCTATAATAGCCCGCTTTGGAAAAATGAGTCTGGTATTCAAAAAATTCTGTGCATTTCCCCGTATGGAGTGCCAGGAAATTGTTTTACCTGTGAATGAACCAGCGAAGAAACTGAATCAAAAGGATTAAAAAATGGAATTCGATACTGCCGCCCTGACTTCTCTTGCAGTGACTTATGGACTGCGCGTTGTTTCTGCGCTAATCGCATTGGTTATAGGGCTCTATATAGTCAATCTCGTGGTCAAGCTGGTCGGCAAGGTCCTGGAAAGAAGCGACACCGCTCCTTCCCTGGTGGGCTTCGTTCGCTCCCTGGTGTCGATCCTGCTCAAGATTATGGTCTACATCACAGCTATTGGCATGCTGGGTGTGGAGATGACTTCCTTTATTGCCATTCTCGGTGCTGCCGGCCTGGCAATTGGTATGGCGCTTTCCGGAACCCTGCAGAATTTTGCTGGCGGCGTAATGATCCTGTTTTTCAAACCCTTCAAGGTTGGCCACTTTATCGAAGCGCAGGGCTATTCCGGCACCGTTAAGGAGATTCAGATATTTATCACTATCCTGACCACGCCGGACAACAAAACCGTGATGATCCCCAATGGGCCTTTAGCGACTGGTTCGCTGATCAATTATTCAGCCCAGGCCACACGCCGGGTCGACTGGACATTTGGCATCGCCTACGGAGATGATCTGGACAAGGCATACGAAGTGCTGAAAAAATTTATCGCCGAGGACGAGAGAATTCTCAAAGAACCGGAACCGTTTATGGCGCTGCATACACTTGCAGACTCCTCGGTGAATATAGTCGTCAGAGTCTGGGTTAACGCAGCAGATTACTGGGGCGTCTATTTCGACATGAACGAGCGCGTGTATCGCAACTTTGAAAAAGAAGGATTAAGCATTCCATTTCCACAGATGGATGTGCACGTTCACAAGGAAGGATAGCCTGGTTATCCTCCGGGTTTCTGTTTCAACACTTCACGGATATCCCTGGTCAACCGTTCGGCGGCGCGTCTCGAGAGACGATTAATCTTTAACTTGAGCTTGCCGCCGGCGCTGCCCGGGGCATTACCAAAAGTTCGCATGTTTTTGCCGGCAAGTACCAGTTCGGTCGCCCACAGGCCCTGCACGAGCCTGGCGCTGGTCAATTGTTCAATCGCGACTTCAGCGACTTTTACCCGGGTTTTCAGAAAACCAAGCATGGAGTCCAGGGTTTGATATTCGATCAGCAGCTTGTCGTCTTCCAGGCTGATAATGCCCTGTGATTCGGTCAATCCCATGGGATCCGGGATAGTAAAGCCGACGATGTCATCGTCTTCAAAGTATTCGCGGTATTTGTTGTTCGCTACATGCTGGGTGCGTTCCATTGCCAGTTCGACAAATCCAGGCGCATAGCGCAGGCCAGCATAATGGCCCAGCAAGAACAGTCCCCAACCGAAGATCACATACAGGGACCAGAACGTAGAGCTGCCATCGAACACATTGATGACAACGCAGAATAAGTTCACGGCAATGAATAAAATGAAATGAGTATGAAAGCGGGACCATAAATAACGCTCCTTGTCCCGGGCGGCCTGTTCGTCCTCCAGCAAATCAACAGCACGATCGATTCGCGCGCTATCTACGCCAACTTCCTGGGCAATGGCCAGTAGCTCTTCATAGTCCACAGATTCTTCATTACTGCCAGAGTCTTCCTGCAGGCTGATGCGGATAATCTCAGCGACTTCTTCACTGCTGTATTTGCGCTCGGTGCCTTCCCGCGTGGTTTGCTGATTATTGTCGGCTGATGCTTCGGGCTCAGTCTTGTCGTTAGTCGTGGACATCTCCATCTTTTCTCCCTACCGGAATCTGGCATATTGGTGTTCAGGGTAAGCAGTAGTTCAGCAACAATTGCGCCAGTTCGGCAATTTTTCATAAAAAATCGCTGCAAGCCCCGGAAATTCTGGCTTCTAAAGTCGCTTAATAACACCAGACCGGATTCTGTGAAGCCCGGGATTACTGAATTCACCAAGATATAGCCAATTTTGCCAGTGAGCCAGTGTTCCTGCTTTACCGGTATCTTGTCGCTCAACCATAGCTGTGTCACATTCGACCCGATGACAGGCACCATCCACATACCGAAATGAGCAAACCTGAATCCCTTTCCCTTGCCCAGGCGCGCAAGCTCATTGTGCATTCCCAAATCCTGAACGCGCGCAATCGAATGGGCACTGGCGTTGACGCGACGCTGGCAGCGATCGAGCATCTGGGCTATGTGCAACTGGATACCCTGCACGTGGTTGCTCGAGCCCATCACCAAACGCTTTGGAATCGCCTTTCTTCCTATCGCACGAAACACATCGACAAACTGCAGAGGGCCGGTGCGATTTTTGAGCACTGGGCTCACGCCTTGTCCATTTTGCCCATGCGAGATTACCGTTTTTCACTACCCATGATGAAGCGTATTGCGGCGGGAGAAGTGCACTGGTATCGCAAAGACAAGAAGCAAACTGCCCGGGTGATGGCGCGCATTCGAGAGCAGGGTCCGCTGATGGCGCGAGACTTCGATGACAAGCCTGCAAGCAAGGATATGTGGGCTCGTGCGCCATCGAAAAACGCACTGGAACAGTTGTTTATGGAAGGGAAATTGATGATTCCCTACCGGGTGAATTTTCACAAGGTGTACGACTTGCGGGAACGGGTGCTGCCCGCAGACGTCGACACGCGCTTTCCTGATAAAGAAGAGTTAAGCCGGCATTGGATTCTGGGGTTTCTGCGGGCACATACCATCGGCCGGGCAAAGGAGATGTCTTACCTGCGCCGCGGCATGGGCAAGAGTGTTCAGACCCGCCTGCTTGAGTTGCAGGAGGAGGGTGAAGTCCTGGAGATCGCCGTTGAAGGCGAAAAGTATTTTATGCTGACCTCGCAGCTTCCGCTGCTGGATCAACAATTGCCGCCCAGTGGCTTTCGAATCCTTTCACCCTTCGACAACGCCATCATACAGCGCGAGCGAACCAATGCCTTTTTCAAATTCGACTATCAGATTGAGTGTTACGTGAAAAAGGAAAATCGGCAGTATGGCTATTTCTGTTTGCCGCTGATGTACAGGAATCGTCTGGTAGGCAGGCTGGATGCCAAGGCCGACCGGGCCAACGGAGTACTGGTCCTGCTGCATCTGCATGTGGAAAAACCAGTGGGGGAGAAACAGGCGTTCTATCGGGCGTTCTTCTCAGAGCTGGATAAATTTGCACGCTTCAATGAGTGTGATCGCCTGAAGCTGGAAAAAGCCAGCGGATGCAACGAAGCGCAATCCCAGTTCAAACAATGGCTTGCCCAGGCCTGAAACCCTTCATAGCGGGGCATAAGGCAACAGTTAACAGTTCCAGGCGACAGATCGCCATGACTGGATAAATTCCGGATGGGTCGGTCAGGCTCAAGCTCGTGCCGGAATTCGTCTCATGTCCCGTAAACGGGTTATCATGGGCTGTCTAGTCAGTCGTTTCTTATTGGAGAAATCGGGTATGAACTCAAGCATGAACAGGGCCGCGAGCCTGGTGGTCGCATTGATGGTTTTTTTTGCGGCGCCTGTATTGGCACAAGGCATTCAACAGACCAAAGGCAATTTTGAGGACAAGTTCAGGCAGTTGGATGAAGTACTGCCCACTCCCAATATCTACCGAAACGCTGCTGGGGCACCCGGTCATGAGTACTGGCAGCAAGAGGTCGATTATGAAATCGACGTAGAGCTCGATGAAGACAACCAGCGCCTGACCGCGACTGAGCTCATCACCTACCGAAATAATTCACCAGACACGCTCACTTATCTCTGGTTCCAGCTCGACCAGAATCGATTTCGCTCTGACTCCATGGCCGTGATGAGCGGGACCTTCAATGGCTCCAGCCCGGATGCGGACGACAACGAGCCGGCACGTATCAGCCTCAATCAGCTACGGGCGCTGCAGTACTACGATGACAGCGACCTGGGTCATCAGATCAATGCGGTGACAGACAGCAGAGAGAATGCACTGTCCCACACCATCGTTGGAACGCTGATGCGTGTCGATCTTGCCGAGCCATTGGAAACCGGTGACGAAGTGGAGCTACGCATCGACTTTGCCTACAACATTGTCAATGGTGACATCCTCTCGCCCCGTGGTGGCTATGAACACTTTCCAGATGACGAAAGAGAGGGCGGCAATTACATCTTCGCCCTGTCCCAATGGTTTCCGCGGCTGGTTGCCTATACTGATTATGAAGGCTGGACCAACAAGGAATTTCTTGGCTCCGGAGAATTTACACTGGAATTTGGTGACTACGAAGTCTCCATGACAGTCCCAGCCGATCACATCGTGGCGGCTACTGGTGAATTACAGAACCCAGGCGAGGTGCTTACCGCCGAACAACGCGATCGACTGGAGCAGGCGGAAACTGCTGCCCGGCCAGTCTTTATCGTGACCGCGGAAGAAGCGCTGGAAAATGAGCGGGAGGGCAGCAACCAGACTGCCACCTGGCGCTTCGCCGCAGAAAACGTCCGGGATTTCGCCTGGTCCACTTCACGCAAATTCATCTGGGATGCCAAGGGGCATCGCCAACCCGGCGCAGAGCAGGAACTGGTCATGGCCATGTCTTTCTACCCCAAGGAAGGTGGCACGCTCTGGGAGGACTATTCCACAGAGGTGGTGATCCATACACTGGAGGTGTACAGCCGCTTTTCTTTCGATTTTCCCTATCCGACCGCGCAGTCAGTGAACGTTGGTTTCGTCGGTGGCATGGAATATCCCATGATCACATTCAATGGCCCGCGCACTACCCTGCAGGATGATGGCAGTCGTACCTACACTCTTGCGGTCAAACGATTCATGATCGGTGTGGTGATTCACGAGATTGGTCACTTCTACTTCCCGATGATTGTGAACTCCGACGAAAGACAATGGACCTGGATGGATGAAGGCATTAATAGCTACCTGGATTCCGTTGCCGGCCGGGAATGGGATGCGGAAATTCCCTGGGGTGTAGAGCCTCGCTATATCACTGATTATATGGCCTCGCAAAACCAGGTGCCGGTCATGACTCAATCCGACAGCGTGTTGCGACTGGGACCGAATGCTTATTCCAAGCCTGCGACGGCCATCAACATCCTGCGTGAAACCATTATGGGCCGGGAGCTCTTTGATTTCGCGTTCAAGGAGTATTCGCGCTTGTGGGCGTTCAAGCGGCCCACGCCGGCAGACTTTTTTCGCACCATGGAAGAAGCTTCGGGCATCGACCTGGACTGGTTCTGGCGAGGCTGGTTCTACACCACCGATCATGTGGATATCGCATTGAACAGAGTGTACGAGATGCGCATGGATACCGAGAACCCGGACATCGACTACGCCCGTCAACGGGAGTTCCAGAAGTCCCTGCCGCCCAGCGTCTATATTGAGCGCAATCGACAAGAGGGACGTCAGACCTGGGTAGAGCGCAATACCGATATCCGCGATTTCTATGATGACAACGACCAGTTCACTGTCACCAATGTGGAGCGCAATCGTTACAACAGTTTCCTCGAAGGACTGGAAGACTGGGAGCGGGCCGTGCTCGACAGGGCGATCGCAGACGGCCAGCACTACTACCTGCTTGAATTTGCCAATGAAGGTGGTCTGGTCATGCCGATTATTCTGCAAGTGGATTACGTCGATGGCAGCACTGAGGAGTTGCGCTTCCCGGCAGAGATCTGGCGTCGGTCTCCACACGCCGTGAAAAAGCTGGTGGTCACCGACAAGGAAATCACCAGCATAATTATCGACCCTCTGCAGGAAACGGCCGATGTGAATATAGAGAACAACTACTATCCGCGCCGAATCATTCCTTCAAGAATTGAATCATTCAAGTCTGAAGGCGGTGGCGGTCTGCTTGGCAGAGACATCATGCAGGACATCAAGACCGAGTTGGACACTGATGATGAAGAAGATGAAGATGGAGAAGATGAGGAGTAGTAGCCGCTTCAGCGCTATTCTTTTTGTGTTGATGCTGGTGGGATGGTCCATCAGCAGCAACGCCCATCAGCAAAAAAATGCCGTTACCCGGGTGCTGTTTAACGACAACACCGGCAATATTGAAGTCATGCACAGGTTTTTTGTGCACGACGCTGAGCATGCGGCGTCGCAGATATTCGGTGAACGCCAGACCCTGATGGAGTCCGCCGAGTCTCGCCAGTTGTTCAGCAGCTATGTCATGAACCGTTTCGCCATTGAGGTCACTTATGCCAGCGGCGAGACCCAGGAGCTGGACCTTCAATATGTGGGTGAGGAAATCGATGGCCAGTTTCTGTGGGTCTATCAGGAAATCCCTGCTACCGAAGAGGTGAGCGCACTGACTATCGTGAACCTGGCGCTGCGGGACGTGTGGTCAGACCAGTCGAACCTGGTCAATATTGAGCGGGATGGGGAGATCTACAGTTTGACTTTTCAGGGTGGTGACGAAGTACTCAGCGTCAGCCTGGGTGCCTGAGTTTCCGAAAGCAGCATCGGCGCTGCTTTGGCAATGACTGTCCTTACAATATCAAGCTCCTCAACCGAGCGAAAACAGAGGCTTTCTTCTTGATCATATTTCGTTACCTCAGCAAGCAAGTCCTGCAGATTATCGCTGTAGTGACCAGTGTTTTGCTGGTGGTGGCGTTAACCGGTCGCTTTATTCAATATCTCGGTGATGCGGTCGCTGGTGAAAAAGCGCCAGATATCCTCCTTTTGTTGATGTTGTACCGCATCCCTGAGTTTCTTCTGGTTATCCTGCCGCTTGGATTGTTTCTGGCAATCATTCTTGCTTACGGACGAATGTATGCCGACAACGAGATGGTCATTCTCATGGGTTCGGGGGTTAGCCAGAAAAGACTGCTGTTCAATACCCTTGGGGTCACTTTACTCATCACCCTGATCGTGGCCAGTATCAGTTTCTATCTTGCCCCCCTGGGATTGCGTAAGGGTGAGGAGCTCAAACTTAGCCAGAACCAGCTAACCGAGGTCGATTTTATCGTTGCCGGCCAGTTCCAGTCTTTCGGCGAAGGCCAGCGGGTCACCTATGCGGAGCGGATTAGCAATGCAGAGGTTCGGGGAAGACAATTGCAGAATGTGTTTGTGGCACTGAGTTCTGGCGAAGAAGCGTCCGAAGAACCACCCCGTATCATTCTGGCGAGCACAGCCAGACCCGAGATTGACAGTGAATCTGGTGCGCGGTTTATGCGTCTGGATGAGGTGATGCAGTATGACGGCACACCAGGCGATGCAGCTTTTACGGTCGGGCAGTTCGATTCCCAGGCCATCTTGCTACCTGACCAGGAAGAATTTGAAGCCGTGCTGGAAGAGTCCACACTGCCGACCATGGCCCTGTTTGGTTCTGCTGAAGTGGCACAACAGGCGGAGCTTCAGTGGCGCATCTCCACCCTGATCCTGATTCCGGTCATCACCCTGATTGCTGTTCCCATGAGCCGGGTCAACCCGCGACAGGGCAGATACAGCAAACTGTTTCCTGCCGCCATGCTGTACGTGGTTTATTTCGTGGCGCTGGAATTCTGTCGTGATCGTATTGCCGAAGGCGAACTAAGCCCGACCATCGGTTTGTGGTGGATTCATATTCTGTTTTTGGGCATTGGCTTGTTGATGATGAACCCTGCAGTGCGGGTCCACATACCCGGATTGCGACCCGCGTAAGCACAGGACTAATAACAGGACCAATAGAGGGCTGATAAACAACACCGTGGATTTACTGGATAAACATGTACGCAATGCAGTGCTTATTTCCATTGCGGTCGTTCTCGGGGTCATCGTCTCCCTTGACCTGATCTTTTCGCTGATCGACGAGCTTGGAGAAGCCGGTGTCAACTACACCATGGCCAATGCTTTTCTGTTTGTGGCGCTTACTACTCCAACGAGCATCTACGAGTTGTTTCCTTTCGCGGCCCTGGGCGGAACTATTTTTGGTCTGGGCGTGTTGGCTTCAAACAATGAGCTGGTGGTCATGCAGTCTTCCGGCGTTCACAAATGGCGTATCGTGGGTGCAGTGTTGAAGCCGGCGCTACTGGTGATGGTGCTCAGCCTGGTTCTGGGGGAATATGTCTCACCACCTCTTGAGCAGATTGCCAACAGCAACAAGGCGATCCAGGTAAGCGGAAATAATTCCATTAATCCTGATGCGGGAACCTGGCGCAAGGTGGGTAACGACTATATCCATATCAATGCCATTGCGCCCGGTGGAGAGCAGCTCTACGGCGTGACGCGCTACACCATCAATGACAACAGGGCGCTAGTCTCTGCCAGCTTTGCTGAATCAGCAGAGTACATAAATGCAGAGGAGCAACCATATTGGCGAATGAACAATGTGAAACAAAGCGTGTTTGCCAACAACCGCATTGAAACTGGCAGTTATTTGCAGGAAGACTGGTACGCGGATCTCTCGCCTGAGCTGCTGAGCGTGTTGCTGGTTGAACCGGACAAACAATCCATCTCCGGCCTTTATCAGTTCGCCCGCTTCTTTCAGTCGGAAGGGCTGGACAGCTCAGTGTACTTTCTCGCTTTCTGGAAGAAGCTGTTGCAGCCGCTGTCGACTCTCGCGCTGGTGGTCCTGGCTATTTCCTTCGTGTTCGGGCCATTACGCGAAGCCACCATGGGCTATCGAATTTTTATCGCCCTGAGCATCGGCCTGGCTTTCACTACGGTGCAGCGCATGATGGAGCCGGTCAGCCTGATCTACGGCTTTAGTCCGTTGATGGCAGTACTTACACCCATCACCCTGTGCGCGCTGGCAGGATACTATTTCATGCGCCGGGTTGCGTAGTCGCACCGGATTGCCTGATGCGATCATTTTAATCCGCCTGTGTCTGATACTCCCAACGATGCTGTGACTTCTTCATCCGATACTGAATCGCTGCGTGTCACCATCGGTGTCTACGATGGTGAAATTCGGCGGGAATACCACAGCGATGAGTTGCTGGGCAGGCTGGCCGATCTGCCTTCTCTGTTGCAAGCTGACGCTGCGCAACTGATTGCGGGGGGTCGTAATTCGAACATCCGTGTCAAGATTGCTCTGCCCGGCGGTGAACTCGACGTTTTGGTGAAGCAATTTGGTTCCCAGTCCAATTTGAAGAACTGGGTGGATACCAAATTCAGGACCACCAAGGCCCGGCGCTCCTACCAGGCTGCTTTACATCTGTGGCAACAAGGTGTGGCCACTCCGACTCCGATAGGCTATCTGGAATGCAGGGAAGGCAACCACTTGCTGGAAAGTTATTTTCTTGCCGTCTATGAACAGGAGCAGACTGGTTTTAACGAAGTGCTGCTTTATTACCTGCACCATAATCCCTTGTGTAGCCAAATCATGCCTCTGCTGCAGGATGTGGCGAAACTGTGTCGTAGCATGCACGACACGGGTTATGTCCATGCCGATCTGGGGAACCAGAATATTCTATTCACAGGCAGTGTGGACGCCGGGTTTCATAGCCCGAAGATAATCGATCTCAATCGCGGCAGAATTCACCCGCAGCTCAGCCTGCAACAAAGAGGGCAGGACCTGGCCCGGTTGAACTTGCCTTCGAATCTGAAGTTGATGTTCCTGGACATGTACTGGGGTGGCCCGTCTCCTGATGAGTTATTGAAATCACATCGAAAGCACACGCAGAGGTTTGCATTAAGGGTACGCAGCAGAAAGCTCAGGCATCCCTTCAGGGAAGCCCGCATTGCCAGGGCTGACAGCCAGTTGCCCGCCGACCGCAAGATGCCGGAAGCCCGGGACCTGTGGGTCTGGGATGACTTTTCAGATCAGCCACTGGCAGCACTGGATCGCCGCGAGCGCAGCCGCAACTATCCTTTCGGTCGCGGAATGCGCATGGTTCTGGATATGTTGCGTTTCGGGCCAGCCATCTGGCTGCGCTACCGACAGCAATTGAGATCCGCGTTTTCCACCGCAATAGAAATGGAGGACCGAATCGGTATGGCGGTGGCGCCCGACAGTTCGACCCTGGACAGGGAACTGGCATTGCTTGCGGGGTTGGGCCCGGTACCGGTGCTGGTAAGACTTGCCCGCCAGGATGATCCAGAAACGATAGAGGCACGGGTTCGGCTCATCAAAGAACTGCGGGACAGGGGGCATGGGGTGAAGCTGGCGCTGTTGCAGGATCGTCACGCTGTCAAATATCCGCACAGCTGGCAGCAGTTTGTGTTTTCCATTCTGGATCGCGTTGCTTCGGACATCGCTTCCATTGAATTCGGACATGCGATTAACCGGGTCAAGTGGGGGCTTTGGAGTTTTTCCGAGCTGCGCAGTTTTTATGGAGTATTACCTGAACTGCAGAGGCGCTATCCGAATCTTGAGATCAGTGGTCCTGCCACCATCGATTTCGAATATCCTTTTATGTTGTCGGCCCTCCGGCTATGGCCAAAGCAGGTCAAATTGGCTGCCGTGTCTCATCATCTGTATGTGGATCGCAGGGGTGCACCGGAAAATTTGCAGAATGGCTTTGGGGCAGTTGAAAAATTTGCCCTGGCCAAAGCTGTGGCAGCAGGCAGTGGCGTGGAAGTTTCCGAAGTGAATTGGCCCATCAAGGGAACCGGGGTGCATTCTCCGGTAACGCCGCCCTTTAATTACCCGGAATCGGCGGCACAGGAAGTCTTCGACAGTGGCGTGAGTGAGTCAGATGCTGCTGATTTCATGATTCGTTATCTGGTGCTGGCAGTGTGTTCGGGGCTGGTCGAGCGAGTTTACTGGTGGAGGCTGCTCGCACGAGGCTATGGTCTGGTCGATATTGACGATGGTGGAGAGACAAGAGAGCGACCGGGTTATCAAGCACTCAAGCAATATCTGGCAACTCTGGGCTCCGCAAGGTTAACCCAAGCCGAGCTGCCCGGTTCCGGGGCTCAGCATAAAGGTCTCTACCTGTTCAAATTTCAGCGTCCCGATGGTGAGCAGGTAGCTCTTTGTTGGTCCCATGGAGATGCTTTAAAATTTCCACCACAATTACAATATGGCCATGTTGAGGACCGGGCCGGGAATATTTTGCCGTCGCCTCCGGTCGAATTAAGCGGCTCACCAGTCTATTTGCGCGAGGTGAAGAGCAAAGAGGCATGAACAAGCCAGGGGCTATATTGAGTGGTGAAACTGCTCGCATCGTAAGTTAATTAACTGACCCAAGAATCCCTCCATGCAACCATCTTCCACACAACAGCCTTCAAGCCAGCAGCGTGCGCGCTACTTATTCTACCGACTGGCCATGTATGCACTGTTTCTCGGGGCATTGATACTGGTGTTGGTAGTTGACGCCAATGCAGACCAGGCCAAGTTTTTTGAGAATTCGCTTACTGAAAGAGCCCAGGAAGCCATTTTGCTGCTTCTGGTTCTGGGTATGTTTTATGCGTCCACTATCCTGCGCCGGGTGTCGAACCTGGCGTTCGTTTTTTCCGGATTCTTTCTGGTCTGCCTGATTCGGGAGCTGGACGCCTTGCTGGAACAGAATATTGGCACCGGAACCTGGCAGTTGCTGGTGACTCTGGTGTTGGCAGGCGTGCTATACCGGGTTAAAGGAAGCTGGTCTTCCCTGGTCACCGAGTTTCGGATCAACACCAGCACCTACAACTTCGGATTATTCGCCGCGGGATTCCTGATCACCTTTATTTTTTCCAGGCTCATCGGCAGTGAGGAGCTCTGGATGGCGGTGATGGAGGAGGGTTATCAACGAAATGTCAAAAATGCCGTGGAAGAAAGTGTAGAATTACTGGGATATGCCGTACTCTTATTTGCTGGAGTGGAGTTTTATGCTCACCATGCCCGGTCGGCGCGTTCATCTGACCCGAGCTGAGCTGGCTGATATTCCTGTAAACCGGCAACATCCATAACCCGTAGCTGTAAACCATGTCCTCATCCAAACCGATCTACATCTCCTATGCCGGCCCTTCACTGCTGGAAACCCCACTGCTCAATAAAGGCTCCGCCTTTTCCGCTGAAGAGCGCCGGAATTTCAACCTGATCGGTTTGCTGCCCCCGGTTTACGAAACCATCGATGAGCAGGTCGAGCGTTGCTATCAGCAGTACCTGAGTTTCGACGAGCCCATTAACAAGCACATTTATTTGCGCGTTGTGCAGGACAATAATGAAACCCTGTTTTACCGGTTGCTGACAGAGCATCTGGTTGAAATGCTGCCCATTATTTATACCCCCACCGTGGGCGATGCCTGCGAACACTTTTCCGATATCTATCGCAGTGCCCGGGGCATATTCGTTTCCTACAACGAACGGGACTACATGGATGACATCCTCCGTAGCGTAACCAAGGACAAGGTCAAAGTAGTCGTGGTCACCGACGGAGAGCGCGTTCTGGGCCTGGGCGATCAGGGGATTGGCGGAATGGGCATTGCCATTGGCAAGCTGTCCCTGTACACAGCCTGTGGCGGAATATCTCCCGCCTACACACTACCCGTGGCCCTGGATGTGGGCACCAACAACAAGAAACTGCTGGATGATCATATGTACATGGGTACGCGCCACCCGCGTATTGAACAAGACGAGTACAACAATTTCGTCGACCAGTTTATCGATGCCATTAATGAGCGCTGGCCTGGTGTGCTGATTCAATTTGAAGATTTCGCACAACCCAATGCCATGCCTCTGTTGCAACGCCACCGCGACCGCGTGTGTTGTTTCAATGATGATATCCAGGGAACTGCAGCGATTACCCTGGGTACGCTGCTGGCGGCCTGTAAGAAAAAGGGAGAGTCACTGAAAGACCAGCGGCTGATTTTTGTCGGTGCGGGTTCCGCAGGCTCTGGTATCGCCGAACTGATTGTGACTGCCATGGTTGCAGAAGGCCTCGATGATGCCCAGGCGCGCTCGCAAGTGTTCATGGTGGACAGGAATGGTCTGTTGCTGGACAGCACCGAAGGCCTGATGGATTTTCAGCAGCGACTGGTTCAATCCAGCGATGCCGTTGCCCATTGGAATCTGGCCGACAGCAGCGAAAGCCCCAGCCTGCAGGACGTGGTCAACAATGCGGTGGCTACTGCCATTATCGGAGCCTCGGGCGTGCCCGGTTTGTTCACCGAAGCCGTGGTCAAGACCCTGTGCGCGGGCTGTCCACAACCCATCATTTTCCCCCTGAGCAACCCTTCACGGCAGGTAGAAGCCCATCCCGCTGACGTCGTGAAGTGGAGCAAAGGGAAAGCGATAGTTGCCACCGGCAGTCCTTTCGGCAATGTGGAATATGAAGGCCAGCACTTCGAAATCTCACAATGTAATAACAGCTACATCTTCCCCGGCGTGGGTCTGGGCGTCATCGCCAGTAAATCCAATCGGGTCAGCGATGAAATGCTGATGGTAGCCAGCAAAACCCTGGCGGACCTGGCGCCCGTTAGTGAAGACCCGACCAAAGGTATCCTGCCGCCGCTGACGGAACTGGCCAACATCAGCAAGAAGATAGCCTTCGCTGTGGGCAAGGTCGCCCAGGCCGAAGGTTATTCCCTGGAAACCAGCGATGAAGACCTGGTGCAGGAGATTGAGCGCAATTTCTGGACTCCTGCTTACCGGGAATATCGCCGGGTGGCCATGCGCGCAAGATAATCGTTTCGCTACAGATAACGAATGTGAGTAGGGCAGGTCAGTAAGGTAGGTCAGTAAGGCAGGTAAATAAGCTTGCCTGGCGTCTGATCAGACTTTTGCCAGTTCCGAAGTTTTTTCGAAGTGAAACTCTTCCAGCTTGATGTCATCCAGTCCTACCTGGTCAAATGGGTCTTCCATGGCATCCTGTACGTTGTACAGTGATATCAGAATAAAGCCATGCAATGCCGCTAGCATATAAACCATCCACGGTGCATTCCCGCTGAGATCATTGATGAGAGTGGGAATAAAGACAAACGGAAACACGTAGATAAATACCAGGCAATAAGCTCGCAGGCTGATCGGGGTGCCATGGAGTTTCAGTCCAACTGTGTTTTCTATGCTTTCGTCCACATCTTTAAGAAAGCGCACAATCTTCAGCACCGTACCATTGGAGATTACATCGCGATGGTTGTTGATGAATTCGAATACTTCGTTAAGCTTTTCTCTTACTGAGCTCTGGTCGTAGTCGCAGCCCTTCAGCACATCGAAAAACATGCTTGATACACTGTTCAGGTTATCGGCGACAAAATCCCTGTCTTCCTGGGTGAGCTTGTCGTTGAACAGGAAACAGTAGTAAGCAGCATTTAGCGAGGACTTGAATACACTCAACAACTTGATTACCGCATCCCGCTTCTTGAAGGCTTGCCGGATTGTGAATACCAGGGGGAACACCACCGCTATACTGAACAGGGTGACGTTCATGCTGAACTTGTAATCGAAGTAGTAGCAGAGGTAGGTAATGAGCACGCACAGGATAAACACATACCCGGTCTTTCGATCGATAATCGCCAGATATTTTTGTAGTAGTAGAGGTTTTTGATCGATGCTCATAGATCGATGCTAATCAAGTCAGGGCAGAATGTAAATTGAAAACGACCCTGGGTAGTGGCTTAGTTTGAAATTGAATACCGAGGTTGGTCGGACGAGCAATCGCCTGGTCTGTTTCTGGACACGCCGTAAACCCATCCCTGGGGTCTCGAGAGCAGCATCCCTGCTGCTCACGGTCCTGAAACAGACCAGGCGATTCCTCATCCTGATAAGGTCAGTGATATTTTAAAACTAAGCCACTACCCGAACCCGGCCCCTGCCCCTGCATTGCAGCCCTGATATCCCGGGGGTACACTGGAACTGTGCCTGGGAATTGCCCGATTGTGCAGTATTGGCGATTATCAGGGCTGACAAGGGCGCCTGCTGCGCCTGCTATCAGGAGCCTCCTATGTGGCGACCGCTTCTATCAATCTTGCTGATCTCAGTACCCTTATTGCTCTCGGCGGCGGAGAATGATCCGTTGTTTGCCACCCTGGAGCCTCTGAGCCTGACCCTCGTTGGCCCGTTTGATCGCATTGACGATGAGCGCGACAAGGAGCAGGAATATGAAGGGCTGGTGCGGTACCAGGAAGGCGGACAGTCGCTTGAATTGAATGTCCGATATCAGGTGCGCGGCAACTGGCGACTTAATCCCCGCAATTGTAACTACTCCCAGCTCTGGCTGGATCTTCGCCGCGGACAATTGCCGGGAACTGTGTTCGAAAACCAGAACCGGCTCAAGCTGGTGGTACAGTGTCGGCGTCAGGATCGCTATCAGGAATACCTGGACAGGGAACTGCGGGCCTATCAGATTTTCGATCTGTTGACTGACTACGACTTTAATGTGCGTCCCTTGCAGATCACTTACCAGGACAGTGAAACGGAAGATTCCAGGACGCACCAGGCTTTTTTCATCGAACATCAGAATCGGGTTGCGGCTCTGGCCGGAATGGAAGAGGTAGAAGAGAATCGTATCGAACCTGCACTGCTTGATCCGATGCAGAGCACGATCGCTTCCCTGTTTATGTTTTTTCTGGGCAACACAGATTTTTCCCTGATCCAGGGCCCGGAAGGGGACGAGTGTTGCCACAATGCGAAATTGATTAAAGACAGTGCCGGAGTGCACTATCCCATCCCTTATGACTTCGATGCCTCCGGGTTTGTGGACGCCAGTTACGCGCCGGAACCCAATCCCAACTTTAATCTGCGTTCCAACCGTTCCCGTTTGTTTCGCGGATTTTGTGTTGAGCGCGAAGTATTCGACGCTGCGGCCGATCTCTTTCTTTCGCACCGGGCAGCCATAGAAGCATTGGTTACAGATCGCCGTAATACCCGATTCGTCGAAGACTTCTTTGAAACTCTCACTGACCCCAGAGATTTTGAAAGGGATATCGTTGATGACTGCCGGTAGATTTTACACGCGTCAGATTGCTGTCCTGGCCAGCCTGGGCCTGGCGCTGCTGTTTGCGTTCCCCCAGCACGCCACGTCCGCGGAGTCCCAATGGCAAGGGGTGGAGCGCATTGTCGCCGTGGGAGATGTGCATGGAGACTTTGATAACTTTGTCGCCACATTGCGAGCGGCAGATTTGATTAACCGCCGGCGAAACTGGACTGGGGGTGCAACGCACCTGGTGCAGGTAGGCGACCTCCCTGACCGGGGCCCGGATACGGACAAAGTCATCGAGTTGCTGAAAAAACTGGAGCGGCAGGCAGAAGAGGATGGGGGCAAGGTGCATGCCCTGATAGGCAATCATGAAGCCATGAACATGCTTGGGGACCTGCGCTATGTGCATCCTGATGAATACGATGCGTTCCGAGACCGTAACTCGAGAGAGTTAAGGAACCGCTTCTACGCCAATCACATCCAGCAAAGACAAGCGGCAGACCCGGAGTTCATTGCCGATTCTGACTACCGAAAGACTTTCGATGCGCAATTTCCACTGGGCTATGTTGAGCACCGGTTTGCCTGGGCGCCCGAGGGGGAGATCGGTAGCTGGGTGCTGGAACACAATGCAGTGGTGAAGATTAACCGCTCACTGTTTTTACATGGCGGGATCAGTCCGCAAATCCTGGGTATGAGTCTGGACCAGATCAATGGGCAGATACGCGCTGAGCTTGCAGGCGGGTTAGGGGAAGAGCCCGGTTTGTCGGAGGCTGATCATGGGCCACTCTGGTATCGTGGCTTGGCCCAGGGCTCTGCGGCGGAAGAGCTGGCCCATGTGGAGGCAGTGCTCGCGTTTTATGAGGTAGACCGGATCATCATTGGCCACACCCCGGGATTGGGAACGATAGTTCCAAGATTTGGTGGCAAGGTGCTCATCATAGACTCAGGTATGTCCGATTATTACGGTGGCTATGCGGCCAGCCTGGAAATCCTGCAAACCGAAGATGGCAGCGAAATCAATACGCTACAGGCTGGAGAGCGCACGGCAATCCCGCCTGGTGAAGAGGCGGTTCTGGATTATTTTGAACACATGGCTACGCTACTGCCTGATGCACCGGCTGCCCTGCAACAGCACATCAATCAGCTCAGGCAGCCCGATCTGGCAGTGGAACCCCCGCAGCAGGTGCCGGACTAGAGTTCCCGAATTTGTACCTTGCGAAAGCGCAGCTCGCCACGACCCCATTGCAGGCCAATGGGTCCGGACGCCAGCTTGTCATCGCGCACATCAACCGTGGTTTCGCCATTGAGTTCAACCACCAGGTGGTTACCGCGGGCAGTAATTTTGTAGATATTCCACCTATCGCCTACTTTCGGGTAGGGTTCTGATACCGGGGCAATATGCACAATGCCCCCGGTACCGTAATCCAGGTCGGGCCGCTGGTCGTAAATATTGGCCTCGTAGCAATCCCGATCAGTAATCCGTTGTGGATTCTGGCAGCGCATATAGATACCGCTGTTGGCATCGTGGCTGGCCCAGAACTCGACCCTGATCTCAAAATCACTGTAGCTGTCCCTGGTCACCAGCCAGGAGGCGCCGCTGCCCTCTGTGGCCCGGATTGATGACATTTCGGCGGTCCAGTTGGCATCGCCAACGATATTGAAATTGTCCAGGCCTTCGGTGCCGTCGATCAGAGTCACCCAGCCATTGTCGGCGGCCAGTCCGCTGGGCGCAAAGAGAACCAATAACAGGGCTGTGGAGGCGGAAAACAGGGATGTGATTCTTTTCATGGATCTTCCTCTAAGAGCAAAATAGGTGCAGAAGCCCGTCGCTTCGGGCGTTTTTAACTGTAAGGATTTATTGTGACTAGAGAGTATACCCATAGCCCGGTAGAATACAGCCACTGTTTGGCTGCTTTCCCCAGTCTCCTACGGAGGCTGACGGAGTACTAACCCAGGACAGCAGCAGAGGCATACGAACAAGCGTATGTTATTGAATTTAGGGGGAAAACATATATGTTGAATTTCAAGAAAACTGCCCTTGCCGGGGCAGTAATGGGCCTGGCGCTCTCCATGGCGCCCATGTCCGGTATGGCGCAGGATGCGGGTATACCCGATCTGACAGGCACCTGGACCAATGCTTCAAGAACCGGACTGACCCGTCCGCAAGGAATTGACGACCTGGTTGTCTCTGCCGAGACCGCGCAGCAAATCGTGGCCAATATGGGCCTGGCAGGAATTCCAGCGGAAAACATCGAAGCAGGACCTGCTATCGATGAAGAGACCGGCGCTCCACCTGCCGGCAGTGTCGATTTCGGCTTGCGTGGCTACAACCTGTTCTGGACTGATCCCGGTTCAACCCTGGCCTATGTGAAGGGCGAGTTTCGTACTTCCTATATCATCGACCCACCCAATGGACGCGTACCCCGCCGCGAACAACCCGAGCCCGATTGGGAAGTCCGCAACTACGGTGCACGCTACCTCACCGGTGTCGGTGAAGACGATGGTCCGGAGGCTTTTCCTCTGGCCGAACGCTGCCTGCTGGGTTTTGGCAACACCGCAGGCCCGGGCATGATGGGTACGCTGTATAACAGCACCTATGAATTCGTGCAGACTGATGACTACGTCATCATCACCGTAGAGATGGCCCACGACGCTCGCATCATTCCACTTTATGCGAATGCCGAAGAAGCACGGGCCAATCGCCGCCCCTCGGTACTCAAGCAGTGGCTGGGCGATTCAGTAGGCTGGTATGAAGATGGTCAACTGGTCGTGGAAACAGTCAATATCAATCCCAAGCAGATGGCAGAGAGTTCTGTGCCCATCACGGCCGAAGGACGCATCATCGAACGCTTCGAGCGATATTCAGACACTGAGATCGTTTACCAGTTCACCGTGGAAGACGACAACCTCTACCTCCAACCATGGACTGCCGAGCTAAGCTTCCATGAAATGGATGGCGAGATGTACGAGTACGCCTGCCACGAAGGCAACCACGCCATGCCAGGCATGCTGGCGGGAGCGCGTCGACTGGAACTGCAGGAAGAGATAGGTTCTGACGACTAGGCGATTCGCTAGCTAAACGAAACAAAAAGCCCAACTGGTGGATGCCAGTTGGGCTTTTTTTATTCAACTGAATTCAACGCTGCTTTCTTTCTGCCAACCAGGCACCTGAAAGTGCCGCCAACAGTTTTGTGATGAGTGACACGACGACGCTAATTGACAGCAAAATGCTGAAGGGGATGTTAAACAAAACCGGGAAGATCACTAGATCGATAAGCACGTAGTACAACATGGTGTACACGGCGAACAGCACAGGTTTCGCAATACGTTGCTTTTTTGTCAGCCAGAATACACAGACAAAAAACAGAATAGGGCCAAGAATATAGGACGACCAGGGCGCTATCCAAAGCGCGGCCTCGCTGTAAAACTCTGGCGAATGGCCGGGTTCTATAAAGCTCGCGTAGAAAGCGACCATGGGAAAGCTGGCCGCCATGGTCAGCAGCATTACCAGCACTGCGACCCCCAGTGCCTTGCCAGAATCTGTTGCTGTCAGCGTGGTTTACTCCACTTGTAAATTTACAGTCTAAGCATTTCCCGACTACAATTCTTGATCAATCTTGCTGCTTATCGGTGCAGCCAGGGTAGATGCGAATCCGATTCCGATTCCCCAAGTCTTTTGCAATGCTAGGCCTGAAATCGCAAGAATCGTCAAGAACCTTACAAGGAACTAGCCTAGGATTTCAGGACATGCCACTAAGCAAAGACCTTCTTCACTGCCTGTCTGAGACCACAAGCCAACTCGCAGAAGATCAATCATTGGCCCGTATAGCCGATCGTTCGAGCTGGTCCAGGTTCCACCTGCATCGGCTGTTTGAGCGGGAAGTAGGAGAGACACCCAAGGCGTACGTGGCACGGCTTCGACTGGAGCGTGCTGCCGCAATGTTGGGGGCGACAGATAAGACTGTACTGGATATCGCTCTCGAAAGCGGTTTCAAGAGTCACGAGGTGTTTTCGCGCGCGTTTAAGCGGCATTTCGGACAGTCACCCTCCAGCTACAGGAATTCGCTGAGTGGTGAGATGACGGACAACGAACGCGCTATTCATCTCGAGTTGGTTTCGAGCGTGGGTCCGTGTACAGGGCTTTATCAAACTAAAACAGGGACACATCAGAGGAATACCAGCATGCCGTTGCAATCTATTACCCGCAAGGAAATCGAAGCGCAGCCGATCCTGTTCATTCAGCGCCGGATAGTGCATACCGAACTGCAAACCAGTATGGCCGAGTGTTTCGGTACACTGTTCGGGCACGCCATGCAGACCGGTCTGGCGATTGCAGGCCGGCCTACGGCTCGTTATGTCGACACCGGGCCGGGTCTGTGGACCGTGGATTTCGTGCTTCCGCTGGCCAAACCTGCTGAGGCACAGGATGACATGCAGGATGGGTTTCTCTATGCGGGCGCTGTCGCTTGTGCCATTCATGCCGGACCCTATGAAGAGTTGGCTGAGACCAACGCGGCGATTGAGCGCTGGATAGAAGAGCATGGCTTTACCATCAATGGCTCGCCCTGGGAGTCTTACATCACATCTCCAGCAGAAGAGCCAGACCCGAAGAATTGGATTACCGAGGTGTACTGGCCAATCTCTGGTTAACGATCCTGTTACTCTGCTCTGCATTTGCTAATCGTGTCTACCAGAAACAAAAAGTCAGACAGCTACTACATCAGCATTCCTGATGGTGTTTCAAAGGACCAGATGCACGGCGTGGTGACGCGCGCAGTGGAGTCGGTTGGGTTGTATATCTCCCATATAGGGAAATACATGGCCCACAAACATCCGGGATCAGTGCACTGGCATTTCAAAAGAGACAAAGGCGAAGCCGGGATCGTTGATGCCACGTTCTTCGATGTGGAATCGCGATTCTGGTTGATGATTGGTCACCGCAATCCGCAGTGGGTGAAAGACATCGTGCCGGCGCTTGTTGCTGCGCTGGAAAAAGAGATTGCCGCGCTCCCGGCTTGAAGCCCAAGTATTGAAGGAAAACCCATGACACTGGAAACCTGGTTTCTGTACGTTGGCACTATCCTGTTATTTATGAGCACTCCAGGTCCCAGTCACCTGCTCATGATATCTGTAAGTATGTCCAATGGCTTCCAGCGATCACTGGCAACAGCAGCGGGCGATTTGTCCGCGAATGCATTGCAAATTATGTTGGCGGGGCTTGGGCTGTCAGCAGTGATCACGTCCTCTCGCTACGGGTTTGAAATTGTAAAATGGGTCGGAGTCAGCTACCTCATCTGGATCGGCTTGCGCTCCATTCTGTCGTCATTCAGGCGGCAACAGGAAAGCCGACTGGCTCCCAGCGCCTCACTTTCTAATCTGTGGCTTCGCGGCTTTATCACGTCCGCTGCCAATCCCAAAGCCGTGGTGTTTTTTGCTGCGCTGTTCCCACAATTTATCGACAGCAGCGCTGCCCTCATTCATCAGCTTGTAATCCTCGGCTCTACCTACGTGTTGGTGGACGGCTTGTTTCTCATGAGCTATGGCAAGGGTGCCAGTTGGATTGCTCAGCGCATCAGCCACCACTCGCGCAGATTAATTGATAGAGTGGCCGGTCTGGGCATGATCGCGGCGGCAGCGATGCTTGGTTTGAGGAATTAACAGACTGGGCCCGAATGGTAATATTTGGCACACCTATTCAGTAACAGGGTACGACGATTCTCGGCTGGTTGATGCCAATTGGGCCCTTTTTTCTATAACGAAATACAACAACGCTCCATTGCTGTTATTTTGCAACCAACTGACCGGTAAATAGACTGCCACGGTGAAATTCAACGACTATGCAATTCACTAAAAAACTCAGGCAAAGAATACAAAGTGGAGAAATCACTAAATCGGTTCGTATTTGGAAAAGTCCCAGAGTAAAAGCCGGGAATGCGTACCAACTTAAACCAGGGCATATAGTGGTGGATTCAATTCAGCAAATAGAGATGAGTGATATTACTGGCAGCCTTGCCAGGGAGACAGGATTCAGTGGTGTGGCAGAGTTGTTAAAAATTGCGAAACACGGATCTGGAGAAAATGTTTACCTCGTTTCTTTTCATTACGTTGATTCCTGATTCTTAGGGATAGCGATGAAGTGAGCCCGATTTTATACATCAAGCTCCATCGAATTGAACCAGTGGTGGCTAGAATTCGACACTTTCAATTTTTGTTCAGTTCTTTGTGATAGGCGCAGCTCTTAACTTGCGCTTTAAATGCCAATTCCTTCAGGCTTTCTGGCTCTGTCAATAGATCAGCCTCCAAACCCTGAATCTCAACAAGCCTTTCTTCTAGTCTCCCCTGCGATTCAATCTGCCCATCGTGAGTGATGTGCTGCAATTCCAACCCTTGGGATTGCAGGTAGTGTCCAACCAGCAGGCTGCGATGGCAGATGGCTGGATCTTTTTCGGCGCAGAGCAGGGCGATGTTCATATCTTTCGCCAATCCAGTTTCGAGACGCTCAATGCCTCGCAGAAAATTTTCAGACCGCATCAGTCTGTCGAACTGCACCTGGCCTGTCTCGTCGTAATGTGCGGGATCTTCCGAGCGTGGACCCAGTTCCTGGCCCAGATAAACGTACTGGATGCCTGCCTTTTTCAGTGTGGCCTGAAGAGCCTCGCGGTGGTACTCGGGGAAGGCTTTGCTGTAGGGCACCGAACGAATGTCGGCAACAGCATGCACTTCATGTTGCTGCAGTTGCTCCACGAGAATGTCAATTGCTTTGGTGGCATAGCCTATTGAAAAGAGGGGCATATGGTACTTCTGCTTCTATTGGCGGTTCATTTTTATGCTGAATTGGTGGCGGCCTGCAGGGCCGGGCCGTGGTATCCTTAAAGCTTACCGGATTGGATCTTCGCATTCGCCATGATCAATCAGAGCCTGAATTTCTTTGCCCTGGCCATTGGCTTCGTGTCGTTGCTCGACATTATAGTCGTGGTTGCGCTGTGGCTCAGCTACCTGACCGCTAGGCGAGAATACCTGAGAGTCGCCTGTTTTGCAGGCATCTTTGAAATTCTTCGCCATGGTGTGGATTTCACCGCCGCCATAGTCATCGAAACACCAACCTGGTACTTGTTGGGCCAGGTGTTTCAATTTGGTTCTTCACTCCTGTTCATTGCCGCCCTGTTACTGATCTACGAAAGAGTAACTCGGGCCTACTACTGGATCTTTGCAGTGCTGGGCATCGGGCTATTGGCTTCACTGGTGATGCAGGTGATCAACGCCCAGCCAGAAAATGTAGCCAGGACCTATATCGAATCGCTACCGTTAATCGCCATGAGTCTGTTGTTGTTTTGGCGTGCCATCAAGACCGGCAGTGGTGTGACCCCCGGTAAACTGATTCTGCTGTTGGCCAGTGGCGCCATACTGGCGATTCGCAGTTTGTTGCCGGCCCTGGAGCTCGACGATTTTTACCTGCTGATTTACTACATGGAGTATCTGTCATTCACCCTGTTACTGGTGGCGCTGGTGCTTTATGAGCTGGAATTTTCCAAGCAGCAGGTGGCAAGCCTGTTGGCACACAAGACCCAGTCGGAGCAGGACCTGCAATTTATCGTCGACAATTCCCTGGACGTGATTCTGGTAACCGACAATGTAGGGTTGCTGCAATCCTGGAGTGCCAAGGCGCGCGAAATTTTTGGCTACAGCCAGGAACAGGCGGTTGGCAAGATTCATATGGATGATTTGTTCGTGTCAAACTTTTGGGGTCAGGACGTGGGCGATGAAGAAATACAGGCGAAGATGGAAAGCATCGATGGCAAGTCTTTCATGGTGGATGTGCGCATGCGCGAGGTGGCACATGCAGACAAAGTGTATCGCTTGTTCGTGCTGCGCCTGGTCGAGCATCCGGTATTGAAGGAGGACTCGCCCGACTAGCCTCAAGCGGCTGGTTTTTCGGTTGAACCAGGTCAAAAACCTGCTGTCTGCCCACTTGCAGTGGCCAATTTTTCCAAGGATACTCAGGGAAAACAGCGACCTAATCTCATTCAGGCGAGGTTGAAATGAAGATTCTCAGCACTTCCGAATTCTCTCTGCCCCTGGTGGCCCTGGCCCTGGTGCTGGCGGGGTGCAGCGTAGACCCAAATCGTGAGGCACCCAGAATGCCTACGGATGCGGAAATTGAGCAATACAATGCGTCGGTTGAGGCGGAAGACCGCATTATCTGCCGCGACGAGAAGCCGGTAGGTTCTCGTATCAGCCAGCGTGTTTGCCGTCGCGCCGGTGCTATTGAGGAGCAAAGCGCACTGTCCCAGCGTGAATGGCGGCGCATTACCCTCACCAACAACTAGGCCTCCCCGGCACTGTTGTTCAGCTAATATCCAGCTAATCCACTGATATAGCGGCTATTTTCTCTTGCCGCGCTGTGCCTATCGTTATATAAAGCGTTATATAAAAAACTATATAACGCTGGCAGGCAATCGAGAACAGGCAAGCATGGGATTTACCGAAGCAGATATCGTGGCCATCGCGCTCACCCTGCGTCTGGCACTGACCACCACCGGGATATTGCTGGTGCTCGGTACTCCTCTGGCGTGGTGGCTGGCCCACAGCAACTCCCGCTGGCGGGGTGCGGTCGGCGCCCTGGTAGCACTGCCTCTGGTGTTACCGCCCACGGTTCTGGGCTTTTATCTGCTGATTGCGCTCAGTCCCAATGGTCCCATTGGTCAGATCACCACCGCATTGGGATTGGGAACCCTGCCTTTTACCTTCTGGGGGCTGGTGATCGGCTCGGTGCTGTACTCCATGCCTTTCGTGGTGCAGCCCCTGCAAAACAGTTTCATGGCCCTGGGTGCCCGACCGCTGGAAATGGCGGCGACCCTGCGCGCCGGACCCTGGGATCGATT
Source organism: Gammaproteobacteria bacterium (assembly GCA_040218615.1). Lineage (GTDB taxonomy): Bacteria > Pseudomonadota > Gammaproteobacteria > Pseudomonadales > Pseudohongiellaceae > UBA9145. Next base: position 281,554 of record JAVJRC010000009.1, read on the forward strand.
CGTCAGCGTGGTGATTCCGCAATGTCGCCACGGCTTTATCACCGCCTCGGTGCTGGGCTTTGCCCATACGGTGGGTGAGTTTGGCGTGGTGCTGATGATTGGCGGCAATATTCCTGGTCAGACCCGGGTAGTGTCGGTGCAGATCTATGACCACGTGGAATCGCTCAACTATGACCAGGCCCACTGGCTGGCCGGCTCATTGGTGCTGTTCTCATTCCTGGTGTTGTTCTGGGTATATGGCAATCAGGGCAAGTCAGGGCTAGCCAGAATCAATCCGGGTCTGGGGAGCGTCTCCAGATGACGGTGTCTGCTACGTCTGCTCATTCGCCAGCGGAACTCGAGGAGAAGATTCTCGCCTCGCTCGAAGCCCGCATGGCTCATCAATCCGGGATCACTGCTGATGCTGCATTCAGGCTTGCAGTCGACCTGGCACTGCCGGGCAAGGGAATCACCGCGATATTCGGCGCATCAGGCAGTGGCAAGACCACGTTGCTGCGTTGTCTTGCAGGGCTGCAGTCGATCGACAGTGGTCGAGTCGTTGTAAATGGTGAGACCTGGCACGATGAAGAAACGTTCTTGCCCACACACCAGCGCGGACTGGGATTCGTGTTTCAGGAGGCCAGCCTGTTCGAGCATCTCACGGCAGGGGATAACCTGAACTACGCCATCAAACGCGCGCCGCAGGCGGGAGCCACAGTCAATAAAGAACAGATCGTTGAGCTGATGGGAATCACGACCTTGCTGGGCAGGCTGCCAGCGCAACTTTCAGGCGGTGAGCGGCAACGGGTTGCCATTGCCCGGGCCTTGCTCACCAATCCCCGGCTGCTGTTAATGGATGAACCACTCGCTGCGCTCGACCACAAGCGTCGGCAGGAAATTCTGCCCTACCTGGAGCGGCTGCATCAGGAAGTTTCATTACCCATACTCTATGTCACCCATTCCCTGGAAGAAGTGACTCGACTGGCCGACCACCTGGTGCTGCTGGATGAAGGTTTGGTGGTGGCGCAGGGTGAGGTCGGCGATCTGCTTTCACGACCAGACCTGAATCTGGGCAGTGGCGTGGAAACCGGGTCCATGCTCACCGGTGAAATCGTGCAGCGCGATGAGCGTTGGCACCTGGTCAAAGTACGATTCGACGGCGGTGAATTGTGGGTAAGGGACCATGACCATTTTTATCAGCAGGCTGCTGTCCCAACCGTGCGGGTTCGCGTACTGGCGCGGGATGTCAGCCTGTCTTTGACTGAAGAAGACCACAGCAGCATTCTCAACAGACTGCCGGCGCAGGTGGCAGGCATCGCAGACGACGGCGACCCGGCCATGGCAACAGTGCAGTTGCAGCTTGGCAGTAGCCGATTGCTGGCGCGGGTTTCCCGCCGATCTATCGACGAGTTAAGTATTCGGCCCGGCCAAAAGTTGTGGGCACAAATCAAATCTGTCGCGGTGTTGAGATAGTAAGCCGGATCAGGCACGCATGAGGATGACGCTGGACGCCTTGAACAGTGCTGCCACCTCGGTGCCGGTTGCAAGCCCCAGTGCTTCACAACTGGTGGCAGTGATCATGGCGCAGAGACTCTTGCCGTCACCCAGGTCAATGCTCACCTCCGCATTCACTCCGCCCGGGCTGATGTGACTGACACGGCCGCAAAGCTTGTTGCGTGCACTGGTAGCAACGGCGGTGTCGGTGCTCAACATGACCCAGGAAGATTTGATCAGGGCGATCACCTCATGGCCGGTTTCCAGTTCCATGCGCTCGAGGCTGTCGTTGGTGATGATGGCCACGATTTCCACCGAGTCACTGAGCGCCACGACCACTTCTGTATTGACTGTGCCCGTGGCCAGCCTGGCGATTCTGCCGCGAAACTGATTGCGCGCACTGCTGCGCAGGTTGGTCTGCTGCAGAAATTTGGAAACACCGCCAACCGCGTCCAGGTTTTCGCCCAGGCGTGACACAAAATCTGCATGCTCAGACTGCAAGGCCTGCAAGCCCGAGAGGACTTCTTCACCGAATTCTGTCAGTCGCGTGCCGCCCCCATGTGCACCCCCGGCGCTGCGCGCAACAAGGGCCTGCTCGGAAAGATTGTTCATGGCATCGATACGATCCCAGGCAGTCTTGTAGCTGACGCCCACCTGCTTTGCCGCGGCGCTGATGGACCCGCTGCTGCGAATGGCTTCCAGCAGTTCGATCTGGCGGGCATCGAAGGCTTGCTCGTTGCTGCCCTCGACCACGAGATCCCCCTTGAGGGAAGGGCGGTTGGAGCCTCGTCGGGATTGATTCATGGGGTTAGCGTGATGATTACGGACAGCGTTATTTCAGTCCAAACCAGGGCCGGAACCTTGCCCCGAGACTGCTGCCGACAAAGGCCGCCACAAACCACAGCCAACCGTGCAGGCTGGTGGAGCTGATGCCGCCAAAATAGGCGCCGATGTTGCAGCCAAAGGCAATGCGGGCGCCATAGCCCAGCATGATGCCACCCACGACGGCTGCCAGGATGGACTTGCCGGGTATCCTGAAAGAAGGAGCGAACCGTCCGGCCAGGCCTGCCGCCAGCAGTGCCCCCAGGATGATGCCAATATTCATCACCGACGTGGTGTCCTGCAGAATGCTGTTGTTAAGCGATGCGAGCTGACCAGGGCGCGCCCAGTAATCCCAGGTGGACACATCCACACCAAACCAGCCCACAAATTTTGCTGCCCACAGGGCAAAGGCCGAGGTGACGCCCCAGGGCCTGCCCGCCAGTAACAAGGTGGCCACATTCACTGCCGCCAGCGCGAGTGCACCGGCCAGCAAAGGCCAGGGACCGCGTAACAAAGTGGGTGAGCTGGCGCTGGTGGTGGGCTCTACCACACCATGTTTATGTTTTTCCCAGGCAGCCGCGCACAAATACACCGCGGCAAACAGGGCAAAGCTGATCAATATGCCGCCAAAGATGCCGAAGGAGGATGACAGGGCAGTGGGCGCAAACCCTGGTGCGTCCTGCCACACCGGCCAGTGCCAGCTACCCAGCAGGGAACCGGCAATAAAGGCTAGCAGCGTAATCAGCATACGGGCATTGCCGCCCCCGGCGGTAAACAGGGTGCCCGAAGCACATCCGCCGCCGAGCTGCATGCCCACACCAAACAGAAAAGCACCCGTTACCACCGCCAGGTTGACCGGCGCCACGCTGCCGCGCAGGCTAATGCCACCGAATTCGCCGATACCTATCAATGGCGTGAAGATGAGAACCGTGGTGGCCAGCATCAGCATCTGCGAACGCAGGCCAGCGCTCTTTCCGGTCGTGGCCACTTCCCGCCAGGCGGAGGTAAAGCCAAAGGCGGCATGGTAAAGAATCACCCCGGCAGCCAGTCCAACCAGAAACAGGCTGGCCTGACGCCAGCCCACATTGGTGAATACCAGCAGGTAAAAAGCGGCAGACAACACCAGGCTGGTGAGTACGGTGCTGCGATTGGCAGGCCGTTGCAGTTCAGTAGCAGGAATGGTCGCGGATTCAGTGGTCATCAGTTGCCCGTCTGATTGCAATCAGATTCAGTAACAGGGACGGGACGAAGCGCCCCGGCACAGCAATTGTTGCCAAGTCTGGAGCAAAACACCAGCGCCAATATTGGCGCTGGTCAGGAGCTAGTGAGAAAGGGGTCTAGCAGTAGCCGCCGTCGAGGCAGGTGCCGCCAGTGGTCCACTGGATTGGCGGAATATGGGACTGGGCGGTCAGAATATAGGTTACGCCGGCCAGGCCGGTGCCATCGGCTCGCCAGGTAATGGTAATGGCGCCATCGGTTACGCTGATGCCGTGATCGGTGGCGGTTTGCGCCTGCACCGGCGGCAGGCCCAGTGCCCCGGAATCGAAATCGGTGACATTGCTGGCGCGGCCAATAGAGGCGGCGGTAATGATGGCCGAACGATGGGCGCCCACGGCCAGGATGGCCTCGGCAAAGCGACCCTTGTTGCGGTACAGATCATAGGCAGGCAGTGCCACTGACACAAGAATACCGATGATGGCAGTGACCATCATCAATTCGATGAGGGTAAAACCGGTCTGGGACCGGGAAGATTGCATGTTGTTCATGACGACAAATCCCGTACTGACGTGCCTTTCAGTGTAGGGGTATACATACCGGAAACTGTGCTGTGATTCAAATTGCAGTGAAGATTGCGGGAATTCGGCGATGTTTGGCGCAGATTTAGTGCGCAAATGTGAACTTTGTCTCCTAAGGCAAAACCTGCAACACCAAAATCCAGGGCTAGAGTACTCCTCATTCACACTCGACCACCCAGTAACATTGCGATAATCTCACTAGAAGAGCGGGGTTTTCAATCCTGTATTTGTGGTGCACCCCACTACTTTATCTTCAAAAAGAATAATCCGGAGTCCAGCACAGCGACTGTGACAGGCAAGCCGGGATCGAGGCTAACGATGGAGAAGCATCCTCAATTAGCAGAAAAATTTCAGTTGCTGTACGTGTTGCAACTAAATCCTGAAATTCAAACCCATACTAACCTCGCCAAGCAACTTGGCCGCTCCAAACAAGCGATCACGAAATGGTGTCGTGGAAGTGCAACTACACGCGGAAATGCCATACCTCTGGATCAGGTAGCGAATGTAGCCAAGATTTTCAAAGTAGAACCCCAGTGGTTTTCTCTTCCCTATGATGAATTTGAGAAGATTGTGCGCCAACGGGTGAGCGAGTTAAATGCTGATTCTGACAGGAAAAAAGTTCGTATTTCGACAGGCACACTGCCGATAACTGACCTGAATTTATATGGGCGTGATTCTGAATTGAAGCAGCTGGATGATCTTTGGGAAGACCCAACTGTAAACGTGGTCGAAATAGTCGCATTTGGTGGATCTGGTAAGAGTGCACTTGTTAACAAATGGCTCTCAGAAATGAGCAAGTCAAACTACAAGGACGCAGAGAATGTTTACGCATGGTCGTTTTACTGGCAAAGCGAATCAGAAGATATCAAATCTGCTGGAGACTATTTTATTGAACATGCGTTGGAATGGTTTGGAGATCCCAATCCTTCAAAAGGAACTCCATGGTCGAAAGCTAATAGGTTGGCATTTTTAATCAGATCTAGAAAAACAGTTCTCATTTTGGACGGATTGGAGCCGTTGCAATATCCCGCCGGTGAAAAGGTAGGTCTCGTTGACCATCATGCTTTAAGTTTGCTGATTAAAGAACTTGCAAGTGATAACTCTGGATTGTGTATTTTGACGACAAGATACAAAGTCGCTGATTTAGCTTCCGCACATGATGGTAGAGTTCGTTCAATTGATTTAGCCCAATTAGACAATGAGGCAAGTGTTTCTCTCTTGAAAAACTCCGGAGTAGAAGGAAACCCCAGGGAAATAGACCGTATAGTTTCCAAGTATTCCGGCCATGCATTGAGTTTGACTTTGTTGGCTGGGTTTCTATCCACCGTTTACAATGGTGATATTCGGCAATTGTCTAAAATAGATAGTGTCGTCGGAATAGGGCGCATTAAAAGTAATGTTCAGGATCTAATGCGAGGCTACATATCATGGTTAAACCAAGGTCCTGAAATACAGATTCTTAGACTTTTGTGCTTGGTAGAGAAAGCTACTAGCATTGAAGAATTAATAACGTTAGGTAGAAAAGAAAATATAGGAGACCTAACTGATTTTCTTTACGATCTATCAGAAGTCAAGTGGCGCTACGCTCTCAAAAATCTTGAAGCAGCAAAAATAGTCTCAATCGATTATGAGTCAGCCCCAGTCTCTCTTGATTGCCATCCGCTCATTAAAGATTTTATAAACGAAAACACACGGAATTCGCACAGAAGCGCTTGGAGATCAGGCAACAAGGTGATTTTTAAAGATCTACTAGAGCGTCTTCCTGATTTTCCGGAATCATTACAGGAATTCGATCCATTTTTTCGTGCAGTACTTCACGGAATCAGGGCTGGTGAAATAGAAGAAGCATTCAATTTCTATTACCTCCGTATTAAAAGAAAGCAGTTTTCTATGCAGCCCGAAGGATCTCACTATGCGGACCAGGCGTGTATACGGTCTTTTTTTGATAGAGAATGGGATTTGCCAGCTCAGGCATTAAGCGAGGATGCGCAAAATTACCTGCTCACCTCAGCAGCAACCAACCTCATATATCTGGGAAACATCAGAGATGCGATATTACCTTGTAAAAAGAGTATTGAATGGTTCAAAGAAAGAGGCGAATGGTTGCAAGCAGCAGTTGCATCAGGTCCTTTGGCTTCTATGTATATTGCAGCTGGTGAACTTGTTGAGGCCATGAAGCTATTAGCTGAGATTGAAGATTCAGTAACCAAAACTGGTAATGATATAGCGAAGGCCATGTACTCATCTTTTAAGGGTTACGCTTTGTTCCTAAACGGAAAAGCAGCAGAAGCAGAACAGCTGTTCCAAGAGTCGGATCAAGTATTGTCAAGTCCAATTCCTAGTTCGGAAGTGATATTTCCAACAATTAGTTCCTACTACTGTAAGTTCTTGTTAGAAATAGGCAAGGTACATGAAGCTTTAGAAAGGTCTCTTCGAACTTTGGCGTGGAGAATGAAAGGCTCATGGCAAGTAGCCATCGATACAACCTCGATTGTTGCGAGTGATTATTTGGTTTTGGGCTTAGTATTTCTTGAAATTGGTGATATTGCGAATGCGAAAATATACTTAGAGAAGCAAGTTAACCTCTTCCAATCTTCGGCTGAGTGGCTTTATCTGCCAACAGGGCTGAATTCCAGAGCGAGGTTACATGCTGCTGTTTCTGATTTAAACTCGGCTCATCGCGACTTGGATGAATCATTAGCGATTTCGCAAAGGACGGGTGCGAGATTTGGAGAATGGGAAGCACTTTTAGACAAAGCTCAGCTTTATGCACATCAAAATAAAACCCAACAAGCTAGAGAATGTCTAAGTACAGCGACAAATCTACCAGGAATGGATCAATACAAATTCAGAAATAAGGAAATTTCTGAGCTAGAACGTAAACTAGGATTACACTAGTTAATATTATCGGAGTAAATAGTCGTATGCGCACTCAGGCATTTTCCGTAATTGCGTTTTTGCTAATTTTCACTAGCCGCGCTGTGTTTAGCAATGCTTCGGCTGTTGGCTTAGATGATCTTAATTGGACCCCACCCGGCGGCGGCAACGGCTTCCCAGTCGGTGTCCAAACCGCCCGCCAGGGCGTCGACCCCGACACCGGCGGTATCACCTACTACGCCAAATTCCCCGCTGGCTCCCATTTCGATCTGCACTGGCACACCCACGATGAATACGTGGTGGTGGTGCAGGGCGAGCTGTCCATTCGCCTGGGTGAGGATGACCATGATCTGGCCGTGGGCAGCTATGTTGTGATTCCCGGGTCGTTGAATCATTCCTGGACCGTGCCTGCCGATGGTGAGGATGCCATTATCCTGGTTCGTCGTGCCGGGCCTGCCGATTTTCACTTCGTGGAGCAGTAATCGCTGACGCTCCACAGCACTGCTTAAAAATCCACCACTGGGACAATTGGTCGCATTGTTGGTCCCAGTCCCACCCAATTACAATTTGTTGCAAAGTATCAATGGTTTACGACGATTTCACCGGCTCGCTCCGGCGATAATTGGTGGACTTTAGGCAGGGGGGCTTCTATGCTTCTCTTCTTGCTTCACAGGGTTGTAAGTGTCCGTTTTTAATGGATATCCACTGTCTTTTCCGGGATATCCACAAGCGGTCCACAGCCTGGCAACTCAACATTCGACCAATTGAAATAATTGGAACATTAGAACAACACAGCTATTTCTTAACCTGGAAACCAGGGGAAAAACATGAAAACTCGCTTCAATACAGCCCTGAAACTCGCCCTCGGATTTGCCCTGGGTAGCACATTGTCTTTCGGCGCTGCTGCCCAATCCGGCGCGCTGGAGGAAAACTACCCGGCGCTGCATCGTATCTTCAATGCCATCGATGTCACTCAGGCGGAAATCTATGACGCCATGGCTGAGATCAACGCAGATCCCGAAACCGAACAGGCTCGCATGGACACGCGCATGGAGCTGGACATGATGAACAACATGGACATGAACGACCACATGGCCATGGGTCATGGCGGTAGTGAAATGGCCATGAACATGTCCGGTCCTTATGGCGAGCTGGAAGTTCAGGCCCGGGTCGACCTGGCCACTAATCTGCGCCGCGATCATTCCAACGACGCTGCCAATAGTGCTTTTGAGAATGCCGAATCCCTGCCGGTTCACGCCTGGCGTGTGTTGGCCTGGGGCCAGCAGTTCGAGCGCAAGCTGTTCGACATCTATGCCGACGATTCCACTACTATGGACCAGAAGCGTGAGCTGGTGGCTGCGGCCATTGAAGACTATCAAACCGGTGATGCCCGCCATGCGGTTTCGGTGATTCCCAAGAGTGCCGATCTGTACCTGGCCCATCCCTATGCCAACGGCGCCAAGACTGCTTTTCCACGGCTGAGTGCCCTGCTGTGGACCAACCAGTGGCTGCAACTGGCAGCCATGGAAGCCATCGTGGTTGGCCAGCTGGATTCCCAGTTTGCTGGCAGAGTCCCGGTCACCCAGGAACGCTACTGGAACAAGGTCGGCTCCGATGCCGGTATGACCATGTACCCGGTACCGGTTGAGATGCCCAGCGTGCCGGCCATTGCGCCCTCGCTTTACAGCGAAGCGCCCCAGGCTGCGGTCATCATCGACAATTTGAATATGCTGGAAGCGGCGATTGCAGACATTCTCGCCTATCCCAACCTGACCGATCGCGATGCCTTGCTGGAAGCGGTTGCTACCGAATTTACCGTGGATTCGGACAACACCTCCGATGAGATGAACTACCTGCTGTCAGCCCTGCGCGGCGGCATCTTTAATCAGGGTGGTCCTGCCATCGGTGAGCTGGTGGGTTCCGAGCGCAATCGTTCGCGCTCAGCCATGAACATGCAGCACACCATGATTATGTCCTCGCCTCAGTAAAGCCGGGACGCAAGAATCAAAAGGCGAGTCAGTGCAAACCGGCTCGCTTTTTTTATGGGCGGGATTTATCTTGGGAACCACTATGAAAACCCAGGGTCGATTTTTTGGTGCAACTCTGTGGCTTATGTTGGCTCTGCTCTTGCTCGACATTCCAGCCCATGCCGACACTCACGAGGCTGAAATTCAGTTCCTTATCGATACCATTGGCAGGGATGGTTGCCGATTTGTACGCAACGACCGGCGCTATTCCAATCGCGACGCTCGTGCTCACCTGAAGTCGAAATGGGAATTGAATGAGCAATACGTTACCAGCGCAGAGGATTTTATCGAGAAGCTGGCCAGTTACAGTGTGACCACGGGCGAGCCATACCGGATACGTTGTCGGGGAGGACAGGAGCAGGCTGCAGGGGACTGGTTCAGATCACTACTGGCCATGTTCAGGGACGGCTCTGCCTGATATCCCCGGGGGCAGCTCTAGTTGCTGCGCAAGAACCGGTAGAGTTTGTAATAGGCGGCAGTAATATCCGCTATGGCTGCTTCGGTAAATTCCTGTGCATGCACCGTACGCATGGACGCCCAATAGAAACTCAAATCATCCAGGGTTTCGTTCATCTCGGCCGTATCGCCAGAGCGAAATGCCACCTGGTAATCCTCACTGCGGCTGTCCATATTCTGGCGCAGCTCCGCAAGTTGTGCTCTCGTTGTTTCTGGCAGCAGGGCGTAGTAGCTGGCCAATACCGAGTCAGCAGTGTCGTTCTCATCCACCGAATCGAGTCGATCGATCAGGTTGCCGGTAATGGTGAGCAGGGTGGTTTCTTCCTCAGCCTGCTGTGCCCATACCAGAGTCGCACCCAACAACACAGTGCCAAGTAGCAGGACTTGTTGGCAGATTTGTTTGCTAATCATTGCTGCAGTTTACATGGCTGTCCGCTGCAAACAAAAAAAGCCCGGATGGGTTCCCATCCGGGCTTTTTGTTTTTCAGTTAGAGACTAAGAATTTAGTCGTCGCTGCCAGCCAGTGAACGCTGCTCAGCTTCGCGGCGCTCGGCCAGCAGTTGCTCATAACCTTCGTCGTCCAGGTGAGTAATGGCCAGCCAGGCGTGAGTCATCTCATCACCGGTGCGGCTTCCACCTACTACCCACATATCGGGATCAGGGTTATTGGGGTTGTTGGCTGTGTTGTCATACCACTGCTTCATCACCAGCACGGCGCCAGCAGGCAGCAGGGGAGCAACATCTGGATCATAGATGTGGCTGTGGTGCCAGGTGGCACTCCACTTGGAAATCTGGCTGATCTGTTCGGTACGGCCAGTTTCCGGATAGAAGATTTCCAGTGACGCTGCGTTCATGCGCAGGTGACCGTGGGGCTGAAAGCTGTCGATACGAACCGGGTGATCGAAGCTGTGGAAGCCCTGGGTCATTTGATAGCCGTGAGGCGGAATCACCAGGTCGTCCTGCTCGTCGATTCGATACAGTGCCAGGTCCTGCTTGTAGACATCGTTGACTTCTTCATAGTCCTCGTCGTGGAACCAAAGACCAATTTCAACCACGTTGTCTTCAATCATGGTGCCGGGAGCTGTTGCGCCCACTCCACCTGGAAACATGTGAATGCTCCACTGGATCATTGCACCAGCAGGCAGGGTTCGGCAGACACCTTGCGGTACCATCTCGCCCCATTTGCCCATGGCGTATTCAGTGAGCATGCCATGACGCTGCAGTTCGCCTTCTTCGTCTTCCATCCACACACTGGAGTTGGCGTGGTGAACAACGGCGGCGGCATCGCCACGTGGCTTAACCTGTACTGCCTTGATGCAGCGATCGGCAGTCATGCGGGGATCAACGAATTCGTTGCTCCACAAATCGTTACCGCTGGCAGGGATGTCGTAGGAGCTGGAGGGCACGATCAGGTCGGGCTGGCCCAGCTCGGCGGCGAAGTTCCACTCATCGGGATCCTTCAGATCCGGTGGTGGCAGGGCATTTTCCGGATCACCCATGGGTGCACCGGCAGCGGCCCAGGCGACAATCTTGTCGATCTCTTCCTGTTCCAGGCGCCAGTCACCAATCAGGTCCTGAACCCCGATATGCTGGTCATAGGCGTAGGGTGGCATTTCACGATTTTCCACGCGATAGGAAATCAGTGGTGCCCAAGGGCGAACCTGGTCATATGACTCGAAAGCCATGGGTCCAATGCCACCTTCCTGGTGACACACGACACAATTCTCATTGATGATACGGCCGATCTCGCCATTGTAGGCGAGTTCATCAGAAGACTGCGCGAGACCTTGAGTGCTGGCTCCCAACAGAGCGATGGCTCCGAGCCCTGTCAAAGTTTTAGCGATACTCATGCTTCTCTCCTTTGTAGTACTGGACAGATATCCAGAATTTCTAATTATTTCAGCTACTTAGTCGCGCAGCTGTGGTAAAAACGGTGCGGGTTGCAGGGAACGCCCCGACTTAACTTCCCGAGTGTACCCCTATTGCACAGGGCTAGGAAAGTGACAATATGTAGTAAGACTGCACAAAAATCGTACAAAAAGTGCACAAAAAAAAGGAGCCGATTAGTTTCCTAATCGGCCCCCTGTCCGGTTTACTGAAATCCCGGGGATTTCAGCGGCTGGTCTCAGTCGTCGCTGCCAGCCAATGAACGCTGCTGGGCAGCTTCCCGCTCAGCCAGCAATTTCTCATAGCCTTCATCATCCAGATGCGTCACAGCAATCCAGGCGTGGGACATTTCATCACCGGTGCGGCTACCACCGTAGACCCACTGATCCGGGTCCGGATTGTTGGGATTGTCGGCGGTGTTGTCATACCACTGCTTGATGATGAGTACCTCACCGGGTGCCAGCAGAGGTGCTACATCGGCATCATAGATGTGGCTGTGGTGCCAGGTTGCGCTCCAGTTGGAGATCTGGCTGATTTGCTCGGTTCGACCAGTCTTGGGATCGAATATTTCCAGCGAGGCCGCGTTCATACGCAAGTGACCATGGGGCTGGAAGCTGTCGATACGAACCGGGTGATCGAAAGAGTGGAAGCCCTGGGTCATGGTGTAACCATGGGGAGGTATTACCAGGTGACCATTCTCATAACCTTCCCGCAGTTGGTAAGCGCGCAGGTCCTGGCGGTAGATATCGTCCTGTTGCTCGAAGCCTTCTTCATGAAACCACAGTCCAATCTCAACCACATTGTCTTCGATGATGGTGCCAGGAGCCGTTGCCCCAACACCGCCAGGGAACATATGGATATCCCAACGCACCAGGGCATCTGCGGGGATTGTTCGGCACACGCCCTGGGGCATGAGTTCTCCCCATTTGCCCATGGCATACTCTGTGAGTTGGCTTTCCCGCTGCGGCTCGCCATTTTCGTCCAGGGTGTAGACCGCGGAATTCGCGTGATGCACCACGGCAGCGGCATCGCCCCGTGGCTTAACCTGAACAGCCTTGATGCAACGGTCAGAGGTCAGGCCAGGATCGACAAAGTGCTTGCTCCACAGGTCGTTTCCGTTGGCCGGAATGTCCATGGGCACCGAGGGTATGATGAGGTCAGGCTGGCCGAATTCGGCAGCAAAATTCCATTCAGAGGGATCACGCAGATCCGGCGTAGGGGGCACCACATCCGGGTCACCCAATGGCGAACCCTGGTTTACCCATTCGACGATGGTATCGATGTCTGCCTGAGCCAGTCTCCAGTCACCTTCCAGGTCCTGAATGCCAATACCGTGATCGTAGGCATAGGGAGGCATTTCCCTGTTGGCGACCTTGAGCTGGATCAGTGGCGCCCAGGGGCGGACCTGATCATAGTTTTCCAGCTGCATGGGGCCGATACCACCATCCTGGTGGCAAACCACACAGTTTTCATTAATGATCTCGGCGACGTGGCTGTTGTAGGTAATTTGCTGATCCTGGGCTTGCAGGCTGAAACCGGTGAGCACGAGGATACTGCCAGCCATTACCGAAAAGAGTCTTTGCATGGATCTCATTGATTTCTCTCCACTTTTCCCTTTCGTTAGTAGGCTTTTGTACGCTACGACCAGCAGGAATTCAAACGAATCCGGCTGCTAACCGAATAGTCTACTACTTTGTCCACACAGGACAAGGGGTTATGTTTTCAGTGGATTTCCTGGCTGGGCAGCAGGAAAGAGGGGGCATTTAGAGGGGGCATTAAAAAAGGCCGACTGGATTGCTCCAGTCGGCCTTTGTTTGCTTGCTTCAGCTTGGGACTAAGTGCTTAGTCGTCGCTGCCAGCCAGTGAACGCTGTGCTGCTTCTTCGCGCTCAGCTACGATCTTCTCGTAACCTTCTTCATCCAGGTGAGTCACAGCAATCCAGGCGTGGGACATTTCGTCACCAGTACGGCTACCGCCGTATACCCACTGATCGGGGTCTGGATTGTTGGGGTTGTCAGCTGTGTTGTCGTACCACTGCTTGATAACCAGTACTTCACCAGGCTCCAGAAGAGGCGCTACATCAGGATCATAGATGTGGCTGTGGTGCCAGGTTGCGCTCCAGTTGGAGATCTGGCTGATTTGCTCGGTTCGACCAGTCTTCGGATCGAAAATTTCCAGAGAGGCCGCGTTCATACGCAGGTGGCCATGAGGCTGGAAGCTGTCGATGCGAACAGGGTGGTCAAAAGAGTGGAAGCCCTGAGTCATGGTGTAACCATGAGGTGGAACGATCAGGTGACCATTCTCATAGCCCTCACGCAGAGGATACAGACGCAGGTCTTGCTTGTAGATGTCGTCGCGATCTTCGAAACCGTCATCGTGGAACCACAGACCGATTTCAACCACGTTGTCTTCGATCATGGTGCCAGGAGCAGTTGCGCCTACACCGCCTGGGAACATGTGAATGTCCCAGCGAACCAGTGAATTGGCTGGCATGGTGCGGCAAACGCCATCAGGCATCAGCTCGCCCCACTTACCCATGGCGTATTCAGTAAGCTGACCATACTGCTGCAGCTCGCCTTCATCATCATAGATGTACACGTCAGAGTTGGCGTGGTGAACAACGGCTTTCGCGTCGCCCTTTGGCTTAACCTGAACTGCCTTGATGCAGCGGTCTTCGGTCAGGCCTGGATCAACAAATTCCTTGCTCCACAGATCATTACCATTAGCGGGAATGTCGTAGGAGTTGGAAGAAACGATCAGGTCAGGCTCGCCGTATTCTGCCGCGAAGTTCCACTCGTCGGGGTTCGGCAGATCGGGCATGACTGGCACGACATCGGGATCACCCAGGGGAGCACCTTGCTCTACCCAGGCTACGATGGTGTCGATTTCATCCTGATCAAGGCGCCAGTCGCCTTCGAGATCCTGAATTCCGATATGCTGGTCGTAAGCATAAGGAGGCATCTCACGGCGCTCGACCTTGTAGGAAATCAGAGGCGCCCAGGGGCGAACCTGGTCGTAATTCTCAAACTGCATAGGACCGATACCACCTTCACGGTGACAAACTACACAGTTTTCATTAATGATCTGTGCAACATGCTCGTTGTAGGTGAATTCGTCCTGTGCTTGGGCTCCTGCAGTTAAAGCCAGTGCTACTGCACCGCTCAACAGGGCTCCTTTTGTGCGCACGTTCTTCATGCTGTTCTCCTCAAGTCAGGGATGTCTTAATTTGTAAACAGAAAAATAGTATCGATCAGCCTTGCAAATGTCCATTAAAACCCGTGATTTTGGGTACCTTTGTGCAACAAATTGCAACAGCTTGCAGGCCACGAATGGCGCGGCTTTCAGGGACTACCTGAGTAATTTGCTCAGGATTAAATTGGGAAAATTTCCCAATCCCTGTGCCAGAAACAAAACGACCGGCTGGAAGCCGGTCGTTGTCACAAATTTTGTGGGAATATGATCTGGCGTGATTAGCGCACAGTCACTCGCTGGAACACGTTGGTCCAGCAGCACTGGTCACCATTGGAGCTATCAGGTGCCTCGTGAATGTCCACCTTTGCCGAGATGATGTACTCACCGGGCTCTGAGAAAGTGGCATAGACACGACCGGTTCCTGATGGGCCCGGGATATCGACCTGATTGGCAGCCGGTGGCGTCCAGAACTGACGGCGTGGATTGCCTTCAGGAAAAGGATTTTCCGGCACTTCAGTTGTTTCATGGGGAATAAACTCCACTTCGCCCGGCCCCTGGTACTTGTTAAAAGTCAGGCCCATGGAAAGTGGTTCGCCAAAGCGGGGGTCAGTTGGATCACGTTCGGCCGGGTCGGTTGCGTTAACAACCAGTTCAACCTGCTCACCCACTCGAACGGTGCCACCGGGATAATCGCCGATTTGCGCATACAGGCCAGCAGCTTGCGGGCCGTCTTCACCAATCCCGACGAGGGGCTGCAAGGCACCCTGCGGACGAGGGCGAATGAAGTCCAGTTCATAGGCTGATCGGCCATAGCGTCCTGGTACTTTCAACTCTTCGGCATCGCCGGTCTTGATGTGCCACCACACGTCATTCTCGCGCTCGGCATTCGGTACTGTGACCACGAACATGCCAGTGCTGCGACCGGCAGGAAAATGCGTGGGCTGCATGCCCTGGTGCTGCTCGGGGACCATGTAGTTGTTTTCACCCAGAGGAATGTCCACAGCGACTTCGTTGCGGTTAATCACACCAAAGGAAAAGCTAGTGGTTCCGTCCTGATTGTCGATCCAACCTTCCAATACGGGAATGATTGGCAGACCTTCGGGTGGTGGCAAGCTCAGGAATCGGCCGGTGTCAGTAGACTGGGCTGAAGCTGTGAACGCTACAGTAGCGAGCAGGCCAAAGACTACTGAAGTCAGGGTTATTCTCATGGTTCGCATTGGTATCCTCTCCAAATAAATACGAATTCTATCTCGATTTTTAGACATCTCGTGATCGGCAGGATTCCGTCCACGATGCAACTTCTTGAAACAGTGTTCTACGTTTGAAAGCAGGGACGCTAGGATAGCGACCAAAGAGCATGGCGTCTAGCCAATTAGGGCGGTAAATAGTGCCGATATGTCATTGTTTTTTTACAAATTGTGACAGCTTGTGGCGCGTTTTCAGTGCTTGGCGGGACAGCAGAATTGAAGCGATGCTGCGGGCGTTGACCAAGGCTTCGACGGGATCTGATTGGGCCCTTCAACCGCAGACGATAGCGCGCTGAATTGTCGCTGGATTATTTCCTGCTCGTGTACGAGCGGGTTTGCTATGCTAGCGCCTGCTTTCAAAACGGCATGCAAATGGGCCCTGGTTCATTCACTGCAGGTCAGCATTCTGCCTTACCACATTCTTGAAGGACCCTGATGGCTGTGACAAGCGATAAACCAATCTACTACGGATGGAAGATTGTGTTTGCCATCATGTTTCTGCTGACGTTTAACAGCGGCCTGAGTTTCTACAACAATGCCATCTATCTGAACGCCCTGGCGTCGAAGCCTGCGTTTGATGTGCAGTCGGCTTCCCTGGCTGTTTCCATTTTTTTCCTCACTGGCGGCATTACCGGGTTACTGGTGGCTCGCAAGGTCCAGGTCATGGATCCCCGAATCGTTATTTCGGCAGGTGCTGTGATAGCGGGCCTGGCGCTGAGCTCACTGCCTTATGTGGCAAACCTGTGGCAGCTCTATATTGCCTATGCACTGTTTGGCGCCGGTTTTTCCGCGTCCGGGCTGATACCGGCCACAACCCTGGTCACGCGCTGGTTCCGTCGCCGCCGTGCCATGGCCTTGTCCATAGCCTCTACTGGTCTCTCTCTCGGTGGGGTGGTGCTCACGCCCTTGTGCGTTTTGCTGGTGGAAGAATTAAGTTTTGAAATTGCTGCACCCTTGATGGGGCTGATGTTCGTGGTGGGGGTCATACCCGTTGCGATTATCTGGTTACGGCCAGATCCTGCCAGCATGGGGCTTGCTGTCGATGGTGATCCCGTTGCTGCAGGATCTGAAAAGAATGCATTTGGCACCTCTGAAGAAAAAGAGGCGGGCTTGAGTTTTGCCGAGGCACTGCGTGGGCGTTTTTTCTGGGGAGTGAGCCTGGCCTACATTTTTTTGCTGATGGCGCAGGTGGGCGGTATTGCTCATCAATACGGATTGGCGAGAGAACAACTGGATGAAGCGCAGACAGCTTTGGTAGTGGCAATCTTGCCGGTGGCTTCCATCATAGGAAGACTGATAGGCGGCTGGCTGGTTGACCAGGTTTCCATTCGCTTGTTTGCTATCGGCATGATGATCCTGCAAGTGGCTTCCCTGAGTCTGCTGGCAGGGGGTTTTAGTGTACTGACACTCTGCCTGGGTCTGTTCCTGTTTGGCGCCACAGTGGGCAACCTGCTGATGCTGCAGCCGCTGCTGCTCGCCGAAGCATTTGGTGTCAGGGATTATGCAAAGATTTTCTCGGTCAGCAACCTGATGTCCTCGTTGGGTACTTCTGCAGGGCCTGCCTTGCTGGGAATTGTTTATACCCTGAGCAATAACTTCTACGCTTGGCCCTATGTGGCTGCTGCAGCCGCCGGGGCCATGGGTTTATTATTGTTTCTTACTGGCGGTCGGGTGGAACATGCCCAGGCCAGCCACCAGGAGTGATGAAACTAGCGCGACGGAAAGCCGAGACAGCATTAAGGTGGTTGCCGTCGGGGCAGGCGAACGGGACAGGGACTAAAGGAAAAGGCATTGGGAGTGAAGAGTGACTGAGGCATGGCGAGCAGCGCGGAAGCTGGGTATCGGTCTGGTCATGATCGTGTTGCTGGTGCTGGGTGCTCTGGCACTGGTAGGCATCACTCCTGCCTTTATCATCTATGGGCCCGGCGTGGCATCCGGCATCGGTTCAAAGCTGCTGTGCAGTGCGGAATATGTCATTGGCAATGATCGCCAGCAGGCATTTGACGACCTGACCCAATACTCACCCATCCTTTCCCAGATCAGCTACAGCTATGACGAGGCCAACCAGAGTGTCACGGCATCCCTGTTTGGTTTGCAGCGCAAGACGGCCAGTTATATCCCTGGCCTGGGCTGCGCCGTGGATTACCAGGGTTACGAAGATCGACGGCGATTACGCGTGCAGGCCCTCACCACAAGCGAGGAGCCCTGGCCAGCAGGCAACCGCGTCAATACCATCGAGCCACAGGTGCAGGCCTTACTGGAGGAAATACTGGCCGAGGACAATCAGGCCGGCTTAAACACCCGGGCCTTACTGCTTGTCCATTCTGGAGAGGTTGTCGGAGAAGCCTATGGGCAACAAATGGGCGCTGAATCCCGCTTGCTGGGCTGGTCCATGGCCAAGAGCCTGAATTCAATCATGTTGGGCAATCTCGAAATGCGTGGTCTGGTGGATTTGTCGGCGCCAACTGAATTCGAGCAGTGGCAAGGCGATGAACGAGAGGCTATTCGAATCGAACATCTCCTGACCATGACCGATGGCCTGGCGTTTTCTGAAGAGTACAACCCGGGGGACGATGCCACAGCCATGTTGTTCACGTCTGCCTCTTCGTCAGACTATGTGCTGCGGAAGCCGTTGGTGGCCGAGCCTGGTACCCGCTTCAATTACAGTTCCGGCACCGCAAACCTGCTGTCTCGACTGTATACCAACCTCACTGGCGGACCGCAGCAGGCCTATGACAATTTCATCGCCAATATCTACCTGCCCATGGGTTTCCAGCACGCGGTTTTTGAAACCGATGCCAGCGGCGTTTTTGTGGGGAGTTCCTACTTCTATGCGTCTGCGCGCGACTGGGCGCGCATGGGGCAACTTATGCTCAACGGTGGCACTTTGAATGGTCAAAGAATTGTCACTGCCGATTGGGTGAGAAGAGCGATCACTCCCAATAACTCGGCCAACAACCGGGCTTACGGTTTTCAATGGTGGTTGAACAGTGGGAATGAAAACCTGCGCTTCCCGGAACTGCCAGCGGACGCGTATTATGCCAATGGCAATCGGCAGCAAGTGGTCATGGTGATCCCGTCACGGGACGCGGTTATCGTCAGGCTGGGATGGACAGCAGGCAGTTATCCGGTTGGCAGTCATTTCGCGCGCATTCTGGAAGCACTGGAAAGGTAAAGACCAGACGAACCTGCCCGATAATTGAGGCAATCGAGCTGCATAAGCCTGGGTTGTCAGCGTCACTGTTTTGCAATATAGATTCTGTAATTTGATCAAGTCATGACTGTTATTGAATATTCAGAACCCGCGCTGGATGACATTGATCCCCAGTTTTATTCTTATTTGCGCAATCCTCCGCGACTGTCCTACACCAACCCCGACGACTCCTGGATAAAACGCCAGCTCGTTTCTTCGTTGGAAGTCATGTTCGGTCGGAATAAAATCGAATCAGTTTATTACCGTCTCAAAGACAATAATTTTTCCATTCAGTCTTTCTTCGAGGCGGCGCTTGCGGAAGCCAATATTAAAGTGCGGTATGACCTGGAAAAGCTGAATGCGATTCCACAGCATGGCCCGCTGATGTTTGTCGCCAATCATCCATTTGGTGTGGTGGATGGCGTTATTCTCTGTGATCTGGCGCTCAAGGCGAGAGGGGATTTCAGAATTTTACTGAATTCCCTGCTTTGCCAGGATCGCCAGTTGGCACCTTTTTTTCTCCCCATCGACTTTGAAGATTCCCGTGATGCAGTCAAGACAAACATCAGGTCCAAGCAACTTGCATTGCAGCACCTGTCCCGGGATGTTCCGGTACTGATCTTCCCTTCAGGCATGGTTTCCACTGCCGGCAAGTTCGGCTTTGGATCCGTGGTGGATGCCCCCTGGACTACCTTTGCCGCAAAAATTATCCGGGAAGCGAATGCCACCGTGGTGCCCATCTACTTTCATGGTCGCAATAGCCGTAAGTTTCATCTGGCATCCCACATTGCCAAACCCTTGCGAATGGCACTGCTGGTGCATGAAGCCCTGCGCATGTTTGGCCAGCAGATCGATGTGACTATTGGTGATCCCATTGGCTGGAGCGAGTTGGAGAGTTTTGGAGGCAGGGTAGCGCTGACTTCCCATCTGTATGGGCGGGTTCAGGCTTTGGGGGATACCGCCGGAGCCAGGTAGGCGCCGATAATCAGCCTGTCGCGCGGGCTGGCTGGCGCTGCTGTTGCTTGCTGTCCTTGAGGTTGGTGACCACCGACTCCATGGCCCGGTTCACCAGCGATCCCTCACTGATGATTTTGACACCACCACGCTTGAGTTCGTGCGCCAGTCGCATGCGTGTCAGCTCAATCACTTTCTTGCCCTCACTGTCAGCAAAGAACAATTTGTCGATACTGTCTATCTTGGAAGCCAGTGTGCAGCGGATTCTTTGTCCGGAATTGCCCCTGAATTCCACCCAGGCACCGGAGGGCAACTTGTCGATTCGCCGCAGGTCAGCATCGTCACGCGGCAGGGCGGGAACTTCCTTTTGTGCCGCCGTGGTGAGCCTGATTTCATCCTTGAGAGATTTCTGCTCCTGCTGTTTGGTGATGGGTACGCCTGCAGCAGCCTGGTGGAAAGTGAATTCCTGAATTTGCTTGAGTTGCCGCATGATCTTGGTGATCTTGGTCTTGGAAGCGCCGCCAATTTCCAGCGCCTTGCTCAGGTTGTCCACCAGGCGCGGATTGATCCTTTCGAATCTCTCCCTGTCACCGGATTGCTTCTCCGCCTGAACTGTCCATAACAGCACGTCTATGGTGCTCATTACCGGCTTCCAGGATTTGCCTTCGGGCCCTTCCTTCAGTACGAGCTTGACCAGAAACTCGTGAATATGTGTGTCCAGCAGGTTTCTGATAGCCGGATCCAGATAACCTTTCAGCACGCGCTCGTAAATCTTCTGTTTCACATAGGCATGAACGTCATCGATGTTTTCACTGACGTCAGTAGCAGAGCGAACACGCTTCTCGAGGTTGAGGTCCGTTCCCAGTTGCTTGCTGCGAGCGTCACGCAGGTCATCGATCAGGTTTTGCAGAAAATCATTGTCAGGTTCTGGCTCAGCTAGCAGGCGTTCAACAATATCTTTTACTTTCTGGTAGACGGGGTCTTTATCCAGCGTCACCGTCTGCGTCCAGGCGATTCCGGCCTGTGCCAACTCGTTGAGCAGGGCTCTGCCTGGATGGTTCTCGTTGTCAAAGAATGCTGTGTCTGAGAGTGCCACTTTCATGATGGAAATCTGGGTTCGCCCGATCAGCTCTTTCATCACGACCGGCAGGGCCTGGTCTTTCCAAATGGCTTCATAGAGCATGGTGACGAGATTAATCACATCACCGGATTGAGGTGCCAGTGCGCCCAGTTGGCCACTACTTTGTTCAGATTTCAGGGAGTCATTGATCGATTGGGCAACCTTGTCGGTATTCATGGCTGAACCGGGCGGGCCACTGCCCTGATTGCTCAACAGGTTGGACTGAATATCCGTGAGCATACTCATCAGCTTGTGCTGTTGTTTGCGCAAATCCTCTTGCTCGGCTGCCATGCCCGGATCGGCGATGTTTGCTCCTGCTGTTGCTGAAACGCCTGCAGTTGACTGGTTGGCTGCGATGCTCTGTACCAGAGTTTGCATCATGGCAAACATCTCAGCTTGTTGTGCTGGTTGTTGTGCTGGTTGCGGCGCTGCTGCTTCAGCCGCCACGGGCTTCGGAACCGGCTTGCGCTGCATGCGGGCAGCGAGTTCAGCAGCCTCTGCTTCTTCCTTGGCTTTCTGCTCTGCAGCCAATTGCGCCCTGGCCTGTTCCCGCTTCTTCTTGCGCAGTTCCCGGTCTGCCGCAGTAATGTCGAGATCGGGCAAGACGCCCAGTTCTATAAGCACATCATTGGCTTCGGCAATGATGTCATCGTAACTGCCAAATACTGTCTTGTTGAATTCGCGGTAAATGGTTAGAAGGTAGTGTGCCTTGAATCCGAGCGGCTTGATGGCTTCATTAAAACAGTCACCGATTTGTTCCGGATCCAGGGGGTTGTTGGTTTCGTCGATGCGTATGTTCGGAAACATGGTTTCCAGCCGCGTGAGCAGACTGCGCATGCCATTGATTTCCTTGTCACGCAGTTGCTTGACCATTCCTTCCATGGCAATCATGGCTTCCAGGTAGTCATGATCTACTAGGCTTAAATTGTCATAGCTGTCCGGTTCTATTTCGTCTTTCACCACCAGAGTAGTGAGTTCGTCAAAATAGTTGTGCACGTTGTTCATGAAGCGCTCGGTAATTCCCGGCGTCTCTTCCTTGATGGGGGGCAGCTTGGCTCCGACGAAGCGCATGGCCTGGGCTTCAATTTGCACACGGGCATCATCAATCGCCTTGATCAGGAGGCGAGTGAGGGCCTTGGTGGTGGCAAATTTGACCTTGTCCAGGTGTTCTTTCATGACTTCTACCGTGGGCTGTGAAGAGCCCAGCTACAGAAAAATATGCTGTGATATTAACGGGATAGCGATTTTTGGTACAGGTTTAGCGCCAGCACGCAAACCCCGTGAATAGTGGATTGTAGACTGAAATTCAATTTCAGGCACCGACTGTCTCACAGTCCAGGTTCAGCCTTGGGTATTGGTGCACAAAAATTGATCAATGTCTGGCTAAACTACCATAAATATTTGATTTTGCTAAATTTTACTGAGTTCCGGTTTGGCCGGATGAAGTTCGGGTCAGGATTCGGGTTCGGCAAACAACTTTCGCCACTGTTCCGGTAGCCTCACTACCTGACCCTCGCGATCGGTCCACATATGCCGGGTTTGTCCAGTAACCAGTACCTGGCCGCTGTCTGGATCAACCACTTCGTATTCGAAGGTTAGCCGGCGACTGAGATTCTCGGCGATCCAGGTCCGGACTCTGACACTGTCCCCATAACGGCGGCTGCTGGCGAAGCGCACACTGGCTTCGGTGACCGGGAGATTGAAGCCACTGGCTTCGATATTGGCGTAATTGCTGCCGATGGCGCGCATGAATTCACTGCGCCCCTCTTCAAAGTACACCAGGTAAGTGGCATGGTGAACGACGCCCATGGCATCGGTTTCGGCATAGCGAACGGGAAATTCCGTCTCTACCACCCGTCCTTGAGATTCTGTTGGCATGATTGCTTCCTTATTAGTGAGATCATTATACGATCAATACGCACAAGTGACTGCACACAGTGCTTGGCATGGCGAAGTAGAGGCTTACAATGATAACTTCGCCCGACTCGCACTCGATTGACAATCAACCACCGCAAAACGCTCAGGTACGAACACATGTTGGATTTTCCTGAACCACCCAAGGAATACAGTTCAGTCTTTCTGGAAGAGACGGATAAAACCCTGCCAGAAAAGATTGATCAGCGCACCCGTTATGCTTTTTTCAGCACCATTGCCAAGGGTGGCAAGTCCCTGATCAAATCCTGCAAAGACCTGCACCTGTCGCGCTTCGTTTGTTACAAGACGCTCAAGCCTGAATTTGCTGACAACGAAATTGAACAAAAGAGACTCATCCGCGAAGCTCGCGTCTCAGCGATGCTGCAACATCCCAACACCATTCCCACATATGAGTTGGGCAGGGACAGCCGGGGCAATCCTTACTTCACCATGAAGCTGGTGCACGGATACACCTTGAGAGAAGTGTTGGATTACAGGGAGCGTTATGACCTGACACAGTTAATGGAGTTAGTGGAACAGGTTTGCAGTTGTCTGTCCTATGCCCATACTCACGGCGTCGCCCATCGGGATATCAAACCTGAAAATATATTGGCCGGTCCCTACGGTGAGGTTCTGTTGCTCGATTGGGGGCTGGCAAAAGTCTGGCATCCCGATGGCACCGGCAAAGAGGACGGAGAATCCAAGCCGGCGCCCATTGAAGATATTACTTTGACCAGTCAGGGCGCTGTGGAAGGCACTGTGCACTACATGTCCCCGGAACAGATCCTGAAAGATCCTGCTATCGATCACCGAACAGATATTTTCAGCCTGGGTGCCATTCTTTATGAAATTCTGTGCGGGGAAACTCCCGCCAAGGGCGAGAAAATGCATGAGGTGCTGGAATCTGTGCAGTCGGACATTCCACCAGAACCGGCAGAAGTTTCAAAATTGAAAGTACCCAAATTGCTGAACCAGATCGCCATGAAATGCCTGGAAAAGAAACCAGAGGACAGATTCCAGTCCATGGATGAGCTCAACATGTTGCTGCAGCAGGATTGGCGTTCCGATCTGTCTCTGTACTAACTGTGGTTCTGCCTCATGCTGTTGAAGCGTTAATAGTGACAAGAATGATCAAGAGAATTTTTGCTACTGCCCTGGCGTTGCTAGCATGCTGCGGCGTGACGGCACAGGATGCTGACCTGATCTTTTTGGGCGAGCACATTCTGAGCATGGAAGAATCGTCCATGACGGCCGTTGCTGTACGGGGCGATCGAATCGTGGCAACGGGCGATGAGCAGTCTGTGCTTGAGTTTCGAGGCGACCAGACCCGGGTTATCGAGTTGGGCGACAAGGCATTGCTGCCAGGCTTTATTGATGCCCACGGGCATTTTTCTGCGCTCTCGCGCAACCTGGATATGCTCGATCTGTCCTCGCCACCGGTTGGGGACGTCAGCAGTGTAGACGATATTGTTCGAAAAATTCGCCAGCATATCGAACAGCGGCAAATTCCGCCCGGTCAAATAGTCTATGGTTATGGCTACGATGATTCCCTGCTTGCCGAGCAGAGACATCCCAACAGGGATGACCTGGACCGGGCGAGTATTTCTCATCCAGTTTTACTCCGACATGTGTCAGGCCATCTGCTGGCGGTAAATTCGCTGGCGCTCCTGAACTCGGGAGTAGGTGCGGATACTGACGACCCCGCTGGTGGAATTATTCGTCGCCGACCTGGCTCACGCGAGCCGGATGGGGTGATGGAAGAAACAGCAATTGGATTGTTTCCTGGTGCGGGTGGTTTACTCAGTCCGGAGCGACAAAGCGAGCTTCGCCGCACGGCCATCGATATTTATGCAAGCTATGGCATCACCACTATCCAGGACAGCAATGTCAGCCCTCAGTACGTGGAGTTACTCAAAAACGAGGGACGCACCGAACCTTTTGCTGCTGACATCGTCACTTATGTCATGGCAAATCCGCTCAGCGATGAGGCTTTGGCCGCTGTGGTTCGAGACACGGAATATACTGGCGGTGTTCGCAATGGCGGAGTGAAGTTCACCCTGGATGGTTCCCCGCAAGGCCGGACCGCCTGGATGTCAGCACCCTATGATGAAGGGCCACCCGGGGCCGATTCCGACTACGTCGCTTATCCGTCCTATGATCCCCAGGCCTGGTATGGCCGAATCGGTTCCTTGCTGGAACGTGGTATGCCGGTGCTGGCCCATGCCAATGGAGATGCGGCCATTGAGTTAATGATCAATGGTGTCGAGCGAGCCGTCGATGGGAAGCCTTTGCCAGATCATCGTTCGGTGATCATTCATGCCCAGCTTATTCGCACTGATCAACTGGACCGTGTCTCCGAGCTGGGAATCATTCCATCTTTCTATTCTGTCCATCCATTTTTCTGGGGCGACTGGCATCGCCGAAGTTTTGGCGACGACCGGGCCAGTTTTATCTCGCCAGCGCAAGCTGCCATCGACAGGGGGATACCGTTCACCATTCATAATGATTCACCGATCGTGCCGCCAGATATCATGCGCCTGGTTGAGATAGCAGTTAATCGGCAAACTCGCAGTGGGCATGTGTTGGGTCCGGACCAGAGAATAACAGTGATGGAAGCCTTGCGGGCTGTCACTCTCGGCGCCGCCTACCAGTATTTTGAGGAGGATGAGAAAGGCAGCATTGCAGCAGGCAAGCGAGCTGATTTTGTCATACTGGAGCGCAATCCACTGGATGCTGACCCAGGCGAACTGGCAGAGATTGGCATCGTGCAAACTATCGCCCGTGGCAGAACGATTTTTCAACAATAACAGGGACTACAGGAGATCCTATGGGGAATTCTATTAAAGTTGCGTTTATCGGACTCGGAGTCATGGGCTATCCCATGGCCGGACATGTCAAGAAAGCAGGCATGGATGTCTGTGTTTATAACCGAACCCAGAGCAAGGCTGAACAATGGTGTAAAGAATATGGGGGAGACATGGCGCCTACGCCGGCTGACGCTGCATCTGGTTGCGATGTGGTTTTGGTATGTGTTGGTAATGATGACGATGTGCGACAAGTGGTATTGGGTGAAGAAGGTGCACTGTCGGCCATGAAATCTGGCGCAGTGCTGGTAGATCACACAACTGCCTCTGCCGAACTGGCCCGAGAGCTTTATGAAGAGGCCAAGTCCCAGGGCAAGCAGTTTCTCGACGCACCAGTCTCTGGGGGGCAGGCGGGTGCAGAGAACGGAGCGCTTACTGTCATGATAGGTGGGGATGAATCAACTTATGCCACCGCCAAACCAGTCATCGACAGCTATTCCCGGTTTAATAAACTGCTCGGTCCGGCTGGTAACGGTCAGTTGGCCAAGATGGTCAACCAGATTTGCATCGCCGGGGTGGTTCAGGGTCTGGCAGAAGGTCTCAATTTTGCCCTCAAGGCAGGCCTGGATGGTGAGGCGCTGATAGAGACGATCTCCAAGGGAGCAGCCGGCTCCTGGCAAATGGAAAACCGCTACAAAACCATGTTGCAGGATGAATACGAATTCGGGTTTGCAGTGGACTGGATGCGTAAGGACTTGGGTATCGCCATGGCCGAGGCAAAACGCAATGGGGTGGAACTCCCTGTAGCCAGCATGGTTGATGGATTTTATGCCGAGGTGCAGGAAAAGGGTGGCGGGCGCTGGGACACCTCGAGCCTGTTGACCCGTTATACCCGCAAGTAGGCGCATTCTATTGATTATTACCGGTCAAACCACTAAGTTACCGCATCCAATCGCGAATGTTCTGGGGGGCCCTCATGCGCGTATCAAATCTTCCTAAAATCACACTGGCTTTAGCCCTGTTCTTGCCGATCTCAATGGCAACGGCACAACAGGATTCTGACTACGAGGTGCCTCGCACCCAGTGGGGCCAGCCAGATCTGCAGGGTGTGTGGAATTTCAGTTCCAACATACCCATGCAGCGACCGCAACGATACGGAACCCAGGAGTTTCTTACTGAGGAGCAGATTGCCGAAGCCATTGCCCGTCAGGAAGCGGCAAGAGCTGCCGCTGATGCGGCTGCGGCCCAGAGAGTGGTCGATCCCGATGCGCCACCGGAATCCAGTGACCCTGGTGGCTATAACGATTTCTGGATTGAGGCTGCCGGTATCGGCGATACCGTGCGTACCTCCCATATTGTCTATCCGGAAAATGGCAGGATTCCGGAAGCGGTAGAAGGTGCTCCGAGAGCCTACGGGGGTCTGGGTCCTGACATCCCAGGTGAGCGCCCGGTTCGCTATGTGGTGGGCGGTATTGCCAAAGACGGGCCGGAAGACCGTGGCCTCTCGGAACGTTGTATTGTCGGTTTCAATTCCGGACCTCCGTTTGTGCCGAGCCTGTACAACAACAATATGCAGATAATTCAGAGTAAGGACACCGCAGTGATCATGACCGAAATGATTCATGATGCGCGAATTGTGCCATTAGTAGACAAGCCCGATCTCGACGACAACATCCGGCTTTGGTCTGGAGACTCAAGAGGCTACTTCGACGGGGACACCCTGGTCGTGGAAACCAAAAACTTCAACGGTTTACGTCAAACCTTCGCCAGCACTGGCGCCAACTATGACATGGTGCTGACTGAAAAATTCACCCGAACGGCTTACGATACCGTGGATTACGAATTTACTATTGAGGATCCATCTACATTCACTGACAAGATTACTGCAATCGTTCCCATGACCAAGGTGGCCGGTCAGATTTACGAATATGCCTGCCATGAAGGCAACTATGGCATGGTGAACATTCTTCGCGGAGAGCGCATGGAGGAATTGCGTGCTGCTGAGGATTCCCAGTAAAACTTGTCAGGAAAAGGTTTGGTTTCAGAGTCAAACTTAACGAATAAAAATACGCAGTACCAGGACTTAGAAGAGAAAGGGTAAGTAATGAAATTTTCAATCAAGCAATTTTTCGTAGCGCTGTTTTCACTGACAATAGGCGCAGTAGCATTGGCTCAACCGCTGGATGAGTTTCCAAGGACTCCTGATGGCAAACCGGACCTCAGTGGTATCTGGCAAGCCATGACCAAGGCCCATTATGATATCGAGCCTCATGCTGCCTCGTACGGCCCACACCCCGGACTGATGGGGGCTCTATCTGCCATTCCAGGCAGCCAGGGTGTAGTAGAAGGGGGACGTATTCCCTATACCGAAGCAGCGCGACGCCAGCGCGATGAAAATCGCGTGAATGCCATCGACAAGGATCCGCTGACCAAGTGCTATATGCCAGGTGTGCCGCGAGGCAATATGCTTCCGTTCCCTTTTCAGATCGTGCAATCCAGTGATGTCATCCTGATTGCCTATGAATTTGCTGAAGCAAACCGAATCGTTTATGTAGACCAGCCAGAGATCGTTTCCCAGGTTGATGCCTGGATGGGCCACTCTAATGCCCATTGGGAGGGCGACACTCTGGTGGTCAGTGTGACTGGCCAGATGCCGGACACCTGGTTCGACCGCGCCGGAAATCATCACAGTTGGGAAATGGTGGTCGAGGAACGATGGACGCCATTGAGCCCCAATCATCTTCAGTATGAGGCAACTATTACCGACCCCAATACTTTCACCCGGCCGTGGACAGTGAGCTTCCCGCTTTATCGCCACGTCGAGGAAAATTACCAACTGCTGGAATTCAAGTGTGCAGAATTTGCCGAAGAATATCTCTACGGTGAGTTTCGTCGGCCTGGAACCCCGATTGGTAATCCTCCGCAATAACGAGACCTGATAGTGAAAAACCCGGCTAACATTGCCGGGTTTTTTATGTCTGGAATTCAGGTTAGGCTGTGTCCATGAATACCCGGACTTCTATAGTTTTCAAATCGATTCTGCTTTGTTTGTCATTGGCCATGGCTGCCCCGGTGCTGGCCAGTTGTCCGCAAGGTGTCATATTCAGTGGCGGACTCTCCAACAATTCCGGTGCTGATTTTGTCGCCGAAGCCGGTGCTGCTGAATCCATATTTATCGGTGGTTCCCTGTGCCCCCAGCCCGAGCATGTGGGCATGACAGCAGATATCCTGGTGGGAGTAGAAGTGGGTAGCGAACTGCTTGTTGTCGACAGCAACGGACAATTGCAGGCTTTCAATCCCGAGCAAATTCCAGCCTTTCGAAATACTGTTGTGCTTGATTCGAGTAATACTGTAGAGGTTTTCCAGGGTGTGGCGGGACAAGCCTATTCTGCAGTGAATCTGTACGTCGCCTATCGACTCGGCGAATCCGTTTATCTGGATGGCTCGCCAAGAACCTTTTCCATTGACGCCGAGCCCACACTCCATGCATTGAGAGTCAACCCCTTGCCCGGCAGCACATCAATCGACGGCGATACTTTCTCCATTGAATTTGACCGTCCACTCGATCCAGGCTCACTCCAGAATTCAGATCTGAAAATGTTTGGTCGTTGGACAGGGGTTATCAACCCTTCATTGACGCTTTCACCATCTCAGCAGAGCATCGATGTCTCGGTAGATCAGACTCTCTCGGCCGGCGAGGTAATCGCCCTGAGCTTGCCTGCCGGATCGATTCAGGCAGCCGATGGCAGTCAGTTTGGCAAAGGGCTGAGTTGGACCCACTGGATCAGGACAGGCTTCGCAGACTTGAATTTTACGGAGATCGCCCAGGTGTCGGCTCGCGAAGCGGGTTCCCAGGAACAGATCCAGACCTACGGTGCCTACGCGGGCGACCTGAACGAAGATGGCTGGTCTGATTTTGTCGTGCCCAATGAAATCACCAACGACCTGCGTATCTTTCTCAATGATGGTGCCGGTAATTACGATGATTTCACCATCGTGCCTATAGACGGCGCTGACAGACCAAGCCCTAATGAGGGTGCCGATCTGGATGGTGATGGCGATATCGATTTTGTCGTTGGCAGTGCTGCCGGCAATAGGGTTCATGTTTTTCATGGCGATGGTACAGGCACGCTCAGCCAGACCCAGAACCTGGTGGCGGGAGAGCGCGTCCGTGGCGTCTGTCTGCTGGACTTCGAAAACGATGGTGACCAGGACATCCTGGCGGCTACCTATGCCGGTAATCGGGTGGCGCTTTTTACCAACGATGGCACTGGCACGTTTTCCAGTGCGTTTACCTTCGATGTGGCCAACGGCGAGTGGTCCTGTGCCGCTGCCGATATGAACGGGGATGGCCTGACCGACGCGGTTATTGGCACCCGGATCAGTGATGAGCTGGTAACCCTGATCTCAAATGGTGATGGCACGTTTACCCAGGCGTTTTCCGTAGCCGCAGCAGGGGATCCCTGGATGTTGGCTGCCGGTGACATGGACCGTGACGGCAATGCCGATATCGTCGCCGTCAACGCACAGGAGAAGACCTTGACGGTTGCATTGGGGAACGGCGCTGGAGCGCTTTCTCCTCCGGTGAGTTACTCAACAGCCGAGAACAATGCGGGATTTCCACTGGCAGTGGATCTGGGTGACCTGGACGGGGATGGCGACCTGGATGTGGTGACTTCAGATTTCTCCACACGCCTGTTTCTGATATTCGAGAACCTGGGCAATGGCATATTGCAGCGGCAATCCAATCAACTGTTTGCCCCCGAGGCCGCATCCTGCGCGATTTTGCACGACCGGGACAATGATGGAGATCTCGATATCACCGGTATCGATGAAGTGGCAGACCTGTTGTTGCTTTACCGAAACTAGCGTGGGTAGATAGAGAACGAATGCACTGACTCGTGCAGAACGCTGCGGCGACGGGCTAGGAGAAACTAACGATCTCTTCCAGTGACTTTCTTTCTATCGCAGGGACCCGTGCGTCTTTCTCCGGAAATCCCACTACCAGAATCATCACCGGTTTTTCTGTGGCAGGCCTGTCCAGTATCTCATTCAGAAATTTCATCGGCGCCGGCGTATGGGTCAAGGTGGCCAACCCGGCCTGATGCAATGCGGCAATCAGGATTCCAGTGGCGATGCCTACGGACTCGGTGACATAGTAGTTTTTTTCCTTTTCTCCCGCCTGGTTCAAGCGGAATTTTTCTCCAAAAATCACGATTAAGCAGGGCGCGGTTTCCAGAAACGGTTTGTTGGCATCTGTGCCCAATGGCGCCAGGGCATCGAGCCAGTCCTGGGGCGCACGCGACTCATAAAATTCCTGCTCTTCCTGCTCCGCTCCCATTCGAATTTGCCGCTTGATTTCAGGATCCTGGACTACGGCAAAATGCCAGGGCTGTCGATTGGCTCCACTGGGTGCAGAGCCGGCAGCCTGCAAACAACTTTCTATGACATTGGGTGGAATGGGTTGATTGCTGAAATCCCGAACCGTTCGTCGCCTGGAGATCGATTGATAGAATTTTTGCGAGCGCTCTTGCATCTCCTCACTGTTGAGCTGCTCGAACTCCAGTGGGACACTCTCGATTTTGGGATTACTCATATCAATTCCGGTGAATCATCCTGCTGATTTTTTGTTTGCTGTGGATGGAGGGAAGAAAAAGCTATAGCATCCTTCCATCAAAACACCAGCCAATTATTGTCTGAATGCATTCAGAATGCTGAAAAGAGATTGATTATGATAAGAATTCTGCCCCACCGCAATTTGCTGCCAGTGATCTTCCTTCTGGTTTTCGGCTGCTCCCAAATCCTGGCCCAGGATGATTTCCTGTACTGGCCGAACCCCGATTATGACCCCGCTATTCCCACTGTCGAGCAGGTGCTGGGTTATGCGCCTGGAGAGCGTATCACCTGGCACAGGGATGCCATTCGCTATTTCGAAGCCTTGCAGCAGGCAGCGCCAGAGAGGGTGATCCTGCAGGAATATGCCCGCAGTTGGCAGGGCAGGGAGCTGATCTATGCAGTGATCTCTTCGCCGGAAAATATCGCAAACCTGGCGCAGATCAAGGCCGATATGCAGCGGCTGGCAGATCCACGAATCACCGATGAAGACACTGCAGCCGAGCTGATTGAAACTCAGCCTGCCATCACCTGGCTCTCCTATGGGGTGCACGGTAACGAGATCTCTTCCACCGATGCGGCCATGCTTACTGCCTATCACTTGTTGGCCTCTCGAGGTGATGCCCGGGTGCCGGAAATCATGGCGGACA
Source organism: Gammaproteobacteria bacterium (assembly GCA_040218615.1). Lineage (GTDB taxonomy): Bacteria > Pseudomonadota > Gammaproteobacteria > Pseudomonadales > Pseudohongiellaceae > UBA9145. Next base: position 313,579 of record JAVJRC010000009.1, read on the forward strand.
CGGTGGTGGTGATTGACCCGATGCAGAATCCGGATGGGCGTGATCGCTTTATTCATAATTTCACCAGCGCAGAAGGGCTGGTACCAGACTCCGATCGCCTGGCCGCAGAGCACGATGAGCCCTGGCCTGGCGGCAGGACCAACCATTACCTGTTCGATATGAATCGTGACTGGTTTATTCAGACCCAACCAGAGACCCGGGGCCGCACTGCTGCGATGCTGGAGTTTTTTCCGGTGGCCTACGTGGACGCCCACGAGATGGGATCCGATGGCACCTATTTCTTTGCCCCTGAAGCCATTCCCTACAATCCCCACCTGGCAGAAGACCAGCGCAGCAGCTTGCAGTTGTTCGGACGCAACAACGCCAGGTATTTCGATTTGTTCGGCCTGGATTATTTCACCCGGGAAGTCTATGACGCTTTTTACCCTGGCTATGGTGCCAGTTGGCCTTCTTATTTTGGCAGTATTGCCATGACTTATGAGCAGGCTTCTTCCAGAGGGCTGGTGTTTCGCCAGTATGATGGCAATGACTTGCATTATCGCTTCACTGTACGCAATCACTTTTTGACTTCCTTGGCCACTGCTGAAACTGTGCAGATGAATCGGGAAAAGTTTCTCACGGATTTTTATAACTACCGGGTAAGCGCGATCGAAGAGGGCGAAGCGGAAGATGTGCGCGCCTATATTATCCCTACCCAGGCCGACCAGGACGCGGCAGACAAGCTCGCTGGCCTGTTAGGGCGGCAAGGGGTTGAAGTTGACCGGGCAACAGAACAGTTCAATGCCTGCAGTGAAACCTACCCGGCTGGCAGCTATGTAATCCGCAGCGACCAACCCGCGAAGCGGTTTATCAGGACACTGCTGGACAGGGATGTGCCTATGGAATCTGATTTTCTCGCTGAGCAGGAAAGAAGGCGTGCTGAAAATCTGCCCGATGAGATATACGACGTAACTGCCTGGTCATTGCCCTTGATGTTCAATATCGAAGCGCACACCTGTAACCGGACCCCGAGCGGAGACTTTGTCCGTCATGGCACCGATTTAATCCAGCCAGGCAGTGTCATTGGCGGTGAGGCCAGTGTGAGCTACATCGTTCCCTGGGGCGAAGCTTCAGCGGTGCGGTTTCTGGCAACGGCCATGCGGGAAGGACTGGCAGTAAAGAGCAACGACAAGGCCTTCACCAATATTGGCAATGAGTATCCGGCTGGCAGCCTGATCATTGATGTTGCTGACAACGATGACGACCTGTTTGCCACAGTTTCCCGAATCGCCAGGGAGAGCGGTGCTGAAGTGATCGCGGTGAACGACAGTTGGGTCACCGACGGGCCCAGCTTCGGCAGCGCCAATGTGGTTCGTCACAACGCGCCGCGCATCGCAATGGCATGGGATGAACCGACGAATTCCTATAGTGCGGGCAACACCAAATTTGTGATCGAGCAACAGTTTAACTATCCGGTGACACCGATCAGGGTAGATACTTTGCGCAATGCCGATCTGCGCCGTTACCAGGTTCTGATCCTGCCCCTGAGCAACGGTGCGGGATATGAAGCGGCATTAGGTGAAGGTGGAATCGAAAACATTCGCAATTGGGTTCAGGGTGGCGGAGTGCTGATAGCCCTTGGTAATGCCACGCGTTTTCTGGCAGACCCGGACGTGGACCTGCTTTCAGTTCGCCGGGAACGGGCAGTGGTAGAAGTGGATGAACCGGAGAACGAAGACGAAGAGGAATCCACGGTTGAAGGTCAGTACCTGACCGAGGAAGCGCAATACCGCGACCAGATTGTCGCTCTGGAAGATCCCCCCGACCCAGTCGCAGGTGTGCTGGTGCGTGCTGACGTCCACCCGGAGCACTGGTTGAGTGCTGGTGTGGCGCCGGTGCTCAATGTGCTGGTGAGAGGCTCAGATATTTACACTCCGATCCGAATTAACGATGGCGTAAACGTGGCGCGCTTTCAGGGGCCTGAAGATTTGCTGGCCAGCGGGTATATCTGGGATGAGAATCGCAGGCAACTGGCCTACAAGCCCTTTGTGATCCAGGAATCGCGAGGGGCTGGTGAGGTGATCGCCTTTACCCAGGACCCAACTGTGCGTGCCTATCTGGACGGGCTGAACGTCATCATGATGAATGCGATATTCAGGGGCGCGGCGCACGCCAGACCACCTCGCTAATCAGATATTGATTGCTGAGACAAAAAAAAGCCACTCTGATTCCAGAGTGGCCTTTTTTAATGGTCTCGAGTGTTAACGTTCTATGGTGTAAATACCTTCGACGTAATTCAGCTCGTTAATGGAATCGATCAGGTCGAATCCACCAACGAAAGCCTCGGCTTGTGCACCGGTAAACGCGCCACCAAGGTTTGCCTCTATCTGATTACTCAGCACGCCCGTTGGGTCCATGAGCTGGCCAGTGATCGGATTCAGCTCAACCATGCCATTGTCAATCAGACCATCAAAAGTCACTGACCAGGTCTGGTTACCTGCCAGCACTTTCAGGCTGCCGTCGCTGATGACACCGGTATCAAAATTCACGCCCATCTCGGCAGCCAGGCTGCTGATGTCGCCAGCACTGCCAGCGCCGATGAACGAAGAAGCAATACCTGTGCGATAGCTTGCGGAGCCAGACATATCGGCGATTGAGGTGGCTTCGATGTCGGCAAAGAACTGGTCAGTGCTAATGCGCACCAGGTCATTTTCAAGTTGCTGGACGGCTACCCAGTTGCTGTCTACTGGATTATCCCAGCGGCCCCAGGAAATATCGTAGGCGTCTACAGAGAGTTCTGGTCGTTCCAGATTGCCGTTTCCGTTTCCGTTGCCGTTTCCGTTTCCGTTACCGTTGCCGTTACCATTTCCGTTTCCATTGGAATCATCGTCATCGTCATCGTCATCGTCATCGTCGTCGTCGGAATTGTTATTGCCGTTTCCATTGCCGTTGCCGTTGCTATTGCCGTTTCCATTGCCGTTGCCGTTGCCATTGCCATTTCCGTTTCCATTTCCGGAATTGCCATTGCTGTCTTCTGAAGAGTCTTCTTCTTCATCGTCTCCGGATGATTCCTCTTCTGATTCGTCGTCATCGTCAAGCAGCCCGAGCCTTTCGAGAATGGAATTTACTGTGTCAGTGACATCGGGAACAGTTGATTCCTCTTCGTCGCCACCTGAAGCGCTCTCGGAATTGCCATTGCCATTTTCGTTGCTGGAGTTGCCGTTATCGGAATTGCCATTGCCGTTTCCGTTACCAGAGTTGCCGTTATCTGAATTTCCGTTTCCGTTGCCATTACCACCGGCATTGCTGTTTCCATTGCCGTTGCCATTCCCACCGGCATTGCTGTTGCCGTTGCCATTACCATTCCCGCCGGCATTGCTGTTGCCGTTGCCGTTCCCGCCGGCGTTGCTGTTTCCGTTGCCATTACCATTGCCGCCAGCACTGGAACCATCGTCATTATCACCATCATCACTGCCGCTGGAGTCGTCATCTCCACCGCTAGAGCTACCGCCATCGTTGTCGCCTGAATCGCCGTTTCCGTCGCCATCGGTTCCGGCGGCGCTGTCATCGGAGCCGCCGCTACCACTGTTGTCCTCATCACCATCGGGGTCGCTACCGTTGCTGTTGTCGCTGGGAGCGGCAAAGGCCTGCCCGTTCTGCACTTCCACGCACGAAGATGTCGCAGCACAGCTTAGCGAACCATCACCTGCTGTCTCATTGGGATTAACCTGTATTGCAGAGACGGTAGATTCTTGCTGGCCATCATTGACTGCATTTCCCGCGGTATTGGCCGCAGGAGTCTCCACGATTATTTCAAGAGGAGGCGGCGCAAGGCTGGAGCCGGAATCTGATTGTTGTCCAGCAGCCTGATTGGCAGCGGCATTATTTCCATCTCCTGCATTGCTGTCTCCACCACCATCAGTGTCGTCAGCTCCCCCATCGCCCTGTGCGTTTCCATCGCCATCATCCTGGGCGTCGTCGGCACTGTCATCATCCTGGGCGCCATCTCCGTCACCTTGCTCATCCTCATCGGCGCCGTTTCCGCCATCGTCCTCTTCAACTATCGCGACATTCAGGTTGCCAAGCCCGGGAGGTTGCACCAGTAGTCCAATAGGCGCAGCGTTTGGGCTGGGAATTCTTGCGAAGTCATAGTCTGCATTGATACCCAGGTCTAGCGAACCCTGGCTATTGGATACTGTGGTACCGCCGTCATAAACACCGGTAAGCACCTGACCATTAGTGAAAACAACTTCATAGTCGGTACCACGGATGCCGATAGTGGCGAAGTTGGCAACTCCGGCTTCATAGTTTTCCCGGCTTTGGTTGCCGATTACACCGGTGATCGTGCGAAATCCACCACGAACCAATTCAAGATTGGATTCATCTGTAGCGGGTGCGTCGGCATATTCGTAGGCGACGATGTTGAATTCGGTATCTTCACTCAGGGAGATGATTGCCTGGTCTACCATGCGGATCTGAGCGCGGGCTCCAGGAGCGGTGAATATGGTATCGCCGACGTTTACTTCTGCACGACGGCTCAATTGTCTGTCGTTGCCTGTAGTGTCTCGAGCGACTACATCGCCCTGAATCATCACCACGCGACCGGCCAACTCGGCTGATTGCTCGTTGCTTTGAGCCAGTGAGTTTATTGGAGAGAATGTCAACGCGAATGCGAAGAACGAGATTATCGCGCGGTCGACTAATCGACTGCCTGGGTGACAGTTGTAGCTACAAGACCTGTTCATTTGGCTTAGCCTGCTTGTTTTTTAGCTGTTCTAGTTCAAGCTTCGCACTACCGGTGCGGGTGATCAGATATTCCAGAACCCCGTTTTATAGCAGAAAACTCCCGGCAAAACTTGGCGGATTAACTGCCTTACCTGTGGAAATCCACAGGATAGGTGGGCTATCTCGCTTCTATGGGGCCCAGACTACTGTTCATAGTATTTTTAAGTGTGATGCAGGTCATGGCTGTAGGAAAATTCCAGCAATCAAGCGTGATGGAATTAACATTTCCACTTAATCTGCCGCTAAAGCAGGGCTTTTTTCCAGAAAAGCCACCCTGTTTCACTGGTAATTGACCAACCAGTATAGCCTCGGTCACGGCTGTTTCCGGTTATGCCTGAGCTTGCCGAACTAGTTGTTTTCTGCCTGGATCTCAGCCGCGATCTGCTGCACTTCGTCGAGTACACGCAACAGATTGCCAGACCACAACATGCCTATTTCTTCTTCACTGTATCCCCGGTTCACCAGTTCGAGCGTGACATTGAAGGATTCAGAGGCGTCATTCCAGCCTTCGATACCGCCACCTCCATCAAAGTCTGAACTGATACCCACGTGCTCCAGGCCAATCAGGTTAACCATGTAGTCGATATGATCCACGAAGTCAGACACCGTGGCCGGAGGTGCATCGGCGCTGTCGCCCCCATTAGCCAGATGGGCGCGACGGGCTTCGTTGATATAGCTGCCGAAGGCCACAGTCTGCACGACACCGCCGTTATCGCGTAGCGCCAGCAGCATTTCATCGTCCAGGTTTCGGGAATGATCGGTCAGGGCGCGGGCAGAGGAATGGGAGGCGATAACCGGAGCCCTGCTTAGCTGTAGAGTCTGCATGATGGAATCTCGCGAAGGATGAGAGATATCAATCATAATGCCAAGGCGGTTCATTTCGCGAATGGCAAAGCGACCCATTTCGCTGAGCCCGCCGTGCCAGTACACACCATCTCTCTCACCGGTTTGTGAATCCGAGAATTGATTGTGCCCGTTGTGTGCCAGCGACATGTAGCGGGCGCCCAGATTGTAAAATTTTTCGATATTGGAAAGATCGGGCCCAACGGGATAGGCATTTTCAACCCCGATCATCGCCACTTTTTTGCCTGATGCGACAATGCGGCGCACGTCATCGGAGGTATAGGCGATCTCTATCTGGTCCGGTGCAATTTCTTCAGCCAGGCGATGGATCGCGGAGAACTTGTCCATGGCATTGGCATAGGCTGCCCGGTAACCTTCCTGATTGATTTCACCCTGACCGGTGTACACGATGAACCAGGCCACATCCAGACCACCAGCTTCCATCTTGGGCAGAGTCACCTGGGTATCAAGGTCCTGGGTGTAGTTAATCTCGGCAGTGAAATTGTCGGTGTTGATGTCAGCATGGGTATCCAGCGTGATCACCCGCTCATGGATGCCCCTGGCACGATCGACAGGGTCCTGGCTTACAGCGGTCGTGTCCGATTCACCTCCACAGCTACCCAATAACAACAGTATCAAGGTTGCGCAAACCAGGCGGAGGGGACGGTGAGTAGTAAGCCGAGTCAATTTCATGCAAGAGATTCCTTTATTAAGTGGTTGGTTGGGGTCTGTAATGCCTGCTGTTCCATACGCTGTAGCAGAGTCCTGTGCTTTGAACTTAGCATTGCCTCGAGCCCGTTGACAATGGTCATTGCGACGGGCTTTTGCTGTAGAATACACTGCAGTCAGCAGGTTCATTCCAACTGGGCCCACCAAAATAACTAATTGATTTAATACGGATTATTATGCGAGTTACTCTGATACACCCAGCATTTAGCAACGCTTTTCGCCGCCTCGCCGGTGCAGTTTTATTGCTGTTCAGCCTGAGCTTTGTTGTTCAGGCGTTTGCGGAAGGGGGCAGAACCCCGGTTTATGCGAAAAACGGTATTGTCTCCAGCGCATCGAAGCTTGCCTCTGAAGCAGGTGTGGGCGCACTGAAACAGGGCGGTAATGCCGTCGATGCGGCCATTGCCACGGCCTTTGCCCTGGCGGTAACCTGGCCTTCTGCCGGTAATATCGGCGGTGGTGGATTCATGGTGTATCACGGTGATGATGGCGACGCCACCACCTTTGATTTTCGTGAGAAAGCTCCCCTGGCTGCAACCGAGCGCATGTACCTGGGTCTGGATGGTCAGGTAGTCAATAATTCCAATCATTTTGGTCCCCTGGCGGTGGGTGTGCCTGGCACAGTGGCAGGGCTATGGCTCGCTCATCAAAGGTTGGGCTCTTTACCCTGGGAAGATCTGGTCGAGCCGGCCATCAAGCTGGCCAGAGAGGGTATTCCTATCACTTATTCCCTGGCGTCCGGGTTTTCACGCAGTGCCAGCCGGTTTCGTCAATATGAAGCTTCCGCACAAAAGTTTTTCCGTGAAGACGGCTCCTTCTATGAAATGGGGGATACCTGGTATCAGCCTGACCTTGCCCACACACTGGAATTGATCAGAGACAATGGCAAAGATGGTTTCTACCGCGGTGAAAATGCCCAACGCCTGGCCGGTTTTATGGCTGACATCGGCGGCATCATCACCGAGCAGGATCTGGCCCAATATGAGGCTGTAGAAAGAGAGCCGATTCGTGGCACTTATCGAGACTATGAAATAATCAGCATGCCACCTCCCAGTTCCGGTGGCGTAGCATTGGTCGAGATGCTAAACATCCTCGAAGGATTTGATCTGGCCGCTCTGGGCCACAATTCTGCGGATTACCTGCATGTGCTCACCGAGGCCATGCGCCGAGCCTATGCCGACCGGGCCGAGCATCTTGGTGATCCTGATTTCAATGAGTCCATGCCCCTGGACCGATTGATGGACAAGGACTATGCAGCGGAGCTGCGGGCCTCCATCGACATGGACCGCAAATCTGAAAGCAGCCCGGAGTTGTTTGCCCAGGCTTACGAGTCAGAGGAAACCACGCACTTATCGGTGGTGGACGGCGAAGGCAATATGGTCAGCATGACTTACACCCTGGAGTTTGGCTATGGTTCTGCCATTGTCGTAGAAGGTGGTGGTTATCTGCTCAACAATGAGTTGGGTGACTTTAATGCAGTTCCGGGATTGACTGATGCCCGTGGCAATATTGGTACTGCGCCCAACCTGGTGGCGCCGGAAAAGCGGCCGCTGTCCAGCATGACGCCAACCATTGTCGCCCGGAACGGACAGCCAGTATTTGCAGTGGGCAGCCCCGGCGGCAAGACGATCATCAACACCACCATGCAGTTGATTCTCAATGTAATTGACCATGGATTCAATATTGCCGAGTCCGTAGAAGCGGGTCGTATCCATCACCAGTGGCTGCCTGATTTCACCAGCATCGAATCCAATGCCCTGTCTGCAGACACGCTGCGCCTGTATCAGGCAAAGGGCCATCAGGTTCGAGAGCGGGGATCGCAGGGCGCGGCCATGGGTGTTTATCATGACCGGGCCAACGACCTTTTTCTCGGTGCTGCGGATTCCCGTCGCGGAGATGCTGCTGCAGTTGGTTACTAACTTTTTTAACTGAGGATATTGCCATGCCCAGAACTATTGAATTGCTGAAACCAATCTGTTCGATCGTTCTGGCATTAGCCATGAGTCAAGCACTGACCGCCGCCACTGATCCCACCGATCCCAAGTACCAGCAGTTTATTGGCGATTGGGAACTGGTGAGCTATCTGCAGTTTCCCGAGGGCGGAGGCGAGCGTGACATGAACTATGTTGGCTATTTAAGCTATGACGCCCATGGCAATATGGCTGGCCTCGGTATGCCACAGGACTTGCCGGAAAGAGCAGCCGGGGCAAGTGAACGAACTCTGGGTGGTTTCGCCTATTGGGGTGGGGTCTCAGTCGATGTGCAGCGCGGCGTGGTGATTCACCATGTGGAGGGCTCCCCTATGGTGCCCCAATGGGTTGGTGGCGAAAACGTTCGCTACTACGAATTTGGCGGAAACCTGCTCAAGCTCTCCCTGAAAGATGCAACTGGCCGGACTACGGCTACACTGACCTGGAGACGGTTACCCTGACAGGCTGACTACACTCAATTTTCTTTCCAATTTTCCAGCTCGCAATAGACTCCAGATCATCAATAGATGAGCAGCATGCAAAATACTGAACTTGCCCAAACACTGCAGAAAGAGCTCAAGGGCGATGTGCTATTTGATGCCTTCAGTCGTGGTCGCTACAGCACCGATGCGTCCATCTATCAGCTCATGCCTGTTGGTGTGGTGGTGCCTGAAGACGAAGAGGATGTGGAAGCGGCAGTAAAAATTGCCGCTGAAGCCGGCATTCCCGTGCTACCCAGAGGCAGCGGTACTTCCCAGAACGGCCAGGCGATTGGTGAGGCATTGTTAATCGACTCGACCCGGCATCTCAATAAAGTCCTGCAATTCAATCCCGAAGATCGCACCGTCTGTGTCCAGCCCGGTCTGGTCCTGGATCAACTGAACCGATTTCTCAAGCCCCATGGATTGTTTTATCCGGTTGATGTCTCTACTGCTAACAGGGCTACCCTGGGAGGCATGACAGGCAACAACAGTTGTGGTGCGCGTTCCATTCGCTACGGCAATATGGTTCATAACGTCCGTTCCGTGGAAGCTTTATTGGCCGATGGCAGTAAGGCGCACTTCGGTAAAGTAAACGGTAAACAGCTAACTCCCAATGCCAATCCTGAATTGCTCGGTTCGCTATCAGCACTCGGTAAGCGGGAAGCAGAAGAAATACGGGCGCGCTTTCCCGACCTGCTCAGAAGAGTGGGTGGCTACAACATCGATGCATTAATCGAGGACCAGCCCAACTTCGGCCATCTGTTGGTGGGTTCAGAAGGAACTCTGGGTTTTTTCCAGCGAATTCACTTAAACCTGCAGCCACTGCCTGAACATAAGGTATTGGGTGTCTGCCATTTCCCGACTTTTTACCAGGCCATGGACAGTACCCAGCATATCGTCAAGCTGGGCCCGGCTGCCGTGGAGCTGGTGGACAGGACCATGATCGACCTGGCCAGGGATATTCCCCTGTTTGCGCCCACAGTGAAACGCTTCGTCAAGGGTGAGCCGCAGGCCTTGCTGTTGGTGGAATTTGCCGGCGACAGCAGAGAAGGGCAGCTTGCCCATCTCAATGCCCTGGTTGAACTCATGGCCGACCTGGGATTCCCGGATGCAGTAGTGGAAGCGACTGACAATGAATTTCAGAACGCCGTGTGGGAAGTGCGCAAGTCTGGCCTGAATATCATGATGTCCATGAAAGGGGATGGTAAACCGGTTTCCTTTATCGAAGATTGTGCCGTGCGACTGGAAGATCTTGCTGAGTATACGCGCCGCCTGTCAGAGATTTTTGAAAAGCATGGCACGACGGGCACATTCTACGCCCATGCCTCAGTGGGATGTCTCCATGTCCGGCCTGTGTTGAACATGAAAGAAGATTCTGGTGCCACCAAAATGCGCGCCATCGTCGAAGAGACCCTGGAAATCGTGCGCGAGTACAAGGGCTCTCATTCCGGTGAGCATGGGGATGGCATTTCCCGCTCGGAATTCCACGAGCCCATGTTTGGCAAGCGCATGCTGCAGAATTTTGAAGAAGTGAAATCCCTGTTTGACCCGAACAATACGTTTAATCCCGGCAAAATAGTCAACGCGCACAAGATGGACGACCGTAACATCATGCGTTTTGCTCCCGGGTATGCACCTATAGTTATAGATACGCAACTGGACTGGTCCGAATGGCAGGGGTTCGACCGGGCTATTGAAATGTGCAACAACAATGGCGCCTGTCGGAAGCTTAACGGGGGCACCATGTGTCCTTCCTACCGGGTCACCCGGGATGAACAGCATCTGACACGGGGCCGGGCCAATACGCTCAGGCTTGCCCTTACCGGCCAACTTGGCAAAGAGGGCCTGCTGTCGGATGAGATGTACCAGACCATGGACCTGTGCGTGAGTTGTAAGGGATGCAAACGCGAATGTCCCACTGGCGTCGATATGGCACGCATGAAAACCGAATTTCTCTACCAGTATCGACAGAAACATGGCTTGCCACTGAGGGAGAAACTATTCGCCTACCTGCCGCGTCTGGCTCATCGCTATCGCCGTCTGGCTGCCCTGATCAATCTGCGCGACAGAGTTCCCGGTCTGCCCTGGCTTAGTGAAAAACTGCTCGGACTGACAGCACAACGGAGCTTGCCAGCCTGGCGCAGCGATCATTTCAAACCCTTTGTCGAAGATGCAGTGGTTGCCGAAGGCGAAAAAGAAGTGGTGTTGCTGGTAGATACCTTTAATGGTTGCTTCGAGACAGAAAACGCGGCGGCTGCCATGGCAGTATTGGCCGCCGCCGGTTATCACGTGCATTACCCCACGGCCGTGGACAAGAAACGACCGCTCTGCTGTGGGCGCACGTTTTTTAGCAATGGGCTGCTTGATGAGGCAAGGGTGGAAGCAAAGAGAACTCTCGAGGCTCTGCAGCCATTCGTTGAGCGGGGCGTGCCGGTGGTGGGATTGGAGCCTTCCTGTCTGTTGACCTTGCGCGATGAGTATCTTGCCTTGATGCCGGGCGAGGAAACAAAAAAACTGGCAAAGAATGCTCTGTTGTTCGAAGAATTCCTCTGGCAGGAGTATGAGAAAGGTGACTTGAATCTGGAGTTTAAGTCATTGCCACAGAAACAGGCTCTGGTGCATGGCCATTGCCATCAAAAAGCCTTTGCTGCCATGGGTAGCGTAGAAAAGGTGTTAGGGCTAATTCCGGGTTTGGAAGTAGGCGTGGTGGAATCGAGTTGCTGTGGCATGGCAGGTTCGTTTGGCTATGAAGCAGAACACTATGGGACATCCATGGACATGGCGAGATTAAGCCTATTACCGGCAATCGACAAACTCAGCGAAGAAGCTTTAATCGTGGCGGACGGGACCAGTTGCCGTAGTCAGATCAAGCATGGTAGCGGGCGCGATGCCTTGCACGTGGCTCGCGTGCTGCAGATGGCTTTACAAGCGAATTAGATTAATCCGATTGCCCACATCACGCAGACCGTCGCGAATGACACCAATCCCCCCACCAGCGTTGCTCCACCGTAGCCAAATACAGCGTCGGGCACACTGAGTTTTGAAAGCGAAGTACACACCCAGAAATAGCTGCTGTTTACGTATTTGATGATCACCGAACCGCTGGCACCTGCCAGCATGGCCGCTTCCGGGGAGAGGCTGAGGCTCCCCAGCATAGGGGCCACCAGTGAGGCGGCGGTAATAACGCCGACGGTGGTGGAACCGGTGATCATATTACCGATGATGCCAATGACAAACGGCAACAGGATGGCAGGTAGACCATAGTCACTGAAAAAGGTGGCTATAAAATCCACCGCTGGAGTGCCACGCAGGATGGCACTGAGTGAACCGCCCAGTCCGGTGACAACCAGGATCATGGCTGAAGTTTTTAATGCCGATTCAACCCAGGCATCGCGAGCCTTTTCCCGATCGTCTTTGCTTTTGATGTTGCGGTAGGCCAGCCAGACTCCGACCGACAGGGCCATTACTGGCCAGCCCAGATAGAGGAAGATCGTGCGCAGGATGTGTCCTTCCGGAAAGGTCAGGGCGACCACGCTCTGGGTGCCGATCAGCACAATGGGAATCACGATAGGCATGTAGGACGACAAAGTGCTGGGGAGTTCGCCCGGGCCGTCTTCGTCCAGATCATCGATGGTGATGCCTTCAAATTCATCGCTGGGGCCGGTCTTGATTCTCGGCCCGGCAAAAAATACGCCCCAGGCCCAACAGGCCAGGGAGCCAAACAGACAGGCAATGCTGCCGAAGATAATGGTTTTGCCAATATCGGCACCCACCAGTGCCGCCGCTGCCAGGGGACCTGGAGTGGGTGGCACGATAGCGTGAGTCAGTTGCAAGGCGCCGACCAGTCCGGTGGACATCACCGCGATACCTACCCCCATGGTCTTGGCAGCAGAATGCACCAGGGGATTGAGGATGACGTAGGCCACGTCGGAAAAAATCGCCACCCCGATAATGAATCCTGTGAGGGTCAGGGCAAGTGGCATTCGTTGCGACCCCACCAGGTTCACCATAGAACGAGTGATTACCTGGATAGCTCCGGTATGCTTCAGTGCCTCGGCAATAATGGAGCCAAGCACGATGACCACGCCAATTGAACCTAGCGTGTTGCCAAACCCGCTTTCAAAGGCATCGATAAAATTATTTTGTTGAATGCCTGGCAGCACGCCAAACAGGAGTATGGGGATTAGCAGGGCAAAGAAGACGTGCCATTTCCATTTGGCAATAAGGAACAGCAGCAGGAATATAACGGCAGTGAAACCGATGAGTGAAACTGCGGCGCTGGTATTGACGGCAGTGGCCGGATCCATAGCGACTCCTTGTTGTTTTAATTGGTTCGCATTCAGTCGTTGATAATAAAACTGTGCCTGGGGGTGTTAGCGGGTCAAAAACTCCATGGCAGCACGGGTCCCGCGCGGCTTGTGAGGAATATCCGCCAACTTGAGGCCCATCTCCACGCCAGCAAGGGTGCCCATGAGCATCAGCTCGTTAAAGTCGCCGAGATGACCAATTCGAAAGACTCGCCCCTTGAGCAGACCGAGCCCGGTGCCCAGGGACATATCGAATCGATCCAGAATAATCTTCCTCAACTCGTCAGCATCGTATCCTTCCGGCACAAACACGGCGGTGGTGCTGTTGCAGTATTCCGCTTCTTCCACGCAGACGTTGTCCAGTTCCCAACCCAGCACAGCGATGCGGGTCGCTTCCGCCAGTCGGGCATGCCGTGCCACCACATTGTCCAGCCCTTCCCGGTGAATGAGGTTCAGAGCTTCATCAAGCCCATAGAGTAGATTGGTGGCAGGTGTGTAGGGAAAAAAACCGCGCTCGTTGTTTTCTGCCATGGCCTGCCAGTGCCAATAGGACTGCAACGATTCCGAAGCGGAGGCGCGCTGGAAGGCTTCTTCACTCACCGCATTGAAGCTCAGGCCCGGAGGCAACATCAGCCCCTTTTGTGAAGCACTCACCGTAATATCGACACCCCAGTCGTCGTGCCGATACTCGGAGCAGGCCAATGATGAGACGGCATCGACCATCAGCAGTGCTGGATGTTTGACCTTGTCCATGGCGGCGCGAATCTCGGCAATGCGGGACGTGACCCCGGTGCTGGTCTCCGTGTGTACCGCCAGCACTGCCTTGATTTCGTGGTTGTAGTCTTCGCTGAGTTTCTGTTCCACCAGGCTGGGCTTGATACCATGGCGCCAGTCTCCAGGCATCCAGATGATGTGCAGGCCGAGTTTTTCAGCAACGTTTTTCCAAAGTGTGGCGAAGTGCCCGGTTTCAAAAGCCAGGACCTTGTCGCCGGGAGACAGCGCATTAAGCAATGCACATTCCCAGCCACCGGTGCCAGATGCCGGATAGATAAAGACGTGGGCGTCGGTCTTGAAGACAGCTTTCAGTTTTTCCAGGATGCGCAAGGTCAACGCAGGATAGTCGGGGCCACGATGGTCGATCACCGGCTGCGCCATGGCGCGCAGGACGCTGTCCGGCACATTGGAGGGACCAGGAATCTGTAAAAAGTGCCTACCGGCCCGGTAGTTATCTGATTCGCTCATTTCCAGCTTCTCACTAGCTTACTCGCCCGGGTGATATTGTCTTTCCAGGTTGGCTTCGATGTCATCACGATAAAAGAACACATCCCGGAATTCGCCATTGGCATACATCTGCGCCTGGTCATCGAAGTGGGGTGAGTCCGGATCGCTCTGCAGACCGCCGACTGTTATGGCCTTGGCACGCAGTGGTTGGCCGAATTCGACTGCCGCCACAAAGCTGTTACCGCTGGTGCCATACATGCGGCGGGTGCCGGGATAGGTTCTCGCACCAAAGGAAGCCAGTGCACCCCAACGCCCGGACGCGAATCCAACGGGGATGCTGGGGGCATTGTCGTTAAAATCCTGCACCAGATCACCATTGAGTCGCTGATAGCGATTAATCTCACCCCAGGGAACTTGCCAGGAACCGAAATCATTATTCAGGGTTTCGGCGGCCTGTCTAAGTGCGCTGAGTTTTTGATCGGTAGTCGATCGCTCAACCATATATTGGTAGATATTCACGCCAGCAGCGTTGGCTTGCGCGCGCACCCGGTCCATCAGGTTTTGCGCCCAGAATACTGCCAGGGAAGTCTCAACCGAATCCACACCGAAGGTGTAATCCCAGTCACGAAGCAAATCGATGTACTCCAGGGTGCGCGATGCGATAGTGACTTCCGGTGCATTGCCGTCGGCATCCACCGCGGTGATCATCAACAGGGCGGGCACCAGTTCTTCAAAGAAGGGCATCACCGGGTCATAGGCTGCTTCGATGAGAGAGTCGAGCGTGAAGTCGGTTTTACCCTCGAGTACACGAACGGCATGCACGCCCCGGGCGTTCTCCGGATTGTTGGCCATATAAGCCGGGTAGTCCGCAGGGTCGGGGCTGTTTTCCGGGCCGGCTGCATTGAATGGGGTGTTATTGGTGTTCTGAATCCAGCCATTGTCAGGATTGAACACGGTGATCATCTCATTCACCGGGTGCAGTGGTCCCCAATCGGTTGCTGGATTGCTGCCGTCCAGTGGGCTGTTCCAGTCAAAACGGGGGTCGCGCCGGGGAATAAAGTTGCCATGCCAATAGACAATGTTGCCATCGCTGTCTGCGTAGACTGTGTTGTTGGAAGAGTTGGTGCGCAGCTCCATGGTCTCGGCAAACTGTTCATAACTGTTGGCCTTGGTGCGGCTGTAGGACTGGGTCAAGGCCTTGATGGGTTCCTGCATCAGTGCAATAGACACCCAGCGGCCATCTTCCTCGCGTATGATGGGGCCATGATGGCTGAAATAGGCGGTGATCTCTGTTTCCGCCATGCTGTTGCCATCCCGATAGGGCAGGGTAATCACCCGCTCTTCCAGGCGGCGTAATTCGTCTCCATATTCATAATAGAAGCCATCGTCTCTTTGCACGACAGTTTCCAGATATTCGTCAATGGCATCAGCCCGGGAAGAGGTATGCATCCAGCCGGTATTTTCATTGAAACCCTGATACACAAAAAACTGGCCCCAGGTAACCGCGCCGTAGGCATTGAGTCCTTCTTCGCTCACCATGTGTAATTCGGAACGAAAGAAGAAAGAAGTGTGGGGATTGATCAGGAAGAGAGCGTTACCGTTCTCTGTATTCTCAGGCGCGATAGCAAAACCGTTGGAACCTCTGGGTTCACCATCCGACGACAACTCAACCTGCGCTACCATGGGGCCGTCAGCATAAAATTCCTGCAGCCGCTGAATGTTTACCCGTTCGATATCCCCACCGATACTGCCTTCAGTAAAACTTAAAGCCATCCAGGGTTCGAATTTATCGATCACCCGTGGTTCGACTTCGGGGTGGGTGTAAAGGTAATAGTTGAGACCGTCGGCAAAGGCCACCATCAATTCCTGCAACCAGTCGGGACTGGCATCAAACTGCGCCTGCATATCCGCCGGGTCGATAAACAGCTTCATGCGCAAGTCGCGATACAGTTGCCCCTCGCCTTCCGCTTCGGCCAGGCGACCCATGGCGTTGATGTAATTGGTTTCTACCCGGTTAAAGTCGTCCTCGGCCTGGGCGTAGAGCGTACCGAATACTGTGTCAGCATCGGTGACGCCATAGATATGGGGAATGCCCCAGCGATCGCGGATGATGGTCACGTTGGCCGCAGTGTCTTCGTAGCGGGCGATTTCATCGGCACTGAAACGGCTTGCCGATTCTGCGGGAGCGGCTGATGAAGGCGCTTCAGAAGATGATTGCGAGGTTTCACTGGCTGGACTGCAGGCAAACATCGCCAGCAACAACAGTTGCAACAGAATGATGTTTCTAGTCTTCATTTGCGCCTCCACAAGCTAAATTTAGGCTGGGCCCTAATGTACCCGCCGACCGCCGACCCAGGTCTGCTCGACATCAACTTGCCACAGTTCGCTGGGGTCGATTTCGAAGATGTCCCGGTCGAGAAAAATAAAATCAGCCTTCTTGCCGGGTTCCAGAGAACCGAGTTCATCTTCCTGGTGTCCAGCATAGGCTGCATCGATGGTGAAGCTGGCCAGGGCTTCGGTAAGAGTCATATTCTCTTCTGCATACCAGCCTCCCGGCGGTTCATTCTGCTGATCCTGACGGGTTACGGATGCGTGCAGGCCGAAAAATGGATTGGGGTGCTCAACCGGGAAATCAGAACCGTTGGCGATTCGGGCCCCTGTGTCCATCAGTTTTCGCCAGGCATAAGCTCCCTGAATTCGAATCGGGCCAATCCTGTCTTCTGCCATGTTCTTGTCACTGGTGGCATGGGTCGCCTGCATGGAGGGGATCACTCCCAGTTCTGCAAAGCGCAGAATGTCTTCATAGCGGAGAATTTGCGCATGCTCCACCCGATGCCGACGGTCTCTCGAATTGGTTTCCAGGATCAGGCGCTCGTAATTGTCCAGCACCTTCATATTGGCGTCATCGCCAATGGCATGGGTATTGACCTGAAAACCGGAATTCATCGCTGCCCGCATGAGAAACTCCAGCCGTTCGTCGTTGTAGCGTAACAGTCCCCGGTTGCCCGGATCATCGCTGTAATCTTCGATCAGTGCTGCACCACGGCTGCCCAGGGCACCATCGGCCACCACCTTGACACTCTCAATGGCAAAAGTGCCATCTTCACTATAGTAGAAGCCCTCGTCCAGGCGGTCTTGATAGAGCGGATCTCCAGCGGAGAGCATGGCGTACACTCTGATGGGAAGCGGGCCTGCTTCTGCCAATTCCTTATAGGCCCGCACGGTGCTGCTGCCGATGCCGGCGTCATGCACGCTGGTCAGGCCATAAGTCGCCAGAGATTCCATTGCTGTGGTGAGCGCCACTTTCTCTTCTTCGAAGCTGGTGGGTGGAATCTGTTCACGGATATAGCTCATGGCTGTGTCGACGAAGGTGCCAGTCGCATTGCCATTTTCATCCCTGATGATCTGCCCGCCAACCGGGTCTTCCGTGTCAGCATCGATGCCAGCCAGTTCCATAGCAAGGCTGTTAGCCCAGGCTGCATGGCCATCAACTCGAGTGAGCCACACGGGGCGATCACTCACCACTGCATCAAGGCTTGCTGCACCGGGAAATTCATTGCTGTCCCACAGCACCTGGTTCCAGCCCCGGCCCTGGATCCACTCCAGTTCAGGATTCGCTTCGGCGAATTCACCGACCCGTTCGGCTGCCTCTGCCTCAGTGGTAGTGCCCACCAGATCGACTCGAAGCAGGCCCAACCCGTAGCTCAACACATGGCCATGGGCATCCACCAGGCCCGGAATCATGGTGCGGCCCTCACCATCGATGATCTCATTGGCATCATCGGGAAGCTCTTCGCCTTCACCGAAGATGGCGTCGATGGTGTCATCGGTGAACTGAATTGCGTTGAATTGAATTAGCTCGTAGTCATTGTTAACGGTGTAGCCATTGACGTTGGTGATCAGGGTCGTATCAGCCAGGCCAGGCATGGAGACGCCTGCGAGGAAGCAGGCAAGAACCAGTGTTCTCATAATGCGGTACTTCTAGTTATTGTTGGACGGACAAAGGAGTCTATCACAGGGGGAATAAGGGGTTCAGGTGGTTTGGGTGGGATTCATCCTGGGTGCTTGCGGGGTTTATAGGTGGCCTTCGATAGGCCAGCGGTCGCGAATAGTATCTCCTCACGATTGGCTGGCGCCAATCTTTATTGTTCGTCGACACCATTCCCGCCCGCTGGCTTGTTTTGTGCATTCATGAGGTGTACTGGCTTCGACAGATGAGTTAAACCACAGTAGGGCTCAGGGGAACTGAGTGAGCCATGGATGGCGACATTTGCGCAGCAAATGCGAGGCGGCAATCACCAGCAGAATCCTACGTCTGCGCCCGGGATTGCCGCCGAATGAGAAAAAATGCAGGGATGCATTTTTTCGAGGTAAAAAAAAGCCCGGCTGCTGTAAGGCAACCGGGCTTTAGAACAAAACTACTGGCTGGAATTTACTCTCCGTCGCCAGCTTCTACATAGCGGTAGAAGCCAAAGAACATTTCCTGCCAGGTTTGTTCCCCCCATGTCAGTGTCTGAGAAGGATCAGGGTTGAAAGGATTCATTTCGGAATTATCGAAAGTTCCGCTGAATACCATTTCGGTGCCTGCCGGTACGAACTTCGGATCCTTGAAGTCGTAGACCTTCTGCCAGTTAAACTGATAGTTAGGTACATTCAGAATTTCTTCCTCACGACCATCGGGATAGATCAACTTGAAGTTGGCATCGTAACCGCGATAGTGCATGTGTGGGCCAAGCATGGTCAGGTAGGAGTCCTTGCGGAATTTCGCAGTGGCTACCATTTCATGACGTGCTTCGAACGGAGGAATATTGATTTCCAGTTCCGCAGCGGAGCCACCCAGCACTGGACGTGCAGGCTCTTCGTCCCACAGGTACAGGGCAATCTCGGAAGCGTCTGTGGTTTCACGACCAGAAGTGGTGTAGTGAAGTTGCAACATCAGACCGCCACCTGCTTTCAGCGGGAAGCCTGCGTTCTCAGGATAAGTGTTGACTTCGTTACCCGGTGCGTAAGCACCCAGGCCAATACCCTGGTTCAGAATTTCGAACTCATTCACGCCATTGGGGCCATAGGCAAAAGCAATGATGTGGTGCAATACCGTAGGGTCGCCAGCTTCGAATTCGATGGCCTTGACCCAGACGTCCTCTTCCAGTTCGAGAGGTAAGGCAATATTGCGGTAGTCCTGAACACCCGTCGCAGGAATTTGCTGCGGTGGTATATCGATTACCATATCGGGCTCACCGTAGGCCCACTTGCTCAGTACGGGCTTGTACTCAGCCAGAGGATCAACGTTGTCGTTGTTCTGGGCGCCAGCTTCAATCCACTGCACCAACTTTCGGGTTTCTTCAGTGGTGATATGGGATACGTCACGGAAGTCATGAACGTAGGCATCATCGATTTGACCAGGAGGCATACGCTTGGTGTACAGCACCTCGCGAATCATTGGTGACCAGCCCTGTACCATCTGGTGGTTGTTCATGGCGAAGGGTGCGATGCCACCTTCAACATGGCAGCTCACACAGCGCTCTTTCAGAATCGGTGCGATGTCATTGGCGTAGGACAGGCTGTTGGCAAGCTCTTCGGTAGCCGAGAAATCGATGGCATCACCCTTGCTCGCAACTTGTGTGGCACTGATTTCCTGGTCCGCCAGCATTGCTGTCAGAGCATCGGCCACGTAGTGCTCTGAAGCACGACGAGAGCGGCTGCCTTCAGCCCAGCGGTCGTTAAGCGCGCCACGGAAAACCACAGAGAGAGAAGCAGGATCGAGGATCACCACGTCAGTGGCTCTCTCAATGCCCAGCTCTTTTGCCACCAATTGAGTCTCATCCATCAGAATGGGAAGCTCGATGTCTGCATCGTCGGCTACTTCACGCATCTCGAGCTTGTCTTCAATTCCAGTGGAATCGATCAGGTAGAAAGCCACAGGCTGATCGGCAAACTGTTCCATCAGGTCCGAAAGGTCGCCATAGGCGCGTCGAACATCGCGGCTGTCTTCATGGGCCATCAACACGATCGCCTGATTATTGGCGGCGCGGCTGAGCTGGAAAAATTTACCTTTGTGATCGATCAGCGAAAAATCACTGACTCGTTCTGCAGCATTGGCACAGACACCGACATAAGCTGCCAGCACTGAGAATACTGCGATCTTGGCAAGGGATGAAAACTTCAACATCTTGCTCTCCTTGGTTTAGAAATAGGGTTAAGCAGGTTTAACGTAGGGTCGCATAGTAGAGAGACCGCACTGAATTTGCTTCCTGAAAATTGAAAAATCAGTGAATTTCAATATTCGTACAGATGTTTTTGCTATCGGCCGCCGTAAATCGGGGCAATACCGCGTAATTCGGTGGTTTCCGGGAATTTGCGCCAGTTAATGCCTATCT
Source organism: Gammaproteobacteria bacterium (assembly GCA_040218615.1). GTDB lineage: Bacteria > Pseudomonadota > Gammaproteobacteria > Pseudomonadales > Pseudohongiellaceae > UBA9145. The sequence goes on from JAVJRC010000009.1 coordinate 334,269, forward strand.
GTGCCTATAGGACGACTAAGGGGCGAAATAGTTAACAGAAGTGATTAACAGCGGCCGAAACGGAGGGTTATAACCACTATTATCGTGGGATTTCGCCGCTGTTGTGGCTGTTTTAACGGGGGCAGCAACTTGCTATTCTGCCCGCGGTTTTCTTAAGGCCAGGCCGGTTTCATGATGCATTCGCTCACCTCTTTGCGCAGCAAAATGCCCTATCTCCTGATAGTGGCAGTTTTGATAGTGTGGGCAGCGTCCGCCCAGTCTCAGGTATACCGGATTCAGCATTGCTACCTGGGCTGTCCCCTGGGAGCTGACCCGGACAATCCCCTGTTGCTGCGCTCCATCTATGCTCTTTCCTATAACACGGGCTTCAAGTCTGCCCAGTGGGTGGCTTATGAAGTCGATGCAGGGGCGATAGGCGTTGCCTCCAGCTTGTCCAGGAATCCCATTGGCGATGACGCCGTTGCGGACACTCTGCTGGCCAGTGATTTTGCGGCGGTGGCTGAAAGTGGCTATTTGCGAGCTCAATATGTGCCATTGGTGAGTTTTGCGGCTACTCCGTACTGGCGTGAAGTCAACTTCCTGACCAATGTGGTTGCCAGAAGCAACAGCCTCAGTCAGGGTGCCTGGTATGGGTTGGATTGGGCCATCAGGAATCTGGTCAACCGTGCGGGTCCTGTGTTTGTAGTCACTGGACCCATCTTCCACGCTGGTACCGAGCCGCGCCAATTGATGACCGATACACCGCACCGGGTACCCGATGCGTTCTTCAAGGTCGTGGTAGACAGCAACAACAGAGCGGCGGCATTCCTGCTGCCACAGGAGACACCGGTACATGTGCATCACTGTGAGTTGACGAGCAGCATTGCGCAGGTCGAGGGATTAACTGGACTGGATTTGTTCCCGGAAAGCAGTCAGGACTTCGACATGTCCCTGTACCAACTGCTGGGCTGCAGGTGAGCTTTACTGTAATTCGATGAGGAAATAGTCATCGTTGAAGAGCTCGCGAACCATGCGTTCCAGTGATGCGTTCACCGCGGCCGTCATACCCTCACTCTCAGGCACCGTGCCTCGGCCAAACAGCGTACTTTCCCAGATGGTTCTGCCCCCGCCCTGCAACTGAAGGGCGGTGCGGATAGTGAGTTGAATCGATGGCACACCTCCACGGTCTACCATTTGCGTCTCGGCGCTGACGATGCGACCCACAACCTGCATATCCTCGTCGGCATCAACCAGTTCTACGCCACCTTTGGCGAAGCCTTGGGCGAAGGCATCACGCACAATCGCAGACAACGGACTGTTAAGGGTGTATCCCTCCACCAGTTCAGTCGCCTCTGCGCCACGCTCATCACCAAACTCACCCAGTTTCAGATCAACACTAATGGAACCTATATTGACGTTGCGTTCATAGCTGAAATCGATATTGAGCTGCTCCGCTGCAAGGCAGGAAATGCTGAACAGCAGGCCAGTGACTATTGAGGCAAGTTTGAGTTCCTTCATGACAAATCAGATTCCGTATTGAGTTTCATTTATTTAATTTTGATGGCGTAACGACAGCGATTACGCGGCTTTCAGGATAATTGACTAGTCCCCCGGGTGCAAGTTGCGGGCTTTGAGCTTAGCTGTATTGGGTTCACGTCGAAAGGAAAATTCGCGTCAAAAAAAAGCCGGCTTGCGCCGGCTTTCTTTCAAAGCGTGATGTTAGTGCAGTTCTTCTGCCGGCCACGGCGCCCCGGGACGATGGTCCGTAATCGGGCGCATGCCTTTGAACAGAAACTTTTGAACCCGCTTTCCTTCATAGGTTTCCGTGGTGTAAATATTGCCATCGGAATCCGTGACGATACTGTGAGGGGCAAAGAACAATCCGGGCTGGCGTCCTCCTTCTCCAAACTCTGCCAACACTTCAAGCGAGTCACGATCGAGAATATGAACATTGAAATTGCCACCATCGGCAACATACAGAAACTCCTGGTCATCATCAGGGGAGAAACTGATGTCCCAGGTTGAGCCAGCCAGTGTTAAAGGGGCCACCTGGCTTTCTTTAACATAAGTGCCGTCTGGCCGGAATACCTGGATGCGATCAGCGCCCCGGTCACACACATAGATCAGCCCGTCATTGGAAGGTTCGGCGCAGTGCACCGGTCCAACGAATTGTTGTGGCAGGGGCTCATTGGGGTCGTAAATAACTCGCTCATCGACTGGCTCGTTCCCGTAGGCTCCCCAGTAGCGCTTGAAGGCGCCCGTGGCGACGTCCACTACGGCAACGCGCTTGTTGCCATAGCCATCGGCGAAGTAAGCCTCACCGGCCGACCTGTCTATGGCGATTTCAGCAACACGGCCAAATGAAGTCGTACTTGAGCTGTCTACGGGCTCACCGGGGATTCCAACCTGGCGAACGAATTGACCGTCTCGCGTGAATACCAGCACGTGTGAGTCTCCGGAACCATTACCGCCAATCCAGATGTTGCCATCCGGAGCGACCTCGATACCGTGATTGGACTCGGGCCAGGTATAACCCTCACCGGGTCCGCCCCAGGCGTTGATAAGATTGCCCGCGGCATCCAGTTCCAGAATGGGTGGTGCCGCGGTACAGCATTCGGCACGGCCGCGGTCCAGGCCAAGTTCCTGGTTCATGAACATGCTGTCCTGGTCACGATGCACCACAAACAGGTGGTCACGGTCATCGATGGCGATACCGATGGTGCGACCCAGTATCCACTTGTTGGGTAAGGGTTGAGGCCAGAAGGGGTCGACCTCGAAATGGGGAATCATGCGGTCGTTGTTGACTGCTTCGGCGGATTGTTGCAAATGCTGTTGCCCAAGGCTAAGGGCCAGGAATACTGTCATTGCAGTGCTTAGGATGAGCAGAGATTTCTTGGGAGTGGACATAGTGGTTTCCCTTGTTATTCGAATGTATTGAAACAACTACTTAGGTAGGGACGTTATCACCAAATACCGGCCGGTAAAAATATTTTTGGCTTGGAATTTGTTTCTTTTAAGCACAAGCATTTGCTTGGTGTATCCCTTCGAGGCATCGGCTGCCGGGCATAGCATCTCCTCACGATCGCTTGGCAGCGATCTTTATTGTTCGTCGACACTATGCCCGGCCGCCGATGCGGGTTCGTGCCATGATCGATGAAGAGGATTCTAGTGGGTGCGTAGCCAAATTTTTGGCAAAAAAAACCCGGCCTGAGCCGGGTTTTTTGTTAAGAGCTTTGTCTTACAGCTCTTCGGCAGGCCATGTTGGCGCGCGGTCACGAACAGTGACGGGGCGCATGCCCTGATAGTTGAACTTCTGGATTCGCTTACCTTCATAGGTCTCAGTGGTGTAGATGTTGCCCTGAGAGTCTGTGGCGATGCTGTGAGGAGCAAAGAACAGACCAGGCTGACGTCCACCGTCACCGAAGGTGTAAAGCACTTCCATGGATTCGCGATCGATGATGGAGATCTTGAAGTTCTGACCATCAGCCAGGTAGATAAATTCCTGATCTTCATCTGGAGAGAACGCGATGTCCCAGGTAGAACCCTGTGCCAGAGTGGCTGGGTTGTAAATGTGCTCGCTTACGAATGTTCCATCGGGACGGAAAACCTGCACGCGGTCAGCACCACGGTCACAGACATAAATCAGCCCGTCATTGGAAGGCTCGGCACAGTGTACCGGGCCACGGAAAACCTGAGGACCAGGCTCGCCTGGTGTGTAGGTATCATCCGCATCGTCATCGATATTAGTGCTGCCGTAGGCACCCCAGTAGCGCTTGAATGCACCCGTTGCCAGGTCCACTACTGCTACACGCTTGTTGACATAACCGTCAGCAAAATAAACTTCGTTGGCATCGGCGTCGATGGCAATCTCGGCGACACGACCGAATGCCGTGGTGCTGTTGCTGTCCATGTCTGCGCCGGGTACACCCACTGTGCGGATGTATTCGCCATCACGGGTAAACACCAGTACGTGTGAGTCTGGACCACCGTTACCACCGATCCAGATGTCACCATTAGGCGCTACGTCGATACCGTGGTTTGATTCAGGCCATACATAAGGCGCGCCTTCAACAGGACCGCCCCAGGCGTTGATCAGGTTACCTTCAAGATCGAATTCCAGAATAGGTGGTGCCGGTGTGCAGCATTCTGCAACGCCTGAGTACAGACCGATTTCCTGGATTCTCATGAATTGGGATTCAGTGTTGCGATGTACGGCGAAGATATGATCCCGCTCGTCAACATCGACACCAATGGTGTTGCCCTGCACCCAGTGGTTGGGGAGGGGCTTGGGCCAGAATGGATCCACTTCGAAATGTGGAGCCATCACATCGTTACTCTGGGCAACGGTGGGCTGTTGAAGCATGGATTGACCAACTCCCAGTGCTACCAGTGCGACTACCAGAGCTGAACCAATCAGTAATTTAATCTTTGTCATTTTTTATTCTCCATTCTCCTCTTACTGCTACTGCCCCGACCAGTTGCCCGGACCGGGCGTCAAAACTACCAGAGCTAGCGCCCGAGTATACTGTCTATATTCCAGACAGTATACTCGCAGCCTCCTTATTCCGCGGGCCACTTGTAAGATTTTGTTACAGTCGGGAAGGGGCTGCTTGCACGTGGCGGGCAGGGCCATTATGCTCCGCGGCGGTCAGAAATTTAAGTTGCTGTAATTAAAAGAAAAATAGCCGAATGAATACTCAAAACAGAGGCCCGAAGTGGGCAGAATCAGGCGTCAGGCTGCGACTGTGGTTGTTGGTGCTTGGTTTGTTCCTGCTGCCAATGACGGTTCAGGCACACGATATTCCCTCCCGTGTCACTGTATACGCATTCGTCAAACCCGAAGGAAACCAGCTTACCGCACTGTTGCGGGTGCCCATGGAAGCCCTGGGAGAAATAACATTTCCCTTGCGTGGCCCAGGCTATCTGGTGTTTTCAGAGGCGCAGTTCGAGTTGGAGGATGCCGCCCGCGTCTATATCACCGAGTCACTGCATTTCTACGAAAATGGCGAGGAGTTGCAGGAAAAGGAACTGATTGCCGCGCGGGTGTCCTTGCCTTCTGATCGCTCGTTTACCGATTATGAGTCCGCCCGGGAAAATGTGCTGAGTCCACCCCTCGATGACAGCGTGGACCTGTTCTGGCGTCAGGGCGTGCTGGATATCCTGTTGACCTATCCGATCCAGTCCGAGGATTCTGACTTTTCGGTCAATCCGGAATTAGGCACGCTGTCTGATGAAACCACAACGGTATTGCGCTTTCTGGTACCGAACGGTGCCGAGCGAGTGTTTAACTACACTGGCAATCCCGGGTTGGTCGAGCTGGATCCCCGGTGGCACCAGGCCGCATTTCGTTTTATCGAGATGGGCTTTCTGCATATCCTCGAGGGCATAGATCACCTGCTGTTCCTGTTCTGCCTGGTAATACCGCTGCGTAGTATCAGGGCACTGATACCCGTGGTGACCTCTTTCACCATTGCCCATTCCATTACCCTGATCAGTTCTGCTTTTGGCATGGCGCCCAATGTGCTCTGGTTTCCACCGCTGATCGAAACACTCATCGCCCTTTCGATTGTCTATATGGCTTTTGAAAATATCGTTGGAGCGAAGCTTGAACATCGATGGGTGGTCACGTTTGGATTTGGGCTGGTGCACGGATTCGGTTTCTCCTTTCTGTTCAGTGAAACACTGCAATTTGCAGGGGGTCATTTATTCTCGTCACTGCTTGCATTCAATATTGGAGTAGAGCTCGGGCAGTTGCTCATCCTGCTGTTGGTAATTCCAGTTTTGAATATATTGTTCAAATACTTTGTACAGGAAAGGATAGGCTGCATTCTTCTGTCTGCTCTCGTTGCTCACAGTGCCTGGCATTGGATGCTTGATCGCGGGGGTCAGTTGTCACAATTTCAGTATCAATGGCCTATATTCGACGCCCTGTTCTTTGCTGCGTTGATGCGCTGGGCCATGTTGATGATCGTCATCGCGGCAGTGCTCTGGGGCATGTATGAGCTGTTCCGTCGTTTGTCGCTGATTGACAGCTTTGCCAGCTATGGTGTGGGGCAAAAACTACAAGCCAGGAATCACTCGGGCTCTGGCGCCTGATTAGCAGAAAAAGCCGTAAATACAGGGCTCTACAGCCTTTCCGGTTGCAATTTGTCACAATCCATTGCACACAGTTGCTAAGGAATTTCAACATTCTGGGCTAATCTTGCTGCATTCAATACTGGCCAGGATTGACCTCCCAGCATGTCTTCATTTTTCAACAGTTTATTCAACAGGCTGTGGCAACAAATTGCTCTGCTCGTTGCACTGATTCTCGTATCAACCGGGGTCTGGGCGAATCTGGAACGAGTAGCCAATTTTGCGCTGCTTGATCATCAGGGCGCTTCTCATCAGTTACGTGAGTACGGTGACAGTAAAGCCGTAGTGTTGATTTCTGTCGCCAGCCAATGCGCAGCCAATCTCGATTCTCTGCATAAATACCGATTGCTTCGAACGAGCTGGGAAGGCCAGGGCATCAGTTTTCTGGCTATCGCAGCCTCCCCTGAAGATGACTTGGCCGACCTGAGGCTGATGGATCGCCTCTATAATCTTGATATGCCTATTCTCAACGACTCAAGCCAGTTGGTGGCTGAGAGCCTGAACATTCGCAAAGCCGGTGAGTTGCTGGTAATCGACCCCCAACGCTTGAAGGTGCTGTACCGCGGTGGCCTGGATATCGAGCCCCAGCGGGCCCGGCCAGACAGAAATATCCAGGGCAGCCCTGGCACCAATTACCTCGCTTCCACCCTGCAGAAAGTAGTGGATGGTGAAACAGAGCTCATCAACGAGCCCGTCATCGCTGGTACTGAAGGATGCCAGTTAAGTTATCCAGCGCGTGAAAATCACCTCGCGGATACTCCTGACTATGCCACCGAGGTTGCCCCGTTGTTGCAGGAGAAATGTGTGAGCTGCCATCGCGAAGGGGGAATTGCACCTTTTGCCATGAATTCACACATGATGGTGCAAGGTTGGTCGCCGATGATGAAAGAAGTGTTGCTGACCAAGCGAATGCCGCCCGCACAAGTAGACCCGAGCATCAATCATTTCACCAATGCCCGCTACATGGACGATGCTGAACTGCAAACTCTGGTGCACTGGATCGACGCGGGTGCACCCGCAGGGGACAGTGAAACAGATCCGTTGACCGAAGTTGATCTACCCCAGTCCGAATGGGAATTGGGTGAGCCTGATTACATTGTCGAAGTGCCTGCGTTTACGGTACCAGCCACTGGTGTGCTCGATTATGAAAACGTCACCATCAATTTGCCCTTTGAAGAAGACAAATGGGTCAAGTCGGTACAGCACATACCCGGTGACCGGAGAGTGCTCCATCATCTGCTCAGTTTCATTGTGCCGGCTGACTACGAGGCTCGCATTGTGGAAGGAGAAAACGATCAGTACCGGGAATTCTTGGAAGGTTACGCGCCCGGCAAGGACGAAGCGGCCACCTATCCCGATGGTGCTGGTGTCTTTGTCCCCGAGGGTTCAGCTGTGCAGATGTCTCTTCACTACACAACTTTTGGCAAGGAAACCGTGGATAGCACCCGACTCGGCCTGTACTTCGCAGAGGATGAGCCAGAGCATCAGTACTCCACCTATTCACTCAGTCATGGCGGGCGCAATATAGTTATTCCACCCGGCGTGTCCGAACACAAGATGAGTGCCAACCACGTGTTCGAAGACGAGATCATGCTGCATGGAGTGCGACCCCATATGCATTACCGTGGCAAGTACATGCGTTTCCGGGTGGTTTACCCCGATGGCAGCCAGGATGACATATTGAACGTGCCGGACTACAACTTTGCCTGGCAACCTACCTATCGATTGTCAGAACCCATGCTGCTGCCGGCGGGATCGCGGGTTATTGTGGAAGGCGCTTTTGACAACTCTGAGTACAATCTGGGTAACCCCGACCCAGGTGCCACCGTCCGCGGCGGCGCCCAGAGTTGGGATGAAATGTTCATCGGTTACTTTTCTTATCATAAAACCCATTGATTCAGCTCGTCCCCGAGCCACCTAACCCGTTTTCCGCCGCAAACTTACAGTCAAAATGCTGGCTGTGGTCAGCAGCCAGATAGGTTAGAATTCCGTAATTCCGCCGTCTCCGGAGAAGCACCAATGAAAAGAATTATCACCTCGTCTTTGGCACTGTGGGCATTTGTCGCTGTTTCGGCGCAAGCGCTCCCCGATCGTGCTGGAGATTTCGCCCTGTTGGACACCGATGGGGAATTTCACCAGCTTAGTCGTTACCGACACATGGAAGCACTGGTGTTGATGTCATTCGATGCGAGCTGCAGCTCCATGGATGCTGCCGTCGAGCAGTTTGAGGCTATCCAGTCTCAATGGGCTGACAACCAGGTCGCCTTCGCTCTCATTAATTCCGCGACCGGGCAGGATCTGGAGATGCTGCGCTCAGCAAAATCAGCGCTCGGTGCGAACCTGCCTTTGCTGATCGATGATGGTCAACTGGTTTCGGAAACTCTGCAGTTTACCAATGCCGGGGAGGTCACTGTGCTGGACCCCCAGCGGCTGAATTTGCTCTATCGCGGCCCCCTGCAAGAGACAGTTTCAGCAGTTATTGAAAGCGAGCTGGCCGGGAACGCCGACGAGACGGTGATCATGCCGGCACAAGGTTGTGACCTCGCTTACCCGCAAAAACAACAACATGCCGCCGAAGTCCCTGACTATGCCACCGAAGTGGCTCCGATCATTGCCGAGCAATGTGCTTCCTGTCACCGGGAAGGGGGTATTGGCCCCTTTGCCATGGACAGTCACCTGATGCTGCAAGGCTGGTCGCCCATGGTCAGGGAGGTGTTGCTGACCAAGCGTATGCCGCCAACCCAGGTAGACCCGTATATTGGTCACTTCGACAATGCCCGATACATATCCGATGCGGAACTCCAGACTCTCGTGCACTGGATTGATGCCGGTGCCCCGCGCGGGGCGAACGCTGACGATCCGTTGGCAAACCTGACTTTTCCAGATCGTCGCGAATGGCAAATGGGTGAACCTGACTACATCATCAAGGCGCCCAAGCATGAGATTCCTGCCACCGGCGTGCTGGATTACATCAATGTAGATGTGGAACTGCCATTCGAAGAAGACAAGTGGGTCAAGGGTGTGCAGTACATTGCTGGCGATGAATCAGTTTTGCATCACTTGCTCACTTACGTGACTGCGCCCTTGGAAGTTGCCGAAGGAGAGGCGGCCCAGGGAAGTGTGGCAACGCGATTTCTGGAGGGTTATGCCCCCGGCAAAGTGGATGCGATGCTGTTTCCCGAGGATACCGGAGTGTATATCCCCGCCGGACACAAGCTGTCCATGCAGTTTCATTACACTACCAATGGTCGGGCCACTGTAGATGAGACCTTGTTGGGTCTATATATGTACGATGAGCCGCCAGCCTACGAGAACTTCACCCGGTCAGTGGCGGGTATGTTTCGCATACCTCCCTACGCCCGCGACCATAAGGCCCAGGCACAGTATGTGTTTTCGGAAGACGTTGTAGTTACCGGTCTGCGCGCACACATGCACTTTCGCGGCAAGGACATGAAGTTCACCGTCGAATATCCTGATGGCAGCATCAGGGATTTGCTCAGCGTGCCCGCCTACAGCTATGCCTGGCAACCCACCTACCAACTGAGCGAGCCCACATTCCTGCCTGCAGGAACCAAGGCTCATGTCACGGGAACGTTCGACAACTCGGAATACAATCCGGCCAACCCGGACCCCAGCGCAGAATTGACTTTCGGGCTGCAGAGCTGGGATGAGATGTTCATCGGCTACTGGACTTACCACGAAGCCGACTCGTCAGACTAAATTTAGCCAGAATTGGTGTCAGACACGTGTCTGACACCAATTCAAATGAAAACTGGCCACGCTTATTAGGCTGCAAGAAAGGTGTCAGACACGTGTCTGACACCTTTTTTTATCTTGGCTCTCTGCAGCCAATTACTTGAATTTGCTGGCAGTTCTGACGGATATATGAATTGGCGCATCAGGGTTAAATTGCTATGATGCGTGGCCTAAAACCTACAACAAAATAACAATGCAAGTCGGGAGAGTGCATTATGTCCTCGATCTTTATCGTCCTTTTCGGATTAGTGGGATTCTGTTTCGGATGGTTCGTTTATTCGAAATACATCGCCGAGAAAATTTATCGGCTCGACCCTAATTACGAAACTCCAGCCCATCGGTTCGAAGACGGTGTGGACTACGTTCCTACCAACAAGTTCGTGCTTTGGGGATCACATTTCACCGCTGTTGCTGGTGCGGCTCCTATTGTTGGGCCCGCCATAGCGGTTTACTGGGGCTGGGCACCTGCACTGTTATGGGTAACACTCGGTTCGATCTTCTTTGCCGGCGTACACGACTTTGGTGCGCTTTGGGCAAGCAACCGCCACGACGCCAAATCAATCGGTGCACTCTCCGAAACGATTATAGGTACCAGGGTCCGCTCAGTGTTGATGATCATCATCTTCCTGTTGCTGGTACTGGTGAATGCCATGTTCGCAACCATCATTGCGGACGAGATGATTATCTATCCTGAATCAGTTTTTCCAGCCTGGGCAGCAATCCCTGTCGCAGTGGCTGTCGGGGTTTTGATTCGCAAGAAAATCAACTTGCTGGCCATTTCCATCGTGGGTGTCAGTATTCTTTACTTCACCATCTACCTGGGTGGCTTGTGGCCACTGGCACTACCGGGAGACATCTTCGGTCTGGGTGGTCACGGTAACTGGATTATCCTGCTTTATATTTATGCGGGAATTGCGTCAATGCTGCCGGTTTGGCTGTTACTGCAGCCTCGTGACTACATTAATGGAGCGCAGTTGGTGGTAGGTTTGTTCGTACTCTATTCCGCCGTGCTGTTAACCATGCCTGATGTGGCCGCGCCAATGTTCAATGATGTGGCAGAAGGAACGCCGCCGATCTTTCCTATCCTGTTCGTGACTATTGCTTGCGGTGCCCTGTCAGGATTTCATGGCATTGTTTCTTCCGGTACTTCAGCCAAGCAGCTCAACAACGAGAAGGACGCAAGATTCGTTGGTTATCTCGGCGCACTGGGTGAAGGGTCTTTGGCCTTGATCACAATCGTTGCCGTAACCGGTTCGCTGTATGCCTCTTCGGTTGCCGGTGGCTGGCACGCTATTTACCCAAGTATTACCGGCGGGCCTTCGGCCAGTGGTTTTATCTCCGGTGGTGCGCTACTGATTTCAGAAGGCTGGGGAATTTCCCTGACTTTCGCTCAAACCATGCTTGCTGTCATGGTTGTGCTGTTTGCCGGCACGACCATGGATGCTGGACTCCGACTGACACGCTATATCATTCAGGAGTGGGGCAACATTTATCAAATCGAGCCATTGAAGAGCAATTACATCTCCACGTTTGTAGCAGTGGGCGCTTGTTTGTTGCTGGCCTTTGGTGTTTCCAATGGCAACTATCCTGGTGATGGCGGCACATTGATCTGGCCAGTATTCGGAGCAACCAACCAGATTCTGGCGAGCATGACTCTCATTGTGATCGCGGTCTACCTGATCAAGCTCGGACGACCAGCCAAGAATCTCATTGCGCCTTTGGCATTTATACTGGTGATGGCTTCCTGGGCTGGTGTCTGGTACATCATGGACTACATCGAGAGGGGTCAGTGGATTCTTGTTGTGATCCAGGTTGCCGTGATGGTTTCTTCGGTGTTTATCGTGCTGGAAGCCTGGTCAACGGTTTCCAGGTTGCGCCGTGAAGACAGCACTGGTGGCGGAACAGACTCCGTTACGACGTCAGGCGATTAAACAGAAACTGTTTAAGAATAATGGCCAGTGAATCACTGGCCCGCAAAGGAGTGGTATCTGGTGTAGCGCACCAACCACTCCTTTTTTATTGTTAAAAATTTGGCAGGCAAACTTGCGCCGATGGACAAGCAATCAGTCGAAAAATTTCTCAGCCTGGAAGCCTCTGCAACACTGGACGGTGTGCACGTATTTGCTGAACTGGACTCAACCAACAGCGAAGCAATCCGGCATATTGAATCTGGGTCAACTGGCACGCATTTGTTTATCGCCGAACAGCAGACTGCTGGCAGAGGCCGTCGTGGCAGGGCATGGAAAAGTCCCGCTGGCGGCGGCCTGTACATGAGCCTGCTGCATGGGTTTCCGGATCAAAGCCAGGGGGGTATGGAATTGCAGGCGCTCAGTCTGGTAACTGCCTTGAGTGTATTCCAGTCTGTGTCGCGGTTTGGGGCCAGCCCGGTTCAGCTCAAATGGCCCAACGATATTGTCTCGGACAGGCAAAAACTGGCTGGCATTCTGTTGGAGATGAAGGCAGCACAGGGGCTCACCTGTATTGTCTTCGGCATTGGTATCAATTATTCCCTCAGTGCGGAGCAAATGGCAGCCATCGATCGGCCAGTCATTGATATGCGAAGCCTCACTAAGGAATTGCCTGCGCAAGAACAACTTGCTGCCCTGGTCTGTTCACAACTGCTGGAGAATATCGAGCAGTTTTCCGAACAGGGATTTGCGCCGTTTCAAGCTGATTGGAACAATAATGATCGCTATCTTGGTGCAGAAATAGTGATAGAAGATGGGTCCAGGCGGATTGAAGGGCGATCTTCTGGTGTTGATGACCACGGGGCTTTGTTGGTGCAAACTGCTTCAGGTCAACAATGCATCCAGGGTGGCGAAGTCTTTCCATCGCTGCGTGAAGCTGAAGAGGTTTCCTGATTTTGATACTCGATTTGGACATGGGTAATTCGCGAATCAAATGGCGGTTGCAACAGCCCGATGGAGATAGTGCGCCACAGTCAGGCAGCGCTGCTTCTGTCGTTGAATTGATCGACAGCCTCGAATCGATGCCACAGCCCGGGCTGGTTCGGCTTGCCAGCGTGCGTGCCGACGCCAGCGTGGCAGAGTTCGCAAGCTGGGCTGAATCTCGCTGGAGTCTCAAACCACGCATCGCAACGGTTTCATCGAATTGTGGGGGAGTGCGCAACGCATACAGTGACGTGTCTCGCATGGGAGTGGATCGCTGGCTGGCGATGCTGGCGGCCTATGGGGAAATTAGGAGTGCATGCCTGGTCATCGATGGAGGCACGGCATTCACCCTCGACCTCATCGATACCGATGGTCAGCATCTTGGTGGCTATATCCTGCCGGGTTTATCTCTCATGGCCAGTGCCCTGGAAGAAAATACTGCCATTCGATTGCAGTCTGTCGATACAGAAATCTCGGTTCAGCCGGGCTCCATCACCGAAGCGGCGGTTCGCAATGGCAGCCTTGCCAGTGTCATCGCCTTGATCGAGAAAAACCTGAGTCAATTGCAGCAAAGAGGTGGTGAGGTCTGTGTGTTGATAGGTGGAGGCGATGCGCCATTACTGGCAAAGGCATTGGCCGCAGAGGGTATGGCTGACGTCCGCATCAGGCCTAATCTGGTGCTGGATGGGTTGCCGATTGCCTGCGGGGAAGCAGGGGAGTAATTGCTGGCATGAAATATATCGTCATCCTGCTCGTTCTGGCCAATCTGGGCTTTTATGGCTGGAGCATTTACCAGCCGCTGCCCGAAACAGAGCCCGAGCCCCCGCGCCCACTGTTAAACACCGGTTTGACCCTGGTAAGTGAATACGAGGCGGATTCGGCGAATCTGGCCCTGGATGCCCGGCGCCAGTGCTCACTGGTCAGTGGGTTCAGTGATCTGGAGCAGGCCAATGACTTTGCCGAGATCGCCAGAGCCAGGGATCTGGAAGCCATAGTTCGGCGGGAAGAAATCGCGATTCCGCCGCAATTTCGCGTCTATCTGCCGCCAACTCCCTCCAGAGAGATCGCAAATCTCACTCTGGAAGATATCAGTGACCGGCTGCAGCAGGCGCAGCTGAATATCGAGACTTACCTGATAACCCGCGGCGAGCTGGAAAACGCTGTGGCGCTGGGAGTTTATGAGAGCCGGGCCGCGGCACGACTGGTGCAGAGCCAGATTCTGGAATTGGGCTATACACCCTTTATCGAGGAAATCCTCGCCGCAGAGGGTGAGGTTCAGGTGCTGTTGCGGCCGCGAAATTCTGAGCGCGTGAATGACGCTGAATGGCTTGATTTATCTGCAGAAATTGGCAATTTGACCCGTCTGGAAAATCTCTGCCAAACGATTGCACAAGCATCCCAATTCCAATAAAATGCCGCCCCTGAGTGAGAGAGCCAGGGTATGACCCTTGGGAAATCTTGTGGGAGGGGTTCCCGAGTGGCCAAAGGGATCAGACTGTAAATCTGACGCGCAAGCTTCGGTGGTTCGAATCCACCCCCCTCCACCAACTGATAATTCTTTATATATCAGTGATGTGGATGAGAGGCAAGAGTACGGCAACCTCGCTTCGATTCGGCGGGTATAGTTCAGAGGTAGAACCCCAGCCTTCCAAGCTGGTTGCGCGGGTTCGATTCCCGCTACCCGCTCCAAATCAAGGTAGCAGTAGGAATAGCGAAACTGCTGAGCTTATCGGCCAGCGGACGGAGGCATTGATTTAAGTGTTTCGGCTCGCTTAGCTCAGGCGGTAGAGCACTTCATTGGTAATGAAGAGGTCCCCGGTTCAACTCCGGGAGTGAGCACCAGATTGAGCCTGACGATGCGTAAAGAAGGTAGCATCGAAAGGGTAATCGAGTGCAAGTGTTGATTGAAATAGTTAATTGAAAAAGCTAATTGAAATTATTGGGTAGAAAAGAAATCAGGTTTAACGAGTTTATTACTTCTATATATAGGATATAGGTTCCGACCGTAACGCACTCTATCGGCGACCAAAGTAACGAATCACGAACTGACTTTAATCTCACAATTTGAATACAAGTAAGAAAGTAGGGGCTGTCTAGCATGTCGAAGGAAAAATTTGAAAGAAACAAAGTACACGTAAACGTAGGCACCATCGGTCACGTTGACCATGGCAAGACGACGTTGACGGCTGCGCTGACCAAGGTGTGCGCGGAAGCCTATGGTAGCGGTGAAGCCCGTGGGTTTGAC
>JAVJRC010000010.1:0-4299 GCA_040218615.1 Gammaproteobacteria bacterium
GGTTTCCGCGTTACCAGCACCCAGTCCATTGATCTGGAGGATAGTTCCCAGGTCGTTTGGATCACGGATGATGTCCTTGTTGGAAGCCGGGTTGTTGATCCAGGCTTGCAGTTGGTCAAGGCTTGGCTTGGTATCAGGGCTTAGGCCGTTACCAGTAAAGCCAGTTGCGGCCTGGAAGTTCAGGAAGTCAAAAGTCATGATGTCCTGAGCGCTGGTGTTAATAATGCGATTTTCGAAGTTGGTCTCGTTCCAGGTCAATGCCAGGTCAAAGTTGTCGAAGTTCACATTAAAACCAAACTGCTTGGAATCAGACTCTTCGTTCTCCAGATTCGGGTTACCACCGGAACAGGCCGTGGTGAACGCGTCGAAGTTGGAGAAGCGGTCAGTTACTGTGGACAGGCCACAAGTCACCGGGTTCAGTAGCTGCTCAAGAGTAGGTGCGATAAACGCATCACCCTGAGTGGCACGCAGAGTCAACCAGTCAGTTGCCTGCCAGGTCAGACCGTATTTCGGATCCGTTGATTCCTGTCCAGTGGAGAATTCTTCACGGCGAACCGCGGCAGAAAGTTCCAGGGTAGACAGAATGGGAACCGAGAACTCGGCGAAGTAGGCATCAATTTCACGATTTCCTGAAGTGATCCTTTCCTTGGCGTCACTACCGATCCAGGTGTCACCAGCAATCTCTACCAGAGAGGGGATGTTGGTGTAAGAATCGTCACGACGCTGGTAACCGATCGCAGCACCGATGGGGCCGCCAGGAAGCTCGAAGCCACCAAGGGGAATCTCACCGTTGAGCACGATATCGATAGTGTCCAGGTCATCCTGCACCCACTCGAGGTCTCGGGCTGCAATGGCATCCATCACGTGTGTGCTGGTGGCATTGGCTGTATCAGTCACAAAGAAGGGGTTGTAGCAGCTATCACGGTCATTGACCACGTCACAGTTCAGACCTTTGATCATCTCGGTGATGTCATAGTTCTGGTTGGACATGAAAACCAGCTCGCGTTGGTTGCGAGTCCATGCTGCCATACCTTCCCAGCCTTCGATAAAGGGCACAGTGAAATCGGCTTGAAAGCTGACGCGTGAAATGGTGTCCACACTGTCAGACAGGTTGTCGAAGTCAGGGCTGTGACCTACCAGAGGCAGGTTGGTCTTGTTGATAGGACGCAGAGTACGTGGGTTCACGTCTTCTCTTAACACGACGCCGTTGGCTGTGGTGCCGGAGACAATATAGTCATCCAGTCCATCACCATTCATGTCTACACCAGGGTTACGATCCGGCACGCCATTTCCGTCGCCATCAACACCATAAAGCTGGTTGCCGTTGGCATCTGTTGCGAAGAAGGGGTTGCCTGGAATCTCACCACGAACAACAGGCAGCTCACCAATACGGGAGTTACCCGGGTTGGACGTAGACGTGTAGGAACGCTCATAGAGACGAGTGCGATAGGCCTGTGCCGAAAGGGTCAGATCTTCGCTGTATTCCCAGGTTGCATTGGCATAGAACTGGGTGGTTTCAGTTGGCTCACGATAGGAGCGGTTGTCACCAAAGTCGAAGAAGCAGCTTGTACCCAGCAGGTTACCCGTTGGGTTAGCAACTACATCAGGCTGATAGCCAGTTCGGGCTGAACCAGGCGCACAGGAGGGGTCAGGTGTACGAGAGTTGGTGCCGGTGTAGTTACCATTCTCGTCGCGATCAGGCACAAACCAGTTACCTGGTGCGTTGGATGAAATAGTCAGACCCGAGTTGGCAAGCAGATCACGTTCGTCCCAGCCAAGGCGGCTGTTTTGACGGAACTGACCAGCCAGAACCACGTCGAGGTCGCCAATATTGCCGCCCCACAACATTTGAACGGAGTGCTCGTCATAGTCGCCGTCGCCAGTTTGCTCAGCGTAGCTGTCGACTTTAAAACCATCGTAAGACTTGTAAGGCACGAAGTTCACAACACCGGCCACCGCCTCGTTACCGTAAAGTGCCGCAGCACCGTCAGCAACGATGTCCATGCGCTGAATTGCAATAGTGGGGATAAGTGCGTTGACGTTTTCATTCACGATTCGCTTGCCATCCAGCAAGGTCAGCGTGGAACGAGCGCCAAGACCACGTAGGTCGATTTCTGTAGAGCGGGAGTCAGTACCTTGAATGGTGTTGGTAACCGACGAAGCCGCGCCATTAACAAAGGTCAGGTTTTGCACAACCTCACCGAGGTTAAGAGTACCCTGGGCTTCCAGGTCCGCAGCGTTAAGCTGGGTGGCCTGTGATGCCTGGGTAAAGCCTTCACTACGGCGAATAAATGATCCCGTGACAACTACTTCTTCTACCTGGGTATCCTGTGCAAGGGATGCGGTAGATAGGGGAAGTAGAGACATGGAAATCGCCGTACATAGCAGACTGCGCTTATGTGGGATTTTAAACTGCATACAATCTCTCCGATTTTCGAATAATTAGTATCTTTTTCTTGCTGTCCTGTTCCCGTTCAGCTCAAGCCGAATCTTGGCAACAGGCGACACTTGAGCGAGCGAAGCAGCAACAAAAGCGCAGCATTCATCCCGAAACAAACAGTGTGTCAGTGTCGGATAGTAAATAAATAATCCTCCAAGTAAAGCCTTAAATGCATATAAATGATTGAAAAATAAGGATATTTTGAGCTGTATGGATCGTTAAAACTTTAATGGTTAGAGATGGAAGTATTTATGCGGGGCAAGCAAATGCGACTCAGTGCCACAAGTTGCTAATAACGTTGTATTAATGGATTTCGAATCGTATCGGGCTGACTTATATGGTTAGGACTGGAAACAATATATTGAGCAAGGGAATAGCAAAGTCCTTACGGTGCTAAATAGAATTTATTGCCCGGTTTGTTGCTTCAAAAGGGAGCGTTTATTTCAGTGACACAGTGATGTGTGCGGACCCTGTTTTTGCCGGGTAATGCAGGTCCCATGTCGAAGAAACTGGCGGTGAAGCCAGGTATTCAGGCTGTCTTGGCTTTGCCCTTGTCCGGTTCAGGCTCAGTCGTATCCTGCATCATGTCGACAATACGCTGCAGGGAAGAGAGGATCGCTGTTTGCTCAAATGATTTCAGATTTTCAAATTCCTTGATAAACCCTGACTGCATGGGGAGTGGCGCAATCTCCAGAAGCGAATCTCCCTTCTCGGTCAGGTTCACATGGGATTTACGCCGATCAGTATCGGAGCGGTATCGTTCCGCCAAATCCATTTTTTCCAGTCTATCCAGTATTGTAGTCGCCGTGGCCTGACTCAGGCTGATTTGTTCCGCGAGTTCGCCCAGCGTGGCCGCCGGAAAGTCCCGAATGGCGCGCAACAGCATAAGCTGGGGAGAGGTGAGGCCGGAAGTCCGGCGCATCTGACTGGAGTGGAGGTCGGATGCTCTGATGATTTGACGTATAGAACCCAGTAAAGCTTCTGTGGTGTCTTCCATCGAAAAACGCACCCTTGGTTATAATTTTGGTTGAAATACGAACTGTGACGCGGCTGTTACTCTATGGCCTGATGCCTTTATAAGTCAAATCACTCCCACTTTCATCGGAGGTGCAATCAGAAAAAGAAAAGGGGCCATCAGGCCCCTTTTCTTGTTTAAGACAATTAACTAACAGTTAAAAGTCGTAGACGGCTCGAGCATAGAACACCCGATGCAGTGGATCATGCAAGGCACCCAGTACCCCGGCAAATTCCGGCGATCGTTGTGCCTCTCTGTCGGTCAGGTTTCGACCACCGACTGTGAAGCTCAACTCACCATCGAAGACTTCGATGCCACGGTAGGTGTAGTTCGCATCCAGCTGAGTCCAGGCTTTAATGCCAGTCTCTGTGATTCCTGCAGGACGGTGGAAACCGCCGAAGAAATCCAGGTGGGTGAACAAGGGACCGTCGTAGTTATCGATTGCATCGATGTAACGGGTGATGGTGTTAACAGAGTGGTTGCCCATGGTCCAGCCAATTTGCAGGTTGGCCTTGATCTGGGGCAGCTCTGGTGCAGCACCAGTCTGGTCGTTGTAGTTGCCTGCGCCGTCGACAACAGGATCATCCGGCTTGGACTGGTACAGGAACTCATCAATGTAAGTGGCTTGCAGACCGATGCGGAAATCACCCCAGTTATTCATGCTGAAGGTGTAATTTGCCTGCAGGTCATAAGCCGTTACGTTAACGGTTTCCGCGTTACCAGCACCCAGTCCATTGATCTGGAGGATAGTTCCCAGGTCGTTTGGATCACGGATGATGTCCTTGTTGGAAGCCGGGTTGTTGATCCAGGCTTGCAGTTGGTCAAGGCTTGGCTTGGTATCAGG